>NZ_PVSR01000004.1:0-217223 GCF_003001495.1 Actinopolyspora mortivallis
GTCGGCCGCGTCAGATGGGTATAAGAGACACGGTACGTACCGTGCACAAGCTGGCCGAGCTGGGAGCCTGGGGGGTCACGTTCCACGACGACGACCTGATCCCGTTCGGGGCTCCGGAGGGACAGCGGCAGGAGGCGGTGACCCGGTTCCGGGAGGCGGTCGAGACGGCCGGACTCACGGTGCCGATGGTGACCACCAACCTGTTCGGACACCCGGTGTTCAAGGACGGCGCGCTGACCGCCAACGACCGGGACATCAGGCGCTTCGCCCTGCGCAAGGTACTGCGCAACGTCGAACTCGCCGCCGAACTCGGCGCCAGCACCTTCGTGGCCTGGGGCGGCCGGGAGGGCTCCGAGTCCGAGGCAGCGATCGACACCTACAACGCCCTGGAGCGTTACCGGGAGGGCATCGACCTGATCTGCGAGTTCATCCGCGACCGGGGCTACGAGCTGCGGCTGGCCCTGGAGCCGAAACCCAACGAGCCGCGCGGGGACATGCTGCTTCCCACCGTGGGGCACGTGCTGGCGTTCATCGAACGGCTCGAACACCCGGAGATGGTCGGGGTCAACCCCGAGGTGGGCCACGAGCAGATGGCCGGACTCAACTACGTGCACGGGATCGCCCAGGCGCTGTGGGCGGGCAAACTGTTCCACCTCGACCTCAACGGACAGCGCGGGGCCAAGTTCGACCAGGACCTGCGTTTCGGAGCGGGGGATCTCAAAAACGCCTTCTTCACCGTGGACCTGCTGGAGAGATCGGGCTACGAGGGGCCGCGACACTTCGACTTCAAGGCCTCCCGCACCGAGGACGAGGCGGGGGTGTGGACCGCCGCGCAGGGGTGCATGCGCAACTACCTGATCCTGCGGGACCGGGTGGCCGCCTTCCGGGCCGACCCCCGGGTGCGGGCCGCCCTGGAGGCGGCCCGCGTCACCGAGCTGGCCGAGCCCACCCTGGGGCCCGGGGAGAAGCCGGAGGAACTGCTCGCCGAGCGGACCGGCTTCGACCCGGAGGAGGCCGGCGGACGAGCCATGCACTACGAACGCCTCGACCAGCTCGCGCTGGAGCACCTCATGGGAGTTCACTGAGAACGACGTCCGGAGTGAACGACCACACCGGGCGCGGACCGCTCTCCGGTCCGCGCCCGGTGTGGTCTCCCGCCCCGTGGTGTACGACGAGGAGGACACGGCGTGTTCGTACTGGGTATCGATTCGTCCACCCAATCCACCAAGGCCGTGGTGGTCGAGGCCGAAGAGGGAACGGTGGTCTCCGAGGGCAGGTCTCCGCACCCGTCGGGAACCGAGATCGACCCGGCCGTGTGGTGGCGCGCCTGCCTGGAGGCCACACGGCAGGCCCTCGCCCGCTCCCCCGGTGCGGTGGAGGCGGTCTCCGTGGCCGGTCAGCAGCACGGGATGGTCGCGCTGGACGGCGAGAGGGCTCCGCTGCGCGAGGCGCTGCTGTGGAACGACACGAGATCGGCCCCACAGGCGCGGGAACTGGTCGAACGACACGGTGCGCGGAATCTGGCCGAACGCACCGGCGTCGTGCCGGTCGCGAGTTTCACCCTGACCAAACTGGCCTGGTTGGCCGAGAACGAACCGTGGCTGGTCGAACGTCTCGACAGGGTACTGCTGCCGCACGACTGGCTGTCGTGGCGACTGGCCGGCCGGCCGGAGTGGACCTGCACCGACCGGGGGGACGCCTCCGGAACCGGGTACTTCTCCCCCACCTCCGGGGAGTGGCTGCCCGAGCTGTGCCGTGAGGTGCTGAAGGGCCGCACCCCGCGCCTTCCCGAGGTGCTCGGCCCCGCCGAACGGGCCGGGACGGCGGTCGAGCCCGTGGAGCTGTCCGGGGCCGTACTCGGACCGGGAACGGGGGACAACATGGCCGCGGCCCTGGGGCTCGGGATCGGCCCGGGGGACGTGGTGGTCTCCCTGGGGACCTCGGGCACCGCTTTCGCGGTCTCCGAGCATCCGATCGCCGAGGAGACCGGGACGGTGGCGGGTTTCTGCGACGCCACGGGACGCTACCTCCCTCTCGTCTGCACCCTGAACGCCGCGCGGGTACTGGACTCCACCGCGCGGTTGCTGGGAACGGACCTGGGAGGGCTCAGCGAGTTGGCCCTGGCCGCCCCACCCGGTGCCGGGGGGCTGACCCTGGTGCCCTACCTGGACGGGGAACGCACCCCCGACCTGCCGCTGGCCACCGGGTCCCTGACCGGGATGCGTACCACGAACCTCACTCCGGAGAACCTCGCCCGGGCCGCCGTGGAGGGGATGCTGTGCGGACTCGCGGACGGGGTGGAGGCGCTGCGCACCAACGGGGTGCGGGTGGAGCGTGTGCTGTTGGTCGGAGGGGCCGCCGAGTCCCCGGCGGTGCGTGCGATCGCCCCGGACCTGTTCGGGGTGCGGGTGCTCGTCCCCGCACCCGGCGAGTACGTGGCTCTCGGCGCTGCGAAACAGGCCGCCTGGGTGGTCTCGGCGACGTCCCGTCCTCCCGAGTGGACGCCGGACTGCGTCGAGCACCCCGTCACGGACGCGGATGCGGGGGCCGAGGTCAGAAACGCCTACCGACGGGCGCGTACCGAGGTGTACGGAGTGTGAGAGGGCCGGGCCGGGAGGAAGGGACGGGACGCCGGAGAACTCCCGACGCCGAGTTCTCCGGGGCCACGGCCCTCTCACCCGACCGGGGTAGGTTGGCCCGCGAGGTGAGCACGAGACCACGGAGGTTCGCATGTACACGGTGGAAATCGACGGGAACCGCCCCCGGGTGGACTCGGACGCCTGGGTCGCACCGGGGGTGACCCTGGTGGGGGCGGTGACGCTGTCCTCCGGGGTCAGTGTCTGGTACGGATCGGTCGTTCGTGCCGACGGGGACAGTGTTTCGGTCGGCGACGACAGCAATGTCCAGGACGGGTGCGTGCTGCACGCCGACCCCGGTGTTCCGGTACGCCTCGGCCGGCACGTGTCCGTGGGACACCGGGCCGTGCTGCACGGTTGCACGATCGAGGACGAGGTCCTGGTCGGGATGAGCGCCACGGTGCTCAACGGGGCCCGGGTCGGCGAGGGAAGCCTCGTCGCCGCGGGGACCGTGATCCTGGAGGGCACCGAGATCCCGCCGAACTCCCTGGTGGCGGGAGTGCCGGGCAAGGTCCGCCGGGAGCTCTCGGCCGAGGAGCGGGAACTCGTCAAGGCCAACGCGCAGCACTACCTGCGGCTGAAGGAACAGCACGAGGAGGCGACCGGAAGCGGACGGTGACCCTCCCACGGGGTCAGCCGCACGAGCGAGCCCACCCCGCGCCCGTGGGGGCTCGCCGCCCCGACCGGTACCCACGTCGCTCGACGTTCCCGCCCGAGGTGATCCCGAGGGGACGCGTCTCCTCGGGATTCCCGAGGGGTCGCATCTGTCCACACCGGAACGGGTGATGTGATCTTGTTCGGTGGGGCCGACTCGTCCCACTGCCCGGCTCCCGAGGGGGCCGGGTTTTTCGTTGTCCCGCCGACGAGAACGGATGACTCAGCCGATGATGAACGGAGCCCACGCCGCCACCGGGTTACTGGCGGGCACTGTCGTGGCCACGCTCGCACAACCGACCGTGCCGGGCGTCGCGCTCGGGGCCCTGAGCGGAGCGGGAGCGGCGCTGTTACCCGACATCGACCACGACCGATCCACCATCACCGCCTCCTCGGGGCCGGTCACCAGGGCCGCCGCCGAGCTGTCGCAGGCGTTGGCGAGGTGGACCTACCGACACACCCGCCTGCCGCACGATCCGCGAGCGGACGGGAAAACCGGTGAGCACAGAGGACTGATTCACACTCCCGTGTTCGCCGTGGTGGTGGGAGCGGCACTTGCCGGGGCCACCCTGGTCACCGACTGGGCCGGCATCGTGGCCGTCTACCTGCTCACCAGCGCCGCCCTGCGTTCACTGCGCTGGTCCTTGCCCCACCGGGTCCGCCGGATGCTCCAGCTCCCCCGCCGAACGGCTCCTCCGCTGTACGCGCTGGGGATCACCGGAGCGCTGGTGTACGCGAACGCCGTCGCCGCCGTCGGCGTCTGGCTCGGGGGGATCGTGACGCTGGGCATGATCGTACACAGCCTCGGCGACGGTGCCACCCACTCCGGAATCCCGTTCACCTGGCCCCTCGCCCGCAGCTGCGACCGTTGCCGGGGCGGTTCCCGGTGTCCGGGAGTCCGCTGGGACCGTCAGCACGTGCTTCCCGCCGCGATGAGGTTCTCCGCCGGAGCGGGTGTGGAGAAGGGTGTGCAGGTCTGCTGCCTGGTACTGACCCTGCTGGTGATGGTTCCGGAGCTGGGGAGGGCACTGCCCGCCTCGTGGTGAGCCCGCTGGTGTCCGACAACCGCGCACTGCTCCGTTCGAGCGAACTCGATCACGTGAGCTGTCTCTCCGCCCCGCCGAGGCGGTACGTACGGGGCGTGGTATCCGGGCGAAGACGGCGGAGGGGTTCGTCCGCACTCGCGGGATCGCGGCACGGTGTGCCCCGGTACCGGGCACGGGCGAGGAGGTCGACCGATGACGATGTCCCAGGAGGAGAGGACGCTGCTGGCCACACTGGCCGGGGTGTTGGCACTCACGCCGCCGGTGCTCGGACTCGGTCTCGGATGGCCGTTCTGGGTGTGGCTGCCGTTGACGGTGCTGACCCAGCTGGTTCCGCTCCTGCTCGCGCGACGGATCCTGGAACGGCGGGCGGAGAGCGAGCGGGCCCGGAGGGAGACGCGGGAGCGGCAGCGGCCACACGGGGAAGTCCCGGAGAACCATCCCTTCCACGAGGTGAACGACCTGCGCCTTCCGACGGTGCATCCCGAGTACCCGCTGTTGTTGTCGGCCACGGTGCACTGGCTGCCCGGCCCCGGCGCGGCGGGGCCGGATCCGGAACGTCAACGGGCCATCGCCGTGGAAGCCGTACACCGGCGTGCCAGCGCGGTGACCGCGCACACCGGCGCGCTGGACCACGGGATCACCGTCCACCACCTGCGGGCGGAACTCGGGCAGCTCCGCAAGGACGAGGGAGGATACCTGCAAGCCTGGGCCACGGACGTCTCACTCACCCTCCACGAGGAGGACGCCGAGAGACTGCGCGCCCTCAGCGACGCGGCCAAGGACCTGGAGATCCAGGAGCGTCGGCGCGACCAGGAGCGTGGGCTGCGCAGGTATCTGGCCGAGGAAGCACTCGTCGACACTCCCACGGCGGTGGTGTGGTGGCTGACCCAACGTGAGGTCTCCGGGGAACGCCTCACGGAGACGCTGGGCTCGGTGGAGGCGTTGTCCTACCTCTCCTCCCTCGTGCGCTCCGCCCGCACCGAGGCGGCGACACGTGGCACCACGGACCGGTGGAGTGTCGGGTCGGGTCCCTCGGACCCCGGGAACGGGCGGCTCCACCACGTCCCCGCCGACGTCGACGGACAGCCGGCGGACCCCACGGTGCTGCCGTTGGACGGTCGTGGGGAGCCCGCGACGCTGCGGGTCTACTTCGCCAGGCACATGATCGACAGCACTCATCCGGACGACGGACAGCACCGCGCGCTGTTCGCCCGCGAGGTCGCGGAGCTGTTCACGAAACACCACATGCCCCGGGAGGCCGCCGAGATCACGGCACACTACGCACCGGAACGAGGGGAGGCCGAGACGGAAACCACGGTGATCTCCGACGGGGAGATCACCGGAACGACCGGTTCTCGCGAGTCAAGCCGCAGGTGGGAAGGAACGCACGGGGAGGGGTAGGCTGAACGTCGGTGGAGGGGAACCGCCCCGCCCGGTCGGCCCGGAGGACGTCGATGACGGAGGGAACCGAGCTGCTGGACAACATCGACCGTTCCAGGTTCGAGTTGTACGGTTCCGGAGAACTCCTCGGATTTCTGGACTACCGTCTGGACGGGAGCGCACTGCGGCTGGTGCACGCCGAGACCTCCCCGGAGCAGCGGGGGCGCGGTGTGGGCAGCGAGCTGCTGCGCCGGGTTGCGGAGGCCGTTCGACAGCGCGGTTTCGCCGTCCTTCCGTACTGCCCGTTCGTGCGCGAGTGGTTGCGGGCGAACCCGGCCCATCTCGACCTGGTTCCCCCGCAGCGGCGCCGGGAGTTCGGCGTGTGAGTGCCCCGACGCGGGCACCGCTCCCACCCGCGAGGCTCGTTCAGGTCTCCAGGTAGCCCAGTTGGGCGGAAAGTTCCTTGGCGGCCACCGTCATCGCGTCGACCAGCTCCCTCATGCGTCTGCGGGAGAACCGATAGGAGGGACCGGAGGCACTCAGTGCCGCGATCACTCCACCGTCGTGGTTGTACACCGGCACGGCGGCGGCGTTGAGTCCCAGCTCCAGTTCCTCGTAACTGGTCGCGAAGCCGTCGCGGACTATGGACTGGAACTCACCGCGGAGCTCGTCCGAGTCGGTGATGGTTCGTGCCGTGTACTGTTGCAGGTCCTCGGCCAGCAGATCCTCCCGGTCCTCTTCGGGAGCGTAGGCGAACAGCACCTTGCCGCTGGAGGTCGCGTGCAGGGGGGTGCGTTGGCCGACCCAGTTGTGCGCGGTCACCGCGGCGGTGCCACGGGCCTGGCTGATGTTGATCGCCACGTCGTGGTCGCGGATGGCGATGTTGACGGTCTCCCCGAGCTCGGCCGCCAACGAGTCGCAGTAGGGACCGCCGAGACGCGGCAGATCCATGCGCTCGGTCGCGGCACCCGCGAGACGAACCACCCCGAATCCGATGGCGTATTTTCCCCTGTCCTTGAGCTGTTCCAGCAGGCCGCGTGTCTCCAACACGCTGACCAGCCTCGACGCGGTGGATTTGTGCACGCCCAGCTCTCCGGCGATTTCGGTGATACCGACCTCGCCGTTACGTGCCACGAGTTCCAGGATCGTCACCGCCCGGTCCACCGACTGGACCAGGGCTCCCGATCCCTTACCGCGTGCGTCCGCTGATTCACTCACGACTCAACCGTATCCGTCCGGGGACAACTGTCGGAAACCAACGGGTGCGCGGCGCTGGAGGTTTCGGAGACGAACACCGCGCACTTGGGTTCCGTTATTCGCAACAAATGCTCGCCCTGTGGCGAACCCGGCGGCACCGGCGAGTTCACCGGCTGCGTTACCACCGTCCGGTCGAACCGGACCCGTCACGTTTACCCTACCGCGCGGGGGAACCACCGTGTCCCCGGAAGAGCCCACCGGCACAGTCCCCGGTGGGAAGCGTTCCGGCCGCCACCGGCCCTCACACGGGCCGGAAGCGGTCCGTACCCGGGCGTCCGCTCACCCGGGCAGAAACTCGGCCATCGCGTCGAGCAGGAGGTCCGCCAGGTAGTTCGCGAACGAACAACGCACCAGAACGCGGTACTCGGGCTCCCGTCCCACCTGCCACAACACCGCGATCGTCCGTCCGAGCAGAGTCTGGGCGCAGTGCCCGGTGGAGAAGGCACGCGGATGCAGGTCCACCGAGCACACCTTCTCCAGCACCTCCCGTGCCATCGGCCCGGAAAGCCGCAGCGTGGTCCGGTTCGCCGACACGTCCACCGCCGAACCGGCCTCCCCCTGCTGTGCGGAGCGCACCACTCCCAACAGCTCCCTGGCGCGCCCCTCCTCGGCCACGAGCAACCACTCGTCCGGCCCCAACCACAACAGCCCCTGCCGTTCGTCCCCGCTGACCCGGTTGGCCGCGGGAACCGGAAGGCCGAGTTCCTCGGACACCGCACGCAGCGCGGTGCCGGACGGCGGCATCCGGAGATCGAGCTGGGTGAGAAACGGCTCCTCAGCCAGCCGAACCCCCCGGGGACCGTGCACCGCGGAACGTTCGAACTCCGCCACGCGGTGTTCCAGCGGACTGTGCCTCTCGGCGGTCACCGTGGCGGTGTCCGCCGCCACTCCGGATTCCGACTCAACCCTGTGCAGCACCGTCACGGCGGACTCCTTCCTCGTCGTAGAAAACGGGAGTGGTTACCTCCACCTCGATGTCGGTTCCACCGACCGGGGCGCGCAGCACCTCCCCGACACGTTCCCGACCACCACTGACCAGGCCGAGAGCGAAGGTCCTGCCCAACGCGGCACTGCGGTAGCTCGACGTGACGTGGCCCAGCATCGGCACCGGAGGGCGGCGTGGGGCCCGCTGGTCGACCAGGTGAGCCCCCTCCGGCAGGAGGCTGTGCCCGTCGACCGGCAACAACCCGACCAGGTGCTTGCGGTCCGCGCGGAGCATCTCGGGGCGCGACAGCGAACGTTTCCCGACGAAGTCCTTGCTCCGGGAGACGGCCCAGTTCATCCCCAGGTCCAGCGGCGTGACCGTTCCGTCGGTGTCCTGCCCCACGATCACGAACCCCTTCTCGGCACGCAGCACGTGCATCGTTTCCGTGCCGTAGGGGGTGATACCCAGGTCGCGCCCGGCCTCCATGGCGGCGTCCCACAGTGCCTGGCCGTACCAGCGCGCCACGTTGACCTCGAAGGCCAGCTCCCCGGAGAACGACACCCGCGCCACCCGGGCGGGCACACCGTTCCGGAGCACGGTCTCGGCGAAGCGCATGAAGCCGAACCCCTCGGCCGAGACGTCCAGGTCGGGGGCCAGCCGTCCCACCACCGTCCTGGAGTCCGGACCGACCACCGCCACCGCCGCCCACTGCTCGGTCACCGAGGTGCAGTAGACGTCCAGTTCCGGCCACTCGGTCTGCAACCACTCCTCGAGCCAGTCCAACACCTTGGCCGCCCCGCCGGTGGTGGTGCTCATCAGGTACCTGTCCTCGGCCAGCCGCAACGAGACGCCGTCGTCGAGGACCATGCCGTCGGCACCGCACATCACCCCGTAGCGGGCCTTGCCCACGGGAAGGTTGGAGAACTTGTTGGTGTAGATCCGGTCGAGGAACACCGGGGCGTCCGAACCGACCACTTCGATCCGTCCGAGCGTGCTCACGTCCTGCAGAGCCACACCGGTGCGTGCCGCGGCGCACTCCCGCAGTACCGCCGCCTCCATGTCCTCGCCGTTCTTGGGGTAGTAACGCGCCCGTTTCCACTGCCCCACGTCCTCGAAGACGGCACCGGCCTGTTCGTGCCTGGTGTGCATCGGGGTGGTGCGCACCGGGTCGTAGAGGGGGCCCCGCGTGCGCCCCGCGAACAGTGCCAGCGGAACCGGTGTGTACGGGGGACGGAACGTGGTGGTGCCGACCTCTCCGGGGGAGTTCGCGGCGAGCGTCTCGGCCAACACTCCGATCGTGTTCACCCCCGAGCTCTTGCCCTGCTCCACACCGGTGGAGACGGTGGTGTAACGCTTGACGTGCTGGACCGAGCGCATTCCCGTCTCGGTGGCGGCGTGCACGTCGGCCACGGTGGCGTCACGGTGCAGGTCCACGAAGTGCTCGGTGCACTCCCGCCGGGGCCGGGACTCGTCCGGAACGGCCCAGACCGGACGGGGGCGTCCCACCGGACGGTCCCCGTCGACCTGGGGCACCGCCGGCGGAGCGACCCGGAAACCCGCCACCGTGGCCGCTTCGGCTCCGGCCGCGAACCCCTGGGCCAGGCAGCCGGCCAGGTCATAGGTACCGCGGGCCGCCCCGACCACACGCGCCGAACGCCCACCGGGGCTGTCCGGGACGAATCCGGCCACCACGGGGTCCCACCGCACCGTTCCCCCGCTCTGGGCGAACAGCTGCACCGCCGGGTTCCAGCCCCCGGAGACGGCGAGCAGGTCGCACCCCACCTCCACGGGAGTTCCGGTGAGCGACCCGTTTCCGTCCAGTCCGGCGATCCGCACTCCCGTGACCCCGGGCTCGCCCACCGCGGCGGTCACCACGGAACCCGGGTGGACCTGAGCTCCCGCGGCCCGCACCTGCTCGACCAGCCGGGCGGGTGGTTCGGCCCTGGTGTCCACGATCGCGGGGACCCTCGCCCCGCAGGACAGCAGGTCGAGGGCGGTGGCGTAGGCGCTGTCCGAGGTGGTGAACACCACCGCCTCCCGCCCAGGAAGCACCGCGTAACGGTTGACGTAGGACCGCACCGCCGAGGCGAGCATGACGCCGGGACGGTCGTTGTCGGCGAACACGAGGGGCCGCTCGTGGGCTCCGGTGGCGAGCACCACCTGCCCCGCACGGACGTGCCAGAGGCGCTGGCGCGGCCCCGAGCTCCGCCACACCGGCAGGTGTTCGGCCCTGCGCTCGGCGACCAGCAGGTAGTTGTGGTCGTAGCAGCCCAGCGCCACCGATCGGGTCAGTATCCGCACGTTCTCGTTCTCGGCCAGTTCCCTGGCGGCCCGGCCCACCCACTCCGTGGCGGGGTGCCCGGAGACGTGGGCCTGCCCGTCCGGCAGCGTCCCGCCCAGTTCACGGTGCTGGTCGATCAGCATCACCCGCGCTCCGCCCCGCGCGGCCACCAGGCTCGCCGCCAGTCCGGCCGGCCCCGCGCCCACCACGACCACGTCGGAACGGACGAACTTCTTGTCGTAGGCGGCCGTGTCGCGCTGCTCGCTCAACCAGCCGACACCGGAGAGGGTCTGCACCTCCAGACCCTCGTAGATCTCCAGCTCCGTCGCGGAAAGCATGGGCTCCGGACACCCGTCCAGGCGCTGCACCAACGCGTTGGGTTCGGTGCAGTCCGCGGTGAACACCCCCCGGGCACGTCCCCGGTGGATGGAGGGGCCCACCTCGGTGATCCCGCAGGCCAACAGGGCGGAGGCCAGGGTGTCGCCGGGATGTCCCCGGACGCGGCGGCCGTCCACCGTGCAGTCGATCGTACGGGCGCGGTCGATCCGGCCGGAACGTACGGAGGCGTTGAGCCGGTGCGGATTCGGCGAACTGGTCATGGCACTACCGACTTTCCCGTCGAGACGGAATGTCCGGACTCATCTCGTTGGTCGCCGTGTCACGGACGACGGAGAACCACCGGCGGCATCCGGCGGCGTGTACCCACCGTTCGGTGAGCGTCCCCAGTGGATTGGCCCGCACGAACAGGTAGTTCCCCCAGGCCGTGTCGTCGAGCCGCTCGGGATCGGCCGGGTAGTCGACGTCGGCCTGTCCGCCGTAGCGGAACTCGACCTCGTCCCGGTCCCCGCACCACGGACATCGGATGAGCAGCATCGGCGCCTCCTCTCAGTGGGCCACGGCCGCCGCGCCGTGTTCGTCGATGAGCGCACCGGTGGTGAAACGCTCCATGCCGTAGGGCTCGTTGAGCGGATGCGGAGCACCGGTGGCGATGGTGTGGGCGAACACCCAGCCCGCTCCGGGAGTGGCCTTGAACCCACCGGTCCCCCAGCCGCAGTTGACGTAGAGGTTCTCGTAGGGGGTCGGGCCGATGATCGGAGAGGCGTCCGGGGTGACGTCCACGGTGCCCGCCCAGGTGCGCAGCAGGTGGGCCCTGCCGAAGATCGGGAAGAGTTCCACGGCCGCGGCGAGCTGGTTCTCGATCACGTGCACCGAGCCGCGCTGGGCGTAACCGTTGTAGGCGTCGATCCCCGCCCCGAGCACCAACTCCCCTTTGTGCGCCTGGCTGGTGTAGACGTGGACGTGGTTGGACATGACCACGCACGGGTGCACGGGTTCGAGGATCTCGGTGGCCATCGCCTGCAGTGGGTGGCTCTGCAGGGGCAGGGAGATCCCCAGTGTGTCGGTGAGCAGGCTGGTCCTGCCCGCCGCGGCCAGTCCGACGCCGCCCGCACCGATCGTCCCCCGACTGGTGCGCACCCCGGTGACCCGATCACCGCTGGTGGTGAACCCGGTGACCTCGCAGTTCTGGATGAAGTCCACCCCCATGGCATCGCACTCGCGTGCTAGGGCCCAGGCGACGAGGTCGTGTTTGGCCACCCCGCCCCGGGGCTGGTAGGTGGCTCCGAGCACCGGATAACGCAACCTCGGTGAGGTGTCCAGGATGGGACACACCTCGGCGATCTCCTCCGGGGTCAACCATTCGGCGTCCACACCGTTGAGCTCGTTGGCGAAGGCACGTCTGCGCGCGTCGCGCACCTCCTGCTCGGTGTGGGCGAGGTTGAGCACTCCGCACTGGCTGAAGTGGAACTCGTAGTCCAGTTCCTCGGCCAACTCCTCCCAGAGACGCAGCGCGTGGTCGTAGAGGGCGGCGCTCGGGTCGAGCAGGTAGTTCGAGCGGATGATCGTGGTGTTGCGGGCCATGTTGCCACCGGCGAGCCAGCCGCGTTCGAGGACGGCCACGTCCGTCACGCCGTGGTTGCGGGCCAGGTAGTAGGCGGTGGCCAGCCCGTGTCCACCGGCACCGACGATCACCACGTCGTAGCTGCTCTTCGGCTCCGGGTTGCGCCACAGCCGGCCCGGTTCGTGGGAGGTGTTGCTGTCAGCGGCCAACGTGACTCCTAGTCGGACGGGGGGACGAGCTGCTCACCGTGTTCACACGGTCCGCCGGATCCCACTCCGGAGTGAGCGTTCACCGGTCTCCGGGCCGGCCATGGCATACGAAGAGTTATATACAACTAATCAACAACTGACATGTCAGTCTGTGCGGTAGGCTACGAGCCGTGTCGGAAGCGGTCAATTCCCCATCGGGTGACGATTCCTCCCGGGGCCTCTCCCAGGCGGAACGGGCCTATCTGACCCTCCGGGAGGAGATCCTCTCCCTGCGACTGGAACCGGGCTCCCCCGTGCAGGAGGACGCCCTCACCCGCGAGCTCGGCCTGGGGCGCACGCCGTTCCGTGAGGCCGTGAAGCGGCTCGCCGCCGAATCGCTCGTGGCGATCTACCCCCGCCGGGGGACGTTCGTGACCGAGGTCAACATCACCGACCACGCCCTGATCGCGGACGTGCGCCGCCGCCTGGAGGGCCACGCGGCACGCAGGGCCGCCGAACGGGCCACCGAGGCCGAACGCGGCGAACTCGAAGGCCTCGTGGGGGCGGTACGACAGCTCCCGCAGGAACGCGAACCGGTCATGGACGTGGACGCACGGGTCCATCGCACCCTGTACCGCTGTACCCACAACGGTTACCTGGAGAACACCCTCGGGCAGTACTACAACCTGGCTCTGCGCATCTGGGGACTGTTCTTCGACCGCCTTTCCGACGTACCGGGGCACGTTTCCGAACACGCGGAGTTGCTCAAGGCCGTGGTCGCGGGGGACGAGGAACGGGCGGACCGCATCGCCGTCGAGCACGTCGACCACTTCGAGGACGCCATCCGCCGCGTGCTCTGAAGGCCGCCCCCGCCTCCCAACCGCTCGCGGAACCCTCCTGCACACCCTCCCGACATCGAGGAACCGACCACTCACTCTTAGCCCGAACGTGTGTCTTGACGCACATCGGGATCCGGGCGCATTGTTGCGAGTGACGCACAGGGTTGTTCTAAACGCAACACCGATTCCCAGTATTCACAGGGGGCGGCTATGGCTTCGGTGCTCGATTCGCGTGCACGCATCGTGATCATCGGTGCTGGAATCGTCGGATGCAGTACCGCGTACCACCTCGCGCAACGCGGGGTGACGGACGTGCTCGTGGTCGAGCAGGGACCGCTCTTCGCCACCGGGGGGTCGAGTTCCCACGCCCCGGGGCTGGTCTTCCAGACGAGCGGATCGCAGACCATGACCCAGCTGGCCGGTTACACGGTCGAGCTGTTCAACTCCCTGAGCGTGGACGGCCGCCCCTGCTTCCACCAGGTGGGTGGTATCGAGGTGGCGACCACCCGCGCCCGCTGGGACGACCTGCACCGCAAGCTCGGTCTGGCCGCCGCGTGGGGCGTACACGGCTACCTGCTCACCCCGGAGGAAGTACGGGAACGGATTCCGCAGGTGGACCCCGAACGGATCTACGGGGGGCTGTACGTACCCACCGACGGGATCGCCAAACCCGTACGCGCCGCCGAGGCCATGGCCCGGCAGGCCCGGGAACTGGGGGTGCGCTTCGCCGACCACACCGAGGTCACCGGATTCGACGTGGCCGACGGAAAGGTGCACGCCGTGCACACCTCGCACGGAACGGTCGAGGCCGAGACGGTGTTGTGCTGCGCCGGCATCTGGGGGCCCAGGATCGGTCGGATGGCCGGGGTGTCCGTACCGGTGCAGCCGGTGGCACACCAGTACGCCGTCACCGAACCGGTCCCCGGGCTCGAGGCCGGCGCGGAGGAGGTCGAGCAACCCATCCTCCGCCAGCAGGACAACTCGATGTACTTCCGCCAGATCCGCGACCGGTACGGAGTGGGGTCCTACCGGCACCGGGTCATCCCGGTCTCCACCGAGGAGATCTCCCCCACGAACGCTCCGGGTCAGGGAGCCGAGGCTCCGCCCGAAGGGGGAGGGTGGAAGGGGATGTCCTCGGTGCACCCCTTCACCCCCGAGGACTTCGCCGAGCCCTTCGAGAACGGGCGCGCGCTGATCCCCGCACTGCGCCACACCCAGGTGTCCGAGGGCATGAACGGGATCTTCCTGTTCACCGCGGACGGTGCTCCCGTGCTCGGCCCCACGCGCGAGGTGGACAACTTCTGGTTGGCCGAGGCCGTGTGGATCACCCACTCGGCCGGGGTCGGCAAGGCGGTGGCCGAGTGGATGACCGACGGGATTCCCGGCACCGACCTCCGCTCGGCGGACGTACGACGTTTCGAGAACTTCGCGCACAGCGACAGCTACGTGGCCGAACGCAGTGCGCAGACCTTCCGCGAGGTCTACGACATCATCCACCCCCAGCAGCCCCCCGAACACCCGCGTCCACTGCGGACCAGTCCCTTCTACCCCAGGCAGCGCGAACTCGGTGCCGTCTTCCTCGAAGCCAACGGCTGGGAGCGCCCGCACTGGTTCGAGTCGAACGCCCCCCTGGTCGCGGGCAGGGAGATAGCGGAGCCGGGGAGCTGGGCCGGCCGCTACTGGTCACCGATCATCGGGGCCGAGCACCAGGTCACCCGGGAACGGGTGGCCATGTACGACATGACCTCACTGTGCCGGGCCGAGGTCAGCGGACGCGGTGCGCTGGACCTGTTGCAACGGCTCACCACCAACCAGTTGGACCGGGCACCGGGCTACGTCACCTACACCCTGATGCTGGACCACGACGGCGGAGTTCGTTCGGACGTCACGGTCGCACGGTTGTCCGAGGACACCTTCCAGGTCGGCTGCAACGGGCAGCGGGACATCGCGTGGATGCGCGATCACGCGGACGAGTCCACCACGGTGCGGGACGTCACGGGCGGCACCTGCTGCGTGGGCCTGTGGGGCCCCTACGCCAGGAACGTGCTGGAGTCCCTGGCCGACCGGGACGTCTCCCACGAGGGGTTCCGCTTCTTCCGGGCCAAGCGGATGTTCGTACGGGAGGTGCCGGTCACGGCGCTGCGCCTGTCCTACGTCGGTGAGCTGGGCTGGGAACTGTACACCTCGGCGGACTTCGGGCTCCGGCTGTGGAACCTGCTGTCCGCCGCGGGCGCCGAGTACGGCGTCATAGCCGGAGGACGAGGTGCCTTCAACAACCTCCGGCTGGAGAAGGGATACCGGGCCTGGGGCGGGGACATGTGGAGCGTCCACACCCCCGACGAGGCCGGACTGGCCTTCGCCGTCAAACCGGACAAGGGCCAGTTCGTCGGTCGTGACGCGCTGCTCCGCCGCCGCGAGGAACCGGTACGACGCAGGTTGTGCTGTCTGTCCGTCGACAACGGCACCGTGGTCATGGGATCCGAACCGGTCTTCGCCGACGCCACGAGCGAGCGGGCCTGCGGATTCACCACGAGCACGGGTTACGGCCACAGCGTCGGCCTCAGCCTGGCCTACGCGTGGCTGCCGGCGGAACTGTCCGAACCGGGGACCTCCGTGCGGGTCGCCTACTTCGGGCAGCGACACCCCGCCACGGTGATGTCCGATCCGGTCTTCGACCCCGAGATGAAACGGATGCGCTGCTGACGGCGCATCCACTCCGATCCCTCCGAGATCCGTTGTCGGCCCCGTTGTCTCGCGGACCGGCAACCGAGCCAACCAACCCTGCGACCCCACGAGGAGTCCCCCATGAGCATCAACCCGACCCCCGCGATCCTGCAGTACCCCCGTATCCGCAAGTCCCCGTTCTTCTACGCCTCGCGCAGGCACGGGGTGGGGATGTACAGCGTGTACAACCACACCTACCACGCCCGGCACTACGGCGACCCCGTCGCCGAGTACTGGCACCTGCTGAACGGGGTCACGCTGTGGGACGTCGGGGTCGAGCGCCAGGTCGAGATCACCGGTCCGGACGCCTTCGACTTCACCAACATGCTGGTCCCCCGGGACCTGAACAAGTGCCGGGTCGGACAGTGCAAGTACGTGTTCGTCACCGCCGAGGACGGTGGGATCATCAACGACCCCGTGCTGCTGCGGCTCGGGGAGAACCACTTCTGGCTCTCGCTGGCCGACAGTGACGTGCTGCTCTGGGCCAAGGGACTGGCGTACAGCCTGGGGATGAACGTGCAGATCCGCGAACCCGACGTGGGGCCGGTACAGGTGCAGGGCCCGAAGTCCCGTGAGGTCATGGTCGACCTGTTCGGCGAGTCCATCCAGGACATCCCCTACTACTACGCGGTGGACCGCGAGCTGGACGGCATGGAGGTGATCGTCTCGCGCACCGGCTACACCGCCGAGCTCGGATACGAGATCTACCTGCACAACGCGAGCAGGGACGGGGTGCGGCTCTGGGAGAAGATCTGGGAGGCGGGTCGCCCCTACGACATGCGGGTGATCGGCCCCTGCCACATCCGCCGGATCGAGGCCGGGATCCTCTCCTGGGGCTGCGACATCACCTACGACACCAACCCCTTCGAGGTGGGGTACGGGTTCGAGGCCACCTGGATGGTGGACCTCAACCAGGAGGCCGACTTCATCGGCAAGTCCGCGCTGACCCGCATCTACAACGAGGGAATCAGCCGCAAGCTGGTCGGCGTGGAGATCGGTGGCCCGGAGGTGGGCAGCTTCAACGACGGCTCGATGATCGACGTCTTCCCGGTCCGGGACCCGAACGGTCTGCGTGTCGGCGACGTCACCTCGGCCTGCTACTCGCCGCGTCTGGAACGCAACATCGGCTACGCCATGGTGCCGATCAGCTACCATGAACTCGGCACCCCGCTCGTGATCGAAACCCAACACGGTCCGCAGGACGCCGTGGTGGTCGAGAAGCCCTTCCTCGACCCCAAGAAGCAGATCCCCAAGCAGTTCGAGCGGCAAGAGGAAGCGGCGGTGTCGAAATGAGCACGAACGAACGGCAACAGCTGCGGCACTACCTGCACCACGCCCGCTACGAAGTACTGCCGCTGCGGGGAGCCCTGGAGCAGGCCCAGGACCTCCCCGAGGGGACGACGGTGACGGTGACCTCCTCCCCGGCGAAGGGGATCGAGGCCACTCTGGACCTGGCCGCCAGGTTGCGTGGCGTGGGGATGCACGTGGTCCCCCACCTGGCGGCACGGCTGGTCCGGGACAACGCGCACCTGAAGGAACTGCTGGACAGGATCCACGGCCTGGGGTTCACCGAGGTGTTCGTGATCGCGGGCGACGCCGACCAACCCGCGGGCGGGTTCACCGACGCGCTGTCGCTGCTGCGCGGTATGGAGGAGATCGGGGCGCGGCCGTACAGGGTGGGCATCACCGGCTACCCGGAGCCGCACTCCTTCATCCCGGACCGCATGACGATCCAGGCCACCGACGAGAAGGCCCGCTATGCGGACTACATCGTCTCGCAGATCTGCTACGACCCGAACACGATCGCGTCGTGGATCACGGCGATGCGCGAGAGAGGGGTGCGCCTTCCGGTCTACGTGGGCGCGCCGGGTTCGATCGACCCGACCAAACTGCTGCGCATCTCCATGAAGATCGGACTGGGTCAGTCCATGCGCTTTCTGCGCAAGCAGCACGGTGTGGTGGGAAAACTGCTCAGCCGCTACACCCCGGAGACCATGTTCGAGGAGCTGTCTCCCTACATCGTCGATCCGGAGTACAACATCGCCGGTTGGCACCTGTTCACCTTCAACGAGATCACCAGAACCAGGCAGTGGGCCGTGGAGACCGCTGACCGGTTGCAGGAGGTGCCCGCATGAACATGCCGTCCGACCTGGACATTTCGCGCTCGTCTCCACGCAGGCCGCTGGAGGAGATCGCGGGGCAGTTGGGGCTGGCCCCGCACCTGCTCGAACCCTACGGCGGGGACGTCGCCAAGATCTCCCTGAACGCCCTCGACGAGCTTCCCGCCGAGAACCGGGCCAAGTACGTCCTGGTCTCGGCGATCACCCCCACTCCGCTCGGTGAGGGAAAGACGACCACCACCGTCGGGTTGGGCCAGGCGCTGCGGCACCTGGGTGCGAGTTCGGCCGTGGCGGTCCGGCAGCCCTCCATGGGTCCCACCTTCGGCATCAAGGGCGGGGCTGCCGGTGGCGGCTACAGCCAGGTCGTGCCCATGGAGGCGTTGAACCTGCATCTGACCGGGGACATGCACGCGGTGACCGCCGCGAACAACATGCTGGCCGCCATGGTGGACAACCACCTGCACAAGGGGAACCGGCTGGGGCTGGACCCCCACCGTGTCACCTGGCGTCGGGTGATCGACATCAACGACCGGGACCTGCGCAACGTCGTGACCGGCCTGGGCGGCGGTGACGACGGTTCGCCCCGTCAGACCGGTTTCGACATCACCGCGGCCAGTGAGGTGATGGCCGTCCTGGCGTTGTCCACCTCGCTGCACGACATGCGGGCCCGACTGGGTCGGATCGTCGTCGGCTACACCTATGACGGTGAGCCGGTCACGGCGGAACAGCTCGGGGCCGCCGGTGCCATGACGGTGATCATGCGGGAGGCCATCAAGCCCAATCTGATGCAGACCGTGGAGAACACGCCCGTGCTGGTGCACGCCGGGCCTTTCGGCAACATCGCGCACGGCAACTCCTCCATCGTGGCCGACCTGATCGCCAGCAGGTGTGCCGACTACGTGGTCACCGAGGCGGGTTTCGGGGCCGACATGGGGGCCGAGCGGTTCTTCAACATCAAGTGTCGGAACTCGGGGCTTCGTCCCGACGCGGCGGTGCTGGTCGCCACCGTACGGGCGCTCAAGGCCCACTCGGGACGCTTCCGGGTGGTGGCGGGCAAGGATCTCCCCGAGGGGATGCTCGCCGAGAACCCGGAGGACGTGCAGGCCGGGGCGGACAACCTGCGCAAGCAGATCGAGAACCTCCGGCTGCACGGGGTGTCCCCCGTGGTGGCGATCAACGCCTTCCCCACCGATCACGCCAGTGAGCACCAGGCGATCCGCGAGATCGCCGAGCGGTGTGGGGCCAGGGTGGCCGTCAGCACTCACTTCAGCGACGGTGGGAAGGGGGCGGTGGAGTTGGCCGAGGCCGTCAGCGAGGCCGCCGCGGAACCGAACGACTTCGGGTTCCTCTACCCCGACTCGGCCGATCTCCGCACGAAGATCGAGACCATCGCCACCCGGGTGTACGGGGCCGAGGGGGTCTCCTACGAACCGGCCGCGGAGCGGGCGCTGCGGAGTTACACGGACAACGGCTTCGGTTCGTTGCCGGTGTGCGTGGCGAAGACACACCTGTCACTGAGTTCCGATCCCAGCCTGCTCGGGGCGCCGACGGGATGGACGCTGCCGGTTCGGGAGGTGCGGGCCTCGGTGGGTGCCGGGTTCGTCTACCCGATCTGCGGCAACATGCGCACCATGCCGGGACTGAGTTCGCGGCCCGCCGCGGAGCGCATCGACATCGACGAGCGGGGCGAGGTCGTCGGGTTGAGTTGACTCCTCCCGCGTGTTCGTCCGATTCGGCCGCACCGGCCGGGGCCGCTCGGCAGCGGTCCCTCCGGTGCGGCCGTTCGTTCGTGGTGTGCCGGAGCGAGTTCTCCGGTTCCTCCCCGCTTCGCCGTTTCGGGCTAACACGAGAAGATGACATTCCTCCGGTGGACACGGGGAACGGGCACGGTACACCCTTCGTCCGGGAGGAACCGAATTCCGCGATTCCGGGCGAGCAATTTTTCAGAAATATATTCACGAACATATTTCGCACATCGCGGGAGAAACCGCGAGCCTCGCCCATCGACCCTTCCGAACCACGGGCGGATTTCCTCGCCCACTTTTCCTCGTGTGACGCGAAACACACGAAACGAAAGATCACTCCGGGAAAAATCCCGGAAAGTTGATCAAGAATTTCTGCTCTCGTCCAGCGCGGCGATCGCGGCGGAAGTACGGTCCGTAACCCCCAACTTGGTGAATATACCGTGCAGGTGATTTTTCACTGTACGCTCCGATATCGACAGGGAACGGGCGATCTGCCGGTTGGACCTGCCGCGCACCAGATGGTCCAACACCTCCCTCTCCCGCTGGGTCAACCGACTCAGCCCGGAGGAATCGGACCTGACGACCTCGTCCTCGTGCTCAGCCTCCTCCTCGCTCCCTCCCGACAACCTGATGCGCAGGGTCACCAGCTGGTTTATCTGGTCGACCAGGTGGTCCAGGGCCTCCGAGTGCTCCATGGCCTCGCGCAGCATCGCCGTGATGGCCGAATCCAGCGCCTTCCGGTAAGAATCGATCATGAAATGACTCCCGCCACTGTCCACCTGTGTCACCAATCGACCCGACGGTGTCCGAACCGAGCTCCGGAAGCACCGAGCGTTGATCACGACCAGCCGTCCGCGCCGAAGCTCGTCCGGACGCATCCTGGTTGTCGTCACTGTAGAGGAAAAATCCCACCTTTCCGGCAGTGATGTAGCCCTTGCGTTCATCCGATTCGTACTAACGGACCATTGAAACACACACCAATTTCAGCCTGTGACCGACGGTATTGGAACCATCCTCCTATGTGCTCGCCCGCTCTTCCCGCAATAGGTTTCGAAAAGTCGAAACAACGACCACTCGATTCATAGGAGATGACCATGTCAGGTAGGACGGCGGTCAGCCGACCTGGCACACCCGCCTCCACACAGGTACCGCCGGGCGAACTGCCCGAACACGGCAGGGACGCTTCCGCCGCGGCGGAGGTGATCAGGAACAGCCTGGGCGGCGACACCACCCCGACCATGAATCTGGCCACCTTCCTGACCACCTCCTACGAGCCGGAGGCGGCTCACCTGTTCAACGAGTACCTCGGGTACAACCTGGTCGACCGGGACCAGTACCCCGCTGCCACCGAGATCGAGCAGCGGTGCGTCCGGATCCTCGGTGAACTGTGGAACGGGGACCCCAGGTCCGTGGTGGGAGGAGCCACCACCGGTTCCAGCGAGGCGGCGTTACTCGCGGGGGCTTCCCTACTGCGCCGCTGGGAACACGAACACCCGAACGGAACGAGCCACAACGGCGCACGTCCCAACATCGTCTTCGGTGCCAACGCCCACGTCTGCTGGCACAAGTTCTGCCGGTACTGGAACGTCGAGCCCCGGGTGGCTCCGGTACGCCCCCACGCGCTGCACCTGACGCCCGAGGCCGCGGTGGAACTGTGCGACGAGAACACCATCGGCGTGGTCAGCGTGCTGGGCTCGACCATCGACGGCAGCTACGAACCCGTCTCCGCCATCGCCGCCGCGCTCGACGAGCTGTCCACCTCCGCCGGAGTGGACGTTCCGCTGCACATCGACGCCGCCTCGGGCGGTTTCATAGCCCCGTTCCTCGACCCCGAGCTGGTCTGGGACTTCCGGATTCCCCGCGTGCGCTCCATCAACGCCTCGGGGCACAAGTACGGTCTGGTACCGCCGGGGCTGGGGTGGATGCTCTGGCGCGACCAGCGGGCCCGCACCGGATGGCTGAACTTCCGGACCAACTACCTGGGCAGCACGCGCTCCCACCACGAGCTGACCTTCTCCCGCTCGGCCGCTCCGGTGGTGGTGCAGTACTACAACTTCGTCCGACTCGGGTTCGAAGGATATCGGGCCGCCCACCGGAGAACCCGCGAGACGGCGGTGAGACTGGCCGACGAGCTGGCGGAGATGGGGCCCTTCCACGTGGTGGGCGACGGCCGTCAACTCCCCGTGGTCACCGTACGGCTGCGGGAGGAGACCAAGAACTGGAAGCTGCACGAACTCTCCGACCACCTGGGCGAGTCCGGCTGGTCCGTGCCGGTGTATCCGCTTCCTCCGGAGATGGAGGACGTCGACGTGCTGCGGGTGGTCGTCCGCGACGACATGACACCGCAGGAGGCGGAAAGCCTGCTGTCGGGTGTACGGCGCTTCGTGACCGTTCCCTGAGATATCCGGCCTTCCCCGCGAACGTCCCCACCCGTGGTGTGGGGTCGTTCCACCGACCGCGCGGCCCCTCGGTCAGGGCGGCGTTCCGGACGTACTTCCCGGCAGGACACCACCCGGGTGGCCCCGGCACATCCGGTGTCCCGGGGCCATCGCCTCGGCCGGGACCCCGACCCCGTTCCCGGCACGAGTCCTCGTGCCCCGACCGGACACGGGGATCAGCGAGCAGACCGGGCTGCGGTGCCCGTGGAGCACCGGAGTCCGGAGAGGACAAGGATCCGATGGAAAAGGAGTGGCAATGTTGCCCATCCGTATCGTCTGCAGGCTCAACCGTCAGGAACCGCCCTATGCGGGCAGTGGGATACGCCTGGGGATCTTCCAGGCCGAAACCAGGGTCGGAACGCCGGAGGCGGTGGAGGCCAACCTGCAACGGATGCACGAGGCGCTCCGGGTGGCGGCGTCGTACCGCTGTCAACTGGTCGTCTTCCCCGAGTGTTACGTGACCGGCTACGCGCTCTCCCCGGAGGAGTGCGCACGGCTGGCCGAACCCAGCTCGGGGCCCACCGTCACCACGGCGTGCGAGCTGTCCCGCAGCCACGGCACCGCGATAGCACTACCTTATGTGGAACGGTCCCGCTCCGGAGCCGTGCACGACTCGATCGCGCTGGTCTCCGAGGGCGAGCTGGTGGCCAACTACCGCAAGACCCACCTGTACGGAGCGGCGGAACGCGCCAACTTCACCGCGGGAAGCGAACTGCCGCCCGTGTCGAAGATCAACCAGTACCCGGTCGGCCTGCTGAACTGCTACGAGTGCGAGTTCCCTCCGCTCTACCAGAGCCTGGTGCAGCGGGGAGCCGGTCTCATAGTCGGCCCCACCGCCGCCGACCAGCATTTCGTGCTGCACGACGGCACACCGACCCAGGTTCCCTACCCGGACGCGACCGCACACATCATCCCCGCGATGGCCTCGGTCTGGCGGGTCTTCGTGGCCTATGCCAACCGACGCGGCTGGGAGAGCACCGAGCGGGGGAACTGGCAGTACCGCGGGAACTCGGGGGTGTGGGCCCCGGACGGCAGCACGTTGATGGCGGCGGGCCCCGAGGAGCAGTCCGTCGACTCACTGCTGGTCGGTGACTGCGTCCCCGACGAGATTCCGCCCTTCAGTCCGGAGGGGGACCACTTCAGCGATCTCCGGATGCCGTTGCGGGACGAGCTGTTGCCGACCACATGATCCCGTGACGCTCCTCGACGGGGAAAGTACCGGCGATCCCGCCGATCCCCGCGACACGAGCGAACCGCGGAGCCGCCCGGCTTTCGCGCGGGGCACGCGGTGGTGTGTCTCGGCGCGCCGACGCCGAGGCACCCGTGCCCACCCGTACCGGACGGTACGGGGAAAGCCGGCGATCACTGCCGTTTGGCGAGCACGGTGGCCATCGGGGCGGTTTCGACCCCCGCCTCCTCGAAACGGGACCGGATGGTCTCGGCGATTTCCGCCGCGTTCGGCCGGTCGCCGTGCACACAGATCGTGTCGGCGTCCACGTCGAGAGTCCGCCCGTTCATCGAGACGAGCTCCCCCCGCAGTATCGCCATCGCCTGTTCGGCGCACTGCTGGGGGGACTTGGCCCGGGGAACAGGTTCGATGACGATGTGCCCGTTGTCGTCGTAGTCCAGGTCGGCGAAGGCCTCGCGCACCACCGGGTAACCGTTGTCCCAGACCCGTTGCGCAGTGGGCCCGGCCAGCAGCACGACGTTGGTGTCCGGTGCCGCGGTGGCCACCGCGTCGACCACGGCGTCGGCCACCGACTCGTCCCGCAGGGTCAGTCCGTACAGTGCCCCGTGCGGCTTGACGTGGTTGACGGGAACTCCCACGTGGTCGGCGATTCCGCGCAGCGCCCCGAACTGGTACAGGCAGGCCTCGGCCGCCTCCTTCGGGGTGAGCGCCATGGCCCTCCTGCCGAAACCGGCCAGGTCCGGCAGCCCCGGATGGGCTCCCACGGACACCCCGGCCTCGCGCGCCAGTGAGAGTGTCCGGTGCATCGTGGCCGGATCGCCGGCATGCCATCCACACGCGATGTTCACCGAGGTGACGAGCGGAATCAGCTGCTCGTCGGACCCCAGCGTCCAGCGCCCGAAGCTCTCTCCCGCGTCCGCGTTGAGATCCACCAGCGTCCGCACTCCCCACCTCCTGGCGCGTGATACCGGTCACAAACACTCTACTTCATGTTGACACGTCACGCAGAAGGACGTTGCCGCCCGACGCGGGATCGTTCACTCTGTCCCTCGAACGTGCGAACTCCGTAGCGGGACGTCCTGCACCATCACTCCGTGCGGTGCATGCTCGTGACCACGGGACAGATCGCAGCAAGCCCTGGAGGTCGATATGGCGGAAACACAGGTACGACTGCCAGAGGCCCGCTACGAGTTCGGCGGGGACGAGTTCGTCTTCGTCGAGTTGGACCGGGAAATGAGCCTGCACGCCAACTTCAAGGCCATGGCCATAACCGGGGCTCTGCGCGAGGAGAACATAGCGGGGATCGTCGACATCTGCCCGTCCAACGCCTCCTATCTGGTCAGGCTCGACCCGGAGAAACTGCATCCGAACGATCTGGTCACCGAACTGCGCAGGCTGGAGCACTCGGCGGGCGACCTGGACGAGGACCTGGTGATCAACACCAGGATCGTGGACGTGCCGGTGCTGTTCGACGACCCCTGGACCAGGGAGACCCTGCTGCGTTTCCGGGAGAACCACCAGGACCCCAACGTCACCGACCTGGAGTACGCCGCCCGGATCAACGGGTTCTCCGAGGTGGAGGAACTGATCGAGGCGATCGGCAGTGCCCCTTTCATCGTGACCATGCTCGGGTTCGTGCCCGGCCTGCCCTTCTGCTACCAGATGGTCCCGAGGAGCAGGCAGATCGAGGTTCCCAAGTACGTGCGTCCGCGCACCGACACTCCCGAACGGGCCTTCGGATACGGCGGGGCCTTCGCCGTGGTCTACCCGGTCCGCGGCGCGGGCGGGTACCAGCTGTTCGGAATCGCCCCCGCCCCGGTGTTCGACAACTCCCGGAGTCTGCCCGACTTCCACGACCGCATCGCGTTCCCGCGCCCCAGCGACATTCTGCGTTACCGCCCCATCGACCGGAACGAGTACGACCGGCTCCGGTCGGAGGTGGAGGCGGGCACCTTCCGCTACCGCATCCGCGACGTGGAGTTCTCCCCCACCGCGTTCCTGAAGGATCCGGACGCGGTCAACCACGATCTGCTCGAGGAGTTGTACCGATGAACGAAGTACTAGTCCGTTCGGGAGGGTTGTACACCACGGTCCAGGACGCGGGGCGGGACGGGTACTACGCGATCGGGATGCCGCCGTCCGGCGCCATGGACCGCTACTCCTTCGTGGCCGCGAACATGCTCGTGGGCAACCCGGACTCGGCCGCGGTGCTGGAGGCGACCTACTTGGGCCCCGAGCTGGAGTTCACCGATCCGCGCACGGTCGCGGTGACCGGGGCGCGGGCCCGGGTCACCGTCAACGGCGATCCGGTTCCCCAGTGGACGAGTCTGCGGGTGGCTCCCGGGGACGTGCTGGGCTTCGGCGCGCTCAGTGCCGGGGCACGCCCCTATGTCGCGGTCAGCGGGGGGATCGACGTTCCCGAGTACCTGAACTCGCGTTCCACCTACAAGCTCACCGGAATAGGCGGCTTCGAGGGCAGGGCGCTGGCCGAGGGCGACCGTCTCCCCCTCGGGGGCCTCCAGGCTCCTCCACGGGACGGGCTCGCCGTTCCCGAGGAGTTCCTCCCCGAGTTCCCGGAGGTGGTCCAGCTGCGTCTCGTGGTCGGGCTGTGCTCCTACCGGCTCACCGAGCGTTCCCTGGAGTCCTTCCTGGACACCACGTGGAAGGTGACCAAGGACGCCGACCGCATCGGCTATCGGCTGCGGGGCGGCACGATCGAGTTCGTCGAACGGGAGCAGCCCTTCGGAGCGGGCAGCGACCCGGCCAACGTCGTGGATCTCGGCTACCCGATCGGGTCGGTGCAGATCCCCGGTGGGAACGAGCCGATCATCCTGCTCAACGACGCGGTCACCGGCGGCGGCTACGCGACGGTGGGCACCGTCGTCTCGGCCGACCGCGACCGTGTCGCGCAAACCGGAACCGGTGGTCACGTGCGGTTCACTCCCGTGGACGTCGACGCCGCCGTGCAGGCCAGGCTGGACCGCGAGACGCGGCTGTCCAAGCTCCGCGCGGTCCTGGGCAGGTGAAACGGGGACCGGCTCGCGGAGGGTGCCGCTCCGTGGTCGGTCCCGAAGGGGCGCAGGGGTCTTTCCGACCGGTGGGGTCGGGGGACCACTGGCGGTTCCCTCGGTCCCGCCGGAGTCCCGGCGGTCAGGGTGCAACGGCCCACCAGGGCCACTCGTCGAAGGAGGTTGTCATGTCCACGATGAACGCACAGCTACCCGGTGTGTTCTACCGACGTCCCACGCCGGACCACGCTCCCTTCGTGGAGGTGGGTGGGAAGGTCGAGCCCGGACAGACGATCGCCCTGATCGAAGTGATGAAAACCTACAACGAGGTCAAGGCGGACCGTTCGGGAACCGTCAGCAGGATCCTGCTCGACGACGGCGACGAGGTCGAGGCCGGACAGGGCATTGTCGAGGTCGATGAGGTATGAGCGGGCGCGGAAGAATCCTGGTGGCCAACCGCGGCGAGATCGCGGTGCGTGTCGTACGGGCCTGCCACGCGGCGGGTCATGAGGCGGTCGCGGTCTACTCGGACGCGGACAAGAACGCCCGCTGGGTGGAGCTGGCCGACGAGGCCGTCCACATCGGTGGCTCGCCCGCCGCCAAGTCCTACCTCAACACCGACGCGATCCTCGAGGCGGCCAAGTATTCCGAGGTGGACGCGGTTCATCCGGGTTACGGTTTCCTGTCCGAGAACGCCGCCTTCGCCCGCGCCGTCACGGCCGCCGGTTTCACCTTCGTCGGACCTCCGCCCGAGGTGATCGAGCTGATGGGGGACAAGGCGAGCGCGCGCACGGCCGCCACCGCCGCCGGGGTTCCGGTGGTCCCCGGCAGCAGGCCGGTCGCCGACACGGCGGACGCGCTGCGGGTGGCCGAGGAGATCGGGTATCCGATCCTGGTGAAGGCGGCCGCCGGAGGGGGCGGACGCGGGATCCGTCCGGTGCGGGACAGGGCCCAGCTGGAGGAGGTCTTCGCCGGGGCCTGCGCCGAGGCCCAGTCGGCGTTCGGGGACGGGACCGCCTACCTGGAACGCGCGTTGCCCGGGGCCAGGCACGTCGAGGTGCAGCTGCTGGCCGACGAGCACGGCGGAATGGTGCACCTGTTCGAGCGGGACTGCTCGGTGCAGCGGCGCAGACAGAAGCTGTTGGAGGAGGCTCCCGCCCCGGAACTGCCCGAGAGCACCAGGCGGGAACTGGGCGAGGCGGCCAGGCTGTTGGGCAACCACGTGGGTTACCGCAACGCGGGCACGGTCGAGTTCCTCGTCGCCCCGGACGGCGAGTTCTACTTCATCGAGATGAACACACGGGTCCAGGTGGAGCACCCGATCACCGAGGCGATCACCGGTGTGGACCTGGTGGCCGAGCAGCTTCGTGTCGCCGAGGGGCAACGGCTGTCCCTGTCCCAGGAGTCGGTCTCCCACCGGGGGGCCGCCGTGGAGCTGCGGATCAACGCCGAGGATCCGGACAACGACTTCACCCCCACACCGGGCGAGATCACCGCCTTCGACCAGCCGGGAGGACCGGGGGTGCGGGTGGACACCGCGCTCACCCGGGGGGACCGGATCAGTCCCTTCTACGACTCGCTGATCGCGAAGCTGGTCTGTTGGGGAGCCGACCGGAACCAGGCCTACGCCCGTGCCGGGCAGGCGCTCCGGGAGTTCCGCATCGAGGGGGTGGCGAGCACGATCCCGCTGCACCGGAGGCTGGTCGAGGACCCGGAGCTGCTCGCGGGGCCGGTGCACACCACCTGGCTCGAGGAGAGGTCCTGAGGTGGTCGACCCCACACCGCGGGTGATGGGGCCGTCACCGGGTTCTTCCCTGGCGGGGACCGGCGGAGCGGTCAGGAACCGTGCCGGGTGTGCGGGAGGGGGTGCTGGCGTTCCAGGGCGCTCGGGTGGAGGTGACCCACGCGGTGTACCGCCTCGTCGAGGAACTGGGCGACGTGGTTGTCGTAGAGCGAGTACACCACGGCTCTGCCGGCGCGGTTGCCCTTCACCAGCCACAGCGAGCGGAGCACGCGCAGTTGGTGGGAGACGGCGGACTGTCCCATCCCGACGGCTTCGGCCAGCTGGGTGACCGAACGGGCTCCCCTGCGCAGCTCGCTGAGGATCAGCAGACGGGAGGGAGTGGCCAGCGCCTGGAGCGTTTCGGCGACGGAAACGGCCGACTCGTGGTCCAGGCGTGCGGCCGGCGCGGTCGCTTCACCGAGTCCGTGACCCATGGCGGGCAGTCTATCCGAGCAGCCGACCAGCGAAGCGCGCAGCGCTGCGCCTTCCGTGCCCACGACCGCTTCCGTGACGTCCGGCACGTCGTGGCCGGGCCCACGGGGACGGTTTCGCCGGGATCGTCCGTCTCCTCTCCGGGACCTGTCTGGGGAGTTCGGTCACAGTCGATTGCTCCACCCTTGTTCATCGTCCGTCTCCTCTCCGGGACCTGTCTGGGGAGTTCGGTCACAGTCGATTGCTCCACCCTTGTTCTTAGTTAAGGTCACTAATGGAATGGGTCGTGTTCGGTGGGGAGGAATCCGATGACCACGCACTCGGACTGGGACATCGCGACGGGAGTGGGATTCACCGCCCTGGTGGTCGCGGCGGGCCGGGCCGTCGAGAGCGGCAGACCGCACCGGCTGATCGACGACCCCTACGCCGCCGAGCTGGTGCGTGCGGCGGGAACCGGAACCCCCCTGACCACCGATCCTTCCGAGGCGGACCCGGTGATGGCGCACCTGGCCGACCACATGGCCGTGCGCACGCGGTGTCTCGACGACTGGTTCGATCGTGCCTGCTCGGCGGGTGTACGCCAGGCCGTGGTGCTCGCCAGCGGACTCGACACACGGGCCTTTCGCCTGAGCTGGCCGGAGGGGTTCCGACTGTTCGAGATCGACCGCCCCCGGGTGCTGGAGTTCAAGGACTCGGTGCTCTCGGGGCGGCGACCCGCCTGCGAGCGGCGCACGGTCGGCGTGGACCTGCGCGAGGAGTGGTCCGGCGAACTCGAACGGGCCGGCTTCGACAGGACGGTCCCCACGGCCTGGCTCGCCGAGGGACTGCTCCCCTATCTGCCCGCGAGGGCCGAACGCCGCCTGCTGGAGACGGTCCACTCCCTGTCCGCTCCGGGCAGCCGCGTGGCGGTCGAGCAGCTTCGGCGGATCGACCTGACGGGCGACGTGGTGCCGAAACTGCCCACCACCGAGTGGGGCGTGGACCTCACCGCGCTGTTCGCTCCCGAGGACAAGCCCGACCCGGCCGGGTTGTTGGGCGAGCTCGGTTGGCGAACGAGCCGACGGGATCTTCCCCGCATCGCCGCCTCCTACGACAGGAGGCTCCCCTCCGAGGAGACCTTGGCCCCGCTCACGGGGAACACGGCGATGCTGTGCGCCGAGCTGCCCGAGTGACCACCCGGTCGTCCCTCGCCCCGGGGTGGTGAAACCCGGCGGGAGCAGGTCAGGAGACGTCCAGTTCGACGTCGACATTGCCCCGCACGGCGTTGGAGTAGGGGCACACGCCGTCGGCGGCGCGGACCAGTTCGAGAGCCCGCTCGCGGTCCGTTCCCGGGATCTCGACCAGCAACGTCACGGACAGGCCGTACCCGCCCGAACCGTCTGCCCCGATGCCCACGCGGGCGGTGACCGCGGAACCCTCGACGCTGACCTTCTCGCGTCGGGCCACCAGCTGCAGGGCGCTGTGGAAGCAGGCCGCGTAGCCGGCGGCGAACAGTTGTTCGGGGTTGGTGCCCTCACCGCCCGCTCCGCCGAGTTCGCGGGGAACGGACAGACCGAGGTCCAGCACCCCGTCGGAGGACCTGGTGTGCCCGTTCCGTCCCGCCCCGGTGGCGGTGGCCTCGGCCGTGTAGGAGGTCGTCATGGTGTGACTCCTTCTTCCCTCAACTTTCACTTTCTCCAATATAGTAGCCTAAAACTAAGTTTTGCACAATCTTTTTGGGTAGGGGCACCCGGAACCGGCGAAGCGAGGATCCCCGTCCCGCCGCCTCCCCGGAGGAGACGACGGGACAGGGCCGATCAGTACTGCTCGATCCGGCCCACCGAGGTCACCCGAACCACGGCCACCCCGGCCTCGTCGGAGGCGGGCAGGTCCACCTCGGCGCTGATGCCCCAGTCGTGGTCACCCTCGGGGTCGTCGAAGATCTGCCGCACCAACCAGCGGTCGGACTCCTCGGTGACCATGAACAGCGCCGGCCCCCGCGCGTCGGCTCCGGTACCGAGCTCGTCGTACTCGGCGAAGTAGTCGTCCATGGCGGCCCGCCAGTCCTCGGCGGTGAACCCGCCCTCCGCGTCGAGTTCGCCCAGTTCCTCGTAGCGCTCCCGCGCGGCCAGCTCGACCCGTCGGAACAGGGCGTTGCGCACCTGCACCCGGAAGGCCCGCCTGTTCTCGGTGAGTCGTCCCGGCCCCTCATCGGCGGGTTCCTCCGCGCCGGCCTGCGCGGCCGGGTTACGCAGCCGCTCCCACTCGTCGAGCAGGCTGGAGTCCACCTGGCGCACCAGCTCACCGAGCCATTCGATGATGTCGCCGAGTTCCTCGCTCTTGGCGTCGTCGGGCACGGTGTGCCGCAGCGCCTTGTACACGTCGGCCAGGTACCGCAGCACGAGGCCCTCCGAGCGGGCCAACCCGTAGTGGTTGACGAACTCGACGAAGTTCATCGCCCGCTCGTACATGTCCCGGGCCACCGACTTCGGCGACACCTCGTGCTCGGAGACCCAGGGGTGCCCCTGCCGGTAGGTCTCGTAGGCGGCCTCCAGCATCTCGGCCAGCGGTTGGGGATGGGTGATCTCCTCGATCATCTCCATCCGCTGCTCGTACTCGATGCCCTCGGCCTTCATCCGGGCGATGGCCTCGCCGCGCTCCTTGGCCTGCTGGGCGCTCAGCACCTGGCGGGGGTCGTCGAGGGTGGACTCGATGACGGAGAGCACGTCGAGCGCGTAGCTCGGCGAGGCCGGGTCGAGCAGTTCGATGGCGGCCAACGCGAACGGCGACAGCGGCTGGTTGAGCGCGAAGTCGAACTGCAGGTCCATGGTCAGCCGGACGAGCCTGCCCTGCTCGTCGGGCTCCTCCAGCTGTTCGACCACGCCGGCCGCCAACAGGGCGCGGTAGATCGCGATGGCACGCAGCATGTGCTTGCGCTGGGCCGGACGGCTCTCGTGGTTGTCGGTGAGCAGCCGGCGCATCGCCGCGTAGGTGTCCCCCGGCCTGCTGATCACGTTGAGCAGCATGGCGTGGGTGACGGTGAAACTGGAGGTCAACGGCTCGGGTTCGGCCTCGACCAGCTTGTTGAAGGTCTTCTCGCTCCAGGAGACGAACCCGTCGGGAGGTTTCTTCTTGGACACCTTGCGGCGTTTCTTGGGGTCGTCACCCGCCTTGGCCAGGGCCCGCTCGTTCTCGATGACGTGTTCGGGTGCCTGCACCACCACGTAGCCGTCGGTGTCGTAGCCCGCGCGTCCGGCCCGGCCCGCCACCTGGTGGAACTCCCTGGCCTTGAGGTGGCGGGTGCGGGTGCCGTCGAACTTGGTCAGCCCTGTCAGCAGCACGGTGCGGATGGGGACGTTGATGCCCACGCCGAGGGTGTCGGTGCCGCAGATGACCTTGAGCAGCCCCGCCTGGGCGAGCTGCTCGACCAGCCGCCGGTACCGCGGCAGCATCCCGGCGTGGTGCACGCCGATCCCGTGGCGGATCAGTCGGGAGAGGGTCTTGCCGAAACCGGCCGTGAACCGGAACCCGTCGAGCTTGGCGGCGATGGCGTCGCGCTCGGCCCTGCTGGCCACGTTCATGCTCACCAGCGCCTGGGCCTGCTCCACGGCCGAGGCCTGGTTGAAGTAGACCACGTAGATGGGGGCCTGGTGGCCGCCCAGCAGCTCCTCGATGGTCTCGTGCAGCGGGGTCATCGCGTAGCGGAAGGTCAGCGGAACCGGGCGCTCGGCGGAGCTGACCACGGCGGTCTCCCGGCCGGTGCGGCGGGTGAGGTCGTCCCGGAAACCGGTGACGTCGCCGAGGGTGGCCGACATCAGCACGAACTGGGCCTGGGGCAGTTCCAGCAGCGGAACCTGCCACGCCCAGCCGCGCTGCGGCTCGGAGTAGAAGTGGAACTCGTCCATGATCACCTGGCCGACCTCGGCGCGGTCGCCGTCACGCAGCGCGATGTTGGCCAGGATCTCGGCGGTGCAGCAGATGATCGGGGCGTCCGGGTTGACGCTGCTGTCGCCGGTCAGCATCCCCACGTTGTCCGCGCCGAAGGTGTCGACGAGCGAGAAGAACTTCTCGGACACCAGCGCCTTGATGGGCGCGGTGTAGAAGCTGCGTTGCTTCGTCGCCAGGGCCGCGAAGTGCGCCCCCACCGCGATCAGACTCTTTCCCGAGCCCGTGGGGGTGCTGACGATCACGTTGGATCCGGACACCACCTCCATCAGCGCCTCTTCCTGCGCCGAGTAGAGCTCGTAGCCCTGTTCACCGGTCCAGAGCCTGAAACTCTCGAACAGGGTGTCCGCGTCCGTGTACGGAGCCGGGGGAAGCAGGTCGATAAGCGTCATCTCGTCTCCATCTTCCCTGTTCAGCTTCCGTGGTGGGCACGTGGGGTCACCCACACCCGTTCGGCCGATGATCGGCCTCCTTCCCGCCCTCGGGGCGATAGGCTCGTGCGCGTCGAGAACGCACGGGGACGACGGAACGGACGATGACCACGGTTCGGTGCAGTTACTGGGAGTTCGGCGCGGTGGTGCGCCACGAGAGGCAACGTCACGAGGCCGGGCTGGTGCGCGGGGTGCTCGGCCGCAGGAAGTTCGTGGTTCCCTCCTTCGTGACCTCGCGCAACAGTGGCCTGGAGGAACCGGCGGACCCGGATGCCGTGCTGGCCGAGGCGGAGCGCGGTATCCGGCGGCGCGGGTGGATCGAGGAGGACGGCCAACTGGCCGACCAGCCCTACGAGTTCGTCACCGCCCTGGTGCACGGCTCCTCCTGCGGTTTCCTCCAGATCGGCGATCCCGACGCCGACGAGGTGCGCGTGGTGGTCGCGGTGCAGCAGGGGCTGGCCTTCCGGATCTGGATGTGTCGGGACGAGGTGGTCATCGACGAGGTCCGCGCGGCCGACGCGTGGAAGGCGCTGGCGGCGTACCTGCCGTCGGCGGAACCCGCCGAGGGCAGGCCGGTGACGGTGCCGAGTTCCCTGCTGGCCGAGGTCGCCGAGGCCACCGACGGCCCCGGGGAGCACCACCTGCGCATGGCGCAGGCGCTCCGCGAGCGCGGTGTTCCCGCCGAGCGGGCCAGGGACCTGGGCGAGTACAACCGGATGGTCGACCGCACGACGATGCAGATCGCGGTGGCGGCACGGGACACGCGCGGTGCGCTGCACATCGGCCCCAGGGCGATCAACCTGCACCACGCGCCCTCCGGCCGGGTGGCGATCGTGCGCCAGCCGCCGGACGGCTCCAACACCACGGTCGGCCCCGCCGACCTGGCCACGGTCGCCGACACCACGGACCGGCTCGTGCGGGAGCTGCACGAGGACCTCGGGGACGAGTGAGCGCACCGCCGCGCGGGCCCGCCCCTTGGGGACGCACGGGGCCGGGCCCGTGCGGAGCACGGTCCTTTTTCGGTCATTGTGGACCACGGCCGCCGGCGTGTGTGCGAGGATTCTCCCCCGATCACGGAGATGTGCGAGCACGTGTACCGAACGGAGGGGGCACGGATGGGTCTTTTCGGGTGGTTCTTCGGCTCGAACGAGCAGGGGGGCAACGCTCGGGCCGCGTTCGACCACAGGAAGATCTACGACGAAGTACAAAATGGTCCTGGAATCTCACCAGCTTCCCAAGCTGCCGGAGAGTGGCAGCAGCGGGTCAGCAAGGCCTTCGAGGAGGCGCACTCCGAGCTGGAGGCGGTGCTGAAGGACTCCCAGGTGGCCATGCGGGGCGCCGCCGGTGACCGGATGCGCAAGAGCGTTGAACCTCTAAAGAAAGCCACCGACGAATCAATCCAGGTATCTAAGCAAGTAGGCTCCGTTGTGGAAGGACAGGCCCAGGGTTCCGCCGACTTCAAGAACAGCTTCCCCAAGCCCTACGACGTCCCCTCGGCGAACATCGGCTGGTCCGACTACCTGAGCCCGACCTCCTACGCGCTCAAGTCCGGGGTGCACGCGGCCCACGAGCAGCAGCGTGACGAGGTCGAGGCCGAGGCCCGGCGCCAGTACGAGAGCTACACCCAGGCCAGCAACGACCGGGTCAGCGGTATCCAGCGGTTCTCCCCGGTGCCCTCGTTCTCCGGGGACGTCCGCGCGGCGGAGGCGAACCCGGTGGGCAGGATCGACCCGAGCATGAGCGGCGGCGGGTCCGGGGGTGGCTCCGGTGTCGGTTCGGGCGGCACCTACCGCACCTCGGACGGTTTCGGTTCCGCCGCCGGGGCCGGGGGTTCCGGAACCGGAGGTGTCGGCTCCGGAACCGGTTCCGCCGGGAGTTCCGTGCCGCCCGCCGCGGGCAGCGGTTCGGCGTGGACTCCTCCTCCCTCCACCGGGGGCCCTGCTCCGACTCCGACACCGGCACCGGGATCCGGGGGCGGGCCCGGAGGTGGCTCCGGCGGCGGTGTCGGCGTCGTCGGCGGCCCGGACGGATCCGGGGGAGGCCGTGGCGGACCGGGGACCGGGGGACGCGCGGGCTCCGGGTCCGGTGTGCGCGGCGGCTCCGGACCCCGGGGTGGTTACGGCGCCGGGTCCGGAACGGGGTCCGGCCGGGGAACGCTCGGTCCGGGTGGCCGCGCCGGGGTCGGTTCGTTCGGTTCCGGTGGGACGTCCTCGGGTGCGGCGGGAGGTGCCTCCGCCGCTCGCGGAGGGTCCGCGATGGGACCGGCCGGTGCCGGTCGCGGGGCGGGCCGAAACGGCGAGGAGGACGCCGAGCACGAGACCAAGTACGTGCTGCCCACCGACGAGGCGTGGGAGGACCTGGGCATCCCCCGCACCGCCCCGGCGGTGATCGGCGGGGACCTCGAACCGCCCCGCGACTCCTCCGACGAGCAGCGCCGCTGAGCAGACGGGCGGTCGGGAGGAGACGGTGTCTCCTCCTCGGGTGACCGTGGCCGGGTGTTCGTGGTGGCCCGCGAGCACCCGGCCGGACGGGCCGCTCCGGCGTTCCGGGGGCTGGCCGGTTGTGGTTATGTGGTCGGCCGCACGCGGCCGGTGCGGACCTGCTCGGCACACCAGCCACACACCGGCCGCCGGTCGACGCCGGTGATCTCTCCCGGCAGCGCCAGCACCCCGCACAGCGCGGCGATCCGGCCACGGGAGTCCGGACGCGCACCCACCGGCACCACGTGCCCGTGATGGGCCATCCCCGCCCAGTAGCCCTCCACGAGCCGCCCACCGCCGCGGCGCTGCCCGGCGGCCTCAGCACTCACCACAGTGCCCGTCGACAGGGTGTGCGACCCAGACCAGCACCACGTCCCGGATCAGGGCGAACATCTCCCGAGCACCCACACCCGAGTCACAGTGCGCCACCACCCGCCCGTCGGGCCAGAACACACTGGCGTGCGCACCGATCTCCACACCCCAGGCGAACAACCGCCGCCCGCACTCACCCTCGCGTTCCACCAGAGCGAACAACCGAGGAACCCTCTCGACCGAACCCTCCGGAACCACCGCACCAGCGCACAACTCCGCGCCGTCCCACGGTCCCGAACCCCCCTCCGAGGAGGACACTCCACCGCCCTGCGAACCCACTAGCATCACAACCTCCCGCACTGTGCACACACGCAGACACCCCGCGCAACACACAGCATGCATGTGGGATTGCAGAAAAAATAGTGGGATCCCACATTAACCACTCGATGTGATGACTACGACAAGGAAGATCCTCACTCTGGGAGGTGAAGGATGGGACAGGACAACGGTGAGGTCGTCAACGCCACGGTACGGCGATGGCAGCTCACGGAGACGCTTCGGCAGCTGCGCGAACAGGCGGGGCTGACCATCGACCAAGCTGTCGCAAGGCTCAAGCAGAATTCCGGCAGATGGTCCTCATCCAAGCTCTCGCGCATAGAAACGCGGGAGCAGGGAGTACGCGTCCGAGAGGTCGAGCAACTGCTCGACCTGTACGAGGTGGAGGATGTTCCACTTCGCAACTGGGTGGTCGAACTCGCCGGTACCGCCCACGAACGTGGATACTGGCTCGCTCTGCGCAAGGACCTCCCCGAGGACTTCCACTCCTTCCTCAGCGTGGAGAGCTCGCTGATCGCGCTGCGCCAGTTCGAGACGATGGTCTTTCCCGGACTTCTGCAAACAGCTGACTTCGTCCGGGCCCTCGTCAACGGCGCCGCTCCGGGGCTGTCCGAGGAGATCGTCGAACGACGGGTCGCGGCTCGTTTGGGCCGACAGCGCATCCTCAACAGGGAGCAGCCGTTGCAGTACCACGTCATTCTGGACGAAGCCGTCCTGGAACGCCCCGTGGGTGGTTCCAGAGTCATGCGCACGCAACTTCGCCACCTGCTCGACGAGGCAACCCGGGATCACGTGACCATCCAGATCCTGCCCAAAACGGCGGGAGCCACCCCCGCACTCGACGGGCCGTTCTCACTCCTGACACTGCCCGACCCCATACCGGATTTCGGTTATGCCGAAGGACACGGCGGCGGGGTCTACATCGAGGACCGCTCATCCGTAAGAGACTGTACGTTCAAGTTCGGGATCCTCACAGAACGTTCCTGCTCCCAGGCTGATTCGATAGCTTTGATCGAGCAAGCCCTACAGGGGTACTCCTGATCCGAGGTGAGCACGATGACCAGTCAACTTTTCGGTCCGACAACCGCGTGGCGCAAGAGCAGCCGGTCAGGAAGTGGTGGTCCCGGCGGGGGCAACTGCGTCGAGGTCGCCTTCGGCCCCGGCATCACCGCCGTACGGGACTCCAAGTCCCCCCACGACGGGACACTGACACTCCCCTCCCACACGTGGACGACCTTCCTCACCGCACTGCGCACCGGACACTACGACCACCAAGACCGATAACCCCACGGAACCACCGCCCACCCCACGTCACCGACATCACAACACGAACCCACCCAACCGGCCCACACACACCAAACCGATGTGCCACGATCACCGACCGAGAACCCAGACCACCAGAAAGGAGCACACATGGCCCAGATGACCCCCGACGAAATGCTGCGACTCGGCATGATCATGACACCGTTCAACCCCGTCACCGGAGCAGCACTGATCACCGCCGGCACCGTCGACGGACAACAAACCTTCGAAGTCCAGCCCGACATGCTCCCCAAACTCCTGGCAGGACTGGAGAGGGTACGAACCAAATATGAAGAAGCCCAAAATATTGCCTATGATCTCGCAAGTACTGTCTCCCCTTTCGGGGATGATGTTACAATTGAAACTTTCAGAGAAATAAACAAAAGAGCACAAGGCGGAGAAAATAGCTTGTTCGACACTTCGGCAGATATGATCAAATGGATTGACGACTTTAAATCTGCAGTAGAGCAGGCCATCAACGACACCGAACGCATCGATCAAGCCAACCAGGTGATCTGACCATGCCCCACCACCGCCTCACCCAAATCCTGCTCGCCGCAGCCTGCGCCGCAGCACTGGCAGGTTGCAACGCTGACAGTAACGACACACCAATCACTCCCTCTAACAGGGAAAATAATAATCATCAAAAAAATGACCCATTCTCCCCCGAAAAACCAGTTAAATTGGGCGCCATATCCGATCCATGTAAACTTTTAAACTCAGACCAAATCGAAGCCCTGGGAGCAGGAAAGCCAAATCCATCCGGAAAATCACCCTGGGGGCAAAAAAAGTGCGAATGGCGCAACGACAAGTATAGCATCAGCATATCGCCAGACACGAAACAAGGACACGGACTGCGCTCTACAGCCCGAATATACGGGGATGAAAACAGCGAACCTGATACCGAAATACGAGGGTATCCAGCTATACACGGAGGAAAAACTGACCTCCGATGCAGTGTAAGCGTGGGGACCTCAAACAAAGATATGTTTACCTTACACTTCAATGTCGGCACAAAGGGTCGGGACAATCCCGAGTACTCGGACCCGTGCGCCATGTCGGACAAAATCGCGGGCATGGTCCTGGACAACCTCCCACCCGCCTGACCCCACACTCCTCTCACCGTGACACACCACCACCGCCTCACCCGAATCCTGCTCGCCGCAGCCTGCACCGCCGCGCTGGCAGGCTGCGCCACCAGCACCCCGGCCGACACCAACCCAGACACCACCCACACCACCACCAGCAGCAGCGAAGACCCCTTCGCCATCCCACAACCCCTCAACCTCGCCGCCATCACCAACCCCTGCCACCTCCTCACCCAACAACAAACCACCACCCTCAACGCCGGACCACCACAACCAGGGAATAAATCAGCATGGGGACAAAAAACATGCGAATGGAACAACGAAAAATTTAACATAAGAAGCGCACCAGACACAAAACAAAAAGAAGGAATAAAATACGCAGCTTTCACAAACACAGAAGACGGGAAACCAACACACTACATAGAAGGATACCCGGCCGTCCACTCTTTTCCAGGAGAGCTGAGCTGTGCCACCTTCGTCGGAACTTCCAAAACTGACGTAGTTTCAGCTTCATTCACCGTAAATACAGATGGAAGAGAAAATCCTCAATACCAGAAACCTTGCGACATGTCAGATAAAATCGCAAAAATGATGCTGGAAAACATACCCTCTCCCTAATCAGTCCCATCAGGAAAAGCAACGAAATATCACCATGCCCCACCACCGCCTCACCCGAATCCTGCTCGCCGCAGCCTGCACCACCGCCGCGCTGGCAGGCTGCGCCACCAGCACCCCGGCCGACACCAACCCAGACACCACCCACACCACCACCAGCAGCAGCGAAGACCCCTTCGCCATCCCACAACCCCTCAACCTCGCCGCCATCACCAACCCCTGCCACCTCCTCACCCAACAACAAACCACCACCCTCAACGCCGGACCACCACAACCAAACGGAAAATCGGCGTGGGGAGAACAACAATGCAAATGGCGCAACCAGCAAATGACAATCAGCATCGCCCCTAACACGCAGCAAAGCCAAGGACTCGAGTACACGGCATTCACCAACACCGAAGACGGCAAGCCCACGCATAGGATAGAAGACTACCCGGCTGTCTATGGCATAGGAAAAACAGACCTTCGCTGCTCCACCTCGGTAGGAGTAACAAGAAAAAACAGCTTCTACGTATCCTTCACCGTCGGAACCGAGGGGCGGGGAAATCCCGAGTACTCGGACCCGTGCGCCATGTCGGACAAAATCGCGGGCATGGTCCTGGACAACCTCCCGCCTGCACAGTGACCCCGACACCTCGCGCCTCGCGGGTCCACCCCTGAGCGGACGGCACGGAGCCACCGGCACCCCACCGCTCCTCGGCCGTGGCGTCCGGTGAGCACACTTGCGGGGTCCACTGTCGAGCTCCGACGGACAACGAACACGACTGTGAGAGGGTTCACATCTTTCGGTGAGGCCGGTACGGTCTCTTCTGGGAGCGCTCCCACATCCCGTTCTCTGTCAGAGGAGGAGACATGTTCCAGCGTTCCGCTCGTCGACGCCCCGGATTCCTGACCCGGACGGTGGCCCTGTCCGCCGCTGTCGCCGCGACGTTCGCCGGGGCTCAGCTGACCCAGCCCGAGGAGGCCAGCGCCCACGGCTCCGCCACCAACCCGCCCTCGCGCAACTACGGCTGCTGGGACCGGTGGGCCGACGACTTCCAGTCCCCCGAGATGGCCGACGAGGACCCGATGTGCTGGCAGGCGTGGCAGGACAACCCGAACGCGATGTGGAACTGGAACGGGCTGTACCTCAACGGCGTCAACGGCGACCACAAGGGGGCCGTCCCGGACGGACAGTTATGCAGCGCCGGAAGGGACCGCTACGCCGCGCTCGACGAGGTCGGCCCGTGGAAGGCCGTCACCAGGGACAACCAGTTCTCCGTGACCGTGACCGACCAGGCCAAACACGGCGCGGACTACTACAAGGTCTACATCACCGAGCAGGGCTTCGACCCCACCACCCAGCAGCTCGGCTGGGACGACCTGGAGCTGGTCACCGAGGTCGGCGAACGGCCGCCCGCCACGACCACGACGATCGACGTCGACGCGGGAGACCGCACCGGACGCCACATCGTCTACACGATCTGGCAGGCCGCGCACATGGACCAGTCCTACTACTTCTGCAGTGACGTGACGTTCACCGGGAACTGACACAACGACCCCGAGGACTGTCGGCCCACACCCCGCGTCGGTGTCCGGGAACTCCCGGGCACCGACGCGTTCGCGCTCCCCCACAGCGGAGAGCTCCCCTCCGTGCCGCCCCCGACGAAGGAGCGAGGCCCTCTTCTTCGCCTTCACGCCCGGGGCGCGTACATGATCACAGCCACCCCGAGCAGGCAGACCAACGCCCCGAGCACGTCGTAGCGGTCGGGGCGGTAACCGTCCACCACCATCCCCCAGACCAACGACCCGGCCACGAACACACCACCGTAGGCGGCCAGAATCCGTCCGAAGTGGGCCTCGGGTTGCAGGGTCGCCACGAACCCGTAGGCGCCGAGCGCGGCCACTCCCGCCCCGACCCACCACCAGCCACGGCGCTCCCGCACCCCCTGCCACACCAACCACGCACCGCCTATCTCGCAGAGGGCGGCCAGCACGAACAGCGCCACGGAAACAGCGACGAGCACGCCCTCCACGCTAGCCGCCACCTCCCACCGCCTCCGACGTCTCACGAGCCCGGCCACGCCCCGGAACCCCACACGAAAGCGTACTGTGGCAACGATCTCACTGACGGTGAGAACCCCGCTGCGTAGTGTCGATCACGAGGAGTTCGATCACGATTCTGCGACGTCTTCGGGAGCGGTCTTGCGCATCGCCTTCGGCAGCCAACCCATCTACTCGCACCTGGTTCCGGCCCTGCTTCCGCTCGCGCGGCTGACGGCCGAAGCGGGACACGAGGTGGTGGTACTCACCTCGGAGGACCTGTCGGAGGAGGTCCGCCGGTTCGGCCTGACCCCGCTGGTCCCCAGCGACATCATCGCCGCCCCGGAGATTCTCCAACGTCCCGACCTGGTCGAACGGCTCGGGCTGGATCCCTCCGTCATGGACGACTTCGGGCGACGCACCTTCCGCGCCGGCGCGGACTTCTTCGCCACGATGTTCGCCGGTCCCGTGGCGGGGGACAACGCGGAGGGAACCATCGAGTCCCTGAAGTCCTTCGCTCCCGACCTGCTCGTGCGCGAGTCCACCGACTACGCGAGCTACTACGCGGCCGAGTACCTCGGCGTCCGGCATCTCGCCCTGGACATCGGGCCACTGGCCCCCTTCGACGAGACCCCGGTGCTCACCAACCTCAACGAGCAGCGGGACAGGTTCGACCTGCCCCCCGTGAGCGATCCGCTGCACCCCTTCCACGGTGGACGGATCGGGATGGCTCCCGAGAGCTTCTACCCCCCACGGCTGCGGCTGGAGAACGCACGCCACCACAACGCGCCCCCACCGGCGGAGCACCGCCTCGATCCCGAGCTCGCCGCCCTGCCCGCCGACCGCCCCCTGGTGCTGGCCACGCTGGGGTCCAACGCCGCCCGGATCCACGACAGCGCCGAACGCACCCCGCTGCACACCATCGTGGACGTGCTCGGCGAACTCCCCGTCACCGGAGTGGTCGCCCTCGGCAGGAACATCCCGCCGGAGAGCTGGAACGGAGCGCGTCCGGACAACGTGCACCTGACCTCCTTCGTCCAGCAGCAGCTCCTGCTGCCCTCCTGCGAGGTCTTCATCACCCACGGCGGCTTCAGCGGAGTCCGGGAGGCGCTCAGCAGCGGCGTCCCCATGGCGGTGCTTCCCATGTTCGCCGAGCAACCCGCCAACGCCGAACGTGTGGCGCAACTGGGAGTCGGGGAACAACTCGACCTCGAGGAGCTCACCCACACGACGCTGCGCGAGACCGTGGAGACGGTGCTGAACAGTCCCTCCTACCGGCACCGCGCCCGAGCCATGGCGCGCCGGTTCCTGGCGCTGCCACCGTTCGGTGAGATCGTGCGTGAACTGGAGGAACCGGGCGGACACGGGTGACCACCCGTACCGGCCGTGACGGTCCGCGGCCGGTGGTTCGGCAACGCAGTCGAGTCACTTGAGCACGTCGGCACGCCAGCGCCCGATCTCGGAGAACCAGGAACGCCACGTCGGGGTTCCGGCCGAGGACTTCTCCCCGCTCGGCACCGTCTCGGAGACGGACCCGCACTCGTGGAGTTCGGGGTTCGTCGGCGTTGCCCCGTGTTCCACTGTGTCCGGAGCAAGAGGCTCGGCACCGTCCAACAGCGCCGTTGTCGTCTCGCCCGAGCACCCTTCGTCACCGAGAATCCTGTTCGTCATCGTCGACTCCCTCCTCGTGACACCCGCGGAAAAAGAATCCCGTTCCACGGGCCCGTCCTTCTTGGTCACTGTCGAGGATGCTCCACCATCAATATTAGCACAAGTGAAAAAAACTAAATGAAATTTCAGCGGAGCTAACACGAGAATTCTCCGGGGCACACCAGGGCGGGAAACCGCACGACACCCGCCGCTCTCCCCACGACACGGCGGCCGGAGAACCCGGAAACCCCCGAAAGGAACGGTTCCGCGACCACCCACGAGCGAGGCACGACCTCGGGCGAACTCCCGGGCACAGGCACCGGAAACAGCCCCCGTTAACGAGCTCTAACAGATTTGGGACACGCGTCACACCCGATGCCGGTCACGTGACGTCGGACACCGGCCTACCATCGGCTCCCATGACGGCGTCGGAGCGCTCAACGTCGAGCGAGCACGGAGACCGGCTCGACCTGATGGCGGGGTTCGAACCACCCACCCACGAGCAGTGGCGGAAACAGGTCGACCAGGTGCTGCGCAGAACCGGACTGCTGGCGCGGGACGCCTCCGCCCCCGAGCAGCCGGAACGACTGCTGGAGACCGAGACCCACGACGGGATCACGGTCCGTCCGCTGTACACCCACCGGGACCCGCACCCCTCCCCCGGACTTCCCGGGCTGGCCCCGTTCACCCGGCACAGCAGGGCCACGGGTGCCGTCGACCGGGGCTGGGAGGTCCGGCAGTACCACGACGACCCGGACACCGACACCACCAACCGCGAGATACTCGCCGACCTGGAGGGCGGCGCGGACTCGGTGTGGCTGCGCACCGGATCGGCGGGAGTCCCCGTCCGGGGACTCGGGGACGCCCTGCACGGGATGCGTCTCGACCTGGCCGGACTCGTCCTCCAGCCCGGGGAGCACTACACGGAGGCCGCCGAGGAACTGCTGCGGCTGGCGACCGAACGGGACGTGGCCGGTGAGGCGCTGCGGGGCAACCTCGGAGCGGACCCCCTCGGGCTGCACGCCCGCACCGGCGAGGAGCACGACCCCGCACCGGCCGTGGAGCTCGCCCGGCGCTGCCGCACCCACCTGCCGGGGATGCACGCGATCAGCGTGGACGGACTGGCCTACCACGACGCGGGAGGCTCGGACGCCGAGGAACTCGGCTGTGTCGTGGCGGCCGGAGTCGAGTACCTCCGCCTGCTCACCGAGTCCGGCGTCCCCGCCGCCACGGCGGCGGGACTGCTGGAGTTCCGGTTGGCGGCCACAGTGGACCAGTTCGCCACCGTCGCCAAACTCCGCGCGGCCCGGCGCCTCTGGGACCGCGTGCTCCGGGCCTGCGGCACGCCCGAGCACGCCCGGGGACAGCACCAGCACGCGGTGACCTCCGGGGCGATGCTCACCCGCTACGACCCCTGGGTGAACATGCTGCGTTCCACCGTCGCCGCCTTCGCCGCGGCGGTCGGCGGGGCGGCGGCGATCACCGTGCAACCGTTCGACACACCGCTGGGGCTGCCCGACTCCTTCTCCCGCCGCATCGCCCGCAACACCCAGGCGCTGCTGCTCGACGAGGCCCACCTGGGACAGGTCATCGACCCGGCGGGGGGCTCGTACTACGTGGAGTCGCTGACCGACGAACTCGCCCACACCGCCTGGAACTGGTTCCGGGAACTCGAAGCGGCCGGAGGGCTGTCCGCCGCCCTGCGCTCGGGCAGGGTCGCCGAACGGCTGGAGACCACCTGGCAACGGCGTCGGGAGGCGCTCGCCCACCGCACCGACCAGCTCACCGGGGTCAGCGAGTACCCCGACCCCGACGAACGGCCCCTACGCCGCCGCCCTCGTCCCCCCGAACCGGAGACCGGGGGACTGCCGCGCAGGCGCTACGCGGACGACTACGAAAAACTGCGCGACGAGGCCGAGCGGATGGCCGAGCTCCCCGAGGGCCGTCCCCGCGTCTTCCTGGCCACCCTCGGGCCGCTGGCCACCCACACCGCCCGCGCCTCGTTCACCCGCAACCTGCTCGCCACCGGCGGTGTGGAGACGCGCGAGGCGGGCGAGACCGAGACGGCCGACGACGTCACCGCCGAGTTCACCGCATCCGGCACGGACCTGGTCGTGCTGTGTTCGAGCGAGGAGCTCTACGCCGAGCGCGCCGAGGCCACCGCGACCGCCCTGAGACAGGCCGGGGCACGGCTCGTGCTGCTGGCCGGTCCTCCGCGGGAGGAGCCCCCCGCCGGGGTGGACGGGTTCGTGCACAGCCGCAGCGACGTGCCCCGGCTCCTGACCGAGATCCACCAGCAGTGGGCCAGCACCACCGACGCTCCGAGGGCCACATCATGACCAGCCACGACAGCATCCCCGACTTCACCGACATCGAACTGGACGAGCCGCAGGCCGAGGAGAGCCCCCGGCGCTGGCGCGAGCGGGTGCGCGAGACCGCGGGCACCGCCCCGGAGGAGCTCGGTTGGCACACCCCGGAGGGCATCGACGTCCGGCCGCTCTACACCGCCGAGGACACCGCCGGACTGCGCTTCCCGCACAGTTACCCGGGAATCGCCCCGTACCTGCGGGGGCCGTACTCCACAATGTACGTCAACCAGCCGTGGACGGTGCGGCAGTACGCGGGCTTCTCCACCGCGGCCGAGTCCAACGCGTTCTACCGGCGGAACCTGGCCGCCGGCCAGAAGGGCCTGTCGGTGGCCTTCGACCTGGCCACCCACCGGGGGTACGACTCCGACCACCCCCGGGTGGCCGGTGACGTGGGGATGGCCGGGGTGGCCATCGACTCGATCCTGGACATGCGTCAGCTGTTCGACGGGATCCCGTTGGACCGCATGAGCGTGTCGATGACCATGAACGGGGCGGTGCTGCCGGTGCTGGCGCTGTTCATCGTCGCCGCCGAGGAGCAGGGCGTGCCGCCGGAGAAACTGGCGGGCACGATCCAGAACGACATCCTCAAGGAGTTCATGGTCCGCAACACCTACATCTACCCGCCGCAGCCGTCGATGCGGATCATCTCCGACATCTTCGCCTACACCTCGGCGCGGATGCCGAAGTTCAACTCGATCTCGATCTCCGGCTACCACATCCAGGAGGCCGGAGCCACCGCCGACCTGGAGCTGGCCTACACCCTCGCCGACGGGCTGGACTACATCCGGGCCGGGTTGAACGCCGGTCTGGACATCGACGCGTTCGCCCCCCGGTTGTCGTTCTTCTGGGGGATCGGGATGCACTTCGGCATGGAGGTGGCCAAGCTGCGCGCGGCCCGGCTGCTGTGGGCGAGACTCGTCTCGGAGTTCGGGGCCACCGACCCCAAGTCGCTGTCGCTGCGCACCCACTCGCAGACCTCGGGGTGGTCGCTGACCGCCCAGGACGCGTTCAACAACGTGGTCCGCACCTGCGTGGAGGCCATGGCCGCCACCCAGGGCCACACCCAGTCGCTGCACACCAACGCCCTCGACGAGGCCCTGGCGCTGCCGACCGACTTCTCGGCCCGCATCGCCCGCAACACCCAGCTGCTGCTCCAGCAGGAGTCCGGGACCACCCGGGTCATCGACCCGTGGGGAGGCAGTCACTACGTGGAACGCCTCACCCAGGACCTGGCCGAGCGGGCGCAGGCCCACCTGGACGAGATCGAGCGGGCCGGCGGCATGGCCGCCGCCATCGACGCCGGCATCCCGAAGATGCGCATCGAGGAGGCCGCCGCCCGCACCCAGGCACGCATCGACTCCGGTCGGCAACCGGTGATCGGGGTCAACCGCCACGCACCGGACGAGGCCGAGGACGGCTCCTTCGAGGTGCGCAAGGTGGACAACAGCGCCGTCCGGAACGAACAGCTCGACAAGCTGCGCAGGCTGCGCGAAGAACGTGACGGGCAGCGCTGTGCCGAGGCGCTGCGCCGACTCACCGCGGCCGCCCAGGCCACCGTGGACGGCAACCGGCCCGACGACCTGGAACACAACCTGCTCACCCTGGCCGTGGACGCCGCCCGCGCCCACGCCACCGTCGGCGAGATCTCCGACGCCCTGGAGGCCGCCTTCGGCAGGCACTCCGGCCAGATCCGTACCATCTCCGGGGTGTACAGCGAGGAGGCGGGCGCGAACGCGGGCATCGAACGCACCCGCGAGCTGGTGGAGGAGTTCACCGCCGACGAGGGGCGCAGGCCGCGGATCCTGGTGGCCAAGATGGGCCAGGACGGACACGACCGGGGGCAGAAGGTCATCGCCACCGCCTTCGCCGACCTCGGCTTCGACGTCGACGTGGGCCCGCTGTTCCAGACCCCCGAGGAGGTCGCCCGGCAGGCGGTGGAGTCCGACGTGCACATCGTCGGGGTCTCCTCCCTGGCGGCGGGACACCTGACCCTGGTTCCCGCGCTGCGCGCGGCGCTGGACGAGCAGGGCGGCGAGGACATCGTGATCGTCGTCGGCGGGGTCATCCCTCCGGGGGACCACGCGGCGCTGCACGAGTCCGGTGCCGCCGCGGTGTTCGGCCCCGGCACCGTCATCGCCGAGGCCGCCGGGACCCTGCTGCACCGCCTCCGCACCGAACTCGGCCACCCGAGCGCGCACTGACCCACTCGGCACCGCAGCGAAACGGACGCTTCCACCCATGCCGCGCACCATCGACCTCGACACCTACGCAGCGGGAGTGCTGGACGGATCGCGCTCCGCCCTCGCCCGAGCCATCACCCTCGTCGAGTCCACCCGGCCCGACCACAGGGAGAAGGCCCAGTCCCTGCTCACCCGGCTGCTTCCGCACTCCGGTGGCTCCCACCGCCTCGGAGTCACCGGTGTGCCCGGGGTCGGCAAGTCCACGTTCATCGAGGCGCTCGGCACCCGTCTCGTCGCCGAGGGGCACCGGGTGGGGGTGCTGGCGGTGGACCCCTCCTCCCACCGCAGCGGCGGCAGCATCCTCGGCGACAAGACCCGCATGGGCTCGCTGGCCACCGAGTCGAACGCCTTCATCCGCCCCTCCCCCACGGCGGGGACCCTCGGCGGGGTGGCCCGGGCCACCAGGGAGACCATCGTGCTCATGGAGGCCGCCGGGTTCGACGTGGTGCTGGTGGAAACCGTCGGGGTCGGCCAGTCCGAGACCGCCGTGGCCGGCATGGTGGACTGCTTCCTGCTGCTGACGCTGGCACGAACCGGTGACCAGTTGCAGGGCATCAAGAAGGGCGTGCTGGAACTGGCCGACCTGGTCGCGGTGAACAAGGCCGACGGCGAACACCAGGGAGAGGCCCGCGAGACGGCGCGGGAACTGCGGGGGGCGCTCCGGCTGCTCACCCCGCCGAACGCCTCCTGGAAACCCCGGGTGCTCACCTGCAGCGGTCTCACCGGGACCGGGCTGGAGGAGCTGTGGCGCCAGGTCACCGAGCACCGGGCCGCGCTGGAGGAGGCCGGGGAGCTGGCGGAGAAACGCCGGAACCAGCGGCTGGAGTGGACCTGGGAACTGGTGCGGGACCAGCTCGTCGACGAGTTGGTGCGCGATCCCGAGGTGGGCAGGGTGCGCGCCGAGGTCGAACGCCGGGTTCTCGACGGCGAGCTCACCGCGGGCATCGCCGCGGAACGCATGTTAAGGGCGTTCCGCTCCCGCTGACCCGCACACCCGCAGGGCGAGCAGTTCCCCCATCGCCCCGGCGTCCAGCGGGACGCCGTAGTACTCCCCGGCCGCGATCTCGCAGCCCGCCTCGTACCACCAGCGGGCCTGCCGCGCGGTGCGCACCTCCGGCACGGCCACCGGAATCCCCTGCTCCCGCACCAACGGGATCGTGCCGCACAGTGCCCTGAACTCGGGGGACTCCTCCTCGGCGTCGTCGTCGACCAGCCGCACGAGCTCCGGCGACAACAGCACCGCCTGGGTGGGATGCTCCCGCAGGAAACGCAGTTCCGCCGGGGAGGCACGGAACTCGTGGGCGGCTGTCCGCACCCCCGTGGCGGCGAGGGTGTCCAGGTTGTCCCTGGCCTCACCTCCGCTGCGCATCAAGGCGCCCATGGACACGCACAGCCGCAGCCGGTCCGCCGCGAGCGTTCCGGAGCCCACGGTCCTGCGGACCGTGCCGACCAGGTCCGGGTCCCTGGACTGGTTGGGACTGAGACCCACCACCAGTTGCGGGCGCAGTCCCCGCTCGTGCCACTGTTCCAGCTGTCTCCACGCGGTCTCCAGCATCCAGTTCCGCAGTGACAACGTGATGCCGGAGCGCTCGGCCAGGCGCAGACACTCCTCGTGGCCGAGTTCGTCGTGGTCCGGGGGCTGCCAGCTCAACCGCGCCTCCACTCCCGTGATCCGCTCATCCGGCAGGGAGACCAGGGGGCGATAGCGCACCTCGAACTCACCGAGTTCCAGGGCTCCGGGCATGGTGGCGGCCAGCCTGGAGTCCGAGCGCTCCAGCGGAGCCCGGTCCGGGTCGAACAGCGCCCACTGCCGTTTGCCGGCCTGTTCGGCGTTGCGCAGCGCCACCTCCGCCGCCCACATCATGTCCTCCGGCTCCCGGTCACCCACCGCGCGCTGGATGACTCCGATACTGGCCGTGGGAGCCAACCCGTTCTCCCCGATGTAGATCGGCTCGTCCAGCTCCCGGTTGATCAGTTCGGCGAACTCGGCGACGCCGGGAGTGTGCGGCCCCTGGCGCACCAGCACGGCGAACTGGGTGCCGCCGATGCGGGCCACCAGGCCGTCCTCCCCCTCGACGAGCCGCTGGAGCCTGTGGCCCACCGCCCGGACGATGGCGTCACCGGTCTCGTAGCCCAGTCCCTCGTTGATCAGACCGAAACCGTCCAAGCGTAACTGGTACAACGTGAGGCGGTCCTCGGCCGGCGAGCCGGCCAGCGCGGTTTCCAGCCTGGACCGGAAGTGCTGCCGGTTCGGCAGTCCCGTGACGCTGTCGTGCAGTGTCTGGTGCCGCAGCCGCTCCTGCAGATAGCTCAGTTCCCGCAGGTCCTCCACCATCACGACGAAACGGGCCGGCTCGCCGTTCTCGTCGCGCAGGCCCGACAGCGCCACGTAGGTCCAGGCGGTGCCGCCGTCGGCGCGTCGCAGGTCGCATCGCTCCCGCAGCCCGCTGCGGGCTCCCCGCAGCAGGTCGGCGTAGGCGCCCGAGACGACGTCGGTCTGCCCGGCGGGGAACAACTGGTCCAGGCGCAGGGACAGCAGTTCCTCCTCGGAGTAGCCGAGGGTGTCCTTCAGGGCGTCGTTGACGTCCAGGAACGTCCCCTCCAGGTCACAGATCCCCATCCCCACGGGCGTGTTCCGGAAGATCTCCCGGAACCGGTCCTCGCTGAGCCGGAGCCGACGATCGGTATCCAGTTTGGTCCTCAACAGGGCGCGGCGCAGTGTCTCCTGCTGGTCGAGCGTGCTGGCCTGGCGGGCCTCGGTGTATCCCGCCGCCACGGCGGCCAGCAACCCGACGACATCGCGGGTCTCCTCGGTGCGCTCCGGCAGCAGGGCGTCGCAGAGCAACTCCAGGGTCCAGGTGAGACTCTCCTCGCCCGTGGCGTTCAACCGGACCAGCTGCTCGCCCACCGAACGACCGGCCCGCTCGGCCAGGGTCGGGTCCCGGAGCGCCTCCACCAAACGCTCCACCAAGGCGTGCGTGCGCTCCTCGAGCTCGCCACGGCTCATCGGCACGTAGCAGGTGCGGACCAGCCCTCCGGCCCAGCGCGCCGCGAGCTCCGCGCACCAGGACGCACTTCCCCACCGGGGAAGTTCCGGAGTCTCCGCGAGCCCCTCCCCCGAAACACCGCTCCCGGAACCAGCGCGACTCATTCCACCTCTCCCTCGGTGTTCCGTCCGGACTCACCACCACACGAACCACACGGATCACACATCGCGTGCTGCGAATCGCATACCGGAGTTCCCGCAATCACGCAACCGGGGATCCTCGTTCTCACGGTTTGTAACCGACACCGGCGTAGATCTGCTCGGCACCGGGCGTCCGCACGTCCTCGGCGTGCTCCGGGCGCCACAGTCCCGTGCCCACCACTCCGGGCTCCACCAGCTCGAAGCCGTCGAAGAACGCGCTGACCTCCGCGTGGGAACGCGGGTACACCGGATTCGCGCTGCCGCGCATCACCTCGACGACCTGCCGCATGTTCTCCGGAGCGAGGTCGGCCGTGAAGTGCGACAGGGCCAGGAAACTGCCGCTCGGCACGGCGTCCCGGTAACGGCGCACCACCTCCTCGGGGCGGTCCTGGGGAAAGGCGAAGTGCAGCACACCCACCAGCAACAGTCCGACGGGTTCGGAGAAGTCCAACAGCCGCCGGGTGTGCGGATGTCCGAGCACGCGGTCGGGATCCAGCAGGTCGGCGCGCAGCATGGTGGCGTGCGGGTCGTTGCGCAGCAACAACTCGCTGTGCGCGACCGCGACCGGTTCACGGTCCACATAGACCACCCGGCAGCCCCGACCCGCCCGCTCGGTTATCTCGTGCACGCTGCCCGCGGTGGGGATTCCCGTTCCCAGGTCGACGAACTGCCGTATTCCGGCTCGGAGCAGAGCGAGCACGGCCCGACGCAGGAACCCCCGGTTCAGCCGGGCCACGTCACGCGCGCTGGGCAGTGCCGTCAGGAACCGCTCGCCCAGCCGTCGGTCGGCCACGAAGTTGTGCGCACCACCCAGCAGGTAGTCGTACACCCTGGCCGCGGTGGGGACCTCCTCGTCCAGACTCCGCGGCAACCAACCGGTCCGTGCCGTCATCCCACCACCTCGTCGGCTCCGTCACACGCACCAAGGCTACTGGGCGACTCCGACGAATCGGCCCGACACCGACTCCCCGGAGCGACTCGCACGGGCACGGGCGACGGACGAACGCCTCTCGCGCCCGAGACCTCCCAACGTCACTGTGACGATGCTCGTCCACGGTGCGGTGCCTCGGCAAGCACGGCGAACACCGAATCGCTCCACAGAGGGGCGAGACGTCACGGCCTCAGAACAGCCTCCCCCACGCCAGTGGGGACGGCTCCAGCAGCCAGCCCGCCCCGAGCAGCAGCATCCCGACGGTGATCACGAACCAGACCAGCAGCCAGACCCCGCCGGCCACTCCGGTCAACCGGGCGAGCTGGTCCGCGTCGGAGTTCGCCGCCCTGCCCCTACGACGCTTGCGGGCCAGCTCGAACAGCGGTCGCACCCCACCCAACAGCAGCAACCAGCTCAGCAGCTCGGCGCAGACCAGCCGGATCCCGGCGTCACCCCACCAGGCCAGGGCCGCGAGCACACCACCGGTGACCACCACGGCCAACACCCCGTAAAGATTGCGCAGCGCCACCAGCAACAACGCCAACGAGGCCACCGCCGCCCAGAGCAACGTCTCCGGGTGTCCCCGGGAAACCAGCCCGGAGGCCGACAGTCCCAACAGCGAGACGGTCGGATACCCGGCGAACAGGGTGAGCACCATCCCCGGGCCGTGCGCGGGGCCGGTGGAGACCGTCAGCCCGGAGGTGTCCGAATGCAACCGGATCCCGTTGAGCTTGCGGCCGCTGAGCAGCGCCACCCCGGCGTGCCCGCCCTCGTGGGCGATGGTGACCACGTTGCGCAGCACCCGCCAGCTGCCCCGGTAACCGACCAGCACGAGCGCGAGCAGTCCGACCATCGGAGCGGGCACGGAGTCCACGAGGGACGACAGGTCACGGCCGAGTTCGTCCATGGGGCACCCTCACGACAGCGGTCGGTCCCACCCAGGACACCGACCGCGACGACACGGTCACGTTGTCCGCTCCGCGCGGACATCCTGGCCGTCTTCACCGGCCCCTCGTCGCCGGGCCAGCACCCGATGGGCCAGCAGCGTCCCCCCGACCACGGAGGAGGGGATCACCACCAGCTGGGCCACGGGCACCAGGCACAGCAGATACGTCGGAACCGCGAAGCCCAGCACCTCACGCCGATGACGCCACAGCATCCGGTGCCGCCCACCGACCCCCACTCCGAGCCGTTGGAACACCGGGCCGGTCACTTCGAGGGCGATCAGCCAGGAACCGAAGGCCAGCCCGAGCAGCGGCACCACCGTCTGCCCCAGCACCGGCACGAAACCGAACGGAAACAGCACCAGGGTGCCCACCACGGCGACCAGCACCAGGGACCCCGCGTCCCGTACACCCCGCCACACCATCCGCAACCGACCGGCACCGTCGGAACCGCTGTCCAACCCGCGCCGGTGTTCACAGCTCTCGGCGATGTGGTCGTAGAACGGCCCACCGATCAACAGGGTCAGGGCCACGAAGGACACCGCCCCGACCAGCACGGCCCCCGCCACCAACGCCACGGCCAGCAGCGTGCGCAGCAGCACGCGTTGCCAGTCCGACCAGTCCTCGGCGAAGGGAGTGAGCCACAGCGCCAGATCACCGCCGAACCAGGCCACCACCGCCACACCGGTCAGCAGCACCACACCACTGAGCAGGGCCGGGACGGCCCCCAGCAGCAACATACGCGGGGAACGCACCATGCTGGTGAATCCGGTCCCGAGGTCCCGCAGACCCGCGGCCGCCTCGCTCATCACCGAACTCCCGCGGTTCGAAGCCATCGTCCCGGCGATCCTAGTGCACGGCCTCCGGTGCCTCGCACCGACACCTCCGGCCGGAGAACGGCCGACGGACGGCTCCGCGGCACCGTGCACGGGCCGCCGAGGGGCCGCGCACGGTGCCCGGATCCCGGGGCGGACACGACGCGGAAACCGCCCCGGGGACTCGACTCACGCGATGATCCGGATCGGGTCCTCCAGCAGACTCGTGAGCTGCTGCATGAACACCGCCCCCACGGCACCGTCCACGGCCCGGTGATCGGCCGAGAGCGTGATGCGCAGCATCTTGCGCGCCACGAACTCGCCGTCACGCACCTGGACCTCCTCGCGGGTGGCCCCGACGGCCAGGATGGCCGCCTCGGGCGGGTTGATCACCGCGGAGAACTCCTCGATACCGAACATGCCCAGGTTGGACACGCTGAAGGTGCTGCCGGTCATCTCGTCCGGCTTGAGCTTGCCCTCGCGGGCGCGCTCGGCCTTCTCCTTGCCCTCGACCGCGATCTCGGAGACGCTCTTGCGGTCGGCGTCCCGGACCACCGGCACCACGAGCCCGGAGTCCAGGGCGACCGCCACGCCGAGGTGGATCCGCTTGTGCTGGAACAGCTTCTCGTCGCGGTACGAGACGTTGACCGAGGGATTGGCGCGCAGTGCGGTCGCGCAGGCCTTGACGACCAGGTCGTTCACACTGACCTTCGGCCCGCCGGAAGCCTGCAACCGCTCGTTGAGGTCGGCGCGGAAGGCCACCAGGTCCGTGACGTCGACGGCGCTGGTCAGGTAGAAGTGCGGGGCCTGCTGCTTGCTCTCGGTCAACCGTTTGGCGGTCACCTTGCGGATGTTGCTCAGCGGGATCTCCTCCACATCGGGGTCCTCCTGCTGAGCGGGGGCCGCTGCGGGGGCGGCGCTCGGAGCCGGGGACGCGGTGTCCTGGTTCCGCTCGGCCGCCGCCTCGACGTCCACCCGGATGATCCTGCCTCCGGGGCCGGTGCCGGTGACCGTGGACAGGTCGACCCCCTTCTCCCGGGCGATGGCCCTGGCCAGGGGGGACGCCTTGGGGCGCTGTCCCGGGCCCGCCGAGGTCCCGTCCCGGGAGGGTTCGGGCCGCGGCGCCGCGTCCGTGCCGGACCGCTCGGAGGCCGCGGAGGTGTCGTCCCGCCCGGACTCCTCCGCCTGCGGGGCGGGAGCCGCACTCGTGGACGGCCCGGCCTCGGCCGCGGAGCCGGAACCGTCGCCGAGCAGACCGATGGGGGTCCCGATCGGCACGGTCTCGCCCTCGCCGACCAGGATCTTCTCCAGGACCCCCTCGTCGTAGGCCTCCAGCTCCATGACGGCCTTGTCGGTCTCGATGTCGGCCACCACGTCACCGCGGTTGATCTGGTCCCCCACCTGCTTGCGCCAGGCGGAGATGACGCCCTCCTCCATGGTGTCGGACAGGCGCGGCATGTGTATCTCGGTCATGGTCTTCCTCGGCTCCTGGTGAGTGACCCATCGTGGGCGGGACGAGGTCGCGGAGGCCCACCGGCCCCCGTCGTCCGCACGATGCGTCTGCGCCTTGCTGGGTCTGTCAGCGACGGTGTCCGACGGCTTCGAGGGTCTGGTGGACCGCCGTGGTCAACGAGTCGGCGGAAGGCAGCGCCGCCCGTTCCAACGGCTTGGCGTAGGGCAGCGGCACCTCGGCCGCGGCGACCCGCCGGACCGGGGCGTCGAGGTAGTCGAAGGCGCCGTCCGAGATCGAGGCCGCGATCTCCGCCCCGATCCCGTAGGTCAGCCAGTCGTCCTCGGCGATGACGGCGCAGCCGGTCTTGCGGACCGACTCGACGATGGTCTCCCGGTCCAGGGGGCGCAGGCTGCGCAGGTCCACCACCTCGGCCGAGATCCCCTCCTCCTGCTGTAACCGGTCGGCCACCTGGGTGGCCACACTGGCCATCCGGGAGTAGCCGATGACGGTGATGTCGCTGCCCTCGCGGACCACCCCCGCCTTGCCGATCTCGGCGGGAGCCACTTCGTCCGGCACCTCGCCCTTGGTGTTGTACAGCGCCAGGTTCTCCAGGAACAACACCGGGTCGTTGTCGGCGATCGCGGCTTTGAGCAGGGCCTTCGCGTCGACCGGTGTGCTGGGGGCGACCACTTTCAGCCCGGGGACGAAGGCGTAGTAGAGCTCGATGTTCTGGGAGTGGGTCGCCCCCAGCTGCTGGCCACCGCCGCCCGGGGTGCGCAGCACCATCGGGGCGCTGCACTGTCCCCCGAACATGCCGTAGATCTTGGCGGCGTGGTTGACGATCTGGTCCAGCGCCAACAGCGAGAAGTTGATCGTCATCAACTCCACCACCGGACGCAGCCCCAGCATGGCGGCACCGACCGCCGCACCGACGAAGCCCTCCTCCGCGATCGGGGTGTCGCGGACGCGCTTGTGCCCGAACTCGTCGAGCAGTCCCGCGGTGATCTTGTAGGAGCCCTCGAAGACTCCGATCTCCTCGCCGATGAGGAAGACGTTCTCATCGGCGAGCATCTCCTCGCGCAGCGTGTCGTGCAGCGCCTGCCGATAGGTAATGACGGCCAACGGTTCTTCTCCTGGGCGTGCTTCGCCCGGGGACCGCCGTGGGCGGCCCCCGGTGCTTCGTGGCGGGGTGTGGTTCGGTCAACCGTGGCGCACGGCCCGGCCGGACCGGCGGAACGGTCGTTCAGAAGACCGGATCGGCCGGCAACCTCCGGGAGTCGTTGGCCACCGGCGTCGCGTAGGTGTAGTCGAACAGTGTGGACGGGTCCGGGTGGGGACTGTCGTCGGCGAAGGCGACGGCGGCGTCCACATCGGCCTGGACGGCCTTCTCGATCTCGGCGGCACCGTCCTCGTCCAACACCCCTTCCGCGATCAACAGGGCGCGGAAGGCGGCCACCGGGTCCGCAGCGCGGGCCGCCTCGGCGTCCTCGGAGCTGCGGTACTTGGCCGGGTCGACCACCGAGTGTCCCTTCATCCGGTAGCTGACCGCCTCCAGCATGGCCGGCTCACCGGTGCTGCGCGCGTGCTCGACCAGACGCGTGGCGGCCTCGTTGACCGCCACCACGTCGTTGCCGTCCACCCGCTCGCCGTGCATCCGGTAGGCCACGGCCCGCTTGTACAGCTCGGACTCGGCCGAGGACATCTCCACGGTGGTACCCATACCGAGGTGGTTGTTGACCACCACGAACACCACGGGCAGGTTCCACAGCGCGGCGATGTTCATCGACTCGTGGAAGGCCCCGATGTTCGTGGTGCCGTCCCCCATCTGGCACATGACCACCTGGTCGCCCCCGCGGTAGTCGATCGCCAGCGCGGCCCCGGTCGCCAACGGGAGCTGGCCGCCGACGATGCCGTAACCGCCGAGCAGCCCCGCCTGGGTGTCGAACATGTGCATCGAGCCGCCCAGGCCCTTGGAGGTGCCGGTGGTGCGGCCGTACAACTCGGCCATCACCCTGCCGGGCTCGATGCCCTTGGCGATGGCGTAGCCGTGTTCACGGTAGTTGGTGAACAGGTAGTCCGAGCCCCGCAGCGAACTCATCAGCCCGACCACGGTGGCCTCCTCGCCCAGGTTCAGGTGGCAGTAGCCACCGACCTTGGCCTGGGTGTAGCCCTGGGCGGCGCGCTCCTCGAAACGCCTGATCAGCGTCATCTGCCGGAAGTAGTCGCGCAGTGTCTCCGGGGACTCGGAGCCCAGCGCGGTGTTCCCCCGGCGCTGCTGCGGCCGGCTGCCGCCCGAGCGGCTCCCGCCGCGACGACTCTTCGAACCGGATCCTGCCGGCTTGGTGCGGGTAGCGGTCTCCGCCATGAGAGATCCCCTCTTCGAGTGGATGGTTGCGACGTCCCGCCGGCCGCGACGGCGGGTGGGGCCTTCGCGGCCGAACGTCGGTGTCTGCGGGGTCGGGACCAGCGCCTCGCGCGGGCCCCGACCGACGGGTTCCTCCGCGCGTCAGCGGCGGCGCGGCGGAGCGGTGTGCAGGGGGAGGCCGAGTGCCGACATGGCGGCCTCCATACCGATCTCTCCCAGGGTCGGGTGCGCGTGGATCGTGTCGGCGAGCTCGTCGAGGGTCGCCTCCAGGCTGATGGCCAGCGTGCCCTCGGTGATCAGGTCGCTGGCCGAGGGACCGATCACGTGGACGCCGAGGATCTCGCCGTGCTTGGCCCCGGCGACGATCTTCATGAATCCCTCCTCGTCGCCGGTGGTCTTGGACCTGCCCAACGCGGCGAAGGGGAAGCGACTGGTGACCACCTCGTGCCCCGCCTCCTTGGCCGCCGCCTCGGTGAGACCGACGCTGGCGATCTCGGGGTGGGTGAAGGTGGCGGCGGGCACGACCCCGTAGTCGATGTGGGCCTCGTGGCCCGCGACGGTGTCGGCGGCGACCACACCCTGGTGGGAGGCGACGTGGGCGAGCAGCGCCTTGCCGGTGATGTCGCCGATGGCGTACAGGTGCTCGACGTTGGTGCGCATCCTCTCGTCGACCCGCACGAACCCGCGCTCGTCGGTGTCCACACCCGTGGCCTCCAGGTCCAGGGCCCCGGTGTTGGGTTTGCGTCCCACACCCATGAGGACGACGTCCACGTCGAGCTGCTGTTCCTTGGCGCCGTCGACGTGTACCCGCAGTCCCTGTTCGCCGCGTTCGACGGCGGAGACGGTCGAGTCGGTCAGCACCCGGATGCCGCTCTTGCCCATGGAGCGCCCGAGGGCCTTGCCCACCTCGGCGTCCTCGATCGGAACCAGGCTGGAGGCCATCTCCACGATGGTGACCTCGCTGCCGAAGGCGGCGAACATGCTCGCCCACTCGGCTCCCACGGCGCTGCCTCCGATCACGGCGATGCGCCCGGGCACGTCGTCGAGACCGAAAGCCCCGTCGGAGGTGATCACTCCTGGCAGGTCGCCCCCGGGGATCGGCAGCCGGACCGGTACGGAACCGGTCGCCAGGATCACGTCCTGGGCGCTCACCCGCTCAACCGGCTGGTCACCGGCTGGTTCCGCGGCGTACCTCGGGCCGCCCTCCCCGAGTGGCGACTCCCCGGTGGGGTAGACGTCCACGCTGGTCGGTCCGGTGAACCGGGCGTGCCCGTTGATGACGGTCACTCCGTTGGCCTTGAGCAGACCGGCCACCCCGTCGGTGAGGTTCTTGACGACCCCGTCCTTGCGGCGGGACACCGCGCCGAAGTCGAGTTGCACGTTCTCCGCGTGCACGCCGAAGTCTTCGGAGTGCAGGACGGTCTCGTACACCTCGGCCGAACGCAGCATCGCCTTGGTGGGGATGCAGCCCCAGTTCAGGCACACGCCGCCCGCTTTTTCCTTCTCCACCAGGCCGACCGACAGGCCACGCTGGGCGGCGCGGATCGCCGCTACGTAGCCACCGGGGCCCCCGCCTACCACGAGGAGGTCGAATTCCTGCACGTCGCTGTGCTCCTTCTGTGTCGCACCGCCGAAAGCGTCGCGTTGTCGCGTGTCGAGTGTCGTGACCGCGACCACGGTCGCGCCATGCCTCCACGCCCAGAGTTGACCGCCCGTGACTGTGCACCCCGCACATCTTTCCCACCATTCAGCGACAAAGAGCGCGCATATCAACACTCTCCGATAACCTACCGGCAGTAACCCCAGAGGGAGCCCCGGGAAACAACAGCGACGTCCGACCGAGAGTGAAAAAAACGGAAATTTGCCCACGCACACGGTTGACCCGGCACGAAGGGATTGTTCAAGCCCCCGGTGGGTTCACCCCTCGGAGCGCATCCGCAACGCCGACAACGCCAAGGACAGGGCCACGTAGGAGTCCCGACCGTGGAGCGGTCTGCCGATCAGGGTGGTGATCCTGTGCAGCCGGTTGAGCACGGTGTTGCGGTGACAGTGCAGCCGCACCGCCGCGTTCGCCGTGGAACAGTTCTCCTCCAGCCAGGCGGAGAGGGTCTCCAACAGCATGTCCCGCTCCTTGGGCTGCAGGGCGAGGACCGCGCCCAGGTGTTCGTCCAACAACCGCTGCGCCAGGTCGGGGGACTGCACCAACAGCGCCTCCGGGTAGCGCTGTCCCAGCGAGACGAGCTCCACCGCCCCCCGCGGCGAGGTTCCCAACGCCGTGACGGCCAGCTCGTGGCCCACCCCGACCTCGGCGAGACCACGCACCACCGGAGAGGCCCCCACCCGCCCGCGCACCAGTTGGCGCAGGGCCGACAGCGCGGTCGCCTCCTCGTGCTGCTCCAGCGCGACCAACCCGACGAAGGTGTCGGCACGCACCTGCCAGACCGAACGGATGTGCAGCGCCGACAGCGCGGCCTGCTGCCCCCGCAGGGCGAAGCTGCCGTCGGCGGTCATCTCGGCCACGACCACCAGATAGGGCCCCGAGGTGGGCAGGTCCAGTTCCTTGGCGGTGCGCTGGGCGAAGGCGGTGTCCCGCGCCCGGCCCCCCAACAGGTCCTCCACCAGGGCGTGACGCCGCTGGTCGTCGCTGCGCAGCTGCTCCAGCTCGGTGTTGCGGTAGGAGGTGGACAACGCCGAGGACAGGCCGTCGATGACCGTCCACATGGCGGTGGCCGCGCCGAGCACCGCGTCCGGGTCGACACGGTCGGCGTGCGCCTGGTCGACCAGGGCCTCCCAGACGATGCGCCCGCCGAGCCGGAAGGTCCGCAGCATCACTTCGAGGGGGACGCCCTGCTCGGCACGCCTTCTGCCGATGGCGGCGGCCACGCTGTCGTCCTCACTGCGGGCGACCCGCCCGCTGAGGATGTCCAGCACCCGGGCGAGGTAGTTGGCACACCCCTCCCACAGGTCCTCCCGGGGGACGGGGCTGTAGTCGGTCCACTCCGGGTTGTCGGTGAAGATCGCGGACATGAGCCGCTGCGCCAGCTCCGGGACCTCGTCGAGCTTGGCCGCGGCCAGTGAACGCGTGATTCGTTCGGTGGATCCATCGGGGGTCGTATGGGTGCGCGCCCCGTGGACACCGTCCGTGAAGGGATCAGCCACCACGTCCCCAGACGATACGCGTCGAACGGCCCTCCGACCCGGGCCGAGGAGATTCCGCCGAGCACGCACTCCCGGGGCCGGGGAAAAGAACCGCGACGGGCCGTCCCGCACGCGATGCGTCCTCCGGGGTGTTCACCGACAATTCGGGTCTCGGCCCTTGTACGGGGACGGCGGAAGCCACCGAGGGTGGACGGCCCCAGCCACGCGACGACGGGAGTTCGATGGCCCTGTCCGGATCAGCATCCCGGGGACGCAGATCCCAGCTGCCCGAGGAAGTCGCGGTCCACATCCGCGAACAGATCATCACCGGCCAGGTGCTCGACGGGGAGTACCTGAGGCTGGACCAGCTCGCCGAGGACCTCGGTATCAGTGTCACCCCGGTGCGGGAAGCGTTGATCACCCTCGCGGCGGAGGGGTTCGTGGAGCTCGAACCGCGTCAGGGGTTCGCCGTGGCCGCTCCGAGTCGGACGGACCTGCTGGACGTCTTCGAGTTGCGGGCCCTGATCGGGGGCAGGCTCGCGCGTCGGTGCGCGGAGGTGGCCGACCGGACCTCGCTGGAGCGGCTGGACACGCTGCAACGGGAACTGAACGGCTGCCACGAGCCCGAGGACCCGACCACCGCCGTCGAACTGCTCGGACGGTTCCACACCGAACTCGCCGGCGCGGCACGGGCGGACAAGCTGGCCTGGTTCTTCGAGCTGACCAGACGCTACCTCCCCCGGGAACGCGAGCTGGTGGCCGCCGGGTGGCCCGAGGTGTGCGGGCGGGAGCACCCGAGGGTGCTCCACGCCGCGGCCAAGGGCGACGGCGCCGGGGCCGAACAGGCCATGTACGAGCACCTTCGCGGGCTGGGGGAATCACTGGTCGCCCATCTCGACGAGCAACACACCTGGTCGAGCGAACCCTGACAACTTCGGACAACATCGTTGTAACGATTCGGCAGCGAGGCGCGAATACCCGGGTGTGATGATCTTGCGATGCCGGAAGGGCGGGCATCGCGAAACGTCTCGACAGGGCGCACGCGGGGGTCGCGAACATGCACGTCAGTACTCGTCAGGTGATCGCCTCGGTAGCCGGTACCGTGCTCATGGTGGTGCTGACCGTCGTACTGGCCACCTGGTTCCCCGCCGAACCGGCGCTGCCCGCCGGGCACGAGAACGCCGCGGTGCCACGGATGGTGACGAACTGAGCGGAAACCGCCCACCACCGGAGGACCGCAGCGGCCACTCCCTGGTACGCGGAGCGTAGTCGAGTTCACTCTTCCGCGCGAACGTTCGGCTTTTCAGGACAGGCATGATGGTGGCGAATACCTGCCACGGCACCACCCCCGTGGTCACGGTAGTGATATCACGCACCCCGGCGGATTTCACGATCGTGTGAGTAGGGGAAACTGAACGAAAAGCCCGTGCGCGGGCACACGCTCGCGCGGAGAACGACCGTCGAAGGTGTAACAGGCCGATGCCCAAGACAACCAATCCGGTGGCGAAGCGCAGCGGGGCTTCGACCAACATCATCCTGACCGCGATAGTGCTGGTCGTGGCAGTCGCAGTCATCGGTGGCGTCATGTACTTCGGGGGTGGCGGCACCCAGCAGAACGACTCGGACCGGGTCGCCTCCTCCGTCCTGAACCCCGAGGGCAGCAACAAGGTGCTCGACGCGGGCCCGGACGCACCGACACTGGTCGAGTTCGCCGACTACCAGTGCCCGGGCTGCCACTCCTACTACAACACCGTGAACACCAAGATCGAGGAGGAGTACGAGGGCAGGATCAACTTCGTGGTGCGGAACTTCCCCCTGGACATGCACCCGCTGGCCGAACCCGCGGCCCGGGCGGCCGAGGCGGCCGCCATGCAGGGCGAGTTCACCGCCATGTACCACAAGTTGTTCGACAACTACTCCTCCTGGGCCGTGCGGGAAGGCCAGGGCGTCAGCGACGACAAGCAGCGTGCCACCGAGCAGTTCACCACGTTCGCCGAACAGATCGGTCTGGACGTGGAGAAGTTCCGTCAGGACATGAACTCCGACCAGGTCGGGCAGCGCATCCAGCAGGACCGCCAGGACGGCGCCGAGGCCGGCGTCGGCGGAACCCCCACCTACTTCCTGAACGGTGAGCAGATCCAGTTCGACAAGGGAAGCAGCCCGGCCGAGCAACTGCGGGAGAAACTGGACGGAGCGCTGGCCAAGTGACAGCCACCACGCACACCACCCGCAACGAGGACCCCGAGTCCGTGCCCCCGGAACGGACCGAGCCCCCCCTGTTCGGACGCGGACTGGGCTGGCTGTACCTGATCGGCGGCGGCATCGGGTTCCTCGCCGCCTTCGCGCTCAGCGTCGAGGAGTACCTGAGCCTGCTGAACCCCGACTACGTGACCACCTGCAGCATCAACCCGGTGGTCTCGTGCGGCTCGGTCATGGAAAGCGACCAGGCCACGGCATTCGGCTTCCCCAACCCGCTGATCGGGGTGGCCGCCTTCGCGATCGTGACCACCACCGGGGTGGCCATGCTGTCCGGGTTCCGGCCCCCACGCTGGTACTGGATCGGTATGCAGCTGGGGACGATCTTCGGGGTCGGCTTCGTCCACTGGTTGATCTGGCAGAGTCTGTACGATATCCACGCACTGTGCCCGTACTGCATGGTCGTGTGGGTCGTCACCATAGCGATCTTCTGGTACACGACGCTGCACAATCTCGAACGAAAGCACGTGCCGGTCGGCCCGGTCCGGCCGCTCGTTCTCGGCGCCGCGCGGGTGCACACCGTGCTGCTGCTGGTGTGGTACCTGGTCATCGTCGGGATGATCCTGGAAGCGTTCTGGACCTACTGGAGCAGTCTGCTCTGACCCCGTCCCGGGTGGGGCGGTCCCCCGCCCGGCGGTCACGGGAGGTCCCCCACGTCGTGACCCCCGCCCGGGCGTTCTTCCGGGCCCGGCGGGGGTCCCACGGTTCCGTGCCCCTCCCCGGAGGGAGAAGGAGTCACGCGGGCGCGGTTCGGCCGCTCCCGCCCGCGCCGAACATCCGTTTGCCCGCCTCCGCTGCCGGGTATCAGGCGGCTATGAGCATCGCGTTCCGTCCCCCGCCGTCACCGGGGCAGGATTCCCACAGACACTCCCCGGGAACACACCCCCGTGGAGTCGACCGGCCGCGTCCCTCTGGTTCGATGTGCGGTGGTCTCGCATGAGGTTGGAACGAGGAGTCCACGTGTCAGCACCCTATTCGGATCGTCATCCGGCCTCCGTGGAAAGCTCCGCGCCGGATCCCGACACGCCGAACCCGGCCACCGACCCGCACGCGGTGGAGGTCCGGGTCATGGCGGTGCCCGAACAACTGCCCGTGATGCGCGCCGTGGTCGGCGACCTCGCCATGCGTGCCGACTTCGACGTCGACACCATCGCGGACCTGCGGCTCGCGGTGGACGAGGCCTGTTCCTCGCTGGTGCGGATCGCCTCGGAGCAGAGTCCCCTCGTCGGACGTTTCCGCAGCGCGGAGAACCTGTTGGAGTTCACCGCCGAAGTTACCAGCCCGGAGGCCTCCGGGCCACGTACGAACACCTTCAGCTGGCGCGTACTGAGCGCGCTGACCGACAACGTGGCATCCTCGGTGCGGGAAGCCGGAGAGAACGCTGACGGACACGTCGTGCGTATACAGCTGAGCAAGGGACGGATGGTCCACGAGTGACGCGGGCGGACTCCGAACACGCCTACCGAGGTCAGAACTACGAGGAACTGGCCCCGCTGTTCGTCGAATTCGCGGATCTGGACAAGAGGGATCGGCGTTACGCCGAGCTCCGGGACAGGCTGGTCACCGAACACCTTCCCCTCGCACAGCACATAGCACGCAGGTTCAGCAACCGGGGGGAGGCCCAGGAGGACCTGGTCCAGGTCGCCACCCTCGGTCTCATCAACGCCGTGGACCGGTTCGACCCGCATCGGGGTGTCGACTTCCTGTCGTACGCGGTTCCGACCATCATGGGCGAGGTGCGGCGCCACTTCCGCGACACGGGATGGACGGTACGTGTACCCCGACGCCTGCAGGAAAGGCACCTGTCCATCTCGGCGGCCATCTCGACCCTCTCCCAGAGCCTGGGCAGGGCTCCCACTCCCAGTGAGATCGCCGAACACCTCGGTATCAGCCGGGAGGAGGTCCACCAGGGGCTGGAGGCGGGCAACGCCTACCGCAGCAGCTCCCTCGACGAGCTGCTCAGTGACACCGACGAGATCCCCCTGGGTGACGCCATCGGCTCCTCGGACACCGAGCTGGACGAGGTGGAGAACCGGGCGGCGATCCGTCCGCTTCTGGAGGAGCTGGACGAGCGGGAACGCCGCATCCTGGTACTGCGCTTCTTCAAGTCGATGACGCAGACCCAGATCGCCGAGCAGGTCGGGATCTCACAGATGCACGTCTCGCGGCTGCTGGCCCGCACGCTGAGCCGGTTGCGGGACCGTATCGAGGTCGACGTTCCGGCCGAGTCCCTGAGCGACTGATCCCGCCGTGTTCGTCCCTTCCCCCGGACGCCGGTGCGCAGGGGTGGGGAGAACCGTCCGGCGGGGCTCCGGAGGAAGCCCACCGGGATTCCCCCCGAGACCTGCCGCGGGGTTCCGGAAGGTCTCCCACACGTGGAAAGTTGCCGGGGACCCGGCGTCGGGGGTGGCACGGGTCCCCGGCAACGACATCACCGTGGGCGTCAGCCGAGGCCGTAGCCCCGCTGCTTCAACCACGGAATGGGGTTGATCTCCTGAGCTCCGGGGCCGAGGCGGACCTCGAAGTGCAGGTGCGGCCCCGTGGACTGCCCGCGGCTGCCCACGGTGGCGATCTGCTGTCCGGCCTCCACACGCTGGCCGACGTGCACCTGGGAGCTGTGGATGTGCCCGTAGACGGTGACCGTGCCGTCATCGTGGCGCACCCGCACCCACAGGCCGAACCCACTCGCCGGGCCGGAGCTGATCACGGTTCCCGCCTGGGGAGCGCGGATCGGGGTGCCGGTGTCGGCACCGATGTCGATACCGGCGTGGGCGCCACCGCGTGTGTGGAAGCCCGAGGTCAGAAAGCCCTCGGCCACCAGCTTCTTCGGTTTCGGAGCCGGTGCCTCGGCGGCCTTGGCGGCCCGCTGCTTCTCCTGCTGTTCGGCCTCGCGGGCGAGGGCCTTCTTCTTCGTGGCCTGCTCCTGGACCGCCTTCTTCTGCTCGGCCTCGCGGCGTTGTTCGGCCTGCTTGGCCTTCTCGGCGGCGCGTTGTTGCCGTACCTGCTCGCTCTTGTCGAGGTCGCGCTTCTCGGAGTCGTCCTCGTTCGAGCCTCCGCTGCCCAGCCGCACGGACTCGGGGGCCTCGGGGGTGCCGTTGACGGCGGCGCTCAGCGGACGCTGTTCGGCCACCGGGGCCACGTCACGGTTGTTCGAGCCACCGCCCTGGTCGTCGGTGACAGCCACGAGTGGGGAACCGACAGCGACGAAGGCGCCGGTCGCCACCACTCCGGCGAGAATCCTGTTCCGCGTGGAATGGCGTCCCGAACGCGAAAAAGGACTGCGAAGTGCTCGGGGGACACGCGAGGTGAGGGCGGAGAGTGTGCCACGACCGCCCTTGTCGTGTTTTTCGGCCATGCTCGCCTTTCCGTCTCGGGGAGGTCCGGCCACTTCCCGTCGGGGGTCGGGATGCACTCTCGGGGGTCGAGTGCGTCGTGACCGAACCGTGACGTACCGGCCGCAACGTAGCTTTACGTATTTGTTGCTTCAAGCCCTCCCCCTTTCAGGGGAGGAAAAAAGCACGAGACCCGCCCGTTATGACACGCTGTGTATTCAGCGTGAGGTCGCGATCGGATAACGAGTCAACCAAACGCGCACTTGGCCGCGGTCACCTTCACCCGGACACGTCAACGACGGGAGACGACACCGCGACCGAGAGGACCGAACATCGCCGACTCCGACGATTTCGCTGGTAAGACGTCGCGACAAAAAACGCGAAGATCGTTTTTGCGGCCTGGTTGCCGATCACTCGCACCGACATCCCGATCTCGTGGAGATCGCGGGAAAACGCGACGTCGGTTTCCGGAGGAATGATCGAGGAAACACATCGGGGGCGAGGCTAGAACGAACAAGCCGCAAAAGTGACGTCCGACACGTGGACGCGACGCTTTTCCGGTCGAACACCCTTCCGGAACCACACCGCACGGGAACGGTCACACTGTGCGAGGAACCTCTGCCCACTCCTGGCGAGCGCTGCCCCCGGAGGAATCCCCCACCCACGGGCCAGGCGGACGCGCACCGGAATTGCGGCACGACGAACAGTGCGCGAACATCGACGGTCACCCGGTTTTCGTCCCGCGCCGGGAGGGGAACGTGTCCGAGGACGACACTCGGCCCCCGGGACGCACCCCGGGGGCCTCAGAGACCAACGCCGGCCAGCTGTGGACCGGCGGGGCGGCCACCGCCCTCGTCGCGGCACTCGTCGCGCTGGTGGGGGTGGTGACGGCGCGCGGAGTGCTGCACATCCCCGTACTCGGCCCCTCACGGCACGGAACCCTCGGCGACGTCAGCACCGTCTGGATGTGTCTGCTCTCCGCAGTGGCCGCCCTGCTGGCCACGGGGCTGATGCACCTGTTGCTGCTGAGCACACCACGACCGGGCACCTTCTTCGGCTGGATCGTGGCCCTGGGCACGGTCGCGATAGCCGTACGCCCGTTCACCACACCGGCACCCCTGGAGACCCAGCTCGCGACATGCGTACTGAACCTGCTGGTCGGGCTGGCGATAGGGACGCTGCTCAGCGGGGTGGCCGCGAGTGCGACACGTCGTCGTTCCGGGCCCTAGGCCGGTGGAACGTCGTCGTGTGTCGCCAGCCGCGCGGCCACCCGGACGAACCGTTGCGAACGATTCTCAGTTCTGCTGGACACGCAGCGGACTGGAGGCGGTACGCCACTGCACCGTGGGGCGCATCGCGGCGAGATCCACCCGGTCCTTGTACTGCTCGGCCACGCCGAACAGCGAGTTGATCAGCGTGTTGGACAGCAGGTGCGGGTCGAGTCCGAGCTCGACCAACCCGGTGTGAACCACGTTGTAGTAGTGCTGGTCCTGCTCCACACGCGGGTTCTCCAGGTACTCCACCTCGACGTTGCCGTGGTAGTTGTTGGCCACGGTCTTGGCGAGCTCCTCGACCGAGAAGCTCTCGGTCATCTGGTTGAACACCCGGAACTCACCGGCCTCGGCCGGGTTCTCGGAGGCCAGGCGGATGCACTCCACCGTGTCCCTGATGTCGATGACACCGCGGGTCTGACCACCACTGCCGTACACGGTCAGCGGATGCCCGAGAACGGCCTGGATCACGAACCGGTTGAGCACCGTGCCGAAGATGGCGTCGTAGTCGAACCGGGTAGCCAGCCTCGAGTCGCGCACCGTCTGGGGAGTCTCCTGGCCGTAGACGATGCCCTGGTTCAGGTCGGTGGCCCGCAGCCCCCAGATACGGCAGGCGAACTCGATGTTGTGGCTGTCGTGCACCTTGCTGAGGTGGTAGAAGGAGCCGGGCTTCTTCGGGTAGAGCATCCGGTCGGTCCGCCCCTTGTGGGTGACCTCCAGCCAGCCCTCCTCGATGTCGATGTTGGGAGTTCCGTACTCCCCCATCGTGCCCAGCTTGACCAGATGGATCTCCGGATCCACCTCCCGGATCGCGAACAGCACGTTGAGGTTGCCGATCACGTTGTTCTGCTGGGTGTAGACCGCGTGCTTGCGGTCGATCATGGAGTAGGGGGCCGCACGCTGCTCACCGAAGTGCACGATGGTGTCGGGGTGGAAGTCCCGGATCATCTCCATGGTGAACTCGGCGTCGACGAGATCACCGTAGTACATCCTGATGTGCTGACCGGAAACCTCGCGCCAGGCATCGATCCGTGTCTGCAGTGGCTCGATCGGTACCAGGCTGCGTACGCCCATCTCGTCGTCGTAGGACCTACGGGCGAAGTTGTCGGCCACGGCCACCTCGTGGCCACAGTCGGACAGATGCAGAGCGGTCGGCCAACCGAGATAGCCGTCACCGCCGAGGACGAGGATTCGCACGCCTTCTTCTCCTCTACACAATATCGGCTTCCACGACACCGTCCGTGACGACGTCGTGTTCACCACCTGGCAAAGTCCGCTTCCGCGACCCCGACGAGCGCGGGTGTCCACGGAATGTAATACCCCGGACACGACGCACGAGAACTCAAGACCGTCTCACACGATCGTGCCCGATGTGAAAGGCTAACCGTCACACTGTGACAGCTTGCCCCGCCTTCACGGAGTGGCATGTTCTCATCCGGCCGGCGGCCGGCGAAGCCGTCTCCGTACATTCGTGGAGTGGATCCACGCCCTCCACTCCTCCCACAGGAAGGGAGCACACCGTGACAGCCACGCCGGAACCGCGAACCTCCGGAGCGGGACGCTACTGGCGACTGCTCCGCCGCTTCGCCGGAGCCTCCGCCGTGGCGACGGTGAGCAGCCAACTCGTGTTCGGGCTCTCCTACGCGCTGGGAGCCGGCACGATGACGGCCACCGTGCTGGGCTGGCTGTCGGGAGCCGTCCCCAACTTCCTGCTGAACAGGAGGACGTGGGGCAGCAGGGGGCGAGCCGGGCTGCGCGGGGAACTCCTCCGCTTCGTGCCGATCTCCGTGCTCACGGCGCTGGCGGCCGCGACGGCGACCCACTACACCGAGACGCTGGCCCTGCACGTGTTCCACGATGCCCACACCCCGCGCGTCGCCCTGGTGTGGAGCGCCTACCTGGGGACCTATCTGGTCATGTTCGTGGTCAAGTTCTTCCTGATGGACCGCGTGGTCTTCGCTAGTCGCGGGCAGCACGAGCCGGCTCGCTGAGCTGTTCGTCCACCGAGGAACCGCTCGACGAACGGTCCATACGGCGTGCCTTGCGTTCCCGCAGCCACGTGCCCAGCACCACCCTGGTGTAGCGGTAGCCGTAGAGCACGTTGTTGCCCTTCTTGCTGAAACCGGCGAGACGCTGACGCATGGTCATCGCGCACTCCCGCACCCGGTAGCCGCGTGCCAGCACCCCGACCAGCAGTTCCGAGGACTGGTACTGCTGCTGCTCCAGGCGGACCGAGTTCGGGACCTCGACACGCATGGCGCGGAAGCCGAACGAGGTGTCCGTGATGCGCTGCCCGGTCAACGCGCTGACCAGCCAGGCGAACACGTAGGTTCCCACCCGACGCAGTAACTGCGGGTTCTCGCTGCTGCCGAGACGACGCGAGCCGGTGACGAAGTCCGCCTCATCGTCGATGAGCGGACGCAGCAGGGTGGGCAGTTCCCCGATCTCGTACTGGCCGTCCGCGTCGGTGGTCACCACGTAACGTGCTCCCCGCTGCGCGGCCAGTCGGTAACCGAGTCGCAGCGCGGCACCCTGCCCCCTGTTCTGCGGAGCAGTGCACGTGTAGGCACCGTGACGCCGGGCGACCTCGGCCGTGGCGTCCGTGGCACCGTCGACCACCACCAGGGTGTCCACCCCGAGGCCGCAACTGGTCGTGGGCATCCCGTCCAGCACGGCCGGCAGGGCGTCCTCCTCATTGTAGGCGGCGATCAGCACCACCACCGGGGCGAAGTTGTGATCACCGTAGCGCGCCGTGTACTCGGCGAGCGCTTGCTCATCGACCTCGTCCGGAAAGGTCGTCGACATCGTGTGCTCCTTCAAAGCCGTGTTCGCGGCTACCGGTTCGTCGTGGAATCCTGTGTCTCTGGTCGGTGGCCGAGGACGGCCGTGATTCCCAGGGCCCCGGCCAGGGGCAGCAGCAACAGCCCCGGAAGCTGGTAACGCCAGGAGAACTCCATCGCCGCGGCGGTGAGTAACGCAGCCGAGGGAATCCCTCCGACGAGCAGGCACACCGCTCTGAGGCCACTCCGGTTGGCACGTCCCACCCCCAGAATCGCAGCTATGACCACGAGTAATGCCAAACCGAGGACCGTACCGGGAGTGTAGCCCCCACCGAGCTGGTAGGCGCGCAGAAAGCCCGCGGCCCGTTCGTTGACCGAGTAGCTGCCACCGTCGTAGTACTCCAGCCACCCGTTCAGTGACCACTCCGAGAAGTACAGCGGGTACTCCGTCTGGAAATGCCACCGTGCCAACGGAACATCACCGGGAGACTGGGTGCGCATGGGGGCGAAGCCCTTGAGGAAGTCCTTGGCGACACCTCCGAAAACGTCGAGGGGCTGGCTGCGCAGCACCTCGAAGGCCAGGGAGTGCTGCGCCTGGGAGTAGGTGACGTCCTCGGGCAGCTCGTCGGTGTCGACCTGCCCGCGGAAGAAGTGCATGTAGTAGTCGATCCCCTTGCGTTTGCGCTCGGGAACCGGTTCCTCCGGGCAGACCACCTGTTGCGCCCTGGACAGGTCCAGCTTCTCGCACTCGGCCACCATGGCCGTGCGCCCGAACACCACGCTTCCCGTCGAGCCTCCGAGACCCGGTACTCCGGTCCAGAGCGCGTGGTATCCGGCGTAACCACCGATCACGACCACGAAACCGCCCACCAGCGCCCCCGCCGCCCGCAGACGTCGTCCCCACCCGTCGCGGGGACGCAGTCCGGCCGCCAGCACCACGAACACCGCCGCCGGGACCACGAGGGTCAGCCCCACCAGGCGGACGAGCACCGACACGGCCAGCAGGGCTCCGGCCAGCAGCGCCAGTCTGGGCCCCGGGGTCCCCCACCAGGTCAGCAGGATGATCACGGTCAGCAGCAGCACCTGGAACAGCAGGTCGGACATGACCAGGTGCTCGATCTGCAGCTGATAGGCGTCGAGCAGCACGGGGGCCACCGCCAGGGCGGCCAGCCACCGCCGGCACCCCAACCTCAGCAACAGGCAGTACCCGGCCACGGCCAAGGCCAGACCGAGCAGGTGCTGCACCAGCACGACCGTTCCGAGGTCCCCGACGAGCAGCACCGGCCCCAACAGCAGCAGCTCGTAGCCGATGGGGTTGATGCTGCCGGGGTAGAAGACCCCGAGATCCTTCAGGTACCGGGTGGAGTCGATGTACAGCAGGGCCGGCTGGTAGGCGATCTCCACCACGACACGCAACAGCACCCCGGCCAGCAGCAGCAGCGCCAGCAGCCAGTGCCGCCGGAGAGTACGCACCACGCCACCGGTCATGTCGCTACGGGCACACTGCCATCGGCCGCACGACGGAAGTCGTCCCACACGGTGCGCAGCCCGTCGGTGAACCGTACGTTCGGCTGGTAACCGAGTTCCCTTCCGGCCTTCTCGATCTCGACGATCACCGCGGGCATCTCACCGTTCTTGGCCTCCACGTGCGTCACCGGGATCTGCCTACCCGTGGTCGCGCGCACGGCCTCGATCAGTTCCATCACCGAGACGGACTGCCCCGACCCGATGACGGCCGTTCCGCTGTAGTGCCGGTCCCAGGCGGCGGTGACGGCCCGGACCACGTCGTCGAGATGGACGAAGTCCCGGCTCTGCGATCCGTCGCCGTAGACCTCCACTCCCTCGTCGGCGAGGGCGGCGCGCATGAGACGCGGGACGAAGCTGTCCTTGTGCCCCATGCCCGGGCCGTAGATGTTGGTGAAACGCAGCGCCGCCGCGGAGAGTCCGTAGGCGCCGGTGTAGCCGGAAAGCAGCATCTCGCAGGCTGCCTTGGTGGCTCCGTAGGGAGTCAGCGGACGCAGGGGCAACCGTTCGGAGATGGTGCCGTAGCCGATGTCACCGACCACCGCGTTGGTGGAGGCCAGCACGAAACGCGGAACACCGCGCTGACGCGCCAGCTCCAGCAGTCCCTGGGTGACCTCCACGTTCTCGGTGAACGTCTCGGTGGGCTTGTCCACCGAACGCAGCACGGAGGTGATGGCCGCCAGATGAACGATCCCCGCGCTTCCCTCGGTGACGGCCGCGTCACGAACATCCGGGTCGGTCAGGTCCCCCGCGACGTGACTGACCAGGTGGCGGTGTTCCTCCCGGATCTGGGGCTCGGCACGGTCGACGACGGTCACCGGGCTTCCCCGGTCGGCGAAGGCCCGAACCACGGCACGGCCGACGAAGCCTGACCCCCCGGTCACGATGACACGTTCGGCCTCGGATTCCGGATCATCTGTTTTCGCTGCGGACTGCACAAAGCTGCTTGGCACGTATATGACTCTAACCGTTGCGCTGTTCGTGTCGCGCGAACCCGCCCCCTCGCAAGATCCGGAACGAACTCCCTGGCCACCCCGGTTCATTCAAATATTTTCATATTTCGGCGTGCCGACGGGCCAGCTCAGCCAGCCCCGTGGCGAACACTCCCTCGGCGAAAGTCCGGTCCAACTCGGCCTCCCGCTCCGCATCGGCGTCGTAGCGGGCCCACCACTCCGCGAAGCTCTCCCCGGTGGCCGTGACCGGTCTCACCCGCACGGTGGCCCGATAGCTCCGGATCGGGAACGGTCCCTCCAGCATCTCGTAGGTGTGGCTGTGGCCGAGCTCGTCGAGCGCCACCAGACGTTCGCGGACCCTGGACCCATCGCCCAACCACAATCTCCGGACCGCTCCCACCTCACGGGGGCAGGCCCCGTCCTCCATCTCCAGCTCGGCGATGCCCGGATGCCATCGCGCGAGACCGCCGAAGTCCCCGAACCACTGCCAGACCCGCCGCGCGGGGGCGGCGATCACGACGCTCGCGTACGACTCGGCCACGGTGTTCCTCCCGAACAACGCTCGTGTGTGCCGGAACCCAAGAACCCGGTGCGAGAGCGGCGGTCAGCCGCCCGCCCGGAGGAAGGCCTCGGTCCGCTCGACCAGTGCCCGTTCGGTGGGCAACCGCTCCATGCTGCTGGCCCCGTAGAAACCGTGACAGCGGCGGGTTCGGGACAGCACGTACTCGACGTCCTCGGGAGTGCTGATCGGCCCTCCGTGGCACAGCACGAGGACGTCGTCGCGCACCTCGACAGCGGCGGCGGAGCACTCGTCGATCAGAGCGACACAGTCGTCGAGACTCCTGGCCGTGCGCGCACCGATGCTGCCCCCCGTGGTCAGTCCCATGTGGCACACGAGCACGTCGGCTCCGGCCCGGGTCATCCTGCGCGCGTCCTCGGCCGAGAACACGTAGGGGGTGGTGAGCATGTCGGCCTCCGCGGCGGCGCGGATCAGCTCGACCTCCAGGTCGTAGCCCATGCCGGTCTCCTCCAGGTTCTCCCGGAAGGTTCCGTCTATGAGCCCCACGGTGGGAAAGTTCTGCACCCCCGCGAACCCGAGAGCCCGCAGTTCCGCGAGGAACCTGTCGCGGAGCATGAAGGGGTCCGTCCCGTTCACCCCGGCGAGCACCGGGGTCTCACGCACCACCGGAAGCACCTCGTGGGCCATCTCCACGACGATGTCGTTGGCGTTGCCGTAGGCGAGCAGACCAGCCAGGGAACCCCGCCCCGCCATGCGGTAGCGCCCCGAGTTGTACACGACCAGCAGGTCGATCCCGCCTTCCTCCTCGCACTTGGCCGACAGGCCGGTCCCGGCTCCGCCGCCGACGATCGGCACCCCCCGGGCCGCCTTCTCCCGCAGCCCGCGCAGGATCCCGGAGCGGCTCCCCGGTCCCTCGCTCTCCCCGTCCCGGTTCGGGGTCATCTCTGCACCACCTCCGTGAAGGAGCTCATCAGTTCACGCACGAATTCGGGATCGTTGACGTGGTACGGAACCCGAACCAGACGTCGGTCCTCGTGCTGGGCCAGACTGTTCTCCAAGGCCTCGTACAGCGCGGCGTCGGCCCGTGGGTCGTGGAAGGGGCCGCCCGGGGTGTCCAGCAGGGAGAAGCCGCCCTCGGGAAACAGGAACCGCACCGGCGCGGTGAAGGCGTTGAGCTTGTCCGCCAGGAAACGGCCGATGCGGTCACACTCCTCCGGGGTGGTGCGCATCAGGGTGACCTGGGGGTTGTGCTCGTAGAGGGTTCGGTGGGCGTACTCGGCGGGCACCGTGGAGACGGGACCGAAGTTCACCATGTCCAACGCGCCGCACGAGCCCACGTAGGGGATGCCACTGCTCGCCAGCGTGTCGAGACGCTGCTCGCCGGCACTCATCACCCCGCCCGCGACCAGGTCGCAGATCTCCGTGGTGGTCACGTCGAGCACGGCGCGCAGCATCCCGTCGCCGGCCAGTTTCTCCATCGCACGCCCGCCGGTCCCGGTGGCGTGGAAGACCAGGGGCTCGTACTCGGCCTCCAGCTCGGAGACGAGAGCGGAGACGCAGGGAGTGGTCACACCGAACATGGACAGCGCCACGGCGGGTCTGTCCGTTCCCGCCGGTACGGGCTCCGCGTTCGCGGCCCCGTGCAGCGCGTGGGCGGCGTTGGCCAGCACCCGACGCGAGATCCGGTTCAACCCGGCCATGTCGGTCACGGCGGGCAGCAGCACCGTGTCGCTGGCATCCACGTAGCCCGACACGTCGCCCGAGGCGACGGTGGAGACCATGAACTTGGGAATCCCCACCGGCAGCGCCCGCATGGCGGGGGTGACCAGCGCCGTGGCCCCGGATCCTCCCAGCCCGAGCACACCGGCCACGTCCCCGCGGCCGCGCAGGAAACGGCGGAACGCCTCGGCCATCCCGGATACCGCTGTTCCCCGGTCACCGGTGAACACGGCCGTCTGTCCCTCGGGATGGCAGCCGGCCACCGACTCCGCCGACACCGTGACCGAGCGTTCCACGGGTGCCGAGGTGCTCACGTCCACGGTCACCACGGAGGATCCGTCCCGGCGGAGCAGTTCGGTCACGTAGGCCAGCTCGGCGCCCTTCGTGTCGAAGGTGCCCACGACGTACACGCTGCCCATATCACGCCCCGCGCCCGATCGGTGATCATGCGTGTGGCACTCTACTGATCGATCCGTCCGCGGGACAGTCCTCCAACGGAATCCGGGGAGCGGGCTCACCCGCTCCGACCGGAAACGGCAACGGTGGGGTCCCGCCCGTCGGGCGGGACCCGGTCGCGCCGGGTCGGTCAGTGGCTCCTTCCCCGGCCCCTGACCTTGTTGACGACCCGGTCGATCCTCTCCTTGTTCTTCGGGTCCCTGGCGTAACGCTTCGCCTGTTCCAGCGCCTTCCGGCCCTGGGGACTCCTGGCGATGTCGGTGATCTTCCGGAAAATCGACATGGCCGCTCCTGCCGTCGAATCGGGACTCCGGGGTCCAGCCTACCCACCGCACACGCCGGGTCGACCACGACCACCACGCACCGGACCCGGACGGACACCGTGTGTCACCCGAGCACGCCACGCACCGAGGCGTTGCCCTTGAGCAGGTTCCTCGCCAGGGTGCGGCGCTGGATCTCGTCGGTGCCCTCGAAGATGCGCAGCAACCTCAGGTCCCGGTACCAGCGCTCGATGGGAAGTTCCCGCGTGTAGCCCATGCCGCCGTGGATCTGCATGACCCTGTCGACGATCTCGTTCGCCCGCACACCCCCGTGCAGTTTGGCGATGGACTGGGCGTGTCGGGAGTCCATCCCCTGGTCGGCCTGCCAGGCCGCCTGCAGCACCAGCCAACGCAGGGCCTCGATGTCGACGGCGGAGTCGGCGATCATCCACTGGATGGCCTGGCGGTCGGCGATAGGGGCTCCGAAGGTCTTCCTCGACCACGCGTACTCGGTGGCCATCTCCACCATCCGCTCACACCCGCCGAGCGCGCGGGCCGGCAGCAGGTACCGTCCCCGGCCGATCCACTGCATGGCCAGCGCGAAACCGCCACCGATCTCGCCGAGCACGTTCTCCTCCGGAACCCGGACCCCGTCGAAGGTCAACGCGGCGGGCTGGCGGTCCCACTCCCCCATGATGTCGATGGGCTCGGAGGTCCATCCCATGTCCCGGTCCACCAGGAAGCAGGTCACCCCGCCGTCGGCGCCCTTCTCCTTGTCGGTCACCGCGAACACCATCGCGAAGTCGGCGTCGATCCCGCCGGTGATGAATGTCTTCTCCCCGTCGATCACCCACTCGGAGCCCTCTTTCCGCGCGGTGGTGCGGATGTTCTTGGCGTCCGATCCCGCGTCGGGCTCGGTGATGGCGAAACAGGACTTGCGCGTCCCCTCGATGGTGGGAATCAGGTAGCGTTGCCGTTGTTCCTCGTTGCCGTGGTAGAGGATGTTGTCGGCGCTACCGCCGAAGGTGAACGGCACGAACGTGCGCCCCAGTTCCACCTCGACCAGGGCGGTCATCACGGCGGACAACCCCATCCCCCCGTACTCCTCGGGGGTCTGCACCCCCCAGAAGCCGGCCTGGCGGGCCTTCTCTCGCAGCTGCTCGGTCTCCTCCTTCTCCAAACCGCGTTCGCCGCGGCGTTCCCGTTCCAGTACCCTCTGTTCCAGGGGCATCAACTCACGGTGGACGAAGTTGCGCACCCAGTCGCGGATGTCACGCTCGGTGTCCGACAGGGAGAAATCGACCATCACGGTTCCTTTCCTGGGAAGAATCGACAAAAGGGGAGGGTGTGTGGTGCACCGGCGGACCGGTGCACCGCGCCCCGCCGAACGGTCAGCCGAGCTTGCGACCGCCGTCGACGTAGAGGGTCTGCCCCGTGACGAAGGAGGAGCTCTCACCGGCCAGGAAGGCCACGGTGTTGGCGATGTCCTGCGGCTGTCCCACCCGACGGACGGGGGTCTCGCCCGCCGCGGCCTCCTTGAGGTCCTCGAAGTCCATGCCGAGCCGCTGGGCCGTCGCCGCCGTCATGTCGGAGACGATGAAGCCGGGGGCTATCGCGTTGACGGTGATCCCGAACGGGCCGAGCTCGATGGCCAGCGTGCGCGTGAACCCCTGGATACCGGCCTTGGCGGTCGAGTAGTTGGCCTGGCCGCGGTTGCCGAGCGCGGAGACGCTGGAGAGGTTGACGATCCTGCCCCACCGTTCGGGGACCATCTGCTTCTGGGCCTCCCTGCTGCACAGGAAGGCACCGCGCAGGTGCACCCCCATCACGGTGTCCCAGTCCTGCTCGGACATCTTGAACAGCATGTTGTCCTTGGTCACCCCGGCGTTGTTCACGAGGACCCCGATCGTTCCGAGTTCCTCGGAGACCCGGGTGAACGCGCTCGCCACCGACTCGGAGTCGGTCACGTCGGCCCCCACCGCCAGGGCGCGGCCCCCGGAGGAGCTGATCCGTTCCACGGTGTCGGCGCAGGAGGACTCCTCGAGGTCCACAGCGGCCACGGAGGCGCCCGCCGAGGCCAGGGTCTCGGCGATGGCGGCTCCGATTCCCCGGGCCGCGCCCGTCACCACGGCAACCCGCCCGGTCAGTTCCTGGTTCATGTTCACTCCTGAGCGTCCTCGGTTGTGTCCTGTCGCGCGACGAGACGGGCGCGGAGCTCGCGTTTCAGGACCTTGTGACTGGGTCCCAACGGAAGCTCGGTCACGAAGCTCACCCGGCGCGGGTACTTGTGCGCCGCCAACCGCCGCGCGGACCAGTCGATGATCCCGTCCTTGACCGACTGGTCGGTATCCACACTATCGGCAGGAACCACCACTGCACAGACCTCTTCGCCGCGTTGTTCGTCCGGCAGGCCGATGACGGCGACCTGTTCCACGGCGGGGTGGTCCAGCAGGACCTCCTCCACCTCACGCGGGTAGACGTTGTACCCGTTGCGGATGATCAGGTCCTTCTTCCTGTCGACGATGGACAGGAAGCCATCCTCGTCCCTGCGCCCGATGTCTCCGGTGCGGAACCATCCGTCGACCAACACGGCCTCGGTGGCCTCCGGATCGTTCAGGTAACCGGCGAACACGTTGTGCCCGCGTACCACCACCTCGCCGGCCTGCCCGTCGGGGAGCAACTCGATCCCCTCGGCCTCGGGATCGGCGATCCCCACCTCCGTTCCCCAGAGCGGATGCCCCACCGTGCCGGCTCGGGTGCCCAGCGCGGGCTGGTTCACCGTCGCGCTCGGAGAGGTCTCCGAGAGCCCGTAGCCCTCCAGCACCCGGGTGTCGAAACGTTCCTCGAAACGTTCGAGCACCCGCACCGGCAGCGCCGCTCCCCCGGAAACGCACAGCCGCAGGGTGGGCAGCTCCAGCCCCGGTTCCGCGGCCTCCAGCAGTCGGGAGTACATGGTGGGCACCCCGTGGAACTGGGTGATCCCGTGCTCGCGGATCAGCTCCAGCGCCCGGCTCGGTTCGAAAGCCGGTTGCAGCACCAGGCTCGCCCCGGCGCGGAAGGTCGTGTTCATCGAGACGGTCTGCCCGAAGACGTGGAACAGGGGCAGACAACCGAGCACCCGGTCCCCCGGTCCGGTGTCGTTGGCGTCGAAGGCGTTGACCGTGGCGTTCATGACCATGTTGAGCTGCGTGAGCACGGCGCCCTTGGGCTTTCCCGTGGTCCCGCTGGTGTAGAAGATCACGGCGGGGTCCTCCGGGGACCGGGCGACGAAGCTGCCCACGGGCTCCGCCCGGTCGTCCAGAGCGGGCTCGGGGTGGTCGTCGCGGGGGCCGACGATCGCCAGTGGTGTCCCGGTCAGCCGGGAGCACCCCCGTGCGAGGTCGAGCCGGTCGGTGTGGCCGACGACCAGCTTCGCCCCCGAGTCGGAGACCAGGTGCGCCGCCTCCTCCGGACGCAACAGCAACGGCACCGGCACGACCACCGCACCCAGGGTCTGTACCGCGTAGTAGACCCGCACGAACGCGAGGACGTTGGGGGCCACCAGGGCCACCCGGTCTCCGGCGGAGACTCCCAGCACCCGCAACGCCGAAGCGTGCTCGCGCGCCTGACGCCACAACTGCCCGTAGGTGACCTGGTGCTCCCCCTCCACGACCGCGGTTCTGTCGGGGAAACGGGTCGCCGGCTCGGCGAGCAACGAGGCCGACGAGAGGGTGGCCCGGATCGTCTCCGCTCCGGAACCCGGCGGGAGGTTCGCGCCGGGGGCGGTCTCGTTCATCAGCGATCTCCTCTCGGACAGGAGCCGCTGCCGCGTGCGGCACGCACCGCCGCGGCTGACAGCCTCACCAGTTAACTAACGTTGTTAGTTTTGGTGACCCTACAACCACGCTCCCGTTTTGACCAGAGCCACGCCCGAACCCCGCTCGCCCGCCCACGTGACGAGCGAACAACCGGAACACCGTGCGCACCACCACCCGCCGCACCACGACGACGCCGGTATGCCACATTGATCCCGGGCTCGCGCCCCACCGCACGCGGCCACAGCGCGACCACCGGCCCGGCACGCACCGAGGCCGCCCGCCCCGAGCGAGCCGCCGAGACCACGACCGAGGCCCCGGAGGTCACGACGTGCCCCGACCCAGCACCCCCCTGCTGTCGATGGAACGCATCCGCGAACACGCCGTGGAGATCATCGACGAGTCCGGACTGGAAGCCCTCTCCATGCGGAAACTGGCCGAACGACTGGGAGTGCGCGCCGCCTCGCTGTACAACTACGTGCCGAACAAGGACGAGCTGCTGCAGGACATCGCCAACTCGGTGATGTCGGAGGTGGACGTCTCCGGATTCGACAGCGACTGGGTCACCGGGCTGACGGTGTGGGCCCGTTCCTACCGGGCCGCGCTGGCGGCCCACCCCAACCTGGTCCCCTTCCTCGCCTCGGGTCCCGCGCGCAGGGAGAACGCCCTGCGCCGCGCCGACGCGGTCCACGGAGGGCTGATCAGCGCGGGGTGGCCCCCGCGTTACGCGACCATGATCGGCGCCTCGGTCAAGTACCTGGTGCTCGGCTCGGCCATGGGCTCCTTCGCGGCCGGGTTCCCCGCCGAGGCCGAGGTCTACGAGGAACGCTTCCCCAACCTGGAACACGCCCACCTGCTGCCCCGGCACGCCACGGAGATCGACCACGCCAGCTTCGAACTCGCCCTGGAGGCCTTCGTCGAGGGGCTGCGCCGACGCCACGCCGAACTGACGGGAGAGGACTGAACACCGACCGCCGGCCTCCCGGTCCCGCCACGCGGAAAACCGTCCCCGGATCGTGAGGATCACGCTGCGGAGTGCTTGACTCGACAGCGGGGGCTCCGTAGCGTCCTGTCCATAACCGAACAGTGCGCCGATGACGTCATGCGGGAGAGACTCCGCAAGCGGCTCGCGGCAACGCCGCCCGGCCACGGCAAGGGTTCCGACGTGCACGCGGAGCGCCGAAGGAGCAAACACTCCCCACAAACTCTCAGGCCCCATCACCGCATGGCACCAGGCGATCACGGAGGAAAGCAGGGGTCCGGTGCCCCTCGCCCACGGTGCAAGCCGCCACGCGGTGAAACTCTCAGGCCAATGACTCCGGGGAGACGCCGAGAAGGGCGCCTACCAGAGGAGTTGCACACCATGTCGTCACCCCGCCAGACCCCGCTGCACGAGGTCCACCAGCGACTGGGCGCGACGTTCACCGAGTTCGCGGGCTGGGAGATGCCGCTACGCTACTCCGGCGACACCGCGGAACACAACGCCGTCCGCAACACGGCGGGCCTGTTCGACCTCACCCACATGGGCGAACTCAGGCTCAGCGGACCACAGGCCGCCGAGGCACTGGACTACGCGCTGGTGGCCAACGCCTCCGGCATCAGGGTCGGACGTGCCCGCTACACGATGATCTGCGACGAAGCCGGTGGGGTCCTGGACGATCTCATCGTGTACCGCACCGCGGAGGACGAGTTCCTCGTGGTCGCCAACGCGGCGAACGCGGCGACGGTCTCCGCCGAACTCACCGAACGGACCCGTTCCTTCCGCGTCGACTACACCGACCTCTCCTCGGAGTACGCCCTGATCGCCGTCCAGGGCCCGGCCGCCCCGGAGATCCTCGCCCCGTTGACCGACACCGACCTCACCCAGGTGCGGTACTTCGCGGGCTATCCGAGCAAGGTCGCCGACTGTGACATTTTACTCGCCCGGACCGGCTATACCGGCGAAGACGGTTTCGAGCTGTTCACATCGACCGCCGACGCCGCTACGGTTTGGAACGCGCTCAGCGAGTCGGGCGCACCGCACGGGCTGCAACCCGCGGGCCTGGCGTGCCGGGACACACTGCGACTGGAAGCGGGCATGCCGCTGCACGGCCACGAGCTCTCGACGGACCTGACTCCGTTCCACGCGAACCTGGGGCGTGTGGTTCGGCTGGACAAGTCCGCGGACTTCGTGGGCCGCGCGGCGCTCGCCGCCGTCGCCGAACAACCACCGCGGAGGACTCTGGTGGGGCTGCGCGGGACGGGACGCCGCGCACCACGACACGGCTACCGGGTGCTGGACAACGACGGCACCGAGGTCGGCGTCGTGACCAGCGGTGCTCCCTCACCCACGCTGGGACACCCGATCGCGATGGCCTATGTGGACAGGGCCAACGCCGAGCCGGGTACCGAGCTGCAGGTGGACATTCGCGGTAAGGCCGCGGCGGCCGAGGTCGTCGACCTTCCCTTCTACAACCGCAACCGCTGAACGCGGCCGACCCGAGTCCACCGGTAACCACGAACACGGAGGTAATTGATCATGCCGTCAGGCGATCTGTTCAACGACCGGCTCGCATCGGTCGATCCCGATGTGGCCAACGCGGTCAACGCCGAGTTGCGCCGCCAGCAGAACACGCTGGAAATGATCGCCTCGGAGAACTTCGCACCGCAGGCGGTGCTGGAGGCCCAGGGCTCGGTACTGACCAACAAGTACGCCGAGGGCTATCCGGGCAAGCGCTACTACGGCGGTTGCGAGCACGTCGACGTCGTCGAGCAGCTGGCCATCGACCGGGTCAAGGAACTCTTCGGCGCTGCCTACGCCAACGTGCAGCCGCACTCCGGCGCCCAGGCGAACGCGGCCGCCATGTTCGCCCTGCTCAAGCCCGGCGACACCATCATGGGGCTGGACCTGGCCAACGGGGGACACCTCACGCACGGGATGCGGTTGAACTTCTCGGGCAAGCTCTACAACGTGGTGCCCTACCACGTCCGTGAGGACAACCACCTCGTCGACATGGACGAGGTCGCTCGGCTCGCCCGGGAGAACAGGCCGCAGCTGATCGTCGCGGGCTGGTCCGCCTACCCGCGTCAGCTCGACTTCAAGCGTTTCCGGGAGATCGCCGACGAGGTCGGGGCCTACCTCATGGTGGACATGGCCCACTTCGCCGGTCTCGTGGCCGCGGGACTCCACCCCAACCCGGTTCCGCATGCCCACGTGGTGACCACCACCACGCACAAGACCCTGGGCGGTCCCCGCGCCGGTGTGATCCTGTCCTCCCAGGAGGAGCTCGGCAAGAAGTTCAACTCGGCCGTCTTCCCCGGTCAGCAGGGTGGACCGCTGGAACACGTCATCGCGGGCAAGGCGGTGGCCTTCAAGATGGCCGCGGGTGAGGAGTTCGCCGACCGGCAACGGCGCACCCTCGAAGGCGCCCGGATCGTCGCCGAGCGCCTGCAGCAGCCCGACATGGCCGCGGCCGGCGTGAAGATCGTCTCCGGCGGCACCGACGTCCACCTCGTGCTGGTGGACCTTCGGGACTCCGAGCTGAACGGCCAGCAGGCCGAGGACCGGATGCACGAGATCGGAGTCACGCTCAACCGCAACGCGGTGCCGAACGACCCGCGTCCGCCGATGGTGACCTCGGGTCTGCGCATCGGAACCTCGGCACTGGCCACCCGAGGCTTCGGCGCCGAGGACTTCACCGAGATCGCCGAGATCATCGCCACCGCCCTGCAGTCCGACTTCGACGACGAGGTCAGCAAGAAACTGCGTTCCCGGGTGGAGGCGCTGGCGGCCAAGCACCCGCTCTACCCCAACCTGTGAGGACGTGACCGCTGTCGTGCCGCACCCCCGCGGGGGTGCGGCACTTTTTCCGTGGTCGGCTGGTCCCGTCGGAAACCGGATCCGACAAAACACGGGGTCCGATCTTGTAGGTTCCGCGATCTTGTTGTTCGGCCGGCGGTCGGCGACCGTCGTCAGCATGACGAATCCGCTGGACGAACTGGTCACCAAGGCTCTCGACCGCCGGCCCCCCACCCGCGAGGAAGCCGCCCGGGTGCTCGGCACGGAGTTCGACGTTCTCGACGTCGTGGCCGCGGCCGCACGTGTGCGCAGGCACTTCTTCGGCAACCGGGTCAAGCTCAACACGATCATCAACATGAAGAGCGGGCTGTGTCCGGAGGACTGCACCTACTGCGCACAGCGCCTCGGGGCCGACTCGGACATCCTCAAGTACTCGTGGGTCCCTCCCGAGGAGGCGGCCACGGCCGCCGACGCCGCGGCCACGGCCGGGGCCAAACGCATCTGCCTGGTGGCCAGCGGGCGCGGCCCGGGACAGCGCGACATCACCAGGATCAGCGACACCATCGAGGCCATCCGGGCCAAGCAGCCCGAGGTGGAGATCTGCGCCTGTCTCGGCCTGCTCTCCGAGGGGCAGGCGCAGCAGTTGCGCGGAGCGGGTGTCCACGCCTACAGCCACAACCTGAACACGAACGAACGCCGCTACGGCGACATCTGCTCCACCCACACCTTCACCGACCGCGTGAGCACGGTGCGCGAGGCCACCTCCGCCGGGCTGTCCCCCTGTTCCGGAGCCATCTTCGGCATGGGAGAGACCGACGAGGACGTGATCAGCCTGGCCTTCGAACTGCTGGAGCTCGATCCGGACTCCGTGCCGATCAACTTCCTGATCCCCATGGAGGGAACCCCCCTGGAGGGGCAGTGGGGGCTGACACCGCAACGCTGTCTGCGCATCCTGGCGCTGTACCGGTTCTTCTTCCCCGACGTGGAGGTCCGTCTCGCCGGGGGCAGGGAGATCCATCTGCGGAACGTGCAGGCGCTGGCGCTGCACCTGGCGAACTCGATCTTCCTCGGGGACTATCTGACCAGCGAGGGGCAGACGGGTGACCAGGACCGTCAGCTGATCACCGACGCCGGCTTCGTCGTGGAGGGCACCGAGGAGACCACGCTGCCGCCGGAACGCCACGACCTGGTGACCGTCCGCAGGCGCGGCGTGGGTACCGACCTCGCCCCCAACGTCTGAGCGGAGGTCCCGTGGGAGCCGTGGGGGAACGCCCGTCGGGCGGGGCCCTCCCGGCCCCGGAGAAACCACCGCCCGTGGTGCCCCGGGCCGTCCGAACACGGGGAACCGGACCGACCGGCAGGCTCAGGCTGCCCGGTCGGTCCAGGTCCACCGGTCCGCCCCGCCGACGGGCTCCCGTGGCTCCTCCCCGGTTCCGGGGTCCTCCTCGGCGGCGGGGCGTACCCGCCCGCCGGAACGGCGCCGCCACAACCAGACGCCCCCACCGCAGAGCAGCAGCACTCCCAGGGCGGTCCAGCCCGCTCCACCGAGTATGTGTTCGATGTACTTGGCGGAGGCCCCGGCCACCCAGCCGAGTGTCACGTGCAGCACGGACCAGGAAGAGGCTCCCAGCAGGGAGGCGAGCAGGAAACGTCCGTAGCCGAGACCACAGGCACCGGCGGCCGTGGGAGTCAGGGTGCGTACCACCGGCAGAAACCGCGCCACGAACACGGCCCCCACCCCGTAGCGCCGCAGTTGCGCCCCGGCACGGTCCCAGTGGCGCTGGCCCAGTTTGCGCACGGCCGCGCTCTCCCGCATCCGCCAGCCGTAACGCCGTCCGAGGAAGAAGCCGATGTTGTCCCCCAGGGCGGCGAACACGGCCACGCACGACGACAGGGTCAGGAAGAACCCGACGTCGGTGACGGCGGCCGAGGCGATCAGCAGACCGCTCTCACCGGGAACGAAAAATCCGATGCCCAGCGTGCACTCGCCCAGCACCAAAGCACCGACCACCAGCACGAGAACTGGCCGGGGCAGTCCGGCGACGGCGGCGAGCAGATCACTGACAACAGACACACACACTCCTCGGACCGGCGACTTCCGCCCACGCTATCGTGCGAGGGCGATCACACCAATCCGGAGTTCCCCGAGTTCCGGACGTCCCGGGGCCCGTGCCACCGGTTTCAGCAGCTCTTCACCCAGGAACACTCGACCGGGGAGTCGAAGGTGTCCTCCCCGCGCGCCACCCCCTCGGGGCCACCGCCGCTCACGGAAACCTCGTCCGGTCGTCGCTGTCCCGGGGGGCTTCCGTACGTGGCCAGTCGCACCGCCAGAGCGTCCTGCACGTCCCGGGGCGGGCTCCCGAGGAAGTCGTTGAACACCACGGAGAAGACCAGTTCACGTCCCGTCCTGGTGTGCACGTACCCGGAGAGGGCGCTCACCCCCGTCATCGAACCGGTCTTCGCCGTCACGTTCCCCTCGGCGGGGGTTCCCACCATCCGCCCACGCAGGGTTCCCCCGACCATCCGTTCGGAGATCCCCGCCACGGGCAGGGCGGAGCGCCAGCGGTCGAACCACGGCTCCCCGCGCACGGCGTCGAGCAACCGCGCGAGCTGTCCCGGACTCACCGTGTTCAGCGTGGAAAGGCCCGACCCGTCGACCAGCCGGTAGCCTCGCGGGTCGAGCCCCAGCTCCGCCAGTTCCCGTCGGAGAACCCGAAGACCGGCCCGCCAGCTCCCCTCCCCGGCGACCCGCTCGCCCATCGTCTTGACCAGTGTCTCCGCGTGGCCGTTGTTGCTCAGTTTCAGGAACGGCACCAGCAGGCGACCCAGCGGCATGGACCGGTGTTCGGCCAGGGTGCGCGCGTGCCCGGGAACGCGGGCGGTCTCCGCACTCCCCCGGACGGCCACACCGTGACGCTCCAGTGCACGGCGGAACACGTCCAGCGCGTAGCGGGTGGGGTCGGGCACGCTGCGGAAGAAACGACGTGGCGGGGCCGTCGAGGACATCCCGCCGGAGACGACCACCCTGCTGCTTCCGTGCTCCCGGTGCACGGAGACCCCGGAGGTGTCCCCGGTGGTGGTCCGCGCCCGGTTCACGATCCGGATCGCCCCCGTCTCGGGAACGGTGCTCACGTGTACCGGTTGTCCGGGGGCCGCCGGACGGACCCGCACCATCACGGACCCGGCGTCGTAGTCGGTGTCGGGGGCCACGGTCAGTGCCGACACCGGGGCCGCGTAGTGGTAGGGCTCGTCCACCGCCATCCACCCGTTGGCCAGTTCGGGGTCGTCGAAGCGGGTGTCGTCGGCGAGCAGGTCACCGGCGACCACCTCGACGCCCGCTTCGGCGACCCGCTCGGCCAGACGTCGGTAGTCGCGGGCGAGCATGCTCGGATCACCGGTGCCGCGCAGGTACAGGTCCCCGGCCAGGACGGGACCACGGCGTTCGCCGGTGGCCAGCACCCGCGTGTGGAAGCGGAACCCGGTTCCGAGGACGCGCAGCGCCGCCACCGAGGTGAGCAGCTTGGCGGTGGAGGCCGGGGTCATGCGCCGGTGCGGGTGCTTGGCGTACAGCGTCCGGCCCGTTTCGGGGTCCCGGACCACCACGCCCACCGTGGCTCCGTCCAGGCGGGGGTCCTCCAGGATCCCGTCCAGGTCGGTTCGCAGCTCGTGCGGATCGTCCTCCCGGACGGCGGCGCCGGTGGTCAACGGCACCATCACGAGGAACCCGATCAGCAAAGCCACCGCGCGTCGCACGCTCTCCGCCTCCGAGACTCCGGTCACGAAACCGACACGGTCGGACACTTTTCGTACCGGATCAAGGAAGCACAGCGCGCGTCCGTGGTCAACGCGGTTGCTCCTTCGGGGTGGTCCCAGCCGTCCCACGGGGCACCCGTCGCGGCCCAGGCCGTGGCGGGTGTTCGTCGGGAGCTCCGCTCAGGCCAGCGCGATCGAGCCCGCCATCACCAGCAGGGCGCCGCCGCAGCAGCGTTCGAAGGCCTGCTTGCGCCTGGGGGCGGCCAGGAAGGCCGACAGCCAGCCGACCGAGGGCACCACGATCAGCCACCACGTGGCGAACAGGGAGACCGCCACCGCGCTGAGCATCATCGCCTGCGGCATGGGGTCCCCGGCGGGGTCCATCGCCTGTGGAAGCAGGGTGAGGAAGGTCAGCAGCACCTTCGGGTTGAGCACGTCGACGAGCACGCCACGGAAGAACACGGCACGCCGCGAGGTCGGGGCGGGTGCGGACTCCTCCCCAGCCGTTCCCGCTCCCGCGTGACGAAGGATCTGCACTCCCATGAAGGCCAGGTAGCCCACCCCCAGCACCTTGACCACGATCAACGCGCCGGGCACCGCCATCACGAGCGCGGAGAGCCCGGCCGTGGCCGCGCTCGCGTGCACGAGCAGCCCGCAGGTCACCCCGGCAGCGGCGAACCACCCCCATCGCGCCCCACTGGCGGCGTTTCTCGTGACCAGCACGAAGTCGGGCCCCGGAACCAGGATGAGCACCAGCAGAGCGAGCAGGAACGAACCCCAGGCGATGTGCACGCCAACTCCTCCACATCGGATCGTTCGATCTTCGACGGACATCGCAATATTGGGGCATAAGTTCGACTTGAATCCAGTTACAACGTATATTGTTCGGTCATGAGTGCTAACACAGAACTGGATTCGGTGGACTGGCGGATTCTCGAAGAGTTGCAGAACGACGCGACACTGCCCAACAGGACCCTGGCCGAACGGGTGGGCCTGGCGGCTTCGAGCTGTCTGCAACGAGTGCGCAGACTGCGGGAACAGGGGGTGATCACCGGATCACACATCGACGTGGACCCGGCCGCCACGGGACTGACCCTGGAGGCCGTGGTGTCCATCAACGTACGGCCGCACACCCGGGCCGTGGTGGACTCCTTCCGGGAGTTCGTGATGGCCCAACCCGAAACGCGGTCGTTGCTGCACGTCAGCGGTCAGGCGGACTTCCTGCTGCACGTCGCGGTGGCCGACAGCGCCCACCTGCAGAGTTTCCTGGTGGACAAGCTGTCCGCCCGGACCGAGGTACGCCACTTCACCACCTCGGTGGTACTCGAACAGGTCCACACCCGTGCGTTGACTCCGCCGCGCGCCCCCCGGCCCGCACGCAGGCGCGGATGACCGTTCCGGGCACGCGGGGCAACGGGGCGGGAGCAAGGGAGCGGAGTCGTTCCGGGAGGGGCGAGAACACATCGGGAGAACAGGTCGGGAACACGGCGAGAACCACCTTGCCCCGAACCATGTTCGTCCGGTTGCCCGTCCTCGTGACAGGTCACGCGCCCCACCCCGGAACGTGCCGAACGAAATTCAGTCGTCCACCCGCAGCAGGCCCTCCTGCACGACGGTGGCGATCAACGAACCGTCCCTGGAGAAGAAGTTCCCGGTGGCCAGACCACGGGCCCCCGAGGCGCTGGGGGAACTGCAGTCGTACAGGAACCACTCGTCGGCGCGGAAACGACGATGGAACCACATGGCGTGGTCGAGGCTGGCCCCGTGAACCCGGTCGATCCCCCAGTACACCCCGTGCCGCACGAGGACCGAGTCCAACAGGGTCAGGTCCGAGGCGTAGGCGAGCAGACAGACGTGCAGCAGTTCGTCGTCGGGCAGCTCCCCGTCGGCCCGCATCCAGACCCGGCTGCGCGCGTCCCGTGGGCCGTCCTTCCTGCTCGACCACGGGGGTTCGGTGACGTGTCGTATGTCGATGGGGCGGGGCAGGTTCGCCAGCCCGCCCACCTCGTCGGCCATGTTCCCGATGCGCTCCCCGTAGGTGGGCAGGCTCTCGGGGGCGGGAACCTCGGGCATGGGCTCGGAGTGGTCCATGCCCCGTTCCTCGATCTGGAAGGAGGCCGACAGCGAGAATATGGGTTTTCCGTGCTGCACCGCGACCACGCGCCGGGTGGTGAAGGAACGGCCGTCCCTGGTGCGGTCCACCTCGTAGACGATCGGAACGCTCGGGTCGCCGGGGCGCAGGAAGTAGGCGTGCAGCGAGTGCACCCTGCGGTCGTCCGGAACGGTTCTGCCGGCCGCGACGAGTGCCTGGCCCGCCACCTGCCCGCCGAACACCCGCACGGGGGATTCGGCGGGGCTGACGCCCCGGAAGATGTTCTCCTCGATGGGTTCGAGATCCAGTAACGCGACCAACCTGTCCAGCACGGGCTGTCCGTGCGGCATGCCGCTGGCGTCGACCGGAACGGACGCCTGGCCGCTGGTACCTGCCGGGTCCGCGGCCGCGTCCCGTGCCGCTCGGGTCACTTCGGGCTCCTCGTGTCGGCGATCGGTGGGTCCTCCCACGGGGCACGGAGTGCCGGAGCACGGTGCGCCGTGCACCGCGGCACTCCGGTTCCGTGACGCTCCGGAGAGGGTCAGACGTGGTCCTCCTCACCGAGACGGTGCACCCGGACCAGGTTCGTCGAGCCCACCGTTCCGGGTGGGGACCCCGCGACGATGACCACGGTGTCACCGGTCTCCGAACGTCCCAGTGACAGCATCGCCTGGTCGACCTGGCGCACCATCTGGTCGGTGGTCTCCACACTAGGCACCAGGAACGTCTCCGTCCCCCAAGTGAGAGCGAGCTGACTCCGCACGGACTCCTCGGGAGTGAAGGCGAACAGGGGCAACTTGGTGTGCAGCCGGGCCAGCCGACGCACGGTGTCCCCGGACTGGGTGAACGCCACCAGGGCCTTGGCGCTGAGACGTTCCCCGATGTCCCGGGCCGCGTAGGAGATCACGCCGCGCTTGGTGCGCGGCACGTGGCTGAGCTCCGGGGGTTCCGAGGAACCCGCCTCCACCGCCTCGACGATGCGCGCCATCGTCTCCACGGTTTCCACCGGGTAGTCCCCGATGCTGGTCTCGCCGGAGAGCATCACCGCGTCCGTGCCGTCCAGCACCGCGTTGGCCACGTCGGAGGCCTCCGCCCGGGTGGGGCGGGGGTTCCCGATCATGGAGTCGAGCATCTGGGTGGCCACGATCACCGGTTTGGCGTTCTCCCTGGCGATGTTGATCGCGCGCTTCTGCACCAGTGGCACGTGTTCCAGCGGAAGCTCCACCCCGAGGTCCCCACGGGCCACCATCACCCCGTCGAAGGCGAGCACGATGGCTTCGAGGTTGTCCACCGCCTCGGGCTTCTCCAGCTTGGCGATCACCGGAGCCCGACGCCCGACCCGGTCCATGACCTGGTGCACGATGTCGATGTCGGCCGGAGTCCGCACGAAGGACAGCGCCACGAAGTCCACGCCCAGCTCCAGCGCGAACTCCAGGTCCTCGACGTCCTTGGAGGACATGGCCGGCACGGAGACGTCCATCCCCGGAAGCGAGAGCCCCTTGTGGTCGGACACGGGGCCGCCCTCGACGACCTCGCAGACCACGTCGGTCTCCTCCACGGCGGTGACGGTCAGCCCGACCTTCCCGTCGTCGACGAGAATCCGGTCGCCCACCCTGGCGTCGCCGATCAACCCCTCGTAGGTGGTGGAGACGCGGTCGTGAGTTCCCGTCACGTCCTCCACCGTGATACGCACCGTCTCACCGGTGCTCCACTCGACCTCGCCCTCGGCGAAGGTCCCCAGCCTGATCTTCGGCCCCTGCAGGTCGGCGAGAATCCCCACCGCACGGCCGGACTCCGCCGCCGCGGTCCGGACCATGTCGTAAACCTGGCGGTGGTCCTCGTGGCTACCGTGACTGAAATTCAGCCGAGCGACGTTCATCCCGGAGCTGACGAGCGCACTCACCTTCTCCGGGGTGGCGGTTGCTGGCCCCATAGTACAAACGATCTTGGCTCGTCGACTCACGGTGTCACAGCCTAATCCGTACTATCGCGCGCGCAGTACGCCACCGTCGGCGTTGTCCACGTCCCGAGAGGCCACAGTGCTGGATCCTTTCAGTAGTCGCCTGCACCGCACGCTCTTCGTCGTGTGCTGCCTGGTCAGCATGGTGATACTTTTCACTCCTTCGAGCGGAGTTCCGACGGCGCCGCCGGGAACGGACAAGCTGGTCCACCTCACGCTCTTCCTCGCGCTGACCACCACCGGACGACTGGCCGGTCTGCCCGGTCCCGTGCTGGTTCCGGCGCTGGTCGCCTACGCCCCGTTGTCCGAGCTGGTGCAGGCCGCCCTGCCGGTGAACCGCCACTGCGACCCCGCGGACGTCGCGATGGACCTCGTCGGTGTGCTGCTCGCGCACATGCTCCCACCAACGGGCGAACACCGCAGAAGGAGCGATCTTCGTCGCAGGTCAACGCCTCACGAAGCGAGCGAGATCCACGGTTTTCGCGGATGAGTCGCGTTATTCTCGGCTGCGTGGACTCCACCGCACGGGCTCGCTCGCGTACCGCCGGAGGCAATCTCCCGGCGGAGGTCACGAGCTTCGTCGGCAGACGGCGCGAGATCACGCTCACCAAGCGCCTGCTGGCCGACTCCCGGATCGTGACCCTCACCGGCCCGGGAGGTATCGGCAAGAGTCGACTCGCGCTGCGCGTGGCCACGAACATGCGCAGGTCCTTCCGCGACAAGGTCTGGCTGGTGGAACTGGGGGATCTCGACGACCCGGACCTGCTCGCGGCCACGGTGGTGGACCAGCTGAACATCCCCGAGTCCTCCGGAGGCACCGAACTCGACGACCTCGTCGGCTACTTCCGGGAACGGGAAACCCTGCTGGTGCTGGACAACTGTGAACACCTCGTCGAGGCCTGTGCCCGTCTGGTGGACACCCTGGTCAGTTCCTGCCCCGGCGTGCGGGTGCTGGCCACCAGCAGGCAGTCCCTCGGCACGGCGGGCGAGAGCACCCTGGTCGTCCCCCCGTTGCAGGGGCCGGACCCGGAACAGCTGCCCGCCCCGGAGGCCTACGAGCAGTACGCCTCCGTCCGGCTGTTCGCCGAACGCGCCCGTGCCGTGGTTCCGGAGTTCGAGGTGACTCCGGACAACGCCCCGGTGCTGATGCGACTGTGCCAACGGCTGGACGGCAACCCGCTGGCCATCGAACTCGCCGTCGTCCGGCTTCGCAGTCTGTCCCCCGAACAGCTGGAGGAACGACTCCACGAGCGTTACGAACTGCTCAGCGCCGGGCGCCGCGGCGCGCCCCGACGCCAACAGTCCCTGCGAGCCCTGATCGACTGGAGTTACGAGCTGTGCACCGAACAGGACCGCAGGGCTTGGGCCCGTCTTTCGGTGTTCGCGGGCAGCTTCGACCTGGAGGCAGCCGAGTACGTGCTCGGGGAGGCGACGCAGGGCAACACCGCCACGCTGATCCACTCCCTGGTGGACAAGTCGATCCTGCTGCGCGAGTCGGGAGAGGGTCCCAGCCGCTACCGACTGTCACACGCGCTGCGCGAGTACGGACTGGAGAAGCTCAGCGCGGCCGGAGAACGGGCGGAGACCGAAATCCGACACCACCGGTGGTACGCGAGCATGGTGGAACGCTTCTCCGCCGAGTGGCTCGGCGACGACCAGGTCGGGTGGGTGCGGCGGCTCCGGGCGGAGCAGGCGAACCTGCGTGCCGCGCTGCACCTGGCCAGCGCCCCCGACCGGGTGAACGCGGAGCCGGAGGGCGCGCTCCGGTTGGCCATGGGGCTGGGGCGCTACTGGCAGCTGCGCGGGCTGCACGCGGAGGCCAGGCACTGGCTCGACCGGACGTTGGCGCTGACCGCCACGGAACACGCCCGGGGCCACCGGGCGCTGGCGCTGGCGATGAGCGCGTGGTTCACTCTGCTGCACGGGGACGTCTCCGGGGCACGACGTTCCCTCGACACCGCCCTGACCACGCTCGGCAACGAGCACGCCCCGCTGGAACGTGCCCATCTCACCCAGGTCTACGGCATGGCGGCGTTGTTCGACCGCGACACGGAGTCCGCACCCCGCCTGCTGGAGAACGCGCTGAACGTCTTCCGGAACCACCGGGATCCCCAGGGCGAGCTGTTCGCCCTGATCGGCCTGGGGCTGGCCCGGGCCCTCGGCGGGCACGGACGCGCGGGAACCGACCTGCTCGACGAGGCCCTGGCGATCACCACGGGGCGCGGTGAGCTCTACTGGCGCTCCTGGACGCTGTGGGCACTGGGTTACCTCAAGATCCTGTCCGGGGAACCGGAACGGGCCGACTCCGCGCTCAAGGAGGCACTCACCCTGCAACGTCGCCTGGGCAACCTGCTGGCCATCGCCTTCACCATGGACACCATGGCCTGGGCCGCCCACGACCTCGGCAACCACAAACGCGCCGCCTACCTGTTCGGCGCGGCCGGCGGGGCCTGGGAGTCCGCCGGCTCCACCCCGAACCTCTACACCGCCTTCGCCGGGCAGCACCGCGACCACCTGCTCGCCACGAAACGGGAACTCGGCGACGAGGACTACAACGACGCCTTCGACCGCGGCTACCGGTGGTCCTCCGAGACCGCGCTGAACTACGCGCTGGACATCAAACAACGCGGCCGCGGATCGAACAGGGACAACGTCCACCCGATGCCGTTGACCAACCGGGAGCACGAGATCGCCCGGCTGGTCGCCCAGGGACGCACGAACAAGGAGATAGCCGACCTGCTGGTCATAGCCCTGAGAACCGTGGAGGGCCACGTCCAGCACATTCTCACGAAACTCGACTTCACCTCACGGGCCCAGATCGCCGGGTGGGTCGCCGGACAGCAGTCCGAACAGTCCTGAGCCCGCCGCGACCTCACCCTCCGTCCCGGGGCAGGACGTCCCCGCGGCGCGCTACGCCTCGGGGGAGGACTCCAGCAGCGCCAGTGTCCCGTGCAGCGACTCGGCGACCAGTTCCCTGGCGGCCTCCTCCGCCCGTGCGCTGTTCCCCTCACCGATGCACCGTGCGATCTCACCGTGCAGGTCGACGGCCATCGGTTCCGGGTGGGCGGGCATCAGCCCCTGCTCGGTCCTCCAGCGCAGCACCTCCCGGACCACCTCGTGCAGCTGGGCGAACATCTCGTTGCCGGAGGCGCTCAGCACCAGGGAGTGGAAGGCCACGTCGGCCTCCAGGAACCCCTCCAGATCCCCCTCCACGGCGAGCTCGCGCATCCGCCCCGCCAGTCGGGTGAGTTCCTCGACCTGACCGGCCTCGGCACGGTGTGCCGCCGCTCCCGCCGCCACCGGTTCCACCGCGGTGCGCAACTCCACCAGGGTTCGGACCTGGTTGGTCCGGTCCACCTCCAGCAGCCACCGGATCAGCGCCGGGTCGAAGGTGTTCCACTCGGCGCGCGGGCGGACCACGATGCCGATCCGTTGACGCCCCACCACCAGTCGGATCGAGGCGAGCGTGCGCACCACTTCGCGCACCACGCTGCGCGAGATACCGAAACGCTGCTCAAGATCCTCGACGCGCAGCACACTGCCGGGTGGATGGACACCGGCACTGATCTCCCGCCCCAGAACGTCGACGATCTTTCCGTGCAGTCCTCCGCTCAAGCTGGCTCCGTTCGCCGCCGCGCTCCTCCCGCCCGGACCGGACCCGAACGGAAGATGTCGGTCGCACGGCACGTGCATATTCCGGACGCCCAGAATAGTCACTCCACCCGTGGCGGCCGGACGACGCGTCACCGCCGGCGGAACGGATCACTGCGCGGCGGAGCACAGCCGATCCGGAGGTATACTCGTCGGTCGGCCCTGTCGGCGGGATCGCGGTGTTGGCCCTGAAACCGCCGCCCCGCACTTGGCGTAGCCGTCCTGTCCCAACGCTCTTGACCGCACGAGGTGGAGTCGTGTCCGACACCCGAGCCGATCGGGAACTTGACCACACCGACAGCGTCGCTGCCGAGCAACAGTACGTCTCGATGCTCTACGACAAGCTCGACGAACTGCGTCGGTACAACAGCAGGCGTCTCGCCGAGACCCTCCGGGAGACCGGGGGAACCCCCCAGGCGCGCACCGAACGCGATATTTCCACCAGGATGCACATCGACAAGCTGTCCCAGTTGAGCGCGGTGGAGAACGGGCTGTGCTTCGGCAGGCTCGACCTGGACAGCGGGGAACGTTTCCACATCGGCAGGCTCGGCCTGTTCGACGAGGAGAACGAGTACACGCCGCTGCTCATCGACTGGCGCGCCCCGGCCGCCCGCCCGTTCTACCTCGCCACGGCCGCCTCCAGGGACGGGGTCGTACGTCGCAGGCACATCCGCACCACGCGTCGCACGGTCACGGGGCTGGAGGACGAGGTCCTCGACCTGGACTCGGCCGAGCAGAGCAGTCACCTCGGCCTGGCCGGGGAGGCCACGCTGCTGGCGGCGCTGGACGAACGCCGCACCGGAAGGATGGGCGACATCGTCGCCACCATTCAGGCGGAGCAGGACCGGATCATCCGCAGCGGCATGAACGGTGTGCTGGTGGTCCAGGGCGGACCAGGAACCGGCAAGACGGCCGTGGCGCTGCACCGGGCGGCCTACCTGCTCTACACCTACCGGCAGCAGCTGACCAAACGCGGCGTACTCGTGGTCGGTCCGAACGCGACCTTCCTGCGCTACATCGGACAGGTGTTGCCCTCCCTCGGGGAGACCGGGGTGCTGCTGTCCACCGTCGGCGAGCTGTATCCGGGGGTGGTGGCCACCGGCTCGGAGTCCGCCGAGGCGGCCGAGCTCAAGGGACGGGCCGAGATGGTCTCGGTGCTGCACAAGGCGGTACGGGACCTGCAACAGGTTCCCCGTGACCACATCGAGGTGACCTTCGACCGGGAACCGCTCTCCATCGACAAGAGCACCTGCAGCCAGGCGCGCACCAAGGCACGCAAGTCGCGCAAACCGCACAACGAGGCGCGCAAGATCTTCCGGCGCGAGATGTTCTCGGCGCTGGCACTCCAGGTCGCCGACCGCTTCGGGCGGGACCTGCTGGACCAGCGCGACCTCGACGACATAACCTCCGAGCTGCGCGCCGACCAGGAGGTGTGCGCGGCCCTGGAGAGGCTGTGGCCGGAGACCGATCCGCCCACGGTCCTGGACTCGCTGCTCTCCTCCCCGGAGATGCTGCGCAAGGCGGCACGCAAGTACTTCGACGAACAGCAGCGCGCGACCCTGCTGCGCGAACCCGGAGCGGCCTGGACTCCCTCGGACGCGCCGCTGCTCGACGAACTCGCCGAGCTGCTGGGCGAGGACGACACGGAGCAGCGCCAGGAACAGCTTCGGCAGGAACGCGAGGAACTCGCCTACGCCGAGGGCGTGCTGCACATCATGGAACAGGACGAGGAGATCATCGACCCGGAGCGGCTGCGGGTCTCCGACGTGCTCGACGCCGACCTGCTGGCCCAGCGCCACCGCACGGACAGCGACCTGACGGCCGCCGAGCGGGCCGCCGGTGACCGCACCTGGACCTTCGGACACGTGATCGTCGACGAGGCCCAGGAGCTGTCGGCCATGGCCTGGCGGGTGCTGATGCGCCGCTGCCCGAGCCGGTCCATGACCGTCGTCGGTGACATCGCCCAGACCGGGTCCGCGGCGGGAACCGCCTCGTGGCACGAGGTGCTCTCCCCGTACGTGGCACGGCGCTGGCGTCTGGAGGAACTGACGATCAACTACCGGACCCCGTCCGAGATCATGGCCCTGGCCGCGCCCCTGCTGTCCGAGATGGACGTGGACGTCTCGGTACCCACCTCGGTCCGCAGTACGGGAGTTCCGCCGTACGGAGTCCGGGTCTCCGAGGAGGAACTGGCCACAGGCGCCGCCGAGACCGCCGCCGACGAGCTGGAGGCGGTCGACGGCGGCAGGGTGGCCGTGCTCCTGCCCCCCGGCAGGCTCTCCGAGGTCGGCTCCTCGGTCCGGGAACGGATCCCCCAGGCGACGGTGGGCCCCCAGCCGGAGGGGTTGGAGACCCCCGTGACGGTGCTGACGGTGGAGCAGGCGAAGGGACTCGAGTTCGACAGCGTCGTCGTGGTCGATCCGGCCGGCTTCCTGGAGGAGTCACAGCGCGGCATCAACGACGTCTACGTGGCGCTGACCAGGAGCACCACCAGACTCGCCGTGGTGCACACCGGTGATCTGCCCGAGCCGTTGGGCGGGCTCGAACTCTGAGAGCGCTGCCGTGCCGTTCCTGAGGGTGGTCGCCCGGGGACACGGCGCACCTCCGGGGCTGCGGCGCGTTCCGACCACAGCGAGTGGTATCTTCGCTGTTCAGATGCCTGCTGCCCGGTTCCGGGCAGTCCAGGAGGTGTCGTGCGAGCGAAATCCGGTGCGACTCCGGTGCTGTCTCCGCAACTGTGAAGTCCGGCGGCGCCCGCGGCGGCGGGCGCGTCCCGCCGGGCCAAGCCAGGTCGCCTCGTACGACGTCGAAGACCGCACACTCCCGGTGCAGGAGTGCGGGGTCGGCCGATCGTGCGGCGGGCTCCGCGCCGCACCGGCCGAACCCGAGGACACCATGAGTCGGACGATCGGACTTCGCCGCGGTGCGGCCCTGCTGCTGGCCGTGTTCGCGCTGCTCGTTCCAGTCACGTCGTGCGCGAGCCGGTCCCCCTCCGGCCAACAGCCCCCCTCCACCGACGACCCGGCCGCTGCTTTTCCCGTACGGATCGAGCTGTCCGGGCAGGATCCGGTCACCCTTCCGGAACAGCCCAAGCGGATCGTCTCGCTCAGTCCCACGGCCACCGAGGTGCTCTACGCCATCGGAGCCGGTGACCAGGTGGTGGCCGTGGACGAGAACTCGGACCACCCGCCGCGCGCCCCGCGCGAGGACTTCTCGGCGTTGGACGTCAACGCGGGCGCCGTCTCCGAGTACGACCCGGATCTGGTGATCGCCCAGGCGGGCGGTGCGGACTCACTGGCCGCCGAACTCCGGGAGGTCGACGTCCCCGTCCTGCTCACCCCCTCCGCCGAGAACCTCCGGGACGCCTACGAACAGATCAGGACGCTGGGCAAGGCCACCGGCCACGGCGAGGGCGCCGACGACACCGTGGAGCGGATGCGTTCCGAGCTGGATGAGCTGGCCCGGAAGACGCCCCGGCCGGAGGAGGGCACGACCTACTACCACGAGGTGGGACCGAACCATTACGCGGCCTCTTCGAGGAGTTTCGTCGGCAGCGTCTACGAGAAGTTCGGACTGACCGACAGCATCGCCGACTCGGCCGAGAGGAAGTTCCCCAAGCTCTCCGAGGAGGAGATCCTGCGGGCCGACCCGGACATGATCTTCCTCGCCGACACCGAGGCGGGGGTGACCGCGGACAAGGTCGCCGAACGGCCCGGCTGGGACAGCCTGACGGCGGTGCGCCAGGGACGGGTCCACGAGCTGGACGACGACACCGCCAGCCGTTGGGGGCCGCGTGTGGTGGAGTTCGCGCGCGACGTCAGTGAGGCGATCCGCTCCGCGCGGGAAGACTGACTCGCCGGATGAGCGGCCCCTCCTCCGCCACCGGCCTCGCCCACTCCCCCGGCTCCTCCCGTGGGCGGGAACACCTCAGCACCCTGCGCCCCACCCACGTGCTCTACGGAGTGGTCGCGCTCGTGGGCGTGAGCCTGTTCTCCGTACTGCTCGGCGCCGCCGACCTGGGATGGCACCGCGTGCTGGCCGAGATCGGCGCCCAGGTCACCGGCGGGATCTCCCCCCTGTCGGAACGGGAGGCCGCGATCCTGTGGCAGCTCCGTGTCCCCAGGGTGGTGCTCGCGGCCCTGGTCGGTGGGGCGTTGGCGATCTCGGGAGCCGCCTTCCAGGGGGTGTTCCGCAACCCCCTGGCCGAGCCGTACCTGCTCGGCGCGGCGGCGGGAGCCGGGCTGAGCGTGACCGTCATGGCCGTCACGGTCCCCCACATCGGGCTCGGGACCACCGGAGTCACCCAACTGGCCGCCTTCGGCGGGGCACTCGGCGGTGTGATGCTCACCTGGCTGATCGGGCGTTCGGCCGGACCGGAGACGGCCACGCTGGTTCTGGCCGGGGTGGCGGTGGGGGCCTTCCTCACGGCGGCCCAGACCTTCGTCCAACAGCTGCGCGTGGAGTCCCTGCAGCGCGTGTACATGTGGATCCTCGGGGATCTGAGCACGGCGGGGTGGGGTGACGTGCTCGTGGTGCTGCCCACGCTGCTGCCCGCGCTGGTGGTGCTGTGCGCCTGTGCGAGGCTGCTCGACCTGCTCGGCGTCGGCGACGAGGAAGCGGCCACCCTCGGCATCCGTCCGGGACGGGTACGGGCCCTGGTGCTGGCGGCGGCGTCACTGGCCACGGCGGCCGCGGTCTCGGTGTCCGGGCTGATCGGTTTCGTGGGGCTGGTGGTTCCGCACCTGGTGCGGCTCACCTCGGGAGGCAGTTACCGGGTGATCGTGCCGCTGTCGGTGATGTTCGGCGCAAGCTTCCTCGTCGCGGCCGACACGCTGGCGCGCACCCTCATGGCCCCCGCCGAGCTGCCGATCGGGGTGGTGACCGCGTTCACCGGCGCCCCGTTCTTCGCCTTCCTGCTGCGCACGAACCGGGCCCGTTGACGAGGACCGAAGGAGGACACGGGTGCTACGAGACCGGATCGGTACGGGGGTGAGCCCGTGAGCGAAGTGGCCGTGTCCGGACTCACCGCCGGATACCGGGACCACACGGTGCTCTCCGGAGTGTCGACCAGGGTGGAGTCCGGAAGCTGGCTCGGAGTGATCGGGCCGAACGGCGCGGGGAAGTCCACGCTGATCAAGGCGGTGTTGGGGCTGGTCGGACACACGGGAGAGGTGAGCGTGGACGGCCGCGACGTCGCCGGTTTGGGACACCGCGAACGCGCCAGACTGCTCGGCTACGCCCCCCAGCTTCCCCAGCTTCCCATCGGGTTGACCGTCACCGACTACGTCCTGCTCGGCCGCACCCCGTACACGGGCGTTCTCGCCCGGGAGAGCGAACGGGACCGCATCGCGGTGGCGGAGGTGCTCGAACGACTGGATCTCACCCGCCTGGCCGACCGCGGCCTGCACGCCCTGTCCGGCGGGGAACGCCAGCGCGCCGTACTGGCCAGGGCCCTGGTGCAGGACACGGGGGTTCTGCTGCTCGACGAACCGACCACGGGCCTGGACGTCGGTCACGCCCAGGCGCTGCTGGACCTGGTCGACCAGCTGCGGTGTGAGCGGGGCACCACGGTCGTGAGCACGCTGCACGACCTGACCCTGGCGGCCCAGTACTCCGACCGGCTGTTGCTGCTGGACGGGGGCGGTGTCCACGCGGAGGGACCACCCGAGCACGTCCTCACCAGTGACACGCTGGCCGAGCACTACTCCGCCCGGGTCCGCCTGCTGACCGCACCGGACGGTTCCCCGGCGGTGGTTCCCGTGCGCACGACGGCGGGCACCGCGGGGTGAGCGGACGCCCGCCGAGCCACCTCAGCCCGAGCGGCCCTCGGAGTCCCCGTACTCCTCGTCCCGTCCTGAGAGGTTGCCGTCGTGGGCTCCTGCGGAGTCCTCACCGCTCTCGTTCCTCCCCTCGGAGGACTCGGAACCCCGCGCCCGCCGGGAGTCACCGGCGGCGTAGTCCGGGTCACCGGGCAGCGGTCGGCCCCACAGGAGCTCGGGGGACTCCCTGCCCCGCCGCACGAGCACCAGATAGGCCACCGCCAGCAGGAACACCAGCGCGGCCACGTAGACGTTGACCCTGATGCCGAGGTCGAACGGTGTGGAGGCCGGATCGGTGCGCATCATCTCGATCCAGAAACGCCCGGCGGTGTATCCGGCCACGTAGAGCGCGAACACCCTGCCGTGCCCCATCCGGAACCGGCGGTCGGCCCAGACGATCAGAGCCGCCACGAGCAGGTTCCACAGCAGCTCGTACAGGAAAGTGGGGTGCACGACCTCCACGGGAACGTGGTTGACGGCCGTACCGGTGACCGGATCCGGCACCCGCCGGTAGATCTCCAGCCCCCAGGGCAGGTCGGTCGGACCGCCGTAGAGTTCCTGGTTGAAGTAGTTGCCCAGCCTGCCGATGGCCTGGGCGGTGACCAGACCGGGAGCCACGGCGTCGGCGAAGGCGGGCAGCGGGACACCACGGCGACGGCAGCCTATCCACGCGCCGACAGCCCCCAGGGCCACGGCTCCCCAGATCCCCAGGCCGCCCTGCCAGATCTGGAATATCCCCCACCAGGGGTTGGGGCTGTCGGGTCCGAAGTAGCGCCAGTAGTCGGTGACGACATGGTAGAGCCTGCCGCCCACCAGACCGAACGGAACCGCGAAGACGGCGATGTCGGTGACCGCCCCCTTGCGTCCCCCGCGTGCCACCCACCGTCGCTCCGCCCAGACGATCGCGACGATGATCCCGGCGATGATGCACAGCGCGTAGGCGCGGATGGGGATCGGCCCGAGAAACCACACCCCCCGGTCGGGACTGGGGATGTTGGCCAGGTGGGTGATCGCCGGTTGCGGCAGAGCGACAGTCACGCACCCAAGGTAACGGGCCCCCGAAACGTGCCCGCCGGGGGCTCCGGATCACCCGCCCGCGGGTTCCGGCGAGGCGGTTCGCACTCCCCGGCCGAGTTCTCCCGCGAAGGCACGCACCCCGGCCTGCCCTTCCCGCTCGGCACGGGTGACGAAGGCCGAGCCCACGATCACGCCGTCGGCGAAGGAGGCGACCTCGGCCGCGTGCTCGGCGGTACGCACCCCGAGCCCGACCCCGATCGGCAGCCCGGTGTGCGCGCGGGTGCGCCGCACCAGCTCCCGCGCCGAGTCGGACACCGACTCCCGGGCGCCGGTCACTCCCATCACCGAGGCGGCGTAGAGAAACCCCGTGCCGGCCGAGGCGGTCAACGCCAGCCGGTGCTCCGTGGAGGAGGGGGCGACGAGGAAGATCCGGTCGAGCCGGTGTTTCTCCGAGGCCTCCGTCCACTCCCCGGCCTCCTCGGGAACCAGGTCGGGGGTGATCAACCCCGCCCCTCCGGCGGCACGCAGGTCGCGGGCGAAGGCGTCCGGACCGTAGCGGTGGATCGGGTTCCAGTAGCTCATCACCACGGGAACCGCCCCGGTCGCGGCCACCGCCGAGACCACGTCGAACAGCTGTCGCACGCGGAAACCGTTCCGCAACGCCCGCTCGGCGGCGGACTGGATCGTGGGGCCGTCCATCACGGGGTCGGAGTAGGGCAACCCCACTTCGACGATGTCGCACCCCGGGGTGTGCCCGTCGCCCCGGACCATGGCCTCGAACAACCCGACGCTCTCGGACACGGTGGGGAATCCGGCGGGCAGATAGCCGATCAGGGCGGAGCGTCGCTGTTCGGCGCTGTTCCGGAACACCTCTTCCAGGTTCACTGCTGGTCCTCTCCCGTGATCCCGGCCTCGGGAACGAGACCGAAGTAGTGCGCGGCGGTGTCCATGTCCTTGTCCCCGCGTCCGGAGACGTTCACCACGAGCACGGCCTCCGGGCCGAGTTCGGTGCCCACCCGCAGGGCCGCTGCCAGGGCGTGGGCGGACTCGACGGCGGGGATGATCCCCTCCGTTCGGGAGAGCAACCGGAAGGCCTCCATGGCCTCCTCGTCGGTGACGGCCCGGTACTCCGCGCGGCCGCTGTCGGCCAGCCAGGCGTGTTCGGGTCCCACACCGGGGTAGTCCAGTCCGGCCGAGATCGAGTAGGCCTCGGCGATCTGACCGTCCTCGTCCTGGAGCAGGTAGGAGCGGGCTCCGTGCAGGGTTCCCGGACTTCCGCTGGTGAGGGCGGCACCGTGTTCGCCGCTGTCCAGACCGTGTCCTCCGGCCTCGGCACCGATCAGCCGCACTCCCGGATCGTCGATGAACCCGTGGAAGATCCCGATCGCGTTGGATCCCCCACCCACACAGGCCAGCACCGCGTCGGGCAGTCCTCCGGTGCGTTCGAGCACCTGCTGGCGGGCCTCCGTTCCGATCACCCGGTGCAGGTTGCGGACCAGCAGTGGGAAGGGATGCGCTCCCGCCGCGGTTCCCAGCAGGTAGTGCGTGTCGGCGACGTTGGTGACCCAGTCCCGCAGCGCCTCGTTGATGGCGTCCTTGAGCGTCGCCGAGCCGGTGCTCACCGGACGCACCTCCGCGCCGAGCAGGCGCATCCGGGCGACGTTGAGCGCCTGGCGCCGGATGTCGGTGTCCCCCATGTAGATGACGCAGTCCAGGTCCAACAGGGCACAGGCCGTTGCCGTGGCGACGCCGTGCTGACCCGCTCCGGTCTCGGCGATCACCCGACGCTTGCCCATGCGCTTGACCAGCAGGGCCTGCCCGAGCACGTTGTTGATCTTGTGGGAGCCGGTGTGGTTGAGATCCTCCCGTTTGAGCAGCACTCGGGCCCCACCCGCGTGGGCGGAGAACCGTTCGGCCTCGGTCAACGGAGAGGGACGCCCGGCGTAGTCCCGCAGCAGCCGGTCGAGTTCGGCCACGAACTCCGGGTCACGACGGGCCTTGTCGTACTCCGCCGCCAGCTCGTCCTGGGCGGCGATGAGCGCCTCGGGCATGAACCGACCCCCGTAGGGACCGAAGTGCCCTCCCTCGTCGGGGTCATGACTGTCCGGGCCGGGAGAGCCGAGCTCGTCCGGGGCGGCGGACCCACCAAGATCACGTGCTGTCATCCGGTCTCCTATCCGCGACTCGGACGCGGGCAGGCGGGATGCGATCCCGCCGTAACCAACTGCGTCAGAGCCGCTCGTGGGTTGTCGCTGCTGACGAGCCCCTCACCGACCAGCACGGCGTCCGCTCCCGAACCGGCGTAGGCCATCAGGTCACTGGGGCCGCGCACCCCCGACTCGGCGACCTTGAGCACGTCGACGGGCAACCCCGGAGCTATCCGCCCGAAAACCTCCCGGTCCACCTCCAGGGTGTGCAGGTTCCGCGCGTTGACCCCGATGATCCTCCCGCCGGCCTCGAGGGCACGATCCGCCTCCTCGGCGTTGTGCACCTCCACCAGAGCCGTCATACCGAGCGACTCGACGCGGTCCAGCAGCGCCTCCAGCGCGTTCTGCTCCAGCGCGGCCACGATGAGCAGCACCATGTCCGCTCCGTGCGCCCTGGCCTCGTGCACCTGGTAAGGGCTGATGATGAAGTCCTTGCGCAGGATCGGCGCGCTCACCCGCGCCCGCACCGCGTCCAGGTCGGCCAAGGAGCCGCCGAAGCGGCGTTGTTCGGTGAGCACGCTGATCACCCGCGCGCCCGCCTCCTGGTACTGCGCCGCCAGGTCCGCGGGCTCGGCGATGTCGGCCAGCTCCCCCTTGGAAGGACTGCGCCGCTTGACCTCGGCGATCACGCCGACGCCCGGTTCGTGCAACGCCGCCCACACGTCCTTCGGCGGCTGTGCCGCGGAGGAACGCTGCTTGATCTCCTCGAACGGCACCGCCGCCTCGCGGGCGGCCAGGTCCTTGCGCACATCCTCGATGATCGTGTCCAGTACGCTCACGCGGGCACCTCGCCTAGGGCCGGCCGGACACTTGTTCGCAGGTGGCAATACGCGCGGATCGTCTCATCGCGCTCGATCACGACACTCCCCTTCCCCGCCGTGCCGGTCGCGTTCCCGATGCTAACCCCGATCGGTGTGAAACCCGCCGCAGGGGGCGGAATAACGTCCCAGCGCACCAAGGACCTAAGTCCCTGGTGTTCACCGCGTTCCCTCGTTCGGCGGCCGTGGCCTCCCCCCTGTGGCGGAGTCGCCCGCGCACCGCCCGAGCGGGGCGGGGAGGGCTGACGGTGGGCGCGAACCCACCGTTTCCGGTGTCCGAGCTCAGTCCCGGCGTGGCTCGTCCGCTCCGGCGTCCTCGTCGACCGTGGGATCCCGTCCCTCGTCGAGGGCCTCCCAGGTACGCAGCTGCGGATCACGGGTCCGTCCGCCCTCTCGCGGGGCGGAGTACCTCGCCCCCATGGCGGGCATCCGGCGAGCGGCCACCACCACGAGCAGCCCACACACCAGCAGGACCACGGCGGAGGCCCCCATCAGGGCGGGCCCGAAGGGGGAAACCTCCTCCACGGCCAGTGGCCGACTGCCCGGCGGAGTCCCCGGTATCTCCGCGACCCCCCGGGGACCGTCGGCCCAGTCGAACAGCCGCCAGCCCAGCAGCACGGCCTCGGCGACCACGACCAGCCCGATCAGCCTGCGCAGTATCCCGCCCGTGGCCAGTACGGCCGCTATCGCCGCGAGGGTGGCCAGCGCCAGCGCAGAGAGCTCGCCGCGCACCACGGACCCGCTCACCTCGGCCACCGACTCCCCGGAGAACGGGGTGCTGTAGCGCTGGCGCAGCCAGACGAGCGAACCGGCCGCCCACAGGCCCACCGCGGAGGCGAGGATCCCGATCACGCACACGACCAGCAGGCCGCCTCTGCGGGGACGTGTCTCCCCCGTGGCTTCCCCGGTCACACCGACCTCGCCTTCCCGTCCCGCGGAACACCGGCGGCCGGTTCGGAGGCGGACTCCGCCGCGAGCGTTTCAGTCCCCCCGGACACCGTGGTCGGACTCCGCAGGGTCTGCGCCGTGGCCACCGCGTTGAGCACCGTCATGGCCTTGTTCAGACACTCGCGGTCCTCGGCCTCCGGGTCGGAGTCGGCGACGACCCCCCCACCGGCCTGGACGTGGGCCGTTCCGTTCCGCAGCAGAGCGGTGCGGATCGTTATCGCGGTGTCGGCGTTCCCCGCGAAATCCAGATACCCCACCACACCTCCGTACTGGGCGCGGCGCACGGGTTCCAGTTCCTCGATCAGTTGCAGGGCACGTGGTTTCGGGGCCCCGGAGAGCGTCCCCGCCGGGAAGCAGGCCCGCACCGCGTCGAAGGCACTGCGTCCCTCGGCGAGGGTGCCCGAGACCGAGGAGACGATGTGCATGACGTGGCTGTAGCGCTCCACCCGGAAGAACTCCACCGGGTGCACCGATCCGGGGCGACACACACGTCCCAGGTCGTTGCGGGCCAGGTCGACGAGCATCAGGTGCTCGGCACGTTCCTTCTCGTCGTTGATGAGTTCCTTCTCCAGGGCGACGTCCTCGTCCTCGTCGGCCCCCCGCCACCGGGTTCCCGCGATCGGGTAGGTCGTGGCCTGCCCGTCCCGGACCCGCACCAGTGACTCCGGGCTGGAACCGACGATGTCGAACGGCTCCCCGCCGGCGGGGTCGGGCAGCCGCAGCAGGTACATGTACGGGCTCGGATTGGTGGTCCGCAGAATGCGGTAGATGTCGAGCCCCGGCACCTCGGTGGGCATCTCGAAACGCTGCGAGACCACCACCTGGAAGGCCTCGCCCGCCTGGATCGCCTCCTTGGCACGCAACACCGCCCGCTGGTGTTCCTCGGAGGAGCGATACCGCGAGAAACGCGGCTCGGTCCGGGAGAAGGCGGCGACGGTGGAGGGGCTGGGCTCGTGCAGCCGCGCGGTCATCCGATCGAGACGGCGAACGGCGTCCTCGTAGGCGGCGTCCACACGCTCCGGGCTGTCGTCCCAGTTGACGGCGTTGGCGATCAGGGTGATCATTCCCTCGTGGTGGTCCAGCGCCGCCAGGTCCGTGGCGAACAGCATGACCATCTCCGGAAGCCGGAGGTCGTCCTCGGCGAGCTCCGGGATCCGCTCGAACCGGCGCACCACGTCGTAGCCGAGGTATCCGACCATCCCCCCCGTCAACGGAGGCATTCCCGGAAGCGGGTCGGTGTGCAGCAGACGCAGCGTCTCCCGCAGAGTGTCCAACGGGTCCCCCTCGGTGGGGACGCCGACCGGTGGTTCGCCCATCCAGTGGGTCCGACCGTCGCGCACCGTCAGGGCGGCTGCGCTGTGCACCCCCACGAAGGACCAGCGGGACCAGGAACGCCCGTTCTCGGCCGACTCGAACAGGAAGGTTCCCGACTCGTCCCGGGCGAGCTTGCGATAGACACCGAGCGGTGTCTCGTCGTCCGCGAGCAGACGCCGCACCACGGGGATCACTCTGCGTCCCCGCGCCAGTTCACGGAACTCGGCCCGGCAGGGACTGATAGTGCCGATGTCACCGTCGCCGACCATGACCGCCATTGTTGCAGGCCGCCCCCGGTGGACTCGCGGCTAACCCCCGACATTGCGTCCCCCGCCCAGACCGGTGAGGATGTCCTCCGTGCGGCACGAGGATCACCGGAGCACGGGAGGGAACCGGCGCAGAGGACGGCGGGCGGGCGGGGAGGAAACCAGACGGGCACTGCTCACCGCGGCCCGCGCGGCGTTCGCCGAGAACGGCTACGACGGAGCCACGGTGCGGGACATCGCGCGCAGGGCCGGGGTGGATCCGGCGATGGTCCGGCACTGGTTCGGCAGCAAGGAACGGCTGTTCACCGCGGCCGTGTCCCTGCCCCTGGAGCCGGCCCGCCTCCTTCCCGGCCTGTTGGACGGCCCCCGTGAGCGACTCGGCGAACGCGTGCTGGGCACCTTCCTGCGGACCTGGGACGAGGCGGGGGGAGGTGAGTTCACCGCGCTGGTGCGCAGCGTCTCCGACCGGGAGGAGGCGGGACGCATGCTGCGGGAGTTCCTCACCAGCACCCTGTTGGAGCCGTTGCTCCGGGAACTGCGTGCGGACCGGACCGACCTGCGTGCCGCGCTGTGCGCCTCGCAACTGGTCGGGCTGGGAATGATCCGCTACGTGATCAGACTGTCCCCGCTCGACGAGGCCGACGTGGAGACGGTCACCCGCACGATGGCTCCCACCGTGCAGCACTACCTCACCGGGGACCTGGAGAACCGCTGAGACCGGTTCCCCCTCCCCCGTCCCCGCCGGTCCCCGTGGGGGACAGCAGGACGTCGGCGTCGAAACAGTCCGGTGCCCCCGTGTGACAGGCCGGGCCGGTCTGGTCGACGAGCACCAACAGGGTGTCCCCGTCGCAGTCCAGCCGCACCTCGCGGACGTACTGGGTGTTTCCCGAGGTCTCACCCTTGACCCAGTGGCTGCCCCTGCTCCGGGAGTAGTAGGTGGCCCGCCTGGTCGTCAGGGTGCGGTGCAGCGCCTCGTCGTCCATCCAGGCCATCATCAGTACCCTGCCGTCGTCGTACTGCTGCACCACGGCGGCGACCAACCCGGCCTCGTTCCGTTTGAGCCTGTCCGCGATCGCCGGGTCCAGTCCCGGCTCGGCCGCTCCCGTTCCGCTCATCGGACGGTGATCCCCTCCGCGCGCATGGCGTCCTTGACGTCCGCGATGGTCAACTGCCCGAAGTGGAACACGCTGGCGGCGAGCACCGCGTCGGCCCCGGCGTGCACCGCCGGGGCGAAGTGGTGTTTGTCGCCAGCACCGCCACTGGCGATCAGCGGAACCCGCACGGCGGCGCGAACCGCCCGGATCATCTCCAGGTCGAAGCCCTCCTTGGTGCCGTCGGCGTCCATCGAGTTGAGCAGGATCTCCCCGACACCCAGGTTCTCGGCACGCTCGGCCCACCCGACCGCGCAGATGCCGGTTCCCTTCCTCCCACCGTGGGTGGTCACCTCGAATCCCGAGGCAGTGGGCTCTCCGCCCTCCGGAACCCTTCTGGCGTCGACCGACAGCACCACGCACTGTGCGCCGAAACGGCGGGAGGCGGTCTCCAGCAGTTCCGGCCGCGCGACGGCCGCGGTGTTCAGACTGACCTTGTCCGCGCCGGCGCGCAGCAGGCGGTCCACGTCGTCCGTGGAGCGCACGCCCCCTCCCACGGTCAGCGGGATGAAGACCTGGTCGGCCGTGCGTCGCACCACCTCGTAGGTGGTCTCCCGATCCCCGGAGGAGGCGGTGACGTCGAGGAAGGTCAGCTCGTCGGCCCCCTCCCCGTTGTACAACCGGGCCAGCTCGACCGGGTCTCCCGCGTCGACGAGGTCGGTGAAGTTGACTCCCTTGACCACCCTGCCCTCGTCGACGTCCAGACACGGGATCACGCGCACCGCGACAGCCATGCCTCCAGGGTAAGCGCCCACCCCGCCGGAGAGGGACGCGGCGCCCTCCGGGAAGGGCCGCAGCTCAGGAGCGTACGGCGGCCAGCGCCTCGGGGAGCGTGACGTCGCCGGTGTAGAGGGCCTTGCCCACGATCGCCCCCTCCAGTCCCAACGGTTCCAGCGCGGACAACGCGACCAGGTCCTCCACGGTGGAAACACCTCCCGAGGCCACCACCGGGGCGGGGGTGTGGTCGCAGACGGCCCGCAGCAGCTCCAGGTTGGGTCCCTGCAACGTCCCGTCCTTGCTCACGTCCGTGACCACGTACCGATGACAACCGGCCCGGTCCAGCCGGTCCAGCACCTCCCAGAGATCTCCACCGTCCCTGGTCCAGCCCCGGGCGGCGAGCCGATGTCCCTCCGGCCCGATGCGCACGTCCAGACCGACGGCGACACGCTGCCCGTGCTCCCGGACCACACCGGCGGTCCACTCCGGGTCCTCCAGGGCCGCCGTGCCCAGATTGACCCGGGCGCACCCGGTCTCCAACGCGGCCCGCAGCGAGGCGTCGTCGCGGATACCTCCGGAAAGCTCGACACGCACGTCGAGCCGGTTCACCACCTCGGCCAGCAGTTCGTGGTTGGAACCGCGACCGAAAGCAGCGTCCAGATCAACGAGGTGAATCCACTCGGCCCCGGAGTCCTGCCACGCCCGGGCGGCCTGCAGCGGATCCCCGTAGGTGGTCTCGGTTCCGGCGGCACCACGGACGAGGCGCACCGCCTGCCCGTCGGCCACGTCAACGGCGGGAAGCAGCGTGAAAGTCACTCCCCAAGCCTACGATCCGCACACCGGGAAGCCGGGGCCACCCACGTCGGTCGACGGGCGCCCTTCCCACCTGGAGGTGGCGGTCAGCGTCGCCGCGAGCGGGTCGCCGAACGCAGCACCGCTCCCAGCGGCAGCCCCAGCACCAGCAGGGCCACGAACAGCACCACCCAACCGGACACCCCGGAGACGAGCAGGTGCGTCGAGGCGTACCCGACCACCATGCCCAGACACACCACCGCCGCGACCACACGGGCGGCTCCGCCGGGGCGCATCAGACCGTACCGGCGGGTCCTCACAGGGTCCCCAGCCAGTTGCGCAGCAGACCGATTCCGGCCTCGCCGGACTTCTCGGGGTGGAACTGGGTGGCCGTCAACACGCCGTCCTCCACGGCGGCCAGGAAGGAGTCCCCGTGTTCGGCGCGGATCAGCCGGGGCGGTTCACCACCCTCGGGCCCCGGCGCGGCGTCGGGCCAGTCACGCGCGGCGAAGGAGTGCACGAAGTAGAAGCGGGTTTCCGGCGGGAAACCGGCGAACAACGCGCTGTCGCCGGGGGCGGAGACGGTGTTCCACCCCATGTGCGGAAGGGGCTGGGAACGGAGTCGTTCGACCGTGCCGGGCCAACGCCCCAGCCCCTCGGCCTCGACCCCGTGCTCCACGCCGCGCTCGAACAGGATCTGCATCCCGACGCAGATCCCGAGCACGGGACGCCGCTCGTTCAACCGACGGTCGACGACCTTGTCCCCGCCGACCTCGAGCAGCCCCCGCATACAGGCCGAGAACGCCCCGACTCCGGGAACGACCAGGCCGTCGGCCTCGAACGCGCGCTGATGGTCGGAGGTCACCTCCACCCGCGCGCCCGCGTGCTCCAGCGCACGCTCGGCCGAACGGAGATTGCCCGACCCGTAGTCCAGTACGACAACTCGTGCCACGTCTCCAGCCTACCGGCGCCCACCGCGGCAACGAAGCGGACCACACACGGGCGGGTGCCCCCGGTAGCCTGGAACCGTGTCGAAACCGGCCCCGAAACTGACCATCGGAGAAGTCGCCGAACGCAGTGGTTTCGCGACCACGGCACTCAGGTTCTACGAGGACCGGGGACTGATCAGCTCGACCCGTACCAGCGGCAACCAGCGGCGTTACGAACGTGGTGTGCTGCGCCGACTCGCCTTCATCCGCGCGGCGCAGCGGGTGGGGCTCAGCCTGGAGGACATCGCGGACGCGCTGAGCGCCCTGCCGGACAACCACGCCCCCGGCAAGTCCGACTGGGCGAGGTTGTCGGAACGATGGCGGGACGAGCTCGACGCCCGCATCGACGGGTTGCGACGACTGCGGGACCGCCTCACCGGCTGCATCGGCTGTGGCTGTCTCTCGTTGAACACGTGTTCGCTGTACAACCCGGACGACCGGATGGCCGACAACGGTCCCGCCGCCCCGCTGCTACGCCCGAAGAGCGACGGGGGCCTGTGATCCACGGGGGCGTTCGGGGCCTTCCGGAAACGACCGGCCGGCTCCGCGACACCGTCCCGTCGTCCCAACCACGGCACACGCCCCTACCACGGCCCGTCACGACCACCACAGCACCCCGCCCACCAGGGCGAGCACCGCGGTGGTCGCGAGCGTCACCGCGAACAGGCGGCTGCTCTTCCACATCGCGTAGGCGCCCCCGGCGAGAAAACCGGAGAGGGCCAGCAGGAGGAGAGGAAGGAGATCACGCACCGCTGCTCCGTGTGGGGTGGTGGGACGGGAACGGGGGCATTCTCCCCTTCCGCCTCAGCGGTGTTCGAGCCGGACCACCACCGCCTTGGACACCGGGGTGTTGGAGCCCTCGGCCACCGAGTCCAGGGGGACCAGCGGGTTGACCTCCGGGTAGTAGGCCGCCGCGCAGCCGCGCGGAGTGGAGTAGGCGACCAGCCGGAACCCTTCGGCGCGACGATGCTGGAGCTCGCCGGAGCCGTCGGCCCACTCGGAGACCAGATCCACCAGTTGTCCGTCCTCGAACCCCAGTTCGGCGAGATCCTCCCGGTTGACCAGCACCACCCGACGTCCGTTCTCCACTCCGCGGTAGCGGTCGGACAGCCCGTACACCGTGGTGTTGTACTGGTCGTGGCTGCGCAGACTCTGCAACAGCAACCGTCCCTCGGGCACGTGAATCGCGTGGGGAACGTTGACGGTGAAGTTGGCCCTGCCCGTCGCGGTGGGGAAACTCCGCCGGTCCCGTGGAGGGTGTGGCAGCACGAACCCGTCCGGCTCCCGCACCCGACGGTTGTAGTCGTCGCACCCCGGGACCACGGCGGCGATGTGGTCCCTGATCCGGTCGTAGTCCCGTTCGAACTCCGCCCACGGAACGGGGTGACGCTCGCCGAGCAGGGCGCGCGCCAGGCGGGAGATGATCGCCACCTCGGACAGCAGGTGCGGCGAGCAGGGTTCGAGCCGTCCGCGCGAGGTGTGCACCACCGACATGGAGTCCTCGACGGTCACGAACTGCTCACCGCTGTGCTGGCGGTCCCGTTCGGTACGCCCCAGCGTCGGCAGGATCAGCGCGGTGCGCCCCGGGACCACGTGCGAGCGGTTGAGCTTGGTCGAGACCTGCACGGTCAGTTCACAACCGCGCAGCGCCCGTTCGGTGGCGGCGCTGTCCGGGGTGGCCGCGGCGAAGTTGCCGCCCAGCCCGACGAAGGCCCGACACTTCCCCTCGTGCATGGCACGCAGCGTCTCCACGGTGTCCCAACCGGATTCGCGGGGCACCTCCAGTCCGAACTCCTCGTCCAGGGCGGACAGGAACGACGCGGGCATCCTCTCCCAGATGCCCATGGTGCGGTCCCCCTGGACGTTGGAATGTCCCCGCACCGGGCACACCCCGGCACCGGGTTTTCCGATCATGCCGCGCAGCAGCTGGACGTTCACGATCTCACGGATGGTCGCCACGGCCTGCCTGTGCTGGGTGATCCCCATCGCCCAGCAGACCACGGTCCCGCGTGACTCGGCGAACATCCGTGCGATGCGCTCGATGCGGGGACGCTCCAGCCCGGTGAGCCGTTCCACCTCGGCCCAGTCGACGTCCCGCGCCTGCGCGGCGTACTCGGCGAAGCCGCTGGTGTGCTCCTCGACGAACGAGCGGTCCAGCACCGTACCGGGCTCCTCGTCCTCGGCCCGCAACAGCAGGGCGCCGAGCGCCTTGAACAGAGCCAGGTCGCCGCCGATGCGGATCTGGGCGAACTCGTCGGCCAGCCGGGTTCCCGGGCCGAGCACCCCGCGAACACGCTGGGGGTTGCGGAAACGCATCAGTCCGGTTTCCGGCAGCGGATTGACGGCGATGATGCGGCCGCCCCGCTGTTTCACCCGCTCCAGCGAAGACAGCATCCGTGGGTGGTTGGTCCCCGGATTCTGCCCCATCACCACCACGAGATCGGCGTTCTCCACGTCGGACAGACTCACCGATCCCTTGCCGACGCCGATCGTCTCGTTCAGGGCCGTGCCGGAGGACTCGTGGCACATGTTCGAGCAGTCGGGCAGGTTGTTCGTCCCGAGGGAACGCGCCAGCAGCTGGTAGCAGAACGCCGCCTCGTTGCTGGCTCTGCCCGAGGTGTAGAACGCGGTGTGCTCGGCTCCGATCTCCCGGAGCTTGTCGGCCACCACCCGGAAGGCCTCGTCCCAGTCGACGGGGCGGTAGTGGGTGTCCCCCTCACGCCGGATCACCGGCTGGGTCAGCCTTCCCTGTTGCCCCAGCCAGTAGTCGGTGTGCTCGGCCAACCGGTCGATCGGGTGCGTGCGGAAGAAGTCCGCGTCCACGGTGCGCCTGGTCGCCTCCTCGGCGACCGCCTTGGCCCCGTTCTCGCAGAACTCGGCGGCCTTGCGGGAGTCCCCCTCCTCCTCACGAGGGTCGGGCCAGGCACACCCCGGACAGTCGAACCCGTCGCGCTGGTTCAACAGCGGCAGGGTTCTGGCTGTCCGTGCCACCCCCATCTGCTCCACGCTCCGTCGCAACGCCACGGTGATCCCATTCACGCCGACCGCGGCCCGTTCCGGTGCGCGCACGTCGAGTTCCGATTCGTCGATGTCGCCGTCGGAATTGCGCCTTGCCACGCGATCCACCCGTTTCCCTGCGAGTCCGGCCTGTTGTTCGGCCCGGTCCGTTCGGGGTGCCCCGCCACCGGTCACGACGGTGCACCGTGTTCAGTCGAAGTGCTCGGTGAGGTACTTCTCGCCCTCGTCCGCCAGGAAGGTCACGATCTCCCGGAGTTCGGGGTTGCGCCGTCCGATCCGTTTCGCCGCCACCAAGTGTGCTCCGGAGGAGGGCCCAACGAACAGCCCGTGCCGACGCGCCAGGTCCCGGGTCTGCTCCAGGGCCTCGGCACTGTCCACCGCGACGATCTCGTCGACCTCGTCGCGGTGACGCGCGAAGACGTCGGGCACGAAGCCGTCCGAGATCCCCTCGATGAGGTGCTTGTCCACCTCGCCGGTGGCCAGGGTGCACGACTCGTTCGGTTCAACCGCGATCACGCGGCAGGAGGGGTTGACCGCGCGGAAGGCCTGCCCCACGCCGATGATCGTCCCTCCCGTACCCACGCCCCCCACCACGGCGTCGGGAACCACCCCGGCGGGGAGCTGCCGCAGGATCTCGGGGCCGAGCCAGGTGCGGTTCTCGTCGACGTTCCACTCGCTGTCGAACTGCCGGGGCGCGAAGTAACCGGGCTGACGTCCCAGGGTTCTGGCCGTCTCCAGAGCCTCGTTGACGTGGAAGTCGCCGACGGTCCGCGTCTCGGCCCCGAAGGCGCGGCAGATCGCGGCGCGTTCGGCGCTGACCTCCCGGGGCATCACCACGAGCATCGGATAGCCCTTGACCGCGGCCACCATGCTCATGGCGTTGCCGGTGTTTCCGCTGCTCGCCTCCACCACGGTGTCGCCGGGGCGCAGCAGTCCCGCACGTTCGGCACGTTCGATCATGTAGGCGGCCACCCTGGCCTTGATCGAACCGGAGGGGTTGAGGAACTCGGCCTTCGCCCGTATCCCCTCCACCAGCAGCAGTGGGGTGTCCCCGATCGCACTCAGGATCGAACCGGTGGAACCGTGCTCGTGGGTGGGTGGCACGGCCGGAGATCCCACCCTCGTTGTCGACGACCTGCCCATGGGGACCCCCTGTCCTCGTCGTCCCGGCGGCAGAGCCCCGTGTACACACGCCGTGTTGCGCGATACACACAACATTGCTCAATGAGCAACATTGCTGTTCACGCGGCGCGCTGTCAAGGAGCAGCCGCCCCAGTGGCCCCGGCCGGGTGAGTGACGAGGAGAGCGGGCATGCCGCACCCCCTTCGGGGGAGCGGTGCGGGAACCGCTACAGGGTCCCCTTCGTGGAGGGGACCGCGTCCGCGAACCTCGGGTCCACCTCGACGGCGGCGCGGAGAGCACGGGCGATCGCCTTGTACTGGGCCTCGGTGATGTGGTGCGGGTCCCTGCCGTGGATCACACGGACGTGCAGGTTGATCCCCGCGTGGAAGGCCAGGGACTCGAAAACGTGCCGGTTGAGCACGAACGGGTAGTTGTTCCCGATCGTGAAGGAGTTGTACTGCTCCGGTTCGCCGTCCAACACGCAGTACGGGCGTCCGGACACGTCCACGGCCGCGTGGGCCAGGGTCTCGTCCATCGGGATCCAGGCGTCACCGAACCTGCGGATGCCGGACTTGTCGCCGAGCGCCTGCCGCAGGGCCTGTCCCAGCACGATGGCGGTGTCCTCCACCGTGTGGTGTGCGTCGATGTGGGTGTCCCCCCGTGCCCGCACCCGCAGGTCGAAAGCGGCGTGGGTTCCCAGGGAGTGCAGCATGTGGTCGTAGAACGGCACCGTGGTGTCCACCTCCACCCGACCGTGGCCGTCCAGGTTCAGCTCCACGGCGACCGCGGACTCCCTGGTCTCCCGTTGCACGCTTCCGATCCGGGAAGGCGAGTTCACTTGACGATCTCCTCACTGACGTGCTCGCTGGCCGCGAGAAAGGCGTCGTTGTCCCGTGGCGAGCCGATGGTGACCCGAAGATGGCCCTCGATTCCCACGTCGCGGATCAACACCCCCGAGTCCAGGTACCGTTCCCAGGCCCGGTGAGCATCGGGGAACCGACCGAACAGCACGAAGTTCGCGTCGCTGGGAACCGGGCTGAACCCGAGCTCACGCAGCCTGTCCACCACCCGGGCGCGCTCGTCCACCAACAGCTTGACCCCACCCAGGGTCGCTTCGGAATGGCGCAGCGCGGCGCGGGCGGAGGCCTGGGTGACCGAGGACAGGTGGTAGGGCAACCGCACCAGCAACAACGCCTCGACCACGGCGGGAGAGGCGACGAGGTAACCCAGCCGGCCGCCCGCGAAGGCGAAGGCCTTGCTCATGGTCCTGCTGACGACGAGCCGGGCGGGAAACTCCTCGATCAGCTCCACCGCGCTGTGGCGCTCGGAGAACTCCACATAGGCCTCGTCCACCACGACCAACCCCCGTGCGGCACGCAGCACGGCCCGCAGGTCCGCCAATCCCACCGACTGCCCGGTGGGGTTGTTCGGGCTGGTCACGAAAACCACGTCCGGATCGCGTTCGGCGATCACGGCGGCAGCCTCGCCCCCGTCCAGGGTGAAGTCGGCACGGCGCGGCGCGGGCACCCACTCGGTACGGGTGCCCGAGGCCAGGATCGGGTGCATCGAGTAGGAGGGCTCGAACCCCAGGGCGGTGCGCCCCGGGCCACCGAAGGCCTGCAGGACCTGCTGGAGGACCTCGTTGGAACCGTTGGCCGTCCACACGTTGGACGCCGACACCGCCACCCCGGTGGCCCCGGTGAGATAGGCGGCCAGATCCGTCCGCAACGCCACCGCGTCCCGATCCGGGTAGCGGTTCAGTCTCCCCGCCTGTTCCCGCACCTCGGCGACGACGTCCTCGACCAGCTCCCGGGGAGGGGGGAACGGGTTCTCGTTGGTGTTCAACAACACCGGAACGTCCAGCTGGGGAGCACCGTACGGACTGCGACCCCGCAGATCCTCCCTCAGGGGGACATCGGCCAGCGTCGTCTCGCCGCCGATCACGTCACTCATCGAATTCCCACCAATTCGTCGGTCGTTCGGACACGCCGCGCCCGGCTGCCGAACCGTTCATGCGAAGCGGGCCGTCACGGCCTCCCCGTGCGCGGGCAGGTCCTCCGCGTCGGCCAGGGCGACGACCTGGTCGGCGACCTCGTGCAGCGCCTGCCTGGTGTAGTCCACCACGTGGATGCCGCGCAGGAAGCTCTGCACGCTCAGTCCGGAGGAGTGCCGCGCGCACCCGCCGGTGGGGAGGACGTGGTTCGAGCCCGCGCAGTAGTCGCCGAGCGACACCGGCGCATAGGGTCCCACGAAGATCGCCCCCGCGTTCCGCACCCGGGCCGCCACCGAGGAGGAGTCCTCGGTCTGTATCTCCAGGTGTTCGGCGGCGTAGGCGTCCACCACCCGGATGCCCTCCGACAACGAGTCGACGAGCACACAACCGGACTGCTGTCCGGTCAGTGCCGTGCGGATCCGCTCGGCGTGCCTGGTGGCCGGAACACGTTCGCGCAGTTGTTCGTCGACGGCTCCGGCCAACTCCTCGGAGGGGGTAACGAGCACGCTGGCGGCCAGGGTGTCGTGCTCGGCCTGGCTGATCAGGTCGGCGGCCACGTGTGCCGGGTCGGCTGTGTCGTCGGCGAGGATCGCGATCTCGGTCGGTCCCGCCTCGGCGTCGATGCCGATGACGTTGCGCAGTCGGCGCTTGGCCGCCGTGACGTAGACGTTGCCCGGCCCTGTGACCATGTCCACCGGCCGCAGCGGCGTCCCGTCGGTGTCGGAGCCGCCGAAGGCGAGCAAACCGACCGCCTGGGCCCCGCCGACGGCCCACACCTCGTCGACCCCCAGCAGCGCGGCGGCGGCCAGGGTGGTGGGGTGCGGTCGCCCTCCGAACTCGGCCTGGGGAGGGGAACACACCACCAGGGACTCCACTCCGGCGGCCTGGGCGGGGACCACGTTCATGACCACGCTCGACGGGTAGGCCGCGAGTCCTCCCGGCGCGTACAGGCCGACCCTGGAGACCGGGACCCAGCGTTCCGTGACCGTCCCCCCGGCGGCCACCTCGGTGGTCACGTCCTCGCGCCGCTGGTCGGCGTGGACCCTCCTGGCACGTTCCGCCGAGACCTCCAGGGCCTTGCGCACCTCCGGATCGAGCTCGTCCAGGGCGCGTCGCAGCTCCCCGGAGGGAATCCGAACCCCTTCCGGACGCACTCCGTCGAAGCGCTCGGTGTGCTCCAGGGCAGCGGGCACACCCCGCTCGGCCACGTCGTCGAGCACCGGGCGCACGGCGGACAGCGCGTGTTCCACGTCCATCCCGGCTCGGGGCAGCCTGTTGCGTAGCTCTCCCACGGAGGGTTCCCGACCGCGCAGGTCAATTCGGCTGAGCATGGACATCCTTCCGCAAACGTCGCTGTCGCCAGGATAGCCCGCGGGGGACGGGCACCCGACCGGCTGCTCCCACTCGTCGCCCTCGTCGTCCCACCGGAACGGCGGAGTCCGACTCACACGTACGTAGGTTGTCACACGCCGTGATCGGAGCGAGTCTCGGATGATCCTGATCCGCGACCGATCGGAGAAACCATGCGCGCATCACGACGACGGGCCACGGCGGCACTGTCCGTCGCGGCATGTCTGCTGGCGCTGCCCGCCACCCAGTCGGCGGCCGAACAACGCCACGGGAGTGGCTCCGGCACCGACCGGGGCACAGCCACGGCCACGTCCGTGTACCGGATCACCGACACCGACAGCCGGACCCGAACCGAGATCCAGCGCACCGGCGCCCTGGTGCTGTCCCTGAAGGGGGACACCGCCTTCGTCGAGGCGGACGAGCACCAGGTCCGGCGGCTGCGCTCGGCGGGGATGCGGCTGTCCCGGGCGGCCGCCCCCAGCAGTGGCTCCCCGCACCGAGCCGCCCCCGGTGACTTCCCGCCCGAGGACAGCGGGTACCACACCTACTCCGAGATGACCGAGGAGGTGGAGGCCGCCGCCACCGAGCACCCCGGGATCGTCGACAGGACCAGCGTGGGGCGTTCCGCACGGGGACGCGACATCCCCGCCGTGAAGATCAGCGACAACGCGGGCACCGACGAGGACGAGCCCGAGGTGCTGTTCACCTGCAACCAGCACGCGCGGGAACACCTGACCGCCGAGATGTGCCTGCACATCCTGCGGCGCTACACCGACAACTACGGCAGTGACCCGGCGATCACCGACACGGTCGACAGCCGGGAGATCTGGGTGGTCCCGATGGTCAACCCGGACGGGGTCGTCTACGACGTCGGCGGGACCTACTACCGGGGCTGGCGCCGCAACAGGGAGTCCGCCCCGGTCGACCTGAACCGGAACTGGGGCCACAAGTGGGGATGCTGCGGCGGCTCCAGCGGGAGTCCGAACTCACCGACCTACCGTGGTCCGGCACCGTTCTCCGCGCCGGAGACCTCCGCGATCCGGGACTTCGTGGAGTCCAGGGTGGTGGACGGCACGCAGCAGCTGACCGGCCACATCGACTTCCACACCTTCTCCGAACTGGTGCTGTGGCCCTACGGCTACACCACGGACGACACCGCTCCGGGTATGACCGAGGAGGAGTACCGCAGGTTCGCCTCGATCGGCAGGAGCATGGCGGCGACCAACGGCTACACCCCCATGCAGTCCAGTGACCTCTACGTCACCGACGGCAGCGTCAACGACTGGATGTGGGCCGAGCACGGAATCCTGTCGTTCACCTTCGAGATGTACCCGAGCAGCGGAGGACTCGACGGTTTCTACCCGCCGGACGAGGTGATCCAGCGGGAGACCAGCCGCAACGACGAGGCGGTGTCGATCCTGCTGGAAGAGAGCGGTCGCTGAGCGGCCCCGCCGGGCCCACTCCACGGGGGTGGGCCCGCGCGGACGTTCACCCCAGCAGCAGGACGACGACCCCCACCAGGATCGCGAGCACCACCACGGCCCCGGCGGTGAGCAACAACCAACGCAGCTGCGGATGCTCCTGCCGGATCTCCGACTTCGCGCGTTCGCGCCATTGCATGAACGTGGTCTGTTCACTCATCAGTGCTCTCCACAACCATCTGGGCTTGCCGGCCGGCGCCGTACGCCGGCGATCCACCTCACCCTGCCACATCCGGACACCTCACAGCCGGATGACATCGCCCCCCGCCCACGCGCGCAGCAGGGACTCGTCGTGACTGACGGCGAGCACCCCGGTCCCCTCTCGGCGTACCTGCTCCTCGACCACGCGGACGAGGGCCGCCGTGGTGGAGGCGTCCAGCATCCCCGTCATCTCGTCGCAGACGAGGTAACGCGGCCGCAGCGCGAGCGCCCTGCCCAGGCAGGCACGCTGCAACTGGCCGTCGCTGACCTCGTGCGGAAGCCTGTCGAGCAGTTCCCCGTCGAGACCGGTCAGTTCCGCCAGCTCCGCCACTCTCCCGGCGACATCCCCCAGCCCGCTGGCCAGCAGGGGTTCGGCGAGCACGCGGCGCAGGGACATCCGGGGGTCCACGGCGGGACGCGGCTGTTGGAAGACGATACCGACGGAGGTCCGCTCCCGACGGGAGGCGGCGTGCCGGAACCCGCCGACCGGTCTTCCGTCCAGCTCCACCACACCGGACCAGGGGCGGTGCAACAGCGCGAGCACCCGCGCCAGGGTGGACTTCCCACAGCCGCTGGGCCCGGCCAACCCCCGCACCTCGCCGCGGGGAAGATCCAGGTCCACCCCGTCGAGCACGGGCCGTCCCCGCCGATAGCCGGCCACCAGCCCCCGTCCCCTCAGCATGGCGGATGGGCGGCGACGGCACGGTCCCCGTGGGTGACCAGTTCCGGGTTTCCGTCACAGGGGGAGACCCCGGGCACGTCCGGACAACGTTGGCAGAACACGCAACCCCACTTCCGTTCGAGAACGTCGAGTTCGGTCAGGGCGGGAGGCCGTCCGGGAATCGGTTCGAAACCGGCCTCGGGCAGAGCGTTGAGCAGCCCCACCGTGTAGGGATGCCACGGGCGTTCGAACACCTCGGCGGCCGGACCGGTCTCCACGAGACGACTGGCGTACATCACGGCCACGTGGGTGGCGACACGCCGGGCCGCGCCCAGGTCGTGGGTGATCAACAACACCCCCCGGTCCCGGTCCGCCAGTTCGGCGAGCAGGTCCACGGTACGTTCCACCAGCGGGCGATCCAGTCCCGTGGTGGGCTCGTCGGCGACGACCACGGGAGGATCCCCCACCAGAGCCGAGGCCACGGCGACACGTTGGGCCATGCCGCCGGACAGCTCGTGCGGGTAGTGGTCGAGGTCCTGCGGGGCCAGTCCGACCCGGCGGGCGAGTTCGTCCACCTCACCGTCCCTGCCCCGCCCGCGCAGGTGACGCACCGTTTCGACCAGCTGGGACCGCGCGGTGCGCACCGGGGTCAGATGCGTGCTCGCGGACTGGGGAACCAGCCCTATCCGGCGCCCCCGGACGTGCCGGGACAGCACCCGTTCGGAGGCCGAGAGCAGCTCCACCTCCCCCTCCCGGCCACCCACCCGGGCTTCGCCGCGCACCTGGGCGTTGTCCGGGAGCAGCCCCAGCAGGCAGGAGGCCAGCACCGACTTGCCGCAACCGGACTCCCCCACGAGGGCGAGCACCTGTCCCGGGAACAGTCTCAGCCGCACGTCGGTGACCGCGCGCACCACCTCCCCCGCACGCCGACCACCGAGTCGGAAACGCACCGACATGTCGTCCAGTGACAGCAGCGGACCGCGCTGGTCCACACCCACACCCCCGTCCTCCGGCAGGCGAACAGCACTCACAACGTCAACTCGGAACGGCGCGCCGGAACCGTACGGTCCCGCCAGGCGGCCGCGAGTCCCGACACCGCCAGCGTGGTCGCCACGAGCAACAGCGCGGGGAAGGCGACGATCCACCAGGCACCCAGCAACACCGCCTCCCGTCCGTCCCCGAGGATGTTGCCGATGCTGGCCAGATGCGGGGGCAGCCCCAGGCCGAGGAAGCTCAGCGCGGTCTCGTGGAACACGGCGTGCGGGACCAGCAGCACGGCCGACAGGGACGCCTGGGGAACCACGGCGGGCAGCATGTGCCTGCGCAGGATCCACCACCTGCTCGCCCCCGCCGAGATCGCCGCGTCGACGTAGGGACGCTCCCGCAGACCGAGCACCTCGGAGCGGACGACACGGGCGACCGTGGCCCAGTGGGTCAGTCCGATGGACAGCACCACGGCCAGCACGGTCCCGCGGTACAGGGCCACGATGACGATGCCGAGCAGCAGGTGGGGAACGGAGTTGACCGCGTCGACGAGCCGCATCAGCAGCCGGTCGGTCCATCCTCCGAACGATCCGGCCACGGTGCCGACCACGGAGCCGAGCACCGTGGAGACCAGTGTGCTGACGGCCGCCACCAGCAACGATATCCGCAGCCCGGCCCAGGAACGCGTGAACAGGTCCCTTCCCGAGGTGTCCGTACCGAAGGGATGCCCCGGTGCGGGAGGCATCCGCACCGAGCCGTAGTCCACGAGCCCGGTGGAGGGGGACAGCCACGGAACCAGCACGGCGGCCAGCAACAACAACGCCAGCACCGCCACCGAGAGCCGGGTGCGCGAGCGCGTCGCCCCACGCCCGCGCTTGGTGCCCGCCCGCGAGCGGGCGACGTCGCGCCACTCCCCCTTCCTCGTGGGGGACGAGTCGTGCTGCCTGAGTTCAACCATCGGTGGCCACCCTCGGGTCGAGCAGGATCGCGGCGACGTCGGCCAGCAGCGAACCGAGCAGTACGGCAGCCGTGGCCAGGAGCGTCAGCACGGCCAGCAGGGGGTAGTCGGCGGCTTTCGCCGCGGTCACCACGGCGGAGGCCACCCCGGGCCAGGAGAAGACCTCCTCCACGAGCACGGCCCCGGTGACCAGCTCCGGAACGCGCGCTCCGATCAGGGCCACGAACGGCAGAAGCGCCGTCGGCAGGGCGTGGCGCAGCACCACGATCCGTTCGCCCATCCCCCGCGCCCGTGCCCCGTTGACGTGGTCCTCGGTCAGGGCGGTCAGCAGGGACTGACGGACGTGCAGCACCAGCCAGGGCGCCTGGGAGACACCGAGCACCGCCGCGGGCAGCACCAGGTGCTCGAGCACCTGCCCGACACCGAGCGAACTGCCCGCGTCGGTGAGTCCGGCCACCGGCAGCCACCCGAGTCCGAGCGAGAACACGGCGATGGCCAGCAGGGCGAGCACGAAGGGCGGCACTCCCTCCAGCGCGTGCCCGAGAGCCGTGACCGCCCGGTCGAGCCATCCTCCCTGGCGCCAGGCGGCGACCGTGCCCACCACCAGGGAGAACACCACGGCGAGGGCGAGCCCGGTGCCCGCCAGCAGCAGGGTCCACGGAAGGCGCTGCGTGACCACCTCGACCACGGGCTGGCGCATCGACCGTGACACGCCGAGATCCCCGGAGAACAGGCCGCTCAGCCACTCCCAGAAGCGCGACAGCACCGGACGGTCCAGACCGAGCTCGGCCCGTACCCTGGCCACGTCCGCCGCCGAGGCGTCGTAGATCCGCACCCCGTAGTACTGGTGGATCGGGTCGAACGGGGACGCCGCCGCCAGCAGGAAGACCCCCAGCGACACGAGCAGCAGCACCGGAACGGCCCACACCACTCTCCGCAGGACCAGCCACAGCACCGCCGCGGAACGACTGCCGGCACGGCGCGCCGGCCATACCGCGGACCTCAACTCTTCGGTGTCCAGTCCTCGACGTTCCACCACGGCCCCCAGGTGGTTCCGTGGGTGTGCGGTTCGACCACCGGTTCGTAGCCGTCCCAGACACCACGACGCATCACGTAGCTGTGCTGGACGAAGGCCAGGTACACCAGGCCGGGGTCGGCGACGTAGGCCCGCTGGGCCTCCTTGTAGTGGCGGGCCCGCTCGGCGGGATCGACCGTGTTCCTTCCCGCGTCCAGCGCCGAGTCGACCCGGTCGTTGCGGTACTTGGCCGGGTTCCGGTAGGTGCCGGTTCCGATCATCGAGGAGTGCAGCGCCGAGTACATCTGGACGTCGGGGTCGACCGGGCATCCCCCGCCCAGCACGATCGCGTCGGTACCGATGCGCTCGGCGGCCTCCGACCGGTCCACCCCGGCGAGCTCGACCCGGACGCCGACCCTCTCCGCGTCCGAGGCGAAGGCGTCCGCGAACTTCTTGCGCAGTGTGTCGTCGGCGAAGTACATGACGGTGAACCTGGCCGGTGTCCCGTTCCGCTGCCGGATCCCGTCCGGGCCGGGGGTCCATCCGGCCTCGTCGAGCACCCGGCGTGCCCGCTCCCGGTCGAAGTCGAAACGGGCCTCGGGAGCGTGGTAGCGCTCCATGGAGGCGGGCACGGGGGTGTGGGCGGGGGTGCCGTGTCCGCCGAGCAGGCTCTCGACCATCCCCGAGCGGTTGGCCGCCAGGTTCAGCGCCCGGCGCATCGCGGCGTCACCGGTGACCGGGTGATCACTGGGCAGGGTGATGGCCCGGTAGTCGGCGGTGTCGTGGTGCACGGTGCGGTAGGAGTCCCCTCCTATCCGTCCCGCCAGCGTGGGGGGCAGCACCGTACCGTCGAACTCCCCGGCCTGGACACGTTGTGCCCTGGTGTTGTCGTCGGTGGCGAACACGACCGTGATCTCGTCCACCTCCGGGGTCCCGCCCCAGTAGTCCTCGTTCGCGCGCCAGATCATCCGTTCGCCCCGGCGCCACTCGGCGAGCCGGTAGGGCCCGGTTCCCACCGGCTCGGTGTTGAGCGGGGAACGATCCTGGGGCGCTGCTTCGGCGAGCGCGTCCTTCGGCAGGATCCCCATGAGCATCCGGGCGGGCCAGGCCGCGTAGGGGATGTTCAGTCGGAAGCGGACCGTGTGCTCGTCCACGGCCTCGACGCTGTCGAGCATGGACAGGTCGGAACTGATCGTCGCGGCGTAGGCGGGATCGACGGCCGCACTGTAGGTCGCCACCACGTCGTGGGCGTCGAAGGGGGAACCGTCGTGGAAGGTGACTCCGCGCCGCAGTCGCACCGTCCAGGTGCGGGCGTCGTCGGTGGACTCGGGCTGTTCGGCGGCCAGTGCCGGGTGCAGTGTCCCGCGACCGTCGAAGGCGAGCAGCCCGTCGTAGAACTTGGCGGCTCCGTAGCGGGCGTAGCCCAGCAGCGGGTTGAGGCTGCTCGGCTCGTAGCCGTCGGCCAACAGCATGGAACGGGGCCCGCTGCCGCCTCCGGAGTTCGACGGTGCCGAACAGGCCGTCCCCGCCAGAGCGAAGGCCGCCAGGGACGAGGTGATCAGGGTGCGGCGGTTGAACACGCCGAGACTCTAGAGATTACTGCAAGTTCCTGGCAACACGATGAGATCTTGGCTACTCTCCGCGCCCGAGCCGCGGCGACGTCCGTCCTCCTGCCGGAGAGGGCGCTCCGAACCCTCCGTGGCCGGACGGCAGGATGGGAGGATGGCGGAGACGGACCCGGCCGGAGCGGAGGTGAGCTGGTGCGCATCGCACTGTGCCAAATCTCGTCCACATCGGACCCCGACGCGAATCTGGAGCTCGTGGCCGGAGGTGTGCGCCGTGCCGGCGAGGCCGGTGCGGAGTTGGCGGTGTTCCCGGAGGCGACCATGGCGTGCTTCGGGACCCCACTGGCTCCGCTGGCCGAGCCGCTGACCGGGGCGTGGGCCGGAGAGGTCGGCAGGCTGGCCGAGGACGCGGGGATCACCGTGGTCGCGGGTATGTTCACCCCGGCCGCCGACGGACGGGTCACCAACACCCTGCTGGTCACCGGCCCCGACCGGCGCGCGCACTACGACAAGATCCATCTCTACGACGCTTTCGGATTCACCGAGTCCCGGACGGTCTCGCCGGGGGAGGAACCGGTGACGGTCCGGCTGCCCGGCGCGACCGTGGGGCTGAGCATCTGCTACGACCTGCGTTTCCCCGGTCTCTACACCGCCCTCGCCGAACGGGGAGCCTCGGTGCTGCTCACGGCGGCCTCCTGGGGCGCGGGAAGCGGCAAGCGCGAACAGTGGGAACTGCTCGTCCGCGCCCGGGCCCTCGACTCCACCTCCTGGGTGGTGGCCTGTGGCCAGGCTGATCCGCGCAGCATCGGCAGGGATCCCTCGCCGAAGGCCCCCACCGGAATCGGCTACAGCACCGTGGTCACACCGTACGGAATGATCCACGACCAGCTGGAGGCCGAACCCGACGTGCTGGTCACCGACATCGATCCCTCCCAGGTCGAGCAGGCCAGGGAGACCCTTCCGGTGCTGGCCAACCGGAAGCTCTGAAAAGGTCCCCTCGCCCTCTTCTCCCCGGGAGGCGGCTCTGCGGGCGGGCGACGGACCGGTTTGATCGAGTTCCCCACCGGGTACCCGGCCGCCGAGGAGAGCCGACCAGTTGGGGACACGATGGGACGCAACAGAGTAGTGATCGTGGGCGGGGGATTCGCCGGCTATCACGCGGCGGAGCGGCTGGCCCGGGAAACCCGGCGGGAGGAGGTCGAGATCGTCCTGGTCAATCCCACCGACTACTTCCTCTACCTGCCACTGCTGCCCGAGGTCGCCGCGGGGATCCTCGACCCCCGCGCGATCACGATCTCCCTTCCGGGAACCCTGCCACGGGTGCGTCTGGTGCTCGGCGAGGTCACCTCGGTCGATCCCGACCGTCAGCAGTTGACCTACACCGACCCCGAGGACAACACCGGATCACTCGACTTCGACCGCCTGATCCTGGCCGCGGGCAGCGTGAACAAGCTGCTGCCCATCCCCGGAGTGGCCACCCACGGGCACGGTTTCCGGGGCATCCCGGAGGCGCTGTACTTCCGTGACCACGTCACCAGGCAGATAGAACTCGCCGCGGCCACGACCGACCAGGCCGAACGTGACGCGCGCTGCACCTTCGTGGTCGTCGGGGCGGGCTACACAGGCACCGAGGTGGCCGCCCAGGGGCCGGACTTCACCCGGTTGCTGGCCGACCGGCACCCGGAGCTGTCCAACCAGCCGATCCACTGGAAACTGCTCGACGTGGCCCCGCGCGTGCTGCCCGGGCTCGACCACAGGCTGTCGGAGGCGGCCACCGACGTGCTGCGCGCCCGCGGAGTCGAGCTGTTGACCGAGACCTCGATCGAACAGGCCGGTGAGAAAGGGGTCACGCTCGACAACGGACGACACGTCCCCACCCACTCGCTGATCTGGTGCGTGGGGGTGCGTCCCGACCCGCTCGTGGAGTCCCTCGGGTTGGAGACCCGACAGGGCAGGATCGCGGTCGACGAGACGCTCAACGTCGCGGGTTACCCCCGGATCTTCGCCTGCGGCGACGCCGCCGGTGTCCCCGACAGGGGCAATCCGGGCGGACTCACCCCCATGACGGCCCAACACGCCACCCGGCAGGGCAAGCTCGCGGCCAGTAACGTGGTGGCCTCCCTGCGGGATGGGAAGCTACGGGGATACCGGCACCGCGACCTGGGCTTCGTGGTCGACCTCGGTGCGCACCAGGCGGCGGCCAACCCGCTGCACGTTCCCGTGTCGGGATTCCCCGCCAAGGTGGTCACCCGGGGGTACCACCTGATGGCGATGCCCGCGAACCGGTTGCGGGTGGCGGTCGACTGGGCCCTGGAGGCGGTCTCCCAGCGGCAGTGCGTCCAGCTCGGGATGGTGCGCTCCGGAACCGTTCCGCTGGACACCTCCTCACCGGAGGTGCCGGACCTGCGGGGCGAGGAGTCCTTCGGCGCGTCCTCCCGCCCCGCGTCGGGCTGAACTCCCACCGGACGGGAGACTCGGTCGCCGCCCGCGGGTCACCCCACGACCGCGCGCCCGTGTGTCGGAGTTGCTCCCTACATGTCCAGCCCTATGTCCAGCACGGGCGCCGAGTGCGTCAACGCCCCGACGGCCAGACAGTGCACCCCGGTGGCCGCGTAGTCGGCGGCACGTTCGAGGGTGAGCCCCCCGGAGGCCTCCAACTCGGTTTCCGGGGAGACCGCACCGGCACGTCGCACCGCCTCGGCGCACTGCTCGGGGGCGAAGTTGTCCAACAGCACCAGTCCGGGCCGCTGCCGCAGCACCTCGTCCAGTTCGTCCAGGTCACCGACCTCCACTTCGAGGGGAAGGTCGGGGGCGTGTTCGCGGCAGGCACGCAGCGCGGCTCCGGGAGAACCGGCCGCGGCCACGTGGTTGTCCTTGACCAGCATCGCGTCCCCGAGCCCGAAACGGTGGTTCTCGCCACCCCCGCAGCGCACCGCGTACTTCTGCGGCACCCGCAGGCCGGGAAGGGTCTTGCGGCTGTCCCGGATCCGACAGCCGGTCCCGGCCACCGCCTCCACCCAGGCGGCGGTGGCCGTGGCGACTCCGGAGAGGTGGGTCAGCAGGTTCAGCGCGGTCCGCTCGGCGGTGAGCAGCGTTCGTACCGGGGCCCGTACCGTGAGCACGGACTCGCCGGCCCCCACCGGGGAGCCGTCCACGCTCGCGTGCTCGACGCGGTAGCGGTCGGCGCCGACCACCTGGTCCAGCACGGCGAGCACCAGGGGCAGCCCCGCCAGGACCCCGGAGGTACGGGTGTTGAACTCGGCCGTGGCCACGGAGTGCTCGGACACCGTCGCCTCGGTGGTGGCGTCCGGGCCGTACCTGAGGTCCTCGGCCAGGGCGGCACGGACCAGCACCTCGGACTCGGCCGGATCCAGTCCGGCCGCGCGCAGGTTCCGGGTGGTGGCTTCGGACAGGTTCACGCGACGTCCCTCGTTTCCTCCGGAGCGGAGCGGATCAGCCAGCCGGACGCGTCCAGCCGCAGCGGATTGGCCCGCCGCCAGTGGAGATCGTCGGTGTCCGGGTGGTCACGTCGACGATGGCATCCCCGCGACTCGGTGCGGTGGGAGGCCGCCACCAGCAGGGCGTGGGCCGTCAGCGTCAGGGCCGCGTCCTCGGCGTTCTCCCGTGTGCGCAGTGGACGTACCACCGAGGCCGCCTCCAGCGCCGCGCGGGCCTCGTCCAGCCCCGCGCCGTCGCGTTCGATTCCGGCGTGACCGCTCATGATCCTCCGGAGCACACCCCGGTCGACCACGGGGGCGGCGGGAAGCCGTTCCGGTGTCGGTCTCGCACGTCCCTGGTGGACGCGGGCGAGGTCGTGCCGGGTGCTCTCCGCGGCCCGCACCCCCAGCACGGCTCCCTCCAGCAGGCTGTTGGAGGCCAGTCTGTTCGCGCCGTGCAGTCCCGTCCTGGCGACCTCACCGGCCACGTACAGCCCGGCCACACCGGTTCTTCCATCCACTGAGGACACTACTCCGCCGCAGGAGTAGTGCGCCGCCGTGGTGACCGGGATCGGTTCGACCACAGGGTCGATCCCCGCGGCACGGCACGCCGCGTACACCGTGGGGAAACGTTCGGGCAGCGCGGAACCCAGCGCCCTGGTGGCGTCCAGGTAGACCGACTCCGTACCGGTCTCGGCCATCCGCCGCTCGATGGCGGCGGCCACCACGTCGCGCGGGGCCAGATCACCGGCGGGGTGTTCGTCCCGCATCACCCGCTCGCCGTGGGCGTCGACCAGTACCGCCCCCTCGCCACGCACCGCCTCGGTGACCAGTGGTCGCCTGCCCTCGTTCTCACCGGGAACGTGCAGCACGGTGGGGTGGAACTGGACGAACTCCAGGTCGGCCACCTCGGCACCGGCCCGCAGGGCCAGGGCGATCCCGTCGCCGGTGGCCACCTCCGGATTCGTGGTGGCCCGGTAGAGCTGTCCCAGACCTCCGGTGGCGAGCAGCACGGCCGGGGCACGGAGCACACCGGGACGTCCGGCGTGGTCGAGCACGAGAGCCCCTCCCACGGCACCGTTCTCGGTGTGCAACAGCTCCACCACGCAGTGCCGTTCCAGCACCGGAAGCCCCTCCGCGGAGGCGGTCGTGCCCAGCGCACGCTGGATCTCGGCGCCGGTGGCGTCCCCACCGGCGTGGATCACCCGGAAAGCGCTGTGCCCGCCTTCCCTGGTGCGGGCGAGCCTGCCTCCGGAGGTGGTGTCGAAACGTGCCCCGCAGGCGCGGAGCCGACGTATGGCGGAGGCTCCGTCCCCGAGAACGCTGTTCACCGCCGTGGGTGAGCACAGTCCCGCTCCGGCCTCCAGCGTGTCCCGCACGTGTTCTTCCACGCTGTCGCCCGGGTCCTTCTCCTCGGGACGGACAGCGGCGACGCCTCCCTGGGCCCAGGAGGTGTTGCCCGCCGAGACCTCCTCCTTGCTCACGACCAGCACCCGTAGCCCGAGCTCGCGGGCGCGCAGGGCCGCGCTCAACCCGGCCACGCCGGTTCCGACGACCAGCAGGTCGGCTTTGGCCCGCCAGGTCATTCGCCACCACCGGGACGTCCGATACTGATCATGCGTTCGACCGCCGAACGGGCTCGCCGCGCCACCTCGTCGGACACCTCCACCCGGTCCCTGCCTTCGGTGAGGCACCGGAGCAGCGCCGCGGGAGTGATCATCTTCATGTACCGGCACGAGGCGCGGTCGTTGACCGCGCGGAAGTCGATGTCCGGGGCCGCCGTGCGCAGCTGGTGCAGCATCCCGACCTCGGTGGCGACCAGCACGGAGGAAGCGCCCGTGCTGCGTGCCGCGTCCAGCATCCCGCCGGTGGACAGGATCTTCACCCGCTCGGAGTCCACCGTGCCGTCCCCGGCCAGGTACAACGCCGAGGTGGCGCAGCCGCACTCCGGGTGGATGAACAGGTCCGCGTCCGGTTCGGAGGCGGCGCGCTCGGCGAGCTCGGCCCCGTTGATCCCGGCGTGCACGTGGCACTCCCCGGCCCAGACGTGCAGGTTCTGCCTGCCGGTGACCCGTTTGACGTGCGCACCGAGGAACTGATCCGGGCAGAACAGCACGGGCCGCTCCTCGGGAATCGAACGCACCACGTCCACCGCGTTGGACGAGGTGCAGCAGACGTCGGTCTCCGCCTTGACCTCGGCCGTGGTGTTGACGTAGGAGACGACCACCGGTTCGGGCTCGCCCGCGTCGAGGAACTGTTCCCGCCAGGAGCGGAGGTCCTCGGCCGTGATGGAGTCGGCCAGCGAGCATCCGGCACGTTCGTCGGGAATGAGCACGGTCTTGTCCGGACTCAGTATCTTGGCCGTCTCGGCCATGAAGTGCACGCCGCAGAAGACGATCTCGTCGGCCGTGCTCTCGGCCGCTATCCGGCTCAACGCCAGGGAGTCGCCGGTGTGGTCGGCGACGTCCTGGATCTCGGGAAGCTGGTAGTTGTGCGCGAGCAGCACGGCGTTGCGCCGCTCCGCCAACCGACGGACCTCGGCGGCCCATTCCTCGGTGGCCGACACACCCGTGTAGCCGTCCTCGGTACGCCGCACCGCCGCCGTGTCGAGCCCGGCCGAGACGCCGTGACTGGCTGCTGTCGCGGCCATGTCTCCTCCTCACCGGCGCGGCGACGGGGCACCGCGCCGATTCCCAAGGGCCCCGATTCCCCGGGGCCTCGATCTCCTGATTTTCCAACCAGGGTTTTCGTCTTATAATCGAAAACGTGCCCCATGCTAACACGTCGGGAACCGAGGACCATCCGTGTGCGAACTCACCCGTCGAGCACGCGGTGCTCGCCGGTGTCCTGCGGATCCGGGACAGAGCCCTGCAGGCACTGCTCTGGCAACGCGCCAGACCTCCGCACACGCACCGCTGGTCCCTGCCCGGAGGCAGGCTCGGCCCCGGCGAAACGGTGGAGCGCTCCATCCGCAGGCAGCTGGCGGAGAAGGTCGACGTGCGCGAACTCACCCACGTCGAACAGCTCTCGGTGTTCAGCGCCCCCGAACGCGTACCGGGAAAACGTGTGGTGGCCACCGCTTTCCTCGGACTCATCCCCTGCGACGCCGACCCGACCCTTCCGGAGGACACGGCCTGGCACCCGGTGGAGAGCCTTCCGGCCACGGCCTTCGACCACGAGGAGATCCTGCTGACCGCCCGGGAACGGCTGCGGGCGAAGCTCTCCTACACCAACATCGGGTTCGCCCTGGCCCCACCGAGATTCACCGTGGCCGAGCTCCGCGACATCTACTCGGCGGCGCTGGGATACCGGGTCTCGGCCACGAACCTGCAACGGGTGCTCTCCCGGCGCGGCGCGCTGGAAGCCACCGGGGAAACGGTGTCCTCCGGCCCCTCGGGAGGACGTCCCCCGGCGCTGTTCCGCTTCACCTCGCGTGATCTGCAGATCACCGACGCCTTCGCCGTGCTGCGTCCACCCAGCTGACTCCGTCCCGCCGCCGCGCGGTTGGTCAGTGCGGCGGCGGGGCACGTAGGTTGGAGGAGTGACCGAGACTCTCCCACTGTTCCCGCTGGGAAGCGTGCTGTTCCCCGGCGGCTCGCTGTCGCTGCACATCTTCGAGGCACGGTACCGCCGACTCGTACAGGACCTGGTCAACGAAGTGGTCCCGGACCGTCGTTTCGGCGTGGTCGGGATCCGCCAGGGCTGGGAGGTCGGCGAGAACAACGTCGACGCGATGTACGAAGTAGGGTGTTCGGCCCGCATGGGCGAAGTGCAGCAGCTTCCCGAGGGCCGCTACGACACCACCAGCACCGGCGAACAACGCTTCAGACTGTTGCAGCTGGACACCGAGGCGGCACCGTACCCGATGGCGCGTGTGGAGTGGCTGCCCGACACCGAGCCCGACCCGGAGACCGAACGGCTCGGGGAACGCTTGGCCGCCTCGGCACGCGCCGCGCACGAGCGCTACCTGGCCACGGGACTGCGAGTGGAGGGCAGCACCACACCACCCGAGAACACGGACGCCTCCGCACTCGCCTACGGGCTGGCCGAAAGCTGCGTACTGGCCACCGAGGACCGCCAGGACCTGCTGGCCGAGACCGATCCGCTCGCGCGACTGCGGCTGGTCCGTGCGCTGCTCACCAGGGAGACCGAGTTCGTGCGCAGGCTCCGCGCCGTTCCCGCCCAGTTGTCCGAGTTCGCCGAGCAGGCCGGGATCAACTGACCGGCGCGACCACGCGGATCGCCGCACGGCGTCCGCCGGGTGCTCGCTAGGATCACGAACCATGTCGTTACCTGGTGGGTCGAACAACTGGCACGGGACGGACAGCTCGGGACGGCACTACTACGACCCACTGAGTGGGCAACCGCTTTCCCACGAGGGAGGTCAACCCCAGCACCCCGTCCCGCCCCGGAGCGGGACGGGGCGGTCCGGACCGTATTCCGCCGATCCCGGAACCTCGGGACGCTTTCCCTCCGACCCCCAGACCTCCGGCTCTGCGGGCGCCGGCGCTGGCCGGGAGTCGCTGCTGCGCAGGTACGGTCCCACCATCGCGGTGGCCTCCACCGCCGTGGCCAGCGTCATCACCATCGTCACCACCCTGGTGCTGGTCAAACCCTGGGACGGCTCCACGGTGGGCGGCGCGGGAGCAGCGGCGACCTCGGCGAGTGCCGCTCCGAGCACTCCGGTCTCCCCCCTGGAACCGGGGTGGCAGGCGGTTGCCGTCCGCGACGCCGGGATCGCCTACGACGTCCCACCGCTCTGGGAGACCGACCACGAGGGGATCACCGGCTTCGAGACCGAGTCCGGCCGGCGGATGGCACTGACCAACTACTCGACCTTCTTGGACGGGTTCTGTTCACAGGCCTCCACCTCGTACCGGGCCATAGTGGGGCTGACCTCCGTCGAGAAGTCCGACTCCGCCTCGGCGGCGGAGCACGTGCTGCGCCGGATCGCCGAACTCGGTTGGACCACTCCGGAGGGAGCACCCCCGAAGACCGAACTGGACGATCCGCGCCCGGTCGAGCTGGACGGGGGAGCGATCACGGGGAGCTTCCTGTCCGGCACGGTCGTCCCCGAGTCCGTGGGCCCGTGCGGGGCACCTTCCACCTACATCGGCGTGGTGACGGTCTCCACCGACCGGGGAAGTGTCGCTCTGGTGGGCATCGCCGACCAGGAGACGGTGGCAAGCGTCTCCCCCGAGGAGATCGACCGCTCGCTCGAGTCGTTGCGGCTGATCTGACCGGCGCCGGCCGCCGCGGCGGCCGGCGCCGGTCCCACACGGCCCGGAAACGGGCTCGGTCACCCGACCTGCCCCCGTTCGCCCTCGTGAGGTCCGCGAGGCGGTTGTTCCGCCCAGACCTCGTCCCGTTTCCCGCCTCTCTCGGCCCCTCCCTTCGGGAACGAGTTCCCCTCTCACCCGAAATCATCAATTTTCGTGATTCATATCACAGTGATTGGGATCTCGTCGTGGCGAGCAAGTAAGTGTTACCTTCAGTAACCCCTAAATGTCGGTAACACCAGACCGTCATCGTCAGCCCATCAGGGAGCAGCCATGACCAGCAGCATCACCGAGAACGGAACTCCCTCCGGCACCCCCGACCGCGACGACGTGGCCCGCAGGTTGCTGGAGTCCTCGGAAACGCTGTCCTACGACCCGGCCCAGGAAGTCGACTGGGACACCCCGCTGGACACGAACTACCACGGCACCAGCCCCGAGTGGAGCACCCTGTACGGCACCGCGTACTGGAAGGAGATGACTCCCGAGCAGCAACGCGAGCTGACCCGGCAGGAGGCCGCGTCGGTGGCGAGCACGGGAATCTGGTTCGAGATGATCCTGCAGCAGATGGTGCTGCGGGACTTCTACGCCAAGGACCCGACCGACCCGGCCTTCCAGTGGGCGCTGACCGAGATCGCCGACGAGTGCCGGCACTCGATCATGTTCGCGCGCGGGGCGGCGAAACTCCGCGCCCCCGCCTACCGGCCGCCCCGGGGAGTGGTCGAACTGGGCCGCGTGTTCAAGGCACTGGCCTTCGGCGAGGCCGCCTACGCCGCGATCCTGGTGGCCGAGGAGGTCCTGGACGTCATGCAGCGGGACTGGATGCGGGACGAGCGTGTGGTGCCCTTCGTCCGCACGGTCAACAACATCCACGTGGTCGAGGAGTCCCGCCACATGAAGTTCGCCCGCCAGGAGACCAAGGAGCGACTGGAGAAGGCGGGCTGGCTGCGCAAACAGATCAACGCGTTCGTCGTGGCCGTGGCCTCCTACTTCATCGTCACCAGCATGGTGAACAAGAAGGTCTACGAGAAGGCCGGGCTGGACGTCAAACGGGCAGTCCGCGAGGCCAAGGCGAACCAGCACCACAAGTCCCTGATGCGCTCCAGCTGCTCGGGTCTGATGGAGTTCCTGAGTTCGGCGGGCCTGCTCACCAAGGCGTCGACCTGGATCTACAAGCGCGCGAATCTGATCTGACATGGCCTACGCGATCACACAAACCTGCTGCACCGACGCCTCCTGCGTGGCGGCGTGTCCGGTCAACTGCATCCATCCGACTCCGGACGAACCGGACTTCGGCAGAACCGAGATGCTCTACGTCGACCCCGCCAGTTGCATCGACTGCGGTGCCTGTGCGGACGCCTGCCCGGTCGACGCGATCTTCCCGGTGGACGCCCTCACGGGTCCGATGCGGGCGTACGCGCAGGTCAACGCCGACTACTACGCCGAAACCCGGGACTCCGAGCCCGTCGCCTCCACCGGCGAGGAGCACTCACCGAACTTCCACGCGTGGGGACCGCCGGTGTTCGACCGCACCATTCCCAGCGACTTCCCGGCGCTGGACGTCGCCGTGGTCGGCACCGGCCCGGCGGGCATGTACGCGGTCGAGGACCTGTTGCTGCACACGAACTGCCGCGTCACACTCATCGACCGCCTGTCCACAGCCGGCGGTCTGGTGCGCTACGGGGTGGCTCCGGACCACCCCTCCACCCGCAAGATCGGCGAAACCTTCGCCCGGTTCCACACCCACCCGAGGGTCGAGATGCGGTTGGGGGTCGAGGTCGGCAGGGACATCACCACAGAGGAGCTGGCCGCCGAGTACGACGCGGTGATCTACGCGGTCGGCGCCTCGGCGGCACGCACTCTCGACGTCCCCGGTGAGCAACTCCCGGGAAGCGTGCCGGCCACCACCACGGTGGCCTGGTACAACGGGCACCCGGACGTCGCGGACGCGACGATCGACCTCTCGGCCGAACGTGCCGTGCTGGTGGGCAACGGCAACGTGGCCCTGGACGTGGCCCGCATCCTGACCACCGACCCGGACGAGTTGGAGCACACCGAGATCTCGCGGAGGGCCCTGCGCGAACTCCGTTCCAGCGGGATCCGCGAGGTGGTGCTGCTCGGCAGACGCGGTCCGGACAAGGCCGCCTACACCAGGCCCGAGCTGCTGGCCCTCGTCCAACGGGAGGATGTCGAGCTGGTCGTGGACACCCACGACCCGGACATCGCACGCACCGTCGACGCCGCCCCCGCCAACAGCAAGGCGGGACTGCTGCGCGGGCTCACCCAGGAAACCGTCGACTGGAACGCGGCACCGGCACACGGGCGGACACGCATCGTCCTGAGGTTCCACTCCTCCCCCGAGGAGTTCCTCGGCGAGACCCGGGTCCGGGGGGTGCGAGTGACCGGACACTCCGGAAGCGTCGACATTCCCACGGGACTGGTCGTACGGGCGATCGGCCACCGGGGCCGACCGGTCGCCGGGCTCCCCTTCGACGAACGAACCGGCACCGTCCCCCACACCGCGGGACGCGTGTGGGACAGGCCGGGGACCTATGTCGTGGGCTGGATCAAACGCGGCCCCTCCGGGGGAATCGGGGCGAACCGGAGCTGCGCCAAGGAGACGGTCGGCAGCCTGATCGAGGACGTGGTCGCGGGCAGACTCCCCGCCGGGGAACGACCTCGCTCGAAGCTGGTCGAGCTGGCCGGCCGACTGGGCGGACGTCTGTCGCGAACGCTCGAACGCAGCAGATGACCCCCACCCGGCCGGAGCACCCCTCGGTGTGCGCCGGCCGGGTGGACGGAGGTCCTCAGCCACGGCGTCTGCCGAGGTCGTCCAGCCCGTTCCAGGAGGCGAGCAGGCCGTACACCAGCGCCACGGCCAACGGCTGGGTCACCAGAGCCGCCGGGGTGTCGATCCGAGGGGCCACCTCGACCAGGTCCCCCGCCTCCATCCGTTCCGGCAGCGGGTACATCCCCGCCGCGAGCGAGGTGCCGACGCGGGTGCCGAGCCATCCCGCCAGCACCGAGCCCAGCACCGCCGCCAGTAACAGCACCGGCCCACGCCTGCCGCGCAACAACCACAGCGCCGCGGCCACCAGCACCCCGGCCGAGAGGCCGAGCAGCAGGAAGATCGCCAGACCGTCGAACTCGTGGTAACTCTCCACCAGCACGGGCACGAGCTCGCCGTCCGCGGTCATGACGCTCTCCTGGGCGGGCGCCAGTCTCGACCAGACCCAGCCCAGTGGAAGTCCGAGCAGCGCGAGCAGTGAGAACACGCTCAGCCCCGGAAGCAGATCCGCCCTGACCACCACACGAGGTTTCCTCCGTGGTTCGTCCTCCTCCGGTTCCGGATCACTCCGACCGAAAGCGGGCTCTCCCCCCGGCACGTCGACCGATCCCACGAGTCCTCCTCACACACCTGCGTCCGGCCCCCGTTGCTCGCGGGTCCGCGAGGGCCCGTTCGTATGTCGATTATTCTTCGTGCACAGTCATATCCGAACTCCCGGACCAGGAAAGTGGCGGACGCCTTGCCAGATCCCACGCCGACCGGACCGGCCCCCGCCCCGAGCGAACGTCCCCGCTCCGCGCCGAGAGTACCGGCCGGACGGACGGTCGCCGAGCTCCTGCTCGGGGCGACCACGGCTGCCGCCCTGAGTCTCGCCCTCCAGTTCGTGGTCGCTCACATCGGCATCATCGAACCGAGCCACGGCCCCGACGCCCTGGCCGTGCTGAGCACCACGGGGCTGCTCGTGCTCGTTTTCGGCGCCGTGGTCCTTCCCGGACGGCTACCGCGTGCGGAGTGGGTGCGTCTCGGCGGTGTCTGGGCGGTACTGGCCACGCTGAGCACCCTGCTGCTCGCCCTGCCCCTACAGGGAACACGGTTCTACTACGGGGGTTCCAGCGGGGACAACGCCTTCCGTATGCAGTATCTGACCCGCATGGCCGAGCACGCGCTGCCCGCCGACATGAACTACCTGGGCATCCCCCCGTACTACCCGTCCGGATGGTTCTGGTTGGGCGGCCGTTTCGCCGAGCTGATCGGGTGGGAGGGCTGGGCCGCCTACAAGCCCTACGCCGTGCTCTGGTTCTCGGTGACCGCCGTGGTCGCCTTCACCCTGTGGAGCCTGGTGCTGTCACGGCGGCTGGCCCTGCTCGCGGCGCTGGTCACCGTCCTCGCGGGAACACGCCACGGACTGCTCGAACCCTACGCCTGGCCGTCGGCCGCCTGGTTGCCCCCGATCATCGTGCTGGCCTGGTACGCCCTGCGCCGCCCGGGCCGGACTCCGCTGCCCACACTGATCGGCATCGGGGTGTTCACCGGGTTCGCGGCGGTCACCTACACCCTGCACTTCGGATTCAGCGTGTTGCTGATCGTCGGTCTCGCCGTGGTCGTGGGGATCCTGCGGGTCCGCAACGGCGCCGCGATCGGCAGGACGGCGTGGGAGCTGTTCCTGCGGCTGGTTCCGATCGGGATCACCAGCGGGCTGTTGGCGCTGATCGTGTGGCTGCCCTTCCTGCTCGCCGGGGGGCTGTTCGAACGCAGCGCCGCACAACACTACCTGCCGGCGTCCAGCGCCTTCCTGCCCCTTCCGTTCACGAACGTGGGTGCTTTCGGCCTGCTGTGCCTGAGCGGCTTGGTGTGGCTGATCGTCCGGTCCACCACCAGCCACGTCGCTCCGGCCCTGCTCACCGTGGTGGGAGGCGTCTACATCTGGTTCGGGCTGTCCACACTGGCCCTGCTGGCCGAGACCACCCTGCTGGCCTTCCGGCTCAGGGTGGTGCTGGAGAGCGCGCTGGCGGTCTCGGGAGCTCTGGGGCTGGTGGAACTGCTCGGTTGGCTGCGCCGGAAACTCTCCGCCTGGTACGGGCTGCGGCTGACCGTGTTCGCCGTGATCATCGGGATCACGGGCTCACTGGGCGTGTTCCAGCACGAACTCCGGGTGGGGCTGGCGGCCGAGACGGAGTCCGCCTACAACGACTACTACCCCAACGGCAGAACCGCGCTGGACGAGAGCGACCCGGACGATCCCGGGGCCTGGCTGGACGAGCTGAACTCGACGATCACCGGCCTCACGGACGAGCCTCCTCGGGACACCGTGCTGCTCACCACGAACTACGACCTGCTGCCCTACCACCCGTACTGGGGTTTCCAGCAGGAAACCCCGCACTACGCCAACCCCCTGGCGGAGTACGAGCACCGCGCGGCCACGATCAGGCGCTGGTCGAACGCCACGAGCAGCCAGGAGCTGCTCCGCATGCTCGACGACACCGAGTTCACCGCACCCGAGGTGTTCGTCGTGCGGCACCACTCGGACTCGGAGGAGGTGTACGTCCCGCAGGTCCTCGACGACGCCGAGAAGGTCAATCCCCCCGAGGGCAAGCTGTCCCTGACGCTGAAGGCCGACGCCTTCCCCCGTCAGCCGAACGTGCACAACTACCCGGTGTTGTTCGACGCCGAGCTGTTCCGGGACCCCGCGTTCGTCACCCGCAGTGTGGGGCCCTACACCGTGATCGCACGCCGGTGACGGGGGCTCGCGAACCGGCGGTGGCCGACGTCCCGGAGCGGAGGCCACGCGGAACTCGCACGTCCCCTCTCAGGCCGGTGTCACCGGAAGACGCTCCAGACCGCGCATGAGTGTGCTGAACCGGTAGCGCAGTTCCTCCCGAGGAACGGCCAGGGTCATGTTCGGGAAACGCTCGCTCAACTGGCGCAGCGCGATCTCCCCTTCCAGGCGGGCGAGCGGCGCGCCCACACAGAAGTGGATACCGTGCCCGAAGGCGAGGTGTCCACCGGTCGCGCGGTCCTGGTCGAAACGTTGCGCGTCGGGGAACCTGTCCTCGTCCCTGTTCGCCGAGGCCAGGGAGACCAGCACCAGTTCCCCCTCGGGGATCTCGACCTCCCCCACCGTCACCGGTTCGCTCGTGAAACGCAGCGTCGCCAGGTTCACGGGGCCGTCGAACCGAAGGGCCTCCTCGACCACCTTCGCGGCCCGTTCCGGTTCGGTGCGCAGTTTCTCGTGCTGATCGGGGGAGTCCAGCAGGGCGAGCGTGCCGTTGCCGATCAGGTTGACCGTCGTCTCGTGCCCGGCAACCAGCAGCAGGAAAACCATGGCGACGAGCTCGTTGCCCTGGAGGCGATCGGAGTCCTCACTGGACTCGATCAGGCCGGTCAGCAGGTCCTCACCCGGATGTGTGCGTTTGGTCTCGATCAGTTCGAGCAGGTACTCGGCCATGGCCGCGGCGGCGTGTTCGGCGGCGCGCGGGTCCTTGCCCGACACCACGTTGTTGGACCAGGTACGGAAGTCGTCCCTGCGGTCCTCCGGAACGCCGAGCAGCTCGCAGATCACCCGGATGGGAAGCGGGAAGGCGAAGGCGTCCAGCAGGTCGATCTCGGTCTCTCCCTCGGCAGCCCGCGCGGCCATGTCGTCGAGCAGCTCGCGGGTGATCTCCTCCACCCGGGGACGCAACGCCTCCACCCTGCGTGCGGTGAACGCCTTGACCACCAGTTTGCGCAGGCGCGTGTGGTCCGGAGGATCCATGTTCAGCATGTGGGCCTGCACCGCGTCCCCGATGTCCGGGTGCTCGGCCCCTTCCTCGGCCGCCTTGTTGTCCATCACCCGGCGGATCTCGCGGTAGTCCTTGCGCAACCGCTGGTCGGTGAGAGCGGCCTTGGCGTCCGCGTAGCGGGTGACCAACCACACCGGCATCCCCGTCACCGTCTTCACCCGGCGGGTGGGGTCGTTCTCCCGCATCCGGGCGTAGTGCACGTAGGGGTCCTGCAGGAACTCGTCGTCCAGAACGGACGGAGCGGTGTGCGGGCACTGTTGCGACGCGGTCATGAAGCCCTCCAGACGAACACGATGCCGTCCTCAGTTGACACCGTTTACCGCGATCTTGTCATCCCGCGATCAGCGGATTCGGGAGATGTTTCCCCCGAAAGGACCTCATGTTCGGCGATCCGCCAGACGGTGCCCCGCAGCGACCTCACTGTTTCCGATCCGGAGCGGGCACCACGGGGACACCCCCGTTCCACCGGCGGGTAGCGTGGCCTGATGTGGCTGCACCGGATCCCGTGGACATACACCTGCTGAACGCCGTCGCCGAGACAGGACGCGCCGCCATCCCCGAACTCGCCGCTCATCTGGGCATGGACGTGCGCGAGGTGGCGGCCCGTCTGGCGGCACTGTCCACCAGCGGGCTTCCGCTCGTGGTCGGCGTGGAATGTGATCCGAACGGAATTCGTAACGCGTTGGCCGCAGTAGGAGCCCCCGCAGGACCGCAGTACGCTCCCCCGCAGACACAGAATCCCCCGAGCGGGGGTTATCCGGTTCCTCCTCCCGCCCCCCAGGCGGGGCAACCGAACCAGCCCTCCGGCCCGCACAGCGGTGCGCACCCGGTGTACGGAGGCGCGAGCGGCCCCTATCCCCCGCAGAGCGGTCCACACCCGGCTCCGGTCCATCCGCAGGGACCACCACAGCAGCCCACCGCCGCCGGACCGCCTCCGCACCGTCCCAGCACCCCACCCCGCGGCTACTCCGCTCCACCCTCCCAGGGCGCCCCTGCCGGATGGGGTCCGCCCGCCTCCGGGAACTGGACCAGAGCCACGCACGCTGCCCAGAGCGGGGCACCGCCGCGACCACCGGTTCCACGCTCGGGCAAGGTCGGAACCAAACTGGACGGTGTGGGCCCCAACGGGGAACCGGTCTCCGTGCTGCTGGTCGAGGTGGTGGACCCGGCGGACTTCCTGCTCAGCGCGGCGGGGCACCAGCTCTCCGAGGGACAGCGGGCGGTGGTGGTGCACACCGAGCTGACCAACCGTGGCTCCACGGCCTTCACGACCCCACCGGACCGGCATCTGGTCCTGGTGACCACGGAGGGAACGACCGTTTCCAAGTCCTCGGTGTCGATGTCCTCCCGACCACCGCACAGTCCCACGGTCTCGCCCGGGGAAACGGGAGGGGGGCACACCGTCTTCGTCCTCCCGGAGGAAACCGAGCTGAGCACCGTCGAGTGGTCTCCCACACCCGATCCGGGCCCCCATTCCCTGGTCTGGGACATCACGGACTCGTGAGTCCCCCGCTGGACGCGGTTCGCCCGGAGGAACTCAGTGGTCCTGGGCACGCAGCACGTCCAGAGCGTGCTGCAGGTCGGGGGGGTACTCGCTGTCGAAGGTGACGCGGCGGCCGTCGGCGGGGTGGTCGAAGACCAGGGAGTAGGCGTGTAGCCACTGACGGGTGATTCCGAGGTGCCGTGCCAGTGTCGGATCGGCCCCGTAGGTCAGATCTCCGACACAGGGATGGCGCACCGCGGAGAAGTGCACCCTGATCTGATGGGTGCGGCCCGTTTCCAGCTTCACGTCCACCAGCGAGGCGGCGCGGAACGCCTCGACGATCTCGTAGTGCGTGACACTGGGTTTGCCCTCCGAGACCACCGCGAACTTGTGGTCGTGACGCGGGTGGCGGTCGATGGGGGCGTCGATCGTCCCCTTGCTCGGGTCCGGGTGTCCCTGAACCAGGGCGTGGTAGTGCTTGTCCACGGTCCGTTCCCGGAAGGCGCGTTTCAGCACCGAGTACGCGTGCTCCGACTTGGCGAGCACCATGACACCGGTGGTTCCGACGTCCAGCCGGTGAACCACGCCCCGTCGTTCCGGGGGCCCCGACTCGGCCAGGTTGATCCCGGCGGCGGCCAGCCCGCCCAGCACGGTCGGGCCCTCCCATCCGGGGCTGGGGTGCACGGCCACGCCGACGGGCTTGTTGACCACCACGAGGTCCTCGTCCTCGTGCACCACGGTCAGACCGTCGACCGGCACCGGGGGAGCCTCGGGCTCCTCCTGCCCGGGAAGCCGCACCTCCAGCCAGGACCCGGCCAACAGGCGGTCCGACTTGCCCGCCGGAGAACCGTCCAGCTCCACGTCACCGGACTCCGCGAGCGCCGCGACCGCGCTCCGGGACAATCCCAGCAGCCGGGCCAGTCCCGCGTCGACCCGCATGCCGTCCAGACCGTCCGGGACCGGAAGTGTTCGCAGATCAGTCACGTTTCCCCTCGTCGCTACCGCGTTCCGGATCAGCACTGTCGGAACGGTCCCGTTCTGCGTGTCCACCCCCTCGTTCCGAGGTGGGACCACCACGGGCCCGTCTCCCCGTTCCCCGGCTTCCTCCCCGCTGCACGGTTCCGTCGTAGTCCCGGCCGAGCAGCGCGAGCAGCACGATGAGCACGCCACCGCAGACGATCGCCGAGTCGGCCAGGTTGAACACCGGCCACACACTGCCGTCCGGAGCGAAGACCGACAGGAAGTCGATCACGTGGCCGTGCAGCGGAGCCGGATCCCGGAAGATCCGGTCGACCAGGTTCCCGACGGCCCCACCGAGCACGAGACCGAGGCCGACGGCCCACGCCCGGGAGCGCAGTTTCGGCGCGAACCAGACGATGGCTCCGACGATGGCTATGGCCAGCAGAGCCAGCACCCAGGTATGACCGGTGGCGATACTGAACGCCGCCCCCGGGTTACGGTACAGCACCAGGTACAGCGCCCCGCCGAGCAGCTTGACCGGAGGTTCGCCCTCCAGCCGGGCCACCGCCAACGACTTGGTCAGCACGTCCAGCACGAGCATCACGGCCGCGATCCCGAACAACAGCCCCAGCAGACCCCAGCGGGGCCCCTGCCGGGAGGCCACCGACACGTGCTGCTTTCCGTCCCCGGCTCCCGGGCCGGCCTGGCGGTGCTTCTCGCTCACGGCCCCATTGTCCCCGACCGACGGATGCCCGCGCCCAGCAGGATGCGTCCCTCCCACGACCGGCGCTGTGTCCCGGTGCCGTTCCGTCGGACTGAGGCGGTGGCGCGAACACCCACACTGCGCACCGCACCGACATGAGCTAGGCAATCCGGGGGAACACCTCACCCGGTCGACGATGTTGACCGGAACGGAACTCTCCGGCTCACCGGATCGGGAACGAACGGAGCACACATGAGCGACAAGGCCCACATCGGGGTAACCGGCCTGGCGGTCATGGGCCGCAACCTGGCCCGCAACCTCGCACGCAACGGTCACCGGGTGGCGGTGCACAACAGGCACCGGGAACGGACCGACGAGCTGCTGGAACTGTTCGGCTCGGAGGGGGAGTTCGTGCCGAGCTACTCGCTGCGGGAACTGGTGGACTCCCTGGAACGCCCCCGACGTGTCGTGGTGATGGTCAAGGCCGGAGGTCCCACGGACGCGGTGCTGGAGGAACTCGTCCCCCTGCTGGACGAGCAGGACATCGTCGTCGACGCGGGCAACGCCAACTTCGAGGACACCCGCCGCCGGGAGGCCGAGCTGGCCGAACGGGGAGTGCGGTTCGTCGGAGCCGGGGTCTCCGGTGGTGAGGAGGGGGCGCTGCACGGACCGAGCATCATGCCGGGAGGGGCCTCCAGCGCCTACCGGGACCTGGAGCCCACGCTGCGCTCGATCGCGGCCGACGTGGAGGGCACCCCCTGCGTCACACACGTGGGCCCCGACGGGGCGGGGCACTTCGTCAAGATGGTCCACAACGGGATCGAGTACGCCGACATGCAGCTCATCGCCGAGACCTACGACCTGCTGCGCGGGGTGCTGGGACACACTCCGGCACAGAGCGCCGAAACGTTCCGTTCCTTCGACCGGGGGAGACTGAACTCTTACCTGATCGGGATCACTGCCGAGGTACTCGACCACACCGACGAGCGAACCGGTCGTCCGTTCGTGGACGTCGTGCTGGACCAGGCCGAGCAGAAGGGAACGGGCCGCTGGACGGTGCAGAACGCCCTGGAACTGGCCAGCCCGGTCAGCGGAATAGCCGAAGCGGTGTTCGCACGCTCCCTGTCCGGCAACACCGAACTGCGCGCCGCGGGCTCCGGACTGCCCGGCCCCCGTGGCGCACGGACACCCGAAAGGGAACAGTTCGTCGCCGACGTGGAACAGGCCCTGTACGCGTCGAAGATCGTCGCCTATGCCCAGGGCTTCGACCAGATCCGCGCGGGAAGCCACGCCTACGGGTGGGAGATCGACCTGGCCTCGGTGGCCGCGATCTGGCGCGGAGGCTGCATCATCCGGGCGAAGTTCCTGGACCGCATCCGCGCCGCCTACGAACAGAACCCGGGACTGGCCAGCCTGCTGGCCGACGAGGACTTCCGGCAGGCCCTCTCCGGGGCCCAGGAGTCCTGGCGGCGGGTAGTGGCCACGGCCGCGGAGTTCGGGCTGCCCACACCGGGGATCTCCTCCGCACTGGCCTACTACGACACCCTGCGCGCCGAACGGCTGCCCGCCGCCCTGGTGCAGGGACAGCGGGACTACTTCGGCGCCCACACCTACCGGCGCACCGACGTCGACGGCGTGTTCCACACCGAATGGGCCGGTGACCGGTCCGAACACGAGGCGTGAAACCCCGTGGGGGCGTGTCCCTCCGGACACGCCCCCACGGAGACGACGGCGGCACCTCGTGCGGGAGAACTACCTCACCCGTCCGAGCCACACATTCGGGGTGCCGCAGTCCTGGGCTCAGGACCGGGTCACCGACACGGCGATCTCGGTGTCCTTGTCCCCCACGGTGCCGACCAGGGCCTCACCACCGGACTCCTCGACCAGCTCCAGCGAGTCGGCCAGGATCTCGCCGGCGATGAACGAACGGTGCTCCTCGATCGCCTCGCGCACGGCGGCGGGAGCCGCGATCGTGGCCACGATGCGGTCGGAGACCACCAGCCCGGCCTCCCTCCTGGCCTGTTGGGCCACCCGGATCACGTCGCGGGCCAGCCCCTCGGCGGCGAGGTCGGCGGTCACCTCGGTGTCCAGCACCACGAGTCCCTCACCGCCCGGCAGCGCGGCGGCGGCACCGGGATCGGTGGACACCAGGTGCTCGGAGAACTCCTCGGGGCGCAACTCGATCCCCGCGGCCGACACCCCTCCGCTCGGGGTCCGGGTCCACTCCCCGGACTTGACCGCTTTGATCACCTTCTGCACGTCACCGCCGAGGCGGGGACCGGCGGCCCGGGCGTTGACCGAGACCTCGAAGTGCCCGTGCGCCGCGACGTCCGTGGTGGGTTCCACGTTCTTGACGTTGACCTCGTCCCGGATCAGCTCCACGAACGGGAGCAGCGCCTCCGCCCGGGGCATCGCCACGGTCAACCGCCGCAACGGCAGACGCACCCGAAGCTTGTTCGACTTGCGCAGTCCCAGGGCGGTGGAGCACACCCGCCGCACACTGTCCATGGCCCGCACCAGCTCGGCGTCGCCGGGAAGGCACTCGGCGTCCGGCCAGTCCTGCAGGTGCACCGAGCGACCCCCGGTCAGACCACGCCAGACGGCCTCGGCGGTCAACGGAAGAAGCGGGGCGAGCACCCGGCAGGTGATCTCCAGGACCGTGTGCAGGGTGTCGACCGCCTCCCGGTCCCCGGCCCAGAAGCGGTCCCGTGAACGGCGGACGTACCAGTTGGTCAGCACTTCGAGGAAGTCGCGGACCGAGGCGCAGGCCCCGGCGGGGTCGAAAGCGTCCAACGCGGACTGCACGTCCTCGACCAGGTCCCGGGTCTTGGCCAGCACGTACCGGTCGAGCACGTGTCGGCTGTCGGTCCGCCAGGACCCTTCCAGGCCCTCGGCGTTGGCGTACAGCGCCAGGAAGTACCAGGAGTTCCACAACGGAAGCACGGCCTGCCGGACAGCGTCCTTGATGCCCTTCTCCGTGACGACCAGGTCGCCTCCCCGCAGCACCGGGCTGGACATCAGGAACCACCGCATCGCGTCCGAACCGTCGTGCTCGAAGACCTCACGCACGTCCGGGTAGTTGCGCTTGGACTTGGACATCTTCAGTCCGTCGTGTCCGAGCACGATGCCGTGGGCGACCACGTGGGAGAAGGCCGGACGGTCGAACAGGGCGGTGGCCAGCACGTGCAGCGTGTAGAACCATCCCCGGGTCTGCCCGCTGTACTCCACGATGAAATCACCGGGGTAGTGGTGCTCGAACCACTCGGTGTTCTCGAACGGGTAGTGCACCTGGGCGAACGGCATGGCCCCGGACTCGAACCAGCAGTCCAGCACGTCCGGGACCCGGCGCATGGTGGACCTGCCCGTGGGGTCGTCCGGGTTCGGCCGCGTCAGCTCGTCGATGTTCGGACGGTGCAGGTCGCTCGGGCGTACCCCGAAGTCGGCCTCCAGTTCGTCCAGCGAGCCGTAGACGTCCGTGCGCGGGTGGTCCGGATCGTCGGAGACCCACACCGGGATGGGCGAACCCCAGTAGCGGTTCCGCGAGATGTTCCAGTCCCTGGCGTTCTCCAGCCACTTGCCGAACTGCCCGTCGCGGATGTGTTCGGGGACCCAGTCGATCCGCTGGTTGAGTTCGACCATCCGGTCCCTGAACCGGCTCACGGCGACGAACCAGGACGAGACGGCCCGCTGGATCAGCGCGTTGTCGCAGCGCCAGCAGTGCGGGTACGGGTGGTCGTAGGTCTCGTGCCGCAGCAGCAGCCCCGCGTCCTTGAGGTCCCGGATGATCCGCTTGTTCGCCTCGAAGACCTGCTGCCCCTGGTACGGGGCCACTTCCTCGGTGAACCGGCCGTGCGCGTCCACCGGCACGACCGGGTCGATCCCGGCGGCGTCGGTGACGACCTTGTCCTCCTCACCGAAGGCGGGGGCGATGTGGACGAGGCCGGTGCCGTCCTCGGTGGTGACGTAGTCGGCCTCCAGCACCCGGTGGGCGTTCGGCCTGCCGAGGAAGAAGTCGAAGGGGGGCTCGTAACCGGCCCCGAGCAGCTCGCTTCCCGGAAAGCGGTCCAGCACCTCGGCGTCCTCACCGCCGAGTTCACGCGAGTACGCACCGAGCCGGTCGGCGGCCAGGACGTACCGGCGCTCGCTCTCGGGCGGACGCACCAGCACGTACTCGACGTCGGGGTGCACCGCCGCGGCCAGGTTGGACGGCAGCGTCCACGGGGTGGTCGTCCAGACCAGCGCGTGAGCCCCGTCGAAGGACTTCCCCTCGGCGTACAGGCGCAGCCCCACGGTCACGGCCGGGTCCTGGCGCTGCCGGTAGACGTCGTCCATCCGGGTCTCGGTGTTGGACAGGGGGGTCTCGCAGCGCCAGCAGTACCAGAGCACCCGGAACCCGTTGTAGACGAGTCCCTTGTCCCAGAGACGCTTGAACGCCCACATGACGCTTTCCATGTAGTCCAGGTCCAGCGTCTTGTAGTCGTTGGCGAAGTCCACCCACCGGGCCTGCCGTGTGACGTAGTCCTGCCACTCGTCGGTGTAGTGCAGTACCGAGGAGCGGCAGGCCTCGTTGAACTCGGCGATGCCCATGGACTCGATCTCGGACTTCGTGTTGATGCCGAGCTGCTTCTCGGCCTCCACCTCGGCGGGCAGGCCGTGGCAGTCCCATCCGAACCTGCGCTCGACCCGGTAGCCACGCATGGTCTTGTAACGCGGGATCGCGTCCTTGACGTAGCCGGTCAGCAGGTGTCCGTAGTGGGGCAGACCGTTGGCGAACGGGGGACCGTCGTAGAAGACGAACTCGTTGGCGCCGTTGACACCCGCCTGCCTGGACCGAACGCTGTCCCGGAACGTGTCGTCACGCCTCCAGAAGTCCAGTACCTCGCGTTCGACGGCGGGGAAGGACGGCTGGGCGGCCACGGTCCCCGCCTGCTCGGGGTCCTCGGAACTCGCACCGTTGAACGGGACCTTCGGGTAAGCCATCGCGGATGCGCTCCTCGCGAGTGTGTCGTGGTTCCTCCTCGCCGGGCACCGGTCGGACGGCACCCGCACGGGGACGACACGGCGAGCCCCGGGCACAGGGACACTCGCGTACCGCGGTACCACCCCGTTTGCCACGCACGCGAGGTGCGCGGCCACTCCTTCACGGCTGTCACGGGCCTACCCGTCCGGTTCTACTGAGGTGGACTCCACCCGTTCTTCCGGAGGCTCCCCGGTGATGGCCGGATCAACGCCGTTGGCACCAGCATAGCGGGTGCTCGCCAGTCGGTTTCGCACCGGGGAAACACGCCACCCACGGGGGTGAACAGAGCACGAACACCACCGTGGCCGCTTCCCCTCAGCGGGAGCGTTCCCGCTGCGCGATCGAGTGGTCGGGCCGGCACACCGAACAGGGGGTGAACCCCAGCTCCCTGGCCTCGTGGGCGGGCAGGGGGACCGTGGACCTGCGTCCCACCCACGGACAGGAGTCCAGGTGGTACCGAGGCCGCTCGTCGATCACGAGGACCTCGATGCCGGACTCGGCGACCAGCAGCGCGTCGGCGGCGTCGGTGTGCTGTTCCGGAGGCTCGGTCTCCGGATCCGGCACGGGCTCGGCGACGGGTTCGCCCTCTTCCCGATCGTCCTCCTGCCCGACAACGACCGCACCGGGCTCCCCGTCGGAGGAACCGGGCCGCTCGGTGGCCTCGCCCTCCCGCCGGCCGCTCGCCCGCGCCCGGTCCCGCCTGCGGGCCACCAGCAGCACGAAACCGGCCACAGCGCACAGCAGCACCGTGAGCCAGGCCCACTGGGCGAGGCCGACGGACACGGCGAGAACCAACACCCCCGCCGCGACCAGCAGGAGAAGGAGCACGATCAGCAACACGGACGTCCACGCTTTCGGTCGGCTACGGGCACACCCGCGCCGCGCGGGGATCCCCGAGGGTCAACGAGCGGGCAGTGCTCGCGTCACGCACTGCCCGACACGTTGACGGGGTCAGCCTGCCTCCGCGGCACGGGCGCCGAAGTTGTAACCACCGCTCTGCTGCTGTCCGGCGGCTCTGGCCCCACCGGAGCTCTCCGTCGGGGCTGCCGAACCGTGCTCCTGCAACTCACGCAGCTGGGACTCCAGGTAGCTCTGCAACCGTGACCGGTACTCGCGCTCGAAGGTGCGCAGCGCCTCGATCTTCTTCTCCAGCGCGTTCTTCTCCTGGGTGATGTTGCCCATCACCTCGGCGTGCTTGTGCTGCGCGTCGCGCTCCAGCCCCGCCGCCTTCTCACGTGCCTGGCGTTCCAGGGTCTCGGCCCTGCTGCGCGCGTCGTTGAGCATCGTCTCGGCTCTGCTGCGCGCGTCGTTGACCATGCTGTCGGCCTTGGTCCGCGCGTCGGACAGCAACTGCTCCGACTTGGTGCGGGCCTCCGAGAGCATGTTGTCGGACTCGGTCTTGGCCTCGCCGGTCAGTCGGTCGGCCATCTCCTGGGCCAACCCCAGCACCTTGGCCGCCTGCACGTGCTGGTCACCACCGGGCGAGGTCTGTTCGGAAGCAGCCGGGGGCGGCACGGGCTGCAGACGACGGGGTTCCTCGGAGCTCGTGGCCGCGGCCGAGGCGCCCGCCTCCGGAGCCGGCGCGGGCTGGCTACGGGCCTCGTCGAGGTCGGAACGAGCGGACTGCAGTTGCGCCTCCAACTGCTCGACCTGGTTACGCAGGTCGCCGTTCTCCTCCACGAGCCGCGCAAGTTCGGCCTCGACGAGATCGAGGAAGGCGTCCACCTCGTCCTCGTTGTAGCCGCGCTTGCCGATCGGAGGTTTGCTGAACGCCACGTTATGAACGTCAGCGGGGGTCAGGCCCACAAGATCACCTCACGCACTCCTCGGCTGCGAGTCACCGGGTTCCCCGTTACCCGGGTTGAGCCAGTCGCATCAGGATGTACACGACCAGCAGCAGCACCATAATGGACAAGTCCAACCCGACGTTGCCTATCCGGATCGTCGGGATCACCCGACGCACCAAGCGTACGGGTGGGTCGGTCACTGTGTAGATGGTCTCCAGCACGATTGCAACCCCACCACCGGGGCGCCAGTCGCGAGCGAACGCGCGAACGAGCTCCACCACTATACGGCCGATGAGGAGCAACCAGAAGAAGAACAGCAGATAGTACAGAACGATCAGGGCCAATTGCACAGCTCAACTCTGCCACCACTCACCCGTAATTGAAAAAGGCCCCTTCGGCGAGGCGCCGCTTGTCCTCGGCGGCGACATCGACGTTGGGAGGTGAGAGCAAGAACACGCGGTTGGTCACCTTCTCGATGGATCCCCGCATCGCGAAGGCCAGCCCGGCGGCGAAGTCCACCAGCCGCTTGGCGTCCGCCTCGTCCATCTCCGTCAGGTTCATGATCACCGGAGTACCGTCGCGGTACTGTTCGCCGATGGTCCGCGCCTCACTGTAACTACGCGGGTGCAGGGTCGTGATCCGGCTCAGGCTGTAGTGACTGCCCGTGTCGGTCACCGCGCGCAACCGTGGGGTCTGTTCCAGGTTCGGGTCCACGGCCAGCGAACCACGTACCGGGGCCTCGCTCGCCCACTGCCTGCGCCCGCGCCCCATGCGGGGGCGCGGCTCGTCCTCGTTGTCATCCTCGTGTTCCTCGTCCTGGGAAGCGCCACGCGCACCGGAGAACCGACGGCTTCCCCCGACACGGTCCTCGGGCGCGTCGTACGCGTCGTAGTCCGACTCGTAACCATCCCGCGCTTCGCCGTACTCGTCGACTTCTTCGGCCGGGACCATGCCGAAGTACGCCTTCAGCTTGTGTAGCTTACTCATCGGCAAGCCCCTTCCTCCGCGAAAGGTACAGCGACGGCAGAGCTTCGACCCGCTCGGTGGCTCACGGCGAGACTAACCGGCGCCCGCCGAGCAAGGCCGTTCCGACACGCACCCGAGTGGCACCGTGGGCTATCGCACTCTCCAGGTCCGCGCTCATCCCTGCCGACAGGTGCAGAGCGTCGGGGAAGTCCCGCCGGAGCCGCTCGGAAATCTCCGAAAGGGTGGCGAACGCCACATTGGGATCTTCGCCCAACGGGGCGACAGCCATAACACCACGGAGTCGAATCTCACACATTCGCGTCACGATTTCCGCCAATTCGGGGAGATCTTCTGGAGCACATCCGCCCCGATCGGTACGCTGGTCAAGATTCACCTGCAGCAACACGTCCAGCGGGTCGGACCTCTCCCCCGCGTCGAGAGCGTTCGCCACGGCGCGCCGCAGTGTCTCGGCGAGTCGCCCACTGTCCACCGACTCCACGACGTCGGCCCAACGGGCCACCGAGCGGGCCTTGTTCCGCTGCAACTGTCCCACCATGTGCCAACGTACCCCGGAACGCGGCCTCAGCTCGGAGAACTTCTCCACCTTGGCCCGGGCCTCCTGGTCCCTGTTCTCCGCGAGATCGACCACACCCAGGTCCGCCAGCAGCGCCGCGTCCTCGGCGGGGAAGGTCTTGGTCACCGCGAGCAGCTCGACCTCCTCGGGAGGACGTCCGGCGGCGGCACAGGCCCGATCGATCCTTTCCCGCACCTGCCGCAGCGCCTCGGCCAGCTCGGCACGACGTCGCCCGGTGTCCCCGTCACTCACTCGGTTGTCCCTTCCGGTTCGGACCACACGACGGAGGCGATTCTGCCCGTCCGGCCGCCGTCACGGCGATGGCTGAACAACTCGGGGGACTCGATGGTGCAGCGTGGGTCCCGACCGATCCTGGCCACTCCCGCCGCGGCCAGCTGCTCCCACAGGCCCGCCCGCAGGTCCAGGGCGGGAGCACCCGCCCGGCTGCTGGTGGCGCTTCCCGGCAGGGCCCGTTCCACCTCGTCGCGCATCTCGGCGGGAACCTCGTAGCAGTCCCCGCACACCGCCGGCCCGAGCAACGCCTCGACACGCTCTATCCGGGCTCCGGCGGCGGTCATCTCCCGCAGGGCGGAGACCAGCACTCCCACCCGTGCCCCCACGCGGCCCGCGTGCACGGCGGCGACCACACCGGCCACCGGATCGCCCAGCAGGACCGGAACGCAGTCCGCGGTCAGCACCACCAGCGGCAGTCGCGGCACCGCGGTCACGAGGGCGTCGGTGACCTCCACGGGTTTCTCCCGGGGACCGTCCACCGAGGTGGCCGTTCTGCCGTGGACCTGTTCCATCCACACGAAGCGGTCTTCGGGGATCCCGATCCCCCGGGCGAGCCTGGCCCGGTTCGCGGCCAGGGCCTGCGGGTCGTCGCCGAGGCCGCCCCCCAGATTGAACGAGTCGAAGGGTGGGGCGGAACGCCCACCCTCCCTGGTCGTGACGACACGACGTATCAGCAAGACAAGCCCTCCCCGAGTGCTCGCGGTACTGCTCGCGAGGCGCCGCTCACCGACGACGGCGCCGTCACGAAACCCCATTGTCCCGCACCCGCTCGGCGGAGGAGCACCTCAGTGACTATCGCCGCATGAACGGCGGAATATCCACCTCGTCGTCGTTGTCGTCGTCGTTCTGGTTCCGCGAACGACCGAGCAGCGAACCACCGAGACCGCCGCCGCTGGCCGTGTGTCCCCCCGTGTTCCGCGGAGGCACTCCACCACCGTGCTGCTCACCGGAGATGGTGGAACCGTCGGTGCCGATCGGACCGGCGACGTGCTGGGTGGAACGCTGTTCGGCGGAACCGAACTGGGACTCGGTCTGCTCCGAAGCCGCTCCGGCCGGACGCTCCTCACCGGAACCGGTCGAGGGGGAACGGAAGGCACCGAACGTTCCGCCACGCTCGGACTCCCCCGTCGGCTGAGTGCCGGCGTTCGCGTTCGCGGAACGGACTCCCTGCTCGGAGTCACCGGTTGCCGCGGAGGAGCCGACGGGCTGCTCGGTCTCCTGCCGGACGCTTCCCTCGGGCTGCACCGGCTCGGCCTGTCCCTCGACCACCTGTCCCCGGCCCGCGACCGCGTCCTCCGAGTCGGCACGCGAACCGACCTTGTCCGGATCCAGCTTCTTGTGTGTGGGGGCTCCCGCGTCGAAACCGGCGGCGATCACCGTCACCCGCACCTCGTCACCGAGCGAGTCGTCGATCACCGTACCGAAAATGATGTTGGCCTCGGGATGCGCGGACTCCTGCACCAGGGACGCCGACTCGTTGATCTCGAACAGTCCGAGATCGGAACCGCCCGCGATGGCCAGCAGCACACCGTGTGCCCCTTCCATGGAAGCCTCCAGCAGCGGCGAGTTGATCGCCTTCTGCGCGGCTTCCACCGCTCTGCCCTCTCCCCGGGCGGAACCGATGCCCATCAGGGCACTGCCCGCGTCCGACATGACGCTCTTCACGTCGGCGAAGTCGAGGTTGATCAGCCCGGGGGTGGTGATCAGGTCGGTGATGCCCTGGACACCGGAGAGCAGGACCTCGTCCGCGGAACGGAAGGCGTCCATGAGGCTGACGCCGATGTCGCCGAGCTGCAACAGACGGTCGTTCGGGATGACGATCAGCGTGTCGCACTCGTCGCGCAGGTCCTTGATGCCCTGTTCCGCCTGGGTGGCCCTGCGTTTGCCCTCGAAGGAGAACGGACGGGTGACGACACCGATCGTCAGAGCCCCCAGTTTGCGTGCCACCGAGGCGATCACCGGAGCACCGCCGGTCCCCGTGCCACCACCTTCCCCCGCGGTGACGAAGACCATGTCGGCGCCCTTGAGCACCTCCTCGATCTCGTCCTTGTGGTCATCGGCCGCCTGATATCCCACGTCGGGTGCCGCACCCGCGCCGAGTCCGCGCGTCAGCTCACGGCCGATATCGAGTTTGACGTCGGCATCCGACATCAGGAGGGCCTGTGCGTCGGTGTTCACCGCGATGAACTCGACGCCTTTGAGCCCGACCTCGATCATCCGATTCACGGCGTTTACACCGCCGCCACCGATGCCGACGACTTTGATCACCGCGAGATAGTTGTGCGGGGGCGTCATCGTCATCCGCCTTCCTGGTCGTGGCTGAAGCGCTCGCTGTGGTGGACCTGACGGTCCTGTTCGCGGACGCCGGTTGGCGCCCCATGGTCGTGTCGCCGATCAACGGCTACGTGGTTGGCTGGCGTCAACCTCGTACGTGATCGGACGTTAGGTACCGCGGTCGGGTCGAGTCCAGCAGGCACGCCGGTGTCGCCCGTCGCGTGTCGTCCGGAGGTTCCCGCCACGAGTACCCTCCCGGATTCCGGGAAGCGCCCGCTCTCCACCCACGACACCTCGAACGCATTCATTCCGCCGTATCACGACCACGGTGCACACCGTACCGCGAAGTACCACGCACCGAGCGAAGTCCACCGTGGTCGATGTCCGGTTCGGTCGGATCGTCAGGAACACGAAGGCCACCCGGCACTGCCGAAGACCGACGGGAGGAGAATCGTACCCGCCACGCACGACAGGGAGGGGAAAGGACCGTGACCGTGCGACGGGTCGCGAGCGCGACCTCACCCCGAGGGGAGACCGTCCTGCTGCGACGGGAGAACGGAGCGCTGGAACTGCGGGTGAACGGGGTGTTCGTCATGGACACACTGCACACCGCCAGCGAACGCGAACTCGCCCGTGTCGCGCTGGAGGCACCGGCCGCCGCCACCGAGGAGAACCGCCCGCTGGCTGTGCTGGTGGGAGGGCTGGGACTGGGTTTCACCCTGCACGAGGTACTGGCCAACCCCCGCGTGGACAGGGTGCTGGTGGCCGAGCTGGAACCCGCGGTGGTCGAATGGTTCCGCCAGGGCTTGGTCCCGGAGCTCGCTTCGGACCGCTTCGACGAACGGGCGCACCTGGTTTCCGAGGACGTGACCGCCCTGGTCTCCTCCCAACGGGAGGAGAGCCTGGACGTCGTACTGCTCGACGTGGACAACGGACCCGGTTACCTCGTCCACTCCGCGAACTCCACCGTGTACGACGGGTGGTTCCTCACCGAGTGCCGCTCCACCCTGCGCCCCTCCGGGGTCCTGGCGGTCTGGTCGGCGGCACCGGCACCGGAGCTGGCCGCGACCATGCGGACGGTGTTCGACCGGGTGGACCACCGGGAGATTCCGGTGAAACTGGGAACGACGGAGACCGAGTACCACCTCTACCTGGGCCACCGATGAGAGCGACCTCCGACCGGTGCGCTCCACGGTCGGCTCGACGGCCTCGGGGGTCCGGGGCGCGGACGCCCCCGGTCACGGGGAGACCGTGGGCAGCTCCGTACTGGTCACGTCGTAGGTGTTTCCCTCCCGGGTGAGCAGGACGGGAAGTATCGCCGCCTTGAGCGCCGACTTCTCGGGGCCGCCCCACTCGACGGTGCGGTCCTCCGTCAGCGACATCCGCACCCCCGCCGAGGGGACGAACTCCACGATCCGCACCTGAGCACGCACCCGCTCGTCCAGAGAGGTGAAGGCGGCCACGGCCGCACGCCGCGCCCTCTCCGTGTCCTCCCCGGACAGCCGCAGCTCCGGGAGGTCACCGGGAGGCTGGGCCGAGGAGGGGAAGGAGACGGCGTCGTCGTCGACCAGGCGGACCCCCTCCGGAGTCCGTTCGACGAGAAGCGGTTCACGCTCGACGAGACGGATGCTCACGGTCGAGGGCCACACCAACCGGATCCGCACGGAATCCACGCGGGGCAGCTCGTTCAGCCTCCGCCGGATCCCGTCCCGGTCCACCCGTGCCAAGGGGGTCCCCTCCTCGACGGAGGCCACCTGACGCACGCGGTCGGAACCGAGCACCTCGGTACCACGCACCTGTACCGAACGAACGCCGAACACCGGGGTGAAGAAGACGAGCACCGCCGCCACCGTCACCACACCGAGCAGGACGAGAACGATCCACCGTCCCGCTCGGAACCTCCGCCGGGGTTCCGCCTGCCCACGGCGTCCCCGCTCACGGGGTCCGCCGGGAGACTCCCGCGTCGTCGACTCCCTCATGAGGGGTCCGAACCGTCCGGTACGGCGGTGCCCGCCGAGCGGTTGTCGATCTCGGCCAGAATCTCCGGGGCGAGCATGGTCACGTCCCCCGCACCCATGGTCAGCACGACGTCACCCGGCCGAACCAGTCCGGCCACCAGTGGGGCCACTTCGGTGATCGACGGCTCGTAGTGCACCCGCTCCGCGGGCAGCGGCACGGCATCGGCGATCAACGCTCCGGACACACCCGGCCTGGGCTGCTCCCTGGCTCCGTAGACGTCGAGCACGACCAGCTCGTCGGCCACGGCCAGTTCCCGCGCGAACTCCTCGGCGAAGGCGGCCGTGCGCGAGAACAGATGGGGTTGGAAGACCACCACCATCCTGCCCGAGTCCACTTCGGTACGGGCAGCGCGCAGCTGGGCCCGCACCTCGGTCGGATGGTGCGCGTAGTCGTCGTAGACCCGGACCCCGTCGGCCCGTCCCTTGAACTCGAAACGACGACGCACCCCACCGAAAGCGGCCAACCCCTCCACGAGCCCCTCCAACGGGGCCCCCAGTTCGAGACCGGCCAACAGGGCGGCGACCGCGTTGCCGGCCATGTGCTCCCCCGGGACGGAGACCTCCAGCTCCACCGACCGGGGGCGGTCCTCCACCCGCAGGCGCAGTTCCACCGAACCCCGGCCGTGGCCGGAACGGTAAGCGGCGATCAGCGCGTCCGACTCCCCGGTCACGTCGGTACCGTACCGGCGCACCCGCAGTCCCTGTCGCTCGGCGCGGTCGGCCAGCAACGCCGCTCCGGGGTCGTCGACGCCCGCGATCAGCACACCCCCGGGCCCGACGCGTTCGAGGAACCGCTCGAACACCCCCGTGTAGGCCTCGGTGCTTCCGTGGTGGTCCAGGTGGTCGGCCTCCACATTGGTCACCACAGCCACTTCGGGGGAGAACTCCAGGAAGGACCCGTCGCTCTCGTCCGCCTCGGCGACGAAGACGCCCCCCTCACCGTGGTGGGCGTTGGCCCCGGAATCGTTGAGGTCGCCTCCGATGGCGAAGGAGGGGTCGAGTTTGCAGTGTTGCAGGGCGACGGTGAGCATCGAGGTCGTCGAGGTCTTGCCGTGGGTGCCCGTCACGCAGGCGACCCGGTGCCCCCGCATCAACGCGGCGAGCGCCTCGGCCCTGCCCAGCACGGGAATCCCGCGTTCACGCGCGGCACGCAGCTCGGGGTTGTCCGTGTCGATGGCCGTGGACACGACCACGGCACTCGGTTCTCGCCCGTGCTGGTCCAGGTTGTCCTCGTGGTGACCGATCCCGATCAGCGCGCCCTGCGTGCGCAGTGCCAGCACGGTCCGGGAGTCCCGGGCGTCCGATCCGGAGACGGACTGCCCCCGGGCCAGCAGGATGCGGGCGATACCGCTCATCCCGGCCCCTCCGATACCGACCAGATGCACCCGACGGAGCAGTTCCTCCCCGGCGGGGGAGGACTGTCGTGTCGACGAAGCCCGTTGCGGGTCGTTCTCGGCTGTGTCGCCGTTCACCGCGCGGCCACCTCCAGTACGGTCTCGGCCAACACCCGATCTGCCTCGCGATGGCCGGTCTCCAGGGTCGCGCGATTCATCCGGGCGAGCACGTCGGGGTCCCTGACCAGCGGAAGGATCTCGTCGACCACCCGCTGCGCGGTCAGTTCCTCGTCGGTGACCAGTCTGGCGCCTCCCGCGCTGACCACCGGTTGGGCGTTCAGCGCCTGCTCACCGTTGCCGTGGGGAAGCGGAACGAAGACGGCGGGCAGCCCCACCGCCGAGACCTCGGCCACGGTCATCGCCCCGGAACGGCACACGACCAGATCGGCCGCCGCGTAGGCCAGGTCCATTCGTTCCAGGTACGGAACCGGGACGTACGGGGGAGCACCGGGGACCTGCTGCACCGCCACCGTGTTCTTCGGGCCGTGCGCGTGCAGCACGCCCACTCCCGCCCGTCCCAGCGCGTCGGCCGCCCCGGAGAAGGCGGTGTTCAACGTCTGGGCGCCCTGCGAGCCACCGAAAACGAGGATCGTCGGGGCCTCGGGATGCAGGCCGTAGTGCGCGCGTGCCCGTGCCCGCAGGGCGGCGCGGTCCAACCCCGTGATCGACTCCCGCAGCGGAATGCCGATGACCCGTGCTCCGGGTAATCCGCTGTCCGGTACCGCGGCCAGCACCCGCGCGGCCAGACGTGCTCCGACCTTGTTGGACAGTCCGGCGCGGGCGTTGGCCTCGTGGACCACGATCGGCACCCGACCACGGGCCCCCAGGTAGGCCGACAGGGAGACGTAGCCCCCGAAACCGACCACCACGTCGGCACCCACCCGGTCCAGGACCTCACGGGTGCGACGAACCGAGTCACGCACCTTCATCGGCATCCGCAACAGCTCGGTACTGGCCTTGCGGGGCATCGGGACCGGGGGGACGAGTTCCAGTGGATACCCCCGCTTGGGGACCAGCTCCGTTTCGAGACCTCGCTCGGTGCCGAGCGCGACCACCCGGGAGTCGGGCCGGATGCGGCGCACCGTGTCGGCGAGGGCCATGGCCGGTTCGATGTGTCCGGCAGTGCCACCCCCGGCCACGACGACCGTGGGTCCCTTCCGTTCCGGGTGTGGGGACTCGCCGCCTCCGGCGGGGAAACCCGGCTGTGGTGTGTTCAACGAAGTCCTCCTCGTGTCTCATGGGACCGCGACGCTCGCCGCCGGTCCTCCGCAACCAGCCCACCTGTTCGGGTGATTCATACGATCGTGTCGGGGTGTCGCACCCCTCGGACGGACGTTCCGCCCACCCGGAGCCGCTCCGGTCACCTGCTCGCGCGAGGCCTCCGTGAGGATCCGGTACTCGACCGGTTCCTCCTCGCCCGCGAGGCTCCCCCTCCGGACTTGCCCGAGGGTTTCTCCGCCGGGGGCGCCGTCCGTTTCCCCGCCGGTGGTGACCGCCTGGCAGGAGGGCGGTAGGGAGCGGGCGTGGGAAGTCGGAGAAGCCTGCCGACCCTACCCGGCCCCAGGGAACGCAAGGCGGCGATGGCCTCCGGTTCGTGCCGGGCGAAGTTCGCCAGCAACCCGAAAACGATCATCGTCGTTACCACCGAGGTCCCCCCGGAGGAGATCAACGGCAACGGCAGACCCGTGACGGGCAGCAACCCGACCACATAACCGATGTTGATCGCGGCCTGGGCCACCAGCCACGTGGTCAACGTCGCGGCCACCAGTCTGATCCACGGGTCGGTGTTGCGCGCCGCGATCCGCATCCCCACGTAGGCGGTGACGCCGAACAGCACGAGCAGGGTCGCACAACCGACGAAACCGAGTTCCTCCCCGACGACCGCGAAGATGAAGTCGTTGTAGGCCTCGGGAAGGTACTGCCACTTGGACCAGCCCCGGCCCAGGCCCTCACCGAACATCCCCCCGTCCGCGAGCGCCAGCAGGGCCTGGTTGGCCTGGAACCCGGACCCCCGCGGGTCGCTCTGCGGATCGAGGAAGGAACTCACCCGCCCGATCTGGTAGCCCCCCACCAGAACCAGGGCCACGGCTGCCGTCAGACCACCGAGCAGGATCGCGCTGAACAGCCGCAACGGCGCCCCCGCGAACCACAGCAGCGCGAGCAGCACCACGCCGAGCAGCACCGTCGAGCCGAGATCCGGCTGCATCATCACCAGAGCGAACATCAACAGCGCCGCCGGAACCACCGGGACGAGCAGATGACGGTACTGCCCGAGCAACGCCCGTTTGGTGACCAGCACGTGTGCCCCCCAGAGCGCCAGGGCTATCTTGGCCGGCTCCACCGGCTGGAAGGACAGCGGGCCCAGCACGAGCCAGCTCTGGGCGCCGTTGTCCCTCGCCCCCAGGCTGGTCAGCACGAGTCCGAGCAGCACAAGGGAAACCAGCAGGAACACGTGACTGAACCGGCGCAGCATCCACACCGGAACGCGCATGGCCGCATAGCACCCCACCGCTCCCAGCGCACAGTGCGCCAGGTGCCTCAGGAAGATGCTGTAGGAGGACCCCGCCTCGCTGAACGACTCCACGCTGGAGGCGGAAAGCACCATCACCAGGCCGAACGTGACCAACAGCCCGAACACCGCCAGCAACAGGTGGAAGGAGGCCAACGGTCTGGTCAACCAGGCGGTGAGCGCCGAGGTCACCCCGCGCAGTCCCTCACCGAGCCCCTGTCTGCCCCGTTCCCTGGCCACGGTGGTCCTTCCGTCCGCCACGGGCGATCACCCCCTGGGCCGTTCGGCGGGCCCGCTCTCGGGTCCGGCCAGCACCGCACGCACGGCAGCGGCGAACTCCCGCCCTCTGTGGGCGTAGTCGGTGTACATGTCCATCGAAGCGGCTGCCGGTGCCAGCACCACGGCGGAATCCGGTTCGGCCAGCTCCCGCGCCGATCGTACGGCCTCCCCCATGGGATCCTCGTGCTCCGGAGGGATCCTCACCACCGGAACCCCCGGAGCGTGGCGCTCCAGGGCCTCGGCGATACGCCCGGACTCGGTGCCGATGAGCACCACTCCCAGGAAGCGGGAGGCGTGCGCCCGCACCAACTCGTCGACCTCGGCTCCCTTCAGCAGCCCACCCGCGATCCACACCAGCCGGGAGTGGGCATGCAGGGCGGCCGCCGCCGCGTGGGGGTTGGTGGCCTTCGAGTCGTCCACATAGACCACACCGTCCTCCTCCCCCACGGGAACGGAACGGTGTTGTCCGGGGGCGAACGCGCGCAGCCCCTCGGCACAGGCCCGGGCGGGCACCCCTCGGCAGCGGGCGAGCGCGCACGCCACGAGCGCGTTGGAGAGATTGTGCTCACCCACCTGTCGGACGTCGGTCAGCGCGGCGAGCGGCACGGAACCACCCTCCGTCGTCCCCTCCTCACCGAAGGCACGGTCCAGGAGTAGCCCGTCGGCGATACCGAGCTGCCCCTCGGAAGGAGCCCCGAGGGTGACACCGACACCCGCCGCACCGACGTGCTCCCGCGCGAGACGCGTCGAGGTGGGATCGTCGAGGTTGTACACCGAGACGGTGTTACCACGGTACACGGCGGACTTGGCCAGGCCGTAGGCGCGCAGCGAGCCGTGCCAGTCCAGATGGTCCTCGGCGAGGTTGAGCACCACCCCCGCGTACGGAGCGAGCGTGTCCGACCAGTGCAGCTGAAAACTCGACAGCTCCACGGCCAGCACCTCGTGCCCGGCACGTACCGCGTCGACGGCGGGCAGCCCGACGTTGCCGCAGGCGACCGCGTCGATCCCGGCCGCCCGCAGGATCGACTCCAGCATCCCCACCGTGGTGGTCTTTCCGTTGGTGCCGGTCACGGCGAGCCAGTCGGCCGGTTTCTCCCTCGACCTGTCCAGCCGCCAGGCGAGCTCCGTCTCACCGATCACCTCCGTGCCCCTCGCCGCCGCGTTCTCCAGCAGCGGGGAGTCCGGACGCCAGCCGGGACTGGTCACCACGAGATCCGTACCCTCCGGAGGCTCGCTCAACGCGGGAAGCAGTCGCGCCCCCGCGCTCCCCAGCTCCGCCAGCCCGGCCAGCCGCTCCCGTGAGGCGTCGGTGACCGTGACCTCCGCTCCTTCGGCGAGCAACGCCTCGGCAGCGGACCTGCCGGAAACACCGGCCCCGGCGACCAGCACCCGTCTACCCAGCCTGCTCAATTACCTCACCCACGATTCCCGTGACAGCCGTGCCATCGCTGCTCGACACGCGACCTCCTGTTTCGGAGGTCAGCCTCCACCGGCCAGGGCCAGCCAGTCCGCGTAGAACAGTCCCACTCCGAACAGACAGCTGATGGCGGCCAGTATCCAGAACCGGATGATCACCGAGGTCTCGGCCCATCCCGCGAGCTCGAAATGATGGTGGAACGGTGCCATGCGGAACAGCCGCCTGCGCGAGGTGCGGAACACCACGATCTGCAACACCACCGAGAGGGCCTCGACCACGAACAGCCCGCCGATGACGATCATCAGCAGCTCCGTGCGGGTGGTCATCGACAGCCCCGCGACCAGACCGCCGATGGCGAGCGAACCGGTGTCGCCCATGAAGATCTTGGCCGGGGCCGCGTTCCACCAGAGGAAACCGACACAGGACCCCATGGCGGCCGCGGCCACCACCGCGACGTCCAACGGGTCCCGTACCTGGTAACAGGCCGGGCCGATGTCGGAGACCAGTTCGCAGGAGTTCCGGAACTGCCAGAAGGAGATCAGCACGTAGCTGGCCAGCACCATGGCGGCCGTGCCCCCCGCCAGACCGTCCATGCCGTCGGTGAAGTTCACCGCGTTGGACCAGCCGCTGATGGCGACGTAGGCGAACACCACGAAGCCGATCACCCCGAAGGACACCACGCTGATGTCCCGGATGAAGGACAGGTTGTCCGAAGCCGGTGTGAAACCGTTCTCGTCCGGGAAACGTAAGGCCAGGATCGCGAACAGCACCGAGGCCAGCATCTGGCCCACCAGCTTCGCCGTCTTGTTCAGTCCCAGGTTGCGCCGCTTGCGGATCTTGATGAAGTCGTCCAGGAACCCGACGACACCCAGCATCGTGGTCAGTCCGAGCACCAGCAGCGCGGTGACGCTGGGCAACGCCTCGGAAACCGTCAGATGCGTGGCGAGGTAACCGGCCCACATGGCGACGAGGATCGCCATCCCACCCATGGTGGGGGTTCCCCGCTTCGCCGAGTGGGACTTCTGCACCTCCTCCCGGATCTCCTGGCCGAATCCCTGTTTGGAGAACACCCGGATGAGGTAAGGGGTGAAGAGAATGGAGACGACCAGCCCCACGGCCGCGGCGACGAGGATGCTCTTCACGCCGTACCACCACCCCGGGAGGTGTTCCGCCCGGCGGTCAGCTCGTCGGCGACCCGCCACAACGCCGCGGCGTTGGACGCCTTGACCAACACGACGTCATCGGGCCGCAGCTCGGATCTCAGCAGCTCGACGGCGGCCTCGACGTCCGGCACCAGAATCGACTCCTCTCCCCACGATCCTTCCAGCGAGGCGCCCTGGTGCATCGCCCGTGCCTGCTCACCGACCACCACCAGACGATCGATGTTCAGCCGCACGGCCAATCGACCGATCTCGTCGTGAGCGGTGGGCTCCTCCTCCCCCAGTTCCCCGACGGGGCCGAGCACGGCCCAGCCCCTCCCCGGTGAGTCCCGGGTCATGGAGGCGAGCGCCTTCAACGCGGCACGCACCGACTCGGGGTTCGCGTTGTAGGCGTCGTTGACCACGGTCACGCCCTCGGGGGTTTCGGTGACCTCCATCCGTTTTCCGGACAGTTGGCGAACCCCTTCCAGGTTCCCGGCCATCTCCGCGGGACTCGCTCCGAGTTCCCGCGCCACGGCGGCCGCGGCCAGCGCGTTGCTCACGTGGTGCTCACCGTGCAGCGGCAACCGCACCTCGGCACGTCCCTCGGGGGTGACCAGGGTGAAGCGGGGGCGGACCTGCTCGTCCACCTCGATGTCCTCGGCGCGGACCTCGGCGTGGGGGTGCTGCCCGAAACGAACGACCCGTGCCGCCGTCCGGGAGGCCATGGCCGAGACCGCCGGGTCGTCGGCGTTCAGCACGGCCACGCCTCCGGACTCCGCGGCGGGCAACGCCTCCACCAGTTCGCCCTTGGCCTCCGCGATGGCCTCCCGGGAACCGAACTCGCCGAGATGGGCACTCCCCACGTTGAGCACAGCCCCGATCCGGGGAGGAGCCGAGCGACACAGTTCGGCTATGTGCCCCTTGCCCCGCGCGGAGAGCTCCAACACCAGGTGCGCCGTGTTCTCGTCGGCACGCAGCACCGTCCAGGGATGGCCGATCTCGTTGTTGAACGATCCCGGTGGGGCCACGGTACTGCCGAGAGGGTCGAGCAACTGCGCGATCAGGTCCTTGGTCGAGGTCTTGCCGGAGGAACCGGTGACGCCGACCACCGTCAGCCCTTCCAACCGGTCCACCAGCAACCGCGCCAACCGCGCCATGGCGACCAGCACGGCGGCCCCCGCCCCGTCCGTGTCTCCGGACAGTGCCATCACGCGGGAGCGGTCGGCCGCCTCCACACGGGGAACGATCACGGCGGGGGCGTTCACCTCCCGCGCCGCCAACACCGCCACGGCACCGTCGGCGACCGCCCGTTCGGCGAACTGGTGCCCGTCCACGTGTTCCCCGGGGACCGCGACGAACAGCCCGCCGGGGGTTATCTTCCTGGAATCGAATTCGACGGCCGCGGTGACACTCTCACTACCGTCGGCGCGGTGCAGTCTGCCACCGACCGCCTCAGCGATCTCGTCGAGGCTGAGCCGGATCACCTTGCCTCCTCGTCACTGTCCCGGGTGTGTCCCGGGGACCGCCGCGCTGCGGCGGTTTCGCTCCGCTGCGGACTTCCACGTCGTTCGCTCAGTGCGGCGGCCAGCTCGTCCCTGTCCGAGAAAGGATGGGTCACCCCGGCCACCTCCTGTCCGGTCTCGTGCCCCTTGCCCGCGACGACGACCACGTCACCCCGCTCGGCACGGCGTACCGCCTCGCCGATCGCCTCTCGACGGTCACCGATCTCGCACAGCACGGCACGCTCCTCCTCGGGGACCTCACGCGCCCCCGCGAGCACGCTCGCCCTGATCGCGGCCGGGTCCTCCCCACGGGGGTTGTCGTCGGTGACTATCACCAGGTCGGCCAACCGTGCGGCGGTGGATCCCATGAGCGGGCGTTTCTCCGCGTCCCTGTCCCCGCCACAGCCGAGTACCACCAGGACTCTTCCCCCCGCCTGGGAGCGGGCGGCCTCGAGCACGGCCTCGACGGCATCGGGCTTGTGGGAATAGTCCACCACCGCCGCGAAGTCCTGTCCGGCTGCGACACGCTCCATCCGTCCGGGAACGTCGACCTCGGCCAGTCCCTCCTCCACGGCGGCACCGCTCACACCGAGTTCGTGGAGCAGCGCCGTGGCCAACAGCGCGTTGGCGATGTTGAACGGTCCGGGCAGCCGCAACCGGATCCCGGTCCGGACGCCGCCGGGCCCGTGGGCGGTGAAGCACTGCTCCCCACTCGGGTGGGTCACCACGTCGGTGGCCGTCCAGTCGGCCCGCCCCCGGGTCGCCACCGTGACCACCCCGGGCCGGTCCAACCGTCTCCCCCACTCGGTGTCGGTGCACACCACCTCCCGGGCACAGCGCCCGTCGAACAGCATGGCCTTGGCCGCGAAGTAGTCCTCCATGTCCCGGTGGAAGTCCAGGTGGTCCCTGGACAGGTTGGTGAAACCGCCCGCCGCGAAACGGACGCCCGCGACCCGGCCGAGGGCCAACGCGTGGCTGGAGACCTCCATGACCACGTGTGTGACCCCACGCTCGACCATCACGGCCAACAGGGCCTGCAGGTCGGGGGCCTCGGGGGTGGTGAACGCGCTGTCCAGCCTGCTGCCGGCCACCCTGGTCTCCACCGTGCCGACCAGTCCCGTGACCAGTCCGGCCCGGCGCAGTCCCGCCTCCACCAGATAACTGGTGGTGGTCTTGCCCGAGGTCCCCGTGATACCGATCACGGAAACCTCCTCGGAAGGCCTGCCGTAGATCTCGGAGGCCAGTTCACCGAGCACCCGGCGGGGCTCCGGGTGCACCAACAGCGGGACGTCCCCCCGGGTCACCGCCGGGTGCGTGGCCAGCGCAGGCCGCCGTGCCCCCTCGTCGTCCGTCAGTACGGCACGCGCCCCCGCGTCGAGCGCGGCGGCGGCGTGTTCCGCACCGTGGGTGTGGGAACCGGGCAACGCGGCGAACACGTCGCCCACGGCGACGTGCTGCGCCCGCAACGTGACACCGGTGATCCTCGCGGAGGAACTCGCGGCGGTCTCACCGTGGGGGGACACGACACGGGCACCGATCGAGGCTGCTAACCGTTGGACGCTGACCGGCTCGACACGTGTCGGACGAGGCGGGGAAATCGCAACCGCGGAAGGCACGGCGAAAAGGTTACCTGCACCGCCCCACGGAGTGGTTTCACGGTGGGCGCCCCGCACGGGTGACACCGCCCGCCCCCGCTCCACACGGAAAACAGCGGGTCACCCCACCCCCGGCAGGGAACCGGGCGACCCACCGAGCGCGTGCCGGACCGTTCAGCGCGCCCGCAGCGCCAGCTCCGGTGCCGGCTCCGGCGACAACGGGATGTCGTAGCGACGTGTCAGGTCGGCGGCCACGTCGTGGAACAGTGGGGCGACCGCGTGCGTGCTCTCCGGTTCGTCCAGCATGATCCCCACCACGTACCTGGGGTCTCCCGCCGGGACGATGCCCGCGAACGTCGCCCAGTACTTGGAGTTGCTGTAGCAGTGGCAGGCGGGGTCGGGTTTCTGGGCCGTACCGGTCTTGCCCGCGATCTGGTATCCGTCCAGGGCGGCCTGCGGAGCGGTACCGGTCTGCTCGGTGGTCTCCCCTCGCTGCACCGTCCCGCGCAGCATGTTCCGCAGCGTCTCGGCCGTCGACTCACTGACCACCCGAACCCCGTCCGGACGTGGCCAGGCCGACTCGGTGCCGTCCGCGTCCACCGTGGACTCGATGACCCGCGGGGGTATCCGCACTCCGTCGTTGGCGATCGCCTGGTACATCCCCGCCATCTGGAGCACGGTCATCGACAGCCCCTGTCCGATCGGCAGGTTCGCGAACCGGGTGTCCGACCACTGTTTGCGCGGGGGCACCACTCCGGAGCTCTCCCCGGGCAGGGCGACGCCCGTTGGTCGCCCGAGCCCGAACCCGTCGAGCAGTTCGGCGAAACGCTCCTTGCCCAGTTTCTTCGCCGTCATCAGGGTTCCGACGTTGGAGGACTTCGCCAGTACTCCCCGGAAGGTCAGCGGAAGGGTGTCGTGCGCCCAGGCGTCCCTGACCGTGGCCCCACCCATCTCGATCTTCTCCGGGACCCGCAGCACGGTGTCGGGACCGACGATGCCGTGTTCGATCGCTCCGGCCGCGGTGACCAGCTTGTTCACGGAACCCGGTTCGTAGGGCGTGGTCACCGCGGGATTGCTCAGGTGCCGCTGGGCTCTGCTCTTACCACTCTCCTCGCCGGAGGAGTCCACGTGGGAGAGGGCACGCACCTTGCCGGTCCGCGCGTCGAGCACCACGGCACTGCCCCCCAGAGCCCCGTACTCGTCGACGTAGGAGCTCAGTGTCCGGTTCAGCACGAACTGCAGGTCGGAGTCGATGGTCAACCGCACGTCCGACCCCGGTTCGGCGGCCTTGATCCGTTTCGTGCCGGGGATGACCAGGCTGCTGCCCATCGCGGTGTTCGAGATCCGGACCCCGTCCTCGCCGCTGAGCCTGTCGTCCAACGCGTTCTCCAGGCCGACGGTGCCGCGGATCTTGCGCTCACCCTTGCGCCAGGAGGCCGCTCCCACGATGTCACCCGCCACCGAACCGGCCGGGTAACGACGAACGGCCCGGTACTCACTGCCGATCTGCGGATACCGCTCGTGGACCTGTCTGGCGACACCGGGATCGAGCAACGGCCCGAAGTAGAGGAACCGCTCGTCGGAGAACAGTGCCTCGGCGGCCTCCCGCTCACTGATCCGACCTCGGGTTATCTCCGCTATTCCCCGCGCTATCCTGCGCTTCCACTCCTCGGCGTTCGGTTTCTCGGGGTCCTTCCGATGGGCCTCCCGTTGCTGCTCGGTGAGCAGCCGGGGGTTCGCGTAGAGTTGGCGGGCCTCCGCGCTGAAGGCCAGGACCCTGCCGTTGACGTCGGTGATCGCCCCTCGTTCGGCGAAGATGGGTTGCCTGGTCATCAGCTGGTCGTCGACCTGTTCGGACAGCGCACCGGCCTCGAACCCCTGCACGAACACCAGCTTCACCCCGGAGGCCACCAGCACGAGCACGAGGAACAACCGGCCTATTCCCAGTCTTCTCCCGCTGGCGGCGACCTTGGTACGCGGAGTGCGGGAGAGTCGTGGCCGCTTTCCCTTCCCCCCGGACTCGGGACGTTTACCGGTGGGACGCACCAGGGTGCGACGGCGCGTCCCGCCTCGTTGGGGGCCCTGACGGGGGCTGGCACGTTTCCTGTCGCGAGGAGCCATCATTCCTGTCCCGCCGACGGATCGTTCGAGTGGGTCGACTCGGGGTCCGCTGTCCGCCCGTCGGACGTGTCGTCCCGTGAGGTCTGCTGATTCGCGTCCTCGGTGTCCCCGTCCGGGGCCTGCCCGTCCGAGCGCGCGGACTCCTCGGGATTCTCCTCCGGAGCGGTGGCCGCACGGGGGTGACCGACCAGCCGTACCGAACCATCCGGCTCCACCACCAGATGGGCCGGCTCGGGAGCCGGAACCATGTTCATCTCCTCGACGCGTCGCTGCACCTCGGATATGGAACTCATCCTGCTGACCGAACGCAGTAGGTCCTCCTTGCGTTCGGTCAACGCCTGCACCCGCTCCTTGGAGTCCTGGATGCGGTACGAATTGCTCACGGCGGCGATCGACAACCACAGCGTGGCGACGACCCCGGACACCAGCACCACCATGACCGTTCCCACGAAGGGGGCACGGGAGTGTGCCAACCGTCTCGCCACCCGGGCGGCGAACTCCCGCACGGGACGAACCATCCCCGTGCCGAAGGACGGAGAGCGTCCGCTGTCGTGGGCTCTCGTCGCGCGCTTCGCCGTGGTGGTGGACACGTCCCCACCGCTGTTGTTCGCCCGGTGTCTTTCCGCCTGTTCCCCGCGTTCGCGCTTGCGCTCGTAGGCGCGTTCCGCGCTGGAGGAACGCACCCGCCCCCCGCGGTCGACACGCGCCTCGGAACGCTGTTCACCGCGTTGCCGCTTCCGTCCCCTTCTGCGCTCCCCTCGGTTTCCCCCGCGCGCCGAAGCAGTGGTCATACCCCCTCCTGAATCCGCTCGGCCGCCCGCAGGCGCACCGAACTCGCCCTGGGGTTGCTCGCGGCCTCCCGTTCGTCGGCGAACTCGGCCCCCCGGGTGAGCACGCGCAGCTCCGGACCGTGCCCGGGCAGTTCCACCGGAAGGTCCAACGGGGTCCGCGACTTCGCCCGGTCGGCGAAGGTGCGTTTGACGATGCGGTCCTCCAGGGAGTGATAGGACAGCACCACGATCCGACCGCCCTGCGGCAGCGCGTCGATGGCCGCCGGAAGCGCCCGTCGCAGCACCTCCAGCTCCCCGTTCACCTCGATCCGCAGCGCCTGGAACACCCGTTTGGCGGGATGTCCCCCGCTGCGCCTGCTGGCGGCGGGAACACTGTCGTAGACGAGCTGGACCAGACGCGCGCTGTCGGCGAACGGAGCCCGTTCCCGCTCGCGCACCACCCGCGCGGAGATCCTGGCCGCGAACTTCTCCTCCCCGTACTCGCGCAGCACCCGGGTGAGTTCGGACTGCGAGTAGGTGTTGAGCACCTCCGCGGCGGTGACTCCCGAGGTGGTGTCCATGCGCATGTCCAGCGGAGCGTCCCTGGCGTAGGAGAAGCCGCGTGTGGTCTCGTCCAACTGCAACGAGGAGACGCCGAGGTCGAACAGGACTCCGTCGAGACGGGACACCCCTTGTTCGGCGAGCACCTCCGGAATCCGGTCGGCGACGGCGTGCACCAACCGCACACGTTCTCCGTAGGGTTCGAGACGCCGTCGGGCCAGTTCCAGAGCCTGCGGATCCCGGTCGAGGCCGATCAGGGTCGTGTGCGGGAAGGAACGCAACAGCGCTTCGGCATGACCCCCCATCCCCAGCGTCGCGTCGAGCACCACTGCGGCACGGCCGTCCAACGCCGGTTCGAGGAGTCGGATCGTGCGTTCCAGCAACACGGGACGATGGAGTCCCGCGGCCTCGTCGCCCGGCCCGTCCCGGGGCTCGGCCCCCTCCCCCGCGTCGGCTCCCGGGACCGGATCCTCTGGCACCGTCACTTCCCTTCCTTCCCGTATCCACCGAGGAACGAGTCGGCCACCTCGCCTGACCGACACACCCGATGATCCCCGCTCACCCGCTCCCTTCCGGCGTACGACGCGGGAGGGCGGAACGTCCCGACTGGACTCCGTCCGGGGGTCGACCACGGGGTCGACGGACCCACCGCCCGAACAACCGTTCCGCGACCTCGCCCGACCGGACGGAACGGTCGCCCGCGGCCCGTTCTCACGGTGCCCACGCTGGACAAAGATCTCCCCCGACGTCCGTCACACTACCCCACCACCGACCCTCGTCAACCGGAAACGCGCCCGGGGGAAGATGCAGCCCTCGGACGTGGGACCACCGACCCGTCCGAACACAGAAACCCCCGATTCGCTGTGCGTACGGCGCCGGAAGCAGGAAGGGATCTGAGACACTTCGTGACACGCCGCACCACGAGTGCCCCTGTCGGCTTCCCGCCCCGGCGATCCCGGAACCGGGCACTCCGGTGGGGCCGGCACGAACGACACCTGGAGGTTGTGTGACTCCCGAGACGAGCTCATCCGGTAACGTCACGTCCACTCCACCGGAGGACGACACGGCCCACGCTCGCACCGGGGGGACGGTTCCGCCGACGGGAACCAGTTCGATCGAACACGCCCACGACACGCTGAACCGCGTCATCTCCAATGTGGAAAGCGTCCTGTCCGGCAAGCGGGAAGTGATCCGTCTGGCGCTGACGACGCTGCTCGCCGAGGGGCACCTGCTCGTGGAGGACGTTCCCGGGGTGGGAAAGACCTCGCTGGCCAAGGCGCTCGCCCGCTCCGTGGACTGCACGACGAACCGAATACAGTTCACTCCCGATCTGCTGCCCAGCGACATCACCGGCGTGTCGGTGTACGACCGGCACTCGGGGAGCTTCGAGTTCCGGGGCGGTCCCGTGTTCGCCAACATCGTGGTGGGCGACGAGATCAACAGAGCCTCGCCGAAGACCCAGTCGGCCCTGCTGGAGTGCATGGAGGAGAACCAGGTCACCATAGACGGACACCGTCATCCCCTCGACACTCCGTTCATGGTGATCGCCACCCAGAACCCGGTCGAGCTGGAGGGCACCTACGCGCTTCCCGAAGCACAACGGGACCGCTTCACCTGCCGGATCTCCCTGGGATACCCCGACCGTGAGGCGGAGTTCGCCATGCTCGACGGACACGCGGGCCACGACCCCGTGGCGGAACTCTCCCCGGTCACCACCACCAACGAGGTGACCCAGCTGCTGCGGACGGTACGCGGGATCCACGTCTCCCCCGAACTCCGGCGCTACGTGATCGAGCTGGTGAGCGCGACCAGGGAACTGTCCGAACTCCGCCTGGGAGCCTCCCCACGTGCGACCCTGCAGCTGATGCGCACGGCACGTGCCCAGGCCGTACTGTCCGGCCGGGAGTTCGTGATCCCGGACGACGTCCACCGTGTGGCGGTGCCGGTACTCGCCCACCGCCTGGTCCTGAGTGGGGAGGCCAGGGCGGCCAGACAGAGCGCCGCTGACCTCGTCCGGCAACTGCTCGGACGAGTTCCCGTCCCACGGGCCAGGGATGGTCAACGATGAGCACGGGCGTGCTGTCCGCGCTCACCGTACGGGGACGTTGTCTGCTGGCCGCCTCGTGTGCCGCCGTGGTCTGCGCGTTGGTGCTGGACGAGAGGGATCTGCTGCGAGTGGCCGTGTTCGCGGCGGCCCTGCCCCTGTTGGCTCTGACGGTTTCGCTGTCGGCCCGCACCGGCCTCGACGCCCGACGTGAGCTCACCCCCCAACGGGTGGAGGTGGGCGGTGAAGCGTCGGTACGACTGCGTCTGACCAACACCGGGGGGCTGCCCCCGAGCGATCCCGTGGTGGTCGACGAGGTTCCCCACGGCCTCGGTGGACCCGTCCGGTATCGCCTGAACGGGTTGCTGCCCGCGAGCGGGGGCCTCGTCGAGTACACCGTGCGTCCGCGGCTCCGGGGGGTGCACCGGCTGGGGCCGGCACGCTGCCGAGTCGAGGACCCCTTCGGACTGGTCGCCCTCGACCGGCACCTGGCGGGCACCAGCAGACTCGTGGCGGTGCCCGAGGTGGTGCCGCTGACCGGTTCGCCATCGTGGGGGGAAGGTGGGAGGGAGAACTCCGGAACGCCGCGCGCCGGACACGGTGTCGACGACGCCACACTGCGGGAGTACCGCCACGGTGACGACCTACGACGTGTGCACTGGAAGACGACGGCACGTCGGGACGAGCTGATGGTGCGTGTCACGGAGACCCCACAGCACGGGGCGACCACCGTGCTGCTGGACCACAGGTCCGCCGCTCACCGGGGCACCGGAAACCGGTCCAGTCTGGAGTGGGCCGTTTCGGCCGCGGCCAGCATCTGCCTCCACCTGCGGGGACGCGGAAGACGGGTGCGGCTCGTCGACGTGGCGGGCAATCAGCTGGGGTCCGGCGAGTTCTCCGGTCAGCCCGACGGCGGGTGGGACGACGATCCGATCCTGGAGTCCCTGGCCCTGTTGCAACCCACCGCGAGCAGGGAGCTCCTCCCCGACGGGGACCCGGACACCGACCGGGACCTCGTCGCGATACTCGGGAACACCACTCCGGCGGGAGCGGAGGCGCTGACCTCGGCACGTCCGGAGAGCACACGGGGGGCGGTGATACTGCTGGACACGACCGGATGGACCGAGCCCGGCGGGGAACACCGCGACGTGGTCTCCGCCACCGCGCACCGCTTCCGTTGCGCGGGATGGAACGTCACCACGGTCGACAGCCCGGCGACCTCCGTCTCGCGCGCCTGGGAAAGGCTGTGCGCGCGGGACGAACCGTTCGACGCCCTCGGGAGCGAATCGTGACAACGCAGGACGCACCCCGGTTGTCGGTCACGTTCGTGACGCTGTTCGCCGTGTTGGCCACCTCCACGGCGTTCTCGGCCGTTCTCTCCGACTGGCGCTGGTTCCCACCCGCGGCGCTCACGGTGACCGCCGTGTCGGCGGGAGCCGTGGCGGCCCGGACGGGCCCGGGTCGTGCCTGGACGCTCCCACTCCAGCTGGGCGTGCTGCTGGTGATGCTCACGATCCTGTTCGGCCGGAACCCCCTGCTCGGCTTTCTCCCCACACCGGCGACGTTCGGACAGCTGGCGGAGCTGCTCGGAAACGCCGTCGAGACGATCCGCACGGGAGTGCCCCCGGTTCCGGCCACCGCGGGGATGCGGTGCCTGATCTGCCTGGGCACGGGGTTGGTGACCGTGCTGGTGGACCGGATCACGGTGGCCCATCGCGCTCCGGCCGTCTCCGGGCTCGTGCTGCTGTGCGTGTTCGCCGTGCCCGCTTCGCTGTCCGACCGGCTGCTTCCGTGGTGGGCGTTTCTGGGTGGAGCCGTCGGCTTCGCCGGGCTGTTGCTTCTCGGCGGAGCGGGCCGAGCACGACGCGCCACCAAAACGGTCTCCCCACCACTGCCCGTGTTCGTGATCTCGGTGTCCGCCGTGCTCGCTCTCCTGGCCGGGTCGGTCTTCACCGGGGTCGGAACCCAGGGAAGGTTACCCGGTTCCGAGGACGACGCGGACGACTCGGCGCGCGGGGAGATCGGGCTCCGTCCGTTCACCTCGCTGCGGGGACAACTGTCCCGGGACCGGAACGTACGACTCTTCCGGGTGGAGGGACTGCCCGGTGACTCCTACCTGCGTGCCATGACGCTGCGTCGTTTCGACCCGGACAGCGGTTGGAGGCTGTCCGGGCTGTCCGAGGGGGTGGCCCTGAGGGGACGGCTGCCGTTGCCTCCTGGAGTCTCGGAGCAGGACGCCGAACCCACCAGGATCGACATCGAACCGTTGGCGTACGAGGACGCGTGGCTACCGGTGTTCGGGATCCCCGTCGAGGTCTCCGGAACCGGCCCCGGCTGGCGCTACGATCCCGTGTCCGGAACCGCCTTCACCCGACAAAGCTCGGAGGTGGAGGAGTACACCGAACTGGCGGTCCTTCCCGAACCGGGTCGGCGGGAGCTGCGGAACGCGCACGGAAACCCCCGGATCCCTCCCGCCTACTCCGACGCCAGCGGGGCGACACCCCGGATCACCGAACTGGCCCACCGCATCACGGCGGACGAGCACAACCCTTTCGACAAGGCCGTCGCGCTGAACAGGTACTTCACCGACCGGTCGAACGGATTCACCTACGACCTGCGGACCGCCCCGGCCTCCTCCGCGAACGCCCTGGAGGACTTCCTGTTCGACGGGAAACGGGGGTACTGCGAACAGTTCGCCTCGGCCATGGCGGTACTGCTGCGGGCCGTGGGCATCCCCTCCAGGGTGGCAGTGGGCTTCACCCCCGGCGAGTCCGAGGGAACACACCGGATCATCACCACCGAGGACGCACACGCCTGGGTGGAGGCCTACTTCCCCGGGCACGGGTGGATCACCTTCGACCCCACCCCCCTGACGGACGACCGCTCGTCCACCCCGTCCTATCTCGAGTCCGGAACTTCCGGGCAGGAGGAGACCTCGGAGTCCTCGGAGCGCAGCGGAACCCCGTCCGCCGGGGAGACCGCGGAGCGGGAGAGTTCCCGGGGGGAACAGCCCGTCACAGCGGACCGGGAAGGAACGGCACCCGGCCTGTGGATCGCGGGAGGAGCGACGGTACTCACCCTGTTGATGGGCACGTGCGCACCGGCTCTGGTGCGCAACGTGCGACGGCGTCGCCGTCGGGCCGCGATCCGTGCGGGACGGCCCGGGCACACGGGGGCGGCGTGGCGGGAGCTGCTCGACGAGAACCTCGACCGCGGCTCTCCCCCGCCCGAGGCCGGTGCGACGCCCCGCGGGATCTCGGAACGACTGATCCGGGAGTACGCCCTCACCCCCGGGCCGGCCGAGGCAGTGCGCGGCCTCACCCGGGAACTCGAACGCGAGTTGTACGGCCCCCACCCGGGGACGGTGACCACGCGGGAGCTGGACGAAGCCGTTGCCGGGATGCGGACCTCCCGACCGCCGACACCGACCGACAGGCTGTTCCCCCGGTCGGTGACACGCCGCCGCACCGGACGACGGTGACTCCTCCACGGTCACGCGACTCTCCCACGGGCCGGAGGCCCACGGTCGCTGACCGCCCCTGGATACCGGAGCACGACCTCGACGGGTGAGCCGTCGACCCACACGGACGGCCCACCACAGCCCCTCGGAGGAGAGAACCTTCTCCGGAGAGCGGCCTGAAGCGCCCGGACCGACTCAGTCCGGGCGCATCACCCCGCCGATGCCTCTTTTCGCGTACACCGGCCGGTCACTCGTCACTGCTCGAAACGCTTGCGGAAGCGATCCTCCATACGCTGGGTCAGGGAGTTCCCGCTCCTGCGTTTCGCACCGGACGATCCTCCCGAGCCCTCCTGCTTACCGGGATCCTCCGCACTGCCGCGCATCCCGAACAGGACGATCACTGCTCCACCGAACATCACGAGGAAGCCGACCACGCTCACAATGGGTATCCCGGCCGCGGTGACCGGAATCACCACACCGAGCACCAACAGGATCAGCCCCAACACGAACACGGCACCGCCCTGGAAACGGCGGCGCCTGGAGGGGCGATGCAATCCCCCTCCACTCACGTTGGAGGCGAACTTGGGGTCCTCGGCGTAGAGCGCGCGCTCGATCTGGTCGAGCATTCGCTGCTCGTGCTCGGAGAGTGGCATGGCTCCTCCTCCGGCACACTGGGTCCGTGTCACCGAAGCCCCAATCACTCCGTTTCACGAAGCTCCGGTGAACGCTTATGGGGGCGTCGTATCCGAGGATACGGGCCCATCGACGAGACGACTACCCGGTCCCGCCCCTGTTTCGATAATAACCGCTCAACATCATCCCGTAGAGGTATTCCTCACTGCGTCGTGTGACCGCCGGAAACACGCGCGAGAGCGTGCAGCCGGGTGGCTATGTCCCGCAGCGGGGGGTGAGCGGCGGCGGCCGTCTCCAATCCCTCCAAGGCGTCCCAGGCCCCCGGCGTGGCTTCCAGCACGGACCCGGGGACCAGGTCACTCACCACACCCTGCCCCTGGATCAGCTCCACGGCGAGCCCCGAGTCGTCGAGCATCCTGCGCAGCAGCTCGGTGTCGAACCGACGGCGCACCGTCTCCCCGGAGGGCCCGCCCACACGTCCGTCCGGGTCGTTGAACAGCCGCAGCGCCTCGGACACCTTCCCGGTGAGCGCTCGCCCGAGAACCGCCGCGTACCTGTTGGTCACCAGCACCGAGACAGCGCCCCCGACAGCCGCGGCACCCACCAGTTCCCGCAGCGACACGGTGACGTCGTCCACGTACTCCAGCAGCCCGTGGCCGAGCACGAGATCGGCTCCTCCGGAGGGAGCCGCGGAACGAAGCGCGTCGGTGTCACCCTGCACGGCCGACACACGATCCCCTACCCCGGCGTCGGCGGCCCGCCTCTGCAACGTCGCCAACGCGTTGGGACTCGGGTCGACAACGGTGACCGAACATCCAGCCACGGCGAGCGGCACCGCCCACACCCCGCTGCCACCCCCCACGTCGAGAACCTCGGGGACACCGCCACGTCGGTGGCGCGCTTGGGCCAACTCGTTCTCCAGCACCCGGTGCACGGCGTCGGACTTCATGGGGGCAGCGTAATCCGCGCCCCCGGGCGGCACGACATCCGGATTCCCCGCCGAAGCACCCCACCGGAACCCGGGCCCGGCAGGGAACCGGTCCCGAAACACCCGGCGAGGACGCAGGGGTGTTGGCGGAGTCCGTAGGCTACGGGCGTGCACACGGTGGCGGTACTGAGCCTCAAGGGCGGCGTGGGAAAGACGACTGTGGTACTCGGGTTGGCCTCGGCGGCCATGCGCAAGGGCGCCCGCACTCTGGTGGTCGACCTGGACCCGCAGTGCAACGCGACGGCCTCGTTGGAGCCCGAGGCGACCACGGCGGGGCTGAGCGACGTGCTGGCGAACCCCACCGCGGACACGGTCACGCGAGCGATCGCTGCCAGCTCCTGGGGAGAGGACGTGGACGTGCTCGTGGGATCGGAGGACGCCGAGATCCACAACGGGCGGCGGGAGGACGTGGAGAACGGTCTCGGGACGCTCACCGAGGCCCTCGCGGAACTGCCCCACGACGAGGAGGGTCCCCCGTACCAGTTGGTCCTGCTCGACTGCCCTCCCTCCCTCGGGAGACTGACCCGTTCGGCACTGATCGCGGCGGACAGGGCCCTGCTGGTCACCGAACCGACGATCTTCGCCGTTTCCGGTGTGCAACGCGCCTTCGAAGCGGTGCAGGCCGAACGCACGGCCAACAACCCACGGCTGCAACCGCTGGGAGTGGTGGTCAACCGGATCCGAGCCCGCTCCCAGGAACACCAGTTCCGTGTCGAGGAGCTCAGGGACATCTTCGGCCCCCTGGTCATGCCGGTGGCCCTTCCCGACCGCTTGGCCGTGCAGCAGGCCCAGGGCGCCTGTGTCCCCATCCACCAGTGGGGGACCCCGGGTGCGCGGGAGGTCGCGCTGGCGTTCAACCTGCTGCTGGCCAGGACGCTCCGGGCCGGTCGCTCCCGGTCGGTCGCGGAGGAGGACGAGACCGACGACGAGTGGGAGTGAGGTCCTCGTCCCGACCGGACCGGACAGCTCCCGTCCGTCGGGACCTCACCGGTCCGGGGAGCTCCGCACCCTGCCGGCCAGCGCGGACAGCATGGGGTGTAGCAGCACCAGCACCAACGGCCCCCAGACGAGACCGTCCAGACGGACGTCGCCGACGGTGAGGGTCAGGTCCCCCGCTCCCGCCACCAGGGTGGTGCCCACCACGGCCAGGTTGAGGGGGTCGGTGAAGTCCACCCGAGCGTGCGTCCAGATACGCACCCCGATCAGTACGACCGTGCCGAGCAGCACCATCGAAGCGGCACCGACCACTCCGAGCGGAACGGTGTCCAACAGCGCCGTGAGCTTCGGAGAGAACGCCAACGACATCGCCGTGAGAGCCGCGACCAGACAGGCCGCCGTGGAATACACCCTGGTGAGCGCCAGTACACCCGTGTTCTCGGCGTAGCCGATCAGCCCCGAGCCACCCACCGAGCCGGACAGGGTGGTGGCGAGTCCACCGCCGATCAGCGCGTCGCCGACGCTGCCGTCCAACTCCCTGCCGCTGGCGGCCGCCACGGCCTTGACGATCCCGGCCTGGTGGGCCACCACGACGATCACCAGGGGAACCACGAAAGGTGCCACGGACAGGTGCAGTTGCGGCGTGAGCAGTTCGGGCGGGCCGATCCAGGCCGCCCCGTGCAACTCGGCCACCCGCGCCGCCGGCAGTGCCCCGCTCAGGGCCGCGTGGAGCCATCCGGCCCCGATACCGATCAGTACACAGCCGCGGACCAACAGACCACGCCCCGTCAGCGCCAGCAGCAGGATGACCGCCATGGTCACCGCCGCACTCGTGGGACCGCTCTCGAAGGAGTCGACCGAGTGCCCGGCCATTCCGAAACCGACCAGCACGACCACACCTCCGGTCACCACCGGGGGCATGGCGGTTTCCAGCAACCGCACCCCCAGCGCCTTGACCGCGACCCCCACAGCGGTCACCAGCAGACCGACCATCACGATGCCGCCCACCAGGGCGCTGGGCCCGGCTCCGGAACGTTCCGCGGCCGCTCCCAGCGGAACGACGAAAGCGAGGGAGGCTCCGAGGCAGGCGGGAACCCGGTTACGGGTCAGCACCAGGAAGAGCAGAGTACCCGCGCCGGAGGCCAGCAGTGTGGTCGAGACGGGCAGGCCGGTGAGGCGTGGAACCAGCACGGTCGCCCCGAACAGGGCGAACAGGTGCTGGACCCCCATGCCGACGGTCAGCGGCCAGCTGAGCCGTTCGTCCGTAGCCACGTCCACGCCGTCCGGCGGTTGTCGACCGTTGCCGTGCACGGCCCACAAAGCCACATCGTCCTCCCCGTGTGCCACGTCGGATCGGAGGAATCCGGGAAACAACAACCGCGAAGATCACTATTTCACAACACTTGATCTCTTCCCGCAGCGGATCCGGCTCCGGAACGCCGGACGCTTCGCGGAACACCGGACCCCCTCCTCCGGGAGACGGACGGGGAACCCGTGGGTTGTCGTCGACGCCCCCCGAGAGCTACCCCGGGGGCTCCTCCCCCTCGGCGCGGGGCCGGCCGGGATCCCGACGCCGGTCGGGGCGGTACTCCTCCCCGTTCAGCTCCCGCAGTCCCTCGGACAGCCCGGCCAGGCGGTCCGTCGCCTCCTGGAGGCGGTGCTCGGACGGATCGTTCCGGCTCGCGGCCACCGCCCTGCCCGCGGCGGCCACCAACGCGCCGTACCGCTCGATCCCCTCATCGAGCTCCGCACGCATCCGACGGACGTCCGCCTCCAGATCCGCACGCTGCTCTCCGGGAGCGTGCTCGACGGTGCTTTCCACCGCCTCCAGACGCTCGGCCAGCGTACGCAGCTCCCCGGCGACGGAGGCGGCCGTGGAACGCGCATCGGCCACCGACTCGTCCTCGTAACCGAGCGTCTCGGCCAACCGGTTCAGCGAATCCCGCAGGTCGGTCTCGGCCTCCCGCAGGCGTCTCATGGGCTGCCGGGCCACCGATCCGGAGGCGGGCAGCCGGGCCGGACGGGGAGAGGCCTCCGGCAGGGGAGTGCGTTTGAGTCTGCGATACCTCCGCAGCGCGCCGAGAGTCCCGACCCCGGCGGCCAGCGCCATTCCCCCCAGGCCGAAGGAGCTCAGGTCGAGCAGGGTCTCCACCGGTGGGGCGGGAGACCATCCGAGGCTCTGCGGCGCGTAGGCCAGGTAGGCACCACCACCGAACACGCCGGTGGCGGCCCCGCCGCCCACGGTCAACCGCTTGGCGCGTCTCCTCCGCCGCAACAGACGCGCACGGGGATCCCGCCAAGCGGCGAGGCGGTTCCTGATGTCGTCGGCCACCGGACCACGCAACTGTTCCAGTGCGTACTTCCCCCAGTCACCGGGACCGTAGTTCCGCCTGTCCACGGGGGGTCACGCCTGGTCGGACTGCGGATTCTGTCGCTGCTGTTGCTGCGGAGCAGGGGTGCCCCCCTGCTGCGTGTCGTCCCCGGTTATCTGCTTGCGGGTCTCCGTTCCCATGGAAGCCCGGATCTGGGCGAGCCTGCTGGCCCCGGCCGAGTCCGTGGCCGCCTGCTGGACCTCCATCATCCGGCCCTGCACGCTGTTCTGGGCCAGATCGGCCTGACCGAGCGCGGTGGTGTAGCGCTGCTCGATCTTCTCCCGGACCTCGTCGAGCGAGGGGGTGTTGCCGGGGGCGGCCATGTCGTTCATCTGACGCAACGAACCGGCGACCTGTTCCTGCATCTTCGCCTGCTCCAGCTGGCTGAGCAGCTTGGTCCGCTCGGCGATCTTCTGCTGCAACATCTGCGCGTTGCGTTCCACGGCCTGTTTCGCCTGGTCGGCAGCTTGCAGCGACTGGTCGTGCAGGGTCTTGAGGTCCTCGACGCTCTGTTCGGCGGTGACGAGCTGACTGGCGAGCTGCTGAGCGGTCTCCTCGTACTGCTGGGCCTTCGCCTCGTCCCCCTCGGCACGAGCCTGGTCGGCCATGTTCACCGCCTGCTTGGCCGAGTTCTGCAGCTTTTCGACCTCGTTGAGCTGCCTGTTGAGCTTCATCTCCAGCTGCCGCTGGTTCCCGATGACCGAGGCGGCCTGCTGCGACAGCGCTTGGTGCTGCCGCTGAGCTTCCTCGATGGCCTGCTGGATCTGTACCTTCGGGTCCGCGTGCTCGTCGACCTTGGACGAGAACGACGCCATGAGGTACTTCCAGAACTTCACGAACGGGTTGGCCATCTCCTCCGCCTGCTTTCTGTCCTACCGGTTGCGCCCACACCGAGAACTCGGGTCGCCGGAGAACGGCGTCGGTGACGGGGAGCCCGCGCGCCGTCGAACCCAACACGCCACACACCGCAACCGAACACCGACTCTGGCGTTTCCTCCCATCGTGTCAGCTCGATCGGAGGAGTTCCACCAAGCCCCGCGGGATTCCGGACAACCGCGGAACCCGCGGGGCCGCCTCGTCCTCAAGCGGCCACAACCACCCCGTTGGAAGTCCGGTCCGGCGGATTTATCCGCTGGCTGAGCATGGGTTGCAGCCGGCGGTCCTGCTGCTCCGCGTCCTCGGCGGCCGGGTCCGAACCGTCGGAGCACGCCGGGACGACCTCCGGTTCCTCCTCGGGCATCCCGGCCTCGGCGAGCTCGGAATCGATCAGGCTGGGCACCAACCGACCACCCTCGAGGTCCGCCGGGGCGGTCTGCTCCACCACCGAAGGGGCCACCATCCGCTCCGGGGAGTCCAGGTCACCGGCCACGGTCACGAGCAGCTCGGGCAGCGGAAGATCCAGGGCATCACAGATCGAGCCGAGCAGTTCGCTCGACGCCTCCTTACGGCCACGTTCCACCTCGGACAGGTAGCCGAGACTCACCCGGGCCGCGCGCGAAACCTCCCGCAGGGTGCGGGACTGAGCGGCCCGCGCGCGGCGCAGTCGTTCCCCGACCGCCTCCCGCAACAACACGGTCATCGCGCGCCTCCATTCCGTCGCCTACATCTTGCGCGACGCGTCAACGCCCCACACTACTCAACGCGACACCAAAGTACGTCTCGTTCCTCACGAGTCCGCCGAGGGCGAACGTTTCTCAACCGAAAGACGGAGTCTCACACCACCAATATCCCACGGGACGGGAAGAGGCGCGTCATCGCCGCACATCCCCTCGGTCTCGTTCCGGTCAACGCAACAACGACCCGAAATGTTCCAGCGCCACGGCCGCCGCCGCTTCCCTGACCTCGTGACGTCCCCCGGAAAGCCGGGCCGTACGCACCCACCTCCCCTCGGGGCCGGAGAAACCGAGGAACACCGTTCCCGGCTCCCTGCCGTCCTGGGGCTCCGGCCCGGCCACACCGGTCAGGCCGATGCCCCAGTCGGCCCCGCAACGCGTGCGGGCCCCCTCGGCGAGCTGTTCGGCCACCAGCGGATCGACCGCACCCCGGGTGGCGAGCAGCTCGGCGTCGACCCCGGCGAGCTCGTGCTTCAAGGCGGTGGAATACACCACCAACCCGCCGCGCACCACCGCGCTGGCTCCGCTCACCTCGGTCAACAGCACACCGACCAGTCCGCCGGTCAGTGACTCGGCCGTGGCCACGGTCCGCCCGGAGCTCCGCAGCAGCGCCAGGATCTCGGCGACCCGTCGATGCTGCTCGGTCAGCCATTCCGGGCTCATCAGCTCCGTCCGTCCCGTGTCGGTGGTCCCGCCACCCTGAGCCGGACGGCACGCGCGGCGTAGTCCACCCCCGTGGCCACGGTCACGAGGACGGCTCCTCCCATGACCACCCACTCCAACGGATCGAGGGCCGCACCGAGCGGCAGAAGGTACAGCCCCACGGCCACCGTCTGCAGCAGGGTCTTGAGCTTGCCGCCCCGGGTGGCGGGAATGACCCCGTGGCGGATCACCCAGAAGCGCAACAGGGTGACCAGAAGCTCCCGGAAAACGATCACTCCGCTCACCCACCAGGGGAGCTCTCCCAGGGCACTCAGCCCGAGCAACGCCGCCCCGGTGAGCGCCTTGTCCGCGAGCGGGTCGGCGATCTTGCCGAAATCGGTGACCAGCCCCCGCCGGCGCGCCAGTTCCCCGTCGATCCGATCGGTCACCGAGGCGAGCAGGAACACTCCCGTGGCCAACCAGCGCCAGAGCGGCTCCTGGCCTCCGCCCCAGAACAGCGCCACGAGGAAGACCGGCACGAGGACCAGTCGCGAGGCGGTCAGCGCGTTGGCTATGTTGACCAGGGGAGCACCTCTCTCGGCTCCGTCGGCACCGCCGCCTCCGGAAGCGGCCCGATCGGATGCCGCGCTCTCCGCCGTCATGACAACTCCTCGCACCGTTGCCGCACACGGGTGTCCCGCACTGCCTCGTCTCCAGGGTCGGCGATCGCCTCCGTGCCGTCCACTGCGGGCACCACGAGCCCCCGAACGGCGGACCGCCGATCCGCTCCCCGGCAGGATGCAGGGTACGCGGCCCTCCGGGGAAAGCGGGCACCGTCTCCGCCACGGGATGTGGCTTTCGGCCGCCGAACCGTCCTGCGCCTCGGTTCCCAGGCGGGTCGGGTAAAATCAAGATATGCATGACTATGCGTCATCCGGGATAAAGATACGGCGCGCTCGTATCGTCGACGTCCGGGCCATCAAGCGGCTGGTGGACACCTACGCCGGACAGGTGCTGCTGGAAAAGGACCTCGTCACCCTCTACGAGAACGTCCAGGAGTTCTGGGTGGCCGAACAGGACCTCGGCGACGGTTCCACCGACATCGTCGGATGTGGAGCCCTGCACGTGCTCTGGGAGGACCTCGGGGAGCTGCGCACCATCGCGGTCTCACCGACCGTACGCGGCCACGGAGTCGGGCACCGCATGGTGCGTCGGCTGATCGACCTGGCCAGGGACCTGGGGCTGCCCAAACTGTTCGTGCTGACTTTCGAGACCGAGTTCTTCGCCAGGCACGGCTTCGAGCCGATCACGGGCACCCCCGTCACCCCCGAGGTGTACGCGGAGATGCGTCGCTCCGCCGACACCGGCGTCGCCGAGTTCCTCGACCTTCCCTACGTGAAACCGAACACGTTGGGCAACACGCGGATGCTGCTGCGACTGGAGGACTGAGCGGTCCCGCCCGTGGAAAAGAGAACACAACACCACCCGAACGCACCAAGCGAGCGCTTGCTCGACACGGTAAGACTGATCCGGAACCGGATCGTCCACCCACAGGAGCAATCTCGTGTCCTTCGGGAAGAGACCCCACGGGCGCCTGCGCCTGACAGTGCTGACCACCCTGTGCGCGGCCCTGCTCGGCGGAACCACCACCGCGCAGGCGGCGACCACCGGCCAGGACCCACGTGCGCTCACCGACCACTACCTTTTCGAGATCACCCTGGAGGAGTTCGTGCACGTCCGGAGCGAACGTCCACACCGGGACGAGCTGGACTGGTCCTCCGACGCGTGCTCCTACTCCCCCGACGAACCCCTCGGATACGAATTCACCGCCAGCTGCCAACGACACGACTTCGGCTACCGCAACTACAAGAAACAGGGACGGTTCACCGAGCAGAACCGACGTGCCATCGACGACAACTTCCGCGCCGACATGTACTCCAGCTGCGCGGGTGAGGCGCTCTGCGAACGGGCCGCGGACCTCTACTACCTCGCCGTACGGCAGTTCGGAGGTCAGAGCCGGAGCACGGCTGAGGCGGTGGAGAAGGCGCTGTCCTCCGCGAAGGACTCCGTGAGCGACTAGTCCCCGAAGGTCACTGCCCTTCGGGGTCGTCCGGAGCCGGGCCACCCCGGATGGCGCTCAGCGCACTGTCCAGCTCCTCCGGTTTGATCAGCACCTCCCTGGCCTTGGATCCCTCGGAGGCGGCGACCACACCCCTGGATTCGAGAAGGTCCATCAGCCTTCCCGCCTTGGCGAAACCGACGCGCAGCTTGCGCTGCAACATCGAGGTGGAACCGAACTGGCTGGTGATCACCAGCTCGGCGGCCTGCAACAACACGTCCAGGTCGTCCCCGATGTCGGAGTCCACCTCGCGCTGTTGCCCCGTCTTGGTCGAGGTGACCCCGTCCGCGTAATCCGGCTCGGCCTGTTCCTTGGTGTAACCGACCACGCGGTTGATCTCCTCGTCACTGACGAAGGAGCCCTGCACACGGGTCGGACGCGCTCCCCCCATGGGCAGGTAGAGGGCGTCGCCCATACCGATCAGGTTCTCCGCTCCCGCCTGGTCGAGGATCACGCGCGAGTCCGTCAACGAGGAAGTGGCGAAGGCCAGCCGCGAGGGCACGTTCGTCTTGATCAGTCCGGTGACCACGTCCACCGAGGGACGCTGTGTGGCCAGTACCAGGTGAATACCCGCCGCCCGGGCCTTCTGGGTGATGCGCACCACCGCGTCCTCCACGTCCCGGGGAGCGGTCATCATGAGGTCGGCCAACTCGTCGACGATCGCGAGAATATAGGGATAGGGACGGTACTCCCGCTCACTGCCCGGCGGCGTGGTGATCTCCCCGGAACGCACCTTGGCGTTGAAGTCGTCGATGTGACGCACCCTGCTGGCCTGCATGTCCTGATAGCGCTGCTCCATCTCCTCGACCAACCACCCCAGGGCCGAGGCCGCCTTCTTGGGCTCGGTGATGATGGGGGTGATCAGGTGCGGAATCCCCTCGTAGGGGGTCAGTTCCACCATCTTCGGGTCGACGAGGATCATCCGGACCTCGTCCGGGGTCGCCCTGGCCAGCAGGGACACCAGCAGCGAGTTGACGAAACTCGACTTGCCGGAACCGGTGGAGCCGGCACACAGCAGGTGCGGCATCTTCGAGAGGTTCGCCGTGACCATCCGCCCCTCGATGTCCTTGCCCAGACCCATGACCAAGGGGTGGGTGTCGTTGGCCGCCTGGCTCGAACGCAGCACGTCGCCGAGCCGGACCATCTCGCGGTCACTGTTGGGGACCTCTATCCCGACCGCCGACTTGCCCGGTATGGGAGCGAGCAACCGGACGTTGTCGTTGGCCACCGCGTAGGCGATGTTCTTGGTCAACGCGGTGATCTTCTCGACCTTCACGCCCGGCCCCAGTTCCACCTCGTAGCGGGTGACCGTCGGTCCCCGCACGAACCCGGTCACCTCGGCGTCGATCCGGAACTGCTGCAACACGCCGGTGATCGCCTCGATCATCGCGCCGTTGGCCTTGCTGTGCCGTTTGGGCGGATCCCCCTCCTGCAGGGCGTCCAGCGGGGGAAGCCGGTAGTCCCCCTCGACGGTGCGGCTGATCGTGAGCTGTTGGGGTTCCTCCGGCACCGAACGTTCCTCGGCGGCGGCACTCGGGGCGGACTTCGTCGTGGCGGCCGCCGATGAGGGTTCGCCCTCCGTCCGTTCCACCGTGGCCGAGACGGCGGGTTTCCCGTCGGTGGGGGCAGGGGAGTGCTCCGCGTCCTGTCCGGACGTCGCGGCCTGTCGTTTCCTCGCCGGACGACGCCGCCCTGCACTGTCCGGATCGGAGGGGGCGAGCTCGGTGGTGTCTTCCGAGGACGGTTCCTCCGGCTGGGCGAGCGCGCGGAGACGCGCCGGGACGTCGCGTACCGCCGTCCCGGTCAACAGCAGCACGGCGAAGGCCGAAACCAGCACCAGCACCGCGACCGCCACCACACCGGTCAGCCCCCTGGACAGGGGCCCTCCCGCGACGTAGCCGACCACACCGGCGGCCCGTGGCCACTGCTCGGCCTCGCGGGGAGCTCCCGCACCGATGTGCACCACGCCGAGTGCGGCGAACAGCAGCAGCGCGGTCCCGAGCACCATCCTGGGGCGCGCCTGCGGGTTGTGTTCGGTGCGCATGAGCAGCACAGCCACCCCGAACAGCACCAGCGGCAGCACCAACACGGCCGAACCGACGACCGAGCGCAGCGACCAGTCCAGCCACTGCCCCACCGGACCACCGGCGTGCCACCACGCCCCGGCAGCGGTCACCACGGCCAGCGCCAAGAGCACGAGCGCGATCCCGTCCCGCCGGTGAGCGGGGTCCAACTCCCGGGTCCTGCCCAACGCGCGCAGGACACTTCCCGTGGCCCGGGCCAGTCCGCGTCCGAGGTCCGAGCCCGCCGAGGCACCTCCCCCGGAGGAGCGCTTCGCCGTCCCCCGCCCGGCCGGCTTCTTCGACGCGGAGCCACGTGAACGGGAGGTGCGGGCCGAGGAGTCCGTTTTCTTCCTCGTGGCCGGGGATTTCCCGCCCCTCGATCCGGTCCCGGAGGACGTGGAGGCAGCTGATCCGGACTTCTTCGTGCCCGAACCGGACGAACGACCTCGCGTGCCCTTGCCCCCTGCTCCCGCCGAGCCCTTGTTCGTCGTGCCGCTGGCCATGTTCAACACGGTATCGGTGCTCCGTTGGTCGTGTAACACCAGTCGACGAGGAGTGCCGCGGTGTTCTCGGCGAGGGTGCCCGATCCGGGAGGAACCGGTTTTCGTCGCGCGGCGGGGCCGGTCAACACAGCGTTCGGCGCCGCACCTCGGTGCGGCGCCGAACGCTCCCCCTCTTTCCGATGTGGCCGGGTGCCCTGGATGTGGGTGCACTCCGTCCGTACCACCCCGTCAGCACGGACCGGGAGTTCACCCGGTTCGGCGCGGCCGACGCCCCTCCCCGCGCGCGAGGCGAGTCCCACAGCAGGAATCGCACGCCTCACGTCGGCCACACCCACACCCGGACACGAGCCACATCGTGTTCACGGTGGAGGCGCGGTCTCCCCGGACCACCGCGCCTCCACCGCCGTGTCACCTCAGTAATCCACGATCGGCGCGTTGACGCACTGGGTGTACTGCGGTGATCCGATCGGCGCGACGATGCCGAGCACCGCGGCGTTGTTGCCACAGAGCTGAATGGGCACCAAGCTCACGTTGTTGTCGTTGAGGATGTTGATGCCGTCGTTGTCGTAACTGTCGGCCAGTGCGGGAGAACCGACTGCCATCAATCCGGCCGTAGCGGCGGACGCCGCGAGGAAGCGAAGCGATTTACGCACGATCGGACCCCAATCTGTTTGACTGTGGTGAACACCGGAACGACGCGCGGAAGCGGGAAACCTTCCGCGAAAGCTTTCCGTCGACCGGCTGTTTTCACGATGGCACCAGTGGTCCAAACAAGCGCGCGCACTCACACCATCGAGATATCAACACCACACGATCGGGTATACAAAAACAGTCCGTACACAAAGCACCTCGGGCGGAGAGCATCCTTTATCACCTGAACAGGTGAAAGTAGGTATCCCCTCTCCGCGACAACTTCTGCCCGTCGCGGGTTTTCCGAGAGCGGAGGAGCCGGTCACCACGTTTTCCCGGAACACCCGCGGCGTCGGCCGCGGGTGAGCCCGGCGATCCCGACCCGCCGAACGGTTCGGACGCGTTCAGGACGTCACCGGCAGCACGTTCGGAACGATCATCGGACGTCGCCGGTAGGTGTCGGCGACCCACTTGCCCACGGTCCGACGCACCGCCTGCGCGATGCGGTGCGTGTCGGTGATGCCCTCCGACTCCGTCCGCGAGAGTTCCATCTCCACCAGCGGGACCACCTCGTCGAGCGCCTTGGGATCGTCCGAGAAACCGCGCCCGGACACCGTGGGAGAGGAAACGGCACGCCCCGTCACCGAATCGACCGCGACGGTGATCGAGATGAATCCTCCCTCCCCCAGCACGAGACGGTCCGACAACGTCGACTCGCCGACGTCACCGACCGAGAGACCGTCCACGTAGACGTGACCGACCTCCACCCTTCCCGCGACGTCGGCGATCCCGTCGACCAGGTCCACCACGACCCCGTCCTCGGCGATCACCACCCGGTCGGCGGGCACACCGGTCAGCCTCGCCAACTCGGCGTTGGCCCGCAGATGACGCCACTCCCCGTGCAAAGGCATGACGTTGCCGGGACGCACCGCGTTGTACAGGTACAACAGCTCGCCCGCCGAGGCGTGCCCGGAAACGTGCACCTTGGCGCTTCCCTGGTGCACCACCTCGGCGCCGAGCCGGACCAGACCGTTGACCACACCGAAGACGGCGGTCTCGTTGCCGGGGATCATCGAGCTGGCCAGGATGACCGTGTCCCCCTGCCGGATGCTGATCTGCTTGTGTTCCCCGCGGGCCATCCGGGACAGCGCGGACAACGGCTCCCCCTGCGAACCGGTCGAGACGAACACGACCGACTCGGCCGGCATCTCCAGCGCCTCCTCCAGACTGACCAGCAGCCCCTCGGGAACGCGGAGAATGCCGTGCTCGGCGGCTATCCCCATGTTCCGCACCATGGACCGGCCGACCAGGCACACCTTCCGGTCGTAGGCCGCCGCCACGTCCAGGACCTGCTGAACACGATGCACGTGACTGGCGAAGCAGGCCACGATCACACGTTGGGTCGCCCGCCCTATCACCGAGTCCAGAACCGGGCCGATCTCCCGCTCGGGGGTGACGTACCCCGGAACCTCGGCGTTGGTGGAGTCCACGAGGAAGAGGTCCACGCCCTCGGCACCCATCCGGGCGAAACCGGCCAGATCGGTCAGCCTCCCGTCCAGCGGGAGCTGGTCCAGCTTGATGTCCCCGGTGTGCAGGACGGTCCCGGCCGGGGTCCTGATCGCGACCGCCAACGCGTCCGGGATCGAATGGTTGACCGCGAAGAACTCCAGGTCGAAAACTCCGTGCTTGCTGCGCTGACCCTCGGCGACCTCGATCAGCTGGGGATCCAACCGGTGCTCCTGGCACTTGGCGGCCAGCAGGGCCAGGGTGAAGGTGGATCCCACCACCGGCAGGTCCGGACGCAGCCTCAGCAGGAAGGGCACCGCGCCGATGTGGTCCTCGTGGCCGTGCGTGAGCACCACGGCCTCGACCTCGTCCAGCCGGTCCTCGATCGGGCCGAAGTCGGGCAGGATCAGATCAACCCCCGGCGCGTCGTCCTCCGGAAACAACACGCCGCAGTCGACCACCAACAACCGACCGTCGTATTCGAAGACGGTCATGTTCCGACCGATCTCGCCGATCCCGCCGAGTGCCATGACTCGTAGGCCCCCCTCCTGCAACGGTGGGGGCGCCGGACTCGCCGAAGTCGGTGCCAGGGGGTACTTCTCGGTCGACGTTGCGCGTGTTGTCAACGCGGTGTCACCTCGGTTGCCGAATCGGGATTGACCAGGACCAGACCAGCATCCCACAGATCACTGGTGATGACGCGTACCTGCTCCTCGGTGGCGGAGGGAAGCGGCAGGCGGGGCTGGCCGGTCTCGTAGCCGCACAGCCGCATGGCCGTCTTGGCGAACACGACCCCACCCACGGAGCTCATGGCACGGTACACCGGCAGCAACCCGCGGTTGATCTCGCGTGCCGTGGACACCTCGCCCGCCTCGTGGGCGTCCAGCATCCGACGCAGCCGGTCCCCGACCACGTGGGCGATCACGCTGACGAAACCGACCGCCCCGACCGACAACCACGGCAGGTTCAGCGGGTCCTCACCGGAGTAGTAGGCCAGATCGGAGTCGGCCATCACCTCGGTGCCCGCCTGCAGGTCGTGCTTGGAGTCCTTGACGGCCCTGATCCGAGGATGCTCGGCGAGACGCTTCAGGGTGTCGACCTGGATCGGCACCACCGAACGCGGCGGGATGTCGTAGAGCATCACCGGCAGTTCCGTGGCGTCGGCGACGGTGGTGAAGTGCGTGTACAACCCCTCCTGAGGAGGTTTCGAGTAGTACGGAGTCACCACCAGCAGCCCGTGCGCCCCGGCCTTCTCCGCGCCGCGGGCGAGTTCCACGGAGTGCGCGGTGTCGTTGGTTCCCACGCCCGCCACCACCGTGGCCCGGTCACCGACCGCCTCGGAGACCGCACGCAGCAGACGTTCCTTCTCCTCGTCGCTCGTGGTCGGGCTCTCCCCGGTCGTGCCGTTGACGACCAGCCCGTCGTTTCCGGCCCGGTCCACCAGGTACGAGGCCAGCTGCTGGGCGTGGTCGAGATCCAGCCTCCCCTCCGCGTCGAAGGGGGTCACCATCGCCGTGAGAACTCGTCCGAACGGACGACCTTCGGTAGCTGTGGGGCACACGGTCATGGCTGTTGACGCTACCTCCGAGGAAACCGTCCGGCGTGACCGCCTCGAACCACCGAGCACGCCGGGAGACGTCCGGCGGAAACATCATCACGCTCCCGCCCGCCACCCGGCGTTGTTCCGGTGTCGAACCGGACACGCACCGATTCTTCCACCCGCGCGAACAGTGTTTCACATCACACCCGAATGTGGGGAACGCCGCACGCGTCCGTGAGTTCAGAGGCCGCGGCGCAGGTCCTCCACCGCGACCACGTCCGCCTCGTTCCCCTCGACACGCACCCGTACGGGTTTGCGCCCGAAGGCGTGCAGCAGCAGCTCCTCGGAGGGACCGAGGATCCGCACGGTGCGCGGCCCGTTCCGGGCAGCGATCTCGTAGCCGTCCTCCCGACGCAGCACCACCCCGACCGGGCTGCGCCCGTAGAAGTACCTGGCGGTGCGCGACAGGGCCTTCCAGAGCACCTCCGCCCGATCCGGATCCTCCGGACGGGGCTGCCAGTCGGGCCGAGCACGGCGCACGTCCTCGTGGTGCACGAAGAACTCGGCACCGTTGACCGCCTCGTCCACGGCGGAGAGACCGAGCGGGTTCCACTTCGGGGGCCCCTGGCGCACCCTGTCGATGAGCTCACCCCAGGACAGCTGGGCGAGCTCGGCCCGGATGCGTTCACCGCGATCGGCCAGTTTCCGGAACAGGCGACCGCCGAAGGCGTCCGGGCGGTGTTCGCGCATCACCAGGTGCACCGCGAGATCACGCGTGGACCATCCCTCGCACAGCGTCGGAGCCTCCGGGCCCACCTGGTCGAAAAGATCACACAACTGCTGACGTTCGTCGTTGGCCACACCCATGCCCGCACTCTAGCCCCGACCGACCGAGGGGTCGTCGACGGCGCACCGAAAACGATCACGACCGTCCGAGGCGGGAAGGAGACGACCGCACCACCCCTCGGGACGCCGGGGGACACGGTCGTCGACCGGCCGCGTCCCCCGTCGAACCCCGCGGAGTGCCGCGTCCCCCCACCGGGGCCGGTGGCTCAGCCCTCCGTGACGTACGGACTGGAGGCCACCTCGGTACCGTCCCGCAGCTCGGTGATCTCGAAGTCCCCGAAGACGTTCGGTGCCACCTTCTGGAGCTGACGAAGGCACTCGACCGCCAACGCGCGGATCTCCACGTCGGCGTGTTCGCTGGCGCGCATCGCGACGAAGTGCCGCCAGGCGCGGTAGTTGCCGGTGACCACGATCCTGGTCTCGGTGGCGTTGGGCAGCACCGACCGGGCGGCCTGCCTGGCCTGTTTCCGCCGCAACGTGGCCTTGGGCTCGTCGGCGAACTTGTCCTGCAACGCCTGTTGGAGATCGTTGTAGGCGTCCAGACTGGCCCGAGTCGCGGCGAGGAACTTCTCGTGCAGCTCGGGGTCCTCGGCGATCACCTCAGGCTCCACCATCCCCGCGTCCCGCTCGGGAACGTAACGCTGGGACAACTGCGAGTAGGAGAAGTGACGGTGTCGGATGAGCTCGTGGGTGAGCGACCGGGAGACACCGCTGATGTAGAAGGTCACCGTCCCGTGTTCGAGCACGGACAGGTGGCCGACCTCCATGATGTGAGCCAGGTATCCCGCGTTGGTCGCCGTGGCGGGATTGGGTTTGCTCCAGGACTGGTAGCAGGCGCGACCGGCGAACTCCGCCAGCGCCTGGCCACCGTCGGCATCCGTCGACCAGTCCACGTCCTCCGGGGGGAAGAACTCGGTCTTGCCGATCAGCCGTACTTTCGGCGGAACGATCTCGGTCACGACGGGCGAACCCCTTTCCAGCATGCTGAAGCCGGCTGTTCTCCGGCACTGACTCCCCTGATGACGGGGCTGACGCCCACCGGGCGAGATGGCCACCGTCCCGAGGTCACACCCTAACCCTCCACACCGCGGGCGGCGGACACGCGGGACCCGAAAACACCTGGCCGTGGGTGAGACGCGTGCCCGGTGAGGTCGAACCCCTTCCGGAGAGGTGGAAACCACGTCCTTGTTCCGACACCAGCGAGACGTCATAGTGACGTCATGGATCTGAGTGCCTACATCGACCAGCTGCGCGAGGACCTCACCTCGGCCGCCTCCACGGGGGACGAGGACACCCGACACGCGGCCACCCTGCTCACCGCCGCCCTGGAACCGGCGGCGCGGCTGACGTTGATGAACGCGCTCTCCGACTTCGCCGCCGAAGTGACCACCCAACTGGACGGGCGGGTCGTCGACCTGCGTCTCGAGGGCAGGGACGTACGTGCCGTGGTCAGCCACCCGGCGCGTTCCCGGACCGAGGCCGAGGAGGAGTCCCCGCCACCGCCCCGGGGCAACGAGAGCGGGGACATCAGCAGAATCACACTGCGCCTGCTGAACGAGATCAAGGGTCAGGCCGAACAGGCGGCCTCCTCCCAGGGGATGTCCCTGAACGCCTGGCTGGCCAGGGCGGTCCAGTCGGCGCTGCACGGGAACCGGCCCCGGGGCCCCTGGGACCGCCCCCCGGAACGGGAGGGCGCCTCGACAGCGGGAGAGGCCCCGGAGGACTCCGCGGCCGCGGAGTCCCGGATCCACGGCTGGGTGCGGGGCTGAGCCCCCCGAGAACGGGTGAGGAGACCGGAAATGGCCGAACGAACGGATGCAGCGGAGGAGTCCCGTGTCCGCGAGTTCCCGGCTCCGGGGCCGGTGGAGCTGGAACTGAGCAACGGGGTGGGTCCGGTGGAGGTGGAGCTGGTCGAGACCGAGGTCGTCCGTGTCGAGGTGCGCCACGAACCCAAGCACGGCTATCCCGACTGGCGCGGCGGTCTCGGCGCGTTGTTGAGCTGGGTCAGCGAGCAGATCAACGAGAGCGGTCTCGGAACGGGCAACGGCGGTGAGAGCGACCGTGTCTCCGAGACCGCCGCCGAAGCGGTCCGCACGACCCGGATCGACATGAACGGCCACCGACTGGCCGTGCACCCGCCGACCACCGTGCCCCTGCGCGCCGTTCCCCTCACGGTGCTGGTGCGGGCCCCGGCGGGTTCACGGGTGAACATCCACACCGGACCGGGAGGAATCCGGGTGACCGGACGTGCCGGGCGGACGAGCCTGCAGAGCGGTTCCGGAACCGTGGAGGCCGGGCAGGCCACGGGTACCACCACGGTGCGTACCGGGTCGGGGCGCATACGGCTCGGCGAGATGCACGCCGGGGTGCAGGCTCGCACCGGCAGCGGCCCCGTGGAGATCGCCGCCGTCGAAGCGGCGTCCTCCGTGGTGACCGGCAGCGGAAGCGTGTGGCTGGGGCGGGTCCGCGACGATCTGCTGGTACGTTCCGGCAGCGGTGGCATCGCCGTGGCGGAGGCGACGGCGGGCCGGGTGGAACTGATCACCGGATCAGGGGAGATTCAGGTCGCCGTCGGCGCGGGAGTGCACGCCGAGGTGGATCTCGTCTCCTCCACCGGTAGCGTGGCCAGTGAACTCGATGTCGACGACGAGCCACCCTCCGAGCCGCCCCGGCTGCACGTGTTCGGACGTACCGGAAGCGGACGGGCACTGCTCACACCGGCGCTGTGACTCGGACCCCGCCCTTCCCCGCCCCACCCGCGAAAACACCGACACGATCCGCTAGTCACACAGTGCACGCAGCACGGGAGCGAGATCACCTCGCTGTCCCACCCGGACCCGGTGCAGCCCCAGCCATCCGGCCACCTCACGGAGCGCGGCGGCCAGCTCACGGGCCACCCTGCCCGTGTCCACCCCCGGTTCGGCGAAGGCACCGGGAACCCACAGCTGTCCGGACTTCCGGTCGGCCTTGAGGTCCACCCGGGCCACCAACCCGTCGTCCAACAGGAAGGGGAACACGTAGTAGCCGTGTCTCCGGTGCTGCCGTGGGACGTAGATCTCGAGCCGGTAGTGGAAGCCGAAGACGCGTTCCGCCCTGGGGCGGTACCAGACCAGGGGGTCGAAGGGGGACAGCAACGCCCGGGCACGCACCGAGCGCGGAGTACGCGCACCACGGTGCAGGTAGGCCTGTTCCGACCACCCGCGCACCCGGACCGGCTCCAGTTCGCCCCGCTCGACCAGCTCGGAGACGGCGTCCTGGGAACGTCGCGCGGACAGACGGTAGTAGTCGCGCAGGTCCGGTTCCGTGGCCACGCCCTGGGCCCGTGCGGCACGCGAGACCAGGTGCAGGCTCGCTTCCTCCGCGCCGGGTTCCTCGGCGAGCACCTCCGGGGGCAACACCCGCTCCGGCAGGTCGTAGAGGCGTTCGAACCCGCGACGGGTGGCCGTGGTCAGCTCACCCGCGGCGAAAAGCAGCTCGCAGGCACGTTTGGTGTCCGAACGGTTCCACCACACCCCCTTGCCGGCCCGGCTTCCACCGCCGAGTTCGCGTTCCAGCGCACCCGCGCTGAGCGGTCCCGCCTCCTTGACCGCCGTGAGTATCTCGTCCGGCAGCGTGGGGGAACGTTCCAGCAGTTCGCGGTTGCCACGCCGCCGGGGATCGCCGAGCTCCCGCATCCTCCAGCGCAGCAGCGGCCAGTCCGCGACCGGCAGCAACGAGGCCTCGTGGGCCCAGTACTCCACCAGCATCCTGGGACGCCTTCGGGTGGGGTTCCAGGCGGCCGAGTCCAGCAGGTCCCTGTCGTAGGGGCCGAGTCTGCTGAACAGCGGCATGTAGTGGGCGCGAACCGCCACACTGACCGAGTCGAGTTGGAAGAGACCGGTCCGGGCCAGCACCCGACGCAGTTGTCTGCGATCCGGGACGCCGGAAACCGAAGCGTCGGTGAATCCCTGGGCGGCCAGCGCGGTCCTGCGCGCCTCCGCCGAGCTCATGGTCCGCACGGGCCCCGATCATGCCATCGTCACCCGACACCCGGGACGAGTCAGTTCCGGTGGCCCGGAGAACCGGGGAGACGACCTCGCGCCGCCACGGGGACACGTTAGGTTGTCGCCCATGGCAGAAGCCGAAGTACGGACCGCCGTCCCCGCCGACGCCGCGGAGATCGGCCGCATCCAGCTGAGCACGTGGCGCACCTCCTACGGCGGGATCCTTCCCGACGAGGTGTTGGAGAGGCTGGACCCGGACGACACCGAACGCCAGTGGGCCGAGGCCATCGGCGAGGACTCCTCCACCGTCCTGCTCGCCCTCGAGGGTGGCTGGCCCGTGGGGTTCTGCGCCGGAGGGAAGGCTCCCGGCGGCGAGTCGGCCGACGCCCACGGAGGTGTTCCGGAGGACGCGGACACCGTGGGCCTGGTCAGTGCTCTGCTCGTCGAACCCAGGTGGGGGCGACGCGGTCACGGGGGCAGACTGCTCTGGCATCTGGCCGAACGTCTGCGCGCGGAGGGTCTCACCAGAGCGATCACCTGGATCCCGGAAGCCGACGAGGCCTCCATGTCCTTCTACCGGGGGATCGGGTGGGAACCGGACGGGACGGTCCGCACTCTCGACGCCGGGGGACGTCCGGTGCGGGAGCTGAGGCTGACCGGAGGGCTGGACCTGCGGTTGGCCTGAGGGCTCTCACCGGAGGTGTGTTCCGCGATCAGGTTTCCGTGCCCTCGCACCGCTCCAGGTCGATGGCCTTACGCATGGCCTTCCTGCCCCGGTTGCGGTCACCGGCCAGGTCGTAGGCCTGTGCCAGGGCGTACCAGGCCCGCCAGTCCCGAGGGGTCTCCTCGAGTTCGGCCCGCTTCTGCTCGAACCAGGCGTCGGCGGCGTCGCGTCGGACGCGTCCGGAGGGACGCAGCGGCAGGTGCGAGTGGTCCGGCAGCCGTCCCTCCTCGGCCAGCCTCGCGGCGAGGCGCTGCGTGCTCATCCCGAAACGAAGCTGGTCGACCACCAGCACCGCTCCGAGGATCGGCAGCACGAGCACGGCCGCTCCCAGCAGCATCACCACGGGTTTGCCGCTGAGCAGCATCGTGAGCGCTCGGCTGCCCATCAGAACCAGGTAGCCGAGCAGGATCACCGCGACCAGCAGGGCCGAGAAACGCGGACCGAACCAACGGGAACGTGAACCGTTCTCGGCCATCACAGCCCCAGCAGGGGATCCAGGCCCACGGTCACCCCGGGGCGTTTCCCGACCTCACGGACGGCCAGCAACAGCCCCGGCATGAACGAGCGGCGGTCGTGGGAGTCGTGTCGTATCGACAGCGTCTCCCCCTCGGTGCCGAACAGCACCTGCTGGTGGGCGACCAACCCGGCCATCCGGACCGCGTGCACCGGCACCCCGTCCACGTTCGCCCCCCGGGCCCCGTCCGGGTCCCTGGTGGTGGCGTCGGGCATCGGGGGCAGCTCGGCGGCCTCACGCGCCCGCGAGACCACGTGTGCGGTCCGGGCCGCCGTTCCCGAGGGAGCGTCGGCCTTGCGGGGATGGTGCATCTCCACGATCTCCGCAGACTCGAAGTGCCTGGCGGCGATCTCGGCGAACCTCATCGACAGCACCGCCCCGATGGCGAAGTTCGGCACGACGATCACCCCCGTCGTCGGCCGTTCACCCAGCCAGCCGCGCAGGGTCTCCAGCTCGGGTTCGCCGATCCCGCTGGTGCCGACCACCGCGTGAACACCGTTCTCCACGCAGTAGGCCAGGTTGTCCATCACCGAGTCCGGGTGAGTCAGGTCGACGGCCACCCGCGCCCCCGAGTCGGACAGTTCCCGCAGTGGGTCCCCACGTGTGACCTCGGCGACCAGTTCGGTGTCCGGAGCCTCGTTCACCGCACGAACGGCCTCGCTTCCCATCCTGCCGTGCGCTCCGAGCACTCCGACCCTGATCGGCTCCACCGGTTCGACTCCCTCCAGGCTTCCTGCCGTGTCCGGGACACGCTGTCGCCCCGATTCTCCACGGCGACCTCCCGTCCCCCCGTCCCCGGGGCCGCGAGAAACGGGCGGCCCTCCCGGGAGTTCGGAAGGGCCGCCGCGCTCGGGTCAGCAGGTAGCGCCTGCGTGCCTCACTGCTTCTCGGTCTCGCTCTGGGCCGTGTCCTTGCCGGCATCGCCGGAGTCGGCGTCCTCGTCGACCGGCACGAGGCTGATCTTGCCCCGGCTGTCGATGTCGGCGATCTCCACGCGGAGCTTGTCGCCGACGTTGACGACGTCCTCGACCTTGCCGATCCGCTTGCCGTTGCCCAGCTTCGAGATGTGAACCAAGCCGTCCTTGCCGGGCATCAGCGAGATGAAGGCCCCGAAGGCCGCCGTCTTCACCACGGTGCCCAGGAACCTCTCGCCGACCTTGGGCAGCTGCGGATTGGCGATGGCGTTGATCCGCTCGATCGCCGCCTCGGCGGAGGGCCCGTCCGAGGCTCCCACGTAGATCGTCCCGTCGTCCTCGATGGTGATCTCGGCACCGGTCTCCTCGGTGATGGTGTTGATCATCTTGCCCTTCGGGCCGATGACCTCACCGATCTTGTCCACCGGAACGTTGACCGCGGTCACCCTCGGGGCGTGCGGACTCATCTCGTCCGGCTCCCCGATGGCCTGCGACATCACGTCGAGGATGGTGAAACGGGCGTCCCTGGCCTGGGACAACGCCTGGCCCAGCACCTCGGAGGGAATGCCGTCGAGCTTGGTGTCCAGCTGCAGGGCGGTGATGTACTCCCTGGTGCCGGCCACCTTGAAGTCCATGTCGCCGTAGGCGTCCTCGGCCCCGAGGATGTCGGTCAGCGCGACGTAGTGCGTCTGACCGTCCACCTCGTCGGACACGAGCCCCATGGCGATACCCGCGACCGGAGCCTTCAACGGAACACCGGCGTTGAGCAGGGACAACGTGGAGGCACACACCGAGCCCATCGAGGTCGAGCCGTTGGAGCCCAGTGCCTCGGAGACCTGTCGCAGCGCGTACGGGAAGTCGTCACGGCTGGGAAGCACCGGAACCAGGGCACGTTCGGCGAGCGCACCGTGCCCGATCTCCCGCCGCTTCGGGGTACCGACCCTTCCGGTCTCCCCGGTGGAGTAGGGCGGGAAGTTGTAGTGGTGCATGTAGCGCTTGCTGGTGTCCGGCCCGAGACTGTCGATCGTCTGCTCCAGCCGGAGCATGTTCAGCGTCGAGACCCCCAGGATCTGGGTCTCGCCGCGTTCGAACAACGCCGAACCGTGGGCCCGCGGAACCACACCGACCTCGGCGGACAGCTGACGGATGTCGGTGAGTCCCCGACCGTCGATGCGCACCTTGTCCCGGATGATCCGTTGACGGACCAGTTTCTTGGTCAGCGCTTTCAGCGCGGCACCGATCTCCTTCTCCCTGCCGGCGAAGGCCTCGCCCTCACCCACGCCCACGCGTTGCAGGGTGGCTTCCTTGAGCTCGTCGAGCCGCTGTTCGCGCTCCTGCTTGCCCCCGATGGTCAGGGCCTCGGCGAGCTCGGAGGAAACGGCCTGCTCCACGGCGGTGTAGGCGTCCTCGGCGTACTCCGGGTAGACCGGGTACTCCTCCTCGGTGGGGGGAGCGGTCTCGGCCAACCGCTGTTGTGCCTCGCACAGGGTGCGGATGAACGGCTTGGCGGCCTCCAGACCACCGGCCACCACTTCCTCGGTGGGAGCCTGGGCTCCGGCGGCGATCAGCTCGGCGCTCTCCTCGGTCCCCTCGGCCTCGACCATCATGATCGCCACGTCGTCACCGACGATCCTGCCGGCCACGACCATGTTGAACACGGAGCGCTTGAGCTGCTCGTGGGTGGGGAAGGCGACCCATTGTCCGTCGATCAGGCCCATGCGGGTCCCGCCGATCGGCCCGGAGAAGGGCAGCCCGGACAGCTGGGTGGACGCCGAGGCGCCGTTGATGGCCAGCACGTCGTAGGAGTCCTCGGGGTCGAGGCTCATGACGGTGACCACGACCTGGACCTCGTTGCGCAGCCCCTCGACGAAGGTGGGCCGCAGCGGCCGGTCGATCAGCCTGCAGGTGAGGATGGCGTCGGTGGAGGGACGTCCCTCCCGCCGGAAGAACGAACCGGGGATCCGCCCGGCCGCGTACATGCGTTCCTCGACGTCGACGGTCAGCGGGAAGAAGTCCAGGTTCTCCTTGGGCTGTTTGGAGGCGGTGGTCGCCGACAGCAGCATCGTGCCGTCGTCCAGGTAGGCGGCCACGCTGCCCGCGGCCATCTTGGCCAGCTTGCCCGTCTCGAAACGGACGGTGCGTTTGCCGAACTCGCCGTTGTCCAGTACGGCGGTGCTTTCGTAGACCCCGTCCTCGTAGGACTGTGCCTCGGTCATGTCGTACTCCTCGTCCGACGGGCCGGGAACGCAGAGGCCACAACAACCGCACGCAGCGTGGTCCGACGGGGCCGGTCATCGATCGAAGCCCAGGGGAACCGCGTCCCCCTGCGGCCACTACCGAGGACCGGCGAAGGCCCCTGCTGAGCAGCGGTGTGGACTCTGTGTGTCGGCAGCCCGTCTCACTTGCCTGGTTGTGCCGTCCGGGAGACTCCCTCGCGGAGGCCCGTGCCATACAGCAAGGGGAGTGGCTCGCGGCCACTCCCCTCGGCAGCTGTCAGCGGCGCAGTCCCAGTCGCTGAATCAGCGAGCGGTAGCGCTCGATGTCGGTCCGCGTCAGATAGTTGAGCATCCGACGACGCCGACCGACCATCAACAGCAGACCACGTCGGGAGTGGTGGTCGTGCTTGTGCTGTTTGAGGTGCTCGGTCAACCCCGAGATCCGGTGGGTCAACAGGGCCACCTGCGCCTCGGCCGAGCCGGTGTCCTTCTCGTGCAACCCGTACTCGGTCAGGATCTGCTGCTTCTGGGCAGTGGACAGCGCCACGAGTGAATCTCCTTGTTCGCGTCCCGTGTCGTCGATGCCGCCGAAACACGACATCGAATTACGTATCGTCACCGTCAGGCTGACAGTCGGACTGTTCACGTCGACAATCACCCGTCGGGTTGATCCCCGGCCACCACGGACCGCAGCCGAGGCTTGCCACCGAGCATAACAGCAGGGCCCGCCACGAGCGGGACACCCGCACGGCGTGTCACGACGGAAGCAGCGGAATCCGGTGTACCGTCCGGTACCGCACCCCGCCCCGCCCGCGTTCACTGGCGACCACGGCGAGTTCTCCGGCGGACCAGACCGGCCCCGTGTACTCGGTCAGCCGGTGGGGAATCCGGCTGGGGTCAAGTGTACCCCGCGCCCATCGGGCGACCGTAACGTGCGGCCGGAAGCGCCGAGGGTCGGCCCCGGCCGTCCGGGCCAGTGCGCGCAGCAGACGGTCCCTTCGGTCCCGCGTCTCGGGCTCACCACCGGGGACGACCCCTGTCCAGAGCACACCCCGGAACGTTCCGGCTCCCGCCAGCCTCAATTCCGGAACGGTGAACTCCGAGTCGTTCTCCCGCAGTGCGGCCACACCGGTACGCAGCTTTTCGGCCACCTCGTCGGGGTCGGCCCCGTCGCCGTGGAAACACAGCGTCAGGTGCCACTGACCGGCGGAGACGAACCGGAAACCACGCAGCTCACCGGACAGCGCGGACCAGGCGGCCCGCTGCTCGTCCAGGACCTCCGACAGGTCCCGGACAGCGGCCTCCGAAGGCCACAAGGCGGTGAACACACGCATGAGCCCCGTATACCACTCGGTACCGGACCCCGGGGAACGGGTGGGGAAGTCCCGGGAACGGCACGCGCCGGGGACGGGGAAGGGCCGGTGGATCACGGGGAGGCGCCGTCGGCGTGTGCCGCCCTGCGGAGCAGCCCGGCCAGAGCGGGGTGGTGCTCGTCGAGCAGCTCGGCCACGTGTTCCAGCTCCTCGGGTCGAGCCACACTGCGCAGGACCGGCCAGGCCGTCTCCTCGTCCTCGGCCCGGTGCTCCACGGGAACGCTGTCTCTGCCGAGGGCGGGGCGGGAGCCCTTCACGTCCCGCAACGCCTGTTCGACGGCCTCGGGATCCCCGGCCAGCACCCCCGGGGTGAACACCTTCCGCTCCAACATGACCAGCCTGGCCACCACCGAGGGGTTTCCGATCTTGGCTCGTCTGCCGCTCATCACCTGGCTGAGCATGGGCGGACTGATCCCCAGCACCTCGGCGAGCTGGGTCTGCGACGTCCGGTAGGCGACGATCAGCCGCCGTACCCGATCGCCCAACGGTTCCCCGTACCACTGACGCTGTAAGGCCAGGTTCCGCTGGACGATCTCCCTTTCCTGCACCTTGGCTCCCCCGGATGCCGTGTCGAATCAGAACCCTCGGGTCTCGCATCGTGCCAGCCCGGTCGCACCGGGAGGTCCGAAACACGAAAAAACGTTCATAACGGCTTGACATACGCGGGAGGCACCGGGAAGCGGCGGTGCGCACGCCCCGGACGGCGCAGCGGAGTGCTCAGCCCAGCAGGCAGGCACGGGTCTCGGCCACGTCCGCCCGCATCCGCTCGATCAGCTCCTCGGCGGAGTCGAAACGCACCATGCCGCGCAGCCTGCGCACGAAGTCCAGCTCCACGTACTCCCCGTAGAAGTCACGGTCCACGTCCAGCACGAAGGCCTCGACCGTACGCTCGGTCCCCGAGAAGGTCGGGTTGCTCCCCACCGAGACCGCCGCGGGCAGGGTGCTCTCCGGCTGGCCGGCCCCACGCTGCCGGTGGGTGAACCAGCAGGCGTAGACACCGTCGGCCGGAACGGCGGCGAACTCCGGCATGGACAGGTTGGCCGTGGGGAAACCGAGCTCCCGGCCTCCCCGGCCCACGCCGCGCACCACGATCCCCTCCAGGCGGTGGTACCGCCCCAGGGCCACGGCCGCCGCGCCCACGTCCCCGGCGTGCACACAGGAACGGATGAACGTGGAGGAGAAGGTGACCGGGGACTCCTCCCGGTCGAGCCCGTCGGTGTGGCCTCCCAGCAGATCCGCCGACTCGGTCTCGAACCCGAAACGCTGCCCCAGAGTGTGCAACGAGTCGATGTTTCCGGCCGCCTTGTGCCCGAAGGTGAAGTTCTCACCGACCACGACCACCGCAGCGTGCAGCCGCTCCACGAGGATCTCGTGGGCGAACTCGTCCGGGGGCATCTTGGACAGCTCGGGAGTGAACGGCAGCACGCAGAACACGTCCACCCCGAGTTCCTCGACGAGTTCCGCCTTGCGTTGCAGGGTGGTCAGCTGAGCGGGGTGACTTCCCGGACGCACCACCTCAGCGGGATGCGGGTCGAAGGTGACCACCACGCAGGGCAGCTCCCGCTGTCTGGCCCGCCGCACGGCCTGGCTGATCAACCGCTGGTGCCCACGGTGCACCCCGTCGAAGACACCGATGGTGACCACGCACCTGCCCCATCCACCCGGAAGCTGTTCCAAGCCACGCCAACGCTGCACGGGTTCCCACTGTATCGACCGGTGCGCGTCGCGGCGCCGCGACCTCGGCGTGTCGCGGAGAGGCTCCCGGGGATCACCACTCGGGACGGGCCCCACGGAGGGCGTAGCTCACGGTGGCGGCCCCGAACACCAGCACGACCAGCGCCACCGCGGCCACGTCACCGGCGGGTTCGAGCGGGAAGGCCCACCAGGGGTGGTCGGCGTAGCCGCCCGTGGTGCTGTGGCCGTGGGTGCCCAGCAGCAGGACGAGCAGCACGTAGGGGAAGGCGCTCATCCAGCCGCGGGTGGCTCCGGCGACCGTGGCGGTGGCAAGAGCGATGCCGGTGAGCCCGGCCAGGTTGCGCAGTGCGCTCAGGGCCAGCTGCGGGCTGTGCGTCCACAGGGGCAGGCAGGCCAGCGCGGCTGGCAGGATGGCCGTGCCCAGCAGTCCGAGCCGGATCACTCCGTGGGCGCGGGGTGCGGTGTCCCACAGTCGGGTGGGCGGGCGCAGGTGCAGCACCAGCAGGCAGGCCAGCAGCAGCGGACTGAACAGCCCCAGCGGCACGTCGAGCGAGCCGACGTTGGGCACGGGCACGGGCAGCCGTTCGGCCCCGAACAGTGTGTGGACCAGCGCGGTCCCCGCGCACCCCAGCAGGTACAGCGGCCAGTGGTGGGCGCGCAGCAGCAGCCAGAACGGGCTCATGCGGGCAGCTCCGGCATCGGGGTGGTGCAGTCGTTGACGGCCGGCACCGCCCGGCGTACCCACTCCCGTCGTGGGGCGGCGGGGGCCTCCAGGAGGCGTTCGACCTCCCGCACCCGGTCGGGTGGGGGATCGAGTCGGTCCACGGTCACCTCGGGATGCAGCCGGTGGAGTATCCAGGCCCGCAGCAGCGCACGAGCTCCCATACCCGGGTAGCGGCGGTAGCTGACGGTCTGGTGCTGCCCGGAGGCGGTGGCCTCGGCCGGCGAGGAGCGGGCGCACTCCGGGGGACGGCTCACCGTCTGCACGGCCAACTGCTCCAGCAGTTTCGTGTCCGAGGTGCCGGGTTCGACGGCGCTGATCCGGGCCGAGCCGCCGGACCAGTCCAGCCCTTTCTCGACGTAGCTGTCGGCCGGGTCCAGTTCGGGGAACCGGCTCCGGTAGTCGTCGACCACCCGGATCCAGCGGTCCAGGTCGGCGCTGTGGGCCGGCCACATGCACACCCGCGCCCCGCCGGGACTGTGGCGGCACACGCCCTCGGCGGGCTGGCGCATCGTGGTGAGCTGGAAGTGTCCCTCGGTGAAGAACTTGCCCGAGCCGAGCAGCACCACCAGCCCCAGCAGACCCACCCGGACGGCCAGTCGGGGCCTGCGCCAGCACAACACCGCCGCGCACCCGAGCACCACCGCCACCAGCCACAACCACTGCCCGACCAGGGTCACCAGCAACGGTTCCCGGGAGACGTCACAGCACTGGATGTCCCGCACCACCAGCGCCCGCACGTACTTGTTGTCGCTGATCGAGCCGTAGGCCAGCACCAGCCACAGCCCGATGCCCACGGCGGGAGCCGCCAGGTACCGCGGCAGCACGTACCCGCCGGCCACGCCCACCGCCACGCCCGCGACGAAGACCGTCGCGGCCACCGCCAGATACGTCCACAGCGGCTGTCCACCACCCCGCATCGACAGCGCCACCGTCCCCAGCAGCACCGCCGAGCACAGCAGCGCCAGCACCAGGGCGGGCAGCCCGGCCAGCAGCAGGTAGGCCATCCCCGACCGGGGATGGCTGCGTTCCACCGTCTCGGCACCGAGGCGGCGCATCCGCGAGGTGTCCCAGGCGGCCACCGCCGCCACCAACGCCACCGGCCACAGCACCGAAGCACTCACATGCCCCGAGGCCATCGACCAGTCCCCGTTCCACAACCCCGGCCGGTCCCGCGCCACCGCCCAGGTGAACACCAACACCGGCAACGCCGCCCACACCGCACCACTACGGCGCAGCGAGATCCACAGCACACTCATGCCGGCTGACCCACCCCCAGCAGTCGCTCGTACACCTCGTCCAGGTCGGAAGCGGTGGGATCCGCCTTCCCCGTCAGGTCAGCCAAGGTGGACTCGGTTGACACCCGCCCCTCGTCCAGCACCACCACCCGGTCGGCCACCGCGGCCACGTCCTCGGTCAGATGCGTGCTCAACAGCACCGTGCGTTCCCGCCCCAGCTCGGTGATCACCCCGCGCAGCGCGTTGCGCTGACGCGGGTCCAACCCCACCGTGGGCTCGTCCAACAACAGCACCGGAGGCGCGTTGACCAACGCCTGGGCGATCCCCACACGCCGCACCATCCCCCCGGAAAGCTGCCCCACCCTGCTCCGGGCACGCTCCCCCAGACCGGTGGCCTCCAACGCCCACCGCACGGCCTCCTTCCGCTCCGCACGAGGCACCCGGCGCCACCACGCCGACACCGTCACGAACTCCGCCACACTCAGATGCCCCGGAGCGGTGAACCGCTGCGGCAGAAACCCCAACGACTCCCGGTAACGCCGCCGATCCCGCACCGGATCCAGCCCGTTCAACTCGACCCTTCCCCGCTGTGGGGTCAGCATCCCGGACAACACCCCCAGCAGCGTGCTCTTACCCGCCCCGTTCGGCCCCAACAACGCCGTCACCCCCACCGGCAGGGCCGTGTCGACGCTCTCCAGCGCCCGACGTCCCCGATAGGAGTGCCCCAAACCTTCGACACGTACGGTGAACAAACGACGATCCTCCGGGACGGTCCACGTACCGGACGCGGACCCTAGCACGTCGATCACGAGGATCGGGGCGGATCGACGGAAGCCGGCTACGACGTGGAACTCACCCGGCCGGACGCAGCACGAGAACGGGCCTGGCGCCCCTCCCCTGTTGCCGCATCAGGGCGACGACCCCACCGTCCGGAGCGAAGACCCCGTAGGTCCCGGCGAGACCGGCCCCGGCAACGGTCTGGCCGTGGGAGACGGCCCGTGCGGTCTCCGCGTCGACGTCCACCCGGGGAAAGGCCGCGGCCACCGCCTGGTCCAGGTCCATGGACAGTCCCGGGCTCTCCTCCAACTCCTCCAGGGTCCGCACGGAGGCCACGCCGAACGGACCCACGCGGGTGCGGCGCAGCCGGGCGAGATGTCCCCCCACTCCGAGCGAACTCCCCAGATCACGGGCCAGGGCACGCACGTAGGTTCCGGAGGAGCACTCCACCATCACGTCCAGGTCGACCCGTTCCTCCGCGCGGTGCAGCCCGAGCAGGTCGAACCGCGACACCGTCACCGGACGGGGCTCCAGCTCGACCCGCTCACCCCGCCGCGCCAGTTCGTAGGCGCGTTTTCCGTTGACCTTCACCGCGCTGACCGCGCTGGGCACCTGCTCGATCTCCCCGGTCAGACCGGACATGGCCCCCGTGACGTCCCCCTCGGAGACCCCCGAGGGGTCGGCCGACCACAACGGCTCCCCCTCGGCGTCGTCGGTGTCGGTGGCCGAACCCAGGCGGATGGTCGCCAGGTACGCCTTGGTGTCCAGGGCGAGATGACCGAGCAGCTTGGTGGCTCGCTCCAGCCCCAGCACCAGCACCCCGGTGGCCATCGGGTCCAGGGTTCCCGCGTGCCCCACTCTGCGTGTTCCCATGATGCGACGAACCCGGGCGACGACGTCGTGCGAGGTCATCCCGGCGGGCTTGTCCATGACCAGCAAACCGGCCGGTGCTGTCCGCTGCGTGGATTTCCGACTCTGTCGCGACACGGCTCCCCATCATCCCCGATCCCCTGGAATCCTCCGGAACCGGCCGTGCCCGCCCCGACGGAGGACCGGCCGCCGGGTCTCGCTACGGTGGTGCGTCGTGACGAGCAGGAGGTTCGACGGTGGCGATCAGGCCGATCCGACGCTTCGGTGACCCGGTACTGCGCACGGCGGCGGAGCCCGTCACGGTGTTCGACGACAGACTCACCGCGTTGGTCTCCGATCTGCTGGACACCGTGGCCGAGCCCGGCAGGGCCGGGGTGGCCGCCCCGCAGATCGGGGTGAGCCTGCGGGCTTTCAGCTACAACGTCGACGGGCGGACCGGCTACGTGCTCAACCCCGAACTGGTGGAGACCTCCGGGGAACAACACGGCGAGGAGGGCTGCCTGTCGGTACCCGGCCTGAGCTTTCCCACCCCCCGGGCGGAGCACGCCGTGGTGCGCGGAGTGGATCTGCGCAACGAGCCGGTCACCGTCTCCGGCTCGGGACTGATGGCCCGGTGTCTCCAGCACGAGACCGACCACCTGGACGGGATCGTCTACCTGCAACGCCTGGATCCCGAGCGGCGCCGCTCCGCGTTGAAGGAGGTCCGCGCCACCGACTGGTTCTGGAAGGCGGGCTGAACGCGGCGGGAGGAGTCGGGTGGCCCGCCGCGAGCGGTGTTCCCGCAGCCGGTGGGGCTCCGTCCACGCGGTTTCAGGAGTGGGTCGAGCTCGGCTCGCTCGTACGGGTGGCCCCGACAACCGCCCAGCGTCCGGAGCGGGCCCGCAGCAGCAGGGTGAGCAGCCTGCCGAACATGAACAGGCTCAGCCCGGTCCAGATGCCGGCCAGTCCCCACCCGGACACCAACGAGAGCCAGATGAGCGGCAGGTACCCCAACGCCGCGCTGAGCATGGTCGCGGTACGCAGATAGGCGGCGTCCCCGGCTCCGAGCAGCACGCCGTCGAGGGCGAACACCACCCCCGCGACGGGTTGCAACCCCACGAAGAACCACCAGGCGTAGGGGATCTCGGCCAATACGGCTGGATCGTTGGTGAAGGCGTGCGGAAGCAAGCCGGACAGTGCCGCGAACAGCACTCCCAGCACGATCCCGAAACCCAGTCCGTACCAGCTCACCTGTCTGCCGATGGCCCTGGCCTCCCGGGCCGACTCCCTGCCCAGAGCAGCCCCCACCAAGGACTGGGCGGCGATGGCCAGCGAGTCCAAAACCAGGGCCAGGAAGGTCCACAGCTGCCAGACCACCTGGTGGGCGGCGGCGGTGTCCGCACCGGTTCGTGCCGCCACCGAGGTGGCGGACAGGAAACAGGCCTGGAAGGCGAGGGTGCGCAGGATCAGATCCCTGCCCAGCACCAGTTGCGCACGCATCACCTCCGTGTCCGGACGTCGCGCCCCTGCCTCCACGAGCAGGGCGCGCACGAACAACGTGGCCGCCACGGTCTGCCCGGCCACGTTGGCCACCGCCGAGCCCTCCAGCCCCCAGCCGACCGGGTAGACCAGCACCGGGCACAGCACCAGCGAGACACCGTTGCCCGCAAGCACGTAACGCAGGGGGCGGACCGTGTCCTGCACTCCCCGCATCCACCCGTGCCCGGCCAGGCTGATCAGCACCATCGGCGCGCCGATCAGAGCGATGCGCAGCCAGCCCACGGCGGCTTCGGCTATCGCGCCCCCGCCGGTCATCAACCCCACCACGGGAGCGGCGAGCACCTGCGCGAGCAGCAGGATCACCACGCCGACCCCCGCTCCCAACCAGCTCGCCTGGACTCCTTCCGCGAGCGCGTCGGCACGTCGCCCGGCGCCGTGCAGTCGGGCTGCCCGCGCCGTGGTTCCGTAGGAGAGGAAGGTCAGCTGGCTGGAAACGACGGTGAACAGCGTTCCCCCCAGAGCGAGTCCGGCCAGGGGAACGGCCCCCAGGTGTCCCACCACCGCCGTGTCCACCAGCACGTACAGCGGTTCGGCGGCCAACACTCCCAACGCCGGTATCGCGAGCGCGAGCAGTCGCCGCACCGGAACACGTTCGGCGGTCTCGGACACCCGACCTCCTGTAAGCTGCTCATGCGGATTTGTCCCCTGACAGGGAGGGTATAGTAAGGGGCTCACATGGACAATGCCGATTACATCGAAAGTGCGCTGCGTCTCGCGAACGCACGCACGGATGACCTGGAGAGCCTGCGCGCCGAACTGCGCGACGAGCCGTGGTGGTCCTCCCGACTCACCGGGCGGGACCTGGAACTGCTGCGGGACGTGGCTACCCGTCTTCGCCGGGCACTCGAATCCGCGACCGAGGGAGAAACCGACAGCCTCTCAACCGAGGTCAACAGTCTGTTGCGCGACTACCCGCCCCGGCCGAGCCTGTCCCGGCACGGGCACGGGCACGACCCCGGTTGGCACATCCACGTCGCCGACCCCGAACAGCCGCCGAGCACCGAGATCGCCGCCGCGGCGGCCTGGGGGATGGCGCAGGGGATCGTGCTGCACGGCACCGACCGTTGGGGACGGTGCCAGGCACCGAACTGCGGCTCCTACTTCCTGGACACCTCGACCGGACGGAACAAGAGGTTCTGCTCCACACGCTGCGCGAACCGGGTCCACGTGGCCGCCTTCCGCGAACGCCGACGCGGCTGAGAACGATGGGGCTCCACCCTCCCCCACCAGGCGGGCTTCCCCACGGAACCACCCGGAACGGTCCGCCCGGGTCGGGCCGGCAACGAACCGTTCCGGCAGCGAGGAACCCACCTCCGCAGGCGGGAGGAGGATTCCTCAGGCCTCGCCGTCCCGCTCGTCCTCGCCTGCCCCGGAAACACCGTCCGCCTCGACGGACTCGTCCCGCTTCCGGTACGGATCGGCCTCCCCGGCGGGAGCGGCCCCGGAAGCCAGCCGCGCCACTTCCGCGTCGGCCTCCTTGGCCCTGGCCAGGGCCTCGTCCAGCCGACGGGCGTTGGCGGGCACCGAATCGGCGACGAAAGTCAGCGTGGGGGTGAACCGCACACCGGTCTGCCTTCCCACCCGGGAACGCAGCACCCCCGTCGCGCTGTCCAACGCGGCCGCCGTGGCGGCCTCGTCGGCGTCATCACCGAAAACGGTGTAGTAAACCGTCGCGTCCCGCAGGTCCGCCGTGAGCCGCGCGTCGGTGATCGTCACCATGGCCAGCCGTGGGTCCTTGACCTCGTACTCCAACCCGGACGCCACGATCTGCGCGATGCGCTTGGCAAGCCTGCGGGCGCGCGCCGTATCAGCCACGGCGCACCTCCTCTGTCGCTCCGCCACTCTGACGGACGGAGACACTCGTCCTCGTCACCCGAAATCCACGCGAACCCGCCGGAACGGACTCGCCTCACCGCGGAAGCAGAGCACACCACCGCACCACCGAACAAGCTCAGTCCTCGGGACCGAACAGGCGGTGTCGAGCCGAAAGCAGCTCCAGCTCGGGGTAGCCGGCGACGGTGCGCTCGCAGGCCTCCAGGATCTCACGAACCTGTCCGGCTTCGCCGGACACGGCGGAGACCCCCACCACCGCACGACGGTAGAGATCCCGCCCACCGACCTCGGCGACGGCCACCTCGAAACGTCGTCTCAGTTCGGAGACCAGCGGACGGACCAACGCACGCTTCTGCTTCAGCGAACGGACGTCACCGAACAGCACGTCCAGTTCGAGAGTACCGACATACATCAGCGAACAGCACAGTGTCGACGAGTGTGGGGGCGGGGCCGTCGACAACCGACCCCGCCCCGCACAGCCGCTCAGACCCGCGGCTTCTCCTGCATCTCGTAGACCTCGACCACGTCGTCCTCCTTGATGTCCGAGTAGGACCCCAAGGTCAGACCGCACTCGAAGCCTTCCCGCACCTCGGTGGCGTCGTCCTTGTACCGCTTGAGGGAGTTCACCGTCAGGTTGTCGGCCATCACGACGCTGTCGCGCAGCAGACGGGCCTTGGCGTTGCGCCGCACGATCCCGCTGCGCACCATGCAACCGGCGATAACGCCCACCTTCGAGGACTTGAACACCTCGCGGACCTCGGCCCTGCCGAGCTGGACCTCCTCGTACTCGGGCTTGAGCATGCCCTTGAGGGCCTGCTCGATGTCCTCGATGGCGCGGTAGATGACCGAGTAGTACCGGATCTCCACACCCTCGCGGTTGGCCACCTCGGCGGCCTTGCCCTCGGCACGAACGTTGAAACCGAGCACGATGGTGTTCTCGGCGGTCGCCAGGTTGATGTCGCTCTCGTTGATCCCGCCGACACCCCGGTGGATCACCCGCAGCTCGACCTCGTCGCCCACCTCGATCTTGTTCAGGGACTCCTCCAGCGCCTCGACGGTACCGGAGTTGTCACCCTTGATGATCAGGTTGAGCTGGTTGGTCTCCTGCAACACCTTGTCCAGGTCCTCGAGGCTGACCCGCTTGCGCTTGGCCGCGTTCTGCGCCTCCCGCGCCCTGGCGGCGCGACGATCGGCGATCTGACGGGCCACCCGGTCCTCGTCGACCTTGAGGAAGGTGTCACCGGCACCCGGCACCGAGGTGAAACCGACCACCTGCACCGGCTGGGAGGGCTTCGCCTCGGTGACGTCCTGGTCGTACTCGTTGATCATCCGACGCACCCGGCCGTGCGAGCCACCGGCCACGACCGAGTCCCCGATGCGCAACGTTCCCCGCTGCACCAGCACGGAGGCCACGGGGCCGCGACCACGGTCGAGATGGGCCTCGATCGCGACTCCCTGGGCCTGCATGTCCGGGTTCGCCCGCAGATCGAGCATGGCGTCGGCGGTCAGCAGGATCGCCTCCAGCAGCCCCTCGATGTTCTCGCCCTGCTTCGCGGAGATCTCCACGAACATCGTCTCGCCGCCGTACTCCTCGGCGACCAGGCTGTACTCGGTGAGCTGCTGCTTGATCCGGTCCGGGTTGGCGCCGGGCACGTCGATCTTGTTGATCGCCACCACGATCGGCACGTTCGCCGCCTGCGCGTGGTTGATCGCCTCCACCGTCTGGGGCATGACCCCGTCGTCGGCCGCCACCACCAGCACGGCGATGTCCGTCGACTTCGCCCCACGGGCACGCATGGCCGTGAAGGCCTCGTGACCGGGGGTGTCGATGAAGGTGATCGGGCGCTTCTCCCCCTCCAGCTCGGTCTGCACCTGGTAGGCACCGATGTGCTGGGTGATTCCGCCTGCCTCGCCCTCCTGGACGTTCGACTTGCGGATGGTGTCCAGCAGACGGGTCTTACCGTGATCGACGTGGCCCATCACGGTGACCACCGGCGGGCGGGAGACGAGCTGGTCGGGGCTGCTGCCCGGGTCCCCGAAGGTGAGGTCGAAGGACTCCAGCAGTTCCCGGTCCTCGTCCTCGGGACTGACCATCTCGATCTTGTAGTTCATCTCCTGGCCGAGGAGTTCGAGCACCTCGTCGGAGACGGACTGGGTGGCGGTGACCATCTCGCCGAGATGGAACATGGCCTGCACCAGCGAAGCCGGGTTGGCGTTGATCTTCTCGGCGAAGTCGGTCAGCGAGGCGCCACGACGCAGCCGCAGCGACTCCCCGTTGCCGCGAGGCAGACGCACCCCACCCACCGAGGGCGCCTGCATGTTGTCCATGTACTCCTGACGCTTCTGGCGCTTCGACTTGCGCCCGCGCCGGGAGGGACCGCCCGGCTTGCCGAAGGCACCGGCCGCGCCACCGCGACCACCACCGGGACGGCCACGGAAACCACCACTCGGGGGAGCGCCGCCGCCGGGAGCACCGCCCGGGCCACCACGGCCGCCACCGGGACCACCGCGACCGCCACCGGGGCCACCACGGCCACCGCCCGGACCACCGCGACCGCCGCCGGGAGCACCGCCCGGGCCACCACGGCCGCCACCGGGACCACCGCGACCGCCACCGGGGCCACCACGGCCACCGCCCGAGCCGCTTCCGGAACCACTGCCCTGCTTGGGAGCACGCGACGGCATCATTCCGGGGTTCGGCCGGGGAGGCATCATGGCCGGATTCGGCCGCTGACCCTGGCCGGACTTGGCAGCGGGGGCCTGCTGCTCGGTTCCCTGCTGGCCACTCTGCTGGGCGCTCTGCTTGTCCTGGCGCTGACCGCCCTTGTCCTGACGTTGACCGCCCTGGCCACGTCCGGACTGGCGCTGACCGCCCTGTCCGCCCTGCTGCTTACCACCGGAACCGCGCTGTGCGGTCGAACCGGCTCCCACACCGAACGGGTTGTTGCCGACACGGGGGGAACGCGGCCCCGGCTTCGGCGCCTGGGGCTTGGGCGGAACGACACTGCCCTCGCCACCGTCGGTACCGCCGGACTGCTGCTGTTGCTTGGACGGACGCGGTCCCGGCTTGGGAACGTTGCGCGGTCCCGGTTTGGGCACCGAACGCTCCGTCTTGGCCGAACCGGAAGCACTCTGCTGCTCGGACTTCGCCGCCGGAGCCTGCTCGGACCTGCGGGACTTCTGCTCGCCCTGTCCGGAGCCGCCCTGCGAGGGCGAGGAGGTACCCGCGGCCGGGGCCGAGGACTCTCCGGCTCCGTCGGCGGGCTCCGCAGCCGGCTGCTGGGTCTGCGGAGGAGGTCCGGGTTTGGGGCGCGGTCCCGGCTTGGGGACCCTCGAGGAGGGCTTCTCGCCCTGCCCCTCCGAACCCGCGGACCCGGAGGAGGCACTCGTCTCCTGCCGCTTCGCCGCGCCGCTCTCCGACTTCGTCCCCGTGCTTCCGGAGGGTCCGCCGTTGCCCGAGTTCTGCTTGGACGACGCGTCCGTCTTCGCGAACGCGTCCCGCAGTCTGCGCGCCACCGGCGCCTCCACCGTGGACGACGCGGACTTCACGTACTCGCCCTGGTCGGCGAGTTTGTTCAGTACATCCTTGCTCGTAACGCCGAGCTCCTTGGCGAGCTCGTGCACGCGGGCCTTGCCTGCCACTACTCTCCTCGTCTGGTGAGGTCGGGCGGCAGACCCGCTCGACCTCGTCCTACTGCCGGTACGCGTTCATGGCTTCAGCTTCACGGCTGATTCATGACGGGTCGACCTGCTTCCTTCAACTGCCTGGCACGAGAAACTCTCGCATCGGCTTGCTCGTGAGCAACCTGCTCCACGTAGGCCTGCACTGTTTTGCTGTCGAGTTGTCCTTGTACACGCAAAGCACGTGAAAAGGCCCGACGCCGCTCGGCCGAACGCAGGCACGCGGGATCGGGGTGCAACCAGGCACCTCGACCCGGGCGCCTGCGCCGAGGATCGGGGACGGCCCTGGAACCGTCCTCGGCCACCACTCGCAGCAGATCGGAGGCCCACGTTCGGGTCCGACACCCGATACACGTCCGAATCGGCTCGTGAGTTCCACCACGGGCACCAGCTGATCGTGTACGGATTCTCGCTCCCTCTCGTTGAGCCACCTGTGATTCTAACCTGCCGCTGTCACTCTGCCGAACCCACCGTGGGAAGATCGTCCATCGGTGGGACGAAACCCTCGACACCGGGGGGTTCGGCATCGGGATGCCCCGCCATGGTCGTGGGCGAGCTCGGATCCGCATCGCTCCGGATGTCGATGCGCCACCCGGTCAGCCGCGCGGCCAGTCGGGCGTTCTGTCCCTCTTTGCCGATCGCCAACGAAAGCTGGAAGTCCGGCACGATCACTCGCGCCGTCTTCGCGCGCTCGTCGACGACCTCCACCGAGACTACCTTAGCCGGCGACAACGAGTTACCGACGAACGTCGCGGGGTCCTCGGAGAAGTCGATGATGTCGATCTTCTCCTGCCCCAGCTCGTTCATCACGTTGCGCACCCTGGCCCCCATGGGGCCGATGCAGGCTCCCTTGGCGTTGACACCCTCGACCGTGGAACGCACCGCGATCTTCGAACGGTGCCCGGCCTCCCGGGCCACGGAAGGGATCTCCACCGTTCCGTCGGCGATCTCGGGGACCTCCAGGGCGAACAGCCTGCGGACCAGGTTCGGATGCGTCCGGGACAACGTGATCTGGGGACCCCGTACGGTCCGGGAAACTCCCACGACGTAGGACTTGATCCTGGTCCCGTGCTCGTAGCGTTCCCCGGGAACCTGTTCGGCGGCCGGGATCACACCCTCGCTGTCACCGACCTCCACCACGATCATACCACGCGAGTTGGCCTTGGCGTCGCGTTGGATCACGCCGCCGAGGATCTCCCCCTCCTTGGTGGAGAACTCACCGAAGGTCTTCTCGTGTTCGGCGTCCCGGAGACGCTGCAGAATGACCTGGCGTGCCGTGGTGGCCGCGATCCTGCCGAACCCTTCCGGGGTGTCGTCCCACTCCTCGGCAACCTCCCCCTCGGGGGTGAGGCTGTGTGCGATCACACGCACCACGCCGGTCCTGCGATCCACCTCGACCCTGGCGTGCGGCTGGTGTCCCTCGGTGTGCCGATAGGCAGTCAGCAGGGCCGACTCGATGGCCTGAAGGACCGTCTCGAATGGGATGTCCTTGTCGCGTTCGATCGCCCGCAGCGCGGCGATGTCGACGTTCACCTCGACTCCTCCGTGTCTTTTCCGTCGCCCTCGGCGGCGACGTCCGCAGCCCGATCGAGCTTGACCAGTTCTTCCGCCGGTGGCTGCTGGAACTCAACCTCGACCACCGCGCGCTCGATGTCACCGTAAACCAACCGCCGCACCCGGCCGTCGACGAGAACCCACACCCCCGTCTCCTCGGCGGGGCCGACCCTGCCGAGAAGTTCGCCACCGTCGGTCAGTCGGATCCTCGCGAGCCTGTTGCGCGCACGATGCCAGTGCCGCGACCTCGTCAGCGGACGGTCCACTCCCGGAGAGGTGACCTCCAGGGTGTAGGGCCCGGCGAGCACGTGGTCGTACTCCTCCAACGCCTGGGAAAGAGCCCTGCTCACCCTGGCGATGTCGTCGAGTCCGACCCCGTCGTCGGCGTCGATGATCACCCTGAGCTGACGACGACGACCGGACTGCTGCACGTCGAGCTCTTCGAGATCGAACCCCACCTCGGCGACGGTCCGCGACACGGTGGGCCTCAGGTGCGCGACTATTTCGTCCCGCGGCGGGCTGGACACGTTGGCACTCCAAAAACGTCTGACGGGTGAAGTTGTCCGATGCACGGCGACGTCCCGGATCCTCGTCACGAATCCGGCGTCGCTCGCTTCGCGGGAGCGAAGCTCCACGGCCGAGTACACCGATGGAACCGTGGTCCCCCAGGGTATCGCGTCCTCCCGGAGGAAAGCGCGGCACGCGCCCCGCGATCGCGAGGAGGAGACCTCCCCGGCGGCGAGCCCTCCCACCGACCCGGGATCGCCGGTGACGGGGGCTCCGGGGCACCCTGGCAGGATGGAGGTCGTGGATATCCCTCGCGGCCCCCTGTCCAGCTCCGTTTCCCTGAACAGACGCCGACTGCTGGGTCTGTCCGCCCTGCTTCCGTGGGCTCCGGTGCTGCTCGGCTGTTCCGCCTCCGGCGCACCGAGCCCGGATCCGCTCGTGCCGCTGGCCGCCAACGCCGCCGAGGACGAGAGACTCGCCCGGGCCACGGCGGCGGAGGCCGAGCTCTCCGAGCAGGCCGAGTTGGTGGCCCGGGTGCGTGCCGAACACGCGAAGGCGCTGCGCCGGGAGATCGAACGACTGGGGGGCGATCCGGGCACGCCGTCGACCACCTCCCCTCCCTCCCCCGGCCCGGAGTCCACGAGGCCCGGGCGCACGCGGCTGCGCTCCGCACTGCGCGAGGCGCAGGGCAGGGCCGAGGAGACGGTTCCCCTGGTCACCGGTCACCAGGCGGGACTGGTGGGCTCCGTCTCGGCGGCCTGCGCGAGCCTGCTGGAGGTCGTGTGATGAGTTCCACCGAGCTGAGTGAGGACGGCAGCGGGGCCCTCGAACGGGCTCTCGGCGCCGAACACGCCGCCGTGTGGGTGTACGGCCTGGCGAGGGCCTTCGTCCCGGAGTCCGCAACGGGCTCCGCCGTGGAGGAGGGAGCCTCCTCCCACCGCGAACACCGCGACCGTGCGCGCACCCTGCTGCGCGCGGCGGGGGCCACGCCACCGGCTCCCCGAGCGGCCTACCGCACCCCCTCACCGGTGCGGGACCGGAACTCGGCGATACACGCGTTGCTGGCGGTGGAACGGGACTGCTCGGTCGGCTGGGTGGCCGTGTTGGAGCGCTCCCGGAGCACGGAGCTGAGCGAACTGGCCCTGCGGGGACTCACCGGCGCCGCCAGACGGGCCACGAAGTGGCGGATCGAGCTCGGCGAACGGCCGAGTGTCCCGCCCTTTCCCGGAAGGGAGTGAGGGACCGCTCGGGAACGCGCCGCCGGGGGTTGAGGACCGAAGGTGTCCTCGGCCACTCAGCCCGGATTGCGATCCTGGTCCGGCCCCAGCAGCAGGGCTTCGGTGGTCACGTGCTTCAGCCTGCCGTCGTCCCGGTCACTGCGGTGGAAGTACGAGGACTCCCCGATGACCACGAGCCTGTCCCGCTGTTCCGAGGCGTAGCCGTAGTCGTGCGTGAGATCGGGATAGTCCTCGGGAACCTCGTGGCCCGCCGAGACGAGGTCCTGGATGTTGCCCGTGTTGTCCCTGGTGACCAGGTCCTCCAGTTCGGTCGCCGAGGACTCGTCGGGCATCAACACGGTCACCACCGAGGTCAGCACCCGCTCCCCGTTCGGCAGACGGGTGGTGTAGAGGGCACGGGTGACGTGTGAACAGGGATTCGACACGAAGAACTCCGCGACCTTCATCGTCGAGTGCTTCGCGCAGCTCGACGGCTCGTCGAGCATGTAGCGCTCGAACTCGTACTCGGTGTCCGGCTCCTCCGCGCCGGAGCTCTCCGCCGTGGGGGAGGAGGGCGAGGGCGGACTCGGCTTGACGGCCAACCACAGCAGGCCGGACACCACCGAGACGGCACACAGCACGAGAGCCCGGAGCAGCCACCCGGTCGGGCCGACACCCCCCGGCCCCGGAC
>NZ_PVSR01000050.1:0-19976 GCF_003001495.1 Actinopolyspora mortivallis
GTGGGGGGTTCCCTGATCTCCGTCGGGCACGAGCTACGACTTGAAGAGTATTCGTTTTTAGACCGGAGGTTGACGCGCACTCGACCGTTCGTCCGGCAACCTGGCTGGTGACATGGGGCCGGGACTCGGACGCTCGTTCCGGCCGTCACCGAGTTTCGCCCAGACAGGAGTGCCAATGATCGAGGCTGTGGGCCTCACCAAACGCTACGGATCGACGGTGGCGGTCGACGACCTGTCGTTCACCGTCAAACCGGGCAGGGTGACGGGATTCCTGGGACCGAACGGCGCGGGCAAGTCCACCACGATGCGCATGATGCTGGGGCTGGACCGGCCCACGGCGGGCAAGGTCCTGTTCGACGGCAAGCCCTACACCGACCTGAAGAACCCCCTGCGCACGGTCGGCGCCCTGGTGGACGCGAAGTGGGTCCACCCCAACCGCTCCGCCTACGCCCACCTGAAGTGGATGGCGCGGTCCAACGACATCCCCGTGAAGCGCGTGGACGAGGTGCTGGAGACCGTCGGACTGAGCTCGGTCGCCAAGCGCAGGGCCGGAGGGTTCTCGCTGGGCATGTCCCAGCGGCTCGGCATCGCCACCGCGCTGCTCGGCGACCCCGGGATCCTCATGTTCGACGAACCGGTCAACGGGCTGGACCCGGAGGGGATCCACTGGATCCGGCGTTTCATGCAGCGGCTGGCCGCCGAGGGACGCACGGTGCTGGTCTCCAGCCACCTGCTGTCCGAGATGGCCCAGACCGCCGAGGAACTCGTGGTGGTGGGACGGGGCAGGCTCATCACCCAGTGCAGCACCGAGGAGTTCGTGAACAGCGCCACCGCCGCGGCGGTCACGGTGCGCACCCCGCAGGCGGAACGGCTGCGGGAGGTGCTGGGCGCACGCGGCTTCGCGGTGGCGCCCCCGGACCCCTCCCAGCCCGACACCCTCAGCGTGTCCGACGCCACCACCGAGCAGGTCGGCGAGCTGGCCGCCGAACAGGGCTTCGTGCTGCACGAGCTGTCCGCCCAGCGGGGCTCGCTCGAAGAGGCCTTCATGAGGATGACCGGCCAGGACGTGGAGTACCGCACCGGTTCTCCCGACGAGCAGCCCGGCGAACAGCTCGCCGCGACCACCAACTGAACCACCCCGTGTCCCGTGGCGGCCCCGCGCCGTCGCGCCTCCCACCCCTCGGCCCCTCCCGGTCGCCGGCGGTGGCGGGCAGCGCCCCCACCGGGGCGGCCACGGTCACACACGTCTTCCAACGGGACTGCCAATGACACTGATCTCGGTCGAACGCATGAAACTCTTCTCCACCCGGTCACCGTGGTGGTGCATCGTCGTGGCCCTGGGGCTGGCCATCGGCTTCGCCGCGTTGTTCACCTCCCAGCTCGGCGGTGAGATGCCCACGAGCGTGGCGATGACCCAGCAGGGCAACCAGTTCGGGCTCATCGTGGTCATGGTGATGGCCGCCCTGGCGGTGACCACCGAGTACCGCTTCGGCACGATCCGGGCCACCTTCCAGGCCATGCCGAACCGGGTGGCCGTGATGCTGGCCAAGACGGCCGTGGTGGCCGCGCTGGCCCTGCTCATCGGGGAACTGGCCGCTTTCGGCTCCTGGGGCATGGGCTGGGTGTTCGCTCCCGACCAGAGCCTGGCGCTGGACACCGCCGCGGAGTGGCGGCAGGTGGCCGGGCCGGGACTGGTGTTCGCCGGAGCGGCCGTGTTCGCGCTCGCCGTGGGCATCCTGGTGCGCCAGACCGCCGGCGCGGTGACGCTGGTGATGATCTGGGCGCTGCTGGCCGAGTCGCTGATCCAGCTGATCCCCACCATCGGCGACGACATCTACGAGTGGCTGCCGTTCGCCGCGGCGTTCCGTTTCATGAGCGGCGGCGGGAACTCCCCGATGAGCCAGCCCCTCTCCGAGATGCCGATCGGGCCGTGGCCCTCGCTGGTCTACTTCCTGGCGATCGCCTTCGGACTGCTGGTGGTGTCCTTGGTCACGGTGCACAAACGGGACGCGTGACCGGAGAGAGCGGCTTCTCCTGCTTTCGGGGGTGTTGTCCGACGGTTCCCCCGAACGTCATCGGCGGTTCGTGGCACAACGACAAGCGCGTTGGTTCCATCGGGGGTGGACACATCACGGGAAGGGGGACACAAGCCGTGCCGTGACTGCACGCTGTTACCCATCCCGGAGGAGAGACCGCTCACCCGGGCCGCTAAGATCACCGCGAAAGACCTGTTAGTCACCACACAGGAGTAACGATCCGCTGTGCTCGGGTCGGGGCCTGTGAGCACAACCGGATCAACCGACTGTGCGGGCGCTCGGGGGTGCCTGACGGTCGGGACGGGGGAGGGCCAGGGCTGTCATTCGGGGGACGGCCCTGGCCCTGGTTTTTGTCGAGCACGGTTCCCTCCTCCGGACGCCCGCTCCCGGGGGAGCGCGGCCCTCCGGGCGGGGGAGTGCCTTCCTCCCGCCGACTCCGCCTCCGCCGGAGCAGCGGAGTGTGCTTTTTCTCTCGCCGACGTTCTGTCTATCGGGCGATTACGCTGCGCGTGAGGCTGCGCTACGATCAACGGCCCTTGTGCGGGAGGGGAGGGACACGTTCCGAAAGGTTGCTTTCACCGGGAGTGTCCGTGTTAACTCGTCGAGTGAGTGGTGCGATCCCGAACAGCGCCGTTTCCGGGCCGCATCCCCTGGGGGTGCTTGCCGCGAGTTGCACCGACCCTTCTCGCGGTGCTCGCGGAGGAAGGTGAGCTGTGGTTCTTTCGAGTGAATTTTCAGCGCAGGAAGAGAAGACGGGATCGGCCGGAAGCGACGACGGTGACGTGAACCTGATCCCCATCCCCCGACTGGAGTGGTCCCTGGCGGCGGAGTCCGTCCCGCCCACCAGTGAGGCCGAGTCCCCCGAGGCGGTGCGCTGTGGATGGATACACACCGCCCCCGAACGTCACGTGCTGGACCTGTTCCGCAGGCTCGACGACTCGGCCAGCAGACTCCCGGTGCCCTGGTGGCTGCGGGCCCTGGCACGCGGCGAGCTGGCCTCCCGTGCGGAGGGATTCGCCTTCGAGGACGAGGTGCACGCCCTGCTGACCGGACGGGAGGGCTGGATCTTCGTTCCCTGGTCCACGGCGGGCGAGATCGGGTACTGGGAGTACACCCCCTCCGACCGGCCGCCGATGACCGTGCCGACCACGGTCACCCTGACCGACCGCCACCCGGGGTGGCTGGACATCCTCCCCGCCCAGGTGGACAACGGCAACAGGATCGCCGTGCCCGAACCCGGGGTGGAGGGGCTGGCGGCCCTGCTTCCCCGGATCGAGTCCTGGTGACCCGAGCGGGTGCCCGGTCCGGTCGGTGCTGTGCGGCCCGCCAGGGCGGAGCCGGGACAGTGCCGACCGGGGCGAGCGCCGGGTTTGCGATACTGGCCCGCTGTGAGTGCTTCCGACCAGCAGATTCCCCACAAGCGGACGGTCGTCAGCTACGTCCGGCGCAGCGACCGCATGACGGCCGGACAGCAGCGCGCCTGGGACCGGTACTGGGGCGAACTCGGGCGTGACATCTCCGAACTGCCGGAAGGTCCCCTGGACACCACCGCATGGTTCGGGCGCAGCGCTCCGCTCGTGCTGGAGATCGGTTCCGGGATGGGGGAGACCACCGCGACGATGGCCGCCGCCCGACCGGACCTCGACCACCTGGCGGTGGAGGTCTACAAGCCGGGGCTGGCCCAACTGCTGCTGCGGGCCGAGAAGCACGACATCGACAACCTGCGGTTGCTGCGCGGCGACGCGACCGTGCTGCTCCGGCACCACCTGGACGTCGGGAGCCTGGAGGAGGTGCGGATCTTCTTCCCCGACCCGTGGCCGAAGAAACGCCACCACAAGAGACGACTGGTCCAGGACGGCTTCGTCGAGCTGGTCGCCTCCAGGATCCGCCCGGGCGGGACCCTGCACCTGGCCACCGACTGGGAGGACTACGCCGAACAGATGCGGGAGGTCTGCACCGCACGGGACGAGCTGCGCAACAGGTTCGCGGACCAGCCCGGTGGATGGGCGCCCCGTCCGGAGTGGAGACCGGTGACCAAGTTCGAACAGCGGGCCCATTCCGAGGGGAGAACGGTGCACGACCTGATCTTCGAGCGGGTGTGAGTTCCCGGTCCCGCCGCGTGGTCGGTTCGGAACGGAAGGACCCGGCACGGTCCGTGACGAACCGTCCCGGTTTTCTCCGGGGCGAGTCACACGACCTCGCCCCGGGCCTGCTCAGCGGCTGTGGAAGCTCTCCCACAGGTCGGGCAGCACGGAGCTGAGCGCCATCAGCACCAGCACCGTCAGCGCCGGTACGGTTCCGAGTACGACCAGTACGGTTGTGAGCACGGGTGACTCCTTTCCCGGAACGGTCGGCACCGAACCGGGGCGAACGGGTTTTTTCTCTGCCGCACAGAGCGTGACCGTTCGAGCTGCCGTGTTGTATCGGCCATGTGGTTGTTCCTGCTGGCCGATCGGCCAGCACTTCCCGCCGAGGGGTTCCCGTCCGGCCCCGCGTGCGGCAGGGTTCGCCCGGTGGCCGAGGGAGGCGGCGCCGATCAGCCCGTTCGGAAGCGGGCACAGCACGTACGCTACGGGGGTCGAGTTCGTGAACCCGCGTGAACTGTGGGAATCCTTGCCGGAGTGGACCCGCCGGGTGGGCGGGACGCTGCGCGGGCAGTGGGTGTTCGCCGCCCTGCTGCTGATCACGTGGAGCGGTGAGCTGGCCGTGGCCGCCTACGAGGGGGGCACGGCCTGGGGACGGATCCCCGTGCTCACCGGCATGGTGCTGCTCGCCCTGGCCGCCCCGCGCCGCCCCGCCTCGTGCGGGGTGCTCGCCGCGAGCCTGCTGGTGCTGGCCACCGCCCTGACCCGCTTCCTGCACGTGGAACCGGGGCCGGGCCTGCTGTCCAACGTCTCCGCGGCCGAGAACCTGGCCGGGCTGCTGCTGGTGCTCCACGCCTTCCGCGGCCTCGCCTGGACCAGGGCCGTTCCGGTGACCGCGACGCTGGTGGCCGCCTGCCTGCTCGCCGTGCTGGAGCGCTCCCCCTCCGGCCCCGACCTGCCGTTGGTGCTCACCCTGGAGATGGGCTTCCTCCAACTGGTGCTGGCCGTCGGCACGGGGATGTACCTGCGCGGTGACCGCAGGCCCCGCCCCGAGCACGGCCCGCTGGTCGGGCTGCTGCGCAGGCAGTGGCCCGTCATCGCCGCGCTGTCGGTGCTGCTGTTCGGGCAGGTGGTCTCCTTCGACGGCACCGCCACCACACTGGTGGGGGCGGCGCTGCTGCTGGTGAGCAGCGCGATCATGTCGGTGCTGGCGGTGTTCGCCCCCCGTGGGCCGGTGCAGGCGGCGATGTTCGGGGCGCTGAACACGGCGCTCACCGTGGTGCTGGCCCTGCTGCTCGACGTCCGCAGCCCCTCCTACGTGGTGGGGGCGATCCCGGTTCCGGTGCTGGCGGCGGGGATGCTGCTGGTCGCGTTCGTCGTGCGTCTCGCCCCCGTGCGGCGGGCCGCCGTGGCCACGACGACCCTGGCCGCCTCGGGGGTGGCGGGGGCGGTGCTGCTGCCGCGTCCGGTCCACGGTGAGCTGTCCACCGAGATCCTGGGCTCGCTGTTCATGGGGGCCGTGCTGCTGGTGCTGTCGGTGAGCACGGGGATGTACTTCCGGGCCCGCGACGAGGAACGGAACCGCGGTGTCCGGGCGGCGGTGGAACAGGCCCAGCACGCCGAGCGGATGGCGCTGGCACGGGAGCTGCACGACGTGGTCGCCCACCACGTGACCGGCATCGTGGTGCAGTCCCAGGCCGCGCTGGCCGTGGCCGAGAAGAACCCGCAGGCCGCCCGGCAGGCGCTGGAACGGATCTCGGCGAGCGGCACCGAGGCGCTCACCGCCATGCGGCGCCTGGTGGGCAGCATGCGCGAGGCGGACACGCGCGCCGAGGCCGAGGTCGACGGGCAGCCCACCACCGACCTGCGGGCTGACGTGGAGAAGCTGGTCGAGCGGATCACGGCGAGTTCGGGGGCCGAGGTGCGGCTGCACACCGAGCTGGAGCACGACATCCCGCCGGAGGTGGGGCGTTCGGCGCTGCGGCTGGTTCAGGAGGCGTTGACCAACGCCGGCAAACACGCCTCGGGTGTCTCCGAGATCGACGTCGTGGTACGAAGCACCGGGGACGAGTTGGTGGTCCGTGTCGACGACGACGGCGTACCGGGTGGTGGTCCGGTGGCGGGCGGATCCGGCGGTTACGGTCTCGTGGGAATGCGGGAGCGGATCGAGCTGCTCGGCGGAACCCTGCGGGCGGGGCCCCGGGAGCCGAGGGGCTGGCGGGTCGAGGCCGAGCTGCCGCTGGTCGCTTCGGACGCCGGGAGGGGACGGCCGTGATCCGGGTGCTGATAGCCGACGACCAGGAGATGGTCCGCGCCGGTTTCCGGATGATCCTGGACGGCGAGGACGACATCGAGGTGGTGGGCGACGTCGGGGACGGCCGGGAGGCGCTCCGGCTCGCGCGCGAGCTGCGTCCGGACGTCTGCCTGATGGACATCAGGATGCCCGGCCTGGACGGTCTGGAGGCCACCCGCAGGCTGGCGGGACCGGAGGTGGAGGACCCGGTCCGGGTGGTCGTGGTGACCACCTTCGACCTCGACGAGTACGTGGCCACGGCCCTGGCCAACGGGGCCAGCGGTTTCCTGCTCAAGGACGCCGGACCCGCCCTGCTCGTGGAGGCCGTCCAGGCCGCCCACCGCGGTGACGCGCTGGTCTCGCCGCAGATCACGGTCCGGCTGCTGCGGCACTTCCACGGTGGTTCCTCCGGGGCGCTCCGCGAGCGGGACCGTCCCAGCGAGGAGCTCACCGCGCGGGAGCGGGACGTGGTCCGCGAGGTGGCGCGGGGGCTGACCAACACCGAGGTGAGTTCCCGGTTGTACATGTCGCTGTCCACGGTCAAGTCCCATCTGGCCTCCGTGCAGGGCAAGGTGGGGGCGCGCAACAGGGTCGAGATCGCCGCCTGGGCGTGGCGGACCGGGTTGATGGACGACTGAGGTCTTTTCCGGCCCGCGCTGGGCCGTTCTGGACCGGGGACGCGGCCCCGGAGCGAACCGGCCGATAGTACGAGGCAACTCCGGCCGAAGAGCCGAGGTCGGCCGGTGTGCGCGGGCGCATGATGGTGGTATGACGCGCCAACTGTCGATGCATCCCACCTACCCGGGTGTTCCGCTGCGGAGTCCGGACGTGGCCGCGCGGTTGAGGGCGGCGCGTCCCCGGAGCCTCGGTCGCGTGCGGCCGTGGTTACGGGCCCGGGCGGACACCCTGATCTGTGTGACGCTGTGCTCCGGCATGCTCGCCGCGGGGCTGGTGATGTTCCACGCTGTGGTCACGATCGGTCCGGGAGGCTGAGGGACAATGCGGTCATGCCCATCGCTCGACGGCTGCGTGCCCCCGTGGTTCTGCCCTGTGACCGCCGGTGCTCGGTGCTGCGTGACGCCGTGGTGGACATCGACGCCACCGGTCGGATAGTCCACTGCGGTCCCCGGACCGAGGCCCCGGAGACGGATCCGGACACGGTGGTCCAGGACTGCTCCGGACTGCTGATGCCCGGTCTGGTCAACGCGCACGCCCACACCCCCATGACCCTGCTGCGCGGGCTGGGAGGTGGGCTCCCGCTGCTGGACTGGCTGCGGGAGGTGATCTGGCCGGCCGAGGCCAGGCTCGGCGCCGAGGACATTCGTGCGGGCATGAGACTGGGAAGCCTGGAGATGCTCCGTGCCGGGGTCACCACCAGCGCGGAGATGTACTTCTCCGGGCGGGCGGTGGCCGAGGCGGTGCTCGACGTGGGTACCCGGGCCGTGATCGCCCCGGCGGTGATCGACACCCCGGCTCTGGGGGAACTCGGTGGCTGGCGCTCGATGGTCTCGGGAATCAGCCGGTGGATCGACGCGGACGGCCTGCGCTTCGGCCCCGGGGAGCGGATCGAGCTGGCCTACGGCCCGCATTCGGCCTACACCCTCCCCCCGGAGGCCCTGCGCGTGATCGGGGAGGAGGCGCGCCAACGCGGAGCCCTGGTGCACACTCACGTGGCGGAGACCTCCGCGGAGGACGCCGAGCAACGTCGTGCCCACGGCTCGGTTCCCCGCCTGCTCGCCGAGCTGGGGGTGCTGGACGGCAGGGTGCTGGCCGCCCACGGGGTGCACCTCGACGACACCGACATCGGACTGTTCGCCGAACACGGCGTGGGAGTGGCGCACTGCCCCGGATCCAACGCGAAACTGGCCTCGGGGACGGCGCGACTGTCCGAGATGCTCGACGCCGGGCTGCCCGTCGGGCTCGGCACGGACGGACCCTCCAGCAACGACGACCTCGACCTGTGGGAGGAGCTCCAACTCGCGGCGATGTTCGCCCGGACCCGGACCGGCGACGCCACGACCTTCGACTCGGCCGCCGCGCTGCTGACCGCCACCCGGGGCGGTGCCCGCGCCCTGCACCGGGACGACATCGGCTCCCTGGAGGCCGGGTGCTGGGCCGACGTCGTGCACGTGGACACCGACACCCCGGCGTTCGTGTGCGGGGTGGACACCTCGGACGAGCGCATCCTGGCGAACCTCGTCTGGGCCGCGGGCGCGGAGTGCGTCCGCGACGTCTGGGTGGCGGGCACCGAGGTGCTGCGCGAGGCCGAGCCGACCCGTGTCGACCCCCCGGAGGTGCGGAAGGCGGCGCGGGCCGCCGCCGCGCGGATCGAGCCCTGAAACGCCCCACCGGCGGATCGCGGACAAGCCCCGCGGCGGGCGTCCGCGTCCGGTGGTGGGTGGGGAGAGCGGCGGCCGTGGCCGCCGCTCAGCTGTTCGGACGCAGCACGATCTCCGTCATGTGGGCGTCCGATCCGGAGCGGACCGTGGTGACCACGGGCTCGGCCACGGACTCCGGGCTGAGGTAGTTCTCCGGCTGGAACTCGCCGCCTTCGGAGTTCCGCACCGCACGCTGCATGTCGGTGGCCACCCGGCCGGGGAAGACGGAGGTGACCCGGATGCCGTTGGCGGACTCCTCGGCGCGCAGCACGTCGGCGTAGGCCCGCAGGGCGAACTTGCTGGCCGCGTAGGAGCCCCAGTTGGGTTTCGCCGACAGCCCGGCTCCCGAGTTGATCAGCACGACGTGGCCGGAGGCGGCCCGCAGCGCGGGCAGCAGGGTCCGGGTCAGCTCGGTGACCGCGAAGAGGTTCAGCTCGAAGGTCCTGCGCCAGGAGTCCACGTCGAGGTCGGAGACGGAACCGATCTCGACCATGCCCGCGCTGTGCACCAGGACGTCGAGGTGCTCGATGCCTTCGGCGGCCTCGGCGATGCCGTCGTAGTCGGTGAGTTCGGCGGGCCAGGGCTGGGCTCCGGGAAGCTGCTGCGCCGTCTCCCGCAGGGCCTGTTCGTCCCGCCCGCCGAGCAGTACGTCGTGGGTCTCGGACAGTGAACGTGCCACGGCCGCGCCGATACCGCGTGAAGCGCCCGTGACCAGTGCGATCGGTCGTGAAGTCATCATCGATACAGTAGCGCTTCACCCGGCCGGAGCAGGGCACCCGGTCACGTGGTCCCGGGCGTGTCGCCGCCCCGGAGGGCCCGGCCCGCCGGCGGCGGACCGGGCCGTGGGGCTCAGCGCCTGCCGATCTCGCCCACGCGGTGGCCGAGATCGCGCCACACCGCAACCAGCGCGGGCCTGGGCTGGGAGTCCCCGCCGTCCGGCCAGTGCGAGCCGGGGTTCTCCGGGCCGGAGCCGTTCTCCCCCGGGTGCTGGACGCAGACGGTGACCAGCTCGTCGGTGACCACCGGTCCGCAGGTCTCGGCCCCCTTGGGGACCGTGAGGAACTGCTTGACGTGACCGCGCTCGGGCCCTTCCACGGGGACCGCGAACAGCCCGTCGTTGGAGCCGAGTTCGTTGCCGTCGGTGGCGATCCACAGGTTGCCGTGCCGGTCGAAGGCCACGTTGTCCGGACAGGAGATGGGGCTGACCCGGTCCTTGTCGAAACCGCCGAAGTAGGTGTCGGCCCGCTGGGGGTCGCCGCAGACCAGCAGCAGCCCCCAGGACATCTCCGTGGAGGTCGGGTCGCCGTCCCGTTCGGTGATTTCGAGCACGTGGCCGTGCCTGTTGCCGACGCGGGGGTTGGCCTCGTCGACGGGGGCGTGTTCGGCGGCGCCCCGGTTGGAGTTGTTGGTCAGGGCGCAGTAGACCCGCCCGTTGACCGGGTTGGGCTCGACGTCCTCGGGCCGGTCCATCTTGGTGGCTCCGGCCCGGTCGGCCGCGAGCCTGGTGAACACGTAGACCTCCTCGGCGGTGAAGCCGGGCACGTGCGAGGTGTCGCCGGTGGCCAGCGGCAGCCACTGCCCGGAGCCGTCGAACTCGCCGTCGGAGGGCAGCCTGCCGCTGCCGTCGATCTCGGAGGCGGGGCTGTCCCCGGTGAACCGGGCGACGTAGAGCGTGCCCTCGTCCAGCAGCGCCTTGTTGTGGCGCCGGGCGTGGGCGCTGCGTCCGGGCTTCATCCGGCCGCTGGAGACGAACTTGTAGATGTACTCGAACCGCTCGTCGTCTCCCATGTAGACCGCGACCCGGCCGTCCTCGGTGGTGCGGACGGTGGCGCCCTCGTGCTTGAAACGTCCGAGGGCGGTGTGCTTGACGGGGGTGGAGTGGGGGTCGTTCGGGTCGATCTCGACGACCCAGCCGAAGCGGTTCGTCTCGTTGGGTTCCCGGGAGGCGTCCCAGCGGTCGTCGAACCGCTCCCACTTGCGGGTGCTGGCTCCGGTGTTGATCCCGTAGCGCTCCATCCGCCGCCGGGTGGTGGGGTCCTCGACCCGGTCGGCGTGGGCGAAGTACTGGTGGAAGTTCTCCTCACCGGAGAGGATGGTTCCCCACGGGGTGACCCCGCCCGCGCAGTTGTTCAGCGTCCCTCGGACGCTCCTGCCGCGCGGGTCGGCCGAGGTGCGCAGCAGCTCGCTGCCGGCGGCCGGCCCCTGGACGGCGAACTCGGTGTCCAGTGTGATGCGCCTGCTGTAGTGGCTGGGCAGCACGTCCAGCCGACCGCGTGCCGGGTCCCGGCGCACGAGCAGGATCGACTGCCCGTGCGCGGCCCAGGCCGTGCGGACCTGTTCGGCCGTGGGGTTGTCCGGGTCGTAGTCGCGGAACATGTGGCTTTCGGTGGTGTACTCGTGGTTGACCACCAGCAGGTTGTGGATGCCCGCCCCGTCCAGGGGGACCAGTCCGGCGAAGTCGTTGTTGTAGCCGAACTGGAGTTGTTGGGCCCGTGCGCTCTGGTTGTCGAAGTCGAACTCGGGCGCGCCCGGCAGCACCGGGTCGCCCCAGCGGATGACGACCTGCTGCTCGTAGCCCTCGGGGATGACGACGCTGTCCCGCGTGTTCGGGGTCACCGGGTCGAAGTCCGTGCCCGGCGCGGCGGCGGGTTGGTGCCCGCCGGGGCCGGGACGTGCGGCGGCGGTGGCCCCGGCGGCGGCCGTCACGCCGGTGGCCAGGGAGAGCACGGCTCCGGCGCGCAGGAGTCCGCGCCGGTTCAGCACACGCCGGACGACGTCACCGAAGTAGGTGTTGGCGGAGGGGTTCGGTGCCTCGTGGGCGCAGGCGTTTCCGCAGCGGTACTCGCAGGTGACCGCGGAGCGGCTCGCCGTGTGGTGGGTCAGCAGCGGTAAGGAGACCACGTGCGGGTCGGCCGGGTTGGTGGACATCTCCTGCCTTTCCACAGCATCGCTCGGGAACGTGCCGAACACTATGCGAGTCAGGCGATGTCGTGGCTGCGAGCGCGTGAACGGCGGGCAAATTCGTCACGCGGGGTCCGGGGATCACGAGCTTCGACGTGTCGGCCGTGATCCTTTCCAGGGACAGCGGCGTGAGATGTGATCACCGAGTGTGGTCACTGTGGAAGGTCGTCACGGCGGAGTCGGGGCCGACTCCGCCGTTCGGGCGGTTTCACCTCGGTGGTGCGGTGGCGTCAGAACTCCTCGCCCACCACGGCGGCCTCCTCGGGAACCCGGTGGGGGTCCTGCCGGGAACGCAGCCCGACGGCCAGCAGGGCCGCCGAGACCAGGCAGGCCACCGCGCCCACGGCGAAGGGGGCCTGCGGGGAGCCGAACCAGGTGGCGACGTGGCTGACCAGGGTGGCGGCCAGGGCCCCTCCGAGCCAGCGGCAGAAGTTGTAGCCCGCGCTGGCGACCGGGCGCGGTACCGGGCTCACGCTCATGGCGCTTCCGGTGAACAGGGTGTTGAGCAGCCCCGAGGCCAGCCCGCTCACCACGATGGCCACGATGAGCACGGCCTTGTTGTCGATGGTCATGACCGCCAGCAGGGCCGCGTACATGAGCACGGCCAGCACGGTGCCGCCGAGCTCTCCCATCCTGGTGGCCAGCCGGGGAGCCAGGGTCACCCCGGCCACGGCCACGCAGATGCCCCAGCCGAAGAACACCAGCCCGACCGCGATGGCCCCGTACTCCAGCACGAAGGGGGACCAGGCCAGCACCGTGAAGAACGCGGCGGTGTACAGCGCGGATCCGATGGAGGTGCGCAGCAGCGCCCCGTGGCGCAGGGCGCGCAGCGGATCCAGCAGGGTGACCTTCTGGCGGTTGCCGGTGCCCTCGTCGGCGGGCAGGAAGCCCACGGCCAGCACGAGGGCGGCGGCCATCAGCACGGCGGTGCCGGCGAAGGGGCCGCGCCAGGAGAGGTGGCCCAGCAGTGCCCCGAGCAGGGGGCCGGTGGAGAGCCCGATGCCCAGAGCCGCCTCGTAGAGCAGGATCGCGGCCTGCTGTCCGCCGCTGGCGGCTCCGACGATCACCGACAGGGCCGTGGCGATGAACAGCGCGTTGCCCAGGCCCCAGACGGCGCGCAGGGCCACGAGCTGGACCACGGAGTTCGCCAGGGCGCAGGCCAGGGTGGCGAGCACGATCAGGGCCAGCCCGGTGACCACGGTGCGCTTGGCCCCGAAGCGGGCGCTGAAGGCGCCGGTGACCAGCATGGCCACCACCTGCACGCCGAGGTAGGAGGAGAACAGCAGCGTCACCTGTTCCGGCCCGGCGTCGAGGGACTCGGCGATGGAACGCAGTATCGGGTCGACCAGTCCGATGCCCATGAAGGCGATCACGGCGGCGAAGGCGGTGATCCACACGGCTTTGGGCTGGCCCCTGAACACGTCGAGCAACCGCACGTCCGATGACGCGCTCATCGGCTCCGCTCCTCGGCTAGGCGAAACATTTCGTTTGCAATGCTAACTTTTATGTGGGGGTGGAGCCAGCCGACTTGAGCCAGCTCACCCCTGGTCACTCGGCTGGCCCGTCCCGGCCGAGGCGCACTAGCATCGGTTTCGTGAGCGGCGCTGAGATCCCCCGAGCCGTACTGTTCGACCTGGACGGAGTGCTCGCGGACTCCGAACACCTCTGGGACCGCGTTCGGCGGGAGGTCACCGCCGAGTTCGGCGGACGGTGGGCCGAGGGGGCCACCGAGGCGATGATGGGGATGAGCACCCCCGAGTGGTCGAACTACCTGGTCACGGAACTCGGGGTGCGGCTGCCGGCGCAGCGGGCGGCCGAGACGGTCGTCGAACGGATGGCCGAGTACTACCGGACGGACCCTCCGGTGCTGCCGGGAGCGGTGGAGACCGTCCGGTGGGTCGGGCGCCGGTTTCCCACGGCGATCGCCAGCTCGGCGCCACCCCGCATCATCCGGGCCTTCCTGGAGGTCACCGGCCTGGACGAGGTGGTCGGCCACACCGTCTCCAGCGAGGAGGTCGGCGCGGGCAAACCCGCCCCCGACGTGTACCTGAGGGCCGCCGAGGGGTTGGGCGTGCCCGCCGGGAGCTGTCTGGCCGTGGAGGACTCGGGCAACGGTCTGCGCGCCGCCGCTGCCGCCGGGACGACCGTGGTCGCCGTGCCGAACCCGCACTTCCCGCCCGCGCCGGAGGCGCTGGCCCTGGCGAGTCACCGGCTGGAGGACATCACGCACCTGCCCGAGGTGCTCGACGGATCGGCCTGAGCCACCGGAACCCGGCCCGCGAGTGTGAGGCCGGGGCCGCCTTGTTCCTGTGACGGAGACCGGCCACCCCGTCGGACGGAGACCCCACCACGGTGTCGCATCCTGGGGTGGTGCGTGTCAGGGAAGCGGTGGCCGACGACTGGCCGGCGATCTGGGCGTTCCTGCGGGACATCGTCTCCGCCGGGGAGACCTTCTGCTGGTCCCGGGACGTCACGGAGGCGGCCGCCCGCGCGGCCTGGATGCACCAACCACCGGGGCGGACTCTCGTGGCCGTCGACGAGAACGGGCTGGTGCTGGGCACGGCCGAGATCCACCCGAACCAGGGCGGGCCGGGATCGCACGTGGCCAACGCGGGATTCATGGTCGACCCACGGCACTCCGGAAGGGGAGTGGGGCGGCTGCTCGGCGAGCGCGTGCTGGAGTGGGCGCGGGCGGACGGCTACCGCGCGATGCAGTTCAACGCGGTGGTGGAGACCAACACCGGCGCGGTCGCGCTGTGGCGCTCGCTCGGCTTCGAGATCCTGACCACCGTTCCCGAGGCCTTCGAACACCCGAAGGAGGGGCTCGTCGGGCTGCACGTCATGCACCGTCGACTCTGAGCGCCGGGGCCTCCGGCGGGAGCCGCGAGGCGAGACCCCGGCTCCGCGACCGCGCCGTCGGAGACCACGCCCCCGCTCGCGGGCTCACTCCTGGGCCATGTCCACGAACCGGCTGTAGTGCAGCTGGTGGGCCACGGTGACCGTCTCCGTGGGACCCGCGCGGTGCTTGGCCAGGATCAGGTCGGCCTCGCCCATGCGGGGGTCGTCCCGCTCGAAGGCGTCCGGGCGGTGGATCAGCAGCACCACGTCGGCGTCCTGCTCCAGACTGCCCGACTCGCGCAGGTCCGACAGCTGCGGCTTCCGGTCGTTGCGCTGCTCGGGACCGCGGTTGAGCTGGGAGATCGCCACCACCGGGATTTCGAGTTCCTTGGCCAGCAGCTTGAGACTCCTGGAGAACTCGGAAACCTCCTGCTGCCGCGACTCCACCCGCTTGCCCGAGGTCATCAGCTGCATGTAGTCGACGACCACCAGGCCGATGTCGTTGCGCTGCTTGAGACGACGCGCCTTCGCCCGGATCTCCATCATGGTCAGGTTCGGCGAGTCGTCGATGAACAGCGGCGCCTCGTTGATCTCGCTCATGCGGCGCGCCAGCCGGGTCCAGTCCTCGTCGGTCATCCGGCCACCGCGCATGTCACCGAGCCTGATCCGTGCCTCGGCCGAGAGCATGCGCATCACGATCTCGGTGCGTCCCATCTCCAGGGAGAAGATGACGCTGCCCGTGCCGTGCCTGATGGAGGCCGCGCGGGCGAAGTCCAGCCCGAGGGTGGAGTTGTGGGTGGGCAGGAACGAACGGGTGGCCAGGTAGGTGTGGTCGGAGGAGTCGACCTCCACGCAGCGCACCGGAACGCTGTCGGTGGCGCGCACGGCGACGACCCGTCGGTTCCTCGGCCCGTCGGCGCGGAGGCGTTTGTGCTCCTCGACCAGCTCGGAGACCCGGAACACCTGGTCCTGGCCGCTGTCGAAGACGAGCGGGGTGGTGGGGGACTGCGCGGTCCCGCCCACCGTGGCGGTGCACGGGTGCCCCAGGGTGAGCACCAGCTCGCGCACCCGCACCGACAGACTGTCCCGCAGGGACAGTGTCACCCGGCCGTCCTCGGTCACGTTCCCGGCGGCGTCGGCGAGCCCGGCCAGCAGGGCCCGGCGCTGCTGTTCGCTGCCGCGCAGGTACTCGGCCGGAACCTCACCGCGGTGCCAGGCCCCCAACTCGACGAGTTTCTCGGCGGTGGTCTCGTCCGGGCGGGTCACTCCGTCGTCGTCTTCGAGGACGTGCTGACCGAGCTCGGCCAGCACCTCCGCCGGGACTCCCCGGATCGCGCCGCTGTCCGGGTCGCCGGCGGCCAGCCACACGCCGAGCGTGTACGGGGACAGCGGCAGCTCGCGGGATTCCAGCCGCAGCGCGCCGTGCTCCGGCAGTTCCGCGTGCTGCCGGTCGTACAGCTCGGCCGTGGTGCACACGGTGCCGTCCCGTAGCGCCCACTGGTGCTGGGCGTCGGCCACGGCCAGGGTGCCGTCGGAGAACTCGACCTGATAGCAGGTGTGCCGGTGCATGACCTCCGTGGCGGCGACGACCCGCGTCGGGGAACCGTCGGCGCCCAACAGCAGGTCCCCGACGGCGACGCGCCCCATCGTGGTCCAGCCGTCCGGAGTGGGCAGTGGGGTGTCCAGCGCGAGCGCCTTGCCGACACCGGGTCGGGCCGCGACGATCACCATCTGCCCCGGGTGCAGCCCGTTGGTGACGTTGTCCAGGTCGACGAATCCGGTCGGCAGCCCCTGGGACTCCCCGCCCCGCGAGGCGATGGCGTCGATCTCGTCCATCGTGGGCTGGAGCAGGTCCTCCAGCGCCGCGTAGTCCTCGGAGGTGCGCCGTTCGGTCACGTCGTAGACGGCGGCCTGCGCCCGGTCGACGACCTCCTCGATCGCGGCACCGTCCGCGCCGTTGTAGCCGTACTGCACGATCCGGGTGCCCGCTTCGACGAGTCTGCGCAGCACCGCCTTCTCGGAGACGATCTCGGCGTAGTAGTTCGCGTTGGCGGCGGTGGGGACCGTTTCGATGAGCGTGTGTATGTAGGCGCCGCCGCCGACCCGGTTCAGCTCGCCGCGACGTTCCAGCTCGGCGGAGACCATGATGGGGTCGGCGGGTTCGCCCCGCCCGTAGAGGTCGATGATGCAGTCGTAGATCGTGTGGTGCGCGGGACGGTAGAAGTCCTGGGGACGCAGGATCTCGACGACGTTGGCGATGGCGTCCTTGCTCAGCAGCATCCCCCCGAGCACGGACTGTTCGGCGGCCACGTCCTGCGGGGGCTGGTGGTCGAGGAAGCCGTCCGCGTGGCCCTTGCCGTTGGAGGACGGTCCCGTCGCGCGTTCGTCGGGCAGCGACACGGGCTACTGCCACCTCCTGGGCGCAGAGTTGCGAGCTGTGGTCGGGTCATACTCGCCACCCGCGCCCGCCGAGGCAACGACCGACATCGGACTCGTTCGGGCAATCCGGGCCGGCGAGGTCACCGGATTCGACTGTCCGGGTGAGGTACGGGCCGGCCGGCCCGTTCTCACGGGTCGTGCGGGACCGCCTCGGCAGCGGGAGAACACTCCGCACCCCGCCTGTGGACAACTTCCGTCCCCTGTGGAAGCCGTCGGCCCGCCCGTGGACGCGCGCTGTGGACAAACTGGGGAAAATCCCCCTGCCACGAGGCATATCCGCAGGTAGCCGCCTGTGGATAGCTTGTGGACAGCTTCTGGGGACAACTGTGCCCACCGGACGCCCGATCCGTGGACCGGGCGACGAAACCGCGGAACCGCCCCGCCGCGCCAGCGAGGAAACCGGCGGAGGACGGCGTCGGAACGGGTCCCGCACGGCTCGCGGAGAACCGCGCGGAACCCGTCTCCCGGAGAGTCAGCCCGCGGGCGTGACCTCGACGTGCATCGAGGTGTAGACGTCCGGGTGCAGCCGCACCCCGACGGCCATCTTGCCGAGCGACTTGGTGTTGCCCTTCAGCTCGATCAGCCGCTTGTCCAGGTTCGGCCCGCCGGCCTCGCGGACGGCCGAAGCCACATCGGACTCGGTGATGGAGCCGAACAGCTTGCCCTTCTTGGAAACCTTCTTGGACAGCCGGACCATGCCCAGGTTCTGCAGCTGCTCCTGAAGTTCCCTGGCGTGCTCCAGGTCACGGACGCGCCGGTTCTCCCGGGCGCGCCGAATCGTCTCGACCTGCTTCTGCGCGCCCTTGGTGGCGACGATGGCGAAGCCCTTGGGCAGCAGGTAGTTCCGGGCGTAGCCGTCACGTACCTCGACGATGTCACCCGAGGCGCCGAGACCGCTCACGTCCGAGGTCAGGATGATCTTCACGGCGTGTCTCCTTTCAAAGCCGAACCGAGGTCAACCCCCGGCCCCGTGGTCGACCGAAACGGCCTGGGCCGCGCGGACGGCCGACACCGGCCCGCGCGGCAGTCACGCGGTGGCGGGACGGGCGGGGCCGGGCCGGAAACCGGACCCGGCGGTGGGCCGTCGCGCGGGAGGACGGGGCCGCGGTCGAAGGCTCGGTCGGTTTACCGGGCGGTCGAGGTGTACGGCAGCAACGCCATCTCGCGGGCGTTCTTGACCGCGATGGCGACATCACGCTGGTGCTGACTGCAGTTGCCCGTCACCCGGCGCGCGCGGATCTTACCGCGGTCGGAGATGTACTTGCGCAGCAGCGTGGTGTCCTTGTAGTCGATGTTGAGGAGGTTCTGGTCGTCGCAGAAAACGCAGACCTTCTTCTTCGGCTTGCGCACGGGCGCCTTGGCCATGTGCTTGCTCCTTCGGAAGAGAGCGAGAACTCCGTAGAGGACTTTCGTGGGACCGCGGAAACCGGTGCACGTCGTCGGCACCGGCCGCGACCGGGCGTTCGCGGAACGGCCTGCCACGCTCCGGGTCCGGCCCCGGACCGTGGTGTTCCACCCTGGCTAGAAAGGCGGTTCGTCGCTGAACCCGCCGCCCGAGCCGGCCGGCGGAGCGGAACTCCAGGGGTCGTCCCCGCCGAATCCCCCGGAACCGCCTCCCGAGCCGCCGCGACTGATCTTGTTGACCTTCGCCGTGGCGTAGCGCAGCGAGGGGCCGACCTCGTCGACCTCCATCTCGATGACGGTGCGCTTCTCGCCCTCCTTCGTCTCGAAGGAACGCTGACGCAGCCGCCCCTGCACCACCACACGCATGCCGCGGGCCAGCGTCTCGGCCACGTTCTCCGCGGCCTGACGCCAGATGTTGCAGCGCAGGAACAGCGCCTCGCCGTCCTTCCACTCGCCCGCCTGGCGGTCGTAGTAGCGCGGCGTGGAGGCGACGGTGAAGTTGGCCACCGCCGCACCGGAGGGTGTGAAGCGCAGTTCCGGGTCGGCCGTCAGATTGCCGACCACCGTGGTTACCGTTTCACCGGCCATCGCCTGTGGGCTCCGTCTCTGTGCTGCGGTCGGGCATCGGTGCCGTTTCGCCGGGAGTGCGGGATCAGGCGGAGGTGCCGACCGCGCTCTGGGGCTGCTGGGCGGCCTTGGCCGCCTTGGCACTGGCCCTGGCGATACGGGCTTCCTTACGCGGCTGGACGATCTTGCGCAGCACCTTGGTGCGCAGCACGTTCTCGTTGATGTTGAGCTGGCGGTCGAGCTCGTTGACGGCGGCCGACTCGCAGTTCAGCTCCAGCACCACGTAGATGCCCTCGGAGCGCTTGTCGATCTCGTAGGCGAGCCTGCGGCGGCCCCAGACGTCGACCTTCTCGACGCTGCCGCCCCCCTCACGGATGGGCTTGAGGTAGCTCTCCAGAGAGGAGGCCACGTTCCGTTCGTCCAGGCTCGGGTCGAGAATGACCATGACCTCGTAATGACGCATGAAGACCACTCACCTCCTGTGGACTCACGGCCACGGACTCTCCGTGGCAGGAGGGTCGCCCCGTGGGCGAGCCGGACCAGAGTAGCAACCCGTCGGCAGGTCCGGTGACCTGGGGTGTTGTTTCGGACGTTTCCGACCCCGGCCACGCCCGGGGACAACTCAGCCGCGCCGCAGCACCCAGGTTCTGATGAGCGCGGAGGTCACCCCGGCCAGAGAGATCGCGGCCAGCAGTACCGGCAGAGCCACCCGGTCGCCGGTCTCGGACGGCAACGCCTCGGCGCTGCCCGCCTCGCGCACCCGGTCCTGCTGATCGTGTCTCTCCTCCTCGCTCAGCAGGTCACCGGTCTCGGCCCTGTCACCGGGCGCCGCTCCGAACCGGGTGTCCGACCACGGTGGTAACGACCCCGGGACATAAGCGTAGTCCGAGGGATCCACCCGCTCGGCGGGGGCCGGGGCGTGGTCGGGAGCGGTCTCGGCGGCGTCGTTCCCACCGGACTCACCGGTGTTCCGGGG
>NZ_PVSR01000051.1:0-18325 GCF_003001495.1 Actinopolyspora mortivallis
GGGGTGTACGCGGGTGGGGTGTTCAGCCTGCACATGTTCGTGCACATGGTGCTCAACATGGTGGCGCCGGTGCTGTTGGTGCTCGGTGGACCCGTGACGCTGGCGCTGCGGGCCCTGCCCGCCCGGGGCAGGGGAGCGGCGGCCGGTCCCCGCGAGTGGCTGTTGGCCGTGTTGCACTCCCCGCTCACCCGGGTGCTCGCCGGCCCGGGGGTGGCGACCGTGCTGTTCGTGGGGTCGTTCTACGCGCTGTACTTCACGGACCTGTTCGAACTCGGGATGTTCGAGTACTGGGGCCACCAGCTGATGAAGGCCCACTTCCTGCTGGTGGGATACCTGTACTACTGGACCGTGATCGGTGTCGATCCGGCACCGCGCCCGCTGCCCCACCTGGCCCGGTTGGGGGTGGTGCTGGCGGTGATGCCCTTCCACGCGTTCTTCGGGATCATCACGATGAGCCTGTCGAGCCCCCTGGCCGAGGACTTCTACCGGGCACTGGAGCTGCCCTGGCCGCGTGACCTGCTGGCCGACCAGTTCCTCGGTGGGGGCATCGCCTGGGCGATGGGGGAGGTGCCACTGGTATTGGTGCTGGGGGCGCTGCTGACCCAGTGGTACCGGCACGACACCCGGCTCGCCCGGCGCGTCGACCGCAGCGACGACGAGTTGGCCGCCTACAACGCGATGCTGGCCGAACTGGCCCGCAAACGGGGCGGCTGAGCGGTGCCCGTCCGGGCGCCGGGGTGCTCACGCGAGCCCCCGGCGCCGACGGTCGTTTCGGTCGTTCACGAGGAGGCCGCCCCGACCGCGGAGCGCACCGAGAAACGCAGTCGGTCCTGGTCGGCCTCGACCACGACACGCTGCCCCTCGGCGAGTTCGCCGTCCAGCAGCAGGTCGGAGAGGGAGTCGTCCACCTCGCGCTGGATGGTGCGTCGCAGCGGACGGGCGCCGAACTCGGGTTGGTGTCCGTGTTCGGTGAGCCAGTCCACGGCCGAGTCCTCGAAGGTGATCTCGATTCCCTGGGACCGCAGGCGCTGCCTCGTCTCGTCCAGCAGGAGCTCGGTGATGCGCCGCAGCTGCTCGGACTCCAGCTTGCGGAACATCACGATCTCGTCGATGCGGTTCAGGAACTCGGGGCGGAAGGACTCGCGCAGCCGCGCCATCAGACGTTCCCGGGCCGGTTCCGCGGTCTGGTCCTCCTCCCGGGTGGTGAAGCCGAGCACCCCGGAGCGGTTCGAGATGATGTCCGAGCCGAGGTTGCTGGTCATGATCAGCACCGTGTTGCGGAAGTCCACGGTGCGTCCCTGGCCGTCGGTGAGCCTTCCGTCCTCCATGACCTGCAGCAGGATGTTGAAGACGTCGGTGTGGGCCTTCTCGATCTCGTCGAGCAGCACCACCGAGTAGGGGCGGCGGCGCACTTCCTCGGTGAGCTGACCCGCCTCGCCGTAGCCGACGTAGCCCGGAGGAGCCCCGACCATCCGGCTGGCCGTGTGCCCCTCCTGGTACTCGCTCATGTCGATGCGGATCATGCGGTCCTGGTCGCCGAACAGGGACTCGGCCAACGCCCGGGCCAGCTCGGTCTTTCCGACCCCCGTGGGGCCGAGGAACAGGAAGGTTCCGACCGGCCTGTTCGGGTCGCCCATCCCGGTGCGGGAACGACGCACCGCGCGCGAGACCGCCTGTACCGCCTCGTCCTGGCCGATCACCCTGTGGTGCAGCTGCTCCTCGAGCCGCATGAGGCGGCCCTTCTCCTCCTCGGTGAGCTGGGTGACCGGGATTCCGGTGGCTCGGGAGACGACCTCGGCGATGTCGTTCGAGCTGACCTCCGGAATCCCGTCCGGGTTGTTCCGCTGCTGACGGATCCGGGCCTGCACCTGGTTGATCTGGTCGCGCAGCTTGGAGGCCTGCTCGTAGTCCTCGTTGGTGACCGCCTGGGCCTTGTCCCTGCTCAGCTGCTCGGCCTGTTCCTCCAGCTCCCGCACGTCCGTGGTGGGGGTGCGGGTGCGCAGCCGCTTGCGGGCACCGGCCTGGTCGAGCAGGTCGATCGCCTTGTCCGGCAGGTAGCGGTCGGTGATGTAGCGGTCGGCCAGCTCGGCGGCGGAGTTGATCGCCTCGTCACTGAACCGTACCTGGTGGTGGGCCTCGTAGCGGTCCCGCAGCCCGCGCATGATCTGCACGGTGTCCTCGACACTGGGCTCGGCCACGTCGATGCGCTGGAAGCGTCGCTCCAGCGCCGCGTCCTTCTCGATGTTCTTGCGGTACTCGTCCAGGGTGGTCGCTCCGACCACGTGCAGCTCGCCCCGCGCCAGCCGGGGCTTGAGCATGTTGCCCGCGTCGACGGCCCCCTCAGAACCGCCCGCTCCGACCACGGTGTGCAGCTCGTCGATGAAGATGATCAGCTGTTCGCTCTGCTGGCTGATCTCGTCGATGATCTTGTTCATGCGTTCCTCGAAGTCCCCCCGGTAGCGGGTTCCCGCCACCACGCCGGAGACGTCGAGCTGCACGACCCGTTTGTTGGCGAGCACGTCGGGCACCTCGCCGTCCACGATGCGCTGGGCTATGCCCTCGACCACGGAGGTCTTGCCGACCCCTGCCTCCCCGATGAGCACGGGGTTGTTCTTGGTGCGCCGGGACAGCACCTCCACGGTCTGTTCGATCTCGGACTCCCTGCCGATCACCGGGTCGAGTCCGCCGTCACGGGCCTTGGCGGTCAGGTCCTGGCCGTACTCGTCCAGGGTGGGCGTCGAGCTGTGCTGCTGCGTCTCGCTGCTCTGCTGTCCGGTTCCCCGGCTAGCCGCACCGCTCTGCAGCGCTTCCAGGGTCACGTGGGCCGCGGTGAGGATCTGCCCCGCTGTCGACTCGCGGTTGGCCGCCAGCGCGAGCAGCAGGTGGTCGGGACCGATGTAGGAGGAGCCCACGGCCCGGGCCACCCGGTGCGCGTCCAGCAGGGCGCGTTTGGCCGCGGGAGTCAGAGCGGGGGGCTGGTCGGTGCTCTCGGTCTGCGGCAGCTGCTGTTCGATGCCCTGGGCGATGGAGGCGGGGTCCGCCCCGGCGCGTTCGAGCATCGAGCGGGTCGTCTCGATCTGGGTGGCCGCCCAGAGCAGGTGGTGGGCGTCCAGGTCGTGCCCGCCACGTTCGGCGGTGAAACGGGCGGCGGTGGCCATCAGCTCCTGGGCCTGGTGGGTCATCAGCCGGGTGATGTCGACGCGCTGAACCGGCCGCGGTGTTCCGCCCTGTCCGCCGAGAAAACGGGCGAGGAAGTCGTCGAACGGGCTCGAACCGGGACCGCCGGCACCGAAAAAGTTGGTCATCACTACCTCTTTCGTCCGCACGCTTCGTTGGAGAGCGCATCGTTCCCAACGTGAGCATTGCCGGTTGGTATTCCTGCGTCGCCTGCACTCAAGGCTAACGCATCCAACTGGCTCAAGGTGGCGTTGATCGTGGAGTTGTGGAGTGGATCACGGCTTTCTGTCGCGAGTGCGGGGCTCGTCCCCCTGCTGCTGTCCCCGCCGGTGGGAACCGGGGGTCTCCGTGATGGCCCTCTCGAGCTGTGCCCGGCTCAGCTTCGATCGGCCCCTGATGTTCAGCTCCCTGGCCCTGCGACGGAGTTCGTCCCGGGTAAGGCTGGACACCTCCCGCTCGGCGAGGTCCTTCCGGGGCGCTGGTTCCCGTTCCGAACGGTGGTGGCGGGCGAGCTCGACGCTGTGCCGCAACGCTTCGGCGAGCTCCGGGGCCTCGGCGGGCTCGGCGGGCTCGGTGCGGGTCACCGGGGAACGTCCCCGTGCCTTGTCCAGCAGCAGCTGTCGTACCCGGGCGGTGTAGGTGTCGGTGTACCGGGAGGGCTGCCAGGGCTCGCTCATCGAACGGATGAGGTCGGTGGCCAGTTGCAGTTCCCGGCCGCTCCGCTGGTCGGCCCGGGGAGGACTCACCACGGTGGGCGGATCGCGCACCTCGTCGGGGAAGAACAGGGTGCTCAGTGCCAGGGCACCGCTGTGGGCGTGCACCGCGGTGAGGTACTCCCTGCCGTGCAGCACGAAGGTGGCGATCCCGGCACGGTTCGTGTCGAGCATGGCCCGGTGCAACAGGCGGTAGGGGCGGTCCTGCTGCTCGTCCGTGGGGGCGAGCCAGTAGGTGTGGTGGAAGCACACCGGGTCGATCTCGGTCAGTTCCACGAAGCCGTCGATCTCGATCGTGCGGGAACGCACCGGCGCCAGCTCGTCCAGTTCCCACTGTTCCACCGTCACCAGGGTTCCGCCGACGTCGCGCCCCTTGACGATGTCCTCGTTGCGCAGCTGCTCACCGGTGCGCTCGTTGACCTTGCGGTAGCGCACCCGGTCGTGTGTGCCGCGTTGGTACTGGTTGAAACGGATGCTGTGGTCCTCGGTGGCGTTGTAGAGCCCGACGGGGACGGTCACCAGCCCGAACGTGAGGAATCCGTTCCAGATCTTCTGCGGCATGTCCTTCCTCCTCCGCCCGCTCGGCGAGACCGCCGACACCGCGCGGCGCACCGCTTCCGACGTGCCGCCTCCTGTCGGCAGGATGCCCATGGCGCGGGAGCGGACAAACCTCCCGCTCAACGCTCCGGCCCGTCGAGTCGGCGGATCCGGTGGGTGCCGTCCGGAAGCCGCAGCGTGTAGCCCTCCCGGCGCAGACGCTCCAACAGCGGGACCACCACACGACGTGTGGTCCGCAACGCTTCCCGAGCCTGGGCCGGAGTGAACGGGGAGGGCAGGACGGCGAGCCGGTGGGCGGCCCGGCGTGGCGCGTCGGGGAGCAGGTAGACGTTTTCGGCGAGTTTGAGCAGTTCCCCCGCCGTGGTGGCCGCGCCGAGCTCGGCGCGGCCCAGCCCCAGTTCCCGCAGTTCCCCGGCGGTGGGGGGGTCGAAGGGGGTGCTGCGCAGTCGGTCCCGCAACGCGGCGATCCCCGGGGGAAGTCGCTCGCAGAGGGGGTCGTTCAGGCACAGCCGTCCCGCTCGGGCGCTCACTCCGGACAGTCTCGGATGAGTGAGCACGAGGTCCAGCAGCGCGCGGTCCGGCAGTCCCAGAGCACGCAGTGCTTCTCCGTCGGTGAGACCGTCACTCAGCGGTTGCTCGCCCCGCCGCCGTTCGAGCATGGCGAGCAGGGACTCGGCGTGCTCTCGCAGGGTCCGCGGGTCCAGCAGCCACTGCCCGGAGCGGTGCGCGGCGGCGGGAGGAGCCAGTCCCATCGCCCGCAGCTCGTGCAGGCGCAGGGCTCCGTGTCTGCGCAACAGGGAGGTGGCCACGCTGTGTTCCTGGTCGTCCAGCTCGCGGGCCCGTGCCCGGGCGGCCCCCCGCCGTCGCAGGGGGGGAGGGTGGACGTCGAGCACGGTCACCCCGGCCGGGACCCGGTTCCGGCCGGGGTCGCGCAGCAGGGCACGGTCCCCGACACGCAGCGGCAGCGGACGGTCGAGGGACAGGCGAGTGGTGTCCCCGCCCAGCGGGCGTATCCGGGTTCCGGCCGTGGCCGAACCGATGTGCAGGGTCAGCTCCCGGGGCAGGTCTCCGGGGGGAGTGGGGGACAGGCGGGCGTCGACGGTGTCCGTGCTCCACCACGCCCCAGGGGTGATCAGGGCGTCCCCGCGCCGCAGCTCGTCGACACGCAGACCCCGCAGGTTCAGCGCCACCCGGGCGGTGGCCCGCACCCGTTCGGTTCGTTCCCCGAGGGTGTGCAGGTCGCGGATGATGGTGCGTCGTCCGGTGCGGGCCAGTTCCAGTTCCGTGCCGGGGGAGAGTTCGCCGCTCGGCAGGGTGGCGGTGGCCACGGTGCCCGCTCCGCGGATGGTGAACACCCGGTCCAGCCACACCCGTACCTCGCCCTCGCGTCTCGGCTCCGGCAGCGCGCGCACGACCCGTTCGAGGGTGGCGACCAGTTCGGCGGTTCCGGTCCGGTCACCCGCTCCGAGGGTCACGGCGGGGATCCCCGCCAGGGTGCTGGCTTCGAGCCGTCTTCGGGCCTGTCGGAGGGCCGCTCTCGGCTCGGCCAGGTCGGAACGGGTGATCGCGAGTACCCCGTGCTCGACTCCCAGAGCGTGCAGGGCCTGCAGGTGTTCCTCGGACTGCGGCATCCACCCCTCGTCGGCGGCGACCACGAACAGTACGGCGGGGATCTCGCCGACCCCGGCGAGCATGTTGCCCACGAAACGTCGGTGGCCCGGAACGTCGACGAAGACCAGGGTTTCCCCCGAGGGGAGTTGGGTCCAGGCGAACCCGAGGTCGATGGTCAGCCCCCGTCGTTTCTCCTCGCCCCAGCGGTCGGGATCGGTTCCGGTGAGTGCGGCGACCAGAGTGGATTTTCCGTGGTCCACGTGGCCGGCGGTGGCGATCACCCGCATCACGCCTCCGGGGTGGAACGGACGGCACGGACCGTCGCGAGGATCTCGGGGTCGTCGGCGGGGTCCAACGCGAACAGGTCGAGCAGGCACCGACCGCGTTCCACCCGGGTCAGCACGGCGGGCTCTGCTCGCCGGAGCGCTGGTTCGTAGTGCTCGGGCAGTGCCACGGCGGCGCTCGGCAGTTCCACACCGGGTGCGCCCCCACCTCCCACGGTGGCGGTGGTGGTTTCGTGAGTGGCGGGCACGCCTGCCGCGGCGAGTTTCTCGGAGATGTGTTCGGCGCGCTCACGCAGCTCGTCCGGGTCACGTCGCAGGGATTCGGCGGTGGGCGTGGGAGGGCCGGTCAGGGTGGCGTGCAGGGCGGCGAGGGTGAGTTTGTCCACGCGCAGGGCCCGGGCGAGCGGGTGGCGGCGAAGTCGTGTGACGAGCGGTTCCGCACCCAGCAGCAGCCCGGACTGCGGTCCGCCGAGGAGCTTGTCCCCGCTGCAGGTGACCAGGTCCGCTCCGGAGGCGAGTGCACTGGTGGCGTCGGGCTCGTCGGGCAGCCGGGTGTGCGGGGCGAGCAGGCCGGAACCGATGTCGACCACCACGGGGGCGGGCAGTCCGGCCAGCTCGGCCACCTCGACGGTGGAGGTGAAACCGCTGATCACGAAGTTGGAGGGGTGTACCTTGAGCACGCAGCCCGTGTCGGGGCCCACAGCTCCGCGGTAGTCCTCGAGGTGCACGCGGTTGGTGGTGCCGACCTCGCGCAGTCGCACACCGGTGGATTCCAGCAGCTCGGGGATGCGGAAGCCGTCCCCGATCTCGACCATCTCCCCGCGTGCCAGCACGATCTCGCGTCCGGCGGCCAGTCCGGTCGCGGCCAGGGCCAGGGCTGCGGCACCGTTGTTGACCACATGGGCGTCGGTGGCGGCCGGCACGGCCTCCAGCAGGGCGCGTCGTACGCTCTCGGTGCGGCGGCCACGAACGCCCGTCCCGGTGTCGAGTTCGACGTCGCAGGTTCCCGCGCTCTCCCCCAACGCGTGGCGGGCGGCCTCGGACAGGCGGGCGCGTCCCAGGTTGGTGTGCAGCAGTACCCCGGTCGCGTTGTGGACCGCACGGAGCCCTCCAGCCCCACGCGGCAGCTGCCGGAGTGTCTCGTCGACGACGTCCTGCGGGGCGATGTCCCCGTTCCTCGCCCGTTGCTGGGCAGTGTGGACGACGCGTTTGACGCTCTGCCGGCCGAAGCGTTCGGCGGCGGCGGCGAGGGGAGGTTCGCCGAGTACTCGGTCGGTGGCGGGGATGTTCCGGCGTTCGTCCACGTCGAACACGGTACGAGCGGCGACCGGAGCGCGCGTGTCACTCGCGCCGCCTGTCGTGGCTTCGCCATGGTTTGTTGTCGCTGTTTTTTCAGTGTTAAATGAAATCAAAAAGAAGCAAGCCCACACACCAGCACAAACACGAACCCCAGAACAACCAAACAGCTTCGGAAAAAGGAATGAATACCTCAGCGGAAGACGTACCGTGTCGGTGGGGTAGCGGAAACACGCACCGTCCGGGACCAGGGAGTCGTACCGTTGGAAGGGGAGAGTGTCGTGTTCGCGGAGGAACTCGATCCGCAGTCCAGCTGCGGTGACGGCGCTGAGGACGTCACCCAGGGTGTGGTGCCACTCGGTGACGGTGTCGTGCGTGGTCGCGGCGTCCCAGTCGGCGTAGGTTCCCGGTGACTCGTACGTGCGTGCCTGCCGGGAGAAGTAGTCCCGGGTGGCGGTGCCCCCCTTCTCGTCGTCGAGAACCTCGGTCAGTGGATGGAACTCGACGAGGTGAACCCGACCCCCCCCCCGGACGCAGTAGCTCGGCCACGACACTCGCCCAACGGGCGATATCCGGCAACCACATCAGCGCTCCGCTTCCGGTGTATATGCTTCCGCGCCGAGGGTCTCGACTCATGCCCGGAGACACCGAGGTACTGGTCATCCGGTCGGTGTAAGGGACTGGAGTGCCCAACTTTATTCTTGCGTATTGTATTTTCAGTGTTTATCAAAAACATTCCCACACAAACAGGAAGTCCAGAACACCCATCAGCACATAAACCATAAACAGGAGGAGCCATGACAGAACGGAAACCAGCGGGCCTGAGTGTCGAGAGCTGGGTGGATCGTCAGATTCGCGCCGCCCGGGAGCGCGGGGAGTTCGACGACCTCCCCGGCCTGGGCAAGCCGTTGCCCGACCTGGGTGGGGACGACGAGCTCTCCTGGGTGAAGAAGTACGTCGAGCGGGAGGGCCTTTCCACCGAGGCCCTGCTTCCTCCCGCCGTGCAGCTCCGTAAGGAGATCGACCGATTGCCTTCCCGGATTGCGGAGCAACGTTCCGAGCAGGCCGTGCGTGAGCTGGTGGAGGAGCTCAACATCCGCGTCGTCGAGTGGTTACGGGCGCCCACCGGCCCGAAGATCCGGATCGGACCGGTCGACGTGGAGTCCATGGTGGCGCACTGGAGGCAGCACCGTACGGCCGAGTCGGACCGGGTCGCCACGGCGACCGCTCCAAGCGAGGACGGTGGGGTTCCGGAGGAAGGAGGACGGCCGGGTGTGTTGGGCAGGCTGTGTTCCTGGTGGCGCGGGAACCCACGGGGGTAGTCACGAGCACCGCGAGCTCGTCCTCGTGTGGCGGAGGCGGACGGGAATCGAACCCGCCTGACCGAGTTGCTCGGCCACGTCGGTTTTGAAGACCGCGGGGGCCACCAGGCACCCTTACGCCTCCCCGAACATCTCACCTCGTCGTGTCATGCCGATGAGTGCCGGATGCTCTAGTTTCGCGTTCATGCCCGACATCGAGGTTTCTCCTCCCGGAACATACCGTCTGACGCGTTATGCGCACGGTGGAGGTTGTGCCTGCAAGATCCCACCGGACGAACTCGGGGACATGCTTGGTTCCGTCGACCTGCCCGGCGGTGGGGATCTGCTGGTGGGAACCGGGGACGACGCGGCCGTCGTCCGGACGGATACGGACACCGCGCTCGTGGCCACCACGGACTTCTTCGCCCCGGTGGTGGACGACCCCTACGACTGGGGGCGGATCGCCGCTGCGAACGCGTTGTCCGACGTGTACGCGATGGGGGCGGTTCCGGTGGTGGCGGTGAACCTGCTGGGCTGGCCCAGGGGGGTGCTGCCGACCGAACTGGCTGAGCGGGTGCTGCGTGGGGGAGCCGAGACAGCCCGGCTGGCTGGCTGTCCCTTGGCCGGGGGGCACAGTGTGGACGATCCCGAGCCGAAGTACGGCTTGGCGGTCACGGGACGAGCACCGGTGTCCGGATTGATGCGCAACGACGCGGGTAAGCCCGGACTGCCGTTGTCGTTGACCAAACCGCTGGGCATCGGGGTACTCAACAGCAGGCACAAGGCCACGGGGGAGGTTTTCCCCGAGGCTGTCGAGACGATGGCCACCCTCAACGGGGAGGCCGCGCTGATGGCGGTGGAGGCTGGGATCGAGTGTGCCACCGACGTGACCGGATTCGGGTTGCTCGGTCATCTGCGTGAACTGGTCCGGGCCAGCGGGGTTTCCGCTGTGGTGGACGCTACGGCGGTGCCGCTGCTGGACGGTGCCCGGCAGGCGGTCCGGGACGGGTACGTCAGCGGCGGGAGCAGGCGCAATCTCGCATGGGTGCGGGAGGGAACGGACCTGTCCGCTGTGGATGAGGAGCGGGCGTTGCTGTTGGCCGACGCGCAGACCTCCGGAGGGTTGCTGGTGGCCGGGCGGTTGCCGGGGTTCCCGGTGGTCGGTGAGCTCGTGGAACGGGGCGAGTTCGACGTCACCGTGCGGTGATCGTGGAAAAAGGGCTGGGGCGAAGGGCTTGTTGTGCGATCATCCCGATGTGGATGAGGAGTCTTTTTCGCGACGGATCGCCGACCGGTTGGCCGCGCTGCCCGGTGTGGAGGCGGTGGCTCTCGGAGGCTCGCGGGCGCTGGGGACTCACCGTGTCGACAGTGACTGGGACTTCGCGCTCTACTACCGGGGCGGGTTCGCTCCGGAGAGCCTGCGGGAGGTGGGCTGGCCCGGCGAGGTCTCCGAGCTGGGCGCCTGGGGAAGGATCTTCAACGGTGGTGCCTGGCTGCGGGTGGAGGACCTCCCGGTTGACGTCCATTTCCGTGATCTCGACGAGGTCGAACGCGAGATCGTGCAGGCACAGCGGGGGAGTTTCCGTTTCGAACCGTTGCTGTTCCACCTGGCCGGTATCCCGTCGTACCTGCTGCTGGCGGAACTGGCCACCGGCAGGGTGCTGCGGGGGCAGCTGCCCCACCCGGACTTCCCGTCACGGCTGCGGGAATCCGCCCGGAGCACGTGGTGGTCCTACGCGGAGTTGGTGTTCGAGTACGCGCGGGCCAATCACGCACCCCACGGCAGGGTGGCCCAGTGCACGGCGCTGTTGACTCAGGCCGCTTCGCAGAGTGCGCATGCCGTGTTGGCCGGCCGGGGTGAGTGGATCACCAACGAGAAGCGTCTGTTGAGCCGGGCGGGGTTGGAGGAGCTGGACGTGATCGTGCGGCGGGCTCGTCCCGACAGTTTGGGGGAAACGGTCCGTGCGGCCCGGGCGCTGTGCTCCGCGGCGGTGACCGCCGCGGGGGAGCGGTGACCCCCGAACCGGGAGGCCGGCCACACCGCTTCCGCCTCTCAGGTTTGAGTGCGGGGGTGCGCGCCGTCCCGGGCCTGTTGCGCCGCCTCGCCCAGTCCGCCGGCGGTGCTGGAGAGCACCTCGGTGAGGATCGTGCGTAGCGTGGTTCCGTCCCGGCGGGTCAGCCAGGAGTGCATCGCCGCGCCGAAGCAGGAGACCATGGTCATCGACCATGCTCCGGGACGAGGGTCGCAGCTGGTGTCGGTGCCCAGGTGTTCGGCGACCAGTTCGGTGAGGTCCTGCATCCAGCGCTGCCGCATCAGGTGCATCTCGTACTCGCCGGTGGAGTCCAGGGCGTTCAGCAGTTCGGCGCGCATGAGGTGCTGGTCGCGGTCGGCCTCGATGCGTTCGGCGCCGTCGAGCATCGCCACGGCCAGGGCGCGCATGGGGTGTTCGTCCTCGGCGCGTTCGTCCAGGGCCCGGCGGACGTGGTCGAGTTCCTCGCTGAGGTCGCCGAACAGGACGGCGTCCTTGCTGGGGAAGTAGCGGAAGAACGTGCGGGGGGCGATGTCGGCGGCTTTGGCGATCTGGTCGATCGTGGTGGCTTCGAAACCCTGTTCGTGGAACAGTCTCAGTGCGGCCGCCTCGATGTTCGCCCGGGTGCGTGCGGCCTTGATCGCTCTTCTTCCGCGTCGTTCGGTGTCCTTGGCCGGAGTGGCCGCCACGGTGGTCATGGCGTCAGCTTCCTGAATTCGCTGCTCAGCGTCAACTGTGCTTGCTGTCACGTGTGCCAAGTGGCAGTACTGCCATATTCTGGAGGCGGTGAAAGGAGTGCGTATGTCCGACGGCGGAGCCGCCGCCGAACCGAGGCCGAACACGGGCGAACGGGGCGCCGTTGCCGAAGGCATCGAGGTCGCGGTCTATCGACGCAGGTGGGCGACGCTGTTCGTGCTGTGTCTGGCGTTGTCGGCGACGATGCTCGCCAACACCTCGCTCAGTGTGGCCTTACCCAAGCTCTCCCGTGCCCTGGAAGCCTCCACCGCTGCTCAGCAGTGGTTCTCCGATGCCTACGCTCTGGTGTTCGCGGGGTTGCTGTTCACCAGCTCCTCCATCGCCGACCGCTACGGGCGCAAGTGGATGCTGCAGGCCGGGATGGTGCTGTTCGGTGCCGTCTCGGTGTACGTGTGGCTGTTCGTCGGCTCCAGTGCCGAACTGATCGCGGCCCGGGCGCTGCTCGGTGTGGGCGGGGCCATGATCATGCCGGTGACCCTGTCCATTCTGACCAGCGTGTTCCCGAGTGGGGAGCGCACCAAGGCCGTCGGGATCTGGGCCGCGGTCTCGGGGGCGGGCAGCGCGCTGGGGCCGGTGGTGGCCGGGCTGCTGTTGGAGTACTTCTCCTGGGAGTCGGTTTTCGTCATCAATGTTCCGGTGGTGCTCGTGGGGGTGCTGGCCGGAATCCGCTACATCCCCTCCCGCACCGGCACCGAGGGCGGTCACGGCGGGTTGGACTTCGTGGGGGCGCTGTTGTCCACGGCGGGGATCACGCTCGCCGTCTACGCGTTGATCGAGGCCCAGTACGTGGGTTGGCTGTCCACGCGCACCCTGTCGTTGGTGGCGGTGGGGCTCGTGCTGTTGGCTCTGTTCGTGTTGTGGGAACGGCGGCAGCCTGATCCGATGTTGGACGTGCGGTTGTTCCGCAGCAGCGGGTTCTCCGCCTCGGCCGTGGCGTTGACCCTGGTGTTCTTCGCCATGATCGGTGTGTTCTTCGCGTTGAGTCAGACGTTGCAGGTGGTGTTCGGCTACTCGCCGTTGACGGCCTCCACCGCGATGTTGCCGATGTCGGTGATGATGATCCTGATCGCACCGCAGGTGTCCAGGATCGTGGGGCGGTTCGGGCCGCGCAACACCATCGCGGGCGGTCTGCTGCTCGCGGCTGTCGGTATGGCCGGGTTGAGCACGTTGACCGTCGACTCCTCCTACTGGCGCATCCTGCTTCCGCTGTCGTGCACGGCGGCCGGTATGTCGTTGGCCATGGCCCCGGCGACCGATCAGTTGATGGCCAACGTCCCGAAGGAACGGGCGGGCATGGGTTCGGCCACCAACGACGTCACCCGTGAGGTGGGGGCCTCGCTGGGGGTGGCGGTGTTGGGCAGTGTGCTCGGCGGGAGCTATGCCGACCGGCTGTCCGGCTCGTTGACCGGGCTTTCGGAGCAGGCCCGGCAGACTGCCGAGGACTCGCTGCCCGGGGGGATGCAGGTGGCCCGTTCCCTGCCGGAGGGGGGCGCTGAGCTCGCCCGGGAGGTCTCCCGGTCGTGGATGGAGGCCTCCCAGCTCGCCTACCTGGCCTCGGCGGGGCTGATCGCGTTGGCCGCCTGTGTCGCCTGGTTCTTCCTGCCCGGCAGGACCGGAACGACCACGGTCTCCTCCGTGGGGGAAACGCGGCCCGCGGACACCGCCACCGACCGGGGCTGAGCTGAGTCGGCGTCCGCTGCCGGACGCCGACTCAGCCGTCCTGCCCGTCGGCGGTGACGGCGGTGTTCCCTCGGGTGAGCACCCGCCGAGGATGACGGAGCACCGCGAGCCCGTCGGTGCGGGGGTCACCGTCCACCACGAGCAGGTCGGCCTCGTAGCCCGCCGCGATCCGCCCGATGCGGTCGCCGAGGCCCAGCGCGGCGGCACTGGTGACGGTGGCCATGTCGAGGATCGTCGCCGGGGTGAATCCCAGGTACTCGTACAGTTCGAGGGCGCCGACGAAGTCGTCGAACACCGATCCCGGCAGACCGGCGTCGGTGCCGGTGACCAGCGGGACCCCGAGGTCGGCCATCCAGCTGAGCCGGCCGTGGATCTGGCGGGCTCTCTCCGGGCCGGCCCTGTCGACGAGGGCGCGCCAGTTGCGGGAGCTGGCGGCGCAGGCGTAGATGCCGTGCTCGGCCATCCTCTCGGCCACGTGCCTGCGCCGGTCCTGGCCGTGGGGTCCCATCCAGGTGCAGTGCTCCACGGTGGTCACCCCGGCCCGGACGGCGGCTTCGATGGCGTCGCTGCCGTGGGCGTGCGCGGCCACCGGCAGGCCCACGCGGGTGGCCTCCTCCACGACCAGGGACAGTTCGTGGGGGGTGAACTGGGACTGCCACATGGGAGGGGAGTCGGGGGTGAGTTGGCCACCGGAGGCCATCACCTTGACGAGGTCGGCCCCCTGGGCGGCGGTCCGGTGCACGCGCTCGCGGATGTCGCGTTCGTGCTCGACCACGCCGCCGAGGAACCAGCAGTGCCCGTGGGGGACGGTCAACGGGGCCGCCGCGGCGAGGATGCGGGGGGCGGCGAGTCCCTCGTCGGCGATGCGGGCGCGGAGCCGCAGCGCCGCGCCGTCCCGGTCCCCCAGGTCGCGCACGGTGGTCACCCCGGCCCGCAGTGTCTGTTGGGCGCGTTCGAGCATGGCGGACAGCAGGCTGTCCTCGTCCTGGTCGCGCAGGGTCGCGACGGGGTCCGGGCCGCTGTCGAAGGACAGGTGCACGTGCATGTTGATCAGCCCGGGCAGCAGGGTCGCGTGCGGGTGGTGTTCCCTGGGGACCTCTGCGGGGAGGTGGTGGTCGAGCTCCTGCCGTGATCCCACCGCGTGGATGCGGGTGCCGTCCAGCAGCACGGCACCGTCGTGCAGGGCGTGTTCGGCGGGGCCGAGCAGGACATGCTGCGCGGTGATCAGTTTCATGAGCGGGCCTCATCGGGGGGTGGGTGGTCGTGCACGGCCTGGGAGAGGGTCAGCAGCTGGTCGAGGTCGGCGTCGACGTCGGTGCTGGTCAGCACCGGAACGGCGGAACGCGGGTCGGGCTCGTACTCGGGTGCGGCGCGTTGGCGGCGCAGCGCTTCCCGCATCGTCTCGGCGCGCTGTTCGACCGGGGCTCGGGGGTCGTAGCCCGCGAGGGAGAGGTACGGCTGTCTGGAGGCCAGTTGGCGGCGCACCGCCTCGTGCAGGGCCGCGGCCTGCTCGGCAGGAGGGGCCTGCGGGTCGTAGCCGGCCTCGGCGAGATCGGGGCTGAGCTGGACGAGCCCGTCCCGGCACTCGACGTAACGGCGCCAGAACCGGCGGTGGGTGCGGGTGGCGGGCCAGCCCTGTCCGTGTGTGTGGGTTTCCCCGGCGTGGGAGGTGAGTGTGGCTTCGGGGTAGAGCGGGTGCAGCACTTCCCAGAGTGGGCGGAGCTGGTGCCAGTGCCGCCGGTGGCGTGTCCATGTGCGGAGGCGGGCGAGCTGGGTGCGGGTGAGCGCCAGCAGCAGGCCCGCGATGAACAGTGGGTTGGCTACGATCAGCAGCGCCAGGGTGGTGGTGTTGACGGGATCGGGGACGGTGCCGCCGGACCAGCGGATGACCACGAAACAGGCCCGCAGCAGGCTGGCGAGGGCTTGCAGCGCCATCCCGATGGCGGCGGTGCGCAGACCCGCCCGGAGTCGGCGGTCGGATTCCGCGCCGTACTGCCAGGCCCACCGTGCGGTGAGGGTGAGGATGTGGATGAAGTACAGACCGCCGAGCAGGTAGAACGCCGCGATGGGGGTCACGCTCATGTCGGCGGTGGAGAAGGAGTGGTCGCGCAGCGCGGGCGGGGTCGTGTACATGGCGGTGCTGATCAGCACGGCCGTGAGCAGCAGCAGCGCGAGTTCCCGGAGGGCTCGTCGGCGGGCGTGTCGACCGCCGAGGGAGAAGAGGAAGAACAGCGCCAGGGCGAAGTACTTGGCGTGCAGCACCACGTTCTGGGCCAGTTTGGCCAGTCCGTTTCCCTGGTGCTGGTCCGCCGCGTCCGCATAGGCCAGTTCCTGCAGCCAGTAGCCCGCGGCCTGCAGGGCCAGGCAGGCGACCACCGCCCACAGGGCGGGGTTGCGGGGGTCGCGGAGCAGCCGGACGAGGAACACAGCCAGGACGCCGTAGACGATGAGGTGCACTGTCAGCCAGAGCATCACAACCACCTCGCCTGGTGGCTGAGTGTCCGTTGGGCCCGTCGGGCCCGGGCCGAGCCGGTGGGCAGGGAGATCTCGGTCCAGGTCCGGGCGGTCTCCAGCAGCAGGGTCGCCGTGATCTCGGCCTCGTGTTCCTGGTCGGTGTCGTAGGCGGTGCGGCGCAGGGTTCCCCAGTCGAAGGAGGTGGGGTCGACCCCGTCTCCGGGGAGGATCGGGTCCGGGCGGTGTCCGCAGAGGATGTGGCCGAGTTCGTGGGCGATGATGTGTTGTTGGTGCAGCGGGGTGGTCTGTGACTGGAACAGGATCCATTCGGACTTGCGTCCCGGTATCCACAGCCCGAAGGGTCCGTTGGCCGCCAGGGGGTACTCGGTGGCGTGGATCGGTCGGCTGCGTCGTCGTGAGAGTCGGTGGCAGACCTCGGTCATGTCCATGGGGTGGTCGATCCCGGCGGCCCGCAGCGTGGCACGCAGGTCGCGGCGCAGCCGTCTTTCGCGTCGGCGTTGGGCCCACCGCCGGTGTGTGTTCTCACCACTGAGCACTCTTGCGACCTCCGTTCCCGTGCTCGCGGCCGTGCCCCCGTGTGGGGCGTCGAGGGTCTCACTGGTCCGGGTCCTGGTGGGGGTGTTCCACCTGGGATTCGAGGAAGCGTACGAACTGGACGAGGTGGGCGAGCTGCTCGGGCGGCAGTTCGCCGGCGCGGTACAGCGCCGCGGGCAGTTCCGGTTCGGTGCGTTCGCTGAACGTCTCCACGCCCACGCCGAACACGTCGGCCACGGCGTCGACGAGTGCGAAGCTGGGCTGGGCTCCGTCCCGCAGCAGTTTCCAGATGTGTTGCCGGGAGACGCGGTGACCGGCCGCGGTCAGGGCCTTGGCCAGGCTTCCCGGTGTCCACGGCCGCCCGTCCGGCTGAGGGTGGGTTTCCATGAGCCAACGCAGCCGCGTGCCGAACGAGGTCCGGCTGTCGGACGTTTCGTCACTCATGGTCGGTCTCCTCCCCCTGGACGACATCTGCGGTTGACGCTGCCCACTTCAGTGTCGTCTTTAGTTGACGGGGCGGCAAGTGGGCTTTACTGTCGTCCCGGACGCTGTCAACCGTAGCCGACGTCGTGGTGTCCTCGATCAGGTGAGTGAGCACGCCCTCGACCACGGAAACACCGCCGCACCTCGCTGAGGGTCGGGGTGTGGGAGCGGGAACCCGGCCCGCCGAGGCCCTTTCTGGGGGTAGGGCCTCGGTCCTCCGGGCCGGCCGGGACCGAAGTCGCGTGAACCCGCCTCGCGCTTGCGGGGACCTTCGTGCGGGACCAGCATGGTCGCCGGAGCACCGAGGGGGTGGTTCGGCGATGCGGGAATGGCTGCGCTGGCCGGTGCTGCGTCAGCTCACCGGCGAGGACCCGCTCGGCAGGGGCCGGGCCGCCCGGTCCCGCCGCACGGACACCGAACGCGCCCGCACTGCCGAGGCCGACGCGGTGGTGGGCTCGGTCTGCCCGTACTGCGCCGTGGGCTGCGCCCAACGTGTGTACGTGCGCGACGGCGCGGTCACCCAGATCGAGGGGGATCCGGACTCGCCGGTCAGCCGCGGCAGACTCTGTCCCAAGGGAGCCGCGAGTCGTTCGTTGGTCACCTCTCCCAGCAGGGAGAGCCGGGTGCGCTACCGCCGTCCGTACGGCACCGAGTGGGAGGACCTCGATCTGGACACGGCACTGGACATGATCGCCGAGCGGGTGATCCGCACCCGCGACGAGACCTGGGAGTCGACCAACGAGGACGGTGCCGCGCTGAACCGCACCATGGGCGTCGCGAGTCTGGGTGGAGCCACGCTGGACAATGAGGAGAACTACCTCATGAAGAAGCTCTACACCGCGCTCGGTGCCATCCAGATCGAGAACCAGGCCCGCATTTGACACTCCTCCACGGTTCCCGGTCTGGGAATCTCCTTCGGGCGGGGAGGGGCCACGACCTTCCAGCAGGATCTGCAGCACGCCGACTGTGTGGTCATCCAGGGTTCCAACATGGCCGAGGCACACCCGGTCGGTTTCCAGTGGGTGATGGAGGCCAAACGGCGCGGCGCGCACATCATCCACGTCGACCCACGGTTCACCCGGACCTCGGCGCTGGCCGACACGTTCGTGCCGCTGCGCGCCGGCAGTGACATCGCCTTCCTGGGCGGTCTGATCAACCACGTGCTCACCGGCGGGCACTACTTCCACGAGTACGTGGTCTCCTACACCAACGCCCCGATGATCGTCAGCGAGGATTTCCTCGACACCGAGGACCTGGACGGACTGTTCTCCGGGTTCGCCGGGGGGCACTACGACGCCACCACCTGGCACTACGAGGGATCCCGGGTCAACGCCTCGGCGGGCGAGCGGGACCACTGGGACGAGTTGTTCGGCCCCCGGGGGCCGGAGTCCCCGTCGGGGTGGGAGGGGCCCACCGGTGGCCCGGAA
>NZ_PVSR01000052.1:0-18298 GCF_003001495.1 Actinopolyspora mortivallis
GGCACCGCCCCCGCCTCCGCCGAACCAGCCGCACGCGGGCGGGCCCGCCCGTCCGCAGCCCGGCGTGGCCGGGGCGGCACCGGGAGGAGGACGTGCTCCCTTCCCACCGGCAGCGGTGGCAGGCCCCCCGCAGCCCCCACGCGGTTTCCCACCGGGGGCCGCGCATCCCGTGCACGGCGGGGGCGTCGGTCCGTACGCCGGACCTCCGGTGGCGGGCGGCCCCCAGCAGCCGCCCGCGTCGCAGCAGGGGGGTGGGCAGCGTCCGCTGCGGGACAACGAGCGGGAGTCCGCCGTGGTCGCCTTCGTGCTGCACCAGTTCCCCATCGGACACATGCCGGTGGCCCACCAGCGTCCGAACAGACAGTGGTCCGCTGTCCCCGAACAGCGCGAGCAGCGACCGCCGTGCTTCCCCGTCGGGGACCATCCGAGGGAGGACCTGGTCCGGCGGGCGGTGTTCTCCGCCCGTGGCGACCGGACGCGGCCGGGGCGCGGAACCGGGGCCGAGGCCGGGGTTCCGGAGGAGCTGCTGGAGGGCTACGAACCGTTCGGTGTGGACTCGGGACTGAGCGAGTACGAGTGGGAACTGCGGTACCTGCCGTCCGTTCCCGAGGGGACACCGGTATCGTACGACTGGCCCGCCCGGCACGGTTTCCCGGAGAACGGCTCGGACGAGGCGGTTCCGCTCGTGCTGGAACCGGGAACCACGCTCGACCGCATCGGGGACGAGTACGGCAGGGTGCTGGCTCCGGAGGGCACGCTCTTCGCCCGGCGTTCGCTTCCCCCCGAGTTCGCGCGTCGCGACTACCGGCGCTATCGGGTGGTGGCTCCGCTGCCGGTGTGGCGGGTGCTTTCCGTGGCCTGGTTCGAACAGCCCGGCGCGGGGGTGCGTTACCGTGCCACGCACCCTGTCGTCGAACTGCTCGCCTGCGGCCTGCTGGCCGAACTCGACGGGGAGGAACCGGATCCCGCCGTGGGGCACGCGGAGGGTGACACCCTCCGGATCCGCGTCGAGGACCGGGAACACGGGCCGGAGGAGGACGAGTCGGATCGGGGGGTCGGATGAACACCGAGTCCGTTGCCGGATGGCTGGAGGCGATGGGCGTGCCGTCGCGGGTGGTCTCCGTCGGGGCGGAGACCGACGACGCCTGGTGCCTGTTGCGGGACGACTCCGAGAGGCAGCCGGTCTGGGACGTGTTCTGGCGCGAGCAGGGCAACCGCTACGACTGGGCGAGGTTCTCGGACGAGCGGGTGGCCTGCTTCTACCTGTTCGGGCGGTTGACCTGGACCCAGGCGCTGCGGGGTGCGGTCGGTCCGCTCGATTCCGGCAGCACGCCGCCCAGGGGAGTTCCGATCCCCGGCGGCTCGGCCGATCCCGGCAGCGGTCCGGCGACCCCCGCCACCGGCAACACCCCGGCCGCTCCCGACGCCGTGGTTCCTGAAACCGGGAGTCCCGCGGCAGGCAACCCCGCTGCTGCTCCCGCTGCCGGGCATCACCCGGAGCACGAGTCCGGCGATGCCCCGGAGCCCGACACCGAATCCGACACCGTGGCTTCCGCCGGGGAGGTATCCGGAACCGACCGGGGCCTCGACAGGACGGAACGGGACACGGCGGGCGGCTGAGCACTCCGGCTCGCCCGGGGATTCCCCACGACACGCACGCACCACCACCGCCGGGCCCTCGCCCGGCCGGGCCTCCCTCTCCACCCCACACCCGGCCGGGCGGGAGCCTGGACGGGGGCGTGGTAGTGCTCGCCGAATATCGGACGAGTTTGAGGTAGCTGGGCTGGTGATCAGGCAGGACGTCACTCGGTCTGGGACAACTGTCCTTCTCGCGGACCGATCGATTATCGAGGCGGGGATGGGATGGTGGGGGTTCCGTTGGATGTAGGGACTCTGGTTGCCTGCGCGAGGGTCTTGTGCAAGGACTGCGAATGGTTGGGGAGACCACGTGGGTCACTCTGCCCGAGCCAGGGGGCTCGGGGGGTGGTCATCTGTCTGGAACTCTTTGAAGCCGAGCTCCGTATCCAGCGATGGTGGGATGAAGGAGAGGTCGGCGGGATCCAGCACGGGCAGACTCCCGCGCGTTTCGGCGTAGGTCACCGATTCCTTGAGCAGGTACCGCGCGATGCCGTAGTCGTGCTTGGCCGGTTTCACGAACAGTCGCCCGATCACCAGCAGCTCGCCGACCTGCCGACCGGTCTGTGCGGCGAGGTTACGGACCCAGCGGGCCTCGGCCGGTGGGTAGATCTGGACGTGGCCGACCACGTTCCGGGGCGGAGCGACGCGCACCGGTGCTTGGTCGAACACCCATGAGCGCTCGGCGTCGACCTCCTGCAGCCAGTCTCGCGGTTGCCGTCTTCCGAGCACGCGGCCGTGGTCGTCCAACTCGCCCAGGAGGGCGCACAGGCGGTCAGTGATCAAGTGGTTCCCACAGCGCTTCCGCGCCGATAGAATCCCAGCGCAGTGAGTGTGGGCCCCTGTCGCACGGGGATAGGCCGGGTTGTAACCGCTCCGTTCGGAGCGGCGTCGTTGTAGGCCCCGCCGCGCACGCGGGGATGGACCGTTTCGGCCCACGTCGATCGCGGCGTCCGGGGCGTAGGCCCCGCACGCGCTGGATGTAGACAGTAAAAGCGCCTCCGGTGTGTTGAAGTGTTCCGGAGGCGCTGTGTTGCTGGCGGGGTTCAGTCGAAGCGGTTGGTCTTGATCGCGTTGATGAACGCCGACCACTGCTGGTGGTCAGCGGTGAAGTATCCGGCCGAGCGGTCCTTGGTGTCGCGCACCGCCGCGCCCTCGTTGATGCGGCCGACCTCGACGCAGGCGGTTTCCTGCTGGGTGTATGTGGATTTGCGCCATCCGCGTGGCTCAGTCATGGTTCTCCGTTCTCGTTGTCGAATGCTTCCACTCGGTGGGCAATGAATTCCTTCGACGCTTCCGGAGACATCGCACGTTGTCGCAGCTTATCCGCTGCCGCACGGTAATCAGCGACGTCCTTGACTTTCCGCAGAAAGGCCGAGGTGCGGTAGTGCTCCAGGTGCACGATCGGCTGTTGGTCGTCGAACTCGAATAGGATGAACGGTCCGGCGTGCGCCGGATGCCACGTGTCGGCACCGGCAGGTAGCACCTGGATGGTCACGTTGCCACGATCGGCCATCTTCAGCAGGTAGCGAAGCTGCTCGGCCATGACCGAGGCGCCACCGAGTTTCTCCCAGAGAGCCGCCTCGGCGATGATCGCGACGAAGTGTGGAGCGTTCTCCCGTTCTAGGACTTCGCGTCTGCTGAGTCTGAACGCGAGTCTCGTCTCAACCTGTTCGGAGGGCACGGTGGCCATCACCGCGCGGGCGTAGTCACCGGTTTGAAGCAGGCCGGAGATCACCAGGGTGCACATTTCGGTGATGTGTGTTGCTGAACGCTCGAAGTCGATGAGTGTCGCCAGCTCTTCACGCATCCCAGGCACACCGGAGGAGAGCCAGTTCGGTTCACGCACGCTGCGCGACATCTCGATGATGCGTTCCCGCTCGGCTCCGGTAACACCGAGCGCGGTAAGCAAACTGGCCGTGTCCTCGGGAGACGGCGGTTTGGTGCCGGACTCGTAACGCCACACGGTGGTGTGGCCGATCCCGAGCCGACGTCCCAACTCACGAACACCCAGCTTGGCTTCCTCACGCAGTTGTCGCAGTTCAGCACCAAGAGCACGAGCTCGTGGATTCGCCTGCGTGGTTCTGGACATGAACCACATCCTATCCAGCGGTTTTTGCTCGAACATTCCCCAGAAGAGGGATTGCGCACCGCGACGCCGGACAGACATCGTGGTTCTCAACACACCAACTGGTTCTCGGAACCAGTTGGTGGTTCCAGGGAATATTTAGAGAGGAGTTCGTGTCGTGTCGGAGAGCTATGACGTGTCGTATCCGGGTGTGCGGGTGTGGTGTCGGGATGAGTCGGGGTCGTCGTCGTTGTTGGTGTGGATCTCGCGGTGGTCGCCGGGGTTGGTTCGGATCGAGACGCCGACGGTGTTCAACCGGACGGTGTGGACGGTGGGGCAGGCTCGTGTGTTGCGGGATGTGTTGGATGCGGCGGTGCGGTGTGCTGGGGGTGGGTCGCGGTGACCAGTTATGCGGGCAGGTTGGGGATGTGGTTGGCCCATGAGCAGTGGAAGCTGGAGCAGGCCTCCTACGACATCCCGGCGCGGCAGGCGACCCCGAGGCAGTGCGCGGAACTGGCCGGGGTGTTGCAGCGGCTGTCGGATGAGCTGCGGGACTACGCGGCCGGGCTCGCCTTCAGCGGTGGGCAGCCGCCGGAGTCGGGTTCGATCGATCCCGACGAGCTGGGTGGGCGGGGTGAGGCGGAATGAGTGTGCCGCCGGTGCTGCTGGCCACCGCGATCGTGCTGGCCGGGGCCGTGATCGTGCTGGGCGGCTGGGGCCATCGGGCCAGCTACCGGCCGCGCCACGCGGGCGGCAGTGGCCCGGCCGCGCGCCGGTTGGCCGCACTCAGGTTGGAGCACTACGCCCGGGCCGAGTACCCGACCGTCGAGTTGATCGGCTGGCCACTCTGCGATCCGGACGAGCAGCCCCACCTGTTCCGGCTGGGACCACCGGCCCCGGTGATCCCGACATGGCCACTGACAGCGGAGTCCCCATCGGTCGTGTCGCAGCCCACTGGCCCGAGCACTGCTGACACGACTCCCGCCGCTTCGACTGCCTCGGCCGGTGCCGCAGTGGGAGCCGACCCTGCCGAGCTGGCATTCATGCGCCGCGTCCTCGACGGGCTGCACCGGCTCTAGATGTATGAGGCCTGGAGGTTGGTGACGCCGGTGTGGAGCTGGGAGGCGGGTGGCTGGTTTCCGGCGGCAGTGTGCGGTCGATGGTAGTTGTAGTGGATGTTCCACACGTGTAGAGCCTGGGCGCGTTGCTGTTCGCTGGAGCGGGTGTAGGGGAACTCCTCGGTCAGGATCCGGTTGTAGCGCTCGACTGTCCCGTTGTGTCGGGGTGTGTAGGGGGTGATGCGTTGGTGTCGGGCTCCGCGCAGCACGGTGGCGACGTCGCTGGCGCGGTAGCACGCCCCGTTGTCGGTCACGATCCGCTGGATGTGGGTGATGCCGTGCGCGGCGAAGAACGCGCGTGCCCGGTGGGTGACCGCGATCGCCGTGCTGGCTTTCTCGTCCGGGAGCGCCTCGGTGTAGGCCAGCCGCGAGTAGCCATCGACCGCCGAGTGCAGGTAGACATATCCGGCCCGGGCACCGGCGGCCTTGCGGCGTTCGACGGTCTTGGCCTGGTCGCTGCCGCGGCCGTGGGCCCGCCAGCCGCCGCCGTCGCCGGATGCGGCCGACTTTCTTCACGTCGAGATGGACCATGTGCCCGGGACGGCGGGCGCTGATCCGCCGGGGCTTGCGGTTGGAGGCGCCGGTGGGGTCGATGAAACGACGACGTGGAAGGCCCAAGCGGCGCAGCTGGCGGGTAACCGTGCGGCGAGTGATGCGCACCCCGTCGGCCCGCAGATCCATCGTGATCCGGTTCGCTGACCACGTGCGGGCCCGCCGCAGTGACTCGATGCGGGTCACGGTCTGGCCGGATGTGGCCGTCGGCTGCCGGTGCGGCGTCGACGGCCGGTCGGCCAGGCCGAGTTCGCCGAACCGGCGGTAGCGGTTGACCCACTTTTCAGGCGCATTGCCGCGACATCCCCATCTCAGCGGCGACATGGGCGATCGGACGACGTTGGCACCGAGCGACGAGACGACGACGGCCCTCGACGGACAGCAGGGCGTTACTGTGTGACACGGGACGGGTCCTTGCGGTTCGACGGACGAGTGACTTCGCGGTTCTCATCCTGCCGCCGCAAGACCCGTCCCCCTTCGCCCCGGCCTCACCCCAGCGTCAACAACCTCCCGACCCGCAACATCTAGACACCACCAGCACGCACTGTTCCGATCTTCCGTCTCTCGCGGTCCGCTCATCACTTACCTGCGAAGACCGGCCCGGGCTGGTGGTCTCGGCCAGCCTCCGACACTCGCCGAGACAACACCCCGGGCCGACTCCGGTGGTGGCAGGGCGTCGAGTTCGCGCGACAGTCCCGACACACCGCACCCACAGTGACGGGCGATGTCTCCTGCGACACGCACGCACCACCGCCGGAAACCCCGCCCGGTCGGGCTTCCCTCCCGCTCCCACCCGGCCGGGCGGGGACTCCAATGCGGCAGCCCACAATGGCGGAAACCGCTATCGGAGTCATCGACGATCCGCGTTCCGGAGCGGTCCGATCAAAGCTTCTGTGTCCGAAGAGGAGTAACCAAGTGGTTCTCACAGCGCTCCCGCGCCGCTAGAATCGCAGCGCAGTGAGTGTGTAGGCCCCGCGCACCGCAGGGATGGACCGACCGCAGCGCCTTGGCTGTGGTCGGTCGTGCAGCCATTGGTTCTGCGGGCCCCGCATGACGAGAGGTCAGGGGCTGCTCCTGATCCTGCTACGAAAACCGCCCGGTGCCGTCGGCCGTAACTGGGTGGTTCGTTGCAGGATGTCGACCGGAGCGAAGGTCTCGGTTGTTCAGTCTTCGATCTTGTCGCGATAGAGCTCGGTAAGGCGTTGCAGGATCGCGCTCGCGTCGTTCCCTACGTCGGCGGCGGACCAGAGCTGGTCGGCGAGCGTCTCGTACACGCCGATCTGGTCCGGGTCGGTGATACGGAGCTCCGCGGTGATGTTCTCGACGAGTACGTGGTCGTCGAGGATCCAGAATCCGTGAATCGGTGTGTGCGGCAGAGTTCGCCCAGCCGGAAGTATGCCCATCCGCAGGTTCGGCAGCGCGAGGATGGTGTTCAGCCGGTCCAGCTGTGCGATCATGTCAGCCGGTGGGACCACGGAGTGCAGCAGAGCTGACTCCGTGATCAGGATGTCGATCCGTTTATCCGGTTCGTAGAGGACTTCCTGTCTGCGAAGACGTTCGCGTACCGCCTCGTCGGGATCACGCTCAGTGCCGTGAAGGTCCGATTGAGTGGTGAAGACGGCCCGTGCGTAGTTGGCCGTCTGGACCAGGCCGGGAACGAGAGCTGTGCTGAGACCACGAATCCTCGTCGCGTGTTGTTCGAGGCGAGCTATCTGGGACTGGCGACCCTGATGACCGCCCCGAAGTTGACGGCGCCATGTGACCTCTTCGACGCGCAACTCACGCAGCTCGTCGAGAACCCGCTGCACAACCGGCTCCGATGCTCCGCAGGCATGCAGCCAGTCGACGACATCGGAGTCGGTGGCAGTCTGTCTTCCCGTCTCCAGTTTGGAGACCTTGGATTGGGTCCATCCCTCTCCGAGGGCGTAGGAGAAGTCGCGTCCGTTCAGCCCTGTCTGCGCTCTGAAACCGCGTAGGCGTTCGCCGAACTATGCGCGCCGCTCGTCGAAGGTGGCCACTCGCTTCGTGCTCCTTCTACGTTCCCATCGGACTCGTCTCGTAACTCGTGGAGTGTTGCCACGCTATCCGAGCCCACTCACGATACTGACTGACAGTGTCCGAGGCGGTGATGAACTCGGCGCCCGTGAAGTTCCCGCTTTCGTCGAAGTGCATCGTCGTTACCCATCGCGCGTCGAACATCCAGAAGTCATGTCCAGGCAGTTCGAGTTCGCCGGCTCGGGACTCCGATAGCGTCCGGATGTCCTCACCGGCCGGGATGTTGCAGCGCAGTGCCAGAGCACGCGCGTAGAGCTGGTAAGAAGTCATGGGTTCTGCCAGTACCCGTACCCGTTGAAAACGGGCACCGTGCTCGGTTCGGCTTCTGACCGTTTCCAACCAGGGGTGTATCCATGTGTCGTCCGGTGGTTGTCCGGTGAGGAACCGATGCAGCGGCTCCGCTCCGTCCGAACCTTGATAGTGCCGGTGTACTTCCAGCCGAAACGCGCTGTCTCGGAACCTGGTGAACAACCTCCGTAGCTCGTCACGCCCGGTTATCGTGCACTCCGTCATCACGCTTCCTCGGCAAAGCTCAGCAGTGCTTTGGGGATCTCCACGGCGCTCTCAGTCTCCGGCAGGCCACGTTCGTGCAGCGTCCGCAGTGCTTCGGAGTCAGTGATCTTGTATCCCTGGACGACGTAGGGCGTGACTGGTGGGTCTTGTGGTCGTTGGTCAGGTGTGTCGTATGGCGAGTTGTCCGATCGGGAGTGGGAGCGGTTGGAGCCGATGTTGCCGCAGGTCACGCCGCAGCGGGGTGGTCGGTGGCGGGAGCATCGGCAGGTGGTCGAGGGCATGATCGTCACAGACCGCACCAGCTGCCCGTGGCGGGACCTGCCGGAGCGGTTCGGTCCGTGGCAGACGGTGCAGTCTCGTTTCTACCGGTGGGCCGCCAGCGGCACCTGGGATCGGATCCTGACCGAGCTGCAGCGGGCCGCCGATGCCGCCAGTGAGGTGGACTGGACGGTCAGTGTGGATTCCACCGTGGTGCGCGCCCACCAGCACGCCGCCGGAGCAAAAGGGGGCACCCGCAAGCACTAGGCCGGTCCCGAGGAGGGCTGAGCACCACGATTCACCTCGCTGTCGACGGACGAGGCCGTCCGCTGAGTCTGCTGATCACGCCGGGACAAGCCGGTGATGCTCCGCAGTGTCTGCCGTTGTTGGCGGCCATCCGAGTTCCCCGCCCGGGGCGTGGGCACCCGTGCACCAGACCGGTGCGCATCATTGCCGACAAGGCCTACTCCTCACGAGCAATCCGGGCCCACCTACGGCGTCGCGGCCTCGCCGCCACCATCCCGGAACCAGCCGACCAGGCCGGACACCGCCACAGGCGAGGCTCGGCGGGAGGCCGCCCACCCGCCTTCGAGCCCACTGTCTACCGGCAACGCAACATCGTCGAACGCAGCATCAACCGCCTCAAGCAATGGCGCGGCATCGCCACCCGCTTCCACAAGAAAGCCTACTACTTCCACGCCACCCTGACCCTAGCCAGCATCCTCGTCTGGCTCCGCACCTGATCCACCAGTCACGCTCTAGGTGCCGCGATCCGTCTCGTACAGGTTGGGGCATGCATCGCTGCCGCTGGTCGTGCCCAAGAACCTCAGTTGCATGACCTCTCCTCACTGGAGCTTTGCTGATACTTAGAGCTCCTAACGCATTGGTGATCTCTCGTGAGTGATCTTGGTGTGGCTGTGCCGTGGATCGTGTCCGATGAGCTGTGGGGACGTATCGAGCCGTTGTTGCCGGTGCGTCCGGCGAGTCGGACGGGTCCGACGCCGTTGCCGGATCGCCGAGTGCTGCAAGGGGTCCTGTTCGTGCTCTATAGGGGCATCGGCTGGGAAGACCTTCCCCAGGAGTTGGGCTTCGGTTCGGGGATGACGTGTTGGCGACGGTTGCGGGACTGGCAGGCCTGCGGTGTGTTCGACCGGCTGCAGGCGGTGTTGCTGGCCGAACTGAATGCGGCCGGGCAGATCGACTGGTCCCGGGCGATTGCGGATTCCTCCCATGTTCGCGCCATAAAGGGGGTCTCCAGACGGGGCCAAGCCCGGTGTATCGAGGCACAACAGGCTCGAAGCACCACGTGATCACCGATGGCGGAGGCATTCCACTGGCGACGATGCTCACCGGTGGCAATCGCACCGACATCACCCAGCTTCTGCCGCTGATCGAGGCGATCCCGCCCGTGCGCGGGCGACGCGGACGGCCCCGGCGCAAGCCCAATGCCCTCGTCGCCGACTGCGGCTACGATCACAATACCTACCGTGCTCACCTGCGCCAACGCGGCCTCCAACCATTCATCAGCCAGCGCAAAACCCGCGACACCAACCAGGCCGTGCGCTGGGTTGTCGAACAAACCTTGGCCCTGCTGCATCAGTTTCGACGTCGGGCCATCCGCTGGGAACGTCGTGCTGACATCCATCACGGCTTCCTCGCCCTGGCCACCAGCCTCATCTGCTGGCGCCGTCTCCCGAACGCAATATGTTAGGAGCTCTAAGGTAGATGTGGTGTTCCCCACTCCTATGCGTATTGCAGATGAGAGGAATTCTTCGATATTGGGGCAATACTTTCACGAAATCGTTACTCTAGCCAGTCTCACTGCATATCGAGAAAGCTCCATGACACACTGCGTTCATAATCTGCGGGCAGCATCCAAACACCTCCTCCTTACCCAGGGCGTGTTGGTTGCTGTGTGTGGGGGGGAGGGGGGTGGGGGGCGGTCCGATACTTTATGCTACTGGATTTTTGGTAGGCGAACAATTGAACGGAACGCATAGCAGTACCTGTTCCGGGACGTCAACAAGAGCATTCCGAAATATGGAACAGATGAGGGGCACTTGACACGCAGTTTGGCATCTGCCAGACTTCTAAATAAGTCCAAATTAATGGACTTTTTACCTGTCATTTAATTTTACAGGAGATATATAATGAACCGTAACGAAATTGACCAGATGGACGTCGACAACCTGCCGCAGGTTAAGGACGCCATGAGCTGGTAAACACAAAGTCAAACTCCGTGGGTGGCGGTCGATGACCGCCACCCTACTTTTCTCCTGATTATGAACATTAGTCTTTACATAGCTTCCGGTGGATCGGGCGATCTGATTTCTGCCATAGCTCTTTCAGAAGCACGCAATGATTCGGCTTTGTTCTCCTCCGTTGTGTGGGAGCGAGCGAGTCTTGATCCTCATGTCGGTCCTCGAGGAATGAATGACATATTCGGACTAGCCAAGGAATCAGAAAGAAGACTAATTAGTGGAAAAAGTTTTATACCAGGAGGTTGGTCACCTCTTCCTCAATTGGTAGAGGAAACAGGAATACCTGTATTCTATCTTGATGCTACCCTGGGAAGTACGGGAGTAGCAAGACAGATTAGTGATCTATGCATAGCCTATAGCATCGACGTCGTTTATCTCGTTGATACGGGCGGCGATGTCATCGCCAGCGGCAGGGAACCTGGTTTGAGGAGTCCAGCGATTGATACGCTGCTCTTAGCAGCTTGTGTTGAGAGTGGTATGCCTTCGCTCGTGACGGTTATAGGATCCGGTCTTGATGGGGAGTTGACAAGTACAGAGTTGGCTTCCGCAAAGAAGGAATTAGCTCCCTATTCCGAAGAATTACTTCCGGACCATATAGCTGGTCGAACCTACAGCAAGCTGTCTTGGTTTCCTAGCGAGGCTAGCCTGATGACACTCTTAGCGGTTGGAGGAGTGCATGGAGCTGTCGATATCAAATCAGGAATCGATCCAGTACGCTTAGACGAAAAATGCGCGATAGCTACAAATTATCGGACTAATAAAGTAGCTGCCCGTAACAGGATGGTTGATTCTATTCGTGGAAGTAAAAATTTTATCGATGTGGACTCTGCACTCGTGAGGTTCGGATGTACATCAGAACTTTCCAAGGAAAGAAAATATGACATAAATCGAAAAAGTAGACTGATTAAAACTATATCTAAACTCGATGCCGAAGCCATCTTTGATTCAGTCAATACGAGCGCCACCCATATTTCACTGCGCAGAATTGGAGAGATTCTTGGAGCGAATAAAAAATCTGGATTAGATTCTCTGGATAAGATATTAAGAAGTGTGCTTGAGAATGATTATTTAAAGCCTATACTTCATCTTGATACATTTCGGCACATGTCGAAAAACTGTTTCAGTGGCGAAGAGAAGGAATAGAATAATCAAATATAACGTATCGAGTGTAGGAAAGTATGTCAATTACTGTGGAACTTGGCGCCCAAGAAGAAGAAACCGTCATTTCTTCAGCTTATCAAAGTGGTGAAAAGAGTATACTCGTTCGCGCGGATACCGAGCAACTAACTCTTGATCGATTGGAAAGATTATATTATGCAGCGGCAAATAATAATGTCTCTCTTGGGGTCGAACCGCTTAAAAAACGTGATGAGCCGGAAGATCATGTAGTAAGCAACAAAACACTGATTGTGTCTGCTGTAGATAAAAAGATATCAATATCAGGCGAGGAGGTATCTGCTCTTCCGGAGAAAGAGATTACTAAACGCTGGGGTGTTATCGGAATCTTGGGACATGGGGACGGTATGCACCTCAACTTAGGACAAAGTGTGTTGTGCGGTTTGGTCGGTGATACTGAAAAAGGAAACTCCGGAAAAATCGTAGACGGTTGCTCTTATGATCAGTGCAAGAAAGCAAGAGAGATACCTTCGGTTTTTCGTACCAGCGATCTAGAGTGTGAACTCTTGGTATTATTCTCTTGTACTAGTATGTTACTAGCGAGACAATTATATCCTAGCGATCTCAGTCTTGCTTTTTCCGCTTGGTCGACGAAGGCCGCTCGTTACGTGATTGGAACTACGCGACAGACATCACAAAGTTATGATGAGATCGAGCATCTGATTGCTCTGATTGCTGATGGATACAATGTTGGAGAGGCTGTACTACGAGTAAATTCTGAGAGAGATTTTGACAAAAAAGGAGCGTTAGTCCTTCTGGGAAATCCGGAAGGTTTTTTAAATATTTCCTTCAGTCGCAAAGATAAAGAACAATCCAAATCGAAATTTCCTAATTATTCTTATCAGAAATTGTTGAAACATTCTAGAAACCTGGGAACCGGAGGGATTATATCGAGGTTGCAAGATACGGAACGTATTGAACGTGCTATCGATTTTATTGTTAAGAAAAGTTTGGGAAAAGAACATCATTTGATTGATTTACTGCATAGTGCCAGAGAAGAACGTATTAAACTCAATGAGACCGCTTGGGCAGCATTGGCGCACGAACAGATGCTTGGATACCTGACGCAGAGTCTTCGAGAACGACTCGAGAGTATCCATTCTTCATGGCGTCAGTCGATGTTTGATCTGTTGAAAGGAGGACTTCTCACTGAATCCCATCCTGGGGCTTCTGTCGGAGATATGCTTCAACCTGCGCTTTCCCTCTGGCTGCATCAAGGAAATCGACGTCCTAGCGACGGTTTTTGTCCACACTGCAGTGATATGCATCATCGGACCTCACTGTCGTTGACTCCAGACCCTGATGCTGGTACCCCTACGAGGGTTCAGCTTGACTGTGCTGCCTGTGGTCTTGCTGGCCATCGTGCCCCATTACCACCTCTTACCTTTTCCGAGATAGTTGACAAACAGGCTCCATTACGGAAAACGCGTGGAGGAGTTGCCGGGGAAAAAGTCGAGTTCGAATTGCAGCCACTTCCATGGTTATCAAATCTGACACAGGCATCTCTTCTGCAGCTTCGCGATAAAACCAAACGTGATCCTGAACCTTTAGTAGAGATTAACAACATGTTGCCAGACGCACCAACTGAAATTACTTTCCCGCTTCCTGCGGATGCCGGAAGTGATATTTCTTCTGTACGTCTGGTTGTTATTGCTGATGGTGGAATAGATTTTTATCGGTGCATATTCCCGATAAACAGAGAAACAAGGAGTGGAAATGTTAACTAAGTGTACAGTAGAAGATTTTCATCATCTTGGAAAATTAGAAAAAGAGACGAGGGTGGTTTTTGGTGTTCCCAACTCCGGAAGACTTCTCGCGGAAGTCGTTACCCTCATAGGTCCTTTGCTTGATGTGAATAGCGAACATCGTGGATTATTATTCGAATCAGAGGACATGGTGGTTATTTGTGCTCGTTCATACGATCTCCCCAAACTCGCAGAACGTGGCATGGCGGATATAATCCTCACCGGATATGATTATGTTGTCGATTCTGGAGTTGAATTAGAAGAAATATATGATACTGGATTTCAACAATGTACTATAGGAATAGTAGGGGTGAAGGAAAAAGAGAGATGGAGACAAAATAAAAGTATTTCTGTTGCGACTCAATATCCTGGAATTGCTTGCAGATTCTTTGAAAATCAAGATGTTCCTAACTGCTCTTTATTCGAAGTTAGTGGTGCTGCTGAATTATATGCGCAAGCAAATATTGTCGATATTATCGTCGATGCTTACATGACTGGAGAGACCGCTAAAGCCAATGGTCTGTGTCTTCTAGAGCCCATACTTAAAAGTTCTGGAAGAATTTTTGCTCGTCCTGGATGGCGTCAAGAAGACAAGGACATCGGGCCAGTTATTATGCGCTTGATATCATGAAAAATTTCGAAGCTGTATTATTTGCTGGTGGGGCTGGACAGCGGATGCAACCGCTAACGGCAGTAGTGCCTAAACCGCTCCTACCTTTCGGGGATGAACCACTTCTGCATCACGTGTTTCGTGAAGTTACCGAGTCTGGGGCTGAAACTGCGCGTCTCGTTATTGGTCACGGAAAATCACAGTTGATACGTAAACATATGGAGAATGTCTCTTCGCGAATTTCTTTGTATAAAAACACGGTAATAGAATCTTTTTCTTCTGAAGGGGATTCCTCTCCTTTCCGTGATCTTGCGGAATGCGATCTCCACATGGGAAGGCCAATTTTGGCTGCGCACTGCGATGAGATTGTTCCTTCTTCAGTGACCAAATTCATGTGTGATATAACAGCAAAAAAGGAATGCGCTACAGTTATCCTTTTGAATCGGGATGCACCAAAATTGCGGCCAGTGCGCCTGGACGGTTTGAGTGAAACTTATGACACCGCAACTCACCTTCGCCAGAATAGAGAATATCGTCGCATCGCAGGAAGGATAGCGATTCCTCCTAAATTGGTGCCCTGTATTATCAATGGTGATATTGCGGCTGATAATTTGTCAGATTTCATCAGGAAATTATTAGATGAGAAATACACAGTTGTTGCAGTGGAGTGGCCCGGTCCATATGTAGACGCAGGTGAGCTATGGCGATATAGAAAATTCTGGAAAGATGATTTTTGGGGCGTTGATGAGTAAGAATAAAAATGTTACTTACACAAGAAATAGATCCGGTTTTTTTGACGCGTTAAGATACCGAGATTTCACTTTAGTGGCCGGTGGACAACTGGTGAGTGCCATCGGTGATGGAGTATTGCCAGTAGCCGTGTCATTGGCTTTATTACAACGGGGTGACGGTGTTGCGGCTGTCGGGAGTATCCTTGCCGCTCGTAGTATAGCGATGGGATTTGCTCTGCTTATAGGAGGTATCGTCGCAGACCGTTTCTCGAGAAATCGGGTTATGGTCGGATCCGATATCATTCGTGCTTTAGCCGTGATAGCAATCATATACCTTCTTATGTATGATTATTCTGCGGCGTTTATCAGTATTATGATGTTGGTGTTCGGTCTGGGAGAGGCTTTCTTTCGGCCAGCATTTCGAGGGATATACCCTCATATTTTACCAGATGATCTCTTGCAGCAGGCCAATGCATGGGGATCTCTAGTGAGTCGTACCGCCGCAACGATTGGACCGGCTCTGGGAGGAGCACTTGTGGCTTCTGTATCCCCTATAGGAGCCCTGTGGTTCGATGTTGTTACTTTTGGAATTAGTGCCCTGACTCTTCTTTTCGTCAGGTTGCCTGTTTCTCCTAGCGGTAATGGAAAAGTTGGATTACGGAACATAAAAGATGGTGCACTTGTTATAGTGCGACGTCGTTGGTTGGGTTTATGTTTTGCCGCAGGTTTGATCCAGAAACCCGCTTCGGTCGCTCCCTGGCTGGTTTTGCTTCCTTCAGTGGCGCTCGATCGATATAATTCATCATTTCCATATGCAACCAGTATGAGCTTGTACGCTGTGGGAGCAATTGTCGGAGCGGTGGTATCGAGTAAGATCAGAATATCAATACCTGGGGTTCCGGCTATTATAGGTGTTTCCACATTCAGTTTGATTATGGCTGCCATGCTACTTCCTGTACCTGCGTTAGTGCTTATATTGGCACATTTTCTGGCTGGCATAGGGTTGGAAGTTTATGGAGTTATGTGGAACACTGCTATTCATAGAGAAATTCCAAAAGAAATGCTTGGAAGGGTTACATCGTTTGAGATGCTGGGTAGCGCGTGTCTTATGCCTATCGGGTACACGTTTGCTGGCGCTTGGGCGGAAATTCATGGAAACACAATAGTTCTTTCCATTGCCGCTATCGTTTGTATTGTAACCACTTTTCCTCTCCTTGTTGATTCATCTGTGCGTCGTCTAGGAAGTATGGAGGACGAAAATGATAAAAAGAAATGTTCGGAAGAGGTGGCAAGTGAGAGATGATCTATGAAGGGGTCAGCTCCAGTGGTCAGTGCGTCATGTGGGATAATCAAGCAGCCTGTCGTGAAAGGTGGTCTGCGTGGCGCATGGCAAGCCACTTCCATTCGACGAGCGGGACATCATGTCCCGTGGAATCGCGCGTGAGGTGTCGCATCGGTGCATCGCAGCGGAGCTCGGACGACATCCGTCGGTCATCCCACGGGAGATAGCCCGCAACGGTGGCAACGAGCTCCTAAGAGCCCCTAACGCATTCGGTGTGGGAGTCGGCGCCAGCAGATGAGGCTGGTGGCCAGGGTCAGGAATCCGTGGTGGATGTCGGTGCGGCGTTCCCACCGGGTGGCCAGGCGTCGGAACTGGTGTAGCAGAGCCAGGGTTTGTTCGACGACCCAGCGCACGGCTTGGTTCGTGTCCCGGGTACCACGACGGCTGATCAACGGACGGATCCCTCGTTGCCGCAGCAGATGTCGGTACGTGTCGTGGTCGTAGCCGCGGTCAGCGACGAGGACCTCGGGCTTGCGGCGGGGCCGTCCACGACGGCCGCGTACGGGCGGGATTTTCTCGACCAGCGGCAACAGTTGGGTGATGTCGTTGCGGTTGCCACCGGTGAGCGTGACGGCCAGCGGAATGCCGCCGCCCTCGCAGATCAGGTGGTGCTTCGAGCCGGTCTTGCTCCGGTCGACGGGGCTCGGCCCTGTCTCGGGGCCCCTTTTTGGCGCGAACGTGCGAGGCGTCCACACACGCCCGCGACCAGTCGATCTGCCCAGCGGCGTTGAGCTCGGCCAGCAACACCTCATGGAGCCGCTCGACAACCCCTGCCTCCTGCCAGTCCCGCAGGCGCCGCCAGCACGTCATCCCCGATCCGAACCCCAGCTCCTGCGGCAGGTCTTCCCACCCGATGCCGGTGATCAGCACGAACAGGATGCCCCCGCGACACCTGCCGATCCAGCAACGGCTTCGGACCCGTCCGACTCGCCGGACGCACCGGCAACAACGGCTCAATCCGCTCCCACAACTCGTCCGAGACCACCCACGGCACAGCCATCAACCACGATCATCCCAGCCCAGTATCACCAACGTGTTAGGGGCTCTTACACAAACCAGTAAACACGCCCGGTGGCTTTGCCGTGGGGACAAACGCCCCAGCATGTCAACACGGCGTTGCGGCGCGGTCTAGCCCGCGTTCCTCGTCATCTCACCCGGACGTTGACCTGGGATCAGAGCAGCGAGCTGGCCTACCACGAGGAGTTCACTGCTCGTACCGGCATCCCGGTGTTTTTCTGCGATGCGGCCAGCCCGTGGCAACGCGGCAGCAACGAAAACACCAACCGGCTGCTGCGCCAATACTTCCCGAAAGGCACCGATCTTCCCCGGCAGCAAACCCAGCTCACCGACATCGCTCGCGAACTCAACACCCGACCCCGCAAAACCCTCAACTGGGACACCCCCAAATACCGATGGACTACACTACTGACCAGCAAATAACCAACCACCGTTGCAACGACCCCACGAATCCGCCACGCGCGGGGATGGACCTTCCGTCGCCACCGGCAACGACATTTTGGTGTAGCAGGCCCCGCACGCGCGGGGATGGACCCTCTCCGGTGGTTCCCGGTCGGGCGGGCCAGATGTAGGCCCCGCGCACGCGGGGAAAGCCGCCGAATCACGCGGCCATCGGCGCGCGGGTGGTGCTCGTCCCCGGGAACAGCGAGCGCTACCCGGCGGCGCCTCGCCGCTCCAGCAGCCCGCATGCCGTGCACCACGTGTGCCCAACGCACCGCGCTCCCCGGAGCAACCAGCGCTCCCGACAGAGCACAGCGCGGCACCGCCGATCAGCGGCCCGTCACACCCCGGCAACCAGTCGGCCAGCCCCCAGTCAGCCCCTCAGCCGTCCAACGCGCGCAGCGCCGCCCGGTGCAGCGCGCCGTTGGAGCTCAGCGCGTTGCCGCCGTCGAAGCGCCGCTCGCCCGTCAGGTCGGTGAACCCGCCCCCGGCCTCCTCCACGAGGATCTGCACGGCGGCGAGGTCCCAGGGGTTGACGACCGGCTCGACGGCCAGGTCGATCACCCCCTCGGCCACCAGGCAGTGCTGCCAGAAGTCGCCGAAGGCGCGGTTCTCCCAGCAGCTGTCCACCAGCCGCAGGTAGTCCGCGCGTCGCCCCTGCTCGGCCCAGCTGCCCAGATGGGTGGTGGAGAGGTAGGCGTCGGCCAGCTCGGTCACCCCGGACACCGAGATCCGCTCCGCCTCTGTCTCTTATAAACATCTGACGCTGCCGACGA
>NZ_PVSR01000053.1:0-16890 GCF_003001495.1 Actinopolyspora mortivallis
TCCGGGAGGGGTCCAGCGGGGTGGCGGTCATGGGGTTGACGACCGACTGTCCCGACCGGTCACGCCAGCACAGCCCCGGCACTCCGGAGAGCTCCTCCGACCGGTCCATCCGTTCGAGCAGGCCGGGGAAGGCGACCTCCCCCTCCCCACGGACCACGTAGTCGACACACCGGAAGTTGCGGTGCCAGGCAGCGCCCTGCGCCCCGTCGCAGTTCGCCCCGCCCAGCACGACCCGCACGTCGGGGCGCAGTCTGCGCAGTTCCGCGGCGAGGGCCAGCGAGGCGGTGTTCTGCTGGAACGTGGTGGTGAACCCGACGATCCGACCACACGTGCGGGCCAGCTCGGCGGCGTACTCCCCGATCCACTCGGCCGCGCCGGGTTGGAGACGTTCGCACAGCTCCAGCCGTTCGGCGGGCAGTTCCGGCGCACGACGTCGCCGGAACTCGGCCACGCGCCAGCTCGTGTGCCCGTACAACGCGGCGGAGAAGACCCAGTCCCCACAGCCCTGGAAGTAGGACTCCAGGGAGAAGAAGTCGTAGTCGTGCACCCCCAGCCCCATGCGTTCGTGCAGCCAGTCGAAGAAGTCCAGGTTCGCGTTCAGCACCCGTACGGAGTACGGACCGTCCGGGGTGGACTCCACAGCGGACTTGAGGATCCCGCAGGCCAGCGAAGGATAATCCAGGGAGGCCCACGGCATGTTGACCAGCGTGATTTCCACCGTCGTCTCCCGGTTCGAAGAGGTGGGCGGATGGGGCGGGCTCCCGCCCCATCCGCGCGGACTCATGCCAGCGAGATCCGCACGCCGACGGGTCCGTTCCCTCCGGAACCGTCCGGATTGTTGTGCACGGTCTTCGTCTCCACGGAAATCCACCTCCCTCCGGGACGCGCGTACGGGGAAACGGTGAGAACCGAAAAACCCCCGGGCCGAAGCGATTCGACCGAAACGATCCTGCTCGTTCCCTGCCGGAACGAGGTTCAGCACCGGACACTAACCAAGGCGACCGGGATTCGTTCTGATCCGTTAGCAGGAAATTTCCGGGGACACCACTGCCCCGTTCGCGCCATCTCCGTTACCGGACGTCGACGGATGCGGCGCGAGCGTCACGGCCCGTCGTTCTCCCCAACCGTCCGGTGAGGACCGCACGGGGTTCTGTGGACCCGGATGCGCACACCGGACAAGGGCGGAGACGGAGAACACTGGAAACACGGAAAGTAACGAAAAGAAAGCATACAGTGCCCAGAGTGGGACGTGTTTCCCACGGAGTTCCGTGTTCCGAGAACGCGATCTCGACGTGGTTCGCGACGTCGCCTCGTCCCCGGTGACCCGGACCGGGGCGTGCGCCGCGGGAAACCGACTGCCGAGTTCCCGCGGCTTTCAGAACCGGGCCGCTCGGCCCTTCCAGCTCGTCGCGCCCCGTGCCACCTCCACGGCACCGTGCAGCAGCACACCGCCGAACACGGCGTTGGTGAACGGGGCGAGCGGAGCCAGCACCGGGTTGGCGTGCATCACCCGCGCCGTACGCAGGTGGGCGAGGCTCTGAGCGCCCCAACCGATCGCCCCCAGCGCGATCCGAGCGGGGTCCGCACCCCGCAGTCCCGACACCAGCACCGCGGGGGAGGCCAGACAGAGGGCGATCTGTCCGAGACCGGCCCCGAGCAGCAGGGGCAACGAGCCGTGGGTGCCCGCGACGAAGCTCTTGCGGAAGGAGTCCCATCCCTGTCGGAAGGGGTCCATCCCGCTGGTGGTCACGTACGAGAGCCCCTCGACGACCCTGGTGATCCCACCGTGGTCGCGCACGGCCGTGGCGATGGCGATGTCCTCGTTGCGCCTTCCGGACAGCGCCTCCCATCCGCCGATCTTCTCGTAGTGCGAGCGGCGCATCAGGATGCAGTGTCCGATGGCGAAGGCCTTGCCTCCCCGCCCCATGGGGTCGGCGTTCTCCCCGATCATCTGCAGTCCCGCCGGCATCAGCACCGGCCAGCTCGCCGAGCTGTTCTCGGGCGGTCCTCCGGGTGTGGACACCAGGTCGGCCTCGGCCTGCTCAGCGGTGCCGAGCAGCCTGCCCAGCAGCTCCGGGGCGAGCACGGTGTCGGCGTCGACGAACAGCAGCCACTCGCCCGCCTCGGGCTCTCCGGCCGCCTCCACCCCGATGTGCATCGCGTGGACCTTGCCGCTCCACCCGGCCGGTGGGCCGTCGCTGCGTACCACCCGCACCCGCGGGTCCTCGGCGGCGTGCCGTTCGGCTATCTCGCCGGTGCGGTCGGTGGATCCGTCGTCGACGACCACCACCCGCAGGGCGGGGGAACCGTTGCCCTGCACGGAGCCGTAGGTCTGCCCCCGGATGCCCCGCAGGCAGTCGTCCAGTACCGCTTCCTCGTTGCGGGCGGGTACCACCACTGTGACGGTCGGGGGGAGCACGGTCTCCGACGGCTCCTGCCCCAACGGCAGGATGGAACGCGCCTTCCGCAGAGTGCGCACACTGCGGTAGACGGTCCCTCCGACTATCGCGGCGAGGGCGGTCGTGCGGAGGATGTTGTGTCGTGATAGCACACGCACAGCTTGACATGAGCCAGGCGAAACGGACGCCACCGGCAACGCGAAGCCCGGGTCAACAACATCCCTACACCGAGTGAGTTCCGTCCGACACGCGCTGTCGACAGGGGAAGGCCCCCGGCGCGGAGGGACGGTGCGCCGGGGGCTCGACGCGGATCCCGCCACGGCGGGAGTCCGCGCGTGCGGTGTCAGTTCAGGTTGCGGTCTATGGCGGTCATGAGCTCACCGTCCGGGGTGTCCCCGTCCAGCGACCAGATCATGGCTCCGCCGAGACCGTGGTCGTTGACGTAGTCCATCTTGCGCGCGATCTCGACCGGGTCGTCGAAGGTCCAGAAGGTGTTGCCGTCGAACAGCCAGGCGAACCCGGCCTGTTCGTCCCGGTGCAGGGTGTAGCGGTCCAGCTGCTGCTTGAGGGCCTTGTAGTCCTCGTAGCCGTCCTCGTAGGTGGCCGGGGCCGGGCCAGTCGAGGGCTGGAAGAGGCCGTTGTTGCGGTCCGGGACACCGGTCCAGCCGCGTCCGTAGAAGGGCACGCCGAGGACCAGTTCGTCGGCCGGGGCACCTCGCGCCAGGTAGGTGTCCATGGTCTGGTCGATGCTGAACCTCTCCGGTGAGGGATCACCCTGCGGGCTGTACAGCGCGGACTGGTGGTTGGTGGTCTCCTCGTAGGCGCCGTGCAGGTCGTAGCCCTGCACGGTGGCGAAGGTCAGCGAGTCGAAGATCTTGTTCACCTCGAAGCCCGCGTCGATCTTCTCGGGGGAGGCGGGCAGGAAGGCCGTCAGGTCGTACTCGCGTCCGGTCTCGACCTCCAGCTCGTCGAGCTGTCCGCGCCACTCCCGCAGCAGCGCGGTGTAGTTCTCCTTGTCGGCGGGGTCCACGACGTTTCCGGGACCGCCCTCGGAGGCGGGCCACTCCCAGTCGATGTCGACCCCGTCGAAGATGCCCTCGGCGACGCCCTCCCCGCCCTGGGGAGCTCCTCCGATCTTGGGCAGGTTGCCGCGCAGCCACATGTCGATGCAGGACTCCACGTGCTGGGCACGGGACTGCGGGGTGGCCGCTGCGGTGTGGAAGTCGTCGGACCACGACCAACCTCCGAGGGAGATGTAGACCTTGAGGTGCGGGTACATCTCCTTGAGCTCTTTGAGCTGGTTGAGGTTGCCCGCCAGGGGCTGGTCCCAGGTGTCGCCGACCCCGTCGACGGAGTTCGCCGCGGAGAACCGCTTCTGGTAGTCGGCCCACGCGTCGGCCTCGCCCGCCTGGTTTCCGGTGAAGCACTGCCCGGATGAGTCCAGGTTGCCGAACGCGTAGTTGATGTGGGTCAGTTTCTCCGCCGTTCCGGAGGTGACCAGGTCCTTGACGTAGAACTGGCGGTCGTAGATCGACCACTGGGTGAAGTAGCCGACCTTGCGGCCGCCGTCCTCCGCGACGTTCTCCGCCACGGAGTCCTCCGCCGCAGGAACGCCTCGCGCGGGTTCGGCGCCGTCCGTGGCGGTGGCCGGGGCCGCCAGCAGACCGGTGAACAGCGCCGTTCCGGCGGCCAGGGCCGGTAATCGCCATGTGGAGCGTGGTTTCACAGCCATCGGGCACTCCCGTTCGGTCGTTGCGGGACGCCCCACAGCGTGTGGTCTAGACCATATTCGGTCAAGGTATGAACCACTTTCTCACCCGTTCGGCGGCATCACGAGGGAGCGTGTCGTCCCGATTCCTCGGGGAAAGACCGAAAACGCCCCCCACACCGCCGGACGATGCCTACCCTGGACGGCAGCCGAGCAACCGGCATGCCGAGACGAGCGCACCCGATCGTGAGAAGACGAGGAACACCGTGTCATCCCTCCCACCCCGGCCGGACACCGTGTCCTTCGCCGGTCCCTCCCGGACCGAACGGATACTGGCCTGGAGCTGCTTCCCCCTGGTCGGCGCGGCCGTGCTGTGGGGAGCCGAGACTCTCGCCGGCCCGATCACCGAACTCGCCTGGTTCCCGTTCCAGGGAGTGTTCGAACTGGTCACCTCGCTGCCGGAACCACAGGTCACACTGGGCGTCCTCGCCGTGGGCGCCCTGGCGGGAGCCGTGGTGGCCCACCTGTTCCTGCGCGACCAGGTGAAAGCCCTCGTCTCCGACGAGGAGGTCACGATCCTGCACGGTGAGCGGAGCCGGACGTTCCACCGCGGCCGGATCGAGACGGCCTTCGTGGACAGAAAACAGCTCGTGCTGCTCGGCACGGACGACAGGGAACTGGTGCGCGTCGGCGACGAGGTGGACCGACGACGCTTCCGGGCGGCCTTCCGCGCCCACGGTTACGGGTGGTGCGAGGAGGGCGACCCCCACGAGGACGAGTACCGCCGCTGGGTGGAAGGACTTCCCGACCTGCCCGCAGGCGCCGACGCGCTGCTGCGGGCCCGCGCGCGGGCCCTGGAGAAGGACGACCGACAGGACGCCGAACAACTCCGCGAGCAACTGGGCGAACTCGGGGTGGTCGTCCGTGAGGGAAAACGGAAACGCCAGTACTGGCGTCCGGTCCGGCCCCGGAACACCACCGAACGGGAACACACCCCCGAGACCGGGGACGGTGCCGAGGGCTAACGCGGCCCGTACTCCCGGTCCCCCGCGTCACCGAGTCCGGGGACGATGAACCCGGACTCGTTGAGCCTGTCGTCCACACTGGCCGTCACCAACCGCACCGGCAGCCCGGACTCGGACAACCGGTCGATGCCCTCCGGCGCCGCCAGGGTGCATATCGCGGTGATGTCGGTGGCTCCCCGCTGGTGCAGCAGATTGATCGTGTACACCATCGACCCCCCGGTGGCCAGCATCGGATCGAGCACCATCACCGGGCAGCCGGACAGGTCGTCGGGCAGGGACTCCAGGTAGGGGGTCGGCCGCAGGGTCCGCTCGTCCCGGGAGAGACCGATGAACCCCATCCGGGCCTCCGGGATCAGCCGGTGCGCCTGGTCGGCCATCCCCAAGCCGGCCCGCAGCACCGGAACCAGCAGCGGCGGGTTGGCCAGACGGTACCCCGTGGTGCGCGCGACAGGAGTGTGGATGACCTCCTCGGCCACCTCGCCGTCCCGGATGGCCTCGTAGAGCAGCATCAACGTGAGCTCCTGCAACGCCGCGCGGAAGGTCGCGTTGTCGGTCCGCGCGTCCCGCATCGTCGACAGGCGGGCTTTGGCCAGGGGATGATCGATGACCCGGACGTCCATGGTCGCCCACGATATCGCCTGGTCTCAGCCGCGCGCGGTCAGCACCGCCTCGTAGAGCTCCTTCTTGCGCACCCCGGTCAGCTCGGCGACCTCGGCGACCGCGTCCTTGAGCCGCACCCCGGAGGCGGCACGCCGTTCCACCTGCTCGACCAGCTCGGCCGGGTCGGTCGGTCCCGCCCGCTCCGCGCCGGCCAGCACCACGGTGATCTCCCCCCGCACCCCCGAGGAGGCCCACTCGGCGAGCTCGGCCAGGCTCCCGCGACGAACCTGCTCGTAGGTCTTGGTCAACTCGCGGCAGACCGCGGCGTCCCGTTCCGCGCCGAGCACCTCGACCGCGTCGTTCAGGGTGGCCACCAACCGGTGCGGGGCCTCGAAGAACACGCACGTCCGCCGCTCGGTGACCAACTCGGCCAGCCAACGACGGCGCGGCCCCTGCTTGCGGGGCGGGAACCCCTCGAAGCAGAACCGGTCCGAGGGCAGCCCGGACAGAGCCAGTGCCGTGGTGACCGCGCTCGGCCCCGGCAGGCAGGTCACGTGCAGCCCTTCGGCCGCGCAGGCCGCGACCAGCCGGTACCCGGGGTCGGAGACGCTGGGCATTCCCGCGTCGGTGACCAACAGCACCGTGTCCCCACCACGCAGGGCCTCCAGCAGGGCGGGTTCGCGGGCCGCCTCCACCGCGTCGTAGTAACTGAGCACCCTGCCCCGTGGGACGACCTCCAGGGCCGTGGCCAGCGCGCGGATCCGCCTGGTGTCCTCGGCGGCCACCACCTCCGCCGTGGCCAGGGCCTCGGCCAGTCGTGGCGAGGCGTCCCGGGCGTCCCCCAGGGGAGTGGCCGCGAGCAGCAGCGTCCCCGATCCGGATTCGTCAGTCACAGCGACCACCATACGATTTGGGTGTGAACGTCCTCGTGCCGAGCTCCGGTGGCAACTCCGTCCGCGCCGAAGTGGTCCGCGACGGACAGGTTCCGCCGGTGCGGTACCCGGGAGAGCACAACCGGATCCGGGCACTGTGGCCGCGCGAGCCGACGGACCGCCTGCGGGGGTGGATCGTCACCCTGGTGCTCACCCTGCTGGCGGGGGTGGTGCGTTTCTGGCGTCTCGGCCACGCCACCGACGAGGGCACCCCGATCTTCGACGAGAAGCACTACGTCCCCCAGGCGTGGCAGATGCTGCGCAACGGGGGGTTCGAGGACAACCCCGGCTACGAGCTGGTGGCCCATCCCCCGGTGGGCAAACAGCTCATCGCCGTCGGTGAGTGGTTGTTCGGCTACACCCCCTGGGGATGGCGGGTGAGCGCCGCGCTGGCGGGCACCCTGATGGTGCTGCTGATCATCAGGATCACCCGTCGGATGACCCGCTCGACCCTGCTGGGCGCCCTGGCCGGGATCCTGCTGATCTGCGACGGGCTCAGCCACGTGCAGTCCCGCGTGGGGATGCTCGACGTCTTCCACGCCCTGTTCGTGCTGGCCGCGTTCGGCTGCCTGCTGGTCGACCGCGACCGGGTTCGCGCCAGGATGGCCCTGGTGGTCACCGAGCACCGGGTGGACGACTCGGTGTTCGGTCCCCGCCTCGGCTTCCGCTGGTGGCGCTTCGGCGCCGGGGTGCTGCTGGGGCTGGCCTGCGGGGTGAAGTGGAGCGGTATCTACTACGTGGCGGCGTTCGCGCTGCTGAGCCTGGTGTGGGACGCCCTGGCACGCAGCACCGCCGGAGTGCGCAGGCCGTGGCTCGGCGCGCTGCTGCGGGACGCCGTGCCCGCCTTCGGTTCCCTGGTGGTGCTGGCGCTGGGAGTCTACTTCTCCACCTGGGCCGGATGGTACGCCAGCGAGACCGCCACCGACCGGCACGCGGCCTCCGTGGCCGAGGACGTGGGGTTCGGTTTCCTGCCGGACATGCTCCGTTCGTTGCTGTACTACCACCTCAACGTGCTGGACTTCCACGTCCACCTGGTCACCGGCGACGACCCCCACCCGTGGGAGTCCAAGCCCTGGGCCTGGCCGATGGGCATGCGTCCGATGCTGTACTACTACGAGTCCGGCCTGCCGGGGTGCGGTCAGGGTGACTGCGTCCAGGCCGCCATGCTGCTCGGCACCCCGGCGCTGTGGTGGTTGGCCCTGCCGGTGGCCGGGTGGGCCGTGTGGCGGGCCGTCGCCGGCACGGACTGGCGCTACGCCGCGGTGCTGGTCGGCTACTGCGCGGGGTACCTGCCGTGGTTCACCAACCTGGACCGGCAGATGTACTACTTCTACGCCACCCCGCTCGCCCCGTTCCTCGTGCTGGGGATCGTGCTGGTCCTGGGGGAGGTGCTCGGCCCGGCCGGTGCCTCCGTCGAACGGCGGAGGACGGGGATGCTGGCCGTGGCGCTCTACGTCGGACTGGTGGTGGCCAACTTCGTGTGGTTGTGGCCGATCCTGAACGGATTCCCCATCACCGAGGCACGCTGGCAGGCCGAACTCTGGCTGCCCTCGTGGCGCTGAGTCGGCGACCACGCGGCGGGCGTCGCCACCGTCCCGCCCGGCCACGGCCCGTGAGGGACCGTGCCGGGCGAGCGCCGACCACGGCCCCGGGCGTCAGTCCAACTCGGAGAGCGTCTTGCGCAGCGCCACCACGGCGTCGGTGAGCTCCTCGGGCCGCACCGAGAGTGCCGGGCGCCAGCGCAGCGAACGCGGGCCGCAGGGCAGGAAGATCGTCCGGTGCCTCCGGCGGACCAGGTCCACGACCCGGTCCCGGGTGTTCGCGTCCGGGAAGTCCACGGCGGCCATCAGACCGCGTCCCCGGGCAGCGCTCACCAAGCCGGGGAACTCGGCGGCCAGCCCCCGCAGTTCGGAGAGCAGCAGCTCGCCCATCCGGGAGGCGTGCTCCAGCAGGCGCTCCTCCTCGACCACCTCCAGGATCCTGGTGGCCCGCACCATGTCCACCAGCGAACCGCCCCAGGTGGAGCTGATCCTGCTGGGTTCCCGGAAGGCGTTGTCCGGGATCTCGTCGACCCTCCTGCCGCCCAGCACTCCGCAGACCTGGAGTCGTTTGCCGAAGGCGACCAGGTCCGGTTCCAGCCCGAGCGCCTGGTGCGCCCACGGGTACCCGGTCAGCCCACCACCGCTCTGGACCTCGTCGGCGATGGTCAGCACCCCCTGTTCCCGGCACATGCGCTGCATCTCACGCAGGAAGGCCGGGCGCAGGTGCCGGTCTCCGCCCTCCCCCTGGACGGGCTCGTAGACGAAGCAGGCCACCTCGTCGCCGTACCGGGTGAAGGCGGCTTCCGCCGCATCCAGGGCGTGGCGCTCGGACGGCAGCAGTTCGGCGCGTTCCCAGTCCTCGGAGCCGGGATCGACGGCGGGGCTGGGCACGCGGGGCCAGTCGAACTTCGGATAGTCGCGGACCTTGCGGGGGTCGGTGTTGGTCAGCGACATGGTGTAGCCGGTGCGTCCGTGGAAGGCCCACTCCAGGTGCATGGCCCGGCAGCCGCGCACGGCGACGCCACGCCGCGCGTTGTACTTGGTCTTCCAGTCGAAGGCGACCTTGAGCGCGTTCTCCACGGCGGGGCCGCCGCCCTCGATGAGGAACAGCCACGGCAGCGCGGGATCGCCGAACACGCGGCGCAGTGTGTCGACGAAACGGGCCTGTTGCACCGTGGCGAAGTCCGGGTTGGCCGGTTTGGTCCGCGCCGCGCGCACCAGTTCGGCCTCGAACTCGGGAGTGCGCAGCCCGGGGTGACCGTGTCCGAGGGGCGCGGAGCTGAAGTACATCGTCATGTCGAGGTACTCCGTGCCGTCGCGCAGGTCCCGCATCCGGCATCCCGTTCCGGAGTCGAGGTCCACCACCACGTCGAGCAGGTCACCGGTCACCCGGGAACGCAGTTGTTCGACCACGTTCGTTCCGGAGGGGTCGAAGAGTTCGGCGGACACCTGTGGCTGTGCGGTCATGGTCAGCCTCCCGTGGGCCACGACTTCCTCGTCTTCAGGAATTCATACCCCTGAATCCGGATATCAGGCAATATTTTCCTGCATAAAAGACAATAAGAGAAAAATATTCTTATACACCGTCGAGGGACGCCCCATAGTGCGAACAAAATTCACTTTTCCGGGGGAGATCGGTAACGTGGTGCGTCCGAACGACCACGCAGAGGTGCAGCATGGAAAGCACGGACGCTCTCGGACGCCGCCCCCTGCTGAAGGCGGGACTGGCCACACTGCTGGGTACGGCCTCGACACCCTCCGCCTCGGCCGAGAGCCGGGACCCCTACCTGCTGGGACGCGGCATCGCCGACGTGACCGGCCAGGCCGCGGAGAACGGGATGATGGGCTACGCCCGGCTGGGGCAGCGCACCAGCGGGATCCACCAGCGCCAACGGGCGCGGGCCTTCGCCATCGCCGAACGCGACGCCCCGGACCGCCGGGTCGCACTCGTGGTCGTGGACGCGGGGATGATCTTCGGCTGTGTCCGCGAAGCGGTGCTGGCACGACTGTCCGAACGTCTCGGGGACCGCTACACCCAGAGCAACCTGCTGCTGACCGCCACCCACACCCACGCGGGCCCGGGCGGTTTCTCCTGTCACACCCTCTACAACGTCACCACACTGGGCTTCCAGCCGGGCACGTTCGAGTCCCTGGTCGCGGGCATCACCGACTCCGTCGTCCGCGCCGAGGACGACCTCGCGCCGGGGCGGCTGCGCCTGGCCCGCGCCGCCCTCACCGACGCCAGCGTGAACCGCTCCCGGCGAGCCTTCGAACGCAACCCCGTGGCGGACAAACGTCACTTCCCCGGCGCGATCGACCCGACCACGACGCTGCTGTGTCTCGAACGCTCCGGCCGCACCGTGGGCGTGGTCAACTGGTTCGCCACCCACGCCACCAGTCTCAGCCCCGACAACACGCTCATCAGCGGCGACAACAAAGGCTACGCCGCCTACCACTGGGAACGCGAGGTCTCCGGAGTGGACTACCGGGAGCCCTCCCCCGGTTTCGTGGCCGCCTTCGCACAGTCCAACTCCGCCGACATGTCGCCCAACCTGGAGCTGCGCCCCGGCACCGGACCCACCGACGACGAGTTCGCGAACACCAGGATCATCGGACAGCGCCAGTACGCCGCGGCGGCGGAGCTGGTACACGCCGCGCGCCCGGTGCACGGCCGGATCGACCACCGGGCGAGCACGGTGGACATGTCCGCCACGCGCGTGGACGGCTCGTTCACCGGCGACGGCCGTGAGCACACCACCTGCGCGGCCACCCTGGGAGCCTCCTTCGCCGCCGGCGCCGAGGACGGACCCGGCCCCTCGTTCTTCGAGGAGGGCGCGGGCAACAACCCCTTCTTCGGAACGATCAGCCGAGCGCTGTACCGGGCCTCCCCCGAGCTGCGTTCCCGGCAGGCACCGAAAGAAATCCTGTTGCCGGTCGGTCCGATGGGCTGGGTGCCGCACGTACTGCCGATCCAGCTGGTGCGCGTCGGCGAGCTCTACCTGGCCGCGCTTCCCCAGGAGGTCAGCATCGTCGGAGGACTGCGGCTGCGCCGCACCGTGGCACGACGGCTGGGCACCGATCCGGACAACGTGCTCGTCGCGGGCTACGCCAACGACTACGCCGGGTACCTGACCACACCGGAGGAGTACGACCAACAGGACTACGAGGGTGGGCACACCATGTTCGGCCGCTGGTCGCTTCCCGCCTACCAGCAGGAGTTCGCCCGGCTGGCCTCCGACATGGCCGCGGGCGAGCCGAGCGCGCCCGGCCCCTCCCCGGAGGACAACCCCCGAGGAGGGCGGGTCCGGTTGCAGCCCGGAGTGGTGCTCGACGCTCCCCCGGCCGGCCGGAACTTCGGGGACGTGCTGCGGGAACCTCGCCGGCAGTACCGAGCGGGCGAGTCGGTCCGGGTCGCGTTCGTCTCGGCGCACCCGAACAACAACCCCCGTCGGGGAGACAGCTTCCTGCTGGTCCAACGACGCTCCGCCTCGGGATGGCGGACCGTGGCCGACGACGGGGACTGGTCGACCACCTACCGCTGGGAACGCAGCGGGATCGCCTCCTCCACCGCCACGATCACCTGGCGGATCCCCGAGGGAACACCGGGTGGCCTCTACCGGATCGTGCACCGGGGCGACGCCAAACAGGCGTTCGGCGGCACGGTGTCCTTCTCGGGAACCTCCCGCCAGTTCCGGGTCGGCCCGGCCTCCGACCAGTCGCCCGACCCCTTGCGCCGGCAGGACTCGACTGCCAGTATCCGTTACCGCTGGTAACAGTAAAGGTCGCCGGGTGCCCGCGCGTCGTCCCGGACGCCGCCGGCAACGCCCCGGTCCCCCACGCCCCGAGGACGGCGAAGATGAGCACCACCAGACTGGTGACCACCGAGGACGGTCTCCGGCTCACGGTCGAGGAACACGGCGACCCCGCCCGCCCCTGCGTCGTCTGCGTACACGGCTACCCGGACAACCGTTCCCTCTGGAACGGGGTCGTCGCCCGGCTGTCCGAGCGGTACCACGTGGTCACCTACGACGTGCGCGGCGCGGGAAGCTCCGACACCCCCACCGACCGCGAGGGCTACCGCCTCCACCACCTCACCGACGACCTGGTGCGGGTGGTCGACGCGGTCAGCCCCGGAAAGGGAGCGCACCTGCTCGCCCACGACTGGGGCTCGATCCAGGCCTGGCACACACTCACCGACCGGGCCGTCGAGGGCAGGATCCACTCGCTGACCAGCATCTCCGGGCCGCACCTGCACCACGTGGCACACTGGACACGCCAGCGACTGCGCCTTCCCACCCCGCGCCGACTGTCCGAGCTGCTCCGACAACTGAGCCGCTCCGGCTACATCGGGTTCTTCCGCCTCCCCCGCCTGCCGGAACTGACCTGGCGCAGCGGTCTGCTGCCGGTGCTGATGGGACGGCTGGACGCCAGCGCCCGCAACCGCCGTCCCCGTGTCTCCGACGCGGTGTCCGGGCTCGAGCTCTACCGCGCGAACATGTCCCCCGGAGGAGACCAGGCCCACGTCCGCACCACCGTCCCGGTCCAGGTTCTGGCCCCCACCCGCGACGCCTTCGTCACCCCGGCGTTGCAGGACGAACTTCCCGCCGGCGTCCCCGGACCACGGGTGCGCCGCGTGACGGGCGGACACTGGCTGCCCGCCCGGCGTCCCGAACTCGTCGCCCGGCGCACCGCCGAGTTCGTCGACGGCCTGGAGGACACCCCCCGGCACGTGCCGGACCCGCACGAGAAGGGCCGGTTCGCCGGCGTGCTGGTGGTGGTCACCGGCGCGGGCAGCGGAATCGGTCGGGCCACGGCACTGGCCTTCGCCGCCCACGGGGCGCGGGTGGTCGCCGCCGACGTGGACGGCTCGGCGGCCTCCGACACCGCCCGCCGAGCCCCCACTGCGGGGCTGGTCACCGCGTACACGGTGGACGTCTCCGACGGGGAGGCGATGCACCGTTTCGCCGAGGACGTCCAGCGGGACCACGGAACCCCCGACGTGGTGGTGAACAACGCCGGGGTCGGACTGACGGGCCCGTTGCTGGACACCGACGAGGCCGACCTGCGACGCGTGTTCGACACCAACCTGTGGGGAGTCGTGCACGGCTGCCGCGCCTTCGCCCCCCGGATGATCGAACGCGGCGAGGCGGGACGGATCGTCAACATCTCCTCGGCCGCCGCCCACGTCCCCCTGCCGGGACTCACCGCCTACTCCGCCGGCAAGGCCGCCGTGTCGGCCCTGTCCGAACGGCTCAACGGGGAACTGGCCGAACACGACATCGCGGTGAGCGCGGTGCTGCCCGGGATCGTGAACACCGCGATCCCCACCTCCACCCGTTTCGTCGGCGGAACCCCCGCCGAGCAACGCAGGCGCAGACGCAGGGCCACCGGGCTGTACCGGCTGCGTGGCCTCCACCCGGACAGGGTGGCCGCGGCCGTGCTGCGGGTCGTCGAACACCCCACCCCGGTGACCGCCGTGGGCTTCGAGGCGAAGGCCGGGCTGCTGCTGTCCCGACTGGCTCCCGGACCGCTGCGGAGGCTGGCCGCCACGGGGCCCCGCGTCCGGTGAGGACGGTTCACCACTCCACGAACGCCCCGTCCTCGTCACGCCAGACCGGCGGGCGCCAGCGGTGTCCCCGCTCGGCCGCCCGGCGGACGGCGGCCTCGTCGACCTCGATTCCCAGACCGGGCCCCTGCGGGGCACGTGCCCGTCCCCGCTCGAAACGGAACGGCGTGGGGTCGACGAGGTAGTCCAGCAGATCGGAATCCACGTTGTAGTGGATCCCACCGCTCTGCTCCTGGATGAGGAAGTTCGGGGTGCAGAAGGCGATCTGCAGACTGGCGGCCAGCGCGATCGGGCCGAGCGGGCAGTGGGGGGCCACGGTCACGTCGTGGGCCTCGGCCAGGGCCGCGATCCGCCGCACCTCGGAGATCCCGCCCGCGTGGGAGAGGTCGGGCTGGGCCACCGCGATCCCGGACCCCAGCACCTCCCGGAAGTCCCACCGGGAGAACAGCCGCTCCCCCAGCGCTACGGGTACGGAGGTGGCGGCCGCGACCTCCCCCGCCCTGACGGTGTGCTCCGGCAACACCGGCTCCTCGGCGAACAGGGGAAGCAGCGGTTCCAGCTTGGGAAGCACCCTGCGGGCCATCGCGGTGGAGAACCGTCCGTGGAAGTCCACCGCCACGTCCCGCTGCCACCCGATCGCCTCCCGCACGGCCGCAACCCGGTCCACCACGGCCTCCACCTCGGCGGGAGTGTCGATGTGGCGCAGCCTGCCGCTGCCGTTCATCTTCACGGCGGTGAACCCGGCCTCGACCTGCTCGGCCGCAGCCTCGGCCACCTCGGAGGGCTCGTCGCCACCGATCCACTGGTAGACCCGCACCCGTTCCCGAACCGGGCCTCCCAACAGCCGGTACACGGGAACCCCGTAGCTCTTGCCCGCGATGTCCCACAGCGCCTGGTCGATCCCGGCCACCGCGCTGGACAGCACCGGCCCACCCCGGTAGAAACCCGCCTTGGTCATCACCTGCCAGTGGTCCTCCACGGCGAGCGGGTCCCTGCCGAGGAGCAGTTCGGACAGTTCCTCCACGGCGGCGGCCACGGTGTGCGCCCGACCCTCGACCACGGGTTCTCCCCAACCGACGATTCCCTCGTCGGTGGCGACCCGGACGAACAGCCACCGTGGTGGGACCGGAAAGGTCTCCAGGGCCGTGACTCGCATGCTCGTTCCCTCCGTCCTGTCGGGGCGGCCCGCCCGGTCGCCGCGTGTCACCCCTGCCACGAGGGTGGGATTCTGTCTGACACGTTCGTCGCCGTCAACGCGCCGGACGGAGCAACCGGCACGGCTTTCAGGAGGGAAAACGAGAGCCTTCTCCGACACTTCCTCTCCTGCCACCGGGACGGTTCCCGTCTTGGACGGGTCGAACATATCTGATACGTTGGCCCTCCGTTCGGCGGAAGCGCCGGAGCACGAGGAGCGGGCGAGGACACGAATGACCCACCCCGAGGCGGCCACCGGGAACCGGGACGCCGCGGCCGAACTCGAAGAGATGATCTTCGAGCAGTTCGAGGTCGGTGCGCTGCTTCCCTCCGAGTCCGAACTCGCGGCGCGTCTGGAGGTCAGCAGGCTCACGGTCCGCGAGGCGATCCGAGCGCTGCGGGCACGGGGGCTGGTGGAGATCCGCAAGGGACGCCGCCCCCGGGTGACCACGCCGGACGGGGAGCAGATCGGCGACGTGTTCAACGCCCTGCTGCGTTTCCGCCCGGGTTCGGTCTTCGAGCTGCTGGAGGTCCGCCGCGGCCTCGAAGTGCAGACCAGCACCCTGGCCGCCAGCAACGCGGGCACGGCGGACATCGCCGCGTTGGAGCAGGCCACGGAGGCGATGCGCCGGGCCGAGGAGCACGCCGAGTACCACGAGGCGGACCTGCGCTTCCACCAGCTGCTCGCCCGCGCGTCCGGAAACCGGATGCTGACCGTGCTCATCGACGCGTTGGCGGGCAGCCTGCGCGACAGCATGGCCGTGAGCTACCTCGGACACCACCGTCGGGGCGGCTCCCACCAACGGGCCGCCGAGCAACACCGCGAGATACTCGACCGGGTGCGGGACGGCGACCCGGAGGGGGCGGCCGCCGCCATGCGCGGACACCTGCGCAGCACCGAACGCGACCTGCGCGCCACGTTCGCGGCCCGGTCCGTGACGGAGGAGGACGAATGACCGCCGAGTCCGCAGTGCCACAACTGGAGGCGGAGCAGGCGACCGAGGTCTGCACCGACCACGGGGAAGGACCGGTCTGGAACGCCGAGACCGGCCAGCTGCACTGGGTGGACATGCTCGCCGGGGAGCTGCTCACCATGGCCCCGGGCGGCGTCATCGCCCGCACCAAGCTCGGCACGGTCGCCGCTGTCGCCCGCCCGATGGTCGGCGGTGGCCTCGTGCTGGCCCTGGAACGCGGGTTCGCGCTGCTGCGACCGGGCAGACAGACCCCCGAGTCCCTTCCCCCGCTGTGGAGTGACCCGTCCGTCCGGATGAACGACGGTGGGTGCGACGCGCTCGGCCGGTTCTACGCGGGCTCGATGGCCTACGACGAGAGCCCCGGGCGGGGGACGCTGTGGCGGTTGGACGGCGCGCTGCGCGCCAGCGCGGTCCTCGACGGAGTGACCATCTCCAACGGGCTCGTCTGGACGCCGGACGGCACCACGGCGTACTACGTGGACACCCCCACCGGGCGTGTGGACCGGTTCGACGTGGACGAACGCGACGGGGAACCACGCAACCGGCGCCCCGCCGTGCACGTTCCCCCCGAGGTGGGCTACCCCGACGGGATGACGCTGGACGCCGAGGGATGCCTGTGGGTGGCTTTGTGGCAGGGCGGCGCCGTGCACCGCTACTCCCCGGACGGGCGGCTGCTCTGCCGGGTGCGGGTCCCCACCCCCCTGGTGACCGCCTGCGCCTTCGGCGGCCCGGATCTGGCGACCCTCTACGTCACCACCTCCCGCCAGGGCAACGACGACCCGGACGACGGGGTGGCCGGGGCGCTGTTCCGCGTCACCCCGGGCGTGCGCGGCGTCCCCACCCACCCCTTCCGTCCCGAGGAGGCCCCGTGGCCCCGGAACTGATCACCTTCGGCGAGACGATGGGGCTGCTGCTGGCCCAACCCGGCCGACCGTTGGAGCAGGCGGAGAG
>NZ_PVSR01000054.1:0-16588 GCF_003001495.1 Actinopolyspora mortivallis
GGCGGGGGCCGGTGGGGTTGTTAGCGTCGCCACGGTGGACGCCCGTTCCGGTCACGAGCCCGGAACCGAACCCGGAACCGTGGTCGGGTCCGGTCAACCCGGAAAATCGGACATGAATACTACAGTGGACAGTCTTGTCGGTGCCGAGCGGGGAACCCGACGACTGCGTGTGGCGGGCGGTGTCGCCCTCGTCGCCGCGCTGTGCCTCGGAACCGCCCCGCTGGTCGGCGTGGTCTCGCCCGATGTGCCCCCCGCCTACCCCTCGTGGCCGGTGCTGGTGCTGTGCGGAGCGCTCTGCCCCGCCCTGGCCGTGTTCCACCTGCGTGAACGGCGTCCCGCCGCCGCCCGTGCGGTGCTGCTCGCCGCGGGCGCCGTGGCGGTGGGCGGACTGTTCGACGGTGTGCAGCTGCTGCTCGACCCCGCCCTGGCCCCCACTCCGGAACTGTTCCTGCCCCGGAGTCTGCACCCGCTGGAGCCCGGCCTCGGCACCTGGGCGTACCTGCTCGGATGGGCCGGCTTCCTCGTGGCGGGCGCCCTGGCCGCCCCGCCCGGGCCCGTGGGCGGGGCGAACTCCGAGGGCGGTGTTCCCGTCGTCGGACAGCGACTGTTCACCGGAGTGCTGTGCGCCTCGGCGGTCGCCGCGGTCGGCTCCCTGCTCGCCCGCTTCACCTCCGAGGATCCCTTCCTGTTCACCGGGGTGGGTCCCGGAGCCGCTCCCGCCGTGTTCACCGGCGAGGTGCTGTTGGCCCTGTCCGTGCCCCTGGTGGCCGGCTCCGTGGTGAGCTCAGCCGATCCCCACACGGCACGGGCCGGCCTGCTGGGGCTGGCCGGCGCGTTGACCGCGAGGAGCGTGCCGGTGCTGACAGCCGCCCTGCTCCACCCGAAGCTGACCGTGGGATGGGGAACACTCGCCCACCTGCTCGCCGTGTTCGCCTTCCTGGCCCTGGCCCTGTTCTCCGGGAGAACGGGAACTTCGCCCGCCGGTTCGGGCGAGCTCGGCCTCCCCGCACCGCAGCGGCTGACCCGCCTCACCGGCGTGGTGGCCGCGGCGGCGGGGGTGCTGGCCCTGCTCGCGGCGCTGCTGCCCCAGCTGCGCACCCCGGACGGCTCCGCGGGACTGGGGGAGTACACGGACCTGCGGGTGCTGCTGGTGGCCGGATGCGTGTTCGCCCTGCTCGGGCTCGGCGTGCTGTCCGCCCGGGGAGCGGCACTGCGCCCCGCCGTGACCGTCGGCTGGGCCGTGATCCCGCTGGGTGGGGCGGCGAGTCTGGACATCGTGCTGCACGTGGCCGGGGCCACCTCCGCCGAGCTGATGCCGCTCGGGGCGTGGCTGACGGTGGCCGCGATCCCGCTGTCCGGGGCCGCGGCGGTGTGCGCCGGGATGGCCGGAGGGGCCGAACGGGACGAGGTGGACCTCAGCGAGCTCAGCCCGAACCGTTCCCTCCTCGCGGTGGTGCTGCCGCTGGCCGGGCTGGTGACGGCCTCGTTCGTCCTGCCGGTGCTGCGGGCACCCGACTACGTGCCGCTGGGCGTGTTCGGTGAGTTCGGCATCGCCTCCTGGGGACTGCTCGCGGCGCTGCTCGTGGTGCTCGCGGGGCTGGCCCCGGTGCCGTTCTCCCGCCGGCCACGGGCGGCGGCACTGCTGGCCGGAAGTGCGCTCGTGCTCGGGGTCCGGCTCGCGCAGGCACCGCTGACCGCACCGGGCATCCCCGGTGCGGTTCCGGGGCCCGGCCTGTGGTGCGCGGCGGCCGGGTTGGTGTTGGCCGCACTCGGGGCGGTCGTGGCGGGGCGGTCGCGGCGTTGATGTGAGCTTGACCGCTCCGTGTTCCCGGCACCGCGCCGTTCCGGGCGAATTGCCCGGTCGTGGGCGGGTGGGGGTGAGCGAGTTCACCGGGTGCGCTGCTTCTGTCGTTCTCGCAGGTCGATATGGTTATCGGAGTCCGACACCGACGTCGCAGGAGAGTCGCGTGGACCTGTACGAATACCAGGCGAAGGAGATCTTCGCCTCCCACGGAATACCGACACTGCCCGGTTCCGTGGCCACGGATCCCAACGGGGCCCAGGCAGTCGCGGAAGAGATCGGCGGGCCGGTGGTCGTCAAGGCCCAGGTCAAGGCCGGAGGGCGCGGAAAGGCCGGCGGTGTCAAGCTGGCCGAGACCCCGGACGAGGCCCGCAGCAAGGCCGAGGCGATCCTCGGCCTGGACATCAAGGGCCACACCACACGCCAGGTGCTGGTCACCGAGGCCTCCGACATCGCCGACGAGTACTACCTCTCGTTCCTGCTCGACCGCGCCAACCGCAGTTTCCTCGCGATGGCCTCGGTCGAGGGCGGCATGGAGATCGAGGAGGTCGCGGCCACCAAGCCGGAGGCGCTGGCCAGAATCCCCATCGACCCCATCCGGGGCGTGGACGAGGCCAAGGCCCGCGAGATCGTCGAGGCCGCCAAGTTCCCGGCTGAGATCACCGACCAGGTCACCGAGATCGTCGCCCGACTCTGGGAGGCGTTCGTGGCCGAGGACGCGACCCTGTTCGAGATCAACCCGCTGGTCAAGGACCCGCAGGGCAAGGTCATCGCCCTCGACGGCAAGGTGACCCTCGACGACAACGCCGCGTTCCGCCAGTCCAAGCAGTCCGAATACGTGGACGAGGGGGCCGAGGACCCGCTGGAGGCCAAGGCCAAGGCCAAGGACCTCAACTACGTCAAGCTGGACGGCGAGGTCGGCATCATCGGCAACGGTGCCGGTCTGGTCATGTCCACGCTGGACGTGGTCGCCTACGCGGGAGCCGACCACGGCAACGTCAAGCCGGCCAACTTCCTCGACATCGGGGGCGGTGCCTCCGCCGAGGTCATGGCCGCGGGGCTGGACGTCATCCTCGGTGATCCGGACGTGAAGTCCGTCTTCGTCAACGTTTTCGGCGGCATCACGGCTTGTGACGCGGTGGCGAACGGAATCGTCCAGGCGCTGAAGATGCTCGGGGACGAGGCGGCCAAGCCGCTGGTGGTACGGCTCGACGGCAACAACGTCGAGGAGGGCAGGCGAATCCTGGCCGAGGCCGACCACCCGCTGGTCACACTGGTGGACACCATGGATGGCGCGGCCGACAAGGCCGCCGAGTTGGCTGCGGGCAAATAAGGGGCGAGCGCCGTGTCAATCTTTCTCAACGAAAACAGCAAGGTCATCGTCCAGGGGATCACCGGTTCCGAGGGCACCAAGCACACGGCTCGGATGCTGCGCTCCGGAACGAACATCGTCGGCGGTGTGAACGCCCGCAAGGCGGGGCAGACCGTCGAGATCGAGGGCAGCCGGCTGCCCGTCTTCGGCAGCGTCAAGGAGGCGATGGCCGAGACGGGAGCGGACGTCTCCGTGGTGTTCGTCCCGCCGAAGTTCGCCAAGGACGCCGTGATCGAGGCGATCGACGCCGAGATCGGGCTCGCCGTGGTGATCACCGAGGGCATCCCGGTGCACGACGCGGCCTACTTCTGGTCGCACGCCACCGCCACCGGCAACCGCACCCGCATCGTCGGGCCGAACTGCCCGGGTGTGATCTCGCCGGGCAAGTCCAACGCCGGCATCATCCCGGCCGACATCACCTCCGGAGGCAGGATCGGGCTGGTCTCCAAGTCCGGAACCCTGACCTACCAGATGATGTACGAGCTGCGGGACATCGGCTTCTCGACCTGTGTCGGCATCGGCGGTGACCCGGTCATCGGAACCACCCACATCGACGCGCTGCGGGCCTTCGAGCAGGACCCGGAGACCGAGGCGATCGTCATGATCGGCGAGATCGGTGGGGACGCCGAGGAACGGGCCGCCGACTACGTCAAGGAGAACGTCAGCAAGCCGGTCGTCGGCTACGTCGCGGGCTTCACGGCCCCCGAGGGCAAGACGATGGGCCACGCGGGGGCCATCGTCTCCGGCTCGGCGGGAACCGCCGAGGCGAAGAAGGAGGCCCTGGAGGCCGCCGGTGTTCGGGTCGGCAAGACCCCGAGCGAGACCGCCAAGCTGATGCGGTCGATTCTCGACGGCTGAGTGCCGCGGGGTCTCGTTCCGGGCGCCGTCCAGCAGGGGAGCAACCGTGCCGGGCGGCGCCCGCGTCTCTTCCGCGCGCCGTCGTTGTGACTGTTTTTCGGGTTTCGGTACCGTCGTGATCGAGACGTCGGCGTGCTCCCGCCCGACCGGCCTGAGTCGGCCCCGAGCGGGACCCGACGGGAGGCGGGAGACCCCGCCGAATGGCCGTCCCCGGACCTCGGGACGGCGGAGCCTTCCCGACACGAGTGCCCGGCCAAGGATGGAGTTCCCCATGCCCGCCCCCTATCCCCCTCCCCAGCAGTCCGGATCCACCGGAGGGGGGTGGTTCGAGCCGGACGCGAAGTCGGTGCTCGCGCTCGCCGCCGCCGGTCTGGGACTGGTCGGCTGGTTTCTCGGGTTCTTCGGTTCGGCCGGGGCGCTGACGGTGGGACTTCCCGGGCTCGGGATGGTCACCGTGGCCGTGCTGGCCGGGATGTGGTTGCTTCCCCGGGTGCCGTCCTGCCTGGTGGCCATGGTTCCCGCCGCGGTCTACGCCGCGCTGTCGGTGTTGCAGAGCGTGATCGTGGGCGGTTCCTCCGGCGCGGTGGGGATCGTGCTGGTGTTGTGCGCCCTGCTCCAGGCGGTGGCCGTGGTGGGGCTGCTGCTGTTCGAGTACGAGCTGCTGACCCCGCCGAAGGCGGGAGCGGCCGCGACCACGCAACAGGTGACCCACCCCGGAGCCGGCGGTCAGCAGGGGCCCGGCCACCAACCGGGTGGTTGGAATCCGCAGACCGGTTCGCAGCCGGTCCAACAGCCGGGAGTCAACCAGGGCGGTTGGGCCTCCGGCGGGATGCAGCAGGGCGCTGCCCCCGGTGGGCAGTTCGGCCAGCCCCAGCCGCCCTACGCACAACCCCAACCACCCCAGGCGCAACCGCCGACGCACTCCCAGCAGTCCCCGGCACAGCCCCAGCCCGGCAACCCGTACGCCGGACCCCCGCAGGGGTGGTCCCACCCCTACGAGCAGCAGCCTCCGGCGGAGGAACACGGCGGAACCCAGGAAGGTCCGCAGGGCACCCAGCAGATTCCCCATCCCGGCCAGCGGCCTCCCGGTGGGTCGGGTGCGTGAGGGACCGCCGGTGTGAGCGGGACCGGGCAGCCGCCCTCCCGGAGAGAGGGCCGGGGCCCGGAAGAACTTGATCGCTCGTCCGGGTGAGCTTTTCGGCGCGTCGTCCGCGCTGTTCGCGGGCCGGGTGACACCTTCGATCGTGTGAGGGCACTCGATTCCGCTCAGCAGGACACCGCCGAGTCCCGACCGGGCCGGTGGTGGGTTCGCACGGTGCGGGAAGCCCTGGTCGCGGCCGTTCTGGTCACGGTGGTGGGGTGTCTGGCCACGGTCGCGCTGGTCGCCGTGATCGTCGGAGCGGCCCCCCGGGCCGAGCTCTCGTGGGCCGTTGTCCTCTCCGCCGTTCCGGGCTGGCTGGCCGCGTTCCGGGTCCCGCTGCGGATCGACGGGGCACCGTTGAGCGCGCTGCCGCTGCTGCCGACCCTGCTGCTCGTGGTGGCGATCGCCTGGAGTGCGGCACGGGTTGCCCGGCGCTGTCGTCTGCGCCGGCCGGGACAGCTCCTTCCGCTGGTGCTGACCACCGGCGGGTTCCACACGCTGACCGGCCTGTCGTGCGTCGCGACGCTGGAGTTGCTGCAAGCACCGGTGCGGGCCGGATTCACGCAGGCCTGGCTGCACTGCGCCCCGCTCTCCTGCGCCGCCGCGCTGGCGGGTGCGGTGGACCGGTGCGGAGTGCTCTACCTGCTGTGGCAGCGTCTTCCGCGCGGCATGTGGCCCGCCGTGCGGGTGGGCGCGTCGTGCTGTGCCTGTGTGGTCACCGCCGGGGCGGCGGTGTTGCTCACCGCGCTGGCGCTGAACCTGCCGGAGGTGCAGGCCCGTTCGGTGGCCCTGGGCAGCGTGGGCGCGGGGTGGGGAGCGACCGTGCTCGCGGTGCTGTACGTGCCGAACGCGGTGTTCGGGGCCTGGACGTTCGCCACCGGGACGGGACTGGCGCTCGGGGACACCGTGCTCACCCCGTTCTCGGGGGCACTGGAGAGGCCGCTTCCGGTGCTGCCGCTGTTCGGCCTGCTGCCGGAGGAACCACCCGCCACGCCGGTGCTCGCCGTGCTGTCCGCACCGCTGCTCGCGGGAGTCGTGGTGGGGGTGTGCTGCCGCCGGGCGGTCGCGCGGGACGGCAGTCGGGTGCTGCTGTACGCGGGACTGTGCGCGGGGCTGTTCGTGCTGGTGGCGACGTTGGTCTCCGGGGGAGGTCTCGGCGGGGTGTACGGCCCGCTGTCGTTGCGGCCCGTGGTGGCGGCGCTGGCCACGACCGGGTGGCTGACGGCCGTGGCCGTGCCGGTGGCCCGGTTGGTCGGGGACACCGGGGACGGCGACGAGCTCGCTGAGTCGCCTCCCGCCCCCTCGGACGGGGACACCGGCGAGGAACCGCCGGAGCGGTCCGAGCCGTCCGGGGAGTCCGCCGAGGACGGGCAGGAGCCGGACGGCCGAACCGCCCACGGAGAGGAGGCCCCCTCCGACGTCGGGTGGGACGACGCCGCGGCAGGGGAGTCCACGTCGGAGGAATCCGCCCCGGAGTGCGCCTCACCACCACTCTCGGAGGAGGACGGCGCCCCCGCCGTGGAGGCGGACTCCCCGTCGGAGGAGGAAGCCGACCGGCAGCGACTGCCGCTGCCCGAGTGAACCCGGCGGGTCGCCTCCCCCCTCCGGAGCGGTGCGTGAGGTCCCCGGGGGCGTCGGACCGGAGTTCCTCGCCCCCGGTGTCCCACGCGGTGGGATCAGGGAAAACGTCCGCACGGAGTCGTCGCGTGGCACACCACTGCGGAAGGACCCTGCCGGTGGTGATCGCGAACCGGGCGCTTAGTCTGCGTGTGGCATCAAGCGGAAATTCTCAAGGCCGTCGTCAGGAGTGCACACTGAGCGCCCCACTCCCCACCGCCACGGAGCGGGACAGCGTATTGCCGGACGAGTCCGGCGGCAGAAGTTTTCGGCCGACCGGCCCGATGCGGGTGGTCGTCCTGGTGTCCGGCTCCGGCAGCCTGTTGCAGGCGCTGCTGGACGCCACCGAGGACCCGAACTATCCGGTGCGGGTGGTCGCCGTGGGCGCGGACCGCGCCGGGACGACCGGCGTGGAACGGGCCGAGCGGGCCGGTGTTCCCACGTTCACCTGTCGACTGAAGGACCACGGGAGTCGACAGGAGTGGGATCGGGCACTCGCCGAGGAGTGCGCCGCCCACGAGCCGGACCTGGTGGTCTCGGCGGGGTTCATGAAACTCGTCGGGACCGAGTTCCTGGCCCGGTTCGGGGGTCGCTACCTCAACAGCCATCCCGCCCTGCTGCCCTCCTTCCCCGGAATGCACGGGGTGCGGGATGCGCTCGACTACGGTGTCCGGGTGACCGGCTGCACCCTGTTCGTCGTCGACGAGGGAGTCGACACCGGACCGATCCTGGAACAGCAGGCGGTCGAGGTGCTGCCCGACGACGACGAGCGGAGTCTGCACGAGCGGATCAAGGTCGAGGAACGACGGACGCTGGTGCGAACGCTGCAACGGTTGGCAGAGCACGGGTGGACCGTGCGGGGACGAAAGGTGAGTGTCGGCGTGACCACGAGTTCGCAGCAACAGCGACCGGTGCGGCGTGCTTTGCTCGGTGTTTCGGACAAGTCGGGACTGCTCGAACTGGCCACCGGGCTGCACGCGGCCGGAGTGGAGATCGTTTCCACCGGCGGGACCGCCCGGACGATCTCGGACGCCGGAGTTCCCGTGACACCGGTCGAGGAGCTCACCGGTTTCCCCGAGACCCTGGACGGCAGGGTCAAGACCCTGCACCCGCGCGTGCACGCTGGTCTGCTGGCGGACCAGCGCAGGCAGGAACACGTCGAGCAGCTGGCCGAACTGGACATTCCCCCGTTCGACCTGCTCGTGGTCAACCTGTACCCGTTCGTCCGCACGGTGGAGTCCGGCGCGGAACCGGACGAGATCGTGGAGAACATCGACATCGGTGGTCCGGCGATGGTGCGTGCCGCCGCCAAGAACCACGGCAGCACGGCGGTGGTGGTGGACCCGAACGACTACGAGTGGGTCGTGGAGCGGGTCCGCGCGGGAGGCTTCGACGACGCCGAGCGGGCGCGGCTGGCCGCGGCGGCGTTCCGCCACACCGCCTCCTACGACGTGGCCGTGGCCGGATGGATGACCCGGCGCACCGGCGACAGCGAGGAGAGCTTCCCCGGCTGGATGGGCGAGACCTGGCAGCGGCGCAGCGCGCTGCGCTACGGGGAGAACCCGCACCAGCCCGCCGCCCTGTACGTCTCCGGCGGCGAGGCGACCGGACTGGCCGCGGCGGCCCAGTTGCACGGTAAGGAGATGTCCTACAACAACTACGTGGACGCCGACGCCGCCTGGCGGGCCGCGCACGACCACGCGCGCACCTGCGTCGCCGTGATCAAACACGCCAACCCCTGCGGCATCGCCGTCTCGGACGGGGACGTCGCCGAGGCCCACCGCAAGGCCCACGAGTGCGATCCGGTCAGTGCCTTCGGAGGCGTGATCGCCACCAACAGTGAGGTCTCGGTGCCGATGGCCGAGCAGATCTCCGAGGTCTTCACCGAGGTGGTGGTGGCCCCGAGCTACGCCGAGGGCGCTCTGGAGGTGCTCCAGAAGAAGAAGAACGTCCGTATCCTCACGGCCCAGCCGCCGCAGCCGGGGCGGGTCGAGATGCGTGCGATCTCGGGGGGTCTGCTGGTTCAGGGCGCGGACGAGATCGACGTCTCCGGGGACGACCCGGCGAACTGGACCCTGGCCGCCGGGGAACCCGTGGACGCGGAAACCCTGCGGGACCTGGAGTTCGCCTGGCGCACCTGCCGCGCGGTGAAGTCGAACGCGATCCTGCTGGCCGACCGGGGAGCCACCGTCGGCGTCGGGATGGGGCAGGTGAACCGGGTCGACGCGGCCCGGCTGGCGGTGTCCCGCTCCCGGGACCGCGCCGGTGGGGCGGTGGCGGCTTCGGACGCCTTCTTCCCGTTCCCGGACGGCTTGCAGGTGCTGATCGACGCGGGGGTGCGTGCCGTGGTGCAGCCCGGTGGTTCGGTGCGGGACGAGGAGGTGACCGCCGCGGCGGCGGCCGCCGGCGTTCCGCTCTACCTCACCGGCACCAGGCACTTCGCCCACTGAGGACCGTGCCGAGGCGCTTTTCGTGAGACGCGGGACCCCGGGAGGTGCGCCCGGGGTCACCGCCGGGAGCCGTCCTCCGGCGGTTCCCTCCAGATCCGCCAGGGCCGGGTGCGTACCCACTCCGCGATGGGGATGGGGCGGAATCCGAGGACCCGCTCGGCGGTCGGGTCGGCGCGGAACAGCTCGGAGTCGGGGTGTTCGTCCAGCCAGTGGTAGATGCCCGCCACCCCGGCCGCCGTGCGGGCACCGAGCGGGCCGCGCAGCATGGCCTCGAACCCGGTGGCCGTCAGTGGCCGGAAGGTGACCTCCTCGTTCAGCTCCGCGCCCAGCAGACCGGCGAGTTCGGGGCCGGTCGCCTCCTGCCCGCCGGTCAGCGGCAGCACCGTGTGTTCGAGGTCCTCCCGCGTCAACGCGGCGACGGTGGCCGTGGCGAGGTCCTCGTGCGAGAGCCAGGCGACCTTCCGGTCCGGGGCGAAGGGGTAGGACAGCACCCCGTGGTTCACCAGCTCGGGCCCGTTCCAGGGGCTGAAGATGTTGTCCAGGTAGACCGTCGGGCGCAGCACCACGACGGGCACCCCGCTGTCGCGCAGGATCCGCTCGGCGATCCGCCTGGTCTCGTAGACGTCGTGGCGGGTGACCTCCGCGGGCAGCGGGAGGTTCGTGTTGTGCACGAGCCGCCGGAGGCCCGCCCGGCGGGCGGCGGTGGCGATGTTGGTGGCGTAGGTTTCGACGAGTTGCCGGTCGAACACCAGCGGGAGCACCACCGAGGCGTGGGTGATCCCCTCGAAGGCCCGCCGCAGCGCGTCCGGATCGGCCAGGTCCCCGTACACCGTGTTCGTCGCCGCGGAGGGGGCGCCGCCCCTGGTGAAGCCGCGTACCTCGTGTCCGGCGGCTCCGAGTTTCCCGGCCACGGCGGCTCCCTGGAATCCTCCGGAGCCGAGGACCAGGTAGCGGTGCTGGTCGGTCATTGTTGTCACCGTCGTGTTCGGCGTCGTGTCCGTGTCGAGGAAAGCACGTCCGGACCCCGCCGGGGAACACGGAAACCGGTGTTCTCCGGACGGGGCGTCCGTGTTCCGGGGGTGAGCTCGGTGAGCCCTCATAATCGGAGGACCTGAATTCGAGGACGGCTGTGTACGGTTGATCACTGGATGTGGCTCAATGGGTAACTTTTTTCAAGTTCCGCTGCGGCTGTGTTCTGACGGTGGTAGTGACATCATGAGGTTTGCACAGAAGCGGGTCAGAGCGGTGACCTGGGCACCGTCATCGTCAACCGCTGCGGCCGTGAACCACTCCGCCCGGAAAGGCTCTGACTTGGTCGACTTTCAGCACGTCGCCGCCGCTCTCCTCCCAGCTTGGCGAGGCGGGACACTTCACAGCAGTGGGGTCCGCCGTCCGGAACCATAGTCCTTCATCGCGCTGGTCAGTGAACCGTTGCAGGACGCGAAGGTAGAGATCAAAACCTACTGGTGGGGTTTTGAACTACTGTTGAACAAGGACGCCGCCGATACCCTGTACAAGCTGCGGGAACAATTTTCGAACTATTCAAACTGATCGTTCTCAAGAAAATGGCCGATGTGCTGTCCTGGGCGGTGACGTTCCAGCAGTACTGGGTCAAAGAGATGACCACCCAATACGGAGTGTGGCTGGTCTCGCCGTGGTGCTCACCGGCAATGCTGATCCCCCGTCCTCGCTATGATGGCCAAGCCCCTGAAACCCCAGAAACGCCATCCGAGGAACTCTCGTGGTTCGTGAACACCCCCGATGACAAGGGCAACAATCGCTGGAACGTGGATGTCGGATTTCCCAATCGGCAAAGCAACGCGGCCCCGCGCTAGTGGTCTACAACTACCGATTATTTTGCCTGCGCACGGGGGCATCTGGAGATAATCAACTCTACTACACCTACTACGATCCCCAACCCAGGGACCAGACCACCGGAGCCCCCGTCGGCTGGCGCCGGGACAAAACGATCCCCGGCCAGCTCAGCGACACCACACCGGCTGCGGCCGTCTACAACGGTCAACTATGGTGTGTCTACCAGGGTCTGGAAAATCAGAACCTGTACTGGACCGTCTACGACGGCGTGAACTGGAACTCGGCACAGAAAATCGGATACTCGTCAAAAGGGGGGAGCACTGACCGTAGTAAACAATTATCTGTATTGTATCTAGAATAACGCTGATAACTATTTGTGCGGCGCCTACTGGAGCGGTTCCGATTGGAAAAAATATTCCATAAACGATCAAACGGTGCCAGGAGCAATTGCGGCGGCCACCTTCCAAGACTGGGGATATAATCGTCTTCAGTCGCGCTCAAGACTCCAGAATCTGCTGGAAGTGCTGGGGCGGGAAAGGAAACTGGTCAAACACGTACTCATCGGATAACTACACGCTTAGCAAACCAGCATTGACCAAGCATAACGGCAAGCTGTACTGCGTGTACAAGGGGACCGGGCAGGATACGAATCTTTACTACAGCACTACCGACGACGGCTATAGCTGGACCATGGGCAAGAAGATTGACAACGGGACGACGACCAATACCGGTGTCGGACTCGCACGTTACAAATCCCCACAAGACGAGTCGCAAAAGCAACTGGTCTGCCTGCACACCAACACGTGACTTCCGGCCCGAGGAAGGGCCTGACACTGCATCCGGTCATCCCCTTCCCCGGCACCCTCACACGACCCTTCGTACCTCACGGCTACAGCGAGACTCTCCAATAGGTGCAGTAATGATCGGCGGTAAAGTACACCGCGCTGCGCGGAGAGTGGGTGAAATCAACGACGAACCGATACGGACCTCGATGGTTCACGTCATCCAACCATCTCTGCACCTTGGACGAGTTGTCGAGATCGCCGGTGAACACTCTCGAGGACACCACATCGTACTCGTACAGAACCCGCGCACCACCGTCCGGTGCCTTGGTGAATCTTTGCCGAGGTCCCTGCGCACAATTCTCGTCCGCCCAGCCCCGAACCTATTCCCCCGGGCACCGATCCATCGAATCCCCACCGTGGTGTCGGTGCCATCACCCGAATTCGGCCCACGAAACCAGTACTTGTTAATGGTCGGGGATGTGTAGCGATTGCCAGTCGGCACGCCAACGTACGAGGAAAATTCGCCGGGTAGCCCCCGGATGTGTCACAGTCGTCCACGATGGTGCCGAGCCCAATGACTGTCGCCAGAACGTGTAAGCCATTCTTCACATCTCAGGCGGGTTTCCCTCAGCGATCGCTGAGGGGATCCGCGCATCGTCTTGTCGAACGACAGCTCGGGACTCCGTGGCACCGGTGCTTACCCCACCTGGAGTAAGTATCACAACGAGCACCATCACCGCGAGCACCAAGGGCCCAACTCGCCGACTCTTCCCACACCATCCCATACTCCCAATCCCCTTCTCACGCCCGGACTTCCGATACCGCGATACGGCAACGCGGTCCTGACCTATAGCATCCAAATCAGGTTTGAAATTGCTATTGATATGTAACAAATTCATTTTTTCTCACTTTTTCAAGGATGGTTGATATCCTTTTGATCCTCTATTCGGCAAGTCGCTCGAACGGATGGTTAAATCGATTTTAGGCTGGTATTCGGATTACGGATCTGGTGAGCTCTCGCGATCGAGCGAACTGAGGTTTGAAACTGGTGAACTACCGTAATCGAGTGACTTGAATCCCTCTGGTGAGGAGTTTGGGTGATCACACGAAGTGGATGATGAGGTAGGTCATCCAGGTGGCGCCGCCGGCCATGTTGTGGTGGTGGGTGGTGACGTCGTGGGAGTCGAGTGCTTGGGCGATCACGTGTGCTGATGCTTGGCTGGCGTAGTGTGGCGATTCTTGATGCATTCAGGGATTCTGAGCTTCCTGACCTCGGGTAGCAGGTTGCCGGGGTTGAGTGGTTGACCGGCGCGGCGGTCGGGAAACAGCCATGGGCAGTTCGGATTCGCGGCGCTACGGCAACCGCGTGAGTAGGGCTATCCTGCCGACGATACCGACGCGTCTCGTCTCCCTCACCGGGGTACGCACCTCAGCGTGCACGGCAAGTACACTTTCATTCCACCACAGTTCAACGGATTGCGACCTCTCCGTCAGCTGACTGCAATCGAACACGAACGTTGATCGATCTGTTAGAAGTGATCCAGAGCGCTGGGATCAGTGCTCTTGTACGGAGAGCACTACGGAAATCTCACAACGCCCTGCAGGAGGGTGTAACGTGGCCGAACGGACACTGCACCAGGATGCCGCCTACCTGGCATTGGTTCGTGACCTAACGCCGTTGACGATGAGTATCGTACAAGGTGCTGGCGCTTCCGTGTGCGCTGTTGTGCGTGTATCCTCCAACCTCGTCTGGATCGGTCTGACGCCGCATAACCAGCTCGCGTGGCGGTATGCGCTACAGATCCCACTCAAGGGCTCTCACGGAGAGCCTCTCGGATACAACGACGTTGTATACATTCTCCGTCGTTCGGAGAGTATTCGTAAACACGACCGCTCACGGTTCGATACCCTGGAAACCGTAGGAAACCTGCACGATACGCCAGTGCTCGACAGCAGCACCTTCCTCAACGATCCGCTGCTGGACACACCCCCCGACTCGCTACGTTCCACCCTGCTCACGGCGGCCGGCGGACCTGCTCCGCTCCCCGCGGAGGAGAAAGCGAGGCTAGCAGGGTTCTCCTGGTACCATCCAGAATGGTTTCGGTTGTACGTCGTCACTCCAGGTGACGCAGGCGTGATCGGCGTCGACCTTGATATCCCCGTCAACACCGTCTTCGTCTCCGATCTTATGGACCAGCTCCAGTATGGCGTACCCGCACTGTGGAGTGCTCACGAACGCCAAACCCCGGACACCTTCTGCCATAGTTTGCTCGATCTGCGCAGCTAGCCTTGCGAAAAGGGGACGAGGGCCGACGAACATCAGAGTTCGTCGGCCCTCCGGGGCGGAGGCTACGAGGTAGTCGTTGTTTCCGGACCTGCTGGCCCTGGTCCGGCGCAACCCGCCCAGTCGCTCCCTTCGGAGAAGGATCTGTTTTGGAGGGGTCCACATGGTGTAGACGAACCCACCAGCATTGTCTACAACCATGGAGGCAACTTGCGGCATCGATCCCCAAGGCGTGTCTACGTAGTAGGTATGCTTATATCTTGTCCGTGTATTCGGAAAGTTCTTGTCCGGCTCCTGGGTTCCTTGATTTGCAATCCTCCTGAAACACCGGAGGAACTCGTCCTGTGTTGATTCATAAACAGGATGAACCGTACCGTTTGACTCCGGACGCGCGATGTGAATGACTCTGAATCTTTCATCGCCGTAACCGAGAAATACCCCATTGGCCCGAACGACCGGACGCGCGGGGAACATTCTCGATCGTGAAAGACGCCCGCCAACGACCATCACCATGTCCGCTCTTCGTCCTCGACGGCGACCCCCTCGTCGTCTTGCAGCTCTCCGACTGGGCCGCAACCTCGCCGAGCTGCGAGCTGTTCCCTCTCGTCAGCGGCCTCCGCCATATGTGACATCGGATTCATCTCACTCCACGAGAATTTCGACACCCCCATGGCCGCGCCCTACTTCATCGAGCCTGACACCATCGTGGCCTCCATAGCCAGCCTGCTCGGCGTGTCCCGCTCCACCGTCTACGAATACGTCTCCGAATTCGGCACCGACCTCGCGACCTCGCCGGTCGCGGATCACGATCGACGCTGTCGAACCAAAGGTCCCTTCGCTCGTCCGCTGTCGGTCCGATCCCGACCTGGTGCCCACAATCCGATGGCTCAGCGGGGAATCCTGTTCGAGTGCAACTCAGCCCCCGAACTGTCCGCTGTAGACCAGCACATTCCCCCTTTCGGATGATCAACTTGACCGGCGGTGTCGGATGCGGTTTACTGAGGATGTTCGAACATCAGTTCGAACAGCACGGTGGCCGACGTCGGGGGTCGGCCACCGTGTCGGGGGACGTGTCGTGTTCCCATACGGCACGAGCGGTACCTTCCGGACGGTCACCCGGCGTCCTGTCCGATGCGGGGTGGACGTCCGAAGCGACGTGCGGGTGCCGCCGGAGGCGGGCGACCGTGTTTTGTACGGGGTGTTTCGCGGTCGCCCGTCGCCGGATTCCCGCGCTGTCGAGCGCGGCTCCCGGCCGAACGGCTTCGGACGTTCGGGGGAACCTCCCGTTCGTGCCGAATGTCGAACATGTCCTACCGCCACGATCGGGCCGTGCGCGCCGACTACCATCCGGGCGTGGCCGAAAACGACTCCACGGAGAACACGGAGCCGAGTTTCGAGATCGGCAAGGACGGGCTGGGCGGCATCGTCGTGGGAATGGACGGCAGCCCGGCGAGTTTCCACGCCGCGGCGTGGGCGGCCGGACTGGCCCGGCGGGAACGCTCCCGTCTGGTGCTCGTCTACGTCGAAGCGGTGGGCGGGGTGGCCTACTGGTCCCCGATGGGGGTGGCCGTGGCCAGCGAGGCCGCCGAGAGCCTCGTGGCCGATCTGAAGCGGGAACTCGTCACCCACCTGGAAGGGGTCGACACCGACTGGGACTTCGTCCACCACCGGGGGGATCCGGCTGTCGGGTTGGAGCGTGTGGCCGAGGACTACCGGGCCGACCTCATCGTGGTCGGCCGTTCCCGCCGCCGTGGCGGCCTGCTCGGCACCGTGCCGGCCACGCTCGTGGTCGAGGCGGTCAGGCCGGTCGTGGTCGTGCCGTGACCGCCGCCCTCAGCCACGGTGCGGGCGGGGTGGCCCGGCGGCTCGCCCGGTAGCCACCCCGCGCACCGGGGAAGGGGATCCCCGCTACTCCATCGGGGGGCGTGCCGCTTCGTTGCCCGACAGCGCGACCAGCGTGCCGTCGGCGAGCAGCTCGTTGACCGAGGCGGGCAGCACGTAGGCCGTGCCCCCTCCGGGCTGTTCGAACCACGGAACCGCCGTGCCGCCCAGCACCTGGACGGGGCGCTGCACCCGGTAGGCGAAGTAGTTGCGGCTCGCCCACTGGGGAGGCAGCGAACGCTGGTTGTAGGGCGTGCGGATCGCGTACATGACGTTGCCGTCCGGCTCGCCGAACCGGTCCAGCTCCGCGCCCGGCTGCAACATCATGGTCTGCCTGTTGCGGTACAGCGTCAGCGGCGGCTCCCCCCGCAGGGGCTGGATCGGCTGGTCACCAGCCGTGCGCGGGGGAGGTGCGGCCGGTGCACCGGGTGGCTGTCCTCCGGGAACCTGGCCGTTCGGGGCCGACGGAGGAACCGGTGCCGGGTGGGGCTGCCCCGGCTGGGGAGCGCCCGGCGCGTTCGGAGGCATCGGCCGGGCCTGTGGGGGAGGTACGGCTCCGGGCCTGGCTCTTATACACATCTGAC
>NZ_PVSR01000055.1:0-16578 GCF_003001495.1 Actinopolyspora mortivallis
ACCAGAAACACCCCGAAGCGTGGGAACCCCCGCCGGAAACGGTCACCGCTACCCCATCCCGAGTCCTCCTCCCCGCCCCGGGAGGAGCTCGCTTCGGCGTGAACAGAACAGGAGAGCAACGATGAGCGACGAGGCGACCACTTTCGACTATGTCGTCGTCGGCGGCGGCAGTGCCGGAGCAGCCCTGGCCGCACGTCTGTCGGAGGATCCCGCCACCACCGTGTGCCTGCTGGAGGCGGGACCGACGGACCAGGACAAGCGTGAGGTCCTCGAGCTCAAACAGTGGATGTCCCTGCTGGAGTCCGGATTCGACTGGGACTACCTGATCGAACCGCAGGAACAGGGCAACTCCTTCATGCGGCACGCACGTGCCAAGGTGCTGGGGGGTTGCTCCTCACACAACTCCTGCATCGCCTTCTGGGCACCCGCCGAGGATCTCGACGAGTGGGAGTCCCTGGGTGCCACCGGCTGGGGTGCCGCCGACGTCTTCCCGCTCTACAAACGGCTGGAGAACAACGACGCCCCGGGAGAGCACCACGGCCGGAGCGGCCCGGTCCGACTGCGCAGCGTCCCGCCGAACGACCCCTGCGGAGCCGCGCTGCTGCGGGCCTGCGAACAGCAGGGCATCCCGATCACCGAGTTCAACTCGGGGCGCACCGTGACCCACGGGGCGAACTGGTTCCAGATCAACGCCTTCGAGGACGGAACCCGCGCTTCCTCCTCGGTCTCCTACCTGCACCCGATCATGGGCAACCGGCCGAACCTGGAGATCCGTACGGACGCGCGTGCCAAGCGGGTCGTCTTCGACGGTTCCCGTGCCACCGGTGTGGAGTACCTCGCCCCCGACGGGCTGCACACCAAGCGGGTCACCGCCCGGCGTGAGGTGGTGCTCAGCTCCGGAGCCATCGACACGCCCAAGCTGCTGATGCTGTCCGGGATCGGTCCGGCCGAGCACCTGCGTTCGGTGGGGGTGGACGTTCTCGTGGACTCCCCCGGGGTCGGCTCCAACCTGCAGGACCACCCGGAGGGGGTCATCGGCTGGGACGCGGCACAGCCGATGGTCCAGGACTCCACCCAGTGGTGGGAGATCGGCATCTTCACCACGACCGAACCCGGCCTGGACCGTCCCGACCTGATGTTCCACTTCGGGTCGGTGCCGTTCGACATGCACACCGTTCGCCAGGGCTACCCCAGCACCGAGAACGGCTTCTGCCTGACCCCGAACGTGACCCGGAGCCGTTCCGTCGGAACGGTCCGGCTGCGCAGCCGCGACTTCCGGGACAAACCGGCGGTGGACCCGCGCTACTTCACCGACCCGCACGACATGCGGGTGATGACCCACGGGATCAGGCTGGCGCGGGAGATCGTGAACCAGCCCGCCATGCGCGAGTGGGCCGGTGCCGAGCTGCACCCCGGACCGGACGTGCAGTCCGACGACGAGATCGCGGACTACCTGCGCAAGACGCACAACACGGTCTACCACCCGGCGGCCTCCGTACCGATGGGAGCCGATGACGACGTCAACGCCCCGCTGGACTCCAGGCTGCGGGTCAAGGGGGTGCACGGGCTGCGGGTCGCGGACGCCTCGGCGATGCCCTTCCTGGTCGCGGTGAACCCGAACATCACCACCATGGCCATCGGGGAGAAGTGCTCCGACATGCTCAAGGAGGACGCCGCGTAACCGGCGGGAACCGGCTGTTTCCCGCCCGCGGCACACGAAGGGGAGGGCTCCGCGCGGAGCCCTCCCCTTTTTACGAGGTACGTGGGGTCAGCTTATCTCGGTCGTAGTCAACACGGGGTTGGGATCCGGGTAGCAGGAGGTCGGAACGTCGACCGTGCCGAACAGCGTGGAGACGTCGGCGTCGAAGGTGAGTCCGGGATCGGAGTAGCTGGTTCCGTACAGCTGGGTCTCGATCACCCCGGAGTCCCCGGCCTGCAGAGTGGCCGTCACCGTGGGCAGCTCGAACTCGGCACCTCCCGCGATGGGGCCCTCCACGTGGAGGGTGGCGACCCCGTCGCTCACCTCGATGGTCGGTTCGGGACTGCCGAGGTTGGAACCACCGCTGAGCTCGGAGGAGACGTGGGTGGTGTTGTCGGGAACCGGCAGTTTCAGGTCCATGTTCTCGACCTGCTCCACCCCGTATCCGTTCACTTCGGCGGGGATGGTGTTGACCGCCGGGTCGATGACGATCTCGAACTGTTCACCGGCGGCGACGCTGGCGGGGGCAGCCACCTCGGAATCCTGTTGGTAGCTGAATTCCTGGGCACCCAGGGGCGAGTCACCCGAGCACTCGAAGTTGTGCGAGAAGCTCTCCGCCACCGCGGGCTGGGCGAAAGCGATCACCGGAGCCACCGCGCAGGCCGCCGCGGTCAATAATCGTGCTCCCGAACGCGTGAAAGAAGCCATCGTTCTCACCTCTGAACAAGGAAAAGTCCATTTCCGATGAAATGTCGCGCGACAGCAGAAACATCTACCCACCGGTAAGGCATTCCGTCAATAAGCCCCCGTGAAACCCCCGGCAAAACAAAAAAAGAGTGAGCACTAATCGTGATACTTTTCGCGGAAAATTTCACCGGAAAACCGCAGTAACCCCCCACCCCCACGGCTCTTGCCACCGGCGCGAACGACACCCACCGTGATCACACTGCTGCATCCGGGTGTTATTTCCGCTACCTCCCGAAGAACCGCCTTCCGGGAGGACACGCTACGCAACGACGAACCCTCCGGAGACCGAACCGCCCGTCCCACACGGTCCTCCGGATCGCCCCTAGCCAGCATACCGACTAGACGGTATGCTGCCCACCCATGAGGACGGAGCCCGCTGTCGACGCCGTGGTCTTCGACTACGGAGGAGTGCTGACCGCCCCCGGGGAACAGGCCGTCGAGTCCTGGACCCGGGCGGAGGGCATCCGCAGGGAGAGCTTCACCACGACACTACGGGAGTGGGCGGGGCGCGACGCCCCCGAGGGCACCCCACTGCACCGTCTGGAAACCGGGGAACTGGCGCTGGAGGAGTTCAACGAGCTGCTGGCCGCACGACTACGCCGCGAGGACGGCACCCGTGTTCCCCCGGCGGGATTGCTCGAACGGCTGTTCTCCTTCATGCCCCTGGACGAACGGATGCTCGACCTGGTGCGGAGCCTGCGGAAGGAGGGTCTGCGCACCGCCCTGCTGTCCAACAGCTGGGGAAACAGCTACCCCTGGGACCGAATCGGTCCCCTGTTCGAGCAGGCGGTGATCTCGGGCGAGGTGGGGATGCGCAAACCCGACCCGGAGATCTACCGCCTCCTGTCGGACCGGATGGAGCTGTCGCCGGAACGCATCCTGTTCGTCGACGACCTCCGGGCCAACACCGCGGCGGCGCAGCGCACGGGGATGCGCGCCGTTCTTCATCACGACGTCGAACGAACCCGGCGAGACGTCCGGGAGCATCTCGACGGAGCCCAACGACAGCAGCACGGGGAGCGAGGATGACCGAAGACACCGACCGGGAACACCCGCCCGGCCTCGACCTGGAACGGTTGCGGACCTACCTGGACGACAACCACCCGGGCTTTCGCAACGGCAGTCTGCGCGCGGAGCTGATCCAGGGCGGAAGATCCAACCTCACCTACCGGCTCACCGACGGCGAGCACGAGTGGGTGTTGCGACGTCCTCCCCTCGGACACGTGCTGGCCACGGCACACGACATGGGAAGGGAGTACCGCGTCGTCTCGGCTCTGGCCGACACCGGTGTTCCCGTGCCACGCACCCACCTGCTCTGCACCGAGGACCAGGTGATCGGGGCTCCGTTCTACGTCATGGACTTCGTGCCGGGCCGCACCTACCGCTCTGCCGAGGAGATCGGGACACTGGACCGACGGCAACGCCGGGAACTGGCCCTGCGGATGACCGAGACCCTCGCACGGCTGCACGAGATCGACCCGGACTCGGTGGGTCTGTCGGACTTCGGACGTCCGGAGGGGTTCCTCCACCGTCAGCTGCGGCGCTGGAGCAAACAACTCGACGCCTCGTACAGCAGGGAGATCCCCGGCATCGTCGAGCTCCGGGACCGGTTGGCGGAAACGGTTCCGGAGAACGGTCCCACGGCCGTGGTCCACGGTGACTACCGACTGGACAACCTGTTGGCCGACGAGAACGGCGAGATCCGTGCCGTGCTGGACTGGGAGATGGCCACCCTCGGTGACCCGCTCACCGACCTGGGACTGCTGGTCGTCTACTGGGAGGGGCTCAGCGGTATCAGGAACAATCCCGTCGCCACGGGTGTGGGTCCCGAGCACGGCTTTCCCCCGGCGCGCGAGCTGTTGGACCACTACGCCGCCCACAGCGGGATCGACGTGTCCGGACTGGACTGGTACGTCGCCTTCGGTTTCTTCAAGATAGCCGTCATTCTCGAAGGAATCCACTACCGCTACACCCAGGGAAAAACCGTCGGAGACGGTTTCGAGCACGTCGGCGACATGGTGGAGCCCCTCGTTCGTCAGGGGCTTTCCAACACACAGGAGATATGAATGGATTTCGCTTTTGATGAACGAACCGAACAGCTGCGTTCGGAACTGAACTCCTTCATGGACAGCCACGTGTACCCGGCCGAGGAGGAGTTCGACTGCCAGGCCGAGAACAGCGGCTGGGGGATCCCCCCGGTGGTGGAGGAGCTCAAGGCGGAGGCCCGCTCCCGGGGACTGTGGAACCTCTTCCTTCCCGGTGAGCACGGAGCCGGACTGACGAACCTGCAGTACGCACCACTCGCCGAGATCACCGGCCACAGCCCGCACCTGGCCCCTCCCGCCCTGAACTGCGCGGCTCCGGACACGGGCAACATGGAGGTGCTGTCCATGTTCGGAAACCAGCGACAACGCGAGCAGTGGCTGACCCCGCTGTTGAACGGCGAGATCCGTTCCGCCTTCTGCATGACGGAGCCGGAGGTCGCCTCGGCCGACGCGACCAACATACGGACCAGCATCCGGCGTGAGGGCGACGAGTACGTGATCAACGGTCGCAAGTGGTGGTCCTCCGGGGCGATGAACCCCTCCTGCCGGATCCTGATCGTGATGGGCAAGACCGACCCCACCGCCGAACGACACCGCCAGCAGAGCATGGTGCTGGTCCCGATCGACACTCCGGGAGTGCACGTTCGCCGCGGCATGACCGTGTTCGGCTACTCCGACGGCGACCACGGCGGACACGCCGAGATCGACTTCGACGAGGTCCGGGTGCCCGCCTCCAACATCATCTCCGGCGAGGGCGAGGGATTCACCATCGCCCAGGCGCGACTGGGGCCCGGTCGGATCCACCACTGCATGCGTGCCATCGGCATGGCCGAACGCGCACTGCGCCTGATGTGCGAACGCGCGCTGCACCGCGAGTCCTTCGGGCGCCCGCTGGCAGACCAGGGCATGGTCCAGCACTGGATCGCCGACGCCAGGGTCCGTATCGAGTCGGTGCGCCAGCTGGTACTGAAAACGGCCTGGCTGATGGACACGGTGGGCAACAAGGGCGCGCACACGGAGATCCAGGCCATCAAGGTGGCCGTCCCGGAGATGGCCACCACCGTGATCGACCGTGCCATCCAGGCACACGGCGGGGCCGGGGTGAGCCAGGACACACCGCTGGCCAACCTCTACGCCCACGCCCGCACCCTGCACATCGTGGACGGACCGGACGAGGTGCACCTGCGCTCGCTGGCTCGTCGTGAACTCTCGCGGTACCGCTGAGTCCGCACCGCTCCCCTCGGAGGAGCTTCCGGTGGAGGAGTCCACCACCGGTCCGAGGCAGACACCGAACACCACACGAGGGAGGACCATCATGCCCGTTTTCGCCAACGCCGACCAGCTGCGCGCCGCCGAGGGGACCACACTCGGCACCAGTCCCTGGTGGACGGTCACCCAGGAGATGATCGACGAGTTCGCCCGGGCCACCGGGGACCACCAGTGGATCCACGTCGACCGGGAGCGGGCGGCCAGCGGCCCCTTCGGCGCTCCCATCGCCCACGGATTCCTGACGCTGAGCATGATCAGCGCGCTCAACGCCCAGATCTACGGGTTCGAGGGAGCGCGCATGGTGATCAACTACGGGTTGAACAAGGTTCGTTTCCCCAGTCCCGTGAAGGTCGACAGTCGGGTGCGCGCCAGCTCAGAGCTCTCCGAGGTGGCCGACCAGGGTGAGGCGCTGCAGATGAGCCTGCGGACGACCGTGGAGCTCGAGGGGTCGGACAAGCCGGCCTGTGTCGCCGAGGTCCTCTCCCGGGTCGTGTTCTGAGAACGCCACCGTGCGGTCCGCCGGCCGAACGTCGGCGGACCGCACCAGAGAGACAGCAGCCCGGTGGAGGTGGAACTCACTCGTTGGTGTAAACCACCCGTCCCACGGTATGGCCGTCGGCCACCCGTTGGGCCGCCTCCGTCAACTCGTCCAGAGTGACCCGCTCACTGACCAGGGGGGAGATCTTCCCCTCCTGAGCCATGCGGCAGAGATCCCGGTGGGCCTCCCGCACCGCCCGCGGATCCCGCTCGTTGTACAGGCCCCAGTGCAGGCCCACGATCGAGTAGTTCTTGATCAGCGCGTGGTTCAGTCCCGGTGTGGGGATCCGCCCGCTCGCGAAACCGATCACCAGAATGCGTCCCTCGAAGGCGACGCACTTGGTCGAACGCTCGTAGGCCTCGCCGCCGACCGGGTCGTAGACCACGTCGGCACCGGCTCCCGAGGTGAGGTCCTTGACCACACCGACGAAGTCCTCGGTGTGCCGGTCCACGACCACGTCGGCTCCGAGCTCACGAGCCACACGGGCCTTATCGGCCCCTCCCACGACCCCCACGACGGTGGCTCCCGCCGCCTTGCCGAGCTGGACGGCCGCGCTTCCGACTCCCCCCGAGGCCGCGTGCACGAGCAGCGTCTCCCCCGGGCGCAGCCCGGCTCTGCGGTGCAGCCCGAACCAGCCGGTCTGGTATCCGATGAACAGCGACGCGGCCTCCGCGTCGGACAGCTCGGGAGGAGCGTGGAAAGTCCGGGCGGCGTCCATCAGGGCGTACTCGGCGAAACCCCCGTGCGGAACGGCCCCGGCTCCTATCACCCTGTCCCCCGGGGACAGGCCGTCCACCCCGGCGGCCGTTTCGACCACCTCACCGCAGAGTTCGACCCCCGGCGTGAAGGGCGGTTCGGGCCGGACCTGGTACTCGCCCGCGCACATCAGCACGTCGGGAAAGTTGACCGGACACGCCCGCACGCGCACGACGAGCTGCCCCTCCGCCGGTGTGGGAACCGGTTCTTCCCGCACGAGTTCGAGCGCCTCGCGCGGCTGGGCCAAGTGACGGACTCTCAGAGCACGCACAGTCCACCTCCTGCGCCTCTCGGACTCGGGCTGTCTGAGAGGCGGTCGATTCGTTCCAGAATATGTACCGACTAGTCGGTATGGCAGTGTTGTGCCGCACGGACGTGCCCTCGGCAAGACCGTCGCACCGGTTCCTGTCCGATCCCGACACGAAACCCCGACGAGGGCACACCGCCGCACACCTGTCGAGCGCCCGGAGGGCGCACACGGTCACACGCGCAGGGCGTCCAACAGCAGATCCGCGAACTGCTCTCCCACCTGCCGAGCACTCATCGGACCGTCCCTGCGGTACCAGAAGCCCAGGTGATGCACGGCTCCGAAGAAGAAGTCCACCACCAGCTCGGCCGAGCGGTCCGCACGGAACACCCCGGAGGCCTGCCCCTCCTCGATCAACCCGCGCACCCGCTCGTGGTACCTGCGGCGCTGGGCACGCACCTCGGCCTGCTTGTCCGGATGCAGCAGGTGCATCGAACGGAAGAAGATCACGGTGTCCTCCAGGTGCGTGACCGTGGTGACCACCACGTCGACGGCCACGGCCCGCAGACGCCGCTGGACGGACTCCGTGCTGTCCGCCGCCTGTTCCATACGCGCCGTCTGCACGCGCAGCACCCGGGCGTATATCTCGTAGAGCAGGTCGTCCTTGGAGCCGAAATAGTGGTACATGGCTCCCTTGGTGACCCCGGCGGCGTCCACGATCTGCTGCACGGAGGTCGTCTCGAAACCGTGTTCCGCGAACAACCGGGTGGCCGCCGCCAACAGCCGCTGGGGCACCGGCTCCGGTTCCGGTTCCCGGACCACCTGTTCGCCCCCCTCGGGGGACATCTCCGCCGCCATGATCCCTCCCTGTGTTCCGGCCCGGGGCGTCCGCGCCGGGACCGGACCCGCCACTCCCGCTCCACAGCGGGTGGCCCGCCGGCCGGCACCCACACGTGCGGCCCCTGCATGGGTCCCGCCTCCGGAACAGCGCCCCGTTCCGGTCGAATCGTTCAAGTCCACCGAACGTCTCCCGACGGACTCCGGAAACACAGGGTACCGACCGGTCGGTCCCCTGCGGCTGAAACGGCCCCCGCAACACCCTCCCCGGGGACGTCACACCGTTCCCCCGTCGGTCCCGACACGCCGTCGCAACGAACTCATCCCGGCAAGCCATCGGTCCGGGTCCGCCGCACGACGCGCGTACCACTCGGCGACCTCGGGGTGCGGAAGGATCAGGAACCTCCCCCCGAGGGACTCGGCCACGGTGGTGGCGACGTGCTCGGGATCCACGGCGTCGGGCTCCAACAGGGTGCGTCCGAGCTCACCGCTGCTCTCCAGCATCCCCGTACGAACTCCCTGGGGGCACAGGGCCTGCACGGTGACGCCGTCGTCGGCGTAGGTGGCGGCCAGCCACTCCGCGAAGCCCAGCGCGGCGTGCTTGGTCACCGAGTAGGGGGCCGCGCCCAGCATGGTCAACAGTCCGGCCGCCGAGACGGTGGCCAGGAAATGCCCCCCACCGTTGCCCAGCCAGTGCGGCAGCACGGCACGGGCGGCACGCACGTGCGCCATGACGTTGATCCGCCAGGCGTGCTCCCAGTCCTCCTCGGGTGCGTCCGGGCCTCCCGAGGTGGCCACGCCCGCGTTGGCGCAGAACAGGTCGACACGCCCGTGGATCCGCAGGGTCCTGTCCACGAGCAGGCGTACCCCCTGCTCGTCGGCCGCGTCGGCGCGCACCGCGGTTCCCCCGACCTCCGCGGCCACACGTTCGGCGGCGGCCCCGTCGAGGTCGTTGACCACCACGTGTGCGCCACGCGCCGCGAACTCCCTGCTCAGCGCGGCACCGATACCGTTTCCCGCTCCGGTGACCACGGCTACCGAACCCTCGATCCGCACTCCGGCGTCACCGCCGTCGCGTTCCTCCGTTCCCCCGGACACTGCTCACATCCCTCCGGTGAGGGTCACTCCGCCGTCCAGGGTCAGGATCTGGCCGGTCACCCAGGCCGCCTCGTCGGAGAGCAGATACGCGGCCGCCCCGGCGACGTCGGAGGGGACTCCCAGCCTGCCCAGGGGGTACTGCCCGGCCACCTCCTCCTCGTTGTTCTCGTAGAGGGCGGTGGCGAACTGGGTCTTGACCACGGCGGGGGCGACCCCGTTCACCCGCACGTCCGGGGCGAGCTCCACCGCCAGTTCCCGGGTGATGTGGGTCAGCATCGCCTTCGTCGCACCGTAGTAACCGATGCCCGGCGCGGGCCCCGAACCGGCCACCGAGGAGACATTGAGCACCGACCCACCGTGGGAGGACATCCACTCACGGTGCACCAGCTGTGTCCAGGAGAGCGCACCGAGCACGTTGACCTCGAAGGTCTTCCTGGCGACACCGTGGTCGAGTTCGATCAGCGGGCCGTAGGCCGGGTTGATACCGGTGTTGTTGACCAGCATGTCGACCCGCCCGAAGGCGTCCAGTGTCCGTGCCACCGTCTCCTGCTGGTGCGCGGAGTCGTCTGCCTTGCCCGCCACCGCGAGGGCGTGTTCCGAGCCCCCGAGCAGGTCGACCGCCTCCCGCAGCGTCTCCTCCTTGCGGGCGGTCAGGCACACCCGTGCCCCTTCCCGCACGAGGCGTTGGGCGATGCCGAAGCCGATGCCCCGGCTGGCTCCGGTGACGATCGCGACACGGCCCTCGAACCTGTTCATCCGTCTTCCTTCCTTCGATCGGTCATTGCGTGCTCGTCCGCTCCCCGAGTCGACGGCGCAGGATCTTGCCCGTGGCCGTCTTGGGGAGCTCGTCGAGGAGCACCACCTCGCGCGGGTACTTGTACGCGGCGAGACGTCCTTGGCAGTACTCGACCAGCTCCGCTTCGGTCGCCGCGTTCGCGGAGACGAGACTGACGTAGGCCCGGACCGTTTCACCCCGGTACTCGTCGGCAACGCCGACGACGGCGGCCTCCCGCACGGCGGGATGGGTGTAGAGCACGTCCTCCACCTCACGGGGCCACACCTTGAACCCGGAGGCGTTGATGACGTCCTTCTTGCGGTCCACGACGTAGAACCACCCGTCGGCGTCCATGAACCCCACGTCGCCGGTGTGCATCCTCCCCTCGGGGATCGTGGTCTCCGTCTGTTCCGGCCGGTTCCAGTAGGCAGGAACCACCATCGGCCCCTCCACGACGATCTCGCCGACCGAGCCGGCGGGCAGGTCCGCCCCGTTGTCGTCGACCACGCGCAGCAGGCAGTTGAAGGTCGGGATCCCGACACTGATGGTTCCGGTGGCCTCGTCGACGGGGGCCTCCAGATGCGGCGGCACCGAGGTGGCGGTGGCCGTTGTCTCGGTGAGGCCGTACCCGTTGCGGATGTAGATCCCGAACTCGGAGCGGAACCTGCGCACCAGATCCACGGGCAGCGGAGCGCCGCCCGAGTACACCTGTTCGAAGGACGCGAAGTCCTCGGCGCTGACCCCGGGATGGTTCATCAGGGCGACATAGGCGGTGGACGGGGCGATCATGTACTGCGGTCGTCGCTTCCGTACCACGTCGAGCACCACACCCGGTTCGAACCGGTAAAGCAGGTCGAGCCGTCCCCCCAGGGCCAGCGCGGCCCCCAACTGGCAGACGAGCCCGGTGATGTGGAACAGCGGTGCCAGGGCGAGGAAACCTCCCCCGTCCGGCCCGTCGGCACGCTGGGTGAACGCCTGGGCGTTGAAGCTGATGTTGCGGTGGGTGTTGGTGGCGCCCTTGGGAGGGCCGCCCGTTCCGGAGGTGTAGGTCAGCAACGCGATGTCGTCGGGATGCACCCGGGGACGCGGGGGATGCTGTCCGTGCCGGTCCCGGAGTATCTCCACCAGGTCCTCGGTCTCCTCCGGACGGCGGCGTACGGAGTCCCGCAGCACGGGAGGGGTGACGTCTCCGGCGAAGTCGAGTTCACTTGTGGTGACCACCACGGGTTCGCCGTGGGCGGGCAGCACCCGAGCGAGCACCTCGTGCCAGCCGTGCTCGGAGGTGACGAGGGCGGCGGGTTGTGCGTCGTCGAGGATCGTGTTCAGCTCGTGGTCACGGTACATCGGATTCAGTGGGACCACGACGGCTCCCAGTCTCCACCCGGCGAGCAGGGCGATCACGAACTGGGGGACGTTCTGCAGGTACAGCGCGAGACGGTCGCCGCCACCGACACCCCGCGCGGAGAGGTGGGCCGCCAGCGCGTCGACGTGAACGTCCAGTTCGCGGTAACTGAGTTCGCCGTCGAAGTAGGTCAGCGCCACCCGTTCCGGACAGCGCCGCAGGGTCTGTTCCAGCACGGCGATCATGTCCTCGTGCGCCGGGGTTATGTCCGCCTGCTCCCCTTCCGCGTACCACTTCAGCCACGGGCGTTCGTCATAGACGCCGGACATCGACACACCTCCGCGAGACCGACCAGTCGGTACGCCCCAGTCAACTGATTCGGAGAGCGATCGTCAACCCGTCGCCTGACCGAAACCCGACGAAACCTTGACGCGAACTATTGGTCTAGTCCACTTTGGGGAGCTCCAACAGCGATCCCGGAGGTTCCCATGCGCCTTCGCCGAATCACCGCCGCCCTGGCGGCGGCCGTCGTTCCCCTGGCCCTCACCGCTCCCGCCGCGGCCGAACAGGACCAGCGCGGCGCCGTCGGAGCGGCCGCCGCCAGTCCCGAGAGTTCGGGACTCGCCACCCACCAACTCACCGGCTACTGGCAGAACTTCGTCAACAACGCCGAACCACTGCGTGTCAGCGACATCCCCGACAGCTACGACCTCGTCGCGCTGGCCTTCGCGCAGTCCGACCCCACCAGACCGGGAGCCGTGAAGTTCAGCGTGGATCCCGAACTCTCCCGGGCGCTGGGCGGCTACAGCGACGCCCAGCTCAGGTCCGACATAGCCGACAAGCGTTCCGAGGGCACCAAGTTCGTGATGTCGATAGGCGGGGCCAAGGGCTCGGTCCACCTCGGCACCGAACAGCGCGTGGACAACTTCGTCGACTCCATGATCGGGATCATCGAGTCCTACGGGCTGGACGGACTGGACATCGACCTGGAACACAGCTTCGACACGGCGGGAGTCACCAGCGCCGCACGACAACTGCACCAGCACTTCGGGGAGGACTTCCTGCTGACCATGGCCCCCAGACACTGTACGTGCAGCCGGGCGGCTCCTACATGCCGCTGATCAACAACCTCAGCGACATCATCACCGTCGTCCACACCCAGTACTACAACTCGGGCTCGATGCGCGGCTGTGACGGGAAGGTACACAGCCAGGGATCGGTGGACTTCGTCACCACGCAGGCGTGCCTTCTGCTGGACACCCTGCGCGCGGACCAGATCTCGCTCGGCTTCCCCGCCTCCCCGTCCGCGGCGGGCAGCGGTCACGTCGCCCCCTCCGTGGTCACCGACGCGCTGGACTGCCTGACCCGGACCACCCGGTGCGAAAGCTTCGTGCCCGACACGCCCCACCCCGCCCTCAGTGGGGTCATGACCTGGTCCGTCAACTGGGACGTCAGCAACGGGAGGAACTTCTCGGACACCGTCTCCGAGCACCTCGACACCCTCCCGACGGGCTGAGGTCCGGAAAAACCTCCGGGGAAGCCCTCCCCGTCGGGCTTCCCCGGACTCCGGCCCGGGCGACAGCCGCACGAATCACCCGGGCGCTCACGGCGCCGAGGTCATATATGCTGTCACTCCACGGATTCCCCCGAACACCGCACGTGACTTCGCCGACATCGCCCGCACAGTGGCGCACACGAGCCCGAAAAAGGGGTTAGGCTGGAAGTATGACAGTGGCGCTGGAGACCGTACTGGCCCGAGCCGGCCTGAAGGTGACCGCCCACGAGTTCCTCGCCCTCGTCGAGGACGCGGCCAAGCGGCTCACCCCCGCCCAGACCGATCCCGGCGCGCACTTCGACGAGAACGAACGCACCGCGCTGAGCGAAACCGGCCTCGACCTGGCTCCCCTCGGAGACGAGGAGACCGACCCCAGGGCGCGCGCCGTGGCGGAACAGGCCGTGCTGCGGGACACCGCGTTGTCGGTGGGGCAGGCGGCCGAACGCCTCGGGATCGACACCAGCCGGATCAGACACCGCGTCGCCTCCCGCCGGTTGATCGGCTGGAAGGACCGGGGCGGTTGGCGTCTTCCCGCCTGGCAGTTCACCGAGGACGACGTCCTGCCCGGTCTGGAGACGGTCCTGGCCGCCATGCCCAGCGACCAACCCGCGCTCGTGCTGGCCAACTTCATGACCACCCCCCAGGAGGACTTGGAACTCGGAGACCGCCCGGTGAGCCCGCGGGAATGGCTGATGGCCTACGGCGATCCGCGTCGGGTCGCCGAACTCGCCTCGGTCATCGGAACTCCCGTGTAGTCCCCGGCGACCACAGGACCCGCGATGGCCCGGCTTCCCCAGCCGCCCGCTCCAGCGGCGCTGCAAGCGATGCTCCGTCGCACCGAGGACGTCGTCGCCCTGCCCGCCGGTACGCGACTCGTCCGGGTGTTCACCTCGGGAGGGAACCACCCTCAGCAGTGGAACAGCTTCCGTTACGCCGGACCGCTTCCCCACGCCAGGTTCGACCCCCATCCCCCGACCCCGCAGGGCGGCCCCGCCGTCACCAGGGAACACGGGGTGCTGTACTTCTCCCTGTCGGTACGAACCTGCATCGCCGAGGTCTTCCAAGCCACTTCCACAGTGGACAGAAAGACGCGTGCTCCGCAGTTGGTGATATTCCGTCCGCGCCGCACGGTCCGGTTGCTGGACCTCTCGGGACTGTGGCCCACCAGGGCCGGGGCCTCCCAGGCGATCAGCAGCGGCACGAAGGAACGCACCCAGGCCTGGGCCCGCTGCATCCGTGCCGCCTACCCGGAACTGGACGGACTCTGGTACCGCTCCTCCATGGACGCGGGCCAGCCCTCGGTCTGCCTGTGGGACCCGCCCGCGGGCACGGTGCTACCCGAAGCGCCCGATCTGCTGCTCCCCCTGGAGAACCCGGGACTGGATCTCCCGCTCGGCCGGGTGTGCAGAGAACTCAGCTACACCCTGTTGAACTGACGGACCCCACGGTGGCGAACGGTTCGAAGGCCGCCCTCTCCTCCCGAACACGGTCCTTGCGGGCACTCAGCCGCTCTCCGCGGCGCGTTGTTCCCGACGGGACCTGAGCAGACTCGCCGCGGCGGTGACAACCAGCACGGTCACGATCACGCCCAGGGACAGCAGGTTGCCGATCTCCAACCACGCCGGAACCCAGTGGTAGGCGTGCACGGCGTGCAGGATCAGCTTGACGCCGATGAAGGCCAGGATCACCGCCAGCCCCGTCGACAGGTAGACCAGCCGGTCGACCAGACTTCCCAGCAGGAAGTACAGCTGGCGCAGCCCCATCAGCGCGAAGGCGTTGGCCGTGAACACCAGGAACGGGTCCTGGGTGACACCGAAGATCGCCGGTATGGAGTCCACGGCGAACATCACGTCGGCGCTTCCGATGGCCACGATCACGACGAACATCGGGGTCAGCCATCGCTTGCCCTCGATCCGAACCGACATCCTCGTACCGTGGAACTGCTCGGTCACCGGATAGGCCTTGCGCACCCAACGCACCACCGCGTTCTCGGCCTCCTCGTTCTCCTCCTTGTTCCGGAGCATGCTCACCGCCGTCCAGAGCAGGAAGAGGCCGAAGACGAAGAAGACCCAGACGAAACGCGAGATCAGTTGGGCTCCGACCGCGATGAACAGACCGCGGAACACCAGAGCCAGCACGATGCCGATCAGCAGCACCCGGTGCTGGTGCACGGAGGGGACCGCGAAGCTGGACATGATCACCATGAAGATGAACAGGTTGTCCACGCTCAGCGAGTACTCCACCACGTACCCCGTGAAGTACTCCACGGCGAAGGCGTGCCCACCCAGGAACCAGACACCGAGCCCGAACACCAGGGCACAGGAGACGTAGAAGAGGACCCACCTGGTCGCCTCGCCCGCGCCGACCTCGTGGGGCTTGCGGTCGACGATGACCAGGTCCAGCAGTATCAACAGGAGCAACCCGGCCAGGGTCGCCAACCAGACCCACCAGGGCACTCCCATGGTGTCCGGTTGGGACTGCTGTGCCGTCTGGGCGAGCACGGGCGCGGGACGCATCAACCACCTCCGGTTCTGGGGCCAAAGCCGGGACCGGAGGTCTCTCCCACCGGTCGAGGACCGGCCGACGGCACCGGGCCCGAATCACCGTGAGCGGCGATCGCGGTCCGTGATGACGACACCGCCGTGCAGGAATACTCCCCTCCACGATCTCCGAAGATTCTGACCCATGAGTCGGCGGACGACTCCGGCGGGGCGACCTGCTCCCCCATCTCCCACCGCGACGAACGGAATATTCCGTTTTCCGGTGGCCAACCACGCCTCCGAGTGGTTAAATGGGTTCACCGGCGGCGCACGGGACGTTCTATAGCGATGCGATTGCGACGCCGTATCCGATCAATACCTTCTGCCCGCACGGGCCCCTCACGAACCCCCACGGAGGGTTTCGGTCCTCTAGGGTCGTGCGCGTGTTTCCGTCCCGTCGGCGCGTCCCGAGTTTTCCGCTGCTGTCGATCACCCTGGTGGCCCTGATCGTGGCCGGAGTGGCGCTGTGGTTCTCGAACGACGGGTCCTCCGAGAACCGGCCTCGTACGAGCACCCGGCACGCCAGCATCGACGTGCTGGACGGCCCACGGGAGCAACACCGCGTACAGCTCGACCTCACGCTCCACGTCCCCGTCTCCACCCCGGCACCGGCGATCGTGTTGGCCCACGGGTTCACCGGGGACAAGTCGGAACTGGAGCAGCCCGCCCGCCGACTCGCGGCCCGCGGCTTCACCGTGGTGACCTACTCCTCCCGTGGTTTCGGGGACAGCACGGGCAAGATCGCCCTGAACGCACCCGACTACGAGGTCCGGGACGCACGACGCCTGCTGGACTGGATGGCACGACAGCCCGAGATCCTCACCCAGGGTGAGAAGGACCCGCTGGTGGGCGTGGGAGGGGTCTCCTACGGCGGAGCGCTGAGCATCCTGCTCGCGGGCACCGATCCCCGGGTCGACGCGATCGCCCCCGTGTCCACCTACAACGACCTGGAGGCGGCGATGCTGCCGAACGCCGCCTCGAAGAGTCCGATCCCGGCCACCACGGCGGCCCACGGAGCGGACAGCGCTCCCGGAGTCTTCCGACGCGTCTGGGCACGCAGGCTCTTCGAGATGGCCACGGGCGACCCGACACGCTCCCGACGTCCCTCCTCGTCCACCCCGACCTCACCC
>NZ_PVSR01000056.1:0-16023 GCF_003001495.1 Actinopolyspora mortivallis
GGGTGTCGGATCTCTCGGGGACGGAACTCCTCCGGCAGCGCTCCCTGCGGCGGATGAAGGGTGTGGCCACCGGGCTGTTCCTGCTGGTGGCGGTGATCTACGCGCTCACCCGCTGGTGGGAGAGCGCGGGAGCGCCGGGGTGGGTCGGCTACGTCAACGCCGCCTCCGAGGCGGGGATGGTCGGCGCGCTCGCGGACTGGTTCGCGGTGACCGCCCTGTTCCGCAGGCCGCTGGGGCTGCCGATCCCGCACACCGCGATCATCCCCACCCGCAAGAACCTGCTCGGTCGGAGCCTGGGGGACTTCGTGGGCGGCAACTTCCTCTCCGAGAGCGTGGTGACGGACAAACTGGACCGCGCGCAACCGGCCCGCCGCGCCGGGGAGTGGCTGGCGGTGCCGGACAACGCGGAACGGGCCGCCGGCGAGCTGGCCACCCTCGCCCGGGGAGCGGTGCGGGTGCTGCGGGACGAGGACGTCCGCCGGGTGCTGGAGCAGGTGCTCGTGCGGCGAGTGGTGGACCGCCCGTGGGGCCCGCCGCTGGGACGCGTGCTCGGGCGGCTCTTCGAGGACGGTTCCCACCACGGGCTGGTCGACCTGGTGTGCGACCGCGCCTACGACTGGGTGCGGGACAACCACGAGACCGTCTCGCGGGTGGTGGGGCAGCGGGCCCCGTCGTGGTCGCCGAGGTTCTTCGACTCGATGGTGGCGGACAAGGTCTACAGCGAGCTGCTGTCCTTCGCCTGGGCGGTGCGCACCGACCCCGACCACCGGATGCGGGCGGCGGTGGACCGTTTCCTGGTCGAGTTCGCCCGGGACCTGCGGGAGGATCCGCGCACCATGGAACGGGTCGACCGGATCAAGCACCAGGTGCTGGAGCACCCCGAGGTGCGGGAACTGATCGGAACCGCCTGGACCACGGCCAAGGACATGTTCCTGGAGGCCGCCGAGGACCCCTCCAGCGAGTTGCGGCACCGCGTGCGCGAGGGGCTGCGGTCGCTGGGCGGGCGGCTCGTGGCCGAGCCGGAGCTGCGCGAGAAGGTGGACGGCTGGCTGCGGGAGACCGCCCGCTACGTGGTCACGCACTACCGCGCGGAACTGGTCACGCTGATCACCGACACGGTCGAGCGCTGGGACGCCGCCGAGACCTCCCGGAAGATCGAACTGCACGTGGGGCGCGATCTACAGTTTATCCGGATCAACGGCACGGTGGTCGGTGCGCTCGCCGGGCTGGCCATCCACGTCGTCACGCACCTGGTGTCGTGAACGGCCGGGGCGGCCGTTCACGACGACACACCGTCCGGCCTCAGTGGGCGGTGTGCCTTTCGCGCCAGGAACGCGCCTTCTCCCTGTTTCCGCAGACCCGCATCGAGCACCAGGTGCGCGAGCGGTTTCTGGATCTGTCGTAGAAGGCCCACAGACAGTTCGTCGCGGGGCAGATCTTGATGCGGTGCCACCGGCCGGTGATCACGATGCGGGAGGCCGCGGCCAGCACGACTCCGAGCGCGTCGGTTCCGGAGGTCACCGGCACCCCGTCCTCCAAGCGGACGTGCACCGGCCATTGGGCGGTGCCGTGGGGGGTGGTGTCCGGTGCCACCGGGTCACAGCTGATCGACATGCGCATGAGGTCGCGGATCTCGCGTGCGGCTGTCGTGTCCACGGAAGCCTGGCCGGTGTGTTCCAGGCACCACAGTCGCCATTGTTCCGGGTCCCGGAGCACGTCCGTGCCCGTTTCGGCGTCGGTGGTGTTGAGGAACGCCAGCAGAAGGTCGATGTCCTGTTCCGTGTCGGGCCCGACGGGCTCGGACGCTGTCGCTGATAGCCCGTTCGGCGCGACGGCTGCGACGGCTTTGCTGTTCACACGCCCATCGTAGGCCAGAAACGGCCTGTGCCGACGAGGTTGCCCGAAAGATGGCGCGGCGCGCACGACCGGGGGAACGCGTCGGGCGGGCGGCGTGCCCGCCCCCGGTGAGCTGCCGTGTCGGGGCCCGGTGGGCGCGTGGGTCCCTCACGGCGGAGCGGAGGCTCCGGGTCGCTTCCGGAGCCGCGCCGCCCGCGAAGGCGGCCGTTCCGGTGATGCCGGTTCGCCGTTCCCGGCGTCGCCCGAAAGAGTGCAAACTTGGTGCTTGCACAAGCTAGCAACCTTGTTAGCGTGGAACCGAGAGGTGGAACCGTGGGACGTGCGGACCGTTCGGTGAACGGCGTGGTCAACCGTGCCGTGTCCGACCTGGGAAGCTACATCAGAGCGCAGCGGGACACCGCCCAGATCTCGCTGCGTCAACTGGCCAAACGCGCCGGGGTGTCCAACCCCTACCTGAGCCAGGTGGAACGGGGACTGCGCAAACCCAGCGCGGAGATCCTGCAGCAGATCGCCAAGGCGCTGCGGATCTCCGCCGAGACGCTGTACGTGCGGGCCGGAATCATGGAACACCGTCCCTCCGGACCGGTGGTCGACGCGATCCTCGCCGACACCGAGATCGACGAAAGGCAGAAGCAGACACTGCTGGAGGTCTACGCCTCGTTCCGCCGGGACAACCGGACCGACACCACGACGGTCCCCGCCGCCTCCGACGACGGGCCGCCCACGGTCCCCACCACGACGGTGCGACCCGAATCCGAGGAGTGATCACGATGACGACCCGACAGGACGAACAGACCCGTCAGGACGAGCAACAGCGGACCGGCAACGGCGCGGGCCGGGCCGCCGAGAGCCTCTACCACCAGGCCAAGACCCCCCTGCTGGCCGCGCTGGGAGCGGGCGACCTCGCCGCCCACGCCGTGATGGAGACCGCGCAGCGGGTGCGGGACCAGATCACCGAGTACGCCGGATCGGCACGCGGGCAGGGCAGCGGACAGCACCTCGACCTGGGTGAACTCCGCGAGCGGCTGCGTGCCGGACAGCTGCGCGAGCTGCTCGACCACTACCGGGAGTCGGCGGTGCAGTTCTACGGCTACTGCGGGCAGCGCGGCGAGCGGACCCTGGAACGGCTGCGCAACCAGCCCGGCGTGCAGCGCACCAGGGACCAGGTCGGGCAGGCCCAACACCGGGTCGAGGAGGTCGTGGACGAGGCCAGGGAACTGGCCGACGACGTGCTCGGCCGGGTGAGCACCGTGACCCGCCAGTTCGGGGAACGCGGCGGCGGTGAGTCGGCCCGGGACACCGAAGGCTCCGAGCGGGCCGAGGACTCCACCGACAGCCAGGGGGAAGACACCTCCGGGACGAAGAAGAGCGGATCCGGCGGCAGGAGCCGTTCCACCACGGCGAAGAAGGGAGGCTCCGGCACCCGGGACGGCTCCGCCGAGTGAGCCGCACCCGTGCCGGGGCCTTCGGGCTGGCGCGGCCACGTATCCTCGGGGACGTGCTACTCGCTTACGTGATCGTCACCGCGCTGTGGATCGCGGGCATCGTGGTCGGTGTCTACGCCTTCGGCCACGCCGCCATGCAGCGGGCCGACGCGTTCACCGCGGCCAACAAGCTGTCCAAGCCGGCCTGGCTCGGTATCACCGGTGCGGGAGCGCTGGTGCTGATCCTCATGCGGGGTGGCCCCATGACCATCATCTGGGTCGCCGGTCTGGTCGCCGCCCTGGTCTACATCGTCGACGTGCGCCCGAAGGTGCTCGAAGTGCAGAAGGGCAGTCCCTGGTAGTGCGCACCGACACGGAGGGCGCGGCGGAGTCCGAGAACGTGCTGCCCTCGGGAACCACGTGGCGGGTTCACGGCGGCGGCGAGCCCGTGACCCTGGTGACGCACGGCCTGGGCGCCACCGACGGCGAGGCCCGCATCCCCGCCTCCGGGGTGCCCGGAACCCGGGTGGTGCTCACCCTGCCCGGGCACGGCTCGGCGGCCGATCCGCCGGACCCCGGGTACTGGGACTACGGCCGGGTGGCCGCCGACGTGCTGCGGGTCGCCGACCTGGTCGGTGCCGACCGGGCGGTCGGGGTCTCGCTGGGCGCGGGGGCGCTGACCCGGATCGCCGCCGAACACCCGCGCCGGTTCCGGCGGCTGGCCCTGCTGCTTCCGGCCGCGATCGACGAACCCCGGAACCCGGCGGTGAGCGAGGTGTTCGACCGGCTGCTCGCCGGGGTGCGGGCGGCCGCCACGGACGAGGGGGCCACCCTGCGCGAGTCGGTGCGGGAGGGCCTGCCCGCCGGTGCGGCCGTGGGACAGTACGTGGAGCAGCGCACCGCCAACCTGCTCCGGCTCGGGACCGCGTTGGAGAGGTTGCCGGACCAGGCCCCGCTGACCGACCGTGCCGCCCTGGAGAACGTGGCCTGCCCCGTCCTGGTGGTGGGGGCCACGGCCGATCCCCTGCACGACTCCGAGGTGGCCAAGCAGCTCGCCGCGACGCTGCCGCGGGGCCGCCTGGAACTGTTCGACTCCGCGGCGCCGATGATGACCGAGCGCACGGCGCTGCGTCGGTTGCTGGGGGAGTTCCTGGCCGCCGACTGACCCCGGGTCTCCTCCGGGGATCGCGCGCCCGCGTGCGCCGCCCGTGGAGCGGTGGAAGCCCTCGGTGCGCCCGCCTCAGCCGTGCCGGACGAGCCATGCGGCGGTGAAGCGGCACTCCTGTTCGACCAGCCGGGACAGCTGCCGGTGCAGCAGCGTCTCCGTGCCGGCGCGCACCAGCGGCAGACGCGCCCGCAGCTCGCCCCGGAGCACGAACTCGCTCCGTTCGACGGCCCCGGAGCGCCCGTTCGCCGCGCCGGGGTCCCGCCGCTCCGCCTCCGGCAGGTCGCGCAGCCACAGCGAGGCGGTGGCCGAGGCGGGCACGCCGCGCACCAGGGCGGCGACCTCCCCCACCACGTGGTTCTCGTCCCGGCGGCGCCAGCTCTCGCTGCGTTCGAGAACCGTGTTCCTGCTCAGCACCGCCGCCAGCGGGGCGGGCAGGTCCGGCGCGGGAATGCGCTGGCGGAGCCGCACGTGCACGCCGTCCTCCCCGGCGTGGTGGGAGACCAGCTCGGCGAGGTCGCCTCCCAGCACCGCCAGCCGCTCCCGCAGCGGCTCCGGGTCGACGAGGGCCGCCCGGACGTGCTCGGCCGACCACGACGACGTGCTGCGGTGCTCGATGAGGCGTGTCATGCGGCGCAGGTTACCGTTGACGACCGTGACCTCCAGTTCGATGTCCGACGGCGAGGCGCTCGTGCGGGCGGGCGTCCAGAACCCCGGGGCGCGTTCGCTGGCCCGGCACACCACCCTCCGGCTCGGCGGGGCGGCCACGGAGCTGGTCGTGGCCGGGACCGCCGAGGAGCTCGTCGAGCGGGTCCGTGCCGCTGACGAAGCGGGCAGACGGCTGCTGGTGCTCGGTGGCGGCTCCAACCTGGTCGTGGCCGACGAGGGGTTCGACGGCCTGGTGGTGCGGGTGGCCACCTCGGGACTGCGGTACGAGACGGGCCCGGACGACACCGTGTTGCTGACGGCCGAGGCCGGCGAGGACTGGGACGCCGTGGTGGCCGACACCGTGCGGCGTGGCCTGGGCGGGCTGGAGTGCCTGTCGGGCATTCCCGGGTCGACCGGCGCCACCCCGGTGCAGAACGTGGGGGCCTACGGCACGGAGATCTCGGAGCGGCTGGTCTCGGTGGACCTGCTGGACCGGGCCCGGGGCGAGGTCCGCACCGCCCCCGCCGAGGAGCTGGGGCTGCGGTACCGCGGCAGCGTGCTCAAGCACACCGACACGGCGGTGGTGCTGCGGGTGCGGCTGCGGCTGAGCGCCGACGGGCTGTCCGATCCCGTCCGTTACGGGGAGCTGGCCCGCACGCTCGGCGTGGAGGTCGGCCGGAGGGTTCCCGTCGCCCGGGTGCGCGAGGCGGTCCTCGGGCTGCGACGCGGCAAGGGGATGGTGCTGGACCCGGACGACCACGACACCTGGAGCGCCGGGTCGTTCTTCACCAACCCGATCGTGGAGGACGAGCGGTGGCCCACCGTGCGCGGCCGCATCGAACAGCGGGTCGGCGAGCACGTCCCCGGCTACGAGCTCCCCGGCGGGGGGACGAAACTCTCGGCGGCCTGGTTGATCGAACGGGCCGGGTTCACCAAGGGGTACCCGGGACCCGGTGGGCGCGTGGGACTGTCCACCAAGCACACCCTGGCGTTGACCAACCGGGGGACGGCGAGCACCGCCGATCTGCTCGCGCTGGCGAGTGAGGTGCGGGCCGGGGTGGCACGGGCCTTCGGCGTGTCGCTGGAACCGGAGCCGGTTTTGCTGGACTGTCTGCTCCGGTGAAGCCGGGTGACGACCAGAAGAGTGACTCTTCGTGACTGGTCTCTAACCCTGCGTGTTAAATGGTGGGCGGAGGCTGCCATGATAAGCGTCAGGGAAGTACGCGATCGGGCGGTGATTCGTCCGGTCAAACGCGCGGTCGAGGACCAACTGCTGGACATTCCGGGAGTTGTCGCCGTCGACATCGGAGAGAAACGCACAGCGGGCCGCACCACCGGCCAGCAGTCGATCGTCGTCTCCGTCGAACGCAAGGAACCCGTCGAGCTGCTCGGGGAGTCCCACCGTGTCCCCGACCACGTGCTCGGTATCCCCACCGACGTGGTGGAGGAGACGGTGACCCTGCACCACGCCCACTACAGGTTGGACGATCCGGTTCCGCCGCTGGCTCCCGTGGAGAGCGCCACCGTGTTCGGCGGGGTCGGGATCAGTCCGCGCCGTCCGGTCACGGTGGAACCGGGCCGGGCTGAGTCCACCGGTGACTGCCACCGGATCGGAACCCTGGGCACCCTCGTGTTCGGATACGGGTCCACGGTGCTCACGATGGGACTGACCACCTTCGACGTGGCCTGCATGGACGACGCCTGGTCGGTCGGCGACGCGATGCTGGATCCGCAGTCCGGGCGGGAGTACGCGGACCTCTCGCGGGCGGCCCTGTCCGGAAAGGTGGACGCGGCGGCGGTGGCGCTCGCCGGGTCCCTGGACCGCTGCTGCCTGATCCCCGGCATCGGCTCGGTCACCGGCCAGGGAAGCGCCGAGCCCGGCGAGTTCGTGCGCAAGAGCGGATTCGGCACGGGACTGACCAGCGCGACCGTGACGTCCACCGACGCCACCGTCCGTCTGGACCACGGCCCCGCGCTCGGCGTTCGGGTGCTGCGGGAACAGCTCAGGGTCACCTCCTCCGACGACCAGCCCTTCGTGGGAGAGGGCGACGCGGGGGCGGTGCTGGTGAACGGCGACGGCCGGGTGGTGGGACTGCACCTGGCCGGCAGCAGGGACGGCACGGTGGGCTACGCCTGCCCCATCGCCGACGTGCTGGCCGAGCTCGACCTGGAACTGGCGGTGACGTTCCGCAGGCTGCGTGCGCAGGACGAGTACGTGCGCTGAGACCGGCGTTCGTGCGCGCACGACCCCGCCGGACGGGGCCGGTCGGAGGCTTCCGGCGGGCTCAGCGGCGGTGGGCCCGGGTGGCCGAGGCCTGGTCCCGGGGCTTGAGCACGATCTGGTCCAGGTTGACGTGCGCGGGGCGGGTGGCGGCGTAGGCGATCACGTCGGCCACGTCGTCGGCGGAGAGCGGGGTGAGTCCCCGGTAGACGGCCGCGGCCCGTTCGGTGTCTCCGCCGTAGCGGACCTCGGAGAACTCCGTCTCCACCAGCCCCGGGGCGACCTCGGTGAAGCGCACCGGCTCGCCCAGGTGCTCGCCCCGTAGGGTGCGGTGCAACGCCGCCTCGGCGTGCTTGGCGGAGGTGTAGCCCGCGCCGTTGTCGTAGACCTCCAGGGCGGCCACCGAGGTCACGGTGATGACGTGTCCGTCGCCCGAGGCGACCAGCCTGGGCAGCAGCGCCTTCGTGAGCCGCAGGGTGCCGAGCACGTTGGTTTCCCACATCCACCGCCACTCGTGCTCGTCGGCCTCGGCCACGGGAGAGCTTCCCTTGGCCCCGCCGGCGTTGTTGACGAGCACCCGGCACCGCTGGGGCAGCCGCGCCACGAACTCCTCCACCGAGTCGGCGTCGGTGACGTCGAGCCGGGCTGCGGTGCCGTCGATCTCGGCGGCGAGTTCCCGCAGCCGTTCGACCCGCCTGGCTCCCAGGACCACGTGGAATCCCGCCGCGGCCAGGTGGCGTGCGGTCGCCGCGCCGATGCCGGAGCTGGCCCCGGTGACCACGGCCACGGCTCGTTCGGAGGGGTCCGGATTCCTCGTCGTCGCTGTCGGATCGGTGCTCACGGCCCGATTCTCGCGCACGTGCCGTCGAGGTCGCCCCCGTGTCGCGCAGATGTGATCGGTGACACCGTCAGGATCGGGCATCCTCGGCTGCCCTCGCACGTCTTCCCAGTAGAGATGAAACGCGTTCGGGGAATGCGCGGGGTCCGACTCGGCACCGGCCCCCGCCCCGCCGGGTAGCGGGGTGCCGGGCGACTGATCGAGTTGCTTGCCGGCTGGTTCCGGGCGGAAGCTCGGCGAGGCCCCCGGACACGCGGATCCGACCATGCAGCGGAAGTCACACACGCAACGGATCGAGGTAGGAGTGGCCACCAGGGTGAACGGTTCACGAGTGCGCTCGCCAGGGGGAGCACTGGTCGCGGTGCTGGCGGCGTTGGCGCTGGTCTCCGGATGCTCCGGTGCCAGCGGAGGAACCGGCGGAGGCACGGACGCGCAGCAGGGCGGAGAGCCCTCCGTCTCCTTCGAACCGGGCAAGGGGGCCGAAGGGGTGAACCCGAAGGACCCGATCAAGCTCGTGGCCGAGAACGGCACGCTGCGCGAGGTCTCACTGACCAACGACGAGGACGAGCGGGTCGAGGGCGAGCTCGCCGAGGACGGCTCCTCGTGGCGGGCCACCGAGCCCCTGGGCTACGACACGACCTACGAGTGGTCCGGCGAGCTGGTCGGATCCTCGGGGGAGACCACCCCGGTCAGCGGGGACTTCCACACGGTCGCCCCGGAACAGGTGGTGCGGGCCACGATCAACCCGATCGACGACAAGACCGTGGGCATCGCGATGCCGATCAGCATCAAGTTCGACGCCCCGGTGGAGAACAAGGCCGAGGTCCAGCGTCTGCTGAAGGTGGACACCTCCGAACCGGTGGAGGGTGCCTGGGCCTGGCTCAACGACCAGCAGGTCGACTGGAGGCCGAAGGAGTACTGGCCCGCCCACACCGAGGTGAGCGTCGACGCCCCGCTCTACGGGGTGGACTACGGCGCGGGCAAGTACGGCAAGGCCGACCTGACCACGAACTTCGACATCGGACGCGCCCAGGTGGTCAAGGCCGAGGTGGACAAGCACCGGCTGCGGGTGATCCGGGACGGTGAGCAGGTGGCCAGTTACCCGGCCAGCTACGGGAAACCCTCCAACCCGGACCTGCACACCCACGAGGGCACCTACACCGTGATGGCCAAGCATCCGGTGGAGATCATGGACAATCCGAAGTACGGCTACACCGACGTGAAGAAGAAGTGGGCCGTGCGGATCTCCAACCACGGCGAGTTCATCCACGAGAACGAGCAGAACCGCGCGAACATCGGCGTGCGCAACACCTCGCACGGATGCGTGAACCTGACCAACGCCGACGCCAAGGAGTACTTTGACAGCGCGCTGATCGGCGACCCGGTCGAGGTCACCGGCTCGGGCACCCAGATGCCGCCGCGCTACGCGGTCTACGACTGGATGCTGAGCTGGCAGCAGTGGCAGCAGAAGTCCGCGCTGTGAGCCGGACTCCGGGCTGACCCCTCGGGGCCGGGACGTGGTCGCCTGCCGCCACGTCCCGGCCCCGGAACGGCTCTCGGGATCGCGCACCGAGCTCGGCTCCCCGGAGCGACCCGTTCGTGGTGGGGCATCTCACAGCGGTGTCCTCCCGGGAGCCCGGCGGGCCCTTTCCGTCCTGGTCGGCGTCGTTTCCCGGCGTCTTCCCCCGGTGGTGTCCCCGCACGGGTGAGTCCCGCTGTCGGGTGTGTCTCGGAATGTTTCCGGGCCTCGCGGCGTCGTGGTTTCGTGGGTCCGAACGTCCCGGGCTCACCCGACGAACTTGCGATGAGCAGCAGATGACTTCCACCAGGATTCCGATGCGTCCGCGTCGTGTCGCCGTTTTCTCCCTGCACACATCCCCGTTGGAACAACCGGGCACCGGGGACGCGGGCGGGATGAACGTCTATGTCGCCCAGACGGCGCGGCGGATGGCACGGCTGGGAACCGAGGTCGAGATCTTCACCAGGGCCACCTCCTCGGAGGTTCCGCCGGTGGCCGAGCTGGCCCCGGGAGTGACGGTGCGCCACATCGTGGCCGGCCCGTTCGAGGAGCTGGACAAGAACGACCTGCCCGCGCAGCTGTGCGCGTTCGGCGCGGGGGCCCTGCGGGTGGAGGCCCGGCAGAAGCCGGGCTACTACGACCTGGTGCACTCGCACTACTGGCTGTCCGGGCAGGTCGGTTGGCTGGCGCGGGAGCGCTGGGGGGTCCCGCTGGTGCACACCGCCCACACCCTGGCGAAGGTGAAGAACGCCGCGCTCGCCGAGGGGGACAAGCCCGAACCGAGGGTGCGGGTGGTCGGCGAGGAGCAGGTGGTGGCCGACGCCGACCGCCTGGTGGCCAACACCGAGGCCGAGGCCAGGGAGCTCGTCACGCGCTACGACGCCGACCCCGAGGCGGTGTCCGTGGTGCCTCCCGGGGTGGACCTGGAGCGCTTCACCCCCGGGGACACCGCCGAGGCGCGACGGGGACTCGGCCTGGAACCCGACGCGGTGGTGCTGGCCTTCGTCGGCAGGGTGCAGCCGTTGAAGGGCCCGGACGTGTTGTTGCGCGCGGTCGCGGAGCTGCTGGGACGCTCCGCCGAGCTGCGCACGCGGCTGCGGGTGCTGGTGGTCGGCGGTCCCTCCGGCAGCGGCAAGGAACGGCCGGAGGCCATGGAGCAGCTGGCCGAGTCGCTGGGGATCGCCGACGTGGTGCGGTTCATGTCGCCGCAGTGGGGGGACGACCTGGTGCGGGTCTACCGCGCCGCCGATCTGGTGGCGGTGCCCAGCTACAACGAGTCCTTCGGGCTGGTGGCGCTGGAGGCCCAGGCCTGCGGGACGCCGGTGGTGGCCGCTGCGGTGGGGGGACTGACGGTGGCGGTGGCCGACGGCGTCTCGGGACGGCTGGTGCACGGACACGATCCGGCGGACTGGGCCGAGGTGTTCCTCTCGTTGATCCGGAGCCCGGAGACCGTGGCGGGGCTGGGTGCTGCCGCCCCGGACAACGCCGCGCGCTTTTCCTGGCAGCGCACCACCGAGTCGTTGTTGCAGACCTACGCCTGGGCTCGGCGGACCTTCCGGGGGCTGTCCGCCCCGGGGGAGGCGACGGCCTGAGCACCGGCCCGCCGGGGGCGTGGTTCGATTCCCGGGAGGGCCGTCGGGGCGTGGTGGGCGCGTCCCGACGACGGAGCGCGACGTTTGGGGACAGCGATGAGTTCGGACATCCGGGAATCACTCGACGGCGTGATACGCGGCGTGCTGGACGAGGGGGAGCTCGACTACGAGCACCCCGAGGTGGGGAAGTTCTTCGTCACCCTGCCGGGAACCAGGAAGTTGCAGACGAACTGCTGGTTGATCGTCACCGAGCACTCCCTGGTGGTGGAGGCCTTCGTCTGTCGCCGTCCGGACGAGGGGCACGAGGAGTTCTACCGCTACGTGCTGCGGCGCAACGCGCGGCTGTACGGCGTGCACTACACCGTCGACGCCGTGGGTGACCTCCACCTGATCGGCAGGATCGGGCTGCACGCGGTCACCCCGGAGGAGCTGGACCGGGTGCTGGGGCAGGTGCTGGAGGCCGCCGACGGGGACTTCAACACGCTGCTGCGCATCGGTTTCGCCACGGCGATCCGTCGGGAGTGGGGATGGCGCGAGTCGCGGGGCGAGTCGCTGGCGAACCTGCGGGCCTTCAGCTCCCTGGTGGAGCGGGAGGGGCCGGTCCGTCCCGTCACGGAGGTCGAGGACCAGCAGTGAGCCGGCGGCGTCGGCCGGCGCTCGCGGCGAACCCGGCGCGGGACGGTTCGGGAGAGAGGGGGAGTCACGAGCTCGAACCGCCCCGCGCGGGGGTTCCGCTGTGCCGGGCGCAGTAGGCGGGGAGACCCTGGCCCGGCGGCACGGTCCGACGGGGGGAGCGGACCGTACGCGTCTCCGACGCGATCGGGGAGTGCGTGGGAGCCGATCACGCCAGAGCGTTGCCAAACTTCGCAGAGTCGAGCAAGGACCACAAGGCCAATGCCCTCCTCCATTCGAGTGAAGTTTGAACAAAAAAGTAACTCTGCGAAGTGCTCGTGTCGTCATTTCACCCGAATATGTGATTAGCGACACAGTCGAGGGAGCGAGAAGGAGGCGAATGAATAACGGTCCGATTTCACTTTCTGCTCCGATCTCGTGAACATCCGAAAAAGTGACCGACAATCCGGCGTCCCTCCCCGGGAGGACCGTGGCGGGTCGGCGGAACCCCCTCCGGTGAGTTGCCGCACCCGCGCGTCGCGTTCCCGTCCTGCCGTGGGGATAACCTGGCGTCATGACTGTCGGTACCCTCGTACTGCTGCGCCACGGTGAGAGCACCTGGAACGCGCAGAACCTGTTCACTGGATGGGTGGACGTCCCCCTCTCGGAAAACGGTGAGGCCGAGGCGCGGCGGGGAGGCGAGCTGCTCGCCGAGTCCGGGCTGCTGCCGGAGGTGGTGCACACCTCGCTGCTGCGGCGGGCCATCAGCACCGCCAACATCGCCCTGGACGTCGCCGAGCGCCACTGGATTCCCGTCCGCAGGGACTGGCGGCTCAACGAGCGCCACTACGGTGCCCTGCAGGGCAAGGACAAGAAACAGACCCTGGAGACCTACGGCGAGGAACAGTTCATGCTGTGGCGCCGTTCGTTCGACACCCCGCCCCCGGAGATCGACGACTCCGACCCCTACAGCCAGCGGGGTGATCCGCGCTACGCGGACCTGGGGGAGGAGATGCCGCGCACCGAGTGCCTCAAGGACGTCGTGACGCGGCTGCTGCCCTACTGGGAGTCCGCGATCGTGCCGGACCTGCGAGCGGGCCGGACCGTGCTCGTGGCCGCGCACGGGAACTCGTTGCGGGCACTGGTCAAGCACCTGGACGGAATTTCCGACCAGGACATCGCGGGTTTGAACATACCGACCGGTATCCCGCTGCGCTACGATCTGGACGAGCAGCTGAGCCCGCGCAATCCCGGCGGCACCTATCTGGACCCGGACGCCGCCGAGAAGGCGGCCGCCTCGGTGGCCAGTCAGGGACGCTGAGGCGTTCCGCGTCGAAAATGATGTGAATCGTTGTCGTCTTCTCGGTGTGGCGCCGAGGGGGCGACAACGATCATTTTCGGGCCGGGGTCTCGCCGTCCCCGCTTTCCTGAACGAGAGGTCACTTTCGAGTGAATCACCGATGAAAAGGCTCACCTGCGGATGTCAGAGGTATCACTGAGAAGCCTCACACTCTGGCCGAAACCTGCCCCACCCCGCTTACGATGCGGTTGTGACCGCATTGGGCTATGGCGCCCTGTTGATCGGCGTGCTGCTGCTGGGCCTGCTGGCAGGCTACCGGCTCGCCGTGAACCGGGGGCGTTCCGAGCGCACACGTGCTAAAGGGCCGACAGTCGCGGAACTGCTGCAACGTCTGGTGCACACCAGCAACAACGGGATCGTCGTGCTGAACAGCTTCGGCGACGTGGTGGTGCACAACCCCCGGGCCGACGAACTCGGCTTCGTCCGGGACAACCGCCCCGACCCCCGGGCGCGCAAGGCCTCCGAACAGGCGCTGAACACGGGCAGGCCCGTCCCGGTGGACCTCTCCCCACTGAACCGGGACGCCCCCCACGGCCGCTCACCCGCCGCGGTCCTCGGCGACGTCCGCCCCCTGGGGGACGGTTTCACCGTGGTGGACGCCGCCGACGAGTCGGAGGCCGTCCGGCTGGAGGAGACCCGCAGGGACTTCGTGGCCAACGTCAGCCACGAGCTCAAGACCCCCGTCGGGGCGTTGGCGTTGCTGGCCGAGACGGTGCTGGACGCCGCCGACGACCCCGAGGAGGTGCGTCGTTTCTCGAACAAGATCCTGCACGAGTCCACCCGCCTGGGCACGCTCGTCTCCGAACTGATCGCGCTGTCCCGGTTGCAGGGGGCCGACCCGCTGCCCGAGCTGTCCACCGTCGACGTGGACGAGATCGTCGAGGAGTCCCTGGGCAGGTGCGCGGTGGCGGCCGAGTCGGCCGGGATCAGGATCACCACCGACGAACCCAGCGGGCTCCAGCTGGACGGGGACCGCACCCTGCTGGTCACCGCGTTGAGCAACCTGATCGACAACGCCATCTCCTACTCGCCGGACGCGAGCCCGGTGTCGATCAGCAGGAAGCTCCGCGGGGAGTGGGTGGAGATCGCGGTCACCGACCGGGGGATCGGCATCGACCCCGCCGACCAGGAACGGGTCTTCGAACGTTTCTACCGCGTGGACCGCGCCCGTTCCCGGGCCACCGGCGGTACCGGGCTGGGGCTGGCCATCGTCAAGCACGTCGCCGCCAACCACGGCGGCGAGGTCACGCTCTGGAGCCGGCCCGGAACCGGATCGACTTTCACACTGCGGGTGCCACGGCACCCGACGGGCGAGAAAGCCCGCAACACTGAAGACGCGTCCCCGGCGGAGACACGCGAGGCCGAACCGGACTCGGGCGAGGTCGTCGCCGCACGGGACGGGACGCGAGCCGTCGAAACGGGAGGAGTCCGGTGACCAGGGTGCTGATCGTCGAGGACGAGGAGTCCTTCGCCGACCCGCTGGCTTTCATGCTCCGCAAGGAGGGGTTCACCGCATCCGTGGCCACCACCGGCCAGGAAGCTCTGGACGATTTCGAGCGCAACGGGGCCGACATCGTGCTGCTCGACCTGATGCTTCCGGGGATGAGCGGCACGGACGTGTGCAAGGAGATCCGCCAGCGTTCCTCCGTTCCGGTGATCATGGTCACCGCCAGGGACGCCGAGATCGACAAGGTGGTCGGCCTGGAACTGGGGGCCGACGACTACGTCACCAAGCCCTACTCGGCGCGGGAACTGATAGCGCGGGTGCGCGCGGTGCTGAGGCGAGGCGGGGAATCGGAGGAACCGACACAGTCCGGGCAGACCCTGGAGGCGGGGCCGGTGCACATGGACGTGGAACGCCATGTGGTCACCGTCTCCGGCCAGGAGGTCGGGCTGCCGCTCAAGGAGTTCGACCTGCTGGAGTACCTGCTGCGCAACGTGGGCAGGGTGCTGACCAGGAGCCAGCTGATCGACCGGGTCTGGGGGGCCGACTACGTCGGCGACACCAAGACCCTCGACGTGCACATCAAGCGGCTGCGCTCCAAGATCGAGCCCGATCCGACCGAACCGCGGCATTTGCTCACGGTGCGTGGTCTGGGGTACAAGTTCGAGACGTGATTCGATGCGGCACACCCGTGCCCGGAGCGACGGTGGGCCGTCCCCCTGCGTCCAGCCGCGACCGAGGGGACGGTGACCACCGTTGACTCCCCAGAGGGAGGGGCGCGCCGTGATGTGTGCCTCCCGCCGTCGACGCCCGGCGGGACCGCCCCGCGCGGCCGGGCCGGGCGGCCCTTCCGACCTCGCCCACCAGACCCCACCATTCCCCGGCTCACCAGGACATCCCGGAGAGTCCGACGGGGGTTCGGAGACGCTCCGGGGGTGCCGTCGACAATCGCGGGGGACGATACTGGGTGACAACCGCGCGATCGCGGAGTCAACTGGACGCGAGATCGAGCACGGGGCACGGTGGAGTCGATGAGTCGGGACAGTGGGTCCAAGGACCCGAGCCAGCGCACCGTCGCGGAACTGCTGGCCGAACACGGCGGCGGGGCGCAACGCGGCTCGCGCCGCAGGCGCAGGCGTGCCGAGGACCCGTCCGAAACGGCTCCCCAGGCGATCATCGAGCGGGTCAACTCGGACAGCGGGCGGATGAGGCCCGTCGAGGACCCCGAGTCCGCCTCGGGGCGAGCCGAGGCCACTCCGGGCACGGCCGAACCGACCGGAGGTCCTCCGGCGGGCGCGGCCTCGACCACGGGGGCGCAGCCGGCGGTCCCCCCCGCCCAGGAG
>NZ_PVSR01000057.1:0-15565 GCF_003001495.1 Actinopolyspora mortivallis
GCCGTGGACCGCGCCCTGGAGGGCGGTGCCGTGCCGGTCACGTATCCGGAGCTGGGCACATCCCCTCCCGCCCCGTCCCCCGACGGAGGGGCGCGGGGCGGGATGTTCAACCCGGATCCGTTGACCAGGTGAGCCCGGCCGCGGTCACGGGATCTCGGTGGGCTCGCCCCGGTGCAGGGGATTGAGGGTGGTGCCCTCGGGGCCGAGCTGGCCGAACATGCGGTAGTGCAGCTCGGGGACCGACATCACGGCCTCGTGGATGGGCACCGCGATCCTGGGGCGCACCGTGCGCAGGAACTCCACCGCCTCGGACAGCTTCAGCCACGGGGCCGCCGTGGGCAGTCCGAGCACGTCGACCTCCCGCCGGGGGACGTGGAAGGAGTCGCCCGGGTGGTAGAAGGCGCCGTCGTCGACGAGGTAGCCGATGTTGGCGATGACCGGGATATCCGGGTGGATCACCGCGTGTTCGCCGCCGACCACCTCGACGGTCACCCCGCCCGGCCGCAGCGTGTCCCCGGGCTGGGCGGTGGTGGCCTCCACGCCCTGTTCGGCCAGCGCGGCCGCCGACTCGGTGTCGGCGATCAGCTCGGCGTTCGGGTTGTTGCGCAGCACGGCGGGGAGGCGTTCGAGGTCCAGGTGGTCGGGGTGCTTGTGGGTGACCAGCACCGCGTCCAGGTCGTGCAGCGTCTCGAAGTCGGCGGCGAAGGTGCCGGGGTCGACCAGCAGCCGTGCCGTGGAGATCTCGACCAGCACGCAGGAGTGTCCGTAGTGGGTCAGGCGCAAGGCTTCCTCCCGGTGTCGGGTTTCTCGGTGTCGTCGGTGGCCCCGTCGGCCACCGGGTGCCGCCGGTGTGTCCGGCCTGGACGGTGGGTGCCGGTTTGCTCTCCTCAGTCGGGTTTCCAGCGGCGTCCCTGGACCATGTCCCCGAAGCCCATCCAGACCAGGTTCATCAGCCGCATGGACAGCGCGTCGGCGGTGTGTTCGGGGTGCTCGATCCACCAGTCGACCATGGACTCACCGGCCCCGACGAGGGCGGCGGCGAACGGCTGCATCTGCTCGTGCCGCACCTGCCGGTCCTCCTCGGTGCCGTCGGCACGGCTGAGCAGCGTGGTGACCAGGTCCAGGGCGCGTCGGCGCCAGGCGGAGAGCTCGGCGGCGAAGGGCGGCCCCTGGGTGCTGGCCTGGCGGTGCAGCACGGTCCAGCTGGCGCGGTTCTGCTGGGCGTACTCGAAGAAGGCGCGCAGTCCGCGCCAGAGTTGTTCGTCCGGGGGCAGGTCCGCGTCCACGGCCCCGCTGATCGACTCGATCAGCCGGTTGGCCTCGCGGCGGATGCAGGCGACGAAGAGTTCCTCCTTGGAACCGAGGTAGGCGTAGATCATGGGTTTGGAGATCTCGGCGACCTCGGAGATCTCGTCCATGGCGGCTTCGTGGTAACCGTGGCGGGCGAACACCTGCACGGCGGCGTCCAGGATCTGCCGTTCGCGCACTTCGCGGGGCAGCCTCCGGGAGCGGGGTTTGCTCCGGTTGGGGGGTGACTCGGTCCGGGGGTCTCTCGCGTCCTGCACGCTCAGATCCTTAACAGAGGGCTCGGTGGGGGATGTCGGCGCCGGTCCCCGGGTGTGACCTTCCCGGTTCCGCGGGGGTTTTCGAGTACGGTAGGACAGGCGTGGTGGGGCTGCCTTGCCCCGTTATCTACTCAGGAGTAGTCTTACTCGCGAGTAGGTAATGGAGGGCTCACATGGCTGACACCGATCCGATCGCCGCCCTCGGCTCCGCCGACCCCAAGAAACTGGGCCGGGACGAGTTCGTCGCCCTGTTGGAACAGGCTTCCGAACTGGCGGCCAGCGGAGCCGAGGTCGATCTCAGTTCGCTGGAACCACAACAGTTCGCCAGGCTCATCTCCCGGGCCTCGGACGAGCAGCTCAAGGCCGTCACCGCACGCCCCGAGCTGGCCGAGCGGATCTTCGACGAACTCTTCCGCCGCATGGGGGAGCACTACCGCCCCGACCGGGCCAAGAACACCGAGGCCGTGGTGCGCTGGCGCATCAACCTGAACGGGTCCCTCAAGGACGGGGACTCCGGCGACGACTCCGGGGTGCTGCGCTACGAGTGCGTGCTCTCGGAAGGCACCTGCACGGTGCACAAGTCCCAGGAACGCGAGCCCAGGGTCACGGTCATGATCGGCCCGGTCGAGATGCTCAAACTCGCCTCGAACAACGCCTCGGCCCCGATGCTGTTCATGACCGGCAAGCTGAAGGTCGCCGGCGACGTCGGCTTCGCCGCCGGACTCACCAAGCTCTTCCAGATCCCGCAGGCCTAGTTCCCCGGCCGTCCCGCGCACGGCCGCCCCGCCCGCCGAACCCCCACGAAGCAGCCCGAGGGAGTCATGAGTTTCTCGCTGGAACTGACCGAAGAACACCGGGACTTACGCGACTGGGTGCACGGCTTCGCCGTGAAGGAGATCAGACCCGCCGCCGCCGAGTGGGACGAGCGGGAGGAAACCCCCTGGCCCGTCATCTCCGAGGCCGCCAGGATCGGACTCTATGGCTTCGAGACCCTGGCGACGTTCTGGGCCGACGAGACCGGCCTGTCCCTGCCGATCGTCAACGAGGAGCTGTTCTGGGGCGACGGCGGGATCGGCATGGCGATCTTCGGCACCACCCTCGCCGTGGCCGGGATCTTCGCCTCCGGCACCCCCGACCAGCTGGCCGAGTGGGTGCCCCAGTGCTACGGCGACGCCGACGACCCCAAGGTCGCCGCCTTCTGCTCCTCGGAGCCGGACGCGGGCTCGGACGTGGCCGCCATGCGCACCCGTGCGGTCTACGACGAGGCCACCGACGAGTGGGTGCTCAACGGGCAGAAGGCCTGGGCGACCAACGGCGGCATCGCCAACGTGCACGTGGTGCAGGCCGTGGTGGACCCCGAACTGGGGCCCAAGGGGCAGGCCGCTTTCGTGGTCCCGCCCGGAACCCCGGGGCTGTCCTCGCCGAGCAAGATCCGCAAGCACGGCCTGCGGGCCTCGCACACCGCCGACGTCTACCTCGACGACGTCCGGGTTCCGGGCCGGTGCCTGCTCGGCGGCAAGGAGAAACTGGACGAGCGGCTGGCACGCGCCCGGGAGGGCGGCCGGTCGAGTTCGCAGGCCATGCGCACCTTCGAGCTGTCCCGCCCCACGGTGGGCGCCCAGGCCCTGGGCATCGCCCGGGCCGCCTACGAGCAGGCGCTGGAGTACGCGGGCCAGCGGGAGACCTTCGGGCGTCCCATCATCGACAACCAGGGGGTGGCGTTCACCCTCGCCGACATGCGCACCGAGATCGACGCGGCGCGGCTGCTGGTCTGGCGGGCGGCCTGGATGGGACGCAACGAGGTGCCCTTCGAGGCGGGCGAGGGGTCGATGTCGAAGCTGAAGGCGGGCCGGGTGGCCACCTGGGTCACCGAGCGGGCCGTGCAGATCCTCGGCGGCAACGGCTACACCCGGGAGTACCCGGTGGAGCGGATGCACCGCGACGCCAAGATCTACGACATCTTCGAGGGTACCGAGCAGATCCAGCAGCTCGTGGTCGCCAGGGCCGTGTCCGGACGGCACATTCCCTAGTGGAGGCTCGCCCGCTTCGCGTCCGCTTCGTGCGGCACGGAGCGGGCACGGAAGCGGGAGACACCGCGGGCATCCCGATCGCTTGCCGGGCTCGCTGCTGCGAGCCCGGCGTCAGGCGAGCGTAGGTCGGTGGGTCTCCCGGAACATCGAAGGGGGGACCTCGAGCTCCGCTTTCGTGGTTTCCGGGCCTCTGCCCGTGGAGGATGTTGTTTAGAGGGCGAGGTCTCCCTGCTGTCACCACACTGTGGTGGGACACGTACCGACCTCGGCGTAGACGCTGAGGGCGTGGCGAACCCGTTCGAGGAGCAGGGGTGCCAAGCGGAGAAATAGCCGGGTCCGTCGGCGGTGAACATGAGGGTGGGTTATTCAGCGGAGCCGGTCGGGTCGTAGGTGTTGAGTAACTCCCCGGTTGCCAGGTCGATCCAGGCCATCGAGCCCCAGTCGGAGTCAGGATCGACCGCGAGGCGGAGATAGGTCAGACCGTGCCGTACAGCCACGTCATGTCCGCCACGACGGTGCCGTGGAGGGCGTCTCGGAGTCGATCCGTGCGAGCCGCTTCGAGTTGTTCGACCAAAGCCAGTTGTTGGGAGAGTAGTTGCTGTGCTGGAACACGGCAGGCAGGTCTGCCGCCAGCTCCGGTAGATCGGTGAAGACGCGGTGATCGCCGAGCTGTGCCCGCCGCATGATCCGTCCGGCCCTGATGAGGAAGAGATCACCTGGTCACGGGCGCCGTGGGCTGCAGTGTGGGCTACCGTGGACGCGGTGGATCTCAGGACGCAGCCGCGGGCGGAGTTGGTCGCGCGTGCCGAGCAAGCGCTCGGAGCCCGGTTGATGTCGGAGCGGGGGGTGTGCAAGCGGCGGTCACTGGGGTTGCCCACCGACCGGGACACGTGGGTGCGGCTCTCGGTGGCTCCGGCCGAGGCCGCAGCCGAACGGTGTGGGCTGGAGGCCACGGCCGCGCTGCCGAGACAGGTGCGACATCCGTGGTGGTATCAGGGCACCTGCTGGCGCGACGGCGATCTGCTGGTCCGGGTGGAGGAGACCGAGCTGGTCACCGAACCGGTGATCTGCTCGGGCGGGGTAGTCACCACCGAGCCCGAGTTGGGGCAGGGGTGGTGGCAGCACTTGGTCGAGGCGCTGACGGCGTTGTCCACGGTGCCCACTTCGCGGGTGGCGACGCCACACACGCGGCCGATCACCCAGCAACGCGTCACTTCCACGATTCAGGCGGTGTTTCCCGAGGTGGAGACCACTGTTGCAGAGTGGACGGTCGCCCACGCGGATGTCAGCTGGGTCAATCTCACCGCACCGGGCTGCCGCATCCTGGATTGGGAGGACTTCGGGCTGGCCCCGCGCGGGTGGGACGCGGCTACGTTGTGGGTCAACTCCTTGGCCGCGCCCGCGCTGGCCGAGCAGGTGCAGCAGGTCTTCGCCGCAGACTTGGAAAGCCGTACCGGGCAGCTCTCTCAGCTCCATGCGTGCGCCGAGCTGATCACCGCGGGCGAGGACTACGCCGGCCCGTTGGCCGCGCCCGTCCGGAACGCGGCCGATGGGCTGGTCACCGCGCTGAACCGGCGCGAGCCATGAGCTTTCGTCGGTAGGCGCTGAGCCGTTGCTGGTTGACAGGCCATGTTCTTGCGGTGGCGAGCTGGTCCAGGTGGGTGGGGCTGACGGTGCCGATGGCGATGCGGGAGACCCCGGGCAGGTGGAAGGCCACCGCAAGCGCCGTCGGCAGCGGCGCGGCAGCCTGCGGTGCATCCTCGGTGAGGAACGGGGCCAGGTTGATGTCGTCGAGCAGGTGCGGCGCTCCGGCGAAGGGGCTCATCCCCCACCGCCCGGCGGTGTGTGGGATCCGTTGCAGGAGTTCCTCGCTGGCGGTGAGCACGTCGGCTGGAACGAGCAGTCCCGCACGAACCATGGCCACACTCGGCTGCGGCGCCTGCGTCCAGGCCGGAGTACCCAGCAGGTCCCGTACCGGGCGTGGGTCCCAGCACGCCACCCCCCAGGACCGGCACATCCCGCTGGTTACGAGACCGGACATCGTCTCGGCGGTGGCGGTCCACCAGCGACATGCCTGGTCATGGTCGAGGTCGCGGAGGAGGTGCTCCGGGTTGTGCACCAGGATCACCGCCGGGGCCCGGCCAAGATCACCGGCTGCCCGCTTGGCTTGCTCGGCCAGTGTCGGCAGACGCGCCTGCGAGCTGACCTTGGTGGAGATCGTGAACCGGTCGAGCAACTCCCCCGCAGCCTGGGCGAGCAGCTTGTGGACCTGCCCGTGGTGGTAGGTCGTGGCCACGTCCACGTCGGTGACGCCGTGACTCAGCGCGTGTTCGAGGAGAGTTCGGTGGGGACGAGTCCGGAACAACCCAAGCGCAAGGCGTCGGTGACTTCGGCACACAGCCCTTCCCCCAACAGCACGTGCGCGATTTTCGCCGCGTCGACCCCGCAGGCTGCGGTGACGTCGTCGATCCAGACGGGGTGGCCGGACAGCAGGTGCCGCGCCGCCTGCTCGGCGCGGGTGGGCAGGGACAGGTGCCGGCCCGCAGCGGCCACGTGCACCTGCTCGTCGTCCAGCTCGATCAGCGGGGGGAACTCGGTGATGGCCACGACCTCCTCGATCGCGCCGAACAGGCCGTGGGTGACCACGTGCCGTGCCGCACCGTGATGTTGCTGGCGCCACCGTCGGTACTCGGTAAGGTCGACGCCGGTCATCAGCTCGGTGGCGGCCTGGCGCAGTGCGTGCGAGCGCTCGGGCGCAGGCCCGTCCGCCAGCGGCAGGTCGTGGCGAAACACTTCGTGCTGGCGGGCTTTCTGGTCGACCAGCCAGCTCAGTAGGTCGATGCCGGTGCGCTGCTGCAGGCCAAACGTGGCGTGCAGGCTGTGACCGGCCCCCTCGTCGGCGCGGCTGGCCCGGTGCCAATACCCACGGGGAATATGCAGCACATCGCCGGGGCGCAGGGGTCCCGACCAGGCGATCTCCTCCGGCGGATCCACGTTGGGGTCGGTGTCGCGAAACATCGGCGCCACCCTCGAGGGGCCACGTACCTCCCACTGCTTGTTCCCGTCGAGTTGAACGATGAGCACGTCGTGATCATCCCAGTGCAACGCGAACCCACTGCTGTCCTGGGTGGTCAGATAGATGTTGACCTGGCAGTTCTCATGAGCCCACCACTGCAACGCCCGACAGGCGATCTCCATCGTCGGCTCCCACCGGTTGAGCCCGTCGACGACGAGTGTGGCGCCCTCTGCCAGCACGCGGCCGAGCCCGACTGGGTCGACCATCGGTAGCACTTGTCCGCGACGGGTGGTGATCTCGGAGAGGTACTCGCGGGAGGGAATTTCGGCACCATCGCGGACACACCGCACCTGTGGTGGGGCCAGGCTGCGGCGCATCACTGTGTCCAGCAAGTGCTGTGGGGTCAGCAGCCGGGTGCCCAGACTGGGGTCGGGCAGGCTGCCCACGGCGAATTCACGGCCCAACATGGTCGGGCCTTGCCAGTCCAGGGCTTGTTCGATCCCGCTGACCAGCCGATGTTGCATCACACACCTCGTTTTCCGTCAGGGAAGGGGTGTGCCGACGGGAGCATGCCCGTCGGCACGCCGGATCAGGGTTGTGCCGGTGCCGGCCCGGCCGTCACGGATCGCGGTTGTCGCCGCTGTCGCCGGTCGGGCCGTCGCTCATCGACGCCGCTGTGCGGTCGGCCGCAGCGGCCAGCTGGCTGACGGTGATCTCCAGATCCTCGTCCATGGCAGTTCATCTCCCCTCGCTTCTCGGGTGGTGGGTTCTCGGCGCCGACCGGTCCGTCGCCTCGGGGACAACGACGAACCCGCCCGGCGCTGATCTCCACACTCGTCGCCGCGCGCTGCGGGGATCAATGACGGCCAAACGGGGCAACATTGCCGCGCACGGCAATGTCTCGTGCCGGACGTGGGCGATACTGTCTGGTGATCTGCGACAGGGGTGATCATGCCGAAGATCAGCAGAGCCGACCGCGCCGAACTGGCACAAAAAGCCGCGCACATCCGCCGACACGGCCAGCGCGCCGACTGGGACGTGGCCACCATCGCCGACGAGATCACTCGCCAGGTCCCCGATCTGGCGCCGCTGGAAGTGTGGCGCCTGGCCTACGGATGGAGCCGCCCGCAGGTCGTGGCCGCCATCGGCGAGCTCTACGCCGCTGACGGGCTCGCTCCGCCGGGCGTGACCACCGCGCGGCTGTGCCGCTGGGAACACGACGGTGTCCAGCCCGACCCGGACTACGCCGCCGCGCTGGCGCGGGTGTATCAGGTGTCGCCGCAGCGCCTCGGCCTCAACCTGCCCAGCATCGCGGCCGGGGCTGGGTATGGTCGGCCCACACCGTCGACGTTGGGAGCTGGAATGGCCGAGACCGCCCTGACCGCCGTGGCCGACTCCGTACAGCTCCAGCGCGAAATTGAAGGACCTGACGGCGGGCCGGACACTCGCGACCAAGTCGAGCGAGCGGTCGGCTACTACACCAGCCACTACGCCCGCCACGCGCCGAACGTGCTGGCCACCGAGATCCACCGGGCTCGGCAGATGGTCGTCGACATGCTCACCCACCCCCAACGCGACGCCGACCGCACCGAGCTACGTCGGCTGGCCGGATGGCTCTCAGCCCTGCTGGGCAACCTCGCTTTCCACACCGCCGACTACGCCGGTGCCCACATTCATCTGGGAACCGGCGCCCGGCTCGGGATCAGCGTCGGCGAACACCGCCTGACCGGATGGAGCCTGGGCGCGCAGTCGATGGTGGCCTCCTTCCAGGAGCGGCCCACCGACGCGCTCGAACTGGCAGCCCAGGCCGGGGAACACGCCGACACGCCCCTGCACCGCGCGCAGATCACCGCCTGGTGCGAACTCCGCGCGCTGGCCGCACTCGGCCGTCGCAGCGACGCGGCCGCGGCGGCCACCCGCGCCCAACACCACATGGACGCCGCCAGAGCCGAGGAGCCCGGCCGATTCGGCTTCGACCGGGCCGAACTGCACCAGCACCTGGCCGAATCCGCCCTGCGCCTCGGCGAACCCCGCCAGGCTGCCGAACACGCCGCCACCGCCGTGGCCCTGAAAACCACGGGTTCGCCCGGTTGGGCCGCCGCCACCGTCATCCGAGCTCGCGCGGCCGCCGCCGACCACGCCCCGGCCGATGCCACAGCCCTGGCCACCACCGTGCTCGACACCGTCGCGCCGGAACACCTGCGCGAGACCACCCGCCAACGCCTGGCCGCCCTCGACGCCGACCTGCACACCGAGCACCAGCCCGCCCGAGCCTCCCGCGACCTCCGCGATCGGCTGCGGGCACTACCCGCGCACACCCCAGCCCAGCGCACCAGCCCCGAACCCAACGGTCACTGAGCAACTGCCACCCGCACGTGCGGCAGGCAGTGCCCGCCCCTGTCAGGCCCATCCCCGCGTGTGCGGGGAACACCCGTAGTGACCTGCGGCTTCGTGGCTGGGGTGTCAAGTCGTGCCCCCCGTTGGGAAGCGTGGGCATCTTGGCCGGCCCGCAGGGTTGGCACCACGGCAGTGGGGCGGGAGCGCCCGGAACGGTTCCGCCGAGGCCGCGACCGGCCGTGTCCGACACACCGGACAGGTGCTTCGGCCCTGCCGGCCAGTTTTCGGCAAAATTGGCCACCGCGTCGGGACTCCCGCCTTCCACTTTCCGGGATCATCCTCCCGGATGACGGATGGCCTGCGTCACGGTTCGTTGACGACGACCCCGTGGTGTGCTCCCCGCCCTGAGCGGGGGTTTCGTTTTCGTCCGAAATCGGGCACGCCGGGAGCTTCGTGTCCTTCGCCACGGTTTGGAATGTGACTCTGTTTCCGCCTTGTTGTTCTGGGATGGTGCTTGGTTGCGGCGAGGTCACCGGAACCTCACACCCCGGTGGCCGACCTCGTCGTGACCGTGCGCCCCTGCGTCTCGTCCGCTCGGGGCCGGGTGGGCCGTCCCACGGACCCCCGGTCGGCGGACACGGAGCGCGCGGATGTGCGCACCGGGCCTTCGACGTGCGAGTCGTCGTGGGATCCGGTTCGCTTCGAGAGTGATTGGGAGGGCGAAGCGGTGAGCAAGGCGACATCCGATCCGGGAACGCCGATCTTCGGTGAGCTCAACAGCGAGCTCGAACTGCCGGAGATCGAGGTGCACGACTTCGAGGCACACGAGTTCGAATTTCCGGAAGGGCCCGCCGCCACCCGGCCGCCGGAGATCGACGGCGAACCAGGGCAGCACCCGGACGGCGCGGCGCGGGAGGCGTCCGCCGGCGGAAACGAACAACAGGGCGGGGCCTCCGAGAGCTCGGCCGCCGAGGAAACCGGCCAGGCACCCGCCCCCCAGCAGGAGCAGACGGTCGCGGACGCCTCCGGAGACGACTCCGGGGTCGCGGAGGCGAGCACGGACGAGCAGCGCACGGCGGCGCAGCAGCAGGGGGAGGCCGACGGCGGACAGGGAACCCCCGCCCAACAGGCCAACGCCGCCGCCGAGGCCGTCGCCGGTGCGGCAGCGGCCCAGCGCGGAGGACGCAGGCGCCGGGCGGAGTGAACCACCGGTGCACGGCGGCTTCCTCCGCCGTGCACCGGGTTGACGCGGAGGAGACGACAGCGCCTCCACTGTCGGGGGTGGATGTGATCCTCCCGGCATGAGTAGCTGGCAACAGTTCGCGACCGAGTGCCCGGAACTGGCCTCCGTGGTGCGGGGGCGTTTCGAGGCGGGAACCCATCACGTGTTGGCCACCCTGCGGGGTGACGGCGGCCCTCGGGTCAGTGGCACCGAGGTGCAGTTCCACGACGGCGAACTCACCCTCGGATCCATGTGGGACGCGGTGAAGGCGCGTGACCTGCGCCGCGACCGGCGCTGCGCCCTGCACGCCCACCCCAGCGACCAGCACATGGAGGGCGGCGACGCCAAGGTCACCGCCCACGCCGTGGAGGTCACCGCGCAGCGCGACCTGGACGTCTACCGGGACGAGGTCGGACCTCCCCCCGGCCCGTTCCACCTCTTCCGTCTGGACCTGCGCGAGGTGGTGCACACCTCCGTCGACGGGGAGGAGCTGCTGATCCGGCTGTGGCGCCCGGGAGAGGGAGTGACCGAGTTCCGACGCGGCTCCTGAGCCCCGCAGCGCGGGACTTCGCCGGTGTTCGGCGACGGCCCCGGGACCGCACCGGCCCGAACCGGCCGGTCCCGGGCGCCGCCCGCGGACCCGTGGTCAGAAGGTCAACGCCATGCCGGGGTCGGAGAGCACCGCGCCCACGTCGGCGAGGAACCGCGATCCCTGCTGGCCGTCCACCACGCGGTGGTCGAAGCTCAGCGCCAGTTGGCACACCTGACGCGGAACCACCTGACCGTCCACCACCCAGGGCATCTCGCGGATCGCACCGAAGGCCAGGATGGCTGACTCACCCGGGTTCAGGATGGGGGTGCCGGTGTCCACTCCGAACACCCCCACGTTGGTGATCGTGATGGTCCCGTTGGTCATCGCCTCGGGCGGGGTTCTGCCCTCGCGGGCCGTGGTGGTCAGCTCCTCCAGGGCCGCGGCGAGGTCCCGCAGCGACAGCGTCTCGGCGTTGCGCACCTTGGGGACCACCAGTCCCCGGTCGGTGGCCGCGGCCACGCCGAGGTGGACGTAGTCCTTGTAGACGATCTCGCCGGCCTCGCCGTCCCAGGTCGCGTTCACGTCGGGAGTTCGGCGGATCGCCAGGCACATGGCCCTGGCCGCGATGGCCAGCGGAGTGACCCGCACGTCCTGGAACTCCGGATGCGACTTGAGCCGCTGCCGGAACTCCATCATCGGCGTGACGTCGACGGTGAGGAACTCGGTGACGTGGGGGGCGGTGAACGCGCTGTCCACCATCGCCTGGGCGGTGGCCCGGCGCACCCCCTTGATCGGCACCCGGTGCTCCCCTGCGCCGGTCTCGACCGCCGGTGCGGAGGACCGCCCGAGTTCCCCGGAGGCGGCCCGCTCGACGTCCTCGCGGGTGATGACCCCCTCGGCGCCCGAGCCGTTCAGCGAGCGCAGGTCCACCCCGAGGTCCTTGGCGAGTTTGCGCACCGGAGGTTTGGCCAGTGGCACGTGCCCGCCGGAGGCGGCGGTCCCCTGCTTGGGCGCGGCGGGTGGGGCCTGCACGGTGGTGCCGGAGTCCCGGGTGGGGGACTGCACCGAGGTCCCGTTCGTGCCCGGCTGCGCCGTCGCGGAGGTCTCCGCCGGGGACCCGTTCCGCGCGGTGTCGGTCGCCGCGGTGTTCTTCTTGCGGGGGCGGCGTTTGGCGCTGGAGGAACGGGGTCCGTAGCCGACCAGGGTGGCCACCCGTTCCTCGTCCGCACCGCCTTCCTTCGCGGCGGCCTGCTCGCCGGAGGAACCCTGCTCGGCAGGCGCGTCCTGCTCGCCCTCCTGGGTCCGCACGGCGAGGATGGGGGTGCCGACCTCCACGGTCTGGCCGGGCTGGGCCAGCAGTTCCCCCACCGTCCCCGAGTAGGGACAGGGAAGTTCCACCGAGGCCTTGGCGGTCTCGATCTCCACGACGATCTGGTTGAGCTCCACCGGATCGCCCGGGGAGACCCGCCAGTTGACGATCTCCGCTTCGGTCAGTCCCTCACCGACGTCCGGAAGCGGGAAGTGCTTGAACTGCGACATGGAAGCCTCTTCTAGTACGTCAGCGAACGGTCGACGGCGTCGAGAACACGGTCGAGGTCGGGCAGGTAGCCCTCCTCCAACCGGCTCGGCGGGTACGGGGTGTCGAATCCGTTCACCCGCAGCACCGGGGCCTCCAGCGAGTAGAAGCACTCCTGCTGGATCCGGGTGGCGACCTCCGAGGTGATCGAGGACTCCGCCGGGGACTCGCTGACCACCACCAGCCGCCCGGTGCGGCGCACCGAGTCGGTCACCGGTTCCAGGTCCAGCGGGGAGAGGGACCGCAGGTCCACCACCTCCAGCTCGTGGCCGTCCTCCTCGGCGGCGTTGGCCGCGTCCAGGCAGGTCTTGACCATCGGGCCGTAGGTGGCCAGCGTGGCCGTGGTGCCCGGGCGCATCACCGCCGAGCTGCCCAGCGACAGCGGCGGGGTGGTGGGGTCCAGCTCGGCCTTCTCCCAGTAGCGGCGTTTCGGCTCGAAGAACAGCACCGGGTCGTCGCTGTCGATGGCCTGTTGCAGCATCCAGTAGGCGTCCACGGGGTTCGAGCAGGACACCACCTTGAGCCCGGCGACGTGCGCGAACAGCGACTCGGGGGACTCCGAGTGGTGCTCGACGGCACCGATCCCCCCTCCGAAGGGCACCCGGATCACCACGGGCACCTTCACCCGGCCCTGGCTGCGGTAGTGCATCTTGGACAGCTGGGAGACGATCTGGTCGAAACCGGGGAAGATGAACCCGTCGAACTGGATCTCGCAGACGGGGCGGTAGCCGCGCATGGCGAGCCCGATGGCGGTTCCGACGATCCCGGACTCGGCCAGCGGGGTGTCCAGCACGCGGTGTTCGCCGAAGTCCTTCTGCAGCCCGTCGGTCACGCGGAAGACACCGCCGAGCCGGCCGATGTCCTCGCCCATGACCATCACGCGCGGATCGCGTTCCATGGCCGCGCGCATGGCCATGTTCAGGCCCTTGGCGATGGTGATCGTCTGGGTCCGTGCGGTCTCGGACCCGGTGGATTCCACGGTGGGTGCGGCCATCAGCGAACACTCCCCTCGGTGTCGTGGCCCGCGTCGGCGAATCCGGAGAGGTACTGGAGGTAGTCGTCCCGCTGGGCGGCCACCACGGGGCTCTCCTCCGCGTACACGGCGGAGAAGATCCGCTCCGGCGGCGGCTCGGGCATGTCGAAGCAGAACTGGCGGAACCGGGTGGCCAGCTCGTCGGCCTCCCGCTCCACCTCGTCGACGAAGTCCTGGTCGGCCAGCTCCTCGCGGAGCAGGTGCACCCGCAGCCGCTCCACGGGGTCCTTGAGCTTCCACGCCTGGAGCTCGTCGTCCATGCGGTAGCGCGTGGCGTCGTCGGAGGTGGTGTGCGCGTCCATGCGGTAGGTGAAGGCCTCGATCAGCAGCGGCCCGTTGCCGTTGCGGGCCTCGTCGAGGGCCCACTGGGAGACGGCCAGGCTGGCGAGCACGTCGTTGCCGTCCACCCGGATGCCGGGGAACCCGTAGCCACGGGCGCGTTCGTAGAGCGGGACCCTGCTCTGGCGTTCGGTGGGCTCGGAGATGGCCCACTGGTTGTTCTGGCAGAAGAAGACGACCGGGGCGTCGTAGACGGAGGCCCAGACCATTCCCTCGTGCACGTCACCCTGACTGGTGGCACCGTCGCCGAAGAACACCATGGTGGCCTCGTTCTCGGAGGCGTCCCGGTCCGAGTTGCCGACCTTGCCGTCGAACTTCTGGCCCATCGCGTAGCCGGTGGCGTTCAGGCACTGGTTGCCGATGACGATGGTGTACAGCCCCAGGCCCGTCTCGTGGGGGTCCCAGCTGCCGTGGTCGGTGCCCCGGAAGATGCCCAGCAGTTCGGTGGGGTCGACCCCGCGGCACCAGGCGACACCGTGTTCCCGGTAGCTCGGGAAGGCCATGTCCTGGGGGCGCAGCGCCCGTCCCGCGCCGATCTGGGCGGCCTCCTGCCCGAGCAGCGGCACCCAGATGCCGAGCTGGCCCTGGCGTTGCAGCGCGTTGCCTTCCCGGTCGGCGCGGCGTATCAGCACCATGTCCCGGTACATGCCGCGCAGTTGCTCGGCGGAAACGTCGATGTCGAAGTCCGGGTGGGTTACCCGTTGACCTTCCGGTGTCAGGAGCTGTACCAGATCAGCTCCGCCTTCGCTGGTCGCGCGCAAACCCGCGATCACCTGCTCCCTCGTCGGTGTTGCTGAGGTCGCGGCAGGTGCCGTGTCCGCGTGACCACGAGCGTCGGCTCGGCTCGGTCGCGTCCAGTGTTCGGGGGACATGTGGATCTCCTCGTCTCACCCCGGCCCGTCCGCTTGTGGCGGCGGGTCCGGTTTTGCCCCGTCCGGGGTCGTCGGACCTGGTGAGTCCTCGGACCACCGGGCGAGGCCGTTGGATCGCTCTGTAGCCATCCTGGCATGACACCGGCCACTTTCGTGAGTCCCGCCACAAGGATCGACCCCGCCTGCGAACTCTTCCCCCGGCACCGTAGTGCCCGGCTCGTCCCGCCGAATTCCCAGGTCATCAAAGGGGTGGAGATCCGATCGACGAGTTTGTGACAGTTGTATAACCGACCTTCGGATGGCGTTATTACGAAGCTCGTGAAAAGCCTTCGCAGCATCGCGTGCCCGGCCTACAATGCACCGGGTGACCGATCGGAGTCGTTTCGCTTTCGGACTGCCCGGTGAGCTGGTGCTGCTGGCGCACAAGCCCCGGGGTGGGCACTACGCGATCAACACCGACGTGGTGGTGGCCGCCGCCGAGGTGGGGGAGCTGGTGCTGCGGGAGCGTGTCACGCTCACCGGAACCCGCCGTTCCGACTTCAGGGTGCGGCTGGACGACGAGACCTCGACCGGGCTGTCCTGGCTGGACGAGGTGCTGCACCAGTTGCGGCGCAAGATCCGCTCCTCCACGGGCTCCGTCTCCCTCACCTCCTGGTTCCACGCCAGGAACGGGGTGTTCGACGGCTATCGGGCGCGCCTGGTCGACCACGGAGCCCTCCGGGCGGAACGACGCAGCCTGCTCGGCATCCGCTACCACCGGTACTTTCCGGAGGAGCGGCAGCGCGAGCAGCTGCTGGATCAGGTGCGTGCCGTGGCCGACCACGAACGTGCCGTCGACAACCGCACCGCGCTGCTCGCCGCGCTCATCCACGGCAGTGGGTTGCAGTGGGGACTCGGTCTGGACCGTGCCCAGCGGCGCACCCTGCGTGCCCTGGGGCGCGGGGAGGCACTCGGCGAGGCGGTCGATCCACTGGTGACGCACGCGAGCGTGGCGCTGGCCGCCGCCGGAGGGGGCGCCTCGGACGGCGGGGGCGGTGGCGACG
>NZ_PVSR01000058.1:0-15502 GCF_003001495.1 Actinopolyspora mortivallis
CCCACCTCCGGGGGCACAGCCGCCCCCACCGCCCGGGGGAGGCGGAGGAGGCACCACGCCCCCGGACGGGGCACTCACCGAGTGTCCCGCGGGGCGCTGGGCCCCCAGCTGGTACGGAGACGGCCGCCGGAAGGTGTAGCCCTGACTGCGACTCCGGTTGACCCGAACCACCAACACCACGACGGACAACGCCACGAGCAGGAACGCCCCCACGGCGAACAACACCACTGACACCACGCGAACCCCCGTTCCACGGATCACGTCCTCCTCACGCACCGGAGGCTACGTGCTCCGCCCCCGAGGACGGGGCCGTTTCGGAAAAACTCACCCGTTTCCCGGAGTCGACGCGAGCGGGCCGCGTGGCCGACCTCAGAGTTTGACCAGCGGTACGTTGCCGATCAGCATCAGCCGCACCTTGCCCGCGTCCCCGAAGTCGATGGTGGCCGTGGCACGGGCCCCCTCCCCCTCGGTGGAGACCACGGTGCCCAGTCCGTACTTGTCGTGGTTGACCCTGTCGCCGGCGGAGAGCCGGATCGGAACGGCGTTCTTCCAGCCGGAGGACGAGGCCGCCCGCTCGCCGCGCGAGGCCCCCGCACCCGCCGTGCCCGTCCGGGAGGACCAGCCACTCCGCTCGCGGGGAACGGAACGCTCCCGCTCCGCCCTGCGCCACTCCACCAGGTGCTCCGGGATCTCGGTGAGGAACCGGGAGGCGGGGTTGGTGACCGGCTGCCCCCAGGCCGAACGCATCAACGCGCGGGAGAGGTACAACCTCCTGCGGGCGCGGGTGATCCCCACGTAGGCGAGCCTGCGCTCCTCGGCGAGCTCCTCGGGATCGCCCAGCGCCCTGGTGTGCGGGAACACCCCGTCCTCCCAGCCGGTGGCGAAGACGACGGGAAACTCCAGCCCCTTGGCCGTGTGCAGCGTCATCAAGGTCACCAGACCGTCGCCGTTCTCCGGCAGGGCGTCCGCGTCGGCGACCAGCGAGACCCGCTCCAGGAACGCCCCGAGCGATCCGGGGGCGAGCGCGGCGTCGTCGGCCTCGTCCTGCCCGGGCTCGTCCGTCGCGGCCTCCTCACCGGGAGAAGCCGCGTTCGCCCCGGCGAACTCCCGCGCCACGGAGATCAGTTCGTCCAGGTTCTCCACCCGGCTCGCGTCCTGCGGGTCCTCACTGCTCTCCAGCTCGGCCCGGTAGCCCGTGCGGGTCAGCAGCGTCTGGAGCAGTTCCGCCACCTCGGTGGTGGGCACGAGTTCGCGCAGCTCGTCCAGCAGGTCCACGAAACCGGAGACCGCCCGCGCCGAGCGGGCGTTCAACTGCTCGATCCTGCCCTGGGCCCCGTGTCGCAGCGCGGCGGCGAAGGAGATCCGCTCTCGGTCGGCGTACTCGGCCAGCACCGTCTCGGCCCGCTGGCCGATCCCCCGCTTGGGCACGTTGAGGATCCGCCGCAGGCTCACCGAGTCGTCCGGGTTGTCCAGCACCCGCAGGTAGGCCAACGCGTCCCTGATCTCGCGGCGCTCGTAGAAGCGCACCCCACCGATCACCCGGTAGGGCAGCCCCAGCCGGATGAAGACCTCCTCGAACACGCGCGACTGGTTGTTGGTGCGGTAGAACACCGCGATGTCGTTGAACGTGGCCGCGCCCGAGTCGACCAGCCGGTCGATCTCGGCGGCCACGAAGGACGCCTCGTCGTGCTCGTTGTCGGCCACGTAACCGACCAGCGGCTCGCCCTCACCGGCCTCGCTCCACAGCCGCTTCTCCCTGCGTCCCGTGTTCGACCTGATCACGGAGTTGGCCGCGGACAGGATCGTCTGGGTAGAGCGGTAGTTCTGTTCGAGCACGATGGTGTGCGCCTGCGGGTAGTCCCGCTCGAACTCCTCGATGTTGCGGATCGTCGCCCCGCGGAAGGCGTAGATCGACTGGTCCGCGTCCCCCACCACGCACAGCTCCGCCGGGGGAACCCCACCGGCGTCCTCCCCGGTGCCGACGAGCTCGCGCACCAGCACGTACTGGGCATGGTTGGTGTCCTGGTACTCGTCGACGAGGATGTGGCGGAACCTCCGCCGGTAGTGCTCGGCCACCGCCGGGTGCTCGCGCAGCAGCTCGACGGTGCGCATGATCAGGTCGTCGAAGTCCAGCGCGTTGGACTGCTGGAGACGGCGCTGGTAGGCGGCGTAGAGCTCGGCGACCCTGCGTTCCCGCTCGTTGTCCGCCTGTTCGGCGGCGGTGGTCGGGTCGACGAGCTCGTTCTTCAACTGGGAGACCCGCGCGGCCAGGCCGCGCACCGGATAGCGTTTGGAGTCCAGCTCCAGGTCCCGGGCCACCATCGTGATCAACCGGCGCGAGTCGTCCGCGTCGTAGACGGAGAAGTTGCCGGACAGCCCGAGCGTTCCGGCCTCGCGCCGCAGCACCCGCACGCACATCGAGTGGAACGTGGACACCCACATGGCGTTGGCACGCCGTCCCACCAGGTCGGCCACCCGCTCCTTCATCTCCGTGGCCGCCTTGTTGGTGAACGTGATCGCCATGATCTGGCCGGGATACACTCCGCGTTCGTCCAGCAGGTGGGCGATCCGGTGGGTGAGCACCTTGGTCTTGCCCGAACCGGCCCCGGCCACCACCAGCAGCGGTGAGCCGCCGTGCAGCACCGCCTCCCGTTGTTGCGGGTTCAGACCGGTCAGCAGGTCCCCGGCGGAGCTCCGGTGCGTACCACCGTGCGCGGCGGGGGTGTCTCCGGAACCGGCGGGGTCCTCTGCGGGAACGTCGAACAGGGTGCTCATCGGTAGTTCAGCGTACCGCCCGCGTTCTCCCGCACGGGCACAACCGCAGTGACGCCCCGGGGGCCGACGGAGCCGTTCACCCCGACGGATCTCCTCCGGAAGTGTGATTCCCCCGAGAGTCGAGTTGGTTTCGTTCGCGCCGGTGTGGCAAACTGGTGACGTGCTCACGCGAATTGGTCAGTTTTTCTACGGGCCCGGGACTCCGGCGCCCGTAGCTGTGTGAGCTCCAGACTACGAAGCCCCGGAGTCCTCGGACCCGGGGCTTTCGCTCATCCGGGTCGGGGCCGGGGGGCGACGAGCCGGAGGACGACATGAACACCTCTGTGAACAGCGACCAGGGAAACCTCGACACGTCCGAACCCGAGTGGCCCGCCACGGAGAACTCGGTCGACGAACTGCGCGACGAGATCGACCGGATCGACGACGAGATCCTGCGCCTGATCAAACGACGCGCCGAGATCTCCCACCGCATCGGGGCCGCGCGGATGGCCGAAGGCGGCCCGCGCATCGTCTACAACCGCGAGATGGACGTCCTCGCCCGCTACCGTGAGCTCGGGGCCGAGGGCCGCGAACTGGCCATGATCCTGCTGCGGCTCGGCCGCGGCAGACTGGGGCACTGACCACCTCCCCGAACCGGTCCCGATCCCCGGAACACCCCGCCCGGAGAGCCCGTGGACGGACGGCGACGGCGGGGCCGCCACCGAGAGCGGCAGCTGCCGGGGACCGGAACGGGGAGGCTACTGGGCCGTCCACCCTCCGTCCATCGGCAGCGAGGAACCGGTGATCGACGTGGCCGAAGGGCCGCACAGCCAGGCCACCAGTTCGGCCACCTCCTCCGGCTCCACCAGCCGTTTGACCGGGGTGCGGGAGAGCAGCACGTCCTCGACCACCTGCTCACGGGGAACCCGGTGGCGCACCGCGTGATCGGTCACCTGCTGCTCCACGAACGGAGTACGCACATAGCCCGGGCAGACGCAGTTCGAGGTGACCCCGTGGCCGGCCGCCTCCACGGCGACGGCCTTCGACAACCCCTCCAGTCCGTGCTTGGCGGTGACATAGGCGCTTTTCAACGGGGAGGCCCGCAGGCCGTGCACCGAGGAGATGTTGACGATCCGCCCCCACCCTCTGTGGTACATCCCGGGCAGAGCCGCACGGATGATCCGGAACGGCGCCTGGACCATCACCGCCAGCAGCAGGGAGAACATCTCCGGCGGGTACTGGTGTACCGGCGCCACGTACTGCAGTCCCGCGTTGTTGACCACGATGTCGACGTTCTCGCCCAGTTCCGCCACCGATTCGGGGACGGACAGGTCGACGACGGTGTACCGAGCGCCGATGGCGGTTGCCACGGCCTCCACGGATTCGGCGGCGCGGTCGACGAGCAGCACGTCGGAGCCCTCGGCCGCCAGTCTTCTCGCCACGGCCGCTCCGATCCCGCTTCCCGCTCCGGTAACGAGCGCCCGTTTGCCCGCCAGTTCTCCCGCGGATCCGGAGTTCTCCCGGAACGCGGCAGCCGAGCTGTCACCCATATCAGCAACGTAATGGGCGTGCCGGTCGGTATCCAACAGCCGCACAGGGGGTTTTCACTGCGGCATCCGACGGTCGGCCCACTGTGTTAGCCCGGGCGGGGCGGAAAAACCCACGGCCGTGCTACCGGCACGGGACGGCGGCGGGCAGACTGGACACATGGGAACGGTCATCGACGTGGTCGCCTTACTGGTCACCCTGGTCGCCGTGCTGGTCTCGGCCGGGCACGCGGGGTATCTGGCCCTGATGTACGGTGCGGCGCGGAAAAGACCCGGTGGGGAACCCACCGCGCGTTTCGCCGGAAAGCGCGCCCGGGTGGCGGGAGCCGCCCTGGCAGGGGCGCTGCTGGCACTGCTGATATCCAGCGGAGGTGTCGCCGCCGACGTGATCGCGGTCCTGCTCGGCGGGGCGAGCGGACTCGGCTCGTTGAAGGCCCTGTCGAGCACCCGAGCGGACTTCCACCACGGCCGATACTAGGGAGCACCCGCGCGTTCGCTCTCGACCTCGCGTAGTCGCGGCGCTCCGCGCGCTGCCCACCCGGGGGAAGCCCCTGCCCCGCGGCGACGGCACAACCGAACAGTGACCACGTTGCGTACCGGTTCCGACCCGTTGCGTACACGTTTGTGGCCCCGCATAGCCTGTGTGCCGTGATCGTCGTACAGCGGTGTCCCGGAACGAGGGGCGGGGCCGTCCGGTCCCCTGCCACGGCCGACGGGAGGCGGTCCCCACCGTCACAGCGGCCGGGTCGGGGCGCTGCCCGCTCCCCTCCGACGCCCTCGGCGACGGGAACGCGGGGCACCGCCCCGACACGAATCCAGCTTCGCGGAACGTCCGTGTGAGGCGAACGGTTCGACACGACACGGGACGGAAAGTCGGGTCGCGATGGACAGCGCCAAGCCGAACGGCTGGTCGGGGGAACTCGACGAACCCTCGACACGCCCCCCGGGGGAACGATGCGCCCCCGAACGACGGTGTGTGCGGCTGGGAACCCACACGACGGCACCCCGGCACGGCACCGGAGATTCCGCCCGGGGGAACACCGCGGAACCGTGGGACATGCTGCACGAGCTGGACCTGGGCATGGTCCCCGCCTCGGTGACACCGCCCCGGACCTGGCGGCGGGCCGCGTGGTTCGCGGTGACGGCCTCGGCCGCCACCTTGTGCGGGATCGTGTTCGCCACGGCCGCCCTCGCCCCGCACCCGGACACCAGGACCACGGCCGAACCGGTACGAGTGCCACGCGGGCACGGGTACCCCTTCCCGCCCGACGAGGAGGCGAACTCCCCGGAGAGGCACGCTCCCCCCACCACCCGACCCGACCGGCGGATGCTCGTGCCGTCCACCCCGGCAACGAAGACGTCACGCCGAGAACGCCCCTCGCAGCACCCCGGCGCCCCGGACGACACGGGCACGTGGCAACGCGCACCACTGCCTCCGCTGGAGGCCTCCCCGACGCGGCCCCCGGAGACCACGGAGAGGACTCCGCTGCCCACCTCCACGGAGACCGCTCCCGCCCGGGGGGAGCAGTACGCGGTGACGACCCGCTGGTCCCGGATGCGGGAACTCACCGAACGGTACTTCTCCGCCGTGGCGGCGGGAGAACTGCGCGCGGCCTACCGCATGACCGGGGGACGTCTCCACGAGGCCGGATTCACGGAGTTCTCCTCCCGCTACGAGGACGCCGGGCACATCGGGGTCTCCACGACCGTCGTGGAAGCCGAGAGCACCGTGACGGAACTGCGGATCACTCGCGGGGACGAGACGGAAACGGTCCGGCGCAGACTGAGATTCGACGCGAGCCAGCGGCACGTGGTGGCCGACCTGCCCGCCACCGGGAGCCGGTGACGAACGAGAGGACAGGACATGCCGGGATCAACACGACGGGGATCCCCGCACGATCTCGGGGACACGGTTCACCCCTCCGAGGTGGGGACCTCCGGCTCCGCCCGAACCCCGACGACGGCCCACTCCCTCTCCCCCTCCGGAGGAACCGACACCCGTCTCCCACGCCCGACGCGGATCACCGTGCGGACCCTGTGGACACTGCTCGCGCTCGGAGCGGTGGGAGTCACCACGAGCCTGCTGGAGGCCTCGATCGCACCCCACTCGCGGAATCCCGACCGGGTGGAGGAACAAACCCGCGTGGGCCCTGTCCGGGACTCGGAGGCCCTGCGGATCGGCACCCTGTTCGACGAGGCCGGGTGGCCCGGGACGCGTCCGGGCGACCCGCTGCCGGAGGAGGCCGCGCGCTTCGGGAACTCACGCGGGATCGTCGCCGAGAACCACGTGGCCAACCCCTCGGCGGGCAGTGCCCGTTCGGCGACCAGGCTGGTCCGGGAGTTCTACCGCCTGCTGGAGGAGGACCCCGCCCGGGCGTTGACGCTGGTCTCGATACGGCTGACCGACCGGCAACGGGCGGAGATAGTCCACGGCTGGAGCACGCTGGGCTCCGTGGAAGCCCACGAGATCACCGTGACCGCCGAGGGCAGGGTGCTGGCCACCGTCGCCGCCGACGGCCCCGCCGACACCAGGATCGCGCTGCGGCACTCGTTCTCGGTCACTCCGGGCAGCGATCCCACGATCTCGCGGGTGTGGCTCCGTGCCGCCCGGCTGCGCCGCGTGGTGGGCTGAGTCGGCAACGCTGGGAGCCCGGAAACGCGCGGGGCTCGACACCACCGAACGGACACGGGCGGGCACCTCCCGTCACGGTCCACACGTTCGAAGACGGGACGGCTACCGGGAGAACACACGCCGGTCGGTATTCTCGCGACGATGCGGCAACGACCGCCCTGTTTCCGATCTCGCCGGTTCGGGGACGAACGGACGGGAGCGTGCCTGTCGGAACGAACGACGCGGTGGTCGGCGCGCGGGAACACCGGACCGAGCCCGGTCTCCCGCGATCCACGCCGCCGTGCCACGGTCGGCTTCGGGCAACCGGTCGATGTCGCACAGTGAAGGTGTACGTGTCGGAGGGCCACGCACGGCCCGCGGAAATCCACCGATCCCGGCCCCTTCGTCGGCCCGGCCCCGCCGGACCGGTGAGGCCCGGGACCGAGAGCAGTACGGGGAGACGTCGGTGAGCGACGAAGGTCGCCTGGTCGCCGGACGCTACCGGGTGCAGCGGCGCATCGGCAGTGGCGCGATGGGTGTGGTGTGGGAGTGTCTCGACGAGCGCCTGCAACGCACGGTCGCGGTCAAACAGCTGGTGATGCAGCCCGGCCTGAATGCGGCCGAGGCGGAAGAGGCACGGCAGCGCGCGATGCGCGAGGGACGCATCGCGGCGAGGTTGCAGCACCCCCACGCGGTGTCCGTCTACGACGTGGCCGAGGAGGACGGCCAGCCCGTGCTGGTGATGGAGTACCTGCCCTCCACCAGCCTGGCCGCCATGATGTCCGAGCACGGACCGCTGCCGCCGCGCGAGGTCGCCCGTATCGGTGCCCAGGTGGCGGACGCGCTGGGGGCCGCGCACGCCGTCGGGGTGGTGCACCGCGACATCAAGCCGGGCAACCTCCTGCTGGGACAGGACGGCACGGTCAAGATCACCGACTTCGGCATCTCCCGTGCCCAGGGCGACGTCTCGGTGACCCAGACCGGGATGCTCGCGGGCACCCCTGCCTACCTCTCCCCCGACGTCGCCTGCGGCCGGGAACCCACCGGAGCCTCCGACGTGTTCTCCCTCGGCGCCACGCTCTACGCCGCCATCGAGGGTGCCCCGCCCTTCGGACAGAGCGAGAACACGCTGGCCCTGTTGCACGCGGTGGCCGCGGGCAAGATGGAGCCGCCGCGCCAGTCGGGGCCGATGACCGAACCGTTGCTGGCCATGCTGCGGACCAACAGCGAGGAACGCCCGGACATGGCCCAGGTGCGGCAGATGCTGCAGACCGTGGCCGAGGGGCACGAGGTCACCTCGGTGCCGAGCAGGCCGACTCCGATCCCGCCCGCCATGGCCCCGGGCACGGCCGCCACCGAAGCGGTGCGCGGCTCCCACGACGGCGGGACCATGGTCGCCGAGTCCGCTCCGGACGACGGGTTGTACAGCGACGGGGGGACCCGTGAGGCCGCCGCCTACCTGGGTTCGGACACCCGCGCGGAGATGCCCGTGGGGGCGCCGAAACGCAGCAAGGCCCCCTGGGTGATCGGCGCGGTGGTGCTCGTGGCGGTGCTGGCGGCCGGAACCCTGGTGGTCACCTCCCTGCTGACCGGGGAGGACGGGGAGCCCAGCGCCCCCGCCGGGGGGACGACCACCACCCGACCCGCTCCCACCTCCACCGTCGACACGGACACGCCCGAGCCGGAGTTGGGCGGCTATCCGGAGGAGGACTACGACGAGGACAGCACCCCGGAGCGGGAGTCGGACACACAGGGGACGACGAGCGTGCCCTCCTCGGTGCCGGAGTCCTCGGTGCCGGAGTCCGAGCCGCCCGAGGACGACACCGGCGAGACCACTTCGACCACGGAAACGGACAACCAGGAGGAGGGGTCCGACGGCGAGAACTCCGGGGACGACGGTTCCGGTGAGGAGGACACCGGCGGCGGAGGAACCAACCCCTCCGAGGACGCCTCTCCCGTGTCCGGATGAACGGTGCGCCGACCGCCCTGTGGGCCCCCGTTGTGCACGCAGTACGGTTGGGAACGTCGTGTGACGCCGGCCCGGGGGCGGGCCCAGGCAGTGCACCGAGTCACCGACACCACCAGTACCGGGGAGAACAGTGAGCGCCGAAGGTCGTCTGATCGCGGGACGCTACCGGCTGCACGAGAGCATCGGCAGCGGTGCGATGGGGGTGGTGTGGCGCGCGGTCGACGAGCGTCTGCAGCGCACCGTCGCGGTCAAGCAGTTGCTGCTGCAACAGGGACACACCGAGGCCGAGACCAGGGAGGCCCGTGAACGCTCCATGCGGGAGGGGCGGATCGCGGCGAGGTTGCAGCACCAGAACGCGATCGCCGTCTTCGACGTGGTCGAGGAGGACGGCCAGCCCGTCCTGGTGATGGAGTACCTGCCCTCCACCAGCCTGGCTTCGCGCATCTCCGACGGCGGCCTGCTGCCCCCGGTCGAGGCGGCCGGGGTCGGGGCGCAGGTGGCCGGGGCGTTGGCGGCGGCGCACCTGGCCGGGATCGTGCACCGGGACCTGAAGCCGGGCAACATCCTGATCGGCCCGGACGGAACGGCCAAGATCACCGACTTCGGCATCTCCCGCGCGGTCGGGGACGTGGCCGTGACCAAGAGCGGGATCCTGGCCGGTACGCCCGCCTACCTCTCCCCGGAGGTGGCGCTGGGGCGGGATCCCGCTCCCGCCTCCGACGTCTTCTCCCTCGGCTCCACGCTCTACGCCGCCATCGAGGGACATCCTCCCTTCGGTGTGGACGACAACGCGATCAGCCTGCTGCACCGGGTCTCCCGGGGACAGGTGGAGTACCCCCGGCACGGGGGACCGATGGCTCCGGTGCTGATGGAGCTGCTGCGCGCCGACCCGGTGGAACGCCCCACCATGGCCCAGGCCCGGGACATGCTGCACGCCGTGCACGAGGGCAGGCCCGTTCCGTTCGGACAGACTCCGCAGCGCTCGGCTCCGCCCCTTCCTCCGGGCGGGCAGGGAGTTGCCGGGCCCCTCGGCTCCGGCGCCCCGGCCGGCCCTCCCCCGCCCGCCGCGCGGCCGGCGGGTCCGCAGCAGCAGCGGAGCGCCACGATGGTGGGCAGCCCGGTCGGCCCCGCCACCCGCGTGGGCGAGCCGTCCTCCTCCGACAGGAACGCGAAGCGGGTCAACCGGGGGCTCATCGCCTGGGCGGTGGCCATCGTGCTGGCGGCCCTGGTCGGGGTGCTCGTCGCGAACGCCGCCGCCTCGAACGAGCGGGGGCGGACGGCCCCCCAGGAGACCCGGGGGGAGAACAACGCAGCGGCGAGCGGGGTGGGCACCACCAGCGATCCGAGCACGCCGACCGCGACGGGCGGTCCGGAGAGCCGGACGAGCACCACCACCTCCACGACGACCTCGTCCGGCACGACCTCGACCACCCCGGCCGACTCCGTGTCGGACCAGGTGCTGGTCGAGACGGTACGGAGCTATTTCGCCACGGTGACCGACGACTCCGACGAGGCCTGGGACATGCTCGGTCCCGAGCTGAAGTCGGTGGGCAGGGACACCTACGAGGACTTCTGGGACTCCATCGAACGGGTGGACGTGGTCAGCGGCCCCCGGGTCGTCGGGGACAACCGGGTGGAGGCGGTGCTGCGCTACGAACGCGAGGACGGACGCAGCAGCACCGAGCGGCACGTCTTCGATCTGATCACGCGGGGAGACAACACGCTGATCAACACGGACAGCGGGGTGGGCTGACCTCCGGAGGCGCCGGTCCTCACGGCGAAACCGTCCCGGCTCAGCCCGCCGCCGCGTGGGAGAGCGCCCGCAGCAGGATCTCGGTGCTGGGCAGCTGGGCCACCGACTCGCGCACGGCGACGTGGATCCTGCGCACCGGTTCGGGGTTGCGGGCCGGGCGGATCACGACGTTCGGGTGCACCGGGTCCAGACCCAGTCGGGGTATCAGCGACACCCCCACTCCGGCGGCCACGAATCCCTGGGAGGAGTGGGAGTTGTCGGCCTCCAACGCGAGGTTCGGGGTGAACCCGGCCGCGGCGAAGGCGTCGCGCAGCGGCTCGGCGCAGGGACCGTGGGTCAACGACTCCTGGATCCAGGACTCCCCGGAAAGCCACCCGAGGTCGACGGCCTGCTCGGCACCCAGCGGGTGTCCCCGCGGAAGCACGATCCGGTAGGGATCGTCGACCAGGTGCACCATCCGGATTCCCCGCGTCACGGGAACATCCCGTCCTGTCACGAGCACGGCGACGTCGGCGGAACCCTCGACGAGCTGGTCCAGCAGTCCCTGCTCACACATGCTCAGGTCGAGCTGCACGTCGGGGCACTGCTCGCGGAACTCGGCCACGGCGGGCGGGATCAGCGCCACCCCGGCGCTGTGGAAGAAACGCACACGCAGCACACCGATGCGGCCGGCACGCAGCTCGGACAGTTCCGCCTCGGTCTCGGAGATCAGTTCGGAGAGCCTGCCCGCCCGTTCGGCGAGCATGGTTCCGGCGGCGGTGGGGCGCAGCCCCCGGCCTGCCTTCTCCAGCAGCGGCAGTCCCGCCTCCCGTTCCAGGGTGGTCAGCTGCTGACTGATCGCCGAGGGCGTGTATCCGAGATTGTTCGCGGCGGCGCTCACCGAACCACTGTTGATCACCGCACGCAGTACCTGCATCCGCCGGACGTCCAACACACCAGCATCTTACAGCAGAACTGAAAAGCGAGTGAAGAAAAATCCACTTGTCCTAATCGGTATGGAGGAGCAGGGTGGAGCGCGGGTCGAAGCCGGCCCGAATCCCGCGATCGTGGAGGAGACGTTGAACAACCGCGCCAACTACGTGCGGCTGGGCACCCTCGCCCTGCTGTGGGGAGCGAGCTTCCTGTTCATCAAGGTGGGGTTGCAGGCTCTGACCCCCACTCAGGTGGCCTTCGCGCGCATCGTGCTCGGCGCGGTGGTGGTGGTCGCCCTCTGCCTGCTCAGCGGAGGGGGCCTGGTGGGGTTCGGCTCCGCCGGCAAACGCGCCCTGTGGGGCACCATCGCGGTGGCCGCCGTGTTCGGCAACGTGCTGCCCTGGATCCTGTTCGGGATCGGCGAACGCACGGTCGACTCGGGGCTCACCGGGGTCCTCAACGCCACCACTCCGTTGTGGACCGTCCTCTTCGGTCTGCTGTACGGCACCGAGAGGTCGCTACCGCCGCTGCGGCTGTTCGGCCTGCTGGTGGGTTTCTCCGGAGTGGTGGTGATCCTGGCTCCGTGGCAGGGCTCCGCCGGGCTGTTCGGGTGGGGCGTGCTCGCCTGCCTGGCGGCCGCGGCCAGCTACGGGATCAGCTTCGTCTACATAGGACGCGGCCTGAACGGCTCCGGGGCCGGGGAACAACCGCTGCCCCCGCTGACGGTGGCCGCCACCCAGCTGACCGCCGCGAGCGGGATCGCCCTGCTCACCCTGCCCGTCGGGGGCCTGGAACCGATCCACCCGGCACCGCTGCCCCTGCTCGCCGTGGCGGTGCTCGGGATCTTCGGCACCGGATTCGCCTTCGCGCTGCACATCCGGATCATCTCCGACGAGGGGGCCACCACGGCCTCCACCGTGACCTACCTGATGCCCGTGGTCTCGGTGGTGCTGGGCTGGCTGGTGCTCGACGAACGTTTCGGGCCGCGCATGGTGCTGGGGATGGCGATCGTGCTGCTGGGAGTCGCGCTGAGCAGAACCACCGTGCGGGGACCGCGCGGCGGAAAACGCGCGGAAGGGACCGAGCGGGCGGAGCCGGCCCGGAACTGACCACACCCGGAGGAAAACACCGCGGCGGTCGCCGTGCGACCACACCGGCCGGGTTCAGACGAGCCGCCGGTCCGAGGCCCACTTGGACAGCTCGTAGCGATTGGACAGCTGCGTCTTGCGCAACACGCTGGACACGTGGGTTTCCACGGTCTTGACCGAGATGAACAGTTCGGAGCCGATCTCGCGGTAGGAGTAGCCACGGGCCAGCAGGCGCAGCACGTCGCGTTCCCTCCTGGTGAGCTGGTCCAGTTCCGGGTCCCCCACCGGTGTCGAGTTCGGCCCCTCCGAGAAGGCGTCGAGCACGAAACCGGCCAGCCGGGGGGAGAAGACCGCGTCCCCACCGGCGACCCGACAGATCGCGTCGGCCAGCTCCCGCCCCGAGATCGTCTTCGTGACGTAGCCGCGCGCCCCGGCACGGATCACCGTGATCACGTCCTCGGCCGCGTCCGAGACGGACAGGGCCAAAAAGACCACCTCGGGATGCTGCTGCCGGACCCGGCGCAGCACCTCCACACCTCCGCCGTCCGGCATGTGCACGTCCAGCAGCACCACGTCGGGCCGCAGATGGGCGATCCCGGCCACGGCCTCGGCCACCGAGCCCGCCTCACCGAGTACCCGCACCCGGTCCTCGGCGACGCCGAGCTCGGCACGCACCCCGGTGCGGAACAGGGCGTGGTCGTCGACGACGTAGACCCCCACCCTGGTGGACTCGTCCCCACCGGTGTCGACGGTTTCCGCGACCATGTCTGCCACTCCTTCACTGTCGCTGCTCGTCGGAGGTGCGGGGCAGTTCCAGCTGCACCTCGGTTCCCGCCCCCGGGGCGGTGCGCAGCCGCACCCGACCGCCGTTGCGCTCCATCCTGCCGCGGATCGACTCGGACAGGCCGTGACGATCCGCCTCCACCGCCTCCGGGTCGAACCCCGTCCCCCGGTCGCGGACGAACAGCTCCGCCCGGTCCGGCTGCAACTCGGCGTAGACGCTGACCTCCTCCACCCCGGCGTGTTTGGCCGCGTTGACGACGGCCTCCTTCGCGGCGGCCAGCACGGCCCGCAGCGGCTCGTCCACGGGCCCGTCGCCGACCACCACCGGCTGCACCGTGACGTCGAAGTCGTCCTCCACCTCGCCGCAGATGCGCCCCAACTCCTCCGAGAGGGTTCCGCTCGTGCTCGCGGACTCGCCGGTGTCCGGCCCCCCGGGCTCCCGCATCGCCACGGGCGACTCGGTCATGGGGTGGGAACCGCGACTGTACCCTCCCGGTCCGTACAACCACTGGCGCAGCTCCCGTTCCTGGCTGCGCGCCAGCCTGCGCACCTCCCGCTCGGAACCGGCCTGCTTCTGGATCAGCGCCAAGGTCTGCAACACCGAGTCGTGCAGGTGCGCGGCTATCTCGGCACGTTCCTGGGACCTGATCCTGGTGGCGCGCTCCACGTCGAGATCGCCGACCAGACGCATCCACCAGGGCACGGTGAGCACGGCCACCCCGACCAGGGTGGCGACCACGGCGGCGAACACCACCGGAACCTCACTGCCGATGGCTCCGCCCACGAACACGACCATCCCGGCCAGCACCAGCAGCGCCCCGGCCAGCACCCGCAGCGTCCCGGCCCGGCCTCCTCCGGCCAGCAGGCCACGCACGCTCGACCGGGCCTCCCGGCGCCACTGCTGCCGCTGGGACTCGTCCGCCTCGCGCCAGAGCACCGCCCCGCCGACCAGCGTGGCTCCCAGGGTGACCACCAGCCAGGAGGGCACGGCGCTGAGCGAGGCCACCGACACCGCCATGCCGATGCCGAGCAGCAGCAGCACCAGCCCCTGCCTGCGCTCCCGTTCCGTGGACTCCCCGCCCCCGTCCGGCCGCTGCCGCACGAACACCCACAGCAGGCCGTAGGCCAGCACACCGGCCCCGCCCAGGGCGGCCAGCGCGGCGAAAACGGCCCGTACCCACAGCACCGGGATGTCCAGGTGCCGGGCGATCCCGATGGCCACACCGGCCACCACCCGCCCGGAGCGCTGGCGGTAGACCCGCCGGAGCCCCGGGGAGTGCAGCGGAACGGTCGGGGCGTGCGGGTCGACGGTGTCCTCCTCCCCCGGGACACCTCGCGTGAATCGCCTGGAACGGGCCTGCACGGGGTCGATGGTTGCACGCTCCCGGAGCGCGGAGAATCGGGGAAACCCCGGCGGTGCCGGGGAGGAACTGGGGGAGGTCCCTGAGGACGACGGCGCCCCGGCCACGCAGAGTGGAGACATGAGCGGAGCAGGAGGCAACGATCCGGCGGGGGGAGCCACAGGCTCGGCAGGCGGTTCCGCACGGTCGGACGAGGACGTGCTCGACTCGATCCGCACCATGTGGCACACCCGCCCGGCACGCACGGATACCAACCGCAAGATCGCCGGGGTGGCCGCCGCGCTCGGCGAGCGCTACGGCATCGATCCGGTGCTGTTCCGGGTCGTCTTCGTGGTGGGGACGTTCTACGGCGGGGCCGGGCTGTTGTTCTACCTGCTGCTGTGGCTGGCCCTGCCGAAGGTCGACCCGCGCACGGGAACGCTCAGGGACCGTTCCCCCGTGCTGCTGGTACTGCTGGTGCTGCTGCTGGTTCCGGTGGCGTTCTCCGTGTTCGACCTGCCCGGTGTCCTCGGGCTGCTGGTCGGCCTGCTGGCGCTGTACCTGTTGCACCGCCACTACAGCGACCGGGCCGTTCCCGCACCGCCGGAACGCACGAGCGCGGCGCACGAGTCCGGCCCCCCGACGGGCCCCTCCTCCGCCCAGGAGCCGGCCGGTGAGCGGTGGGGAGACCGGACGTGGGTGTATCCCGCCGCGGAACCGCCGCTCCCGGCGGGAACCGCTCCCC
>NZ_PVSR01000059.1:0-14182 GCF_003001495.1 Actinopolyspora mortivallis
TTCTCGAACAGCCCGTGCCAGTGCGTTCCGGCCACGGAACCCTGCAACGCCCCCTCGGGTTCGTCCTGCGCGGAACGGACGAGAGCGGGAACGTCCCCCCGGCGCCGCACCCGCCCGTGGTGGATCTCGTAGCCGGTCACCGGATGCTCCAGGGCGGTCCCCACCGGGTTGCCGAGGGTCTTCTCGGCGGCGAACTCGACGTCGAAGTCCAGCAGCCCCAACCCCCGCACCTCACCACCGGCGGACTCGACGTGATCGACGATACGACCGGCCAGCATCTGGTAACCACCGCAGATCCCCACCACCGGCCGTCCCGAGGCGGCGTGGGCCAGTACCGCCTCGGCCAGCCCGGTCTCCCGCAACCACTCCAGGTCGGCGACGGTGGACTTGGAACCGGGCAGCACCACCAGATCCGTGTCCGTCAGCCGGGAGGGTTCCGTGACGAACCGGACCGAGACGCCCGGCTCGGCGGCCAACGCCTCCACGTCGGTGGCGTTGGAGATCCGCGGCAGCCGGGGAACGGCCACGCGCAGCCACTGGCTTCCCCGCGGCGGAGCGGGACGGCCCACCACCCCGTCGGCCACGTACGACAACGAGTCCTCCGCGTCCAGCCACAGCTCCTCGTCCCACGGCAGCACCCCGTGGACGCGTCTGCCGGTCAGCTGTCGCAGTCGCTCCAGGCCGGGGGAGAGCAGTTCCCGCTCACCCCGGAACTTGTTCACCACGAAACCGGAGACCAGGGCCTGGTCCGCCGGGTCCAGCAGGGCCAGCGTCCCGAAGAACTGGGCGAAGACCCCACCCCGGTCTATGTCGCCCACCACCAGAACGGGCAACCCGGCGGCCCGCGCCAACCCCATGTTGGCGATGTCGTGCTCACGCAGGTTGATCTCGGCCGGAGAACCGGCCCCCTCACAGATCACGTAGTCGTACTCGGCACGCAGTCCGTCCAGGGTCTCGGTGACCGTGTGCAGCAGTTCCGCCTTGCGCTGCCGGTACGACAGGGCGGTCGTCGTCCCGTCCACCCGCCCCAGCACCACGACCTGCGAGCTGCGGTCGCTGCCCGGTTTGAGCAGGACCGGGTTGAACCGTACGTCCGGTTCCACCCCGGCCGCGGCCGCCTGCACGGCCTGGGCCCGACCTATCTCCCCACCGGAGGCCGTGACCACGGAGTTGTTGGACATGTTCTGGGCCTTGAACGGGGCCACACGGGCTCCCCGACGGGCCAGCCAGCGACAGAGCGCCGCCACCAGCACACTCTTGCCCGCGTCCGACGTCGTCCCGGCAACCAGCAGCGAATGCACGTCCGCTTTCATACCCCACGGCCGTGCGGCACCGGGGCCGCCCCGCCCGGGCAGTGCCGTCACTCACACCGGGGATGGCACACAGCCGGACGGGACGGCCGGGGCACTCAGGGACGCGTGAGGATCTCGTTGCCGTCCTCGGTGATCAGAATGGTGTGCTCGAACTGGGCGGTCCAGCTCTTGTCCCTGGTCGTGACGGTCCAGCCGTCCTCCCACACGTCGTACTCGTGTGTGCCCAGGGTGATCATCGGTTCGATGGTGAACGTCATCCCCGGCTCGATGAGAGTCTGCACCGAGGGGTCGTCGTAGTGCAGCACCACCAGGCCACTGTGGAAGGAACGACCGATGCCGTGTCCGGTGAAGTCCCGCACCACGCCGTAGCCGAAACGCTTGGCGTAGGACTCGATGACCCGTCCGATCACGTTGAGCTGCCGCCCCGGTTGGGCCGCTCGGATGGCCCGCATCGTCGCCTCGTGGGTGCGTTCGACCAGCAGCCGGGCCTCCTCGGACACCTCCCCGGCCAGGAAGGTGGCGTTGTTGTCCCCGTGCACGCCGTGGACGTACCCGGTCACGTCGACGTTGACGATGTCACCGTCCTCGATCACGGTGGAGTCCGGGATACCGTGGCAGATCACCTCGTTCAGCGAGGTGCAGCACGACTTGGGAAAGCCCCGGTAACCGAGCGTTGAGGGATAGACCCCGTTGTCCACGAAGAACTCGTGCACCACCGCGTCGATGTGGTCGGTGGTGATCCCCGGCCGGATGACCTTGCCCGCCTCCTCCAGGGCCTGCGCGGCCAGCTTTCCCGCCACGCGCATGGCGTCGATCACTTCCGGGGGTTGCACGTCCGGATCGGTGTTGGGGCGCGGAGCGGGCTTGTCCACGTACTCGGGCCGCTCGATGGTCGGAGGGACCGGACGGCGCGGGGTCTGCTGTCCTGGCTGCAACGGGCTTCGTACCGGCATACCCTCACTCTAGAACGTCGTCACCGGACGAAGCCGCAGGCAGGGGCGCACAACCCCCGCAACGACCAATTCCCGACCGCAGGTCCCACGCTCGTCCCCTGCCTCAGAAGCTCTCCTCGACGATCCCGTCGGAATAGCTGCCGGGGGAGACGGTGACCAAGCCGGCACGCCTGGCAGCCCGCAACACGGTCGGTTCGTAGGAGACGAAGGCGCGCACTCCCCCCGCCGCGCGGCAGGCCGATGCCAGATGAATGGCGTCCGTGTGACTCAGCGGGGAGTCCAGGGTGCTGGCCATGTCCAGCACCTCCTCGCCGACGGGCAACTGGTCGATCTTGGAGACCACGATCGAGGCCAGATCCTCGGCCGCGGGCCCGGCGGTCCGAAAACCGCGCACGATCTCCACCCTGGACACGGCACTCGTCGCTCGGGGCTGTTCCCAGTTGTTGCGGACCCACCTGCTCAGCGCCGGACTCTCCGGCTCCGCCGCGATCAGCTTCCTCAACGCCGAGGAATCGAAGTAGATCACGTGCTCTCCCGTCGACGACAACACGGTGTGCACACCCGAACGAGGTGTGCGACAAGCTAACACACCGGCTCAGGACACACGCTGCAGAAAGTCCCGTGTCACGGACACCGCACGCTCGGAGCTGCCGGCGTCGGTGAGCAGCACGGCGAAGGAGAGGTCACCCCGATATCCGGCGAACCAGCCGTGAGCCCGGTCACCGTCACCGAACTGTGCCGTCCCCGTCTTGCCGTGGACCTCCCCCAGCCCGGAAAGCTCGGTGGCCGTCCCGGAAAGGACCACCTCCCGCATCATCGCTCGCAACTGACGCAGCGCCCCCTCGGAAGGCGCCTGTTCCGCGGCCCTGTTGACCTCGGTCTCGGCTCCCTCGATCAACGTCGGCGTGGGCATCTCCCCGTTGGCCACGGTGGCACAGGCCAGCGCCATGCCGAACGGGCTGGCGAGCACCTTCCCCTGGCCGATGCCGTTGACGGCTCGGGTCACCTCGTCCTCGGAGGCCGGGACCTCCCCGGTGACCGTCGTGATCCCGGGGATGACGAAGTCCGCCCCGAGCCCCAGCTTCTCGGCCGCCTCGGGCAACGCCCGGGCCGGCATGTCCGAGGCCAGCTGGGCGAACGTGGTGTTGCAGGACTCGGCGAACGCCTTCCGCAGCGACACTCGCCCGAGGTCGAAGTGGTGCGAGTTGGGCAGCGTCTTGCCGTCGAACGTCTTCTCCGCGGGACAGGCGACGACGTCGTCGATGCCGGCCCTGTCGCGTTCCAGGGCCGCGAGCGCGGTGGCCGTCTTGAACGTCGAGCCGGGAGGATAGCGCCCGGTCAACGCGAGCGAGCCCTTGTCGTCGGCGGCGGCGTTCTGGGCCACGGCGAGTATCTCCCCGTCGGAGGGACGCATCGCCACGATCATTCCGGCCTTGTCGACCGGGTCGATCGCCCGCTCGGCGGCACGCTGCACCCGATCACTCAACGTGGTGGTGAGCGCTTCGGTCGGTTCGGGACGGACACGGTGCAGCGTCTCGACCTCCGCGCCCGAGGCGTTCCTGGTGAACACCCGCCAACCGGCCTTTCCGTTGAGCCGGTCCTTCCTCGCCTCCGCTATGGCGGGCAGCACCTGGGATCCGTAGTCCTTCTCGGAGGCGACCAACTCTGTACTGTCCGGGAAACGCACACCGGGCAGCTCGTAGATGTCCGGTTTCACGCGCTGGTAGTCCGCCCAGCGCAGTGTGACCACCGTGTAAGCCCGGTTCTCCTCCACCTCCCGGGCACCGGACAGGATGCCCTGCTCGGTGACCGTCGGTGCCACGGGCCGCAGTCCCTCGGCCAGGGATCCGGCCACGGAAGCGAGCTCGTCGGTCTGCCCGGGAACCAGGGTGACCCGAACCAGCCGCTCGGGGCCCATCATCCGGGTGCCGTCCCGTCCGAGGATCGGAGCGGGGGTGGCGGGATCGAGTTCGTAGTGCAAGCTCTGCCGCGCCTGCAGCTCGGGATGCACCACCGAGGGTTGCCACCGCACCTTCCAGGTGTCGTCCTGTCGGCGCAGCCGCAGCTCGCCCTCGTACTCCCACACGCGACCGGAACCGAAGTCCCAGGACATGTCGAAGGTCGCCTCGGCCGAGGAACCGGACTCACCTGTGCTGACCTCCGTCACCGAAGCGCTGGCTCCCTCCGGGGAGAGGTTCTTCCTGGTTCGTGCCAGGAACTTCCGGGCCGTATCGGGTTGGTCCGTCCACCGGGCCGCCTCCGTGTTCTTCCCCGCGGCGAAGGCGTTCACATACGACTCGGCGGTGTCCTCGGCCGAGGGGCCCGAGTCGAACACCCCGCAGGAGGCGAGGGGGACGACGAGAAGCAGACCGGCCAGGAGGCTGACGGATCGAGCTGTAGACACACCGGCAGTATGCCGAACGACATCGCGGCCGTGATCCACCGCTTGCACACCGGGCTCGTCCCCGTCGCCCCCCTCCCGCTCGGCACTCCGCTGATCTGGGACGACACGACGGTGCCAGCGGAATCCTGTGCCGGGAATCACAGCCCGGGAGGAACGGCTCCCGAGGTCCGCCGGGCCGTCCCGTACGGCGGACGCCGGTGGGCGCTCAGGGGGTGAGCACGAGCCTGATCGGGGTGTCACCACCCCGTTGCAGCCGTTCGACCGCCGCACCGGCCTCGCTCAACGGCATCGTGTCACTGACGGAACGGGAGAGCTCCAGTCGACGGTGTCGGGTCAGTTCCACGAGTTGCTCCACGTGGGCGGGGGACGAGCCGTAGTGTCCCAGAACCTGCTGCTTGGCGAAGGAGAAACGAACACCGTTGGTGATCGTCAGCGGTTCGGGAGTCAGCCCCACCAGAGTCAGTTTTCCCTGCGGAGCGAGGCACTCGGCGGCCTGTTCCCGCACGGCCGGCACCCCGGCGAAGTCGAAGGCCGCGTCCAGACCGCGTCCTCCCGTGGCTGCCCCGACCCGCCTGGGCAGCTCCGGATCGCCCGGATCGAACACCGCGTCGGCCCCGAAGTCGAGCGCACGCGCGCGTGCCGACTCCAGGGGGTCGACGGCCACGATCGGCGCCGCCCCGATCAGACGCAGCAGCTGGATTCCGTGGGCCCCGAGCCCGCCGACTCCCCACACTCCGACCGGCTGGGCGGGACGCACGTCCGCCGTGCTGACCAGGGCCGCCCAGGGGGTCGACACCGCGTCCGGAACGATCGCCGCCTGTTCGAGGGGCAGCTCGTCGGGGACGGACACCAGGGTGTGGTGGGTGGCCAGCGCGTACTCCGCCCATCCTCCGTCGTAGTCCACCCCGCGCGTCCGCGTGCTCAGGCAGGGTTCGGTGTAGCGCACGCAGCGGGCACACCGCCCACAGCGTTCTCCCGCCTGCAACAGCACGCGCGCGCCCGGTTTCCAGTCCTCCGGCACTCCGGGCCCCAACGCGTCGATCTCCCCGGCGACCTCGTGCCCGAGCGTCACCGTGCTTTCCTCCAGGAAGCGTGGTCGCAGGCTTCCGTCGACCAGATGCACGTCGGACAGGCACACCCCGGCCGCGCGCACTCTGATGCGGACCTCGCCGTGTCCGGGTTCGGGGACGGGAATCTCTTCGAGGGCGAATCGAGCCGTGTCGACGTTCAGACGCCCGGCGAGCATGGTTGCCGTCATGGACACGATTCTGCCCCGTGTCCCTCCCTCCGGCGCTCCGGGCGAGCACCCGGTCGGCGCGCCCCGAGGGGAGGATCACAACAGCACGGTGCTGAACGTCCCACCGCGGCGGAAACCTATGCGCTCGTAGGCCCTGCGCGCGGGTGTGTTGTAGTCGTTGACGTACAGACTGGCCACACGCCCCATGTGACGTACCAGATGGTCCGCCACGGCGGCGGTTCCCGCGGCGCCGAGCCCGTTTCCGCGCCACCGGGGATGCACCCAGACCCCCTGGATCTGGCCCACCGTGCTGGAGAGCGCGCCGATCTCGGCCTTGAACACGACCTGTCCGTCCTCGAAACGGGCGAAGGCACGACCCCCGGCTATCAGGTCGGCGATCCGGGCCCGGTAGTTGCCCGCTCCCGTCCCACCGAGCGGGTCCACCCCCACTTCCTCCCGGAACATGGCCACGGCCGCCGGAAGGTAGTGGTCCAGTTCGCAGGAGCGGACCCGGCGCACCGCCGGATCCGGCCACCGCTCGGGGACTTCGGTCAGCACCAGCAGGGGTTGCTCGGCACGTACCTCCCGCGCCGGCCCCCAGTGAGCGGCCAGTTCCTCCCACAGGGACATCACCTGTTCGGCGGGCCCGACCAGGGAGGAGGACACGCGCCCTCGCCGCCGTGCCCGGTCGGCGAAGGCGCGCATGGCGTCACGACCACCGCGGAGCGGAATAAGGTTCGGTCCCGAGTAGCAGACTCCCTCCGGACCGTCACCGTAGCCCCACAGCTCACCACCCAGGTAGGTCGGGTTCACCCGAGCGGCCTCGATCCGGGACAGCACCATACAGGCCGCCACCGGATCCGTTTCCAGCAACGTGCGGACGTTGTCCACGTCCCGTCCCTGCAACAGTCGCGCGCCCGCGAGCTTGAGCACGGCCCAAGCTTGCCAGACCCCCTTGGTCGCCGCCGCACGACACCGGGACGACGTGAGGCATCCCGCACCGGTGATCACCCGTTCGGGCGACTCGATGGCTCCTCAGCTCACCGTGACAGTGGGCTCCCCGGAGACCTCGCCCTCCATCTCCTCGGCGATACGACCGGCCTCCTCGATGAGGGTCTCCACGATCTGACTCTCGGGAACGGTCTTGATGACCTCTCCCTTGACGAAGATCTGTCCCTTGCCGTTGCCGGAGGCCACTCCCAGGTCGGCCTCCCTGGCCTCACCCGGCCCGTTGACCACGCAGCCCATCACGGCCACCCGCAGCGGCACCTCCATGCCCTCCAGACCCGCGGTCACCTCGTCGGCCAACTTGTAGACGTCGACCTGGGCACGACCACAGGAGGGGCAGGACACGATCTCCAGCTTGCGCGGGCGCAGGTTCAACGACTGCAGGATCTGCGTGCCCACCTTGATCTCCTCCACGGGAGGAGCCGACAGCGACACCCTGATCGTGTCCCCGATCCCCTGCCGCAGCAGTGCACCGAAGGCCACCGCCGACTTGACCGTCCCCTGGAAGGCGGGCCCGGCCTCGGTGACCCCGAGGTGCAGCGGATAGTCACACCGCTCGGCGAGGATCTCGTAGGCCCGCACCATCACCACGGGATCGTGGTGCTTCACCGAGATCTTGACGTCGTGGAAGTCGTGCTCGGCGAACAGCCCGGCCTCCCACAACGCCGACTCGGCCAGGGCCTCGGGAACGGCCTTGCCGTACTTCTCCATCATCCGCGGATCCAACGAACCGGCGTTGACCCCGATGCGGATGGGAGTTCCGGTGTCCTTGGCCGCCTTGGCGATCTCCTTGACCTTGTCGTCGAACTTGCGGATGTTGCCCGGGTTGACCCGCACCCCGGCACAACCTGCCTCGATGGCGGCGAAGACGTACTTGGGTTGGAAATGGATGTCGGCGATGACCGGTATCTGGGACTTCTGGGCGATGATCGGCAACGCCTCGGCATCATCGGCACTCGGACACGCCACCCGCACGATGTCACAGCCCGAGGCGGTCAGCTCGGCGATCTGCTGCAGCGTGCCGTTGATGTCCGTCGTGTTCGTGGTGGTCATCGTCTGAACCGAAATCGGGTGGTCACTGCCCACACCGACCGATCCGACCTGCAACTGCCGGGTCTTGCGCCGCTCGGCGAGCACCGGTTCGGGCGCGGCGGGCATACCCAGATCGACGGTCATCGCGTCCTCTCCACTGTCGAAATGCGGATTGAATTGTCGGTTCCGCTGTCTGACGGGACGTACCCGGAAACCCCGGCGACCCCGGTCCGCCGACCACGATACCGGCAGCCGCCCCGGCGCTCAGGACGGGAACCAGCCCCTCCCCACGGCCTTCCCGCGCCACGCGCGGGCCGCCTTCCTCCCGGAACGGGGAACACGACGGGCACCCCGAGGAGCTCAGGTCAGGGTGACCGGATTCACGATGTCGGCGACCAGCACCAACAGGGAGTAGGCGATGAAGACCAGGGTGACCCCGTAGGCAAGCGGCATCAGTTTCGCCGTGTCGAAGGGGCCGGGATCGGGACGACGCGTCAGCCTGGCGACCTTGCGCCGCAACGACTCCCAGAGCGCACCGGCTATGTGCCCACCGTCCAGCGGCAGGATCGGCAACATGTTGATCAGGAACAACGAGAGGTTCACGGCGGCGAGCAACTGCACCATGGCGATCAGCCGCGCCCCGACCGAGAACTTGTCGTAGGAGAGCACCTCACCGCCGAGACGGCTGGCTCCGACCACCCCGACCGGCGAGTCGGCGGAACGTTCCTGACCGCCGATCGCGGCGACCAGGTCCGGAACCTTGCTGGGAAGCTCCACGACCTTCTGCGCCGTCATACCGATCATGGACCCGATCCGGGCCGCCACCTCGCCGGGAGTCTGCCGGACCAGATGTTCGTTCGGCGTGACCCCGAGGAAACCGACCTCGACGTAGCCCTCCCGGTCCCCGAGCCTCGGCTGAGTGTTCTGGATCAGTTCCGGTTTCAGGGTGACCGTCCGGTCGTCCCGCTCCACGAGCACGCTCACGGTGCCCGAAGAGTCCCGGATCGATCTCCGCAGCTCCTGCCAGGAGCCGACCCGCTCACCGTCGAAACGCACAATCCTGTCCCCGGGGCGGAATCCCGCCTCGGCGGCCGGGGACCGCGGGGCGTCCTCCGGACACTCCCGGACCTGCTCGTCTGCGGCCACCACGCACTGACTGACCGAGGAGACCGTGGTGGTCGGCTGGGCCACCCCGTAGGTCATCAACACGGTCGCGAAGATCCCGACCGCCAGGATCAGGTTCATGAACGGACCCGCGGCCATGACGATGATCCGCTTCCAGGGGCTGCGTTGGTAGAACTGCCGATGCGAGTCCTCGGGGCGCACCTCCTCGGCCACGGCCTGACGTGCGTCCTCGACCATGGCACGCCAGGGAGCCGAGGACGCGGTCCTGCCGTACTCCTCCTCCTTCTTGGGCGGGAACATCCCGATCATCCGGATGTAACCGCCGAAGGGGACCGCCTTGACCCCGTACTCGGTCTCCCCCCTCTTCCTGGAGAAGATCGTCCGGCCGAAACCGACCATGTACTGCGTCACCTTGACACCGAACATCTTCGCCGTGGCCAGGTGGCCGAGCTCGTGCCAAGCGATCGAGAACAGCAGTCCGAGGAAGAAGATCAGGATGCCGAGCACGACAAGCATCAATGCGCTCTTTCCATACCGGCGAGTTCGCGAGCCCGGCCACGGGCCCACTCCTCGGCTTCGAACACCTCGTCAACGCTGGTGGGATCGGCGCGCCACGCGTCGGCCTCGGCCAACACCGCCTCCACGGTTCGCACGATACTGGTGAAACGGCTGTCGCCCGCGACGAACGCCTGTACCGCCTCCTCGTTCGCCGCATTGTATACGGCCGGCAGGCACCCGCCCTCCTTTCCGGCGTGACGGGCCAGGCCGACCGCGGGGAACGCCACATCGTCCAACGGCTCGAAGGTCCAGCAGGCGGCCTGGTCGAAGGTGAGCCGCGGGGCGACCCCCTCCACCCGTTCGGGCCATCCCAGCCCCAGGGCGATCGGCAGCCGCATGTCCGGCGGGCTGGCCTGGGCGATGGTCGCCCCGTCCTGATAGGTGACCATCGAGTGCACGATCGACTGCGGATGCACGACCACGTCGATGCGGTCGTAGTCCACCCCGAACAGCAGGTGTGCCTCGATCAGTTCGAGACTCTTGTTCACCATCGTAGCCGAGTTGATGGTGACCACCGTACCCATCGACCAGGTGGGATGGGCCATGGCCTGGTCGACGGTGACCTCGTGCAGACTCTCCGGGGACCACCCCCGGAACGGCCCTCCCGAGGCCGTCAGGACCAGCCGGCGCACCTCCTCGGCCGTTCCCGCGCGCAGGCACTGCGCCAGGGCGGAGTGCTCCGAGTCCACCGGGGTGATCTGCCCCGGCCGGGCCGCGCGCAGCACCAACGGCCCGCCCGCGATCAACGACTCCTTGTTCGCGAGCGCCAACCGGGCCCCCGACTCCAGGGCGGCCAGGGTGGGGCGCAGCCCCCGGGAACCGTCCATACCGTTGAGCACCACCTGGGCCTCGGTATGGCGCACCAACTCGGCGGCGGCCTCCGGGCCCGCGAACAACCGCGGCACACGGAACTCGCCCCGCGCGTAACCGCGGCGTTGTGCCTCGGCGTACAGGGCGAGCTGCACGTCCTCCACCGCCGTTGCCCGCGCCACGGCCACCGCCTCGACCCCGAACTCGAGGGCCTGGGCGGCCAACGCGCCGGGATCGTTGCCCCCGGCGGCGATCCCGAGCACCCGGAACCGTCCCGGAGCAGCGCGGATCACCTCCAGGGCCTGGGTTCCGATCGAGCCGGTCGACCCCAGCAGGGTCACCGTACGCGGCGAGTCGGAGTCGTTTTCCTGCCTGTTCGAACCGGGTTGGGCGGAGACCATCGTGCTCATTATTACCCACACCCTCCCGGCACGGATCCGTGGCCGAGTCGGCCCGTGTCCCGGCACACCGGGTTCCGCCCGCGCACGGCGCCAACGGTCCGGCCCGCCGCCTCGCCCCGGTGTGCGAGGATGGGCACGCATCGGCGGCTTCGCGTGCTGCGCGGCCTGCTCGGCCGGCGGCGGGCCCGCACACGTCGCCCGGTGCTAAGGAATCGGCGTCCGCGGTTTCACCCGAATCCGCGCCCGGGCACAGGAGGGAACGTGGCAAGCACGGAACTGGACAGGACCCATCACGAACAGGCGCCGACCCAGGCAGTCGACCCCGCCGAGGAACCGTCGGTCGAATGGGGCTGGCACGGTTCGTTCCCGAAGGGCATCCAGATCGCCGGCTGGTTCAGCACGTTCGCGATGGTGATGATGCTCATCGGCAATCACCAGGGAATACTCAGCGGCGGAGGCGAGTTCATCAGTGCCGACATCTGGCTGATCGCCATCGCCGCCGTGATGGCGGTCGGGCTGCTCTACGACCTGCACAGGCGCAGGCACTCCTGGCGGCGGTGAACCTCTCCGCGCGAGACGGTCGTGGAGCTCGGGACGACACGGTGTCGTCCCGAGCCCTGCCCCGTCAACCGTTCTCTGCGGCCAGCTGTCCGCAGGCGGCCGCGATCTCCTGACCACGGGTGTCACGCACGGTGCAGGAGACCCCGGCCTCGCGCACCCTCCGCACGAACTCCCGCTCCACGGGCTTCGGACTGGCGTCCCACTTGCTGCCCGGAGTGGGGTTCAACGGGATGACGTTCACGTGCGCGAACTTGCCGAGTCGCCTGTGCAGCAGCTTCCCGAGCAGGTCGGCGCGCCACGGGTGGTCGTTCATCTCCCGGATCAACGCGTACTCCACGGAGACACGCCTGCCGGTGTGCTCGGCGTAGCCCCGGGCCGCGTCGAGCACCTCCTCCACCTTCCAGCGGTTGTTGACCGGAACCAGGGTGTCGCGCAACTCGTCGTCCGGCGCGTGCAGCGAGACCGCGAGCGTCACCTGCAGCCCCTCCTCGGTCATTCGCCGGATCGCCGGAGCCAGTCCGACCGTGGAGACGGTGACCGAACGTTGCGCGAGCCCGAGTCCCTCCGGGGCGGGATCGCAGATGCGATGCACCGCCTCCATGACCCTCCGATAGTTGGCCAGCGGCTCACCCATGCCCATGAAGACGACGTTGGACAGCCTGCCCGGCCCGCCGGGAAGGTCCCCGTCCCGCATCATCGCCGCCGACAGCCGCACCTGGTCGACGATCTCGGCGGTCGAGAGGTTACGTTGCAGCCCTCCCTGCCCGGTGGCACAGAAGGGGCAGGCCATCCCGCAGCCCGCCTGACTGGAAACGCACACGGTGGCGCGGTCCGGATAACGCATGAGCACGCTTTCGAGCGTGGTGCCGTCATGGGCCCGCCAGAGCGTCTTGCGGGTCCACCCCTCGTCGGTGTCGAGGTTGTGCACCGTCGTCAGCAGCGTGGGCAACAGCTCCTGGCCCAGCCGCTGTCTGCTCGCGGCGGGCACATCGCTCATGCTCTCCACGTCGGAGGTGAGTCTGCCGAAATAGTGCTGCGCGAGCTGACGCGCGCGGAACGGCTTCTCCCCCAGTTCCGCGACGGCCGCACGGCGCTGCTCCCCGGAGAGGTCGGCGAGATGCCTGGGGGGCATGCCCCGCTTCGGGGCATCGAAGACGAGAGGAAGGGACTTCGAACTCATAACGTCACCATTGTCCCACGGACTCACCGGGGGAAACGCAGCGGCCGCACGCGCACCACCCCCGACGGGGCGGCAACGACCACAGTCACCGGGCGGCTCGGCGGACCGAGCGTGGGATTCGGCCTACGGGTGAGGGACGCACGGGCGGCGACCTCTTATGGTGAAGTCATGACTGGCACGGTCGAGCGCCACTCGGCTTCCGTGGAGGACTACGTACGGACGATCTACGGACTCAGCGAACGCGGCGCGGCGGTCACCAACACGACGCTGACCAACCGCCTCGGGCTGAGCCCCTCCTCGGTGTCGAGCATGATCACCAAACTCGCGCAACTGGGCCTGGTCACCCACGAGCGGTACCGCAGTGTCGAGCTGACCGAACAGGGGCGCAGACTCGCCTGCGACGTGCTGCGCCGGCACCGGCTGCTGGAGCAGTTCCTCGTCGAGGTCCTCGACTACACCTGGGACGAGGTGCACCAGGAGGCCGACGCGTTGGAGCACGCCGTCTCCGACGAACTCATCGAGCACATAGCCAGCAAACTCGGCCACCCCACCCACGACCCGCACGGCGACCCGATCCCCACGGCGGACGGGGTGGTGGAGAAGCCGACCACCAAACTGCTCGACCAGCTCGAACCCGGAACGGTCGGAACCATAGCCAGGGTCTGGGACACGGACTCCGACCTGCTCCGCTACCTCACCGAGCACGCCCTGACGCTGGGCAGCCGCATCGAGGTCGTCGAACGCAAACCGTTCGGAGGCCCCCTGGTTGTCCGCGTGGGCGAGGCAGAGGAGACCGAAACCCATTTCCTCGGATCGGAAATCGCGCAGGCGCTGTCCATAACCGTACAGCACTGACTTTCCGCGAAACGGAAAAAGGTGACCGTTCGGGGGGAACTTCCCACTGTTGTCGTTCTAGGCGGACTCCCGAGCGCTCCTGCCATCGGGAATCTCGCGGACGTCCCGTTCGACGGAACCGTCACCCTCCCCCGACGAGGATTCCACACGGTGTTGCGCCCCGAGCACGGCGAGTAACAGATCGAAACGGCTGTCGGTGAGACGAATCACCACATAGGCGAACCCGAACAGCCCGGCCAGTACGAAGCCGGAAACCCAGAGCAGACCGGCTCCCTGCACCAGCAGCACGACGGCCACGGCCAACGCCAGACCGGAGGTGAACCCCGTGGCCCGTGCCAGAGCCACCCTGGTGGACAACGTGCGGTAAAGCGGATGGTTCCTGCGTAAGTCCCGCAGCACCCGCGCGCGCTCAGCACGATCCATCCGGCCGACCTCCTCCAGGTCCGCCGCGATCGACCTACCGAATCCCCCAGTAATCACCATCTCGCTCCTGCCACCGGAACCGGTTCCCTCCGAAACTCCGGTCTCGTCCCGACAATCCACTCGAACACAAGTCGATCATGGAATTCGACGGACGGCAAGGCGGCATTCGGGGGAGATTCCTCCACGAATCGGCTTCCGCCGAGCGTCCGACAGAACTCCGGGATTCCCGCGCGCTCGGGGAAAAGGGGGAACATTCTCGGACGGTGTCCGAACGAACACCGTACGCGGAATTCGACGGAACTCCCGGGAACCGGCCACGGAC
>NZ_PVSR01000005.1:0-129417 GCF_003001495.1 Actinopolyspora mortivallis
CGCCCGCCCCGAACGGACGGGAGGGCCTGGTCGGTGGACACGGTTCCCGCGCCGGGAGGACCCCGGCGGGGCCGCCGTGCGGGAGGTTCAGGGGCCGGTCACGGGCGGACCAGCACCTTGAGCGCCTCGCGTTCGTGCATCGCGCGGTAGCCCTCGGCGATCTCGTCCAGGCCGAGGGTGCGGTCGAACACCTGGCCCGGGCGGATCCGGCCCTCCAGCACGTCCGGCAGCAGCTTCGGGATGTAGTGGCGGGCCGGGGCGACCCCACCGCTGATGGTCACGTTCTTCAGGAACGTCCGGCCCGGTTGGGGGATGTTCTCGTAGACCGGAGCTCCGACCCGTCCGATCGCTCCGCCCGCGCGGACCGCGTCCACGGCGGTGGCCAGTGACTCCGCCGTGCCGACGCACTCCAGCACGCTGGAGGCGCCCTGGCCGCCGGTCAGCTCACGCACCCGTTCGACCCCCTCGGGGCCGCGCTCGGCGACCACCTCGGTGGCTCCGAAACGCCGGGCCAGTTCGGTGCGGCGAGGGTGTCGACCCATGATGATCACCTGCTCCGCACCGAGCCGGTCGGCGGCGAGCACACCGGAGAGGCCGACCGCCCCGTCACCGATCACCAGCACCGTGGATCCCAGCCCCACAGAGGCGGACACCGCGGCGTGGTGGCCGGTGCTGAACACGTCCGAGAGGGTCAGCAGCGAGGCGTTCAGCTCGTCGTCGCCGTCGGCGGGCAACGTGACCAGGGTGCCCTCGGCCCACGGCACCCGGACGGCCTCGCCCTGGGCGCCGTCGACCCCGTCGGCTCCCCAACCTCCCCCGTTGACGCAGGAGGTGGGCAGCCCTTCCCGGCAGAACACGCAGTCCCCGTCCGAGAAGGTGAACGGGGCCACCACCACGTCGCCGGGGCGCGGGGAGTTCACCTCCGAACCGGTTTCCTCGACCACGCCGAGGAACTCGTGTCCGATGCGTTTCGGTCCTTCGTCTCCCGAGGAGAGGTCGATCCCGCGGTAGGGCCACAGGTCGCTGCCGCAGATGCAGCTGTGGGTCACGCGGACGATCGCGTCGGTGCTCGCGCGCAGTTCGGGGTCGGGAACCCGTTCCACGCGGATGTCGCCCGGCCCGTGTATCAGGGTCGCCTTCACTCGTTCCTCCGTCTGTCGTGGCAGTACCGGCCAGTGCGTGCGCTCAGCGGAGGTCGACCAGCATCTTGCCGGTGTTCTCGCCGCGCATCATGCCGAGGAACGCCTCGGGGGCCTGTTCGATCCCGTGGACCACGGTCTCCTCGTAGCGGATCCGTCCGTCCCGCACCCACGGGCCGACCTGGTCGAGGAACCGCGGGTACAGGTCGAAGTGGTCGAGGACGATGAATCCCCGCGCGGTGAGCCGCTTGGAGACCATCTGGAACATGCCGCGCGGTCCCGGCTGGGCGTCGACCTCGTTGTACTGGGAGATCGCCCCGCACATGGCGATGCGTCCGAAGTCGTTCATGACGTGGATGGCGGCTTCGAGGTGGTCGCCGCCGACGTTGTCGAAGTACACGTCGATGCCCTCGGGGGCGGCCTCGGCGAGCTGTTGGCCCACGGGGGCCTTCTTGTAGTTGAACGCCGCGTCGAATCCGAGGTCCTCGGTGATGTGCCGGACCTTCTCGTCGGACCCGGCGCTGCCGATCACCCGGCGGGCACCGTTGAGTTTGGCCAGCTGTCCGGCGAGGGAACCGACCGCTCCGGCGGCTCCGGAGACGAACACCACGTCGTTCTCACGCAGGTCGGCGATCTCGAACAGACCGGCGTAGGCGGTCAGTCCGGGGGCGCCGAGCACGCCGAGGAAGGCGTTCGGGTCGGCCATGTCGGGGTCGGCTCTGCGGGCGGCGGTGGCGTCGAGCAGCGCGTACTCGCGCCAGCCCAGCATGTGCACGACCAGGTCACCCGGGGAGAAGTCCTCCGCGTTGGAGGAGACGACCTCGCCGACGGCCGCGCCGGTGAGGGGTTCGCCGACCTGGAAGGGGGCCACGTAGGTGTGCTTGTCGTTCATCTGGCCGCGCATGGCCGGGTCGACGCTCATCACCAGGTTGCGCACCAGCAGTTGGTTCGGCCCCGGTTGTTCGGGGGTGACCGTGGCGATCTCGAAGTTGTCCCGGGTGGGCCAGCCCTGGGGGCGGGCGGCGAGTCGTACTTCCCGTGCCGTGGTGGGCAGTGACATCCGTTCTCCTGCGTCGCGTGTCCGGCGGTTTTCGGCCCGTCCGGAAGGACGAACCCAATTACATTGTACGCAACTAAAAAGAGTGCTTTTGTGTTGCGTAAAATACATATCGCCGGGCCGATCCCCAGGACTTCCCGCCCGTCAGACGGGCGTCGAACTCACTCCCCCTGTTCGAGGCGCGCGGCAGCCGTGTCCAGGGCCTCGGTCACCCTGATCAGGTCGGCGTGCAGCTGACTCAACTGCTGCTCGTCCAGCCCGGTGGCCGAGAGCACCCTGCGCGGGATGTCCCGCGCCTGCTCGCGCAGCCGGGTTCCCTGCTCGGTCGCCCGGACCACCACGGAACGCTCGTCCTCCCGGCTGCGTTCCCGGCGCACGAACCCGGCCTTCTCCAGACGTTTCAACAGCGGCGACAGCGTTCCGGAATCCAGTCGCAGCACCCGCCCGAGCTCCTTGACCGTGAGCTCACCGCGCTCCCACACCGTCAGCATGACCAGGTACTGGGGATAGGTGAGCCCGAGCTCGCCGAGCACCGGTCGGTAGAGCGCGTCGAAGGCGCGGGAGGTGGCATGCAGCACGAAACAGAGCTGCCGCTCCAGACGCAACAGCTCCTCGGAGTCCACGCGCTCGGTCACGTCCCCTCGGGACGGCCGGCCGGTTTCCTGCGTATCCCGCACACTCGCAGGGTAGCAGTGAATTGTGTGCAACCGGTTGTCGCGAAGAACGGAACCCGCCGCGTGGGCCACCGGCAGGGGAGTCCGGCGTCCTCCACGAGGACTACGAGCCGTCCCCGACTCCGACCCGGTCGCGGTCGGGTTTGTCCAGACCCCACCGCAGCAGCGTCCAGAGCGCTTCGAACCGCCGCTCGATACCCGGATCGTCCCACTCGGCGACGTGGACGGGGTTGTGGAAACGGTCCGTGGCCGACAGCACCGCCCAGGCCGTCTCCGCCGGACACGCCACGTCGAGCTCCCCCCGACGCACGCCGTCGGCGATGATCTCCACGAGCATCCCGGCCAGGATCTCCAGGTGCTCGCTCTGCACCTTGTCGGAGCGCACGACCGCCCGGTGGTAGGTGGCGAAGAGTTCGGGGTCCTGGCCGGCCAGGGCCCGTTCGGACGTGAACAGCTGCCACAGCCACCGCCGGATCCGCGACACGGCGGGGGCGTCCTCGGTGACCACGGGACGCAGCGGCTCCCGCAGCCGCAGCAACCAGCGCTCGGCCACCGCCTCCCGCAGGGCGGCCTTGGAGGCGAAGTGCCGGTACACGGCACCGTGGCTGACCTCCAGGGTGCGGGCCACGTCCACCACCGTGGTCTTGGCCGGGCCGAAGCGGCGGAGGACCTCCTCCGCCGCGTCGAGGATCCGCTCCGGAGTCAGGGCCCCGGTCACGAGGGGCCGCCCCCGGTGCCACGTTCGCTGTCCAGCAGCGCCATCCCGTCGGGGTCGTAGCGCTGCCCGGCCACGGACTCGGCGGGAACCGCCCGTTCGAGGGCCGCGACGTCCGCCTCGTCGAGTTCCAGCTCCAGCGCACCGAGTGCCTCGGTGAGCCGTTCCCTGCGCCGCGCTCCGACCAGCGGGACGATGTCCGTCCCTTTGGCCAGGGCCCAGGCGATCGCCAGCTGGGCCACGGCAACGCCCTTGTCCGCGGCCACCTCACGGAGCCGGTCGACGAGCCCGAGGTTGTGCTCCAGGTTCTCGCCCTGGAACCGGGGGAAGTGGGTACGCGGGTCGTCCCGCCGGTTCCGGTCCCAGTGCCCGGAGAGCAGTCCCCGGGAAAGCACGCCGTAGGCGGTGATCCCGATGCCGAGTTCACGGCAGGTGGGCAGGATCTCGGCCTCGATGGTGCGCGACAGCAGTGAGTACTCGATCTGTAGGTCCACGATCGGATGCACCGCCGCCGCGCGGCGGATGGTGTCCGCGCCCACCTCCGAGAGTCCGATGTGGCGCACGTGTCCGGCCTCGACCATCTCGGCGATGGCACCGACGGTGTCCTCGATGGGCACCCGCGGGTCCAGACGCGCGGGGCGGTAGACGTCGACGTGGTCGGTGCCGAGGCGTTGCAGGGTCTGGGCCAGGGAGTTCTTCACCCCGGCCGGGCTGGCGTCGAAACCGACGAACCGTCCGTGCGGGTCGCGCATGGCACCGAACTTGACGCTGAGGCACAGCCGGTCCCGGTCGTGCCGACGCAGCGCCTCCCGAAGCAGCAGCTCGTTGTGTCCGCTGCCGTAGAAGTCTCCGGTGTCCAGCAGGTCCACGCCCGCCTCGATCGCGGCGTCGAGCGTGGCGTGACTTTCGGAGGTGTCGGCGGGGCCGTAGAAGTCGGACATCCCCATCAGCCCGAGACCGAGCGGGAAGACCCGGGGGCCGGTGGTTCCGAGCGCACGTTGTCGCATGGCTCCAGCCTCGAAGGAGGTCTGACAGATGTCAAACACTGTCACCAGTGTCGGGCTCGGAACCCCGCCGGTGGGTCCGTGGCGGACACCGGTGTTCTCAGAGCTCGGACTCGCCCCAGTCGGCGACCCGGAACGAATCACCCACCGAGATCCGCCCCGGCCGGGTCACCGCGAACTTGCTGCCGAAGGCGACCCCGTTGCGGTCCGTGCGGCGGTACTCGGCGAGGGTGCGCAGCGGTTCGGGGCCGTCCTTGCGCCCACTGGACTGCTCGACCGTGGTGACCGCGCAGCGTTTGGCGATCTTGGCGTAGCCGAGTTCGGCCGCTCCGGCGGTGACGCTGCGTGCCAGATCCTCGGTGTGCGGCCGTTCCCAGCCGCGCACCACGATGTTCGGCCGGAACCGGTCCATCGGCAGCGCCGGATGCCCCCGGGCGGCGAGGCGTTCGTTCAGCTCGTCCAGGGAGGACTGGGAGGTCACCAGCACCGGACAGCTGTCCGCGTAGGCCGAGGTGCCGGGGGTGAGCCCGTCGGTCACCCGGTCGTGTTCGGTGGGGACCCGTACGAGGCGGCACGGGCCGCCGAGCACTTCGGACAGCCATTCGGCGGCCCGGTCTCCCTGGTCCACGCCCAGGTAGTTCGCCTTGTGCAGCTCCACCACCTCGCGCCGCCCCCTGTCGGTGGTCGCGACCACCAGCGGTTCGGTTCCGGGGGCGTGCAGTGTGAGGCGGGTCCCCTTCTCGTCGATCTCCGGGGTGAGTACGGCCATCCGAGGGGTGTTGCGTTGGCTGCGGAACCCACCGTGCGCGTCGGTGATCATGAAGCTGCGGTCGTGCCGTAGCCCGGCGCTGGTGAGAAAACCGCTGTCCACGGTGACTCCCGCGCATCCCTTGACCGGGTAGTAGACGAGTTGGGTGATCTCGGCCATGCGCCGAGCCTAGTAGGACGCAGGATCCCGGTGGGCCCTCGTGTGAGGTGCTCCTCCCGAAACGGGCCGGGTCCCGGTGGCCCGATTTTAGGCAAAATCGGCCCACGTGTTCCCCGCAGGCGCGAGGATGGGCCGTGGTGGCCCGATTTTAGGCAAAATCGGGCCACGCAACCCCCGCTAGCGCGGCCCCCGCGCGAGTTCGTCCCCGTTCGGACGGGATCAGACCCCGCTGACGAGCGCCTGCTGGCGCAGCGGCCACCCCTCGGCGTCGGTCCGCACGCGGGCGGCCCGCTGGCGCAGCCGCTGGGCCTCGGCCTCGTCGTCGGCCTTGTCAGCCTGCTTCTCCAGGTAGACCGCGAACCCACGGGTCTGGGAGCGGTACCACTCGACCTGCTGCTCGTGCAGCGTCCGCAGCGGCACGGTGCCGACCCGCTCGGGATAGGTCTTGGCCAGTCGCCAGGCCAGGCGAGCGGCGGCGATGGCGTCCCCGCTCGACGTGTGGGCGTCCTCGGCCTTCACCCGGTGGTGCTCGCACAGCGCTGCCAGGGTGCGTTTGCCCTTGCGGTAGCGGTCCATGTGCCGGTCGATGCACAACGGGTCCACCACCGGCCCGCCCAGGGACAGCGGAACACCCAGGTGCCTGCGGGCCTCGGAGTCCAACAGGGACAGGTCGAAACTGGCGTTGAACGCGATCAGCGGCGTCGTCTCCGACCACCTCGCCGCCAGGAACTCGGTGATGCCGGCCACCACGGTGGCTGCGGGGCTGCCGTTCGCGCGGGCGTACTCGGTGCTGATCCCGTGGACCTCGGCGGATTCCGCCGGGATCTCCACACCCGGATCCGCCAGCCAGTCGGTGGACTCGGCCGGGCTGCCCGGAACCACGGACACCACGGTGGCGGTGACGATGCGGTCCGTGTCCGTGTCGGTGCCGGTCGTTTCCAGATCGAGAGCCAGCAACGGCCCGTCGGCCCACGACTGAGCGGAATCGTTCATGCAACGAAGGTATCCGACGACCACGACACGGGGACACGCCCGGCGAGATCGGTGCCCCGGCACGGAAACGTGCCGCGTGCGGGGCGGACCACACACGCGGCACTCGTGTTTTCCCGGCTCAGCTCTCCAGGAAGTCGATCACGTCGGACAGCACGCCGATGTCACTGAGGAAACCGATGTGCGTGGTGCAGGTGGTGCGGTTGTTGTCCGCGCCCAGCACCCGGGTGTTGGTGTAGGGGATGATGACCCCGTCACAGGCCGAGTACCAGGTGGCGTACTCGGAGTCGCCCGGTGTCCAGTCGCCGGAGTTGAGCCGCTCCTCGAAGTCCGAACCGGGTGTCATCTCCCGGCAGGAGGCGTACTGCAGGCAGGCGCTGGCCGAGGTGGTTCCCTGGTTGGCCCCGGCCAACGAGGCCCAGTGGCCCACCTGCTCGTGTCCGCCCAGCTCCTTCATGTACCAGCGACTGACCAGTCCGCCCATGGAGTGGTTGACGATGTCCACCTTGTCCGCTCCGGTCTCGGCGCGGACGTGGTCCACGAACCCGGCCAGTTCGGCCGCGCTCTGCTTGTTCGACTGGCTCCAGTCGTACTCGAAGGCGTACAGCTGGGAGTCCGCGTAGCCGTTCAACCGGAACTGCGTCATGGCGGCCGACCAGTTGGAGGCGCTGCCCGTGTAACCGTGCACGAACACCACCGGGTTCGGCCCGGCCGCCTGGGCGACCGCGGGAGTCCCGAACACCGCGAGAGCGATGCCGGCGAGCAACGACACGAATATCCTGCGCATGAAGTCCTCCTCGACGTTTCGACAGGACGCGCCGAGTCTGCGGGCGCGGTTCGTGCCGACACATCGGTGAAATCACCGGTGTTCGTCCGAGGTGGAGTCCCACGTCGTGGACACCCTTCGGTCGGGCCGCGAAGTGTCCGAGCGACAGCGCGTTCCCGGGCCGTCGAGGAGCCGCTACTCCGGCTGTCGCTTTGCTGAGTGTGTTCTCGCACGCACACTGTTGACATGGCGCAGGCGCGGACCTTCTCCCGGAACGAACCCCGGCTGTACGGCCGGGAGGACACGGTGAACGCACTGTGTGGGGCTGCCCGTCTCGCCCGGGAAGGCGCGGGCACGGCCGTGGTCGTGACCGGCGACCGGGGCGGCGGGAAGACCGCGTTGCTCGACAGGCTCGAGGCCGAGACGGGGCTGCGTACCGTGGACCTCACCGGGGTGCGCGCCGAACGCGGGCTGCCGCTGGCCGGGTTGGCGCGGCTGGCCGCCTCCGCCGGCTTCGCCGCCGTGGGCGAGGCCGCCGACGAGGCTTCCGCGTGCCACGCCCTGCACCGCCGGGTGGAGCGGCACTGCGCGGAGGGGCCGCTGCTGTTCCGGGTGGACGACGCCGACCTGCTGGACCGGGCCTCGGCGCGTGCACTGGTCTCACTCGGACACCGCAGTGGTGCCCTGCCGCTGCTGCTGGTGCTGACCGTGTCCACCGACGCCCTGGGCCGGGAACTCACCCCGGTGATCCCGCGGGAGTTCACCCGGTACCCGCTCACCCCGCTGGACGAGCTCGACAGCAGGCTACTGCTGCGCGACCGGGCACGGGTGACTCCGGCGCCGGAGGTGGTCGAGGACGTCCTCGTCCGCTGCGGCGGCAACCCGCTCGCCCTCGGGGAGCTCGCCGAGGCGCTCACCGTCGAACGGGCGGCCGGGCTCGAACCGCCTGCGCTTCCTCCGGACGGCAGGTTGCTGGGGCAGGCCAGGCAGCTGCTGCACGAGATCCCGGAGGAGGCTCGGCGATTGGCGACGCTGGTGATCGCCGGAGGACGGTTGGACACGCGCGTGCTGCACCGGGCGGCGGGCGCGGACGCCACGGGCACGGCCTGGAGCGAGCTCCTCGCGACCGGGTTGGTGGGTGTTTCCGGGAAAAGCGCGTGGTTCTCCGGGGAACTCGTGCGTTCCGCGCTGGAGGGGGAGTGGGACCCGGCCGAGATGTGCGCGGCACACGCCCGGCTGGCCGCCGCTTTCGCGGAGGAGGGGCAGACGGCCAGGGCGCTGGAGCACCGCTGCGCCGCCGGAGGACCGCTTCCCGTCCCGGTGGGGGACGGGCTGGCCGAAGCCGCCTCCGAGGCGGCGCGCGACGGCGACCACGGCCTCTCCTCCCGGCTCCACGAGTGGGCCGCCCTGCTCGAACCGGACCGCGAAGCCAGCGCGTCGGGCCTGCTGGCGGCCGGGGTCCACGCGTGGACGAGCGGGAACCCGCAACGAGCGCTCTCCCTGGCGCGACGTGCCCGCCCGCTGGCCCGCACCACCGGGTCCCTGGTGGGGAACGAGCTGTTGCGCGGTGGGGTCGAACTCTGCGCGGGCAGCCCGGACGCGGCCCGGCGCAGCTTCACCGCGGCGGGCAGGGCGCTGGTGACCACCGACCGGAACGCCGCCGTGCGGGCCCTGATGTTCGCGGGAGAGGCGAGCTGCCTGGCCGGGGACTACCGTTCCTACTACGAGCTGGCCGACCGGGCGGCCCTGCTGCGGAGCGCGGACGACACGCCGGAGACCGCGCTGATGTTCGAGCACTTCGCGGGCATATCGGCGACCTTCCGGGGGGAGCACGTGCGGGCCGTGCCCGCCCTGCGGAAGGTGGTGCACCTGGCCGAGTCCACCACCGACTCCGACTCGGCCCTGTGGGGCAGCCAGGCGGCGTTCACGCTCGGGCTCCCCCACCAGGCCCGGGACCTCGCGCTGGGGGCCCGGCACGAGGAACGCCGCCGCGACGAGGGATCCCAGGAGCCCTGGGCGTGCGTGTACGTCTCGCTCGCCGCGCTGCTGCTGGACCGCCACGCCGAGGCGGAGACCGCCTCACTGGAGGGGCTGCGCTCGGCCCGGGCCCACGGGCAGTGGAACAGGGCTGTCGACCATCTCGTGCTGCTGGCGCTGGTGGCGGCTCTGCGGGGCGACCTCGAAACGGTGGGGGTCCGGCTGGACCAGGCCTTCGCACGGGACCTCTCGGGGGAGGGTCTGGGCAGGCCGGACGCGTTCGGGAACTGGGGGGCGGCCTGCGCCGAGCTGGCCCACGACAAACCCGCCGAGGCGGCGCGCCGACTGCGACTGATCGGTTCGGACAGTGGGGGGTGCAATCCGGTGGTGCGGGTGATGGCGGCCCCCTACTTCGTGGAGGCCGCGGTCTCCTGCGGGGAGCACGACAGCGCCCGGCGGCTGTTGCGGGCCTTCGACCGGTGGGTGGGTCCCACCGGGAGCCCGGCGCGGCTGGCGCTGTCCCACCGGTGTCACGCGCTGCTGGCCGAACACCCCTCCGAGGCGGAGGAGCGGTTCCGGGCGGCCATCGAACTGCACCGCGACAGCGGGAGCACCCTGGAACTGGCCCGCACGGAGCTGTTGTACGCGAGCCGGCTGCGCCGGGCACGTCGCCCCCGGGAGGCGGGCAGGCTGCTCGACGAGGCGCTGGGCGTGTTCCGGTACCACCGGGCGCGTGGGTGGACGGAGAAGGCACGGGCCGAGCTCCGGGCCACCGGCAGGTCCGTGCCCTCGGACGGTGTTCGGGAACATCCCGGCTTGACCGGGCAGCAGGCCCGCGTTTCCGAGCTGGTCGTCGAGGGGGCCACCAACCGGGAGATAGCCCAGCGGCTGTGTCTCAGCGAACGCACGGTCGAACACCACCTGCGCAACGTCTTCGTCCGGCTCGGGGTGCGTTCACGGGTGGAGCTGGCCCGGATGCTGGGCTAGGGAGCCGTGGTTCCGGGTGGGGGCTGCTCCGGGCGGGCCGGGTTCCGTCGGGTCAGCCGTTCTCGCCGTAGCGTTCCCGCTGTTCGGCCCGCTGCTGGTTCTCCCTGCGGCGCGCCTCGCGGTATCCGTAGGCCGCCCTGCGCACCGTGGCGTCGTCCTCCAGCCCGGAGCCGAGGGCTCCGGCCGCCACGCCCATGGAGGTGGCCCCCCATGACAGTGCCAGGTAGCTGGCGAGCGTGACCGGTCCGCCCATCTTGCTGACCAGCAGCTGCGGGTCGATCAGCAGCGTCGCCAGGGCCAGGTTCACCAGGAACAGCACCACGTACAGCAGGCCGACCCCGATGGTGACGGTCGCGGCGGTCGAGAGGTTGTAGAGCATGCGCTGCTCCCGGTCGTGCGAGTGCCGCGGTCGCTCCCACAGGTGGTGCGTACCTATCAGCCAGGTGACCATCAACGCGATCACGCCGAGGAGCACCACCCCGCGCCGCACCGGGCCCAGCATGGCGGCGATCTGCCAGACGGTGCTCGACGTCAGACCGAAGACCGAGGTGGCCAGGGAGGCCGCCAACGCCCCGGACATGCCCAGCACCAGCCGCCACGGGGTGTTGCTGCGCACCATCCCCGACAGCAGCCGGACACGCCCCCGCCACTTCGTGGCCCGGTACCGCACCGAGACGGCCTCGCCCGGTTCCTCCCGCCGGATCGGGGCGAACAGCTCGGTCAGCCCGCTGTGCAGCCCCCGGCGTCTCCCGCTCTCCTCGAGTTCGGCGGCGCTGTCCCCTCGGGAGGAGACGGCCTCGACCAGCTCCTCGACGGTTTGCAGCACCATCTGGCGCGCCCGGCGTCGGGGCTGGAGACCACCGAGGGCGGGCAGGGAGACCAGCCCGACGCGTTCGTGCTCCCCGCCGGTGTCGGCCAGCACCGGCCTGCCCTCGGAACGCAGCGGAAGATCGGTCACCCCGACCGCGTAGTCCCACTCGTGGGCGGCACGCTGGTGTTCGACGGCGTCGAGGATGTCCTTGCCGCTGCTGCGTCCGGCCGCCACCGGATCACAGACCACCTCCACGTCCCATCCGGAACCGTCGTCGACGTGCCGTTCGAGCCGGTCGGGCAGCTGGTGGACCAACGACCGGGCCACGTGGTCGGGAAAGTCCGGATCGCTGATCAGCCCCAGACGCGGCATCGCCCTCGCTCTCTTCCGGGAAGCGTCGACCTCGTTCGTCGCCCGGGCTCGTCACCGGTGTTCGATGCCGTATCCGGACCGGCTCGACGTGCCGTGCATGGTGGGCCGCCCCTTGCCGCGCGGCGGTTCCGGGGTGACCTCGGATCCGGAGCGGCTGTGCGGGGGCGTGTCCGCCGGTTCCTCCTCACCCCCGGAGGTTGGGCTCGCTCCCTGCCGGAGTTCCTCCAGCCTGCCGGTGAGTTGTTCGAGCACCGGTGTGCGGTTCGCGTGTGCGCGCTCGTGCTCGATCACCGTGTTCAGTTCGTCCTCGTCCAACGAGCGGATCCGGTGCTGTAGCGCGGACAGGGGAAGCTCGTCGTAGTCGGGAATGGGAAGTTGTTCCGTCACCGTGGCTCCTTGCGGTCCGGCGGGTTTTCGGGTGTCACGTGGAGACCACCGGGGCCACCCAGCCGTCGTCGGTGGTCGTCCAGTCGGCGCTGCGGTTCCACCCCGCCGCGCGCAGCTCCTCGTCCGCCTCCACCGGTTCGCCGATCGTGGCGGGCAGCTCCAGCTCGACCACCTCGGCCCCGCGGTCGTCCCGCACGATCACCGAGGGGTTGGCCGCCGTGTCACCCAGCCTGAAATGAGCGGTGTTGACCATCGCGAAACCTCCAGCCGACCTCGTGCCGCCCCCGGGCCCGTGCCGCGGCGTTCCCGGGTGTCCGGGGCGTACCCGGATTCCGCCGCGGTCAATCATCGGTTCCGGCCCGCTACGCAAAGCGGGTGACTGCCGGGCCGGGGCGTTGTCGGCGGAACCCGTGTGAGATCAACATGAGGTCGTGGACAACGGGGACGTGGAGAGTTCCGCACGGGTTCCGTCCGTGCCGCAGCCGCCGCTCGGCCCCGGCCGGGCCGGTCGGGGCCGCGGGACGGATCCCCGCCCGTGGGCCCGGTGGGTGGTGCTGTCGACGCTGCTCGCCGCGCTGGTACGGGAGGGCATGCTCGATCCCTCCGAGGCCCGCAGGCGGGGGGTGCGGTTCGGCACCCGTCCGGTCACGGCCACGGGCCGGGAGGAGCTCACCGCTCCGGTGCTGCTCTCCGCTCCCCGGGGTGGGAGCGAGGAGCACGTCCGGGACCCGGTGCGGATACTCGACGTGCTGTGGTCGACCGGCCTGGTGCGTCTCGACCTCACGAGGTGGCGGGCACTGCGCTCCGACCTCGCAGACAGCGCTTCCGGGCTGGCCCGGTCCGTGCGGGCGGGACTGCGCCGTGCGGACCGGGTGTCCCGTGCGGCCCGGCCGTGGCGCTTCCCGCCCTTCTCCGCGCTGCTCGACGCGTTGCGGCGGACCGAGTGCGCGGGATTCCCGCTGTCGACGGTGCTGGAACAGTGGGCGCTCGACGGTCATCCCTGGCAGCCGGTGGCCAGGACCCGAACCGGCCTGTCCCCGGAACAGGCGCGGCACTACGCCCCCGAGTTCGGAGCGGAGGTCGGGCTGCGTCTGGTCGCGGTGGCCGCCCACACCGTCTCCGGCGTGGACTCCGTGGGCGGGCAGAGCCCCCGGGAGGCGGGGTGGCGGGAGTTGCGGCGCGTCTTCCCGCAGGCGGTGCGGAAGGCCGTCGAGGAACTGGAGGGCGCCGGACACGTTCCCGCCGACTACGTGCTGATCCCCGTGCACCCGTACCAGCTCCGTCACGTCCTGCCCCGGCTGCACGGGGACGCGATCCGGGACGGCACGCTGCGGGTGCTCGGAGCCACCGTCGCTGCCCGGCCGCTGATGTCGCTGCGCACCCTCGACGCGCGTGAACCGGGCGGGAAGGCGGGGATGCACGTCAAAACCGCCGTGGAGGTGCGGCTGACCGGGGCGGTGCGCGGGGTCTCCGAGGAGGCGGTGCACAACGGGCCGAGGCTGTCGGCGCTGCTGGGGGAGCTGGTTTCCGAGGACCCCGAGCTCGCCGTCCCGGACGAGGGGGGCAGGCCGGGCTTCGAGGTGTGCCGCGAGCTTCTCGGGATCCGCCACGTCCCCCGGAGTACCCCCGAATCCGGGTGGCCCGACGGGTCCGGGCGGGCACGACAACGGTCGCTCGGCGCGATCCTGCGTGCGGAACCGGAGCAGGAAGCCGACGAGGTGGCACTGCCGGTGGCCGCGTTGCTCTCCCGCTCCCCGCTGACCGGCAACCGACTGGTCCACGACGTGCTGACCGAGGTTCGTGCCGGACGGACACGGCAGCGGGCGGCGTGCCGGTGGCTGGACCGGTACCTGCGGGTGGGGGTGGTTCCGCCGCTGGTGCTGCTGGTGCGCTACGGGATCGCCGTGGAACCGCACCCGCAGAACACTGTGCTGGTGCTGCGCGGCGGGATGCCGCGCCGGTGCCTGGTGCGCGATCTGGGTGGGGCGCGGGTGCTGCACGAGCGGCTGGCCCGGTCCGGGCGGGAACTACGGCTGCTGGAGGGCTCGGCGCTGCACTGCCCCGACCCGGTGGCACTGCGTCGGAAGCTGTTCTTCCCGTTGTTCGTCAACCAGCTCGGTGAGCTGGTGGCCGCGCTGGCCCGGGCGGCCGACTGTCCCCAGCGGGTGTTGTGGCGGGTGGTGTCCGAACGAGCGGCGGGGGGATTCGCCCGGCTGGCCGCCACAGCTCGTTGCCCGGACGAGGCCGCGGAGGTGGCCGTCGAGAAGAACGCGCTGTTCCACGAGCCCTGGCCGCTGAAGACCATGCTGGCCATGCGGCTGTCCGGGCTGGTGACCGAGCAGCGCTACGTGCCCGGCCCCAACCCGTTGGTCGACCCGTGACCGGGGTGTCCGGGGACGGCGACCACGCCGCGCCGAACGAACACGAGGTCGCCGTGGGGCGGCGACTGGAGGAACACGAGCCGGAGTTGGCCCGCCGGTGGTGGTCGGCCCTGCCCCGCGCGCGGGCGGACACCTGCCGCGCGTTCCTGGAGGCGCTGCTGGGGGAGCGGACTCCCGTGGTTCGTGGGCGCCGCCGCTCCGTGCGGTGGCCTCCACGGCGGTTCGACGTGGAGTCGCCCGTGGAGCTGGCGGCGTACTTCGGTGACCGCGTGGGGACGGTGGAGCTCGTGCGTCTGAGCGGCGGTTCCCTCGGCGCACTGTGGCAGGGGGGACCCGGCACGGGGCGGATGTCCGAGCCGGTGCTGGTCACGGAGGACGGGGTTCTTCCGGTGCGGCGGCCCGACGGGCTGGTCCGGCTGTTGCGGGACAGCGACACCACCGCCCGGTGGGACGCGGTGGGTGTGGAACTGGTCGACTCGGCGTGCAACCTCGCGCTGTCCAGAGTGCTCGTCGAACGGGGGCGGCGACGGTGTCCGCCGCAGGAGTGGGACGGGATCGATCCGCTGTCCGTGTTCGGGCCGGCGGAGAACACGGCGGTGGAACTCGACGCGCTCACCGCCGAGGGCCACGGTCTGCACCCGTGCGGCAAGGTGCGGCTGGGTTTCGAGCCGGAGGACTGCCTGAACTACGCCCCGGAAGGCGGTCGACGGGTCGCCCTCGCTTTCGTGGCCGTGCGCGGAGAGCTGCTGGCCTCCACCGCCGATCACGGGGGCCGTTCGGTGGGGGAACTGGTGGGAGAGCACTTCCCCCGGGTGCACGGGCTGGCCGTGCGGGAGCTGCGGGAACGGGGCGAGGATCCGGGTGCCTACGCGCTCGTGCCGGTGCACCCGTGGCAGCTGCGGGTGGCGGTGCCCCGGCACTACCGCGAGGAGGTGGAAAGCGGCGGGCTCGTCCCGCTGGAGCGCCCCCGGCTGCCGTGTCGGCCCACGCTGTCCCTGCGGACCCTGGTGACGGTCTTGCCGGGACGACACGGGCGGCGGTTGACGGTCAAGACCTCGCTGGACGTGCTGCTCACCTCCACCCGCCGCACCATGTCGGCGGGCACCACACGCGACGGACCCGCCACGAGCGTGCTGCTGCGGGAGTTGTTGGCCCGGGAGCCGGTGGCGGCCGGTCGGGTGGATACGGTGGCCGACCTGGCCGGGGTGGCCTTCGCCGCGAGCGGTGCGGAGGAGGGGTCGCCCCGGGGCCGGGGGCTCTCCGCGCTGCTGCGGGAGGACCCGGCCGACCGGCTCGGGGAGGGGGATCGACTCGTTCCGGTCTCCGCGCTGCGGGCGTGCTCACCGGTCTCCGGCCGGGTGCTGGCGGCGGATCTCGTGGACCACCTGGCCACGTGTGACCGTGTGAGCGGTGCGGAGGCCGCGCGACGTTTCCTGCGCGGCTACGGCGAGCTGCTGTTCGCGGCCACCCTGCCCCTGCTCTCCCGGCACGGGGTGGCGTTGGAGGCGCACATGCAGAACACGCTGCTGGTGCTGCGCGACGGTCGTCCCGCCCGGCTGTTGTTGCGGGACTTCGCCGGGATGCGGGTGTACCGGGGACGGATGTCCCCGGCGGTGCGGGAGGGGTTCGCCCGACGGGCACGGGTGACGGTGGCCGAAGGCGTGCGACAGCTGCACGAGAAGCTCTTTCACTCCGTGGTGTGGGCCAACCTGGCCGAGGTGGTCCGGCTGCTGGGGGACTCCCACGCCCTGGCGGTCGGTCGGTCGTGGCGGATCGTGCGCGCCGCGGCCGTGGACACGGTCGAACGTTTCTCCGCCGACTGTGCGGAGCCGGCCCGGTGCGACCTCGCCGCCCTGCTGGGACCGAGCCTGCCGCAGAAGGCTCTGGTCACCATGCGGCTGTACGCCACCGGTGGGGACGTCTACCGGCCACGTCCCAATCCGCTGCACCACCTCGGCGCGTGAGTGGACTCGGGAGGTCTTTCCGGTTCGGTCATCGCGCGCGTTCCAGCACCAGGTGGGAGGGTTCGCTCCAGGGGGAGTCGATGGTCCACACCGGGTTCGGCGCGGGCCCCGGTGCCCGGCGCAGCACGTAGTCCACCTCCCTGGGCTCGGTGGGGGTGAAGTGCCGGTAGTTGAACCGCAGCAGCGCGGCGGTCACCGGTCCGGCCTCCTCGATGCGCTCCCGCTTCCGCGGGGCGAGATAGCCGCGGTCGGACAGCCCGTCCACGACGGCGCACTCGCAGTGGTAGGCCAGGGTTCCGATCTCTCCGGGGCTGCGTACCGTGTCCTCGCCGACGATCCCACCGACCACACGGCCGATCCGCGCGTAGTCGGAGGGTGTGGCCCAGTTCGTGGTGATCGTGGCGTGGCGCCACGGCACCCCGGTGTCCAGCACCACCCGGGCCTGGTTGGCCAGCACTCCCGCCCCGAGGGCCACGGCGACCGTGGTGGCCAGCAGCGGCACGGCCCCGCCCCGCCCTCGGTACGTCGGGGACACGGCCGCCAGCGCGGCGGCGGCGAACACGGACAGTCCGATCATGGCCGGTACGTAGTACCAGTGGTACGGGGGAACACCGAGTGTGGTGTACACGCAGAAGTGCGTGGCTCCCGCCAGTCCGAACAACGCCCAGCAGTGGAGGAGGCGAGCGGTGCGGCGGCGCAGCAGGCGGGATACCAGCCACACCGGCAGGGCGAGGAGGGCGATGACGGCGGCGGCGAGCGCGGCGGCCGTGGCGGTGGGGTAGGCGCTGTGGTAGAGCTGCAACCCGTTGCCGAAGGTCCACTCCCCCCAGTTCTCCTGCTGCTGTTTGATCACCAGCGTGTCGGGGACGGCGGAGCCGAAGGACCACCAGCTGAGGGTGAACCACGGCAGCGCGACCGCGCAGGCGGGCACCAGCCAGCGCCACCACGCCCGCCACAGTGTCGGCCTGCCCAGCAGCAGCACGAGCACGAACACTCCCAGGTCGAGCCTGGTGAGGGCGAGCAGCCCGGCGGCCACGCCGAAGAGCACCCGATGGGGGCGCACGGCTCCCAGCAGGAGCAGTCCCAGCAGGGCCGAGGCCGGCGACATCTCCAGCCCGACCGAGGAGAGCAGGAACGGGTTGAGCAGGACGAACAGGCTCGCCGCCGCTCCCGTGAGCGCGGGAAGCCCGCTGTGTTCGGCGCTGCGGTGCAGGCACCAGGCGAGGAGGGCGTTGGCGAGGACGAACACCACTCCGAGGGCCGTGATCGGTTGGCGCAGCACGGCCGTGACGGCGGCCAACGCCAGCACGTTCAGCGGGGAGGTGGCGGTGTTGGCGAACTCCTCCTCGATCACTCCCCAGTGTCCGTGCAGGGCCATGTTGCGGGAGTAGTCGAGGGTGATGTAGGCGTCGTCGGTCAGGCCGCCGCGGACCAGCAGGAACAGCACGGTGGCCAGCAGGCCGACACCTCCGGCGGTGAACAGCGCCGCCCGCTCCCGGCGTGGGGGCGTGGTTGGTGACGGTCTGCTCACGGACGGCCCGGTCTCGTCCTGGGCTGCTTCGGTGATCGCCACCGCTGCTCCTCTCTCCCGGGGAAGCGGAGTCAGCCGTTCGGGTCCGAGGACGGTGGGGGGCTCGTGCCGGCGTGGTGGGTGCTGGACAGTGTCGCCCTGATGTGTCAAGGACCATAGCCGGTGCGGCGTGATTTCGCTCGATCGTCGGAATCTTCGGGGAAAGGCCCGGGCTCCGGAGTGGAGGGTGCTGTTCGTTCCCGGGGCTCGTGTCCGTTCGGCCGGGCCGTCACGGGGGAGGGAGCGGTGCTCAGTGCCGGTGGGGTGGGCGCAGCCCGTGGCGCAGCCGTTCGAAGGTCTCCTCCAGGCAGTCGCGCAGGCGTTCGTCCGGTTCGGATTCCTGCCAGGTCTGCACCGCCACGCGCAGTGCGGTGATCGCGCTCGCCCCGACCAGCCGTACGTAGGGGTCCTCGGGGGAGGTGTCCGTTTTCCGGGCCAGTCCCTCCACCAGTGAGGACTCCAGTGCCCGGAACGAGGTGACCACGCGTTCGATCAGTTCCGGGTGGTCCCGCAGCACCAGGGCCTGGTCACGCCACACCTCCCCGCTCATGGCGGTGTCCAGGGCCTCGCCGAGCACGGCCTGGGCACTGTCGAGGGGGGCCTCCTCGCTCGGGCGGGAGACCACTCTTCCCGAGGTGTTCGTGATCGTCTCCGGTGCCCAGGGGACGAGGACCTCCTCCTTGGAGGTGAAGTAGTTGAAGAAGGTCCTGGGGGAGACCTCGGCGTGGGCGCAGATGTCCTCGACGGTGACCGCGTTCGGCCCGTGTTCCCGGAACAGGGTGACGGCGGAGCGTTGCAGCGCCTGCCTGGTGGCGCGTTTCTTGCGTTCGCGGAGCCCACCGGGCCTCGTTCCCACGCCGGTGTCCGCGGGGTGTTCGGTCGCCGTCGGCGCTGGGTGCGCGGATCCGGCCATCGGGGCTTCTCCTGGAGGCCTGCTGGGCACTGGGCTGATCCGGGACTCATCGTAGTCGTGGCCGTTCACGCAGGGCAAAGCGGGCGCCAGCCGCGCTGGCACCACTGTCTTTTTGCAGTGACTGCACAAAACTGTTAGACTTGCGAAGTATTGTTCGGCGCGTCGTGGCGCCGCCGGTCGCCCTCGGGGGCGCGACCGGCTGTTCGTTTCCGATCGTGATCCCGTGCCCGGATTCGTGGTGAGGAGTGTCGGTGCCCCAGGAACAGCAGAAGCAGCTGGCGCGCACGCTGGTGTCGTCGCTGTGGTTTCCCGTGTTCTTCGTCGTCGGGTTCATGGTGTGCTACCTGCTGCCGTTCCACGCCCCGCAGCCGCGTGACATGTCGCTGGCCGTGGTGGGGCAGCAGGCGGCCGAACGCTTGGACACCTCGCTGGAGAGGTCGCTTCCGGGAGGCTTCGACGTGACCGCCGTGCCGAACGGGGAGGCGGCCGAGCGGGCGATCGCCGACCGGGAGGCCACCGCCGCCTACGACCCCGCCCACGGGGAGCTGTTCTACGCCTCGGCCAACGGCAAGGCCTCGTTGCAGATGCTGCGGCAGGTCTTCGCGCCGATCGCGCAACAGGCCGGGCAGCGGCTGACCACCACGGACCTGGGCCCCACGGCCCCGGGCGACGTCATGGGCACCGGGTTGTTCTACTGCCTGATGGCCCTCAACATCCCCCCGTACATCTCGGTGATGATGCTGCTGCGCGCCGAACTGACCACGCGCCAGAAGCTCGGGGCGCTGGTCGGCGTGGGGGCGTTGGGAACGGTGATCGTCTACGGGACGGCCCTGTCCCTGGACGTGATCTACAACGATCCCACCCTGCTGCTGGTCGGTTTCCTGCTCACCCAGGCGATCGCCTGGGTGAGCTTCGGACTGGTCCCCTTCGTCAAGCAGTTCATCCCCGGTGTGGCGGTGGGGCTGTTCGTGCTGCTGAGTCTGCCCTCCAGTGGTGGTGCCATCCCGAAGGAGCTGGTGCCGGGCTTCTTCCAGGCACTGCACCCGATCATGCCGCTGGGCCAGGCGGTGCACGCGATGCGCGGCATCCTCTACTTCGACGGCACGGGCTCGCTCGGCATGGTGCTCGGTCTGTGCGCGTGGGTGGCCGTGGGAGTGGCGCTCGTACTGCTCAACCAGTTCCTGGTGCGCAGGCGGGCGCGGGCCGCCTCCTCCGGTGAACCGGTCGCCGTCACCGACCACGGCGGCGGCTACGAACACGAGGACGACGGCGACGTCATCGTGGACCCCTCCTTCGAGGCCCCGGAGCCGGTCCACCACCGGACCCTGGCCGGTTCCGTCACGGACGGATCCGGTGCCGCCGTGCCGGGAGCGAGCGTGACCGTGACGGACTCCGGAGGGGTGCAGGTGGCGCGGATGCTGACCTCCCCCGACGGGGGGTACACGGTGCGGGAGCTGCCGGAGGGCCCGGTCACCGTGGTGGCTTCGGCCTCCGGGATGCAGCCGGCCGTGGACAGGCTGACCGCCCGCTCCGGACGGGTGGAGCGCTGCGACTTCCTGCTCGACACGGAGGAGGGCAGCCGCAGCGTGCGCCCGAGCCGGGCGGGTGGGGTGCTCACCGTCGGGGAGTGACCTCCCGGCTCCCGTGGTGCCTCTCACGTTGATGAGTGAGTACTCACTCAGTATGGTGAGGACGTGAACGCGAAACATCCTCGGCGCAGGGCGCCGGCGATGAGCGTGGAACAGCGACGCGACGAGATCGTGCGTGCCGCTCTTCCGCTGCTGGTCGAACACGGGGCCACCCTCACCACCCGGGCCGTGGCACAGGCCGCCGGAGTGGCCGAGGGCACCGTCTTCCGCGTCTTCGCCGACAAGGAGGAACTGCTGCGCGCCTGCGTGTCCGAGGCGTTTCGCACCGACGAGGCGTGTGCTCGCATCAGGGGGATCCCGGCCGAGTACGACGTGGAGGAACGGCTCAAGCGGGCCGCATCCGTCCTCCTGGACTACTTCCGCCGCCTGGGCAGGCTCGTGCACAGCCTTTCCGGCTCGGGCTACGACGTGCACCGGCACGAGGAGGTCGGCCACGACCACGCCGATCACGAGCCGGAATTCGTCCGCCAGCTGCTGGCGGCCTGTGTGACGTTGACGGAACCGGACCGGCAGTGCTTCCGGGTCCCCACGGAAACGCTGATCCGGATGCTGTTCGGGCTGGTGATGAGCATGCGGTTCGACCCGACCGCCCAGGAGGACGAGCACACGGCGCTCGCGCTGCGCGTCGACGTGCTGCTCCGGGGGGCACTGGCCGAACGAGGTCCGGAACGACACCGCTGAAGAAGGACACCATGACAAGACCACCGATCGAGGTCGACCACGTCAGCAAGGAGTTCGGCAGGTTCAGGGCACTGGACGACGTGAGTCTCGAAGTGCCGCGGGGATCGGTGCTGGGGTTGCTGGGGCACAACGGCGCGGGCAAGACCACCCTGGTCAATATTCTGAGCACCCTGTCACCGCCCACCAGCGGGACCGCGCGGGTGGCCGGCTACGACGTGGTGCGCGAGAGCAGGAGCGTCTGCTCCCGCATAGGACTGACCGGCCAGTTCGCCGCCGTGGACGAACATCTGAGCGGGCTGGACAACCTGGTGCTCATAGCCAGGCTGCTCGGAGCGGGCAAACGCGCGGCCACCCGGCGCGCCGAGGAGCTGTTGCAGCTGTTCGAGCTCACCGAGGCGGCGAAACGGCCGGCGCGGTCCTACTCGGGAGGGATGCGACGCCGACTGGACCTGGCCGCCAGCCTCGTCGGCCGCCCCGACGTGATCTTCCTCGACGAGCCCACCACCGGTCTGGACCCCTCCAGCCGCATGGGGCTGTGGCAGATCGTGGAGACCCTGGTCGACGACGGCACCACCGTGTTGCTGACCACCCAGTACCTTGACGAGGCCGACCGGCTGGCCGACTCCATCACCGTGCTGTCCAGCGGAAAAGTCATCGCCTCCGGCACGGCCGAGGAACTCAAGGCCGAGGTGGGCCAGCGCACGGCCAGCGCCACCCTCGCCGACCCCGCCGACGCGGAGCGCGCCCTGACCGCCCTGAGCACCCACGGGCTCAACCCCGTGCACGACCAGGAACGGCACGTGGTCAGCGCCCCCGTGGGCTCCTCGCGCGAGCTCGCCGTGGTCGTGCGGGCCTTGGACGAGGCCGGTGTCGAGGTCGACGGGCTCGGTCTCGGCGAACCCACTCTGGACGACGTCTACCTCACCCTGACCGGACACTCGACCGGATCCGCGGTCTGAAGCGAGGAGCCGAAGAACACATGACCACCACAGCGCAGGCGCCGCCGACCACCCCGGAGAGCACGGAACCGGAGCGCGGCAACTGGCACGGTGCCAACTTCCCCACCCAGATCGTCGTGCTCACCGGCAGATCCCTGCGGGCCATGCTCAGGGACCCGCAGATCGTCGTGTTCAGCCTGTTACAGCCGTTGATCATGCTGACGCTGTTCAGCCAGGTCTTCGGCAAGGCCCTGATGGGCAGTATCGCCGCCCAGACGGACAGCTACATCAACTACCTGATGCCCGCGATCCTGGTGACCACGGGAATCGGAGCAGCCCTCCAGTCCGGGGTGGGGCTGATCACGGACATGAAGAACGGAGTGATCGGGCGCTTCCGCGCGCTGCCGATCCGGATGGGCTCGGTGCTGATCGCGCGCAGCCTGGCCGATCTGTTCCGCACCGCCGTGCAGCTCGTGATTCTGCTGTTGGCGGCGACGGTGCTGTTCGGGTTCTCCCCCGAGGGCGGCCTGATGGGGACGATGAGCGCGTGGCTGCTCGCGCTGCTGGTCAGCTGGTCGTTGGCCTGGGTGTTCCTGGCGATCGCCTCCTGGGTGCGCAAGGAGGAGGTCATGCAGAGCATCGGCTTCGTGGCGATGTTCCCGCTGATGTTCGCCTCCAGCGCGTTCGTCCCCCTGGACGCGTTGCCCGGCTGGTTGCGGGTGGTGGCCCGCGTCAACCCGCTCACCTACGCCGTGGACGCCTCCCGGGATCTCTGCCTGGCCCTTCCCGTGGGGGCCGGGGTCTGGTCCGCCGTGGGCACCAGCGTGGTGCTGCTGGCGATCGGAGCCGCCTTCGCGGTGCGGGGCTTCCGGCGTCCACTGTGAGCCGTGCCCGGAACCCGGGCGGTCTCCTGGGACGACCTCGCCCGTCACCAGGGGTGCGGAGACGAGCGAGCGCCGGGTCCGACCGGGCCCGGCGCCGTGCTCCGCGTGGGAATAACCGCGTGTGGGTCAGCCCTGCTCCACGGCCATCTCGCCGAGCAGCGACCAGTCGTCCTGCGGCACCTGGGTGTTGATGACCCGGGGGGTCTCGGCCAGGTACGGAGGCAGGGTGCGCTGGGCCTGCTTGAAGTGCTCGGACTGTACGTGCGCGGCCCCGGCGTCCTCGTCACGGAAGGCCTCGACCAGCACGTACTCGTCGGGGTTCTCGACACTGCGAGACCAGTCGAACCACAGGCAGCCCTCTTCCGCGCGGGTCGCCTCGGTGAACTCGCGTGCGATCTCGGGCCACCGGTCCGCGTGCTCGGAGAGCACGCGGAACTTGGCGGTGATGAAAATCATCGCTGCTCCCCTGTAGCGTTTCGAGTGGGATTCCCGGTGCGAACCCGCCGTGCCGTGGCCAGCGGTCTCCGGTGGGCCGTCGAACGGGAAGAACGGATTCCGGACGCGCAGCTTAACAGGGGTTTCCCGTTCGACCCTGTCACGGCCGCCGGAGGGGCGCTTCGTCCGGAAGGTCCTTTTCGGCGGGTCGTCACCGGTGGTTTCGTTCGCGGCCGCCCTGGGAACAGGGGCGTCCCCTGCGGAGCTCCTCCTCCCGCACCAGCCGGCGACGTCGCCACAGCATCGCGAGCAGCGCGCCCACCGCCACAGCGATCAGCACGTGGGAGTTCGCTATCCGCGTCGACAACTCACGGATCCCGGAGCCGAGCTCGTACTGGATCTCGGTGTCCACGAGCCCGCCCAGGCCGGCCGTGGCCTCCGTGGTCAGGAAGAGCACTCCCATGCCCACGAACAGCAGGCCGGAGACGAGGTTGGTGGTGTGCACCCGGAAACCGGCCACGCGCACCTCCCTGCCGCGCAGCCACCGCCGCCGCCCGAGTCGCTCCCACAGCGCTGCCAGCACGAAGAGCGGACAGGCCATTCCCAAGGCGAACACGGCCAGCAACACGGCCCCGTAGCCGGGGCTGGCGCCGGTGGCGGCCACGGTCAGCACGCCACCGAGCAGTGGACCCGCGCAGAACCCGGCGAGACCGTAGACGCTGCCCAACGCGAGCACCGAGGCCGCCGAGGAGATCCGGACGCGCCCGCCGAGACGTTGGGCCGCCCCGATCCCGGCGCCCCTGCCGGTGAGCTGGACGAGGCCGAGACCGATCAGCAGCAGTCCTCCGGCCAGGGTCAGTTCCGAGCGGTAACCGGTGAACAGGGCTCCGAGCAGCCCGGAGGCAACCCCCAGCGGGACCAGGGTGGTGCACAGTCCCACGTAGAAGACGGTGGTGTGGGCGAGCAGCCTCGTCGGGGAACCGAAGGCGTAGGCGAAGAAGGAGGGCAGCAGCAACGCCGAACAGGGACTGACCAGAGTGAGCAGTCCCCCCAGGAACGCGCCGAGCAGACCGACCTGGCTCACCGCGTCCCCGCCTGTTCGGCGGCCTGCTCCACGGCCGAGACGAACACCTCGAACGGCTGGGCCCCCATGATCGGCCTGCCGTTGACCAGGAAGGTCGGGGTGCTCGACACCCCCAGCCGGACTCCCTCGGAACGGTCCGCCCGCAGGGCCGTGGCCACCTCGGCGGAGCGCATGTCCGCGCGGAAGCGCTCGATGTCGGCCACGCCGGCCTGTTCCGCGTAGCGGACCAGGGTCCGCAGCGGCAGGTCGGGGTGCCCGTGGTCCGGGGCGTGGGAGTAGACGGTTCGTTCGAACTCCCAGAAACGGTGCTGCCGTGCCGCGGCGCGGCCGGCCTTGGCGGCGCGGATCGACTGTTCACCGAATATGGGGTAGTCCCGCCATTCGACCCGCAGCACCCCCGGTTCCACGTAGCGGTCCACCAGTTTCGGCAGGGAGTCGGTGGCGAACTTCGCGCAGAACGGGCAGCGGAAGTCCTCGTAGGCCACCAGGACCACGGGTGCCTCCGGTGAGCCGAGGGCCAGCGGGTCGCCGGGGTTCCTGCGGGCCGGTGAGTCCACCGAGGTGGATGGTTGCCGTGCCGCGCTGTCCGGGGCGCCGGAGGATCCGGAACCGTGGTGTCTGGCGAGCACGGAAACCACCAGCACGGCCACGACCACCACGAGTATCGCGATCGCGGCGTTCGTGCGTCGGATCCGGGTGCGTGTGTCCACAGTGCCCATGCGTGACTTCCGTTCCCGTCGCCACCTTCCTACTAGGGAGAATAGTAGTGGTTGGCGGGCGCGGTGGACCGGCCCGGTGGGTTCAGCCGAACGTCCGCAGGGCCAGACAGCCGACCAGCGCGCACCCGGAGAAGAGCACCACGCCCGTGAGACCGGGCAGCAGCGAGGCGAACGAGGCCACCAGGTACTCGGCACGCCGTCGCAGGGTGTTTCCGGGCGGCTGGCGGGCCGGATCCAGCCAGCGCAGCCGTAGTTCCACGGCCTCCCTGGACATCGCCAGTGACTCCCGCGGCGTGGTGTGGGACTCCACCGCGCACAGCGCCCTGCGCAGTCCTTCCTTTCCGCAGACGCGTACCGCGGCCGTGTCGGCGGCCAACTCGACCGAGACCCGTACGGCGGTGGGAGCGGCGCGGAACAGGGGCACGAACGGCAACGCCCGTGCCAGCACCTCGGCCAGCGCCACGAGTTCGTGGTGGCGCCCGCGCAGGTGGGCACGCTCGTGGGCCAGAATGGCCTCCCGCGCCGGCGGGTCGAGCCCGGTGACGCCGGTCGTGGCCACCACGGTTCCGTGCCGTCCCCCCATGCTGTAGGCGACCGGGGTGTTTTCCGGCAGCCAGAACACGCGGGGGTCGGTCGCCTCCCTGATCCCGAGGAAACGCAGCAGCGACAGGTGTTCGTCCCGGCGTGCCGTGTGCTGTCGGCTCCGGCGCACCGCCACCACCAGCACGCGCAGGCCCGCACAGGCCACCACGCCGATCCCCGTCACCCGGACGATGGTCTGCTCCAGGTAGCGGCCGGTGTTGATGCAGGTGTTGGCCATCCCCACCAGACCGTCCACCGACTCGTTGTGCGGAATCCCGAGCAGCACCGCCCCGCCGCAGGCGGCCGCGACGACGAACAGTGTGGACACCGTCCACGCCGTCAGCGCCAGCCCCGGCGGGATGCGCGGGGACAGGGTCTTGTCCAGGTAGTGCGGTCCCGTGACCGCCACGAGCAGCGCGGCGGCCAGCAAACCCAGTGCCAGGGTCATCACGAACCGTTCTCGGGAGGTTCCCGCCGGTCCAGGGCGCGGCGCAGCAGCCGCGACTCGTGTCCGGAGGCGGAGCGGGCGAAGTGCAGCAGCACCGAGTCCGCGTCTCCGGAGGACTCCAGCACCTCGCGGATCAGCCCGGCGCCGGCCTCCTCCCGGGTGCGGGCCGGGGTGTACCGGTAGGCCCGACCGTCCTTGGCCCGGTTCGCCCAGCCCTTGGTGTGCAGGTGGTCGAGCACGGTCATCACCGTGGTGTAGGCGAGTTTGCGCTCTCCGGGGAGACGTTCCAGCACGTCGCGCACCCGCAACGGTTTCTCGGCCGCCCAGAGTACGTTCATGACCTTCAGTTCCAGCTCACCCAAACCGAGCACACCGGTGATTCTACGGAGCGTCGTCTCGACTGTTCGCGCGGTGTCCCCCGTTCGCCGGAGAGAACTGTTCTGAGGGGCTGCCGAGAGTTTTCCGGTCGCGCGGGGCCGGGTGTGTTCCCCGGGCGTCGCGTTCAGACGGCCCGTCCTTACCGCTCCGTCGCTGAGCGTTTCCTCCGCCGGTCGATGCCGATCGGGGAGGGCCCGTGTCGCGGTTCGTCGGGGCGGGCGGCCACTGGTGGACGTATGCCCCTGCTTCCGCCGGGGGAGAGGCGCTTCAGCCTCGAGGGTTGTAGTCCACAAAACATACTAATTATGCTGTATTTTGTTTCTTTGAGGTCTGCTGAATGGCTATGTTTCCAGGAGTCTCTCCGTGTTTCGGGGGGTTTTACTCCATTTGGGGGAGGTGTGGTGGATGCTTCTGACTGCTCGCAAGGGAAGTCGTTGTTTGTAAAACCGCTCGGTTGGTTTATAATACTGGGTAGGGCGCTCGGGTAGTTACACGAACGTGTGGCCCCTGGCTTGGGGGACGACCTGTGACGTCCATGAGAAGACACGGGCAACGTGCGGGGTGACCATGCGCTTACTTGTAGTCGAGGACGAGGAAAACATGGCAGCCTCCCTGATGGCGGGGCTGCGTCAACGTGGCCACGAAGTGATCGGGGTGAGTACGGGGGGTGGGGCGATCCAGAAGCATCACGAGGCCGATCTCGTGCTTCTGGACCTTGAGCTGCAGGACATGGACGGTCTCGAAGTCTGTCGCGTCATCAGGGCAACAGGGGACACCCCGATCATCGCGTTCACCGAGCGAAGCACCGAGTCGGATCGTGTTCTCGGCCTGCAGGCCGGTTCCGACGACTGTCTGAGCAAGCCGTACGGTTTTCGGGAGCTGATCGCGCGCATCGACACGGTCATGCGCAGAACGCGCAGAACGGAAGCCGCGGACTCGGAAATCGTCTGTGGTCCGTTGCACATAAACCCGGCGTCCAGGGAGGTCTGGCTTGACGACATCCTCATAGACACCACACGCAAGGAGTTCGATCTGCTGTACCGACTGGCCCGGGAACCCGGCGTGGTCGTCTCCCGCAGACAGCTCATGAAGGAGATCTGGGGGGCTCCCATGTCCCGGACGACGAGCACGAGGATCAGCAGGACCATCGACACCCATGTGAGCACGCTGCGGGGCAAACTCGGTTCGAGTGAGTGGATCAAAACCGTGCGTGGAGTCGGATTCTGCCTGCCCGCCAACGAGAACGTACACGCCTGATCAGAAGGTGCTGCTCTTGGGGGAAGGGGCCGCCGGTCTGGGGGGCGGGAACGAGTGGTCCCGGGGCGGTCTCCGAGCGCACGTCGTACAGCCAAAGCTTCAAACCGTTCGAGGGACTGACCGGAACCTCGGAGGAGACACTTCCGATCCACGTGGTCTCGGCGACGAAAACGTGTAACGTGTCGGGCGTTTCGGGGACGCCCGACACGAACATGATCCCCGCCCGGAGCGGGAACCCCCGTCAGGACCGGGAAACTCTGTCACGCATGGTCTCGGCCACGTCATCGGAGTGGTAGTAGGTTTTCCTTCCGCGACTGCATCGGCGCCAGGAACGCTCGCTGGCCAGGCGGTACACACTCCCGCGCGACACGTTCCACATGCGGGTTATCTCCGCGACGCCCAACCACATCGGACGCCGCGTCCGCCCTGATTCGCCGGAGACGCGTTCGCCCAGACGCAGCCACTCGCTCTCCGCCCACCGGTGCGTGCGCTCCACCGTGCACCGCACCTCTGACAGTCTTCCCGGGGTGTCGGGATGAACGCTCGCCCGCAGTGTCCCCGTACACGCCCTTTCCGGGCAGGAACCGACCGCGAAGGCGTGGACCTTCTCGGAGGAGAGTATCCTTCGCGCACGTTCGACCAGACCCGCCGTCTCAGCGGACAGCTCCGCTCCGACCTCGTGCTCGGCCAGCCAGTCCAGGTGGGTCAGCAGGAAACCGGATACGGAGGGCACCGTTCTCTCCGGCCGGCTCACCCGTCTGGTGTCCACGATCAACGAGGCCCAGGAACAGAGTATGTCCGATATGTCGGAGCGGAGTTCGAAGGCCGTCGTGTTGAACGGCATGCCTCCCCGCCGGTCGTTGGAGCGCCTCCCTCCCGTGTCGGGAGCAGCGCCGCCACCGCCGAGAATGCGTTCGCAGCGCGCGTACAGCCGAGGTAGCTCCTGAAGGTCCTCGCTGAGCTTGTGTCGGCACGAGGAGCACAGTCCTTTCCGACCGGTGGTCGTCGGATGGAGGCGGTTCCTCCGTCGGTCCCGGCACCCTGTGCCCCCGCATAACGCCGAAGAAGTCATCCGGTATCACTCCCGGGGAAGATTCGAGCAAACGTGTTCGAAAGTAGGGTATTGGCGCGAGGATGCCAACCGGGTGGCGGTGGACTTTTATTTCCTTTCATCTCTCTTTGCATTTTCGGGGTGGTTTAATTTTTTTGACTCAAATTTTTATTTCTCTTGACGATGGGAGGTTGACTGCGCGCTCTTCGACGAAGAGGATCCTGGTTAGATTCCCCCGAAGTGTCTCCGTGTTCTCGGAGCCTTCGGGGAAGGGGTCGCTTTGAACATTCTTTTAAAAGGGTTCGGGCTGGTGGGGTTGACTTCGCCCCGAAGGTGAAGAATACTTATCGTATATTCCGCACAAGTGTGTTCGAGGCGGTGTGGGGATTCGTCCCGGAGAGGTTCGTTCCTTCCGGGAATTAGTGGTCCTTGACGGGTGTGCGGATCGGGTTTTTCCACCGTCCGTCGACGGAGGGCGGGACCAGGAAGTGTCCCGGGAGCGTTGATGGAGGGCTTTCGGGTGGGTGCATCCGAACTTCTCCGGTTGTCGACCACCTCCCGAAAACTGTGAAGGTCGTTTTTCGCCGGTTCCGATGAGGAGAGATAGATGGATGCGCCAGTGATAGTGGTGGGTGCCGGACCCGCCGGGCTCGTGCTCGCCGGAGAGCTGCGTCTGGCCGGGGTGAACGTCATCGTCGTCGAACGCCTGTACGAACGTACTGGGGAGTCGAGGGGACTCGGTTTCACCGCCCGCACGATGGAGGTTTTCGACCAACGCGGCCTGCTTCCCAGGTTCGGGGAGATCGAAACCAGCAACCAAGGACACTTCGGGGGGATACCGGTCGACTTCGGGGTGCTCGAAGGGGCACACCAGGCCGCCAAAACCATCCCCCAGTCCACCACCGAGGCCGTTCTCGAAGAGTGGGTCCGTGAACTGGGCACCGACATCCGGCGCGGTCACGAGGTGCGGTCGATACGGGACCGCGGGGACGGCGTCGAGGTCACAGTGCGTTCCGCCGAGGAGGAGTACACGCTGCGCTCCGACTGGTTGGTCGGGTGCGACGGTGGGCGCAGCACCGTGCGCAAGGCGGTCGGTTTCGACTTCCCCGGAACCGCTGCGACGATGGAGATGTTCCTGGCGGACCTCCGGGGCGTCGAACTCGAATCGCGCATGATCGGCGAAACCGTGCCCGGCGGTATGGTCATGGTCGGTCAACTTCCGGGGGATATCACCCGGATCATCGTCTGCGAGCGGGACAACCCGCCGCAGCGGCGTACCCAGCCTCCGGAGTTCTCCGAGGTGGCCGACGCCTGGAAACGGCTGACCGGGGTCGACATCTCTCACGCCGAGCCGGTGTGGGTCAGCGCCTTCGGGGACGCCACCCGTCAGGTGACCGAATACCGCAAGGGACGGGTGCTGCTGTCCGGCGACGCCGCGCACATTCACCTCCCCGCCGGCGGCCAGGGGATGAACGCCAGTATCCAGGACTCGGTCAACCTCGGCTGGAAACTGGCCGCTGTGGTGCGGGGAACCGCTCCCGAAGCCCTGTTGGACACCTACCACGAGGAACGTCATCAGGTGGGGAAGCGGCTGCTGATGAATACCCAGGCCCAGGGGTTGCTGTTCCTCAGCGGGGAGCAGATGCAACCGCTGCGCGAGGTGTTCTCCGAGCTGGTCGGCTACGAGGAGGTCAGCCGCTACCTCGCCGCGATGGTCAGCGGGCTGGACATCCACTACGACGTCGGATCCGGGCGCCATCCACTGCTCGGTTACCGCATGCCGAAGACGAAACTCCTCCACCGAGGACGCGAACGCGACAGCACGGAGCTGTTGCACCAGGCACGGGGGCTTCTGCTGGACCTGGAGGACAATCCCACCCTCCGGCGCAGGGCGGCCGGGTGGGAGGACCGCGTCGACATCATCACCGCGCCTCTGGCCGAGGAAACCGGGGAACTGGCGGGCACCGCCGCCGTGCTGGTTCGGCCCGACGGTTATGTCGCGTGGGCGGCGCCGGGCAGCGACCACGACCTCCCCATGGCTCTCGAACGCTGGTTCGGACCGGGCAGGAACGACTGAATCCGGAAACGAGGAACGGAGACAACCGTGCACAGCACTTTGATAGTCGCCAGGATGGAACCGGAGTCCGCGGAACAGGTGGCTGATATCTTCGCAGCTTTCGACGAGACGGAGATGCCGCACAGGATGGGGACTCGTCGCCGTCAGCTTTTTTCCTACAAAGGATTGTACTTCCACCTTCAGGACTTCGACTCCGACGACGGTGGAGAACGGATCGAAAGTGTGAAGACGGATCCGAGGTTCGTGCAGATCAGCACGGACCTGAAGCCGCATATCACCGCTTACGATCCGTCCACCTGGCGTTCTCCTTCGGATGCCATGGCCGAACGTTTCTATCACTGGAGTTCGTTGTGACAGGGCGACGAGTAGCGATCACGGGAATGGGCGTCACCGCCCCCGGCGGGGTGGGGACGAAGAATTTCTGGAGCATGTTGACCGAGGGGCGTACGGCGACGCGGCGCATCAGTTTCTTCGACCCCTCGCCGTACCGGTCGCAGGTGGCCGCCGAGATAGATTTCGACCCCGACCTGGCCGGGCTGAGTCCGCAGGAAGTTCGACGGATGGACCGTGCGGCACAGCTCGCCGTGGTCACGGCGCGGGAGGCCGTGGAGGACAGCGGTCTGGAATTCGCGGGGGTCGATCCCGTCCGCACCGGGGTCACCCTGGGCAGCGCCGTCGGTGCCACCACCGGCTTGGACTGGGAGTACCGCACCGTCAGCGACGGGGGACGGCTCGAACTCGTGGATCACGAGTACGCGGTTCCCCATCTGTACGGTTACTTCGTCCCCAGCTCCTTCGCCTCGGAAGTCGCCTGGGCCGTGGGCGCGGAAGGCCCCAGCTCTGTCGTGTCGACCGGTTGCACATCCGGCCTCGACTCCGTCGGCTACGCCACCGACCTCATCCGGGAAGGCAGCGCCGACGTGATGGTTGCCGGGGCCACCGACGCTCCCATCTCACCGATCACGATGGCGTGTTTCGACGCGATCAAGGCGACAACCCCGCGTAACGAGGACCCGGAACACGCCTCTCGTCCCTTCGACGGGACGCGCAGTGGATTCGTGCTCGGGGAGGGGGCCGCGGTGTTCGTGCTGGAGGAGCTGGAGAGCGCCCGTCGGCGCGGCGCCCACATCTATGCCGAGATCGCGGGCTACGCCTCACGGTGCAACGCCTACCACATGACCGGGCTCCGTTCGGACGGAAGGGAGATGGCCGAGGCCATCCGAGTGGCCCTCGACGAGGCCCGGCTACCGGTGGACAGCGTCGATTACGTGAACGCCCACGGATCCGGGACGAAGCAGAACGACCGGCACGAGACGGCCGCCTTCAAGCGAAGTCTCGGGCAGCACGCCTACGAGGTTCCGATCAGCTCGATCAAGTCCATGGTCGGCCACTCCCTGGGGGCGATCGGTTCCATCGAGGTGGCGGCCTCCGCACTGGCGGTGGAGAAGAACGTCGTACCTCCCACGGCCAATCTGCACACGGACGACCCCGAGTGCGACCTGGACTACGTGCCGCTCACCGCGCGGGAGCAGCGCACCGACACGGTGCTGTCGGTGGGAAGCGGATTCGGCGGTTTCCAGAGCGCAGTGGTGCTCGTCGACCCCGAGAGGAGCGCGGCATGACGGGCAACGAACAGGTGGTCGTGACGGGGCTGGGAGTGGCGGCCCCGACCGGCCTTGGAGTGGAGCAGTACTGGGAGGCCACGCTCAAGGGGATCAGCGCCGTCGACAGGATCAGTCGTTTCGACCCTTCCGGCTATCCCGCGCAGCTTGCCGGCGAGATCCGGGGGTTTGTTCCCGAGGAACACCTGCCGAGCAGGCTGATACCGCAGACCGACCGGATGACCCAGCTGGCGCTGGTCGGAGCCGACTGCGCCTTCGCTGACGCGCAGGTGCAGCCGAAGGAAGTACCCGAATACGAGATGGGGGTGGTGACCGCGAGTTCCTCCGGAGGTTTCGAATTCGGGCAGCACGAACTGCGGAACCTCTGGAGTCAGGGCCCCCAGTACGTCAGCGCCTACCAGTCCTTCGCCTGGTTCTACGCGGTCAACAGCGGGCAGATCTCCATCCGCAACGGGATGCGAGGTCCCAGCGGTGTCGTGGTCAGCGACCAGGCCGGCGGACTCGACGCCCTGGCGCAGGGTCGTAGGCAGATCCGCAAGGGAACCCAACTGATCGTTTCGGGCAGTGTGGACGCCTCGCTGTGCCCCTGGGGATGGACCGCACAGTTGAGCAGCGGGCGCCTGAGCACGGCCACTGACCCGGAGCGGGCCTACCTTCCCTTCGACCCCGAGGCCCGTGGACACGTTCCAGGGGAGGGGGGAGCACTGCTGATCCTCGAGGACTTCGCCCGTGCGAGTTCCCGGGGTGTGCGGACTCCCTACTGCTCCATTGCGGGATACGGAGCTACCTTGGATCCACCGGCCGGAACGGGACGTCCCGCCAACCTTCCCAGAGCGGTGGAGGCGGCGCTGCGGGACGCGGGAAGCGCACCGGATGAGATCGACGTCGTGTTCGCCGACGCGGCGGCCCTGCCGGAGCTGGACCGCGTCGAGAGTTCGACGCTCGCCGGGCTGTTCGGACCGCGGGGGGTTCCCGTCACCGCTCCCAAGACGGCGACGGGCCGGTTGTACTCGGGGGCCGGGCCCCTCGACGTGGCGACCGCCTGTCTGTCCGTCCGGGACGGTGTGATTCCGCCGACCCCCGGTGTGCGGCCGGCGGAGGAGCACGACATCGACCTGGTGGTCGACGGTCCCCGTGAGGCGCGGGTTCGTCAGGCACTGGTGATCGCCCGCGGACACGGAGGGTTCAATTCCGCGCTCGTCGTCCGGGCCGTCGACTGATTTTCCGGTGCGGCGGAACCCGGTAAGTAATAATCCGATGTTGGGAGAATCATGTCCGAAAAAGAGTTCACCGTCGAGGATCTGAAGCGGATTCTGCGCGATGGAGCCGGAGAAGCAAAGGGGGTCGACCTCGACGGCGACATCCTCGACACTGATTTCGAAGTGCTCAGCTACGACTCCCTCGCGCTTCTGGAGACCGGAGGTAGGATCGAACGCGAGTACGGAATCTCCTTGGAGGAAACCTCGATCACCGAGGCCGTGACTCCTCGAGAATTCATCGACATCGTCAACGAGCAGTTGCGGAATTCGGTCGCTCCTGTCGGCTGAGGCCGCTGGTCCGTGCCCGGCCCGTTCCGCCAGGAGGTGGCCGGGCACGGTCCTCTTCCCCTCGTACTTTTCCGCCGTTGCCCCTTCCGTTCCTCTCCCGGAAAGTTCCCGGGGACCGTTCCGCTCCCCTCCGGGGCGGGACGTGGGGAGCGGCGGGGCAGCGCACCGCTCGACCAGTCCCCTCGGGAACGGTTCCCGTTCCCGTCGTACGGAGTGAGAACGGAGAATTCATGAACGAGCAGAAACGCACCGCCATCGTCACCGGCGGGACCAGCGGAATCGGCCTGGAAGTGACCAGGATGCTGGCTCGCCAGGGAAACCGGGTGTTCATCGGGGCGCGCACCCAGGACAAAGTGGATGAGACGGCCAAGGAACTCCAGAACGAGGGATTGGATGTGGCTGGTTCCTCCTGTGACGTGCGTTCCGGCACCGATATCCAGCGTTTCGTGGGCGAGGCCGTGGATCGTTTCGGCGAGATCGACGTGCTGGTGAACAACGCGGGACGCTCCGGAGGCGGAGTGACCGCGGACATCGCCGACGAACTCTGGTTCGACGTCATCAACACGAACCTCAACAGCGTCTTCCTGATGAGTCGCGAGGTCCTCAACACCGGAGGAATGCGACGGAAGAACTGGGGGCGGATCATCAACATCGCCTCCACGGCGGGCAAGCAGGGCGTGGTACTGGGAGCCCCCTACTCCGCCTCCAAGCATGGCGTGGTCGGACTGACCAAGGCGCTGGGCAACGAGCTGGCGCCCACGGGCATCACCGTCAACGCGGTCTGCCCCGGCTACGTGGAAACACCGATGGCCGAGCGCGTTCGCCAGGGCTACGCGGCGGCTTACGACAAGAGCGAGGAGGACATCCTGGAGAAGTTCCAGGCCAAGATCCCGCTCGGACGCTACTCCACACCGGGCGAGGTGGCCGGCCTGGTCGGCTACTTGGTCAGCGACACGGCCTCCTCGATCACGTCGCAGGCGCTCAACGTGTGCGGCGGCCTGGGCAATTTCTGATCGGTACCGGAAGGGCAATCATGAGCAAGCACGAAGTCGAGCACGAGATCAATATCGCCGCGCCCGCTCGGGAGATCTACCGGCTGCTGGCGGAGGTGGAGAACTGGCCGCGGATCTTCCCGCCTTCGGTCTACGTCGACTACCTGGAACGCGGCGGGTCCGAGGAGCGGATTCGGATCTGGGCCACGGCCAACGGCGAGGCCAAGAACTGGAGCTCGCGGCGTGTGCTGGATCCCGAACGGATGCGGATCTCCTTCAGGCAGGAGACTCCCGCTTCCCCGGTGGCCGAGATGGGAGGATCCTGGATCATCGAGAGCTCCGGTCCGGAGACATCCCGGGTGCGGTTGCTGCACGATTACCGTGCGATCGACGACGACCCGGACAGCACGGACTGGATCGAGCAGGCCGTCGACCGCAACAGCCGTTCGGAACTGGCCTCGTTGAAGAACAACATCGAGCTCGTCACCGGAACCGAGGAGCTCACGCTGTCCTTCGAGGACAGCATGGAAGTCCACGGCTCGGCCAAGGACCTGTACGACTTCGTCAACGAGGCGCAGCTCTGGCAGGAACGGTTGCCGCACGTGGCCTCCGTCCAGCTGCGGGAGGACACTCCCGGGTTGCAGCAGCTGCGCATGGACACCACGACCAAGGACGGTTCGACGCACACCACCGAATCGGTGCGTGTCTGCTTTCCCAACCACCGAATCGCCTACAAGCAGACCACGCTGCCGGCGCTGATGACCGTGCACACCGGGCGCTGGGACTTCGTGGAGGGCGACAACGGCGTCACCACAGCCACGTCCCAGCACACCGTGGTCATCAACACCGACAACATCCCGGTGGTCCTTGGTGACGAGGCCGGGATCAGCGAGGCCAGGAGTTTCATCCGCAACGCGTTGGGCAACAACAGCAGGACGACCCTCGGCCACGCCAAGGAATACGCGGAAGCACGGCGCTGAACCATGTCCACCTACACCGCACGAGCGACCGTGACACCTGAGACGGACGTCGTCGTCGTGGGGGCCGGCCCCGTCGGACTGCTGCTCGCCGACGAGCTGAGTACCGGCGGGGCCCGGGTGACGGTGCTGGAGCAGCTGGCGGAGCGGACCTCCGAGTCGCGCGCTTCCACGCTGCACGCCCGCACCATGGAGCTCTTCGACGAGCGCGGTCTGCTGTCCGAGCTGGGGCCCCCTCCGGCGGGAGGCAGCGGGCACTTCGGCGGCATCCCGCTCGACCTCACCGAAGCCGATCCGGACAACCCCCACGGCGGGCAGTGGAAGGCTCCACAGCCCCGGATCGAGGAGGTGCTGGAGAAGCGGGTTCGAGACAGGGGCGTCGACCTGAGACGGAACCACCGGGTCGTCGACGTGGACGACCGCGGTGGACACGTCGAGGTCCAGTTCATCGGACCCGACGGGCGTTCATCGACGTTGAGGTCGTCCTATGTGGTCGGTTGTGACGGCGAACGCAGCACCGTGCGTCGACTGGCCGGGTTCGACTTTCCCGGCAGGGACGCAACCAAGGAGCTGCTGCGGGCCGACGTGGCCGACCTGGACATCCCGAACCGGCGTTTCGAACGTCACGAGAACGGGCTCGCGATAGCTTCCCGGTTCCCGGACGGGACCACGCGAGTCATGGTTCACGAGTACGGCAGCATCCCCGGGGAACGGGACGGTGAGCCGGAGTTCGCCGAGGTGGCCGAGGTATGGCGCCGGGTGACTGGCGAGGACATCTCGTCCGGTAGTCCGGTCTGGGTCAACGCGTTTGGCAACGCCAATCGCCAGGTGACCGAGTACCGACGGGGACGGGTGCTGTTGGCGGGGGACGCCGCCCACGTCCAACTGCCCGTGGGCGGGCAGGCCATGAATCTCGGGTTGCAGGACGCCGCCGATCTGGGAGCGAAGCTGGCGGCCCAGTTCGGTGACAGTCCGGACGAGTCCCTGCTGGACTCCTACCACGAGGTTCGGCACCCCGTGGGAAGACGTGCCTTGAACAACATCGAGGCACAGGCGCAGATCCTCCTCGGGGGGCCCGAGGTGGAGGCCCTGCGCGACGTCGTGACGGAGCTGCTGGAGCTGGGTTCGGTCCGGCGTCACCTGGCCGGGGCTATCAGCGGTCTGGACACCCCGTACCCGGCTCGTCCGACACCGAAACGGTCCCGGACGAACACCACACACATCCAGAGGAGGACGCACATGGGCAAGCTGAGCGGAAAAACCGCGTTGGTCACCGGGTCCAGTCGCGGTATAGGCAGGGCCACTGCGATCCGTCTGGCCGCCGAGGGGGCGCTGGTGGCGGTGCACTACGCGAGCAACTCGGAGGCGGCCGAAGAGGTTGTCGCCACGATCGAGAAGGACGGCGGACGAGCATTCCCGGTGCGGGCCGAGCTCGGCAGCCAGGGAGACGTCCACGACCTGTTCTTCGGTCTCGAACAGGGACTCAAGGAACGCACCGGCTCCACCGACCTGGACATTCTGGTCAACAACGCGGGAGTCATGGGCGGCGTGCCCCCGGAGGAGGTCACCCCGGACCAGTTCGACCGGCTCTACGCCGTGAACGTCAAGGCCCCCTTCTTCATCGTGCAGCGGGCGCTCTCCAACCTCGTCGACGGCGGACGGATCGTCAACATCTCTTCGGGTCTCACGCGTTTCGCCAACCCGCAGGAGGTCGCCTACGCGATGACCAAGGGGGCAGTCGACCAACTCACCATGCACTACGCCAAGCACCTGGGCAGTCGTGGGATCACGGTCAACAGCGTCGGGCCTGGGATCACCAACAACGGCGGTCCGCTTTTCGACAATCCCGAAGCTGTGCGGCAGATGGCCTCGCTGTCGGTGTTCAACCGGGTCGGTGAGGGCTCGGACATCGCCGATGTGGTGGCCTTCCTGGCCGGCGAGGACGGTCGTTGGATCACCGGTTCCTACCTGGACGCCAGCGGGGGAACCCTGCTCGGTGGTTGAAACCCTCCGGTGGTCCGTCTCCGAGGCGGCCGGCCGCACACCGAGCGGTCGGCCGCCTCGCGGGGTGGGCCGGACCGTCCTACCGGTCCACCTTCCCGAGGTGTCGAGAACCGGGCTCCACACCCGGTTCGGAAACGGTGGAAAAACATGACGGCGACACTGTCCGCCACCTCGTCCGCCCCCTCCTCCCGTCCGTTCGGTCGACTGGTCCTGCTGTTCGTGCTCGCCGGAAACATGCTCATCGACGCGCTCGAAGTCTCCGTGGTCCTCGTGGCCCTGCCCGAGATGGCCGCTGATCTGGCGCTTTCCCCGTGGCAGGTGCAGTGGGTGATGAGCGGTTTCGCGCTGGGCTTCGCCCTCCTGCTCCTGCTCGGACCGTCGATCACCGGGCGTTGGGGACGACGAAGGCCCTACCTGATCGCTCTGCTGCTCTTCGCTGTCGCCTCGTTGGTCGGTGGTCTGACCGACAGCGCCGTGCTGATCACGGTCACGAGGTTGGTCAAGGGAGCCTGCGCGGCGCTGACCGCACCGACCGGCCTGGGCATCATCGGGACCGTCTTCCCGGAGGGAGAACCGCGGCGGAAAGCGATCTCGGTCTACTCGTTGTTCGGCGCTGCCGGGTTCACCGTCGGTGTGCTGGTTTCCGGGGTTCTCACCGGCGTGGACTGGCACTGGGTCCTCGCGCTGCCCGGGATGCTGGCGCTGGTGCTCGCGGTGTTCGCGATGCGACTCATCCCCGAGGGGGCGGGTGGGGCGGCCTCTCGTATCGGGTTCGGGCCACTCCGGAATCCCGCGTTGCGTCGCTCGGCTCTCGGGGGCGCGACGTTGAACGGAACCTACCTGGGATTGTTGTTGCTGCTCACGTTCTCGCTGCAGGACGAACACGGGTGGAGTTCCTGGCAGACGGCCCTGGCCTTCCTGCCCGCCTGCCTGCCGTTGGCGGTGGCCGCGCCCTTCTCGGGGCGCATGGTGACCCGGTTCGGCGGTGCTCGACTGGTGTTGTGGGGAGCGCTGGCCCCCTTGTGCGGCTACCTCTACCAGTTCCTGCCGTTTCCCACTGACTCCTACGGCATCGGGGTGCTGCCGACACTGCTCCTCGTGGGGCTCGGCTTCGTGCTCTCGTTCGGAGCGCTCAACATGCGGGCCACCTCGGAGCTGCCCGAGCGGGACCGAACGCTCGCCGTTCCGCTCTACCAGTGCGCCGTACAGACCGGGGCCGTGGTGATGCTGACGGGAACCGGCGGCCTCCTTCTCCTTCCCCACGGCGGGGCCTACACGTTGTCGCTGATCACAGCGGTTTCCCTGGTGGGTGTGCTCGTCGCGCTCTCCGGAGTCACGGCGGATCGGCGCGTTTCCGCACGAAAGGAGTACTCGTGACACCCGCGTCGACGTTCGAGGAAAGAAGAACAGTTCCGGATCTGGAAACGCTGCGTGCGGCGGACATCGACGAGCGGATCCGGCGCATCGTCGAGTTCGTGTGCAAAGAGATGAGAATTACTCTGGAAATTCCTCCGGAGGAGGACGTGGATCCCACACAGCCGTTGCACACGCTGGGGGTCGGTTCCATCACGGCCCTGCGGCTGAAGCGCAGGTTCGAGTTGGATCTGCTGGTCGAGATGGATCTGGTGCGGATCCTGCGGGCCGAAAGCGTCTCGGAACTGTCCGCTCGACTCGCGTTGTGCGTCGAGGACGCTCCCATGACGGCGTCGTCCGGGACAGCTGGGACGGTTCGCGATGAATGTGCGGAGTGATCCCTGGTCGGACCTGTGGTTGCTGCGCCAGCCGTGGACGGAACCCCCCGGAGACCCACTGGCGGTGTCCGAGCTCTCCGAAGTGGAACTCGGTCGGGCCGACTCCTTCCGTCGGGCACACGACAGACTGCTCTACCTGACCGCGCACATAGCGTTGCGCAGGCTGCTCGCCGCCTACCTCGAAATCCCACCACGTGAGGTGCCGCTGACGCGGCAGCCCTGTCCGAGTTGCGGCGGCGCGCACGGCCGCCCGGCGGTGGCGGGAGACCCCCCGCCGCTGCACTACTCCCTGTCGCACAGCAGCGGTCTGGCACTTTTCGGGGTTTCCTCGGCACCGATCGGTGTCGACGTGGAGAAGATTCCCTCCCAGGAGACGGTGGAGCTGTGCACACCGGCTCTCCACAAGAAAGAGCAGGAAGAGATCGAACGACTCGGAGCGCTCGAACGACGGTTCGCGTTCGCCCGGTTGTGGACGCGCAAGGAGGCCTATCTCAAAGGGATCGGAACGGGACTTGCCCGTGAACTGTCCGCGGACTATCTCGGGGCCACCGAGGGGTCCGGGTACGGCGGCCCCCCCGGATGGATGGTGGACAACGTGCCCTGCGGTTCCAGCCACGTGAACCACGTCGCCGCCGCTGCGTTGAGTGCGGACGCCGTACGTCCGGAGCGGATCGGATGGCTTCCCGCGGACTTCTTGTTCGCGGGAGGGGTTACCGAACCGTTGGACAGTCATTCCCGGTGAGCGGCTGGCGTGGGGAAGCGCCCTCGGGCGGCCCGGAAACCACCGCCCCCACGGCCGGCAGCAGTGTTCAAGGAGGTCAAGATGCAGATGCAGGAGTGTCTCGACGAGTTCGAGGCGAACAGGGAACTCGTCCTTCAGCCCGCTGATCCGAAGGCGACCCAGCGACAGCACGACAAAGGGAAGTACACGGCCCGCGAACGGATAGAGCTTCTGCTTGACGAGGGCTCCTTCCGGGAGCTGGAGCAGTTCCGTCGTCATCGGGCGACGGGTTTTGGTTTGGAGAACAACCGCCCCTACACCGATGGTGTGATCACCGGATGGGGAACGGTCTACGGAAGGACCGTGTTCGTCTACGCGCACGACTTCCGGGTGTTCGGCGGTGCTCTGGGGGAGGCCCACGCGGACAAGATCCACAAGCTGATGGACCGGGCGATCGCCGCCGGCGCACCACTGGTGTCGCTCAACGACGGAGCGGGAGCCCGTATCCAGGAGGGTGTCACTGCGCTGTCCGGCTACGGTGGCATATTCCGGCGCAATACCCGCGCCTCCGGGATCATCCCACAGATCAGCGTGATGCTCGGCCCCTGCGCCGGGGGAGCGGCTTATTCCCCGGCCTTGACCGACTTCGTGTTCATGGTCCGGAGCACGGCCCAGATGTTCATCACCGGACCGGACGTGGTGCAGTCGGTCACCGGCGAGGAGATCAGTCACAACGGCCTGGGGGGAGCCGACGTGCACTCGACCACCTCGGGAGTGGCCCAGTTCGCCTACGACGACGAGGAGTCCTGCCTGGAGGACGTCCGTTACCTGTTGTCGATGCTCCCGCCGAACAACCGGGAACTGCCCCCGCGCGAGGACGCCGAGGACGACTCCGAAAGGCGCACCGATTCTCTCCGCGAACTGGTTCCGGTGGACGGCAACCGTCCCTACGACGTGCGCGGTGTGGTGGGCGAGATCGCCGACGAGAACGATTTTTTCGAGGTGAGCGCGGGTTGGGCGACCAACGTGGTGTGTGCCTTCGCCCGGATGGACGGCGAGACGGTCGGGGTGATCGCGAATCAGCCACAGTCTCTTGCCGGTGTGCTCGATATCAATGCCAGCGAAAAGGCGGCTCGTTTCGTCCAGTTCTGCGACGCGTTCAACATCCCGCTGGTCACTCTCGTGGACGTTCCCGGATTCCTGCCAGGTGTCGACCAGGAGCACGGCGGGATCATCCGGCACGGGGCGAAACTGCTGTACTCCTACTGCAACGCCACCGTTCCACGGGTGTCCGTGGTGTTGCGCAAGGCGTACGGCGGCGCCTACATCGTGATGGACTCCCACTCGATAGGTGCTGACGTCACTCTCGCCTGGCCCACCAACGAGATCGCGGTCATGGGGGCCGAGGGAGCGGCCAATGTCATCTTCCGCAAGGAGATCGCCGCAGCTGACGATCCCGAGGAGGTCCGGCAGCAGCGGATCAAGGAGTACCGTGCGGAGCTGATGCACCCCTACTACGCGGCGGAGCGGGGGCTCGTCGACGACGTCATCGATCCCGGCGAGACCCGGATGGCGATCATCCGCTCCCTGGAGATGCTGCGAGCCAAGGATGCTGAGCTGCCGAGCCGCAAGCATGGCAACCAACCGCAGTGATACCCGGAGGGGACGATGACCGACAATCCCTCGAACGGAGTTATCCGGGTGGAGCGGGGGAACCCGGACGATCAGGAACTGGCCGCCTTGGTCGCCGTGCTGACCCGAGGGCTGGACTCCGGGGAGCGGCAGGACACGCACGCAGCGCGGCGACGGACGGCACCGTGGGCCGTTGACTCCCCGTGGGGGAATTCCCTCGGCTCGCGGAGCTGGAAACGCCGGACCAGCTGAAAGCGAAGTACATGTTTTCGTCAAGATCCTTGTTGTGCGTCTTGTGGGAAGACGATACTGAGCGAGGAGTCTGTAGAAATTCTCCGTGTACTTTTCACAAATATCCTCTTCTAAGGAGAAGCAGATGCCAGAGGATCCCGTCAAGCTTGCCGTGGTGATCGGCAGCGTCCGTGACGGGCGGATCGGACCGACCGTGGCTGAGTGGTTCGCACTGCAGGCGCGACACCACGGCGAGGTGGAGGTCGACGTTGTCGACCTGGCCGACTACCCCCTGCCGCTGAACATGCCCTCGCCCGACGAACTGGACGCGAAGACCCAGGAGGCACACCGCGGCCTCAAGGAGCGGCTGGCCCAGTCGGATGCTTTCGTGGTGGTCACGGCCGAGTACAACCACACCATTCCTCCCGGGCTGTCGAACAGCATCAACTGGTATCTCAACGAGTGGAAGGCCAAGCCGGTCGGGTTGGTCTCCTACGGGGGGATGGCCGGTGGGATCCGGGCCGCCGAGCACCTGCGCCAGGTCTTCGCCGAGGTGCACGCCATTACCGTCCGTGACATGCTGAGCTTCCACAATCCTTGGGGGAAGTTCGACAGCACCGACCCCACTGTGGCCCCGGAGGGCAGCGAGGCCGCGGCCAAGGCACTGCTGGACCAGCTCGTCTGGTGGGGGCGGACGCTGCGCAACGGCAGGAAGAACACCCCTTACGTCGCGTGACTCCTACCGGGCTGCGTGGCTGCTCTGACCAGCCCTCCCGGTCCTGCGATCCCCCTTGAAGGGGCACACGACGTTTCCGGTGCGGGGCAGGTTTCCGGGCCGTGGGACACCGCGCGTGTTCTGCGGCCCGTCGGCCACGAACCTCCTTGTTCTCCGTACCTTCTTCGAAAGCATTGATCCTCGATTCGTGATCGATTGGCGGTAATTCTTGTGAATGAGAAGGACACGGTACTTGTTTTCGGTGCTACAGGGAACATCGGACCCCACACCGTTTCCCGCCTGCTGGACAAGGGGGTTGATACCAGGGTTCTTGTCCTGGAGAACGACCCGAACCTGGGAAGGATCCCAGAGGGGGCCGAGGTCTTCTACGGTGACCTGGCCGATCCGGACAGTCTGGACGCGTCCCTGGAAGGAGTTACCAGTGTTTTCCTGATGTGGCCCTTCTTCACTCTGGGAGTCGAAACAGCTCCCGACGTGGTGAAGAAGATAAAGAATCACACGGAAAGAATTGTTTTTGTTTCCTCCATAGGCGTTCACATCGGGCTCGAACCGGTGGACAACAATTGCCATGCCTACTTGGAGGAACTGATCGAAAAGGAGGGTATGGAGTGGACCTTCCTGCAGACCACGGGGTTCTGCTGTAACGCCGTGACGGCATGGGCGGACCAGATTCGCTCTGGTGACACGCTGAGTTTTCCCTACGGTGCCGCGGCCCGCTCCCCCATCCACGAGGAGGACCTGGCCGAGGTCGCGGCGCGAGCGCTGACCGAGAAGGGACACGCGGGGCAGCGGTACGTGGTAACCGGCCCCGAAGCGCTCAGCCAGATCGAGCAGATGCAGATCATCTCCGAGGCGCTCGGCCGTGAGCTGACCTGGGTGGACGTCCCCCACGAGACCGTCCGTGAGGCCATGGTCGCCGGGGGGTGGCCCGAAGCCTACGCGGACGGCGCCTTGGAGTACTTCGCCATGCTGGTGGACGAACCGGAGAAGGTCACCGGCACCGTCGAGAGAGTGCTCGGAAAGCCGCCACGTGACTTTCGCGAGTGGGCCTTCGACAACGCGCACAAGTTCCGCTGATCCGGGGCCGGGAGCAGAAAATGTCGGGGAAAAGGAACGCTTCAGGGTTCGTCACCTTCTGCTCGTTGCAAACACATGATCAGCGGACCGCGCGCGAGCTGGCCACCGTTGTGGCGCGGGAGCTCAGAACGAGGATTCGCGGAACACCGGGCTTCGAGGGCGCTCTGGTCCACCTCGGTGTGGGAGAACCGGCCGTGGTGACGCGCGCCGACTGGCGCGATCAGCGGGCCCACCAGAGAGTCCTCGTGGATGGTCCCGAAGGGGAGGTGCTGCGCTCCCTTCCAGAGAGGGACGAAGTGCTCGACGCGGACAGCTTCGGGGGAGCACCCGTCGCCGGTATCGAGGGACCGGACTCGGAACGGGAGCCGGGCCTGGCGGTCGTGGCCAAGCGAAGGGTCGGTGGCAGGAACAACGCCCTGGCGATGGCCGATCTGTTGCACAGGAGCGGGGACTGGAAACGTAGCTTTCCCGGTTTCGTCGCGGCCACACCGTTCATCAGCCCTGACTGGTCCGTTTACGTCAACTATCCGCGTTGGGTCGACGAGAACGCCTACCACGCCTACATGGCGGACGAACGCAACTCGGCGTGTCAGGAGGACATAGCACGCCTTGAGACTTCCGAGCCCGAGTTCGTGATGTGCGCTCCCTTCGAGGAGATCGGAGTGGACGCTTCGGGGGATCACGAACCGGACTCGTAGTAGTCGCGACAGAGTGAGGGAGCGGGATTCATGAGTTTATCGGCGTCCGCGACGGCACACGAGCCGCTCCGCGGTCGACGTGACGGGGCAGGGACGGCCGTCACCCTCGTGCTCACGGGGATGCTGACGATCATGGCCGGTGCGACCGTCGCACCGGCCATACCGGGCATCCGCGAGGCCTTCGCGGGTACGCCGAACGTGGACCTGCTGGCCCGGATGATCACCACGATGCACGCGCTGGCCATCGTGGTGTTCTCCCCCGTGGCGGGCAGGATGGTCGAACGGCTCGGAGGGAAGAGGAGCCTGCTGCTCGGGATGACCGCCTTCGGGGTGGGAGGCAGCTCCGGGGCCTACCTCCCGGGCCTGATCAGCATTCTGGCGGGTCGCATCGTGCTCGGTGTCGGCGTTGCTCTCGTCATGACCGGCGGAATCACCATGATCGCCAATCTGTACGAGGGGGACAGGCGGCGGAAACTGATGGGCAGGCAGGCCGCGGCCAGTTCCTTCGGCGGAGTGATTCTGCTGGTGGGCGGCGGTGCGCTCGCCGAGCTGGAGTGGCGCGTGGTCTTTCTGATCTACCTGTTCGGCCTGCTGCTGGCGATCCCGACCGCGTTGTTCCTCCCGGCCGACGGTCCGAGTGAATCCGATGGATCCGGGAAGAGCCCGGGCAGGAGAGGCAGGCTCCCGGCCGCCGTGGTGGCCGCGCTGGTGGGGATGCTGCTGGGGCAGATCATCTTCTACTCGATCCCCGTGCAGGTTCCCTTCCTCGCCGAGTCCGACTTCGGGGCGAGCTCCACGCTCTCGGGAACACTGATCGCGGTCCAGACCTTCACCACGGGAGTGGTGGGGATGCGTTACGACTTCTTCCGGAGAATGGGCGGGGAGTGGACCCTGACCGCCTTCTCCTTCCTGGGCAACGGGATCGGGTTCGCCGTGCTCGCCTTCGCCGACAGCATCGGTGTGCTGATCGCGGGACTGCTGGTCCTCGGAACCGGACTCGGAATCCTCATTCCCAACATCAACAACTGGGTGATGAGCGAGGCGGACGAGTCCGTGCGGGGACGGTACGCCGGTCTGATCACCACCTTCCTATTCTTCGGCCAGTTCCTCGCCCCGCTGGTGACGCAGCCGATCGTGGGACGGATAGGTATCCAGCCGATGTTCGGGGTGATCTCCGTCATCGCTCTGGCGGTTTGTGTCCTCTACTTCGTGCTGGGCTCCGTGAGCCGGAGGAGGGGGACGGTATCCGCCTGAGAACCCGAAAAGCCGGAACGACGAGTGGAATCGACGGTGAGCGGTAATGATAACCCGAGTGGTTCTGGACGGAGGAGGATTCCCCCTCTCCGGGATGCTGGCCACCCCCGAGGGGAGGCGGTGGCACTCACTGATCGTCGCCCTGCACGGCAGTGGGATGCGGGCGGGGTACTTCGACTGCCGCAGCCGCAGTGGGCAGTCACTGCTGGAGCTGGCGGCGGAGCTGGGATGGGCGGTGCTGGCTCTGGACCGCCCCGGTTACGGTGACTCGGCCGAGCAGCTTCCCGAGGGGCAGCACCTGCCAGACCAGGCGGTGGCGTTGCGTACCGCTCTGGGGGACTTCGCCGAACGCTATTCCGCCCAGGAAGAGAGAATATTTCTCCTGGGGCATTCCTTCGGAGGGAAACTGGCCCTGACCGCCGCCGCGGAGTGCGCGTGGGAGGGGCGACTGTTCGGGGTGGCTGTCTCGGGGTGCGGACACCGCTACGCGGTTTCTCCTGAGGAACTCGCCACTATCGGAGGGAACGAGAACTGGTGGATGAACTGGGGAAAACTCAGACTCTACCCACCGGGAGCGTTCCGCCTCAGCGAGGCCGTCGTCGCTCCCGTACCGTCCCGGGAGGTGGAGGAGGCACTCGCCTGGCAGGAGAGGTTTCCCCGTCTCGCCCCAGCTATCCGCACCTCGGTGCGGTTCACCTTCGCCGAGCACGAGCGCTGGTGGCTGCACGAGGAGCGGGCCGTCCGTGACTTGCCGGAAATGTTGAGTTCGGCCCACGTCACCGTGGACAGGCAGCCCCACGCCGGGCACAACATCAGTCTCGGTTGTGCGGCCCGTTCCTACCACCTGCGCGTGCTCTCCTTCTTCGAGGAGTGCCTGCTGGAGCGCGAGATGGTCGGGGAAGTGTCGGCGTGATTCGTGGATGAGCATCAGGACTCCGCCCTTCGGGCGGTCGTGATATCAGGGAAGGGTACTACCGTGGTGGAAAGCAAGAAAGAAATTTTCGGAAATCTCTCGGTCACCGTCATCGACTGCGCTGATGTGCGTAAAATGACCGAGTTCTACCGGGACCGTCTCGGGCTTGAAGTGATGGACGAGGGGGATAATCACACCGTCTTCGACACCGGAAACGGTGGGGAGCTGGTTCTTGAGTCACACGGCGCCGAACGTCCCATCAGCATCGCTTTCACCGACGTGGACATCCCCAGCGCGCACAGGGATCTCGGTGACTGCGAGCCCACGGAGTTGGCTCCGCACAAGGGCGGGCAACGTTTTTCCGTGCTCGACCCGGAGGGAAACACGATCATCTTCGTCAACGCCTGAGTGACGAGTGGAACGTTCCTGTAGCGGAGCGTTCGCTTCGAGGTAGGTAGAGCAGTCCGTGCCGGAGGCCGAGTCATGGGTGCACCAACGTGGCGGAAAGCATGGCCGATCCGGTCGTGATGTTCCGTGCGAGGGTGCGTGCGCCCGGTCTCCGGCTCTTCACCGTGACTCCCGTGCTCCGGGGGATTCGTGCCGGAGAACGGAATCACCACCACTCTGAGCGACTACGGATACCGCTGGTTTCCGCCAGGCGGAACCCTGACCAGGAAAGGTCGGCCATGACCACTTCCGAAATTTCTGAATCCCTTTTCACCTCGGAGTACTACCAGAATCCTTATCCGGTTTTCGAACGGCTCCGGCGCGACTCTCCCGTGCACGAGTTTTCCTTTCCCGTGGGTGGGGTTCGAACATGGATGATCACACGCTACGAGGACGTCAGATCCGTTCTCGCTGATCAGCGCTTCAGCTCCGAGGGAGGGACGTGGGGGAACTCCGAGTTCCGGCAGGCCGGCCTGGTGAGCGGAGCGGGGAGTGTCCTCGAGAAATCCATTACGGTGGTCGATCCTCCCGCGCACACGCGACTCCGGAAACTGGCGATGAAAGCCTTCACACCGCGCCGGGTCGAGCGGTGGCGCACAACCGTGTCGGAACTCGTGGAAAGCGCTCTCGACGAATGCGCGGCTCGTGGATCTTTCGACGTCATGGACGACTACGCCGGTGTGGTCTCATCCGGTGTGCTCGGACGGATACTCGGATTCCGCATAGACCGGCACAGGGAGCTGGTCGAGGCGCTCACCCAGGCCTTTCCTTCGGACCCCGAACTCATGGACCAGGTTCCGGAGGGGTTCGCGCGGATTTGCGAGTACGCGGCTGATCTCGTCGCGGAGAAGCGGAAAGAACCCGGTGACGACCTGACCTCGGCTCTGATCGCGGCCGAGGAGGACGGGGAGAGGCTGGACGACGAGGAACTCGTCGCCATGGTCGCAGCGATGATCATGGCCGGAAGCGACACCGTTCGTGCTTTCGTCGGTAACGCCGCGCTGGCGCTGCTCGACCATCCGCGACAGCGCCGACTGCTGCACGACTCCCCCGAGCTCGCGGGCAACGCCGTGGAGGAGCTGCTGCGCTATGAGGGAGCGCTGACCACGGCGCTCTTCCGGGTCACCACCGAGGACGTGGAAATCGCCGGCACCGAGTTGCCCAAGGGAGCTCCGGTGATCGCCGTCCTCCTGTCGGCCAACCGGGATCCCGAGCAGTTCCGCGATCCGGATCGGCTCGACATCACCAGGGACAGGATCCGACACCTCGGTTTCGGCCACGGCCTGCACAACTGCCTCGGAGCCGCCTTGGCCCGTATGGAGGGGGAGATCGCGGTCCCCGCCTTGTTCCGACGCTTTCCCGAGCTGGAGACGGCAGTACCGCGCGAGGACGTGCGCTATATCGAGAACTGGGCGATGCGTCGTCTGGTGAGTCTGCCCGTGGCTACTTCTTCTGCGGACGTGCGCTGAGAAGTTCTTCCGAACCGGGCGTTCGGGTTCTGGTGTGGATTCGGGGAATTCCGAGGGGCATCGGTAAACAACTGTTTCGCAAAGGATTCCGGGGCGAGGGAAAAGATTTCGACATGTGGTTCGAGGTTCGGGTGGACCGAGCGCTTTGCAGTGGTTCTGGGCTGTGCGAAGTAATGGACTCAAATACTTTTCGGGTCGATGATGAAGGGGTCTCCGAAGTGCTGCTTCCTTCTGGAAGTGAGGAGGAGCGGGCAGAGTTCCTGGAGGAGATAGCCGACTGTTGTCCGACCGGTGCCATAGCTCTGGAGAGGTTCGACGGTGGTGTTTCCTCCGAGGGGTAGTGAAGGGGAGCCTTCGCAGGACGACTGAACAGGGTCCTTTTGGTGTGAAACGGTGAACACGCACCGGTTTTCGGGGCGCTGCGCGCTGTTCCTCGTGTCGTTTCGCGGGGAGTTCGTCCTCGTGGCCCGGCGCTGGGTTCGCGAATCATTTCAGAGGTCGTGAAAAGGAGTGAGTGATATGTCGGAGACGAACGAGAAAGCGGCACAAGATCCAGAGGTGGTGCTGGGTGAGTTGTGGCAGCGAAACTATGACCCTACCACCAGACAGATCATCGAAGAACTGCCCATACGGCCGCACTGGCGCTGTCTGGACGTAGGGGCCGGGCTCGGCTCGATGTCATACTGGATGGCGGAACGCGTTCCACAGGGTTCGGTGCTCGCCGTGGACACCGAGACACGCCACCTGAGCGGTCGGGGCTTCTCCAACCTGACTGTGCGTCAGCTGGACGTCACCGAGGCCGATTTCGAAGAGGAATCCTTCGATCTCATTTTGCTGCGCTCGGTTCTCGCCCACCTGGGCGACCCGGAGAAAGTGCTCGAAAAAGCGGTGGAATGGCTGTCACCCGGAGGGTGGGTCGTCGCCGAGGACTTCTACTTCCTTCCGAGCGAGGACGGGCCGAGCGCTCTCAACAGGAAAGTCGTCGACGCCTACACAGGAGCCGCGGCGCAGAGCGGAATGGACATGCGGTTGGGAAGACGACTGCCCGCCATGCTGGCCCGGACCGGACTGGACGATGTGGAGACACGGCTACGTCCGCTGGGGCCCGGGCAGGGTGATCGGGAGAACGAACTGATGCGGCGCCGAATGGAGCTGCAGGGACATCCCCTGGTGGAAAACGGGCTCCTCACGGCTGAGGAGATAGCAGAGTTCAACGCCGGGTTGGACGATCCGCGGTCGCGGGACGTGACCACTCTGTTGTTCTCCGTGCAAGGACGCCGGACCACGTGAGGTGATTCGTGATTTCCCACATCGACCAACAGGAGAACAGGCTGGTGGAGCTCGCGGACCGGCTCGAGGTGTCCGAGCTGGTGAATCGCTACGTCGTTCTGCTGGACACCCAGGACGAGAACGGCTTCGACCCCGAGTGGCCGAGCCTGATCTTCACCGAGGACGTCCGGATGGAACTCCCCGTCGGAACCTACGAGGGACTGGACGGGCTCGCTGAGTTCCACTACCGGGCCAAGTCCGAGTTCGCGCGCACCCACCACGTTTCCTCCGACCACAGGATCGTCGTGAACGGCGACTTCGCAACGGTGCGCTGCCAGATGATCGCCACCCACGTGCACCGCCGGTCCGAAAGGCTGGAGAACGGTCGCCTACCGCTGTTCCGCGTGGGCGGGTCCTACGAGGCGGAGGCGGTTCGGACCCTCCACGGTTGGCGTTTCCGGAGCTGGGTGTGCCGGGTCTCCTGGCACGAGGGCACCGGTCCGGTCGAGCTGTGCTGAGCCCGCACGGGACGGGGAGTCCGACGTTTGTTCCTACACCGAGGATGTGATGATCGAAATGCGTAGGGTGCTCGTAGCAAACCGTGGTGAGATAGCCGTACGTCTGCTCCGGGGGTGCACGGATGCGGGAATGACCGGCATCGCCGTCTACGCCGATCCGGACAGGGACGCTCCGCACGTTCGCACGGCCGACGAGGCGTTCGCGTTGGGCGGCTCGACGCCCGCCACGAGTTACCTGGATATCGGGAAGGTGATCGAGGCGGCCACGTCGTCCGGAGCCGATGCCGTGCACCCGGGCTATGGTTTTCTCTCGGAGAACCCGGAGTTCGCGCGGGCCGTGATCGATGCCGGCCTGACCTGGATCGGCCCGTCCCCGGAAGCGATTCGCGCGTTGGGGGACAAGGTTTCGGCCAGGGAGATAGCCCGACGAGCCGGAGCCCCCTTGGTTCCCGGAACGGAGAATCCGGTTTCCGGGTCGGAAGAGGTGGTCGAGTTCGCTCGTCGACACGGTCTCCCGGTAGCGATCAAGGCCGCGCACGGTGGCGGTGGACGTGGGTTGAAGGTCGCTCGCACCGTGGAGGAGATCCCCGAACTGTACGAGTCCGCGGAGCGGGAAGCCGCCGCTGCCTTCGGCAGCGGGGAGTGCTTCGTGGAACGTTATCTCGACCGTCCTCGTCACGTGGAGACCCAGTGCCTGGCCGACAGGCACGGGAACGTCTCCGTCGTGTCCACCCGGGACTGCTCCCTGCAGAGACGGCACCAGAAGCTGGTGGAGGAGGCGCCCGCTCCTTTTCTGACCGAGCAGCAGGTGGCGGAGCTTTCCCGCGCCTCCCGTTCCATCCTGAAGGAGGCGGGCTACGTCGGAGCGGGCACGTGCGAGTTCCTGGTGGGGCAGGACGGGACCATCTCCTTCCTCGAGGTGAACACTCGCCTGCAGGTCGAGCACCCGGTCACCGAGGAGATCACCGGTGTCGATCTGGTGTCGGAGATGTTCCGCGTGGCCGAGGGGGGCGAGCTGGGTGTTCCCCCCGATCCCGAGTCACGGGGGCATTCCCTCGAGTTCCGCATCAACGGTGAGGACCCGGGAAGGAATTTCCTTCCCACTCCCGGGGCCATAACCCGCTTCGATCCTCCCGCGGGTCCGGGCGTGCGACTGGACGCGGGGGTGGAAGCGGGCAGCGTCATCGGTCCCGAGTGGGACTCGTTGCTGGCCAAACTCATCGTTACCGGCTCGGACCGCGAGCAGGCTCTGCGCCGTGCCGCCAGGGCGCTGGAGGAGTTCCGAGTGGAGGGAATTCCCACGGTGCTGCCGTTCCACCGCGCCGTGTTGGGGAACGAGGCTTTCGCCCCGGAATTCGGTGATCGCGGGAACGGGGCCGTTTTCAACGTGCACACCCGTTGGATCGAGACCGAGTTCGACAACACCATAGCGCCGGCGGAAATGCCCTCGGACTCCACGGAGCCGGAGGAGGAGACCCGCGAGAACCTCGTGGTCGAGGTGGGGGGAAGACGTCTCGACGTCTCGCTGCCAACCGTCCCGGGAACGAGGGTCTCGGCCCCTGCGGCGAAGAAGCCGCGCAGAAAGTCCGGACAACAGCCCGGGACGGCCCTTCCCGACGAGGCGCTGACGGTGCCGATGCAGGGAACGGTGGTGAAGATCGCCGTCGAGGAAGGGCAGCACGTGCGGGAAGGAGAGCTCGTGCTCGTGATGGAGGCGATGAAGATGGAACAGCCCATAACCGCCCATCGCTCCGGAACGGTGAAGGACCTGGAAGCCGAGATCGGGGGTTCGGTCGGAGCTGGTGCGCGGATCTGCACGATCCTGGACTGATGTCCTCACCGGCGTGATTCGCGCGAGTGCTGGAGGGGTCGGAGCGGGAGCGGTCCTTCCGGAGTTTCGGGGGCGGTTCGAGGAGAACGTGCTGTACTGGAGTGGAGGAACCCGGGATGGAACCACATCATATTTTCATGCCCGCGCAGGAGGGGCAGGAGGAGGGGGTCTTGTTTCCGCACAGGACCTACGCCGTTTTCGCCGACGCGGATCTCTTTTGTTTCATCGATTCGGGAGATCCTGACGATTTCCACATCGTTCGTGGGTATGACTAGTGATTTTCCCTTCTAGTGCGCGGGCGGGCGGGAAATGTCTTTTCGTCCTGCGGAGCGAGGGCGCGGAATGATGTCTAAGAAAAAAGAGCTGATGCAGGAATCGGTCTCGACGGCTGCTCGGGGCCGATTTGTTTTTTGGGAGCGAGTGTGTTTCTGCTGAAATCTGTTGGTCGGGTGGGATGAGGGCCGTGTTTCCGGGAAGAGGGGTTGCGGGGGGTGAGCGGAGATCCGGGCCGTTCCCCTCGCTCCGGGTGCGCAACTTCCGACTGTACGCGGCGGGACAAGTGGTTTCCCTGTCCGGCACGTGGATCCAGCGTATCGCCCAGGACTGGCTGGTGCTGGAGGTTTCCGGAGGGAGCGCTGTCGCGCTCGGCCTGGCGGTGAGTCTGCAGTTCCTGCCGATGCCGTTGTTGACGCTGTGGGCGGGGGTGCTGGCCGACCGTCTCGACAAGCGCCGGCTGCTGATCTGGTTGCAGTACGGAGTCGGTACCTGTGCGCTGGCGCTCGGATCGCTCGAACTGAGCGGGTTCGTCCAGCTCTGGCAGGTCTATCTCCTGTGTCTGGGTCTGGGGTGTTGCAGCGCTCTTGAAATGCCCGTCCGCCAGTCGTTCGTCGTGGAGATGGTCGGGCGTGATCACGTGGGTAACGCTGTCGCGTTGAACGCGATGATTTTCAACTCCTGCCGTATGGCGGGACCCGCGGCGGCGGGGTATCTGATCGGAGTGATGGGAACGGGATGGCTGTTCCTGTTGAACGCGGCCAGTCTCGTGGCCGTGATACTCACCCTGGGAGCCATGAATCCCGATGAGCTGATCAGGGCTGATCGGCGTCCCCGGGAGCGGAACCAGTTCCGCGAGGGGCTGCGCTACGTACGGGGGCGCCCGGATCTGATCGTGGTGCTCGTGCTCGTCTTCGTGGTGGGGACTTTCGGGAACACCTTCAACACGACCCTGGCGGTGCTGGCCCGCAACGTCTTCCGGTTGGAGGCCGACGGTTTCGGGCTGTTGCACTCCATGCTGGCGGTCGGAACATTCACCGGTGCCATGATCAGCGCGTGGCGCACGCGACGTCAGCCGAAGAGAAGCCCCCGGTTGTTCGTGCTCAGCGCGTTGGCCTTCGGAGTTTTCGAGATGGTCACGGCTCTGACACCGGTGGTAGCGGCCTGTGGTGCGGTGCTGGTCCTGGTGGGAATTGCTCAGATGACCTTCACCCTGCTGGCCAACGGCAACATCCAGCTTTCGGTGGACGAGAAGCTGCGCGGAAGGGTGATGTCCTTGTACATGCTGCTGTTGTTGGGCGGGAGCCCTCTGGGGAGCATGTTGTCCGGTTGGTTGGCCGAACATCTTTCGCCGCGGGCGCCGTTGCTGATCGGCGGCGGTATTTGTGCGCTCGTCGCTCTGGGCGTAGCGGTTCCCGTGTTCGGACGGCGTTTCGAAGGGGATTTTCGACAGGGGGAGGCGTCTTCCTCCGCGGATGAGGAGGAGCCGTCCTCGCGTGAACCCAGTGGTCTGGTCAGGTGAAAGTTTCGTGTGGAGGCTGACCCGCTCGGATGTATCCCGTGCACGGTGCGCGGCGTCGTCCGTCTGCTGGGGTGGTTCCGTGGGGCAGCTGTTGGGGAAAGACGGGAGTGCGCTGTCGGTGATCCTCACGGGGCGTGTTCCCGTTTGGTGAGTCCTCGTCGGAGGGGCGTTCTTTCCGGAGTACCCCGACTGGCACTTTTGGGAAGGACACTGATCATTATAAAACCGCTTGGTTGGTTTAATATGTTCAGTGTGTTGCCCAAGTCGGGGGAGGAAGTGATGTTGACACGACAGAAGCGGGCTGAGCGGACGCGTGAGCTCATCCTGCGCGCCGCGGCCGAGGTCTTCGAGCGAGACGGGATCAGCGCGGCCAGCCTGTCCTGGATTACCAGGGTTGCCGATGTGTCCAAGGGAGCACTGTACTTCCATTTCGGCTCGAAGGACGAGTTGGCTGGTGCGGTGTGTCTCGAGGGGATGGGCCGCATGGGGTCCCTCGTGCGGGAGTGTTACCGCAGGCGCGGCCCCGCCCTCGAACGACTGGCGACCCTGTGCCGCGAGCTGATGCGGGTGGTTCGGGACGACGTGGTGGTCCGCGCGGCCATTCGCCTGATCAACGATGGCAGGGTCAACGGCGCGTCGGTCGGGGACCCCCATCGGGACTGGTCCCGAGTGGTGCACCGGCTGCTGTCCACGGCCATGTGGCAGGGCGGACTTCCGCGAGGGGTCGACGTGGAGGTTCTGGCCTATCTGCTCGTCTCGGCCACGGTGGGCGTGGAGATGCTCTCCCGTACTGATCCCTCCTGGTTGGACGAGTCCGTGGTCGGGCGTGTCTGGGAGACCGTTTTTGCCTCCTCGCCGCTCCAAGGCGACTGATCGTGGACTGATCCGGCCTCGCCGGACGATCGTCGGCATCGCACCGAGCCGGTGAGGCCGGATCAGTCCCCGGCGCGCTGCCGTGGACGAGAGCTCTTGTTCGGTTCGGAAGGTTACGGACGGTCGGAGGACAGGTCGAGTAGATCTTCTTAAACCGGTCATTTGGTATTTAAATTTGTTAAGAACAATTTTTCAGAAACATGATTACTTTTTGTGGTGATCAGGGTTGTTTCTGGAGATGTCTCTGCGAAGCTGGTCAGTGTGTTCGTTGTCCGTACGGGTGCGCGCGGCTCGCACCGAGCGGGGTGATCCGATGCGGACAGAGCGGACAAGCGGGACAGGAACTGCGCGTAGAACTCCCATCCGCGAAAACAGGGATTTTAATGGGAACACTTCTGTACGACGACGCGCTCAGCGAGGCCTTGCAGCGTCTGGAAGGGCTCGGATACGAGCGCGGTGAGAACGGTGATCTGGCCAATCACGGGCCGATGGGCGCCGAGGCGCTGGCGGTACTCGGATTCGGCGACGCGGTGCGGAACTGGGTGGAGGGATACAAGCGGGCGATGCCGCACCATGATCCTCCCGAGCCCCGTTTCGGCATCGACCCCACCGACGAGAGTTCGTGGCGAGAGGCGCTCGGGCAGTTCCACCGGGCCGGCGATTGGGAGATGCTCTTCCGGCGCCAGTTGGCCGAGGAACCGTGGCAGCGAGTGGTGGGTCGTTGGTGGCCCCGGCTGCTTCCCGGCCTGCTGGCCGGTCTCACCCACGGGTTGATCCGCACCGCGCACGCGGTACGGGCAGTGGCTGCCACGGAACCGCCGAGCGAGCTCGCTTTGGTGGAACTGGCCAGGGGGATGGCGTACTGGGCCGCCCGCTACACCGGTCTGCCCGGGGACACCGGACTCGTCGGCCAGCGCCGGGTGGCCGACGCCGTGGCGAGACTGCCCCGTCCCGACGCCGAGGGAACGATCACCCCGCCACAGGCCGGACAGCGACTGCAGCGGGTGCGCCTCCAGGAAGACACCGAGGAATTCCCCGGTTACTTCGGGTCGTTGCGAGAGCTCGCCCCGGACAGCGCCCACCGGATGCTCAGCGAGATGACCTCCACGTTCGCTGGAGTCTACTTGGCGCACCCGGAGGTATTTCCGGTGCCGCTCATCCACGGGGTCACCGCCCCGGCGGCGATCCGGCTGGTGCTGCCCCATCTTCCGGAGGAACAACATCTTCCCTCGGTGGCGGCGATGTGGCGGGTTCACGTCGCTCTGCTGCTGGCCTTCACCAAGGACGGAACGGCCGAACAGCAGAGCCTGGCGATAGCGCGCACGACGGAGTTCCCTTCGGGAGCGCAGCTGTTGAACCAGGCCCTGGAACACGGTGACGAACACGTGATCAAACTCGCCGAGGCATGTCAGCGGGAGCACGCTCTTCGCCCGGACCCGCGCTATCCCGCTGCGGCGTTCGCGGCTCAACAGCGCATCGAACCCCGCCCCACGAAGACCGGTTGACCCGGGCGGGTCGAGGGGCGGTCACACTCCTCCCCTACCGAGGCAAGGGTGCTCGGCCTGCCGTACTCACCGGTCGATCTCGGTGGAGACCAGCGGGGTGTCACCGTCACACACCACGGTGATCTCCACTTCCGTGGCCTCGGACTCGAAGGTGAGCTCGGCCTCGTCGGCGGGGCCGTCCTCCACGTCCTGGGCGCGGAAGCCCTGGGACGGGCTCCAGGAACGCAGCGAGGCCCGCTCCTCGGCGGAACACCCCGCGGTCACCGTGCCACCGGGGGTGCGTTCGACCTCGCTGGAGCCCTCCCCGGCGGGACCGGTCCGTTCGGGGCCGTCGCCGGGTGTGGTGGGGCCGGCGCGGGCCAGTTCGCGACGCACCTGCTCGGGTGAGCTCATCGGGGGGCCTCCGTCGAGGATGCCCCGGCCGAGTGCGGACACGGCCGTCAGTCCCACCGCCACGGCGACAGCGGCGGCACAGCACCACCCCAGCACCGCCAGTGCCGTGCGCGTCTTTCCGGTGGGAACCCTCATGGGCCCACTATGCCAAGCCGGAACGGACGAGCGGTTCCGGTTACCGTGCAACAGTGGCACAGGTGCTGCTTGTCGAGGACGACTCGGCTCTTCGCACGTCGTTGAGCAGAGGACTGAGCGAGCGCGGGCACGCGGTCACCTCGGCCGTCACCGCGATGGACGGACTGAACAGGATCGTGGCGCACAAGCCCGACATCGTGGTGCTGGACATCGGCCTGCCGGACCTGGACGGGCGGGAGATGCTGCGGATGCTGCGCGCGGCCAGTCGGGTCCCGGTGATCGTGGGCACCGCGCGCGGCGGCGAGGACGAGATCGTCTCCGTGCTGGACTCGGGGGCCGACGACTACGTGGTCAAACCGTTCAGCGCGGGGCACCTGGACGCCCGGATCCGCGCCGTGCTGCGCCGAGGGGGAGAGCAGCAGACCGCCCCCGAGGCGATCGTGGTGGGCGGACTCCGGGTGGACCCGGCGACGCGCTCGGCGAGCCTGGACGGCGAGCCGCTGGAGCTCAACCCGAGGGAGTTCGACATGCTGCACTACCTCGCCGCGCGGGCCGGGCAGGTGGTGAGCAAACGCGAACTGCTCACCGAGGTGTGGCAGCTGCCCTACGGCGGTGCCGACAAGACCGTGGACGTGCACGTCTCCTGGCTGCGCCGCAAGCTCGGCGAGACGGCGCGGCAGGCGCGTTATCTGCACACGGTGCGCGGGGTGGGGATCCGCCTGGCCGCCCCGGACGATTCCGGGGACCGGTGATGCGACGGCGTATCGCGGTACTGGTGGCTGCCACCACCACGCTGGTGCTGGTGGCCTTCCTCATCCCGTTGGCCGTGCTGGTGCGCACGGTGGCCTTCGACCGCGCGGTGAACACCGCCACCACCGAGGCGCAGGCGTTGACCTCGGTGGTGGGGACGGTCGACCGGTCGACGCTGGAACTGAGCGTGCAGCGTGCCAACGCCCAGGGCAGGTTCCCCCTGACCGTCTTCCTCCGGGACGGCACGGTGCTGGGCGCGGAGGCCGAACGCACCCCGGCGGTGCGGTTGGCGGCCCGGGGGCGCAGTCTGACCGTGGACACCGACAGCGGGGTGGCCGTGCTGGTGTCGGTGGGGGACTCCTCGGGTGGTCAGGCGGTGATCCGCAGCGAGGTCGGCGAGCGGGAGCTCATGCGCGGGGTGCACCGTGCCTGGCTGCTGCTCGCGGGGCTCGGGGTGGTGCTGCTGGGGCTCAGCGTGCTGGTCGCCGACCGCCTGGCCCGCTCTCTGGTCCGTCCCACCAGAGAGCTCTCCGAGGTGTCCCACCGGCTGGCCAACGGGGAGTTGGACGCCAGGGCCCGGGTCGACTCGCCACGGGAGATGCGGGACGTGGCCACCGCCCTGAACCACCTGGCCGGACGGATCCGCGAGCTGCTGGCCGCCGAGCGCGAGTACGTCGCCGATCTCTCCCACCGGCTGCGCACCCCGTTGATGTCGCTGCGGCTGGACGCGGAGGCGCTGCGGGACCGGCAGGAGTCCGAACGCATCACCGAGCACGTGGACACGCTGCACCGCGAGGTCACCCGCATCATCGAGCAGGCGGGCAGACGCAGCTCCGCGAGGTCGGCCCCGAGCGGCTGCGACGCGGTGGCGGTGGTCTCCGAGCGGGTGGAGTTCTGGTCGGTGCTGGCCGAGGACACCGAACGCGAGATGCGGGTGGACCTCGCGCCCGGCCCGCTGCGGGTGGCGCTGGAGGCCTCGGAGCTGTCCGACTGTGTCGACGCGCTGCTGGGTAACGTCTTCGCGCACACCGAGGACGGGGTCGGCTTCGACGTGCGGCTGTTCGCCCACGAGGGGTTCGTGCGGCTGGTGGTCTCCGACGACGGTGCCGGTTTCGGGGAGTCGGTCGCCTCCGGGGAGCCGTTGAGTCGCGGTGCCAGCGGTAGTGGTTCCACCGGGATCGGGCTGGACATCGTGCGGCGTGCCGCTGACGAGTCCGGTGGTTCGGTGACCCTGGGAACCGGTGAGCGCGGCGGGGCCCGGGTGACCGTGGATTTCGGGGTGCCCGAGGGATAGCCCTCGTCGGGTCCGCGCCCGTCGTTCGAGCCGGAGGGGGTCCTTAACCTCGTTTTAGCGTTCGGGTAGGGACCGTTTAGCGCCCGCGCTGTGACCGTGGTTGTCGGCAGTGACGGAGAACAGGTTCTACCGGGAAAGGAGATCGAGGTGCCGGCTACGAAGAGGTTGGTCGCGGCGCTGGCGGTCACGGGCGGGGTGCTCGCGGTGGGCAGCACCGCCGTGGCCTTCGGCAGCGGGGACGCACAGCAGCAGGCTCCGGCTGGGGGCGGTTCCCCCGTGGTGCGCGAGGCTTCGGGGCAGCCCTACACCGGTCCGAATCCGGACGATGTCTACACCGGTCCGGATCCGGACGATGTCTACACCGGTCCGGATCCGGACGATGTCTACACCGGCCCGGAGGAGTTCTACCACGGTCCCCGGCCGCGGGACTGCACGAAGGATGCCCCGGAGGTCGGTGCCGACCAGGCGCGGAAGACCGCGTTGGAGCGGGTGCCCGGCAAGGCGCGGGTGACCGAGGTGGAGCTGGACCGTTGCTACGAGTTCGAGTGGGAGCTGGAGCTGCGTGACGGCGACACGGAGTACGAGGTCACGGTGGACGCCCGCAGCGGTGACGTCCTCGGCTACGAGAGCGACCGGGACGACTGACCGGGGCGAGTGAGTGTGCGAGGCGGGGTGTCCGCGTCGCGGATGCCCCGCCCGGGTGTTCTTCGAGGGCTTCAGCGGGTGCAGGAGTGGATGTCCGGTGGGTTGACGGTCACCGAACTCGCCACGGCGGCCATGTCGTAGTCGTTCAGGTCCGCGTGGCGGGAGCCCGGTGGGATGACCACGCAGTTCCCGCGCCCCCGGTAGTCCTGCCAGACGAAGACGTCGTGGTCGGTGTGGTTGACCACCGAGCGGATCTTGTCGTTGGCGCTCACGGCGTTCTCGGGAACCTCGTTCAGGTTCTGCCAGTTTCCGTCCGCGTGCCAGAGGTTTCTGGGGTGCTCCTGCTGCTTCTCGTTGAAGTCGGTCCACTGGTACAGGCAGTACACCCCGGAGGGGCAGGCGTCGGCGCCTTCCCCGCGTGTGCCCACGGCGTTGTCCGGAGGAGCCGCCTGCGCCGCGGTGGCCGAGGCCAGCATGGCCGCGGCGACGAGTGCGAACAGACCGGGTTCGTTGCGGGATCCGAACACTGTTTCTCCTTCGGGAGGCGGGGATGCCGGTGTGTTCTTCCGGCTTGGGACGGGTTTTCCCATTTCGTGCGGAGATTAGTGTTCGGTGTCGGCGGTGATCAACGTTTTCCGGTCTTTTTCATGCGAAAGATTCTTGGTTTCTTCTTTTCGAAAGGCGCGATCGCTTCCGTTCTTTCCGGAGGGTTCCTTCGACGGTGTGGCGACGAGGGTTCGTCGGGATGCTCGTGGCCGGGCTACGAGATCGTGTGTCACGGACGGCGTCCGTTGCGGACCTCGGATTCCCTGTGTGTCCGAATGGACACTGTGTGCTCGTGGGGTGCGATAGGGTGTCCCCCGTTGTCGTGACGGTGGCTGGGCGGTACTGACGCGGTGTGCGCGCTCGGGCGGTCCGGGCCACCGGTGCGCGGAACACGGTCGCTCACAGGGGGAGATGTCAGTGGGGCAGGACGGTTTCACCGTCGACCAGGACCTGATCCGGCAGGGGCTGGAGGAGCTGAGGCAGGCGCGGGACGAGGCACGCGATCTCGAACGTCAGATTCAGTATCTTGAACCGGGTGAGCTGACCGCCGAGGACCGTAACACCCGGGGAGCGCGCGAGGTGTTCCAGCGGCGGATGACCGGGGACGGGTCTGTGCGCAGCGCGGCGGCTGAGATTCGTCTGCGGTTGGACGAGCGGATCCGGGCCTACGAGGAGGCGGTCGGGGAGTACGCCAGGGCCGAGGACAACGCGAACGCAGAACAGCGCGGGAAGGAGAGCTGAGTACAGTGCGCGCCGTCGAGAGTGCACCGCGCCGTGTGACCGGTGTCGTGGGCGGGTTGGTGTTGGTGGCGGTGCTGGCCGCGTGTTCGGGAGGAGCCGGCATGCAGCCTCCTGCCACCGAGGGGTCAGGCGACTCCACCACCCCGGCGGGCTCCGGAGAGAGGATCGCGAACCCGAAGGACGCGACCGCTGTCGGGGTGTGTGAGTTGCTTCCGGCCGAAGCCGCCTCCGAGCTCGGAGTGCAACAGCAAGGTGAGAAGAGCACTAATGAGCTGGGTGGAAGCGGAACTCCCGCGTGTACGTGGGAGAGCCGAGACGGACTCACCAGCGTGGCTTTGTCTCCGGCTCCGGATCGGTCGGTTCGAATTTATCGGAAAAACAGATCGCAGTACGTGGACTACGAGGAATTCGAAGTCGGCGGATATCCGGTTGTGCGGGCGAACAAAGTAAAACCGATGGAATCGGGATCATGCGGTATGTTCATCGCCGCACAGGAAAATCAACTTGTGCAGTCTTTCGCTGCTGTTCCCGCGGAGCAGGTCGGGAAGAGTGATCCGTGTTCCTTGGCTGAGAAGGCGTTGGAGTTGTCGGTGTCCTCGTGGCCCGATGCGTAGTGCTGTGTGGGGGAGTTCGCGATGACCGTACTGGGGATGTGCTACGCCAGCACCGCCAGGGAGCTGCGCAAGGCCATGGCGGGATCGGAGGAGGCGACGAGCCTGCCCGCGCCGAGTTCCAAGGGAGCGGAGGCGCTGGGGAACGCGGCGGACAAGTTCGACTCGATTCTGGGCAGGATCGACTCGGGGCTGCGCACACTGGAGCGGGGCCATTCCGGCCGGGCGGCCGAGGCCGCCCGGGCCTCGATCGCCGAGGTGCGTCCGGTGGTGGAGCAGGCCGCCGAGCACTCCCGGAAGGTGCAGGAGGCACTGAAGGAGCAGACGCGGATGCAGCACGAGACGTTCCGTGCCCTTCCCGTCGAGGGAGGTCGGCTTCCGGACGGGCGTCCGACGCAGCTGCGGCCCCCGGAGAAGAACTTCGCCGAGATCACCAGGCTGGACAGTGTTCCGGGTTTCGACTGGACGAGTGACTACGAGGAGAAGCAGGCGCGTTTCCAGGCCACCAACGACGAGGCCAACCGGGTGATGACCGAGTACAGCACCCGGACCGCCGAGACCACCGACGGGACGGAGGACTTCGACCCCGCGAAGGCCGGAGAGGTCGATCCGGGGCGGCGGGCGAGCTACGGGCCCGGGGCGGACGGTGTCGTCTCCGGTGGTTCCTTCGGATCCACCGGCACGGGCGGAGCCGCTCCGGCCGGGTCCAGCTCGGCGTGGGCGAGCGGGGCCGCCGGGGCCTCCGGCGCGCCCGGCGTTCCTTCCGGTGGTGGCGGTGCCGTGCCGTCCGAGGGAGGGGCGTCGAGTCCGTCCGCCGGTTCGGGTTCGGCCTGGACGACCCCTCCGGGGACGGTGCGCGGTCCGGACGGGACGCTGTACCGGCAGGGCCCGGACGGAACCTGGCAGCGGCAGAACCCGTACAACGGCCGCTGGGCCCCCGCCCCGTACGCTCCGTCCGGAGCGGGCGGCGGTGCGCGCGGTGCTGGTGGTGCGACACCACGGGGCGGTGGTGTGAGCCGGGTGCCGGGTGGGGGTGCGCGCGGTGACCTGGCTCCCGGCGGCCGTGCCGGAGTCGGTGGTTTCGGTCCGCAGGGAGGCGGCGGCGTGAACTCGGGGAGCGCCGCCGTCGGTCAGCCCTCCGGGCGTGGGGGTGTGCGCGGGATGCCCGCCGCCGGGGCCGGTCGACAGGGCGAAGGGCGGGACGAGGAGCACGAGCGTCCCGAATGGCTGGTGGAGACCGAGGACGTGTTCACCAACGACATGCAGCGGGTGGCCCCTCCGGTCATCGGCGAGACCCCGTACGAAGGCGGGCGGTGAGCGCCGGGGCGGGCACCCCGGCCTCCGGGGTGCCCGGTGTTCCGGGCGCTCAGGCGAAACGGTCGGCCTTCACGGCGTCGACGAACGCCAGCCACTGCTCGCGACTGGCTGTGACGTAGCCGGCCGTTCGGTTCTTGGTGTCCCGGACGGCCGCGCCGTCACCTAACCTCCCCACCTCGACACAGGCGGTCTGGTGTTGTGAACGGCTGGACTTACGCCATGCAACGGGACTTCGTGCTGTCATTGCGAGTTCTCCATCTCCTTGGCGACACGGGCGATGAGATCTGTCGTTTCCGCAGGACTCATCGCCAGTTGCCGGAGCTTACCGGCCGCCTCCTGATAGGCACGACCATCTTCGGGTTCGTGCAGGAACACGGCCGAGCTGTACTGCTCGATGTGGACGATAGGTTTCGATCTCGCGAATTCGAACAGGATGAAGGCTCCCGCGTGGGCGGGATGCCATGTTTCGAGGTCCATCGGGATAGCCTGGACTGTCACGTTCGGCCATCCGGCCATGTCGATGATCTGCCTGAGCTGTTCGGCGAGTACGGCACGACCACCGATCGGGTTCCGTAACGCGGTTTCGAGTATCAGGGCGGTGAAGTGGGGGCCGTCCTCGCGGGTCAACACTTCACGTCGTCCTTGGCGCAATGCCACTCGTGCTTCGACGTCGCTGTTCGAAGCACCGGTCATCACTGCTCGGGTATAGGCCGAAGTCTGGAAGAGACCCGGCAGGACCATCGTCGAGACTTCCAGAACTTGCGAGGCGTCCCGCTCGAACTCGATCAGAGTGGTCAACTCGTGTTGCGCACCAGGAACACCGGTAGACACCCAATTCGGTTCGTTCGCTCCGCGAGCCATGTCCGTGAGTCGTTCTCGCTCGCTTTCGGGAACTCCCAGTGCAGTAAGCACACTGGCCACGTATTCCGGGGTGGGTGCCGTCGACTGTCCGCTCTCGTAGCGAGAGATCTTCGAGTGATCCGTTCCGAGGCGGCGCGCCAGTTCCCGTACTCCCACCCCGCGTTCTTCACGTGCTTGTCGCAGCTCAGCTCCTAGAGCACGCGTGCGAGGAGTTCCTTTGTTGGTGCGAGCCATACACCAATCCTAGAGACGAGTCAGTGGGTGGATCTTTCCTTCGATCGTGTTATTGCGGGCATTGGTGCAATGGATCATTCTGGTGCACACCAGAAACACCAGTTTTCACCAGACAGGGAGGACGTCATGCCTCACCCGTTTACCTGGGTGCCCGCGGCGGAGCAGCGGCATGTGAGCAGGGATCCGGTCCCTCCTCCGGGGATGGAGTTCCCGGACGGGGTGGTGGTGTCGACGTTGTGCGGACGGGAGGTCACCTCCGCGACCGGGGAGCTGGCGTGGTTGTGGACCACCTGTCCGAGCTGTGACGACGCGGCCCGGGAGATCGTGGGAGCGCCTCCGCGCCCGGAGATCTCCTCCGAGCGGGGTGAGCACGCGTGAGCACGCGACACGGGGAGTTGGCCATGCTGCTGGCACACGAGCAGTGGCGGCTGGAGCAGTTGTCCTACGACGTGGCGAGGCGGCGGTGCACGGCGCGGCAGTGCTGCGAGGCGGCGGCGGTACTGGAGCGGTTGTCCGCCGGGTTGCGGGAGTACGCGGCCTCGTTGCCCTTCGAGCAGCGCAGTGGACACGGAACGGATCCGTTCGCCATGTGGGAGGACGATCGCGATGACTGACCCCGTGGCCGTGGTGACCACGGCATCGGCGCTGGCCGCCCTGGGGATCGCCCTCGCGGTCTCCGGCCGACGTGCCGAGTGCTCCCCGAAGCACGTGAGACGGGCGGGCGGTGTCGGTCCCGCGGCGCGCAGGTTGGCGCTCGTCCGCCTCGGGCAGCTCGCCACGGAGAGCCCGCCCACCGTGGAGCTGATCCTCTGGCCCACTGTGGACCCGGATCGGCACGAATGCTTCCGGCCCGACGGGGAGCGGGATCGAGGAGCCGTCCTCCCGCCGGTCGAGGAGGATCCCGCGCTGGTTCTGCTGCGTCGTGTCCGCGACGGCCTCCGACGGTTGTGAGCCGGTGGAGCCCCGGGGCACTCACTCGGGCGGAGCGGATCTCGCGGAGAGCGCGGCCGAGACGACCCGGGGTCTCGGCCTTCGGCAGTGTGCCCTTCCCGGCTCGTCCCGACGTGACGTCATGCTGCCCGAGGAGAGGTTCACCTCGGTGAGGAGAGTTTCTGGCGGTGGCTCCGACTACCGAGGTCGTCCCTCGGGTGTGTGGGTCGTCCTTTTCCGCGTGTCCTTCCGGTCCCACAGACACTCGGTGGTCAGCCCGAAGACGACGAGCGGCCACACCTGGCCCGCACCCGGGGTTCACTCTTCATGACCCCGGGTGCGGGCCAGGCGAACGCGGTCCGCGGAAGCCGATCACCACGTGACCGGCAGCTGCCGGGGCGCGCGGACGAAACTGCCCGTCTTCCAGGCCACCTCGTCCTCGGCCACGGCCAGTTCCAGGCCGGGCAGCGCACCGACGAGCCCGCGCAGCCCCACGTCGAGTTCCAGTTTGGCCAGCTGCGCTCCCAGACACCGGTGAATCCCGCTGCCGAAGGCGAGGTGCCGGTTGTCCCGCCGTTCCACGTCGAGCTCGTCCGGGCGGTCGAACTCCCGCTCGTCACGATTGGCCGCCGACAACGCGACGAGCACCACCTCCCCCTCGGAGACGGTCACCCCGCCCACCTCGACCCGCTCGACGGCGACACGGGGCAGAGTGACGTCGAAGTTGAACAGCGAGATGTAGCGCAGCAGTTCGTCCACGGCCGTGGGCACACGCTCCGGGTCGTGGACGAGCGTCCGCCACTGCTCGGGATGCTTGCCGAGCAGCACCAGCACCGAGTTGGCGAGCTGGTTCTTGGTGGTTTCGTGCCCGGCCACCAACAGCATGAGACCGAACAGCACCAGCTCGTTCTCGTCCAACCGGTCGTCGACGTCGCGGGCTTCGACCAGGGCGCTGAGCAGGTCCTCCGCCGGTTGACGTCGTTTCTCGGCGACCAGCCCCGCGATGTAGTTCTGCAGACTCTCCCAGCCGTGCCACACCTGTTCCGGCGACACCCCGTCGACACTGGCGATCAGTTCGGTCCACCGCTCGAAGTCCTTCTGGTCGGAAAGGGGGACACCGAGGATCTCGCAGATCATCCTGATCGGCAGCGGCGCGGTGAACCGTTCGATCAGGTCCACCGGCGGGCCCGTGGTGACGAGGTCGGCGAGCAGCTCGTCGACCACCTCCCGCACCCGTGGGCGCAGGGCCTCGATGCGCCGGGGAGTGAACACCTTCGTGGCCAGTTTCCGGACCCGGGTGTGCTCGGGCGGGTCCAACGCCAGAATCGCGCCCGGCGGCACGGAGAGCGTGCCGAGACGGGGAATGTGCGGCTTGGACGCCTCGGCGAGGCTGAACCGCTGGTCGGCGAGCACGCTCCGGGCCTGCTCGTGGCCGAGGACCAGCCACGCGTCGTGCCCGTAGAAGTCGATACGTGTGACCGGCTGTTCGGCGCGCAGCCGCGCGTACAACGGGTCCGGGTGGTGCACGGTCGAGTTGTCGAACGGGAAAACGGGTGGTGCCTGCGACGATGCGCTCATGACGACTCCCGTCGGGAACGATGTCGATCGGATCCTTCCGACTCGGGATTCCGACGTGTCGAACCGAAACGTGTCCGTGCCCGTCGGAAACATCGGAACACGCGATGATATGTCGCGCGCGGAAGCGATATCGCCCGCTGAACGAGTGAGAAGGCGTGCGCCCGCCGACGACGGTGAATATTCCACGACGCGGGGGCGGCGCGAGGAGGAACGGCCCTTCCCGGGCGGGGGTCGGGGAGAACATTTCCCGCCGGAAGCATTCGCACGGAGATTCTTTTTCGTCGTTTCCGGACGACGGGGATCTTCCTCTCATCGGGAAGCACTGCGAGGGGATTCCGGTGATTCGCCCCAGGCCCGTGTCACCAGGGCGAGGAAACGGACCCACGGATCCGGGTCCGGCACGTTTCGTGCGGAACCGGTGACGCAAAGCGAGAAATCCCGGGAATCACGTGCGATCTCGGCGAGGATACGCTCGACGGCGACCCGCCCGTTGTTCGTCCGGACAAGAAAACACGGGAACTCATGTCGAACCACATGAATACGCCGTGGGCGAGGTCACCTACTATCCACCGCACACTTGACCGCGAACACACATGCCGGCCTCAAGTCGCGAACACCGCCCCAGCAGTCCGCCTCGTCGGGAAAAGCATGTGTCCCCTCGGCCGAAGGAGTAGCAGTGTTTGACATCAGCCCATCGGTGCTGACGACCTTCGCGGCGTATCTGGTCGTCATGATCGTGATCGGGGTGTGGGTGTACCGGCGGACCAACACCCTCGCGGACTTCGCGCTCGGCGGCCGCCGCCTGAACGCGCCGACGGCGGCGCTGTCGGCACAGGCCAGTGACATGTCCGGCTGGCTGTTGCTCGGTCTTCCGGGGGCGGTCTACGCCCAGGGAGTGGGAGCCACCTGGATCGCGATAGGGCTGGCCGCGGGCACCTATCTCAACTGGCTGCTCGTCGCACCACGGCTGCGTACCTACACCGAACGGGCGAGCAACGCGGTGAGCCTGTCCGCCTATCTGGAGTCGCGGTTCGAGGACGGGACCCGTTCGCTCCGTCTGGTCTCGGCGCTGGTGATCGTGGTGTTCTTCACCGTCTACGTCTCCAGCGGCCTCGTCGCGGGCGGTGTGCTGTTCGAGGACGTGTTCGGCGTGGACTCCAGACTGGCGATCACCGTGTCCGTGGCGGTGATCGTGATGTACGCTTTCCTCGGCGGATTCCTCGCGGTGAGCTTCACCGACGTGGTGCAGGGAACGATGATGTTCCTGGCGCTGCTGGTGCTCCCGCTGATGGGCATCGCCCTGTTGGGCGGTTTCGGCGGCCTGGGTGGTGCGCTCGCCGAACGCACCCCGGCGCTGCTGGACATGGGCCGGGAGGCCAGTTTCACCGACGGCACCTGGTCGGCGGGCAGCGGACTGGGCTTCGTCTCGATCGTGTCCCTGCTCGCCTGGGGACCGGGATACTTCGGCCAGCCGCACATCCTGGCGCGGTTCATGGGCATCCGCAGCGTGCACCACATCCCCGTGGCCCGCCGCATCAGCACCAGCTGGGTGCTGGTGACCCTCCTCGGTGCCTCCCTGGTCGGACTGGTCGGTATCGGCCTGCTGGACCAGCCGTTGGACAACCCGGAGCGGGTGTTCATCGCGCTGGCCCGTGAGCTGCTGAACCCCTGGGTCGCGGGTGTGCTGCTGGCCGCGGTGCTGGCCGCGATCATGTCCACAGCCGACAGCCAGCTGCTCGTCGCCTCCACGGCGCTGACCGAGGACTTCTACCGAGCCTTCGTCCACAGGGCCGCCTCGGAACGCGCCCTCGTGTGGGTCGGGCGTGCCACGGTGATCCTGGTGGCGATCGTCGCCTACGTGATCGCGCTCGGCGGGGGAGCGGTGCTGGACATCGTCTCCTACGCGTGGGCGGGCTTCGGCTCCGCCTTCGGACCGGTGATTCTGCTGTCGCTGTTCTGGCCCCGGATGACCTGGACCGGCGCTCTCGGCGGCATCGTCGGTGGGGCCGTCACCGTGGTGGTGTGGCAGAACGTGGAGGCGCTCAGTGGCACCGGCGTCTACGAGATGATCCCCGGCTGGATCGTCGCCCTGCTGGCCATCGTGGTGTGCAACGGGATCGGCCACCGTCCCCAGCGGGACTGGTCCGGGCCCATGACCGAACCGGAGAGCCGGGCCGTGGGGGTCTGACGGGTTCCGGAGCGGGGTGACGGGATCCCCGCTGCCTCGGACGCCGCGCTCGTGTTCGCGGTGGTTCGTGCGAAGTCCCCGGTCGGAGAGGGCCGAGTCTCCGACCGGGGACTTTTCGTCGTTTCCCTCCGGAGGACACGAGTGTCCGGCGGCGGGCCGGGTTCCCCCGGGGAAGCCTCCGCGCAAGGATCTGTTCGAATCGTGTCCGTTTCGTTACTGTGCGTGCCGAAAGTGGCGACGCCGGACCTGCCGATGTCCCGTGGGGACGCCGTCGGCGTTGGGACAAGGAGAGAGTGTGACGGACATGCACCAGCAGCCGGGAGGATCGGCTGCGGCACCCAAGAACGGCATGGGGATCACCGCCCTCGTGCTGGGGATCGTCGGGATCCTGCTCGCCTGGATCCCGATCATCGGCTTTCTCGGGTTCGTCCTGGGGATTCTGGCGATCATCTTCGGTGTCATCGCCGTGGTGCGCGCCCACAAGGGCACGGCGACCAACATGGTCATGAGCTACATCGGCCTCGCGGCCGGTGTGGTCGCCCTCGTCGTGTCCATCGTGGTGTTCAGCGCGCTCGCCAACGAGGTGGGCAAGCGGTTCGACAACAGGAACACCGGCCCGGGAGGCGGACAGAGCGCTCCGCCCCGGGACGAGCAGGGTGGTCCGGGAACCGAGCAGGGCGACGGCGCCGGACAGAACGGTGGTGCCGGACAGGTGATCTACGAGGTCACCGGGTCGGGCACCGCCGGTTCGGTCACCTACGGCAAGGGCGGCCAGACCAGCCAGGACACCGACGCGGAACTTCCGTGGTCCCAGCGGGCCGAGGCCTCCGAAGGGGTGGAGTTCTACTCGCTGACCGCGCAGAACGGCCAGGAAGGCGGAGAGATCACCTGCAAGATCACCGTCGACGGTGAGGTGCTCGCCGAGAACACCAGCAACGGGCCCAACGCCCTGGTCAGCTGCAACGGCAACACCGGGTTCTGAAGACGCCCTCCTGGTCCGGTTCGGGGTGAACGCACCACGCCCCGGGCCTCCGTGGGGGAGCTACGGGGCGTGGCGTGCAGGTGAGAGGCCGTGTGCTCCCTCCCGGAGGGCGGTCGGACCAGGCCGCGGCGAGGACGGCGGTTCCCGTCCGGCGTCCGCGCCGCTCCCGAGAGCGGCACCGTGACCGGAACCGTTCACCGGCCGGGCTCGCCGTAGAAGTCCGTCGGGTCGAGAAGACCGATCGGAACGCGTGCCGTGCTCGGTGGTGAGTGCGAGTCCTCCACACCGCGCAGCACCAGAGCCAGACGCGGTCGGTGGTCGAGCTGGCGCGCGATCTCGAAGAAAGCGGCCAGGATGTGTACGCACGGGCGCTTGCGCCCTGTGCAGTCACAGCTCGCGGTCACGACGTCCGGTTGGGGGGCGGGTGGTTGACCGGCCCGAACGAGGGTGCTGTGCACGGTGTCGGGGAGGTCGTCGCCGTGGCCGGTCACCAGCTCCCGGGCCCGCTCGACGTGTTCCCCGTCCCAGACGGGCACGTCCACGCGCACGCGGTGCGAACCGCTGTGGTGGACCACGGCCGTGATCTCGCCGGGGTGGAGTTCCACGTCGGTGACGTGGTCGCGACGCGCCAGCGAACGCGCCTTGGGCAGGGCCGGGTCCGGTCGGGTCAGTGAGGTGGGTTCGGCGAGACGTTGCCAGTCCCGCCCCCAGGCCGTGGTGCCGAATTCGCTGTTCAAGGTCGGCCCTCGTGTCTCGGCAGGAGCAGTTCGTGGAGCTGCTCGTCCGACAGTCGTGTCAGATCGGTGTCGATGCCGGCGGTCTCTCCCGTGGCCGTTCCCGCCAGGGCCCGTTTGCCCTCGTGCATCTCGGCGATGGCCTCTTCCAGGGTGCGTTCGGTCAGCAGCGTGTGGACGGTGACCGTCTGGTCCTGGCCGATCCGGTGGGCCCGGTCGCTGGCCTGGTCCTCCACGGCCGGATTCCACCACCGGTCGTAGTGCAGCACGTGTGTGGCGCGGGTCAGGTTGAGACCGAAACCCGCCGCGCGCAGGCTCAGGATGAGCACGGCGGGTCCCTGGGGATCCTCCTGGAAACGGGTGACGATCTCCTGCCGCGCCCCGGTGCCCAGGCCACCGTGCAGGAACGGGACCTCGTCCGTGGCCAGTTCGTCGCGGAAGTGTTCGGCGAGCAGCTCCCCCGTCTTGCGGTACTGCGTGAACACCAGGGCCCGGGCCCCGTTCGACGTGAGCTCGGCGAGCATCTCGGTAGCCCGGTCGAGCTTGCCGGACCGACCGGCCAGCGGTGTGCCCTCCGCGCTCACGAGCTCGGGATGATTGCAGATCTGCTTGAGACGGGTGAGCAGGGCCAGGATCCGGCCACGACGGTCCGTTCCGGACCCGAACCCCTCCTCGAAGGCCTCGTTCAGGCTGGCTCGGTAGAGTCGTTCCTGCTCGTCGGTCATCGTGCACACGACGCTGGTCTCCAGCTTGCTCGGCAGCTCCGGGGCGACGTCCTCCTTGCGGCGGCGGAGAACGTGGGGACCGACGATCTCGTGCAGCCGCTGGGCGGCGGCCCGCGAGTTGTTCCGCTGGACGGGCCCCACGAAACGCCGTCTGAAGCGCGCGTGGGTGCCGAGCAGGCCGGGATTGGTGAACGCCATCAGCGACCACAGTTCGTCGAGCCGGTTCTCGACCGGTGTGCCGGTCATGGCGATGCGCAGTTCGGCCCGCAACTCGCGTGCGGCCCGGGAGCCCAGGGAGCCGGGGTTCTTGATCTGCTGGGCCTCGTCGAGGACGACGGCCTGCCAGGACCTGTCGGACAGGGCCGCGTCGCCGCGCAGCACCCCGTAGGTGGTGAGCACGACGGTTCCGGCTCGTGCCGTCTCCAGTGTCCGCAGCCGGTCCGGGCCGGTGTAGGTCAGCACGTCGACGTCCGGGGCGAACCGGGCCAGCTCGCGGGACCAGTTGCCGAGCAGCGACGTGGGGCACACGACCAGGTTGGGATGCTCTCGGCACTCCCACAGCAGTGCGATCGCCTGCACGGTCTTGCCGAGTCCCATGTCGTCGGCGAGCACGCCGCCGCCGTGTTCGGAGGCGGCGCGCAGCCAGGCCACCCCGGCGCGTTGGTAGGGGCGCAGCACCGCCTGCGGCGAGGAGGAGTCGTGGCTCCGGGCCCTGGTGACGGCGCGGCGCGCGGCGTCGACGGCGGCCGAGGCCGACCAGATCGTGGTGCGGTCCAGACCGAGAACGGCGTGACCGGCGGTGGGAAGGAGCCCGATGAGCCCGTCGGTGGGCTCGCCGTGGTGGATCGCGGCGGCGATGCGGGCCCAGACCCGCAGGGAACATCCGACTTTCTCCGGCGGTGACCAACAGGACAGGGCCGCCACCGCCGGTTCCGCTGCGACGAGCGTCGCCGGCACCGTGCGGGGTGTGATCCTTCTTCCGGTGCTGTCCGGCAGCGCCAGGGTCAGCGAGGTTTCGTCCCCCGGCGGCAGGCCGAGCTCCTCGGCGGTCCCGGCCGGATCGTCGACCCCCCACCAGGCGAAACCGTCCGACTCGACCACGAAACTCGCCTGCAGGCTGCCCGGCAGCGGGGCGTGCGGCCGGGACGGAGAAGTGCTCGACAAGTCGCGCCCCGTTCCACGAAAGGACGTGTTCCTTTTCCGGGAACCATGCTACGCGCCGCCGGGGAATCGGCGTGGATGCTCGTGCGGGATTCACAGAATTGTCGGAAAACGCTTGACACGATCGCCGATTCTTCTTACCGGGGTCGTCCGGTCGGGAGGAACCCTCGCCGGGTGCGCTCGGTCCCCTACGACTTCGTGCCGGTGCCGGCAACGACGAGATCGCGGTGCCGTCGTGGGAACGCGGGCTCCTCCCGCGAGGATCGGCATCACGCACACGAGTAGGAATTCCCTCCGGGAAAAACGGAACCGCCTCCCGCACACCCGGGAACGACTAGGGTCCGGAGAAACTCCGTCGGAGCTGTCCGCATCCGCCGGAGATTCACTGATTCGCCGTCGATCTCACCCGGACGAGGGTTGAGGGGAGCGGGATGTGCGCTTTTTCGCGGATACCGAACAGCCGACCGTCGCCGTCGTCGGGCTCGGGTACGTGGGCTCGTGCGTGGCCGCCACCCTGGCCGAACGGGGTGCGCGTGTCCTCGGCGTCGACAGCGACGCCGGGCGCGTCGCGGAACTCAACGCGGGGTACGTGCGGTTCAACGAGCCCGGGCTGAGCGAGCTCATGGGGCGGTGGCTCGGTGGCCCGCGCCTGTCGGTCACCGACGACTGCCGGGTCTTCTCCGAGGCCGACGTGGTGCTGGTCACGGTCGGTACCCCGGTGCGGGACGACGGAACCCTGGACGACGAGCAACTCAGGCACGCCTGTCACGAACTCGGGCGGCACCTGCGGCGGGGGCAGCTCGTGATCGTCAAGAGCACGGTGCCGCCGGGAACGACCAGGAACCTCCTCGTGCCACTGCTGGAGAACGGAGGACTGCGCTGCGGCGAGGACTTCGGTCTCGCGTTCAGCCCCGAACGGCTTTCCGAAGGCAGCGCGCTCCACGAGCTGGGCACCTTCCCGATCGTGGTCGGGGGATGGTGCCCGGACAGCTCCCGCGCGGCGCAGGCGTTCTGGCGGCGTGGTCTCGGCGTCGAGGTGCGCCCGGTGGAACCGGTCGAGGCCGCCGAGATCGTCAAACTGGTCGACAACTGGTGGATCGACCACAACATCGCCCTGGCCAACGAGGTGGGAAGGTTCTGCGCGGCTTTCGGGGTCGATTCGCTCGGGGTCATCTCCGCGGCGAACACCATCCGTCGCGGCAACGGCCCGGTCAACGTGTTGCTTCCCAGCGTCGGTGTCGGCGGCTCGTGCCTGACCAAGGACCCGTGGATGGTGCACCGGGCGGCGCGGGAGCGGGGCGTGCAGCTGCGAACCGTCCCCACGGCCCGCGAGGTCAACGACTCGATGCCGCACCACACCTGCGAGATGATCCTGGAGGACCTGCGGGGGCGGGGCCGTGCCCCGGGGGAGTCCGCTGTGGCCGTGCTCGGGCTGGCCTACAAGAACAACACCGGTGACCTGCGCGAGACCCCGACGCTGCCGGTGGTCGAACGGTTGCGCCGCTGCGGGGTGTCGGTGTCGGTGTACGACCCCCTCGCCGATCCCCGCGAGGTCGAGACGATGTTCGGTGTGCCCCCGTGCGTTTCGGCCTACGAGGCCGCCTCCGGCGCCGACTGCGTCGCCGTCCTGGCGTGGCACAGGGCGATGGAGAACCTCGATTTCGGTGAGCTCGCCCGCTCGACCGCCGAGGGGTGCCTGGTGCTCGACGGCCGTGCCTACTTCACCGGGGACGTGATCGACGGCATCGAGAAGTGCGGGTTCCGCTATCGCGGAGTCGGGAGGTGAGTCCATGTCCCGCTTCGTGGTGACCGGCGGGTGCGGTTTCATCGGCAGCCATCTCGTGGAACGCCTGCTCGCACGGGGGGACGACGTGGTCGTCGTGGACGCCGCCCCGTGGCCACACGAGCACGACCCCGCGCGACACCCCGGGACGGTGCGCCACGTGCGTGCCGACGTCCGTGTTCCGGAGCAGCTCACCCGTGTCGTGCCGGACCGGGTCGAGGCGATCTTCCACCTCGCCGCCACCGTCGGCGTCGACCGCTATCTCGACCGGCCGCTGGAGGTCGTCGACACCGCGTTGGAGGGCACGAGGAACGTGCTGCACGCGGCCGAGCGGACCGGCGCCAAGGTGGTGCTGGCGAGCACGAGCGAGGTCTACGGCAGGAACCCGGACGTGCCGTGGCACGAGGACGACGACCGGGTTCTGGGCAGCACGACGGCACACCGCTGGTGCTACTCCACGAGCAAGGCACTGGCCGAGCACGTGACGTTCGCGTTCGCGCACCAGCACGGTGTCCGGGCGACAGTACTGCGCTACTTCAACGTGTACGGTCCCGGACAACGGCCCGCCTTCGTCATCAGCCGCGGTGTGCACCGCGCGCTGCGCGGCGTCCCCCCGGTGGTCTACGACGACGGTGGGCAGACCCGGTGCTTCACCTTCGTCGACGACGCGGTGGAGGCGACGCTGCGCGCTGTCTCCACACCCGCTGCCGACGGGCTGTGCCTCAACATCGGCGGTTCGGACGAGACCTCCGTCCGTGAGGTGGTGGAGACCATCCGCCGGTTGACCGGGCACGCCGTCGGCGTGGAGCGCACCGACACGTCCCGTTCGCTGGGCAGCGGCTACCAGGACCTGCGCCGCCGTGTTCCCGACACCGGCCGCGCCCGGAACCTGCTGGGCTGGCGTTGCGTGGTTCCGCTCGAGGAGGGAGTTCGGCGCACCGTCGCGTGGGCGAAGGACAACACCTGGTGGAGGGAACTTCCCGACCATGGTGCGGAGTAGGGCGCTCGACGAACGGGAGCGCTTCCGGGGAGTTGTCGACGGGATGCGCGTACGGCAGCCCGCGCTGCGCGCCGCCGCGTGGCGGGCTGCCCCGCCCGAGTGGCGGGACGAGGTGGTTCCCATGCTCACCGCGCCCGGCTGGGTGCTCCCGCGTCCTCGCCCCCTGGAGGAGGTGGAGCTGGACTGGGCCGAGGCGGCCGACGAGGCGGCGCTGGTGACCTGCCGCGAACGGAGCTCCGCTCTCCTTCCCCCCGGAGAGGACGGACGCCCGTTCACCAGTTACGGGCGGGCCCTGGTCCGGGTGGCCGGCAAGGGACGGCTCTACAACGGCCGGATCTACCGTCCGGTCGGTGTTCACTCGCTCGAAGGGCGACTGCGCCTGCGGTTCGTGCTCGCGCGTTACTTCGACCACCTCGACACCACGGAGTTCCTCGCCTACGAGTCCTCCGTGCGAACGGCGAACGCGGCCGATCCGTTCACCGGTGCCTACCGACGTTTCCTCGCCGACCCCTTCGACCTGTCGCGACGGGCCACGGGGCTGGGGGTGGTCACCCTGACGATCCGGCGTTCGGAGCGGGAGGCGGGGTTCTTCCTGCACCGGAGGAACGACGACCGGGTGGTCGTGGCTCCCGGCATGTTCCAGGCCGTGCCCGCCGGGGAGTTCAGCCCGGCCGACTGCGACGACCGCTCGGCGGCCGCGGGCCTGGACCTGTGGCACATGATGCTGCGCGAGTACGCCGAGGAGCTCCTCGGATTCGAGGAGGGCTACGGGCGTGGCCTGCCCCCGCCGGACTACCACCGGCAGTGGCCGTACGGCGAGCTGGAGGCGGCGCGTTCGGCGGGCCGGGTGGTGCCGTGGGTGCTGGGGATCGGGCTGGACCCGCTCACCTGGAAAGCCGAAATTCTCACCGCCTGCGTTCTCGACGCCCCGGTGTTCGACAGCGTGTTCGCCCGGATCGCCGTCAACGGGCAGGAAGGAACCGTCCTCACCGGTCCGGACGGCCGGGGGATCCCGTTCGAACAGGAAAGCGTGCACCGCTACGCCGACCACCCCGGTACCCGGGATTCGGCCCGTGGGTGTCTGCGGCTGGCGTGGCGTCACCGCTCGGTGCTCGGACTCGGCTAGCGGGCCCACGTGGGTGGGGTGCGGGGGAACCGAGTACGCCGCGACGGAGCGCGTGCGGAACGTCCCCACGCTGACTAGCGCTCGTGTCGGGAGGCCGCGTGCAGCAGCCGGGAGCCGAGCGAACGCGCGAAGGCGGCGAGCTCGGGTGACTCCAGGATCTCGTAGGGGTAGTCCTCCGGGATCCAGGCGATGCCGAAGACGAGTTCGGGCAGGTTGTCGGCGCTGATCGGCAGCAGGGTGGTCGTCGACGACTCCGCCCGGGCGTCCTGGACCCACGCCCCGAACCGGGACCGCAGCGTCTCCAGCGGCGCGTGGATGCGCAGCAGACCGACGTGACGGCGGGCGAAGCGCGCCGCGGCCGCGTTGGCGATCTCCGTGGCACACCGTGTGTCCAGCTCGTGCGGACTGAACCGTTCCCCGGTCGCGACGTAGGAGTCGATGCGGTTGACCCGAAACGCCTCCCACGACTCCTCGTGCGGGTCCCGGGCGACGAGATACCAGCCCTGCTCGGCGGAGATCAGACAGTGCGGTTCGACGAAGCATGTCGTCCTGGTGCCGGTCGCCTGGGTGTAGCCGAACCGCACGCGTTCGCTGTCCCTGCTGGCCAGGGCCAGGCGGGCGATCATCTCGGGTGCCGTGGACGAGGAGGGGCCGGGACCCACCGGCAGGGTGTGCGACTGCAACGCCGAGACCCGGCGGCGCAGTCGGGCGGGAAGCAGCTGCTCGAGCTTGGCCAGCGCGGACAGCGCGGTCTCGTCGGTGTGCTCCACGGCGCGGGCGGCCACCGTGCGCAGGCCCACGGCCAGCACCACGAGTTCGTCGTCGTCGAGCAGCAGGGGAGGCAGGTTCGCTCCGGCTTCGAGGGAGTAGCCGCCGTGGTAACCGCGTTCGGCGGTGACCCGGTAGCCGAGCTCGCGCAGCTGGTCGATGTCGCGGCGCAGGGTGCGTTCGCTGGTGCCGAGGCGCTCGGCCAGCTCGTGACCGGGCCAGAACCGGCGTGCCTGCAGCAGGGACAGCAACCGCAGTACCCGGGCGAGAGTGGGGTGGCTCACGTGCTCCTCCTCGGGCGGGCCCGGGGCCGGTGCGGTTCGCGTATACCGATCGGAGTGATCGTGGAATTCCGGACAGGGTTTGACCTGAATTTTTTCTAGCATGTCCGGCATGAGTACGAAAGCTATCGAGGCCGAGCGGCTCACCAAGACGTTCGCCTCGGGGAACAAGCGGGTCCGGGCGGTGCGCGGGCTCGACGTACGCGTCGACCCGGGTGAACTCGTTGCCTTCCTCGGCCCGAACGGCGCCGGGAAGACGACCAGCCTGAGACTGCTGACCACCCTGCTGCCACCGACCGAGGGAGCCGCCCGCGTGGCCGGGCGCGACGTCCGCACCGAACCCGCAGCCGTGCGTCACCGGATCGGATACGTCGGTCAGATGAACAGCGCCGGGCACAACCAGCGGGTCCGTGACGAGATCGTCATGCAGGGCCGGTTCTACGGCATCGACAAGAACGCGGCCGCACAACGTGCCGACTCCCTGCTGGAGAGCCTCGAACTGGGCTGGGTGGCCAACCGGATGGTCTCCTCGCTCAGCGGCGGACAGCGTCGCCGCCTGGACATCGCCATGGGGCTGGTGCACGCTCCGTCGCTGCTGTTCCTGGACGAACCCTCGACCGGGCTCGACCCGCAGAGCAGGGCGAACCTGTGGCGTCACATCCTCAGACTCCGCGAGGAGTACGACACCACGGTGTTCATGACCACGCACTACCTCGACGAGGCCGACCAGTTCGCCGAACGCGTCATGGTCATGGACCACGGACGCGTCATCGCCGACGACACCCCCTCCGGACTCAAGGCCAACCTCATCGGCGAACGGGTGGTACTGGAGTTCGACTCCCACCACGAGGCCGAGCGTGCGCTGCCGCACCTGCGTGAGTACGGCTCCGCAACGGGGTTCCAGGCCCCGGTCCACCACGACCGGACGGTGGAGCTGCCCGTGCCCGCCGCCGGCAGCTGCCTTCCGAAGATCGTGCTCGCACTGGAGCGGGCCGGGGTACCCGCGCGCAGCACGGAGACCAAGCGACCCACGCTCGACGACGTCTTCTTCGTGCTGACCGGCCGTACGCTGCGCGACACCGGAGTCTCCGCCCCCACCGAGACCTCCGAGACGGAGGAGGAAACGCCATGACGACCCGGACCGACCACACGACCGTTCCCACACCTCGCCTCCGAAACGGGCGGACACACCCGAACAACGTCCAGGCCGACGTCTGGCTCGTGTTCCTGCGCGAGCTGCGCCCGGTGCTGCGCGACCCGCTGTCGATCGTGTTCGGCCTGCTACAGCCACTGGTCTTCGTCGGCCTGTTCATGCCGCTGCTGAGCAGCTTCAGCGCTGGCGAACTGGATCTGCACTGGTTCGTGCCCGGCGTGCTCGTCATGGTGTCGTTGTTCGCGACCGCCTCCACCGGCTCGAACCTCCAGTTCGACATGCACACCGGGGCGCACGAGCGCACGCTGGTCCTCCCGCTTCGCCGCGGACCGCTGCTCATCGGGCGGGCGCTCAAGGAGATGGTGCCGCTGACGGTGCAGGCCTGCGTGCTGATCCTCATCACGCTGCCCTTCGGGTTCCTGCCGAACCCGGTGGGTGCGCTGCTGGGGCTGGTGATCCTGGCGGGGTTCGGAGTGGGTTTCGGAGCGCTGAGCTACGCGCTGGCGCTGGCGGTGAAGAACCAGGACTGGATGTTCTGGACCATCCAACAGGCAGTGCTGTTCCCGCTGATGATCCTGTCCGGGATGCTGCTCCCGCTGGAGCAGGGGCCAGGGTGGATGCGCGTGGTCGCCGCGTTCAACCCGTTGAGTTACATCGTCGAGGCGGAACGGGCCCTGTTCGCCGGGCGGTTCGGCTGGGAGGCCGTGTGGGGTGCGGTCGCGGCCGCCGTGGTCGTGCTGATCGGGCTGTTCGTGGGGACACGGGCGATGCGCAGGGCCTGAGGCACCACGAGGGGACCTCACCCCGGTGCCCGCGCCGGGGTCCCGTTAGTCCAGCCACGCCTCGGGGGCGGGACCGCCGTTGCCGGGAGGGGGGAACAACTCCTCCAGACGCTCCAGTTCCTCCCGCGTGAGCCGCGTCCGACACGCACGCAGGGCCCCGTCGAGCTGTTCGACGGTGCGGGGGCCGACGATGGCGGAGGTCACGGCCGGCCGGGACAGCACCCACGCCACGCCCATCTCGGCGGGGTCGCTGTTCCGTCGCGCGCAGAAGTCCTCGTAGGCCCGGATGGTGTGTTCGTGGCGGTGCAGCGCGGTGGCGGCGCGGCCCTGCGCGCCCTTGACCGCCGCCCCCGCGTTCCTTGTGCGCACCACCCCGCTCAACGCTCCGCCGTGCAGCGGCGACCACGGCAGCACAGCCATCCCCAGCTGCCGGGCGGCGGGTAGCACCTCCAGCTCGACGTGTCGGCTCAGCAGGTTGTACAGGCACTGCTCGGAGACCACACCGAGCGCGTTCCCACGGGTGGCGGTCTCCTGTGCCCGGGCGAGGTGCCAGCCCGCGAAGTTGGAGGAGCCGACGTAGCGGATCTTGCCCTGGGTGACGAGTACCTCCATGGCCTGCCAGATCTCCTCCCAGCAGGCGGTGCGGTCGATGTGGTGCATCTGGTAGAGGTCGATCCAGTCGGTGCCCAGGCGGCGCAGCGACTGCTCGCAGCCGGCGATGATGTGGCGCGCCGACAGGCCGCTCTCGTTCGGTGCCTCGCTCATGGGGTTGCCGACCTTCGTGGCCAGCACGGTGGACTCCCGTCGCCCACCGCCCCGCTTGAACCACGTGCCGATGGTCTCCTCGGTGTGCCCCTTGTAGACCCTCCAGCCGTACATGTCGGCGGTGTCGACGAGGTTGACGCCGTTGTCCCTGGCGTGGTCCAGCAGACGGTGCGCCTCGGGTTCGTCGACCCGTCCGCCGAAGTTCACGGTTCCCAGACCGATCCTGCTGACGAGGAGCGCGGTCCGGCCGAGTCGCGTGAGCTCGGGCATGGTCCCTCCGAAAACGTCGGTGGCGGTGGTCACCACAGGGTCTGCAGGCAGCAGACGAGGCTGCGAGCTTCGATGTTGAGATAGTTGCTGTGTCGTTGCAGGGCGACGAGCTGTCCGAGCGTCAGCCACGCGAAGTCCTCCGGGACCGAGGTGGGGAACTCGGCACCGACCTCGACGACGAGGTAGCGGTTCAGCGCGTGGTGGAAGCGTCCTCCCTCTTCGGACTGCACCACGTCGTAGTGGACGGTGCCGCTCGCCGAGGAGACGACGTCGTGGAACCGGGGCCATCGCGAGGCGGGCAGGTGCGCGTGGTCGTGCGGGCGGAACTGGACGGTGGGCCCCAGCTCGACGGTCTCGCGGTAACCGGGTTCGACCGTGATGCGGACCAGAACGTGGACGATCCCGTCGAACTCCCGCACGAGGAGGGCGTTCACCCCGGTGCCACACGGTCGCAGCAGGGGCTGCGACCAGCTGGAGACCTCGCGCCCCTCGGCGGTGACCGTGACCCCGACGACGTCGAAGTACCGGCCGTGGCGATGGGTGAGTCCACGGGGGCCGAGACTCCAGTCGTGCACCTCCCGCAACGGGACGGGGCGTGTCACCAGCACGTGGCGGCTTCGTTGCCGCGTGATCCAGCTCAGGATCTCGGTCATGCGCGCCGGATCGGCCGCCTCTCCGACGCCCAGGGAGCGGCGTAGCGCCCGGCCGAAGCGCTCGTCGGTGGTCCGGAGTCGTGCCGACGGATTCGCGGCCGGGGCGAACGGAAGCGCGCCGAGCACGGTGCGCGCGTCCATGTTGACCACATTGGGTACTCGCAGGAGCGCGTGGATCTGCCCGAGCGTCAGCCAGCGGAAGTTGTCCCGGACCTCCACCTCCTCCGAGGTCTCCACGATCACGTTGCGGTTGCGCTTGTGCAGGAACCACGTGCCCTGTTCCGACTGCAACGCGTCCGTCAGCACCCGGGCCCGGCCGGGGTCGGTGAAGTACTCGACACAGGGTGTGGCGCTGCCGTGGTGGGCCCGACCGTAGTTGCTGGAGGTGGCCTGCACGGTCGGCGAGAGCTGGATCGCGTTGACGTTTCCCGGTTCGAGTTTGGCCTGCATCAGGAAGTGCAGAACCCCGTCGAACTCCTTGGCCAGCACACCGAGGACGGCGATGTCGGACTGGTTGATGATCGGCTGACGCCAGGTGCCGCGCGCGTGGTGGTCGGTGTGGACCTCCAGGCCTTCGACGCTGAAGAACCTCCCACTGTCATGGGACAGATTCCCCGTTTCCGGGTCGAATCCCCACCCGTCGAGCTCCCCGAGGGGGACACGACGGATGCGCGCGGCGGCACGCTCGCGGCACAGCGCGAGCCAGTCGAGGAGCTCCTCCACCGTGGACTCGGAGTCGGTCAGGGCCGAGCGCGCCGTGCGTGCGCCCAGGTCCTCGCGGGAACCGGACCCGTTGCCGAGGGGACAGGCGAACGCCGTCATCGCAGCCCCTCGCCCGTGGAGGCGAGTGCCACGTCGTGGGCGGCGTGCTCGCGCACGAGCCGGACGACCTCAGCGACGTCGGAGTCGCTGAGCGCCTGGTGCAGGGGCAGGCACAAGGTGACCTCGGCCGCGTGTTCGGCACCGGGCAGACTGGCCCCGGAGTCGTAGGCCGCTATCCGGTGAAGCAGCGGATAGCGGAAGGTCGTGTAGACGCCCTGACGGTAGAGGTGGTGGGCGAGCCGATCCCGACTGGGACCGTCCCGCAGCTGGACCCAGTACAGGTAGTGGGAGGACTCGTGATCCTCCGGCAGGGGCGGAGGGCAGGTGATGCCCTCGACGTCGGCGAACCCGCGGTCGTACTGTTCGACGACGGCCCGGCGCCGTTCGACGAACTCACCGAGTCGCCGCAGTTGGACGGTGCCGACGGCGGCGGCGAGATCGTTCATGATGCTGCGGCGGGCGAACGTGGAGACGTCGATGTCCCACCAGCGGGAGGCATCCGAGCGCGCGCGGTCGAGGCCGCTGCGCTCCTTCAACCCCAGGTAGGTGTCGCGGTCGGCGCGGGAGGCGAGCTCCGGGTCGCGGGCGTAGAGCATTCCGCCGTCACCGGTCACGAGGATCTTCATCGCGTCGAAGCTCCACACTCCGATGTCGCCGAAGGTGCCGCACGCGGTTCCGCGTACCCGTGAGGCCACCGCGCAGGCGGTGTCCTCGATGAGACGGAGACCGCGCTCGCGGCACAGTGCGGCGATCTCGGCCACGTGCCCGGGATGGCCGCCGTAGTGCAGCAGCAGCACGGCCCTGGTCCGGTCCGTGAGTGCCTCGTCGACGTGGTCCGTGGTGGGGTTCAGGGCGCGCGGGTCGACGTCGCAGAAGACGGGGCGGGCGCCGGAGGCCGCGACGGCGTTGGCCGCTCCCACCCAGTTGACGGTCGGCAGCACCACGTCGTCGCCGGTGCCGATCCCGAGCAGCCGCACGGCCAGGAAGAGGGCTTCGGTGCACGAGTTCGTCGACACCACATGCTCGGGCCCGGCCCCGATGTGTGCGGCGAAGGCGCGTTCGAACCGCTTCGTACGTTCGCCCCGCCCGAGCCACGCGCTGTCGAACACCTCCTGTACGGCGGCGAGCTCGTCCTCTCCGACGGTGGGCTGGAAGATGTTGATCACGTTGTTCGTGCCTCCTCGTGGGCTGGTCTCGCCCGTGTCGGCTCGCCGCGGCGTGTGCGGCGGTAGCGAGGGTCGCGACGACACATGCTCCCGCTCGGCGGCGGTGATCGTGCATCGCGTAACCGCGTGGGATGAGCACGGCCGCAGCGGGTCTCGTCGTGGCGAGAACCCACGCGTTCGACCGGGTTGGTCGCGCGGGAAATCCCGGTAGTCTCACCAGCGGGCGCCTCCGAAGTGCCCGGGGACACCGCCGCGAGGACGGGGGCAGGCATGTACGAGTACGAAATGGCCAGTGTTTACGATCTCGTCTACCGCGGACGGGGCAAGGACTTTCGCGGTGAGGTCGAGCAGATCATGGACGTGGTGCGGGCCCGCACCACCGGAGTCGCTTCGCTGCTCGACGTGGCCTGCGGCACCGGGGAGCACCTGCGGTACCTGAGGGAGAGCGTGCCACACGTCGAGGGACTGGAGCTGTCGGAACCGATGCTGCGCGTCGCCGGGGAGAAACTTCCCTCGGTACCGCTGCACCACGCCGACATGCGCACTTTCGAGCTCGCGGGCACCTTCGACGTCGTCACGTGCCTGTTCAGTTCGGTGGGCTACATGGAAACGGTCGACGAGCTCGTCAGCGCCCTCGGCCGGATGACCGCCCACCTGGCTCCCGGCGGTGTGCTGCTCGTCGACCCGTGGTGGTTCCCCGAGAGGTTCCTCGACGGTTACGTCGCCGGTGACGTGGTCCGCGACGAGTCGCGGACGGTGGCGCGGGTGGCGCGCTCCACGCGGGAGGGAGGTGCCACCCGTGTGGAGGCGCACTACCTGCTGGCCGACGACGGCGGGGTCCGGCACTTCACGGACACACAGCTGATCACGCTCTTCGACAGGGACGACTACCTCGGTGCCTTCCGGCGGGCCGGCTGCGATGCGGTCCACCTCGAGGAGCGCCTCTCACCCCGGGGGCTGTTCGTCGGCACGCGCCCCGGTGTCGGCAGGACGTAGCGCGCGGGCAACCCACGCAGCCGAGTGGTTCTTCCCCGCGCGGTGCCGCTCACCTCCCGCACGCGCCGGCCCTGGGGGGAGGCGCCGGTAGCACCGGGTCAGCGCACGTCCACCCCGCTCACATCTGGTGAGGGCCACCCCGCGCGTCCGCGTCGGATTCGGTTCCGCCGGTCGCTTCGGCCGGAAAAAGGGAGTCCCACGGCCTAGTGTGCCACCGGCACAGTCACATCGGTCGTATACCGCCACGAGGGAGGATCATGCGCGTCCTGTTCGTGTCCTGGGGGTGGTCCACGCACTTCCAACCCATGGTGCCACTGGCCTGGGCGTTCCGGGCCGCCGGGCACGAGGTCGCCGTCGCGAGCCAACCCGCCTTGTCCGAAACGGTGGTCTCGGCGGGCCTGACGATGCTCCCCGTGGGCCACGAGGTCGACATCGCGACGCTGCGCTCCGATCCGACGCTGAGCCGGGTTCACGACACCCTGCGTGACCCTGCGGTGTGCTACCAGAGCCAGGGCACGGTCCCGGAAACCGAGCGGTTCAAATGGCTGGCCATGCAGACGCATTTCACCCTAGTCGCCGAGGCGATGGTCGACGACCTCGTCGCCCTCACCGGGCGGTGGGAACCCGAGCTGCTCGTCTGGGAACAGACCACCCTCGCGGCACCGGTGGCCGCCCGCGTCCACGAGGTGCCCGACGTCAGGCTCGTGATCAGCCCGGACGTCCTGGAGGAGCGCTCACCCGAGATCGAACGGCAACTGGTCTGCCCGAAACTCACCGCGTTGTTCGAGCGTTTCGGGGTGACGGCGACGCGTGGCGGAGCCCGGTGGACGGTCGACCTGTGCCCGCCGACGCTGAGGCTGCCGACGCGGTCGTCGCGGTCGTCGATGCGCTACACCCCCTACGCCGGAGGAGCCACGGAGCCGGACTGGATCCGCACCCCCGCCGACACCCCGCGGGTCTGCCTGAGCGGGGGGCTCACCACCAGCGGGTTCGCCGCGCAGGACACCGCACAGCTACCGGAGGTCCTCGACTGCCTACGCGACCTCGACGTCGAGGTCGTCGTGCCCGGTGCCGCGAGGACGTTCCCCCGACTCGCGAAGAACCCTCCGCCGAACGTGCGGGTGCTGGACTACGTGCCGCTGTCAATGATCCTGCCCACCTGCGCGGCCGTCGTCCACCACGGGGGCGGAGGGACCATGCTGACCGCCGCTTCTCTCGGTGTGCCGCAGGTGGTGTTGCCGCAGATCGTTGACCAGGGCATCAACGCCCACCAGATCAGCCGGTGTGGTGCCGGCCTGCATGTGCCCCGGGAACGGGCCGGTCCGGCGGCGGTGCGCGAGGCACTCACCGAGGTGCTGTCGGACCCCTCGTTCTCGACGGCCGCCTCGGACCTCGTTCGGGAGATCCACCGCCAGCCCACCGCCGCCACGGTCGTGCGGGAGCTGGAGCGGTTCGAGCCCTGACACGACCGGCCGAGGGGACGCCGTCACACACGACCGCCGCGCCGACCGCGGGTGACCGGAAGCCGTTTGGGACCGAACACGTCCGGATTGCCGTAGATCGGGATCGTGCTGTCGGCAGCGAGCTCCAGATCGGGCATGCGGGTGAACAGCATCTCCAGCAGAGTGCGGCTTTCCAGACGGGCCAACGGCGCGCCCAGGCAGAAGTGTCCACCGTGCCCGAAGGCCAGATGCGGGTTGTCGGTGCGGTGGATGTCGAACCGGTCCGGTTGCGCGAACACCTCCTCGTCGTGGTTGGCCGACATGATCGAACCGGTCAGGAAGCTGTTGGCGGGGATCTCGACCCCGGAGACGACCACGTCGTGCAGTGTGACGCGCCGAGCCGGCAGGAACGAGGGACGATAGCGCAGGACCTCCTCGACGAGCTGTGGGACGAGGGCGGGGTCCTCGCGGACCCGGAGGTCTGCCCGCGGGTTCTCGGCCAGCGAGCGCATGGTGTTGCCGAGCAGCACGGTCGTGGTGAGACTACCGGCGAGCAGGAGGAACGAGGCGAAGCCGACGACGTCCTCGTCGGCCAGCCTCTCGCCGTCGACCTCGGCGGAGACCAGTCGGCTGATCAGATCCTGCCTCGGCTCCCGGCGGCGCTGGTGGGCCTTCTCGAGCAGGTAGTCGTCCAGGGCCCTCCGGGCGTTCATCACCGCCTCGTTGTCAAGCAGGTCGGTGAGCTGATCGTAGGGCGGGTCGAGCATGTCGTCCACCCAGGACCGGAACAGCTCACGGTCTCCGGCGGGAACGCCGAGCAGCTCGGCGATGATGATGATCGGAAGCTGGTAGGTCACCTCCGAGACGAGGTCGAACTCGGTGCGCCGTTCGACGTGGCCGAGCAGTTCGTCGCTGACCGCGCGGATCCGCTCTCCGAGGTCCTGCACCGTGCGGGCCGTGAAGGCCTGGTTGACCAGTTTGCGCATCCGCGGGTGCTGAGGGGGGTCCATGGTGGCGATGTTGCCCCGTGTGAAGGTCTCGATCGGCATGACGCGGTCCAGCTCGGCCGAGAACGTACTCGGGTCCGAGAGGATCCGGCGGATGTCCTCGTGCCGGAACAGGTGCCAGGTGTTGGTCGTCGTCTCGTGCGCGACCGGGTGCTCGGCGCGCATGCGGCGCGCCCAGGCGAAGAACTCGTGACCTCCGTCCCACAGTGCTGGCCGTGCTGCCAGCATCTCGTCCGCTGACACCTCGTGTCCTCCCTCCGTCGCCGCCCGCGCGGCTGTCGTGGTCGTCCGCGGTGCCGGACCGGACACACCGGAGGCACCACGGTGCTCGGAACCTTCTCGGACTTCACGGCACCCGCGCCGAGAGCAGGACGTAGCCGGCCTGCGGCATGTCACCGAGCCGTTCCAGGGTCCGGATCATGCGGTCCACCTCTCGCTCGCCCATGTGGGGGACCAGCCGGTGTCTCTCGTTCCGGAAGAACTCGGCGTGTCTGGTGAGCGAGGGACGAGCCTGAATGCTCACATCCAGCGTTTCGACCACGTCCAGACCGGCTCGACGCAGGTCGTCCACATAGTCCTCGATCGTCCCGAGACTGCGCACCCCGCCTCCGGCCCGGAACGCCTCCACCGTGTCCCGCTCCCGCCCGTACACGGGTCCGGTGAGGACGAAGTCGGCCACGGCCAACGCCCCTCCGGGGCGCACGACCCGTCCGATCTCGCGCAGGGCGCGTGTCCGGTCGCTCGTGTGATGCAGCGACTCCAGCGCCCACGCCGCGTCGAAGGTGTCGTCCGCGAAAGGCAGCTCCATCGCGTCGCCGTAGCGGAACGTGACGTCGTCGGAGAGCCCGGACTCCTCCGCGTTGGCGCGTGCCCGCGAGACCTGCGGAACACTGATCGAGACACCGGTGACACGAACGCGGCGCGACCGCGCGAGCCGCAGCGCGGGAAGGCCCACACCACATCCCACGTCGAGCACGTGCTCCTGCGGGGAACAGGGCAGTCTCGTGAGCAGTTCGTCGGTCATCCGGTCGGTCGCCTCCGCGACGGAGGTATCGGCCACGCCGGACCCCCAGTAGCCGAAGTGCAGGTTCTCGCCCCAGATCCGGGCGAAGAGGTCGGTGTGGTCGTCGTACATCCGCCGGACACGGTCGGTGTCGACACCCTCGGAGGGTGGGTCGGTGAGCGAGGTTCTCTCGTTGTCCTGGTTCACGGCTTCTCCGTTTCCGATCCGCCGGACCGCCGTGGAGCCGACGGTCCTGTACTCGGCCCGCCTGAGACGAGCTCCTCGATGCGGTCCACCGCCTCGCTGCGCCCCCCGTGGTCGCGGTATTCCGCACGCAGTTCCCCGGCCCGCCGAACGAAGGACGGTTCCGAGAGGACACGCCGCACGGCGTCGCGGATGTCGTGCCGCGACAACCGCCGTTTCCTCAGGTGGATCCCGGCCCCGCTCCACGCGACACGCTGACCCACCTCGTGCTTCTCCTCGGTCGCGGCGGCGACCACGAGCGGAACTCCGTGCGACAGAGCGCTGTTGACACCGCCATAGCCCCCGTTGGTCACCATCACGTCCGTTCTCGGCAGCAAGTGGGCGTGCGGGACGAAGCGGCACAGACGCGCGTTCCCCGGCAGCGGTCCCAGGTCCAGGTCCTCGGGATCGGCGCCCGTGGTGGCGATCACGGTCACGTCCTCCTCGGCCAGGGCCTCAAGACCGGGTGCGAGCAGCCGACGCCAGTCGTTGGCCACCGTTCCCTGCGTGAGGTGCACGACCGGTCGGCGACCGTCGAGCTCGTCCCACCACGGCGGCAGGTCCCCGTCCGGAACCGTGGCCGACTGGAGCGGTCCCACGAAGCGCGTCTGCGGCAGCATGTCGCCGAGGGGGTATTCGAACGAGGGCACCGTGCTCATCAGGTACAGGTCCGGCGGGTGCACGACGTTCTCGAAGGGGCCCTTGCGCATCGGTGCGAGCCCGACGCGGGAACGGATCCGGTCGCCGTGGCGCCGCAGACCACGCAGGACGACGTGATGCGCGGCCAGACGCAGCGCCGCGTTGCGAACACGGGCCCACGGCGCGGTGCTCGGGAACAGGCCGAGTCCGAACGGGGCGGTGTCACGGCTGCTGAACAGGTACACCGAGGTGGACACCCACACCTGCCGCAGACCGAGGTGCTCACGGGCGAACCCGGCGCCGAAGATGGTCTCGTCGGTGACGAGCACGTCGGGGGGCTCGACTTCGACCAGGTCGAGCAGATCGGCCATCTGGTCCGGTGCCGGGTCGAGGAAGATCTCCCGGAAGCCCGTGGTCATGCCGTTCAGCCCGGTGAGACCGGCGTGGTGGGGGAAGGCTTGCTCCCGGGTCATCCCGCTGAAGTCGTAGGCGGCGCGCATGGGTTCGAACCGCGCTCCGGAACGGCGGACGGACTCCCGGAACGCCGCGCCGGTGTACCAGCGCACGCGGTGTCCGCGCCCGACGAGTTCCTCGGCGACGGACAGCATCGGTGCGACGTGACCGGCTCCCGGTGTCGTCGCGATCAGAACCCGCAACGGGTCTCCCCTCGTTCGTTCCCAGGGTCTTTTTCTCTCCACGGGTGTGGCGAAGGGCGACCGTAGAGCCTCGACGCGACCGCCCGCGACGGATACGCGGGGCTTCCGCGACGAACCCGCACGGACGTGCTGGGAAACGGAGGCGGTCACCGACCGCCCGGCCGGGCGGAGACCGCAGGACTACTCGGGTGCGTAGTAGGCGCCGCCGGAAGCGGAGGGCACCGTCGTGGGAGTGAGGTGCCGTGCGGCGTGGGGCGACGTTCCGTGCCGGACGCTCCGTCGATCCCGAAACCCCGTGAAATGAGGTGATCTCGTGTCCAACGAGAACGTGGTCGGCGAGCCCGTGCGGCCACGTGCCGTCGTGGGCGGAACCCGCAGGAAGGTCACTGTGCTCGGCGCCGGGATCGCCGGGCTGGTGGCCGCCTACGAACTCGAACGGCTCGGACACGACGTCGAGATTCTCGAAGCCGACACGAGGCCGGGCGGCCGCATCCGAACCCACCGTTTCGGCACCGGGCCGGACGCGCCCTACGTGGAGCTCGGGGCGATGCGCGTTCCCGCGGAACACCACCACACGTGGCACTACATCCGCGAACTGGGGCTGACGGAGCACGTCCGGACGTTCAGAACGCTGCTGTCCCAGGACGACACCTACCTGGCGACCCGCTCCGGACACCTGCGCACGAAAAACGCCTCGCGGGTGCTGGTCGCGGAGTTCAGCCGGAAGCTGGGTCGGAGCCGCTACAGCGACAACACCGTGCTGTTCGGTGCCTGGCTGGCCGCGCTGTCCGACGCGATCTCGCCGACCGGTTTCCGCGCGAACCTCGACGAGAGCCTGCACCACGAGCTGCTGGACCTCGTCGAGGAAACCGATCTCACCCCCTACCTGGTCGGACCCGCGCACGATAGGATCGACCTGCACGCCTACTTCGCCGAGAACACGCATCTGCGCACGAGTTGCAGTGGGCGACTGGCCCGTTTCCTGCACGACGTCATCAACGAGACGAGCCCGGACCTCGTGCGCCTGTCCGGTGGCATGGACCAGCTCGTGCACCGTCTGGTCGACCGGATCAGAGGCCCTCTCACATGCGGGCAGCAGGTCGTCGGGATCGACCAGTGCGATGACCACACCGTGCTGCGCGTCCGCGACGGCAACACGGTCGGCACACGTCACTGCGAGTACGTGTTGTGCACCATCCCGTTCTCGGTGCTGCGCCACATGCCGGTGTCGGGCTTCAGCGCGGACAAGCGGGAGCTGATCAGACAGGTGCGGTACTGGTCGGCGACGAAGGTGGCGGTGCACTGCGACGAACCGTTCTGGGAACGGGACGGCATCGTCGGCGGGGCCTCGTTCGGCGGCGGGCGGATCCGACAGGTGTTCTATCCCGCTCCGGACGAGAACCGCGGGGACGGGGCCGTGCTGATGGCCAGCTACACGATGGGCAACGACGCCGACGTCCTCGGCAGGATGCCGCGGGAACACCGGCACGCCGTGGTGCTCGAGGAAGCCGGACGTATGCACCCGGAGCTGCACCGGGCGGGCATGGTCCGCGAGGTGGTGAGTCTGGCGTGGGGCGAGCACCCGTTCACCAACGGTGCCGGGGTGACCCGCTGGGGCAAGGACTCCGAGGAGTGCGAGTGGGAACGCCTCCTCGCTCTGCGGCCGCAGGGACGCGTGTTCTTCGCTGGGGAGCACTGCTCGTCGACACCGGCGTGGGTCAACGGCGCCATCGAGTCGGCGTTGCGGGCGGTCACCGCGATCGACGAGCACTCCGACGAGCGAACGCCCACCGCCGCGGCGCCGAGCAGGGGGCCGCGATGAGCGTTTTCGACGTTCCACGCCTGCACTTCGCCGGCACTGCCTGGACGAGTCTGCCCACCGGCCCACGCAGCGGACTGTTCGACGTGGCCACGAACACCGCGCTCACCGAGGAGGGGCCTTTCCCGCTCGAACGTGACCCGCGCGAGTACCAGGAGTACCTCCGCCGGCGCGGTCCCGCGGTCGACGCGAGGGGCCGGCGCGACCCCGACGGCGTGTTCAGCGCGGGCACCGGCCCGAACTTCGCGGGCAGCGGCCACTTCCGTGTCGAAGCCGGTGTGGTCAGTGTGGAAACCCGTCCCGGCGACGTCCGTCGGGACGACCCCGTGGTCGGACGCGGCGTCGACATGTGGGGCCACTACAACGAGTACCTGGCCACCACGTTCAACCGCGCTCGGGTCTTCGACATCGACCCCTCGTCGAACTGGACGACGACGCTGATGGTCGGGCACTTCTGCTTCGGACGTCTCGACCGCTCCCTGGACACCGGATACATGGTCACCGGTCCCGTCCGGGGAGTCCAACCACCGCGCTGGCACCGGTTCGGCCCCGCCGGGTACGGCGACGACAACGCCGGGTGGAACCAACCCCGCTGCGTCGTCCACCAGTTCGTGGTGCGCACCGTGGACGGGCTGCGCTGGTTGCGTGAGTCCGCGGCCTCGCCGGCGGTGACCAGGCTGGGCTCGCTCCTGCGGTCACCGGGCGTCGACGGTCTGGTGGTCCAGTTCGGCCTGTACGACACGGCGCCGCCCCCGGAACCGGACAGTCCCGGGCGGTGGGCCCTGCACGGCACGATCGCGCCGTGGAACGCGGAGGAACCGCGTACCGAACCCCCCGGACGGCTGCTCACCCCGACCGGCCCCGGCGCGGCACACCTGCCCAACCTCACCGTCGAGGTCGCTGACGGCCTCGTCACCCTCAACATGATCAACGCGTTGGCCCCGACCGCCGCCGAGGCCCCGGACCCCGCCCCGCCCGGTGTCGCCGACCTCGGTGACCTCGAACTGCGCACGAGCGGAACCGGGGAACGTCTCGCCACCCTCGACCGCGAGCACTACCAGCACGCGGAAGTCAGCAGCGGTGTGGTGACCGTGCCCGCCGAGCGCGGATCCCGGCTCGCCGCGACGCGGGGGCTGTACCTGGCACGACGTGACCAGCGGGAGCCGGGCGAAGCACTGTTCGAGGAACTCGAAACCCGTGTGCTCGTCGACGACTCGGCCGTGTTCGTCGAACACGCCCGTGCCCCGGACAGCGCCGAGCACGACCACGAGGTGACCGTCCGGACCTTCCACCTCGGACACCCGGCACCGGCCGGGAGGGTGTACGTGCGCCAGTTCCACAACCCGCGCAGCATGCCCCGCGACGAGACGGCCACCTCCCCCGAGGCCCGCCCCGACGACGTCCTGCTCGTGTGGCTGCGCGGCGATCACGGCCGTTGGGGACGCGAGTGCGAAACCACCCCCGACCGCACCGGACGGAGTCGGTTCACCGTCCGGGGCGCGCGGGGCGGGGCCACCCGACTGCTGGTCAGCACCGATCCCACGGACGGTCCACACGACGGGTACGAGCGTGCCGAGACCGCGACGGCCCGCTACGACAACCACGACGAACTCGGTTACTGGTCCACGGTCGCGTGGATGGCCGTCCGGGTGCTGCCGAACCACTGGCACCTCGACGAGATCCCCCAGGAGCAGGTCACCTTCGACGTGCTGTACCGGCACGTGTTCGCCTGCTACGAACAGTGCTACTCCTTCATGCGCGGCGGTGTGTTCAGTCTCGCCGACCGGTTCCGGGTCGAAACACACCCGGATCTCATCTGGCAGATGTGCGACCCCGCGAACAGGGACAAGACCTACTACATGCCGCCCACCCGCGACCTCACCCTCCCCCAGTCCCGGCTGCTGCTGAAGTTCCTGCGGCAGCAGCGCGAACCCGCCGCCACGCCGACCCCCTCACCCGTCCGCCCCCGTGAGGACGGCGGCATCACGACCCGACGGGAGCTCGTCGAGGCGCTGCGCCACGGCGTGCGCATCGAACTCGCGGTGATGCTGCAGTACCTGTACGCGGCGTTTTCCGTACCGACCTACGGTGCCGGGCGCGAACACGTCCGTACCGGTGCCTGGACGGAGGAACAGCTGCGCCTGGCCTGCGGCGACGGCGGTGAGACCAGGGACGGGGGCATCCGCGGAACCCTGCTGGAGGTCGCCCGTGAGGAAATGATCCACTTCCTGGTGGTCAACAACGTCCTCATGGCCGTCGGTGAACCGTTCTACGTACCCGACATCGACTTCGGGTCGATCAACCATGACCTGATGGTGCCGCTGGACTTCGCCCTGGAACCGTTGCACGTGGGCAGCCTGCAGCGTTTCGTCCGGATCGAACAGCCCGAGGGACTCGACGGCGAGGCGCACCGCACCGGCTCGCCCGGGCGGAGTCCGGCCGGAAACGGGGTGACGTACGACTCGCTGAGCGAGCTCTACGCCGGCATCCGACAGGGACTGCAACGCGTTCCCGGCCTGTTCGCCGTCGAACCCGGCAGGGGCGGGGGAGAACACCACCTCTTCCTGCGTGGGTCGCTCAACACCGAGCACCCCGACTACCAACTCGAAGTGGACGACCTGCCCAGCGCGCTGTTCGCCATCGACTTCGTGACCGAACAGGGTGAGGGCGGGGTGCGCACCACCGAGAGGGCCGACACCGACGAGCAGTCCCATTACGACACCTTCCTGCGGTTGTCGGACCTGCTCATGGCCGAGCACAGCCGGGCGCGACGCACCGCGCGTGCCCCCTGGACACCGGCCCACCCCGTGGTGCGCAATCCGACGCTGCGCGCGGACGACCGCTCCCGCGAACACGTCAGCGACCCCGCCGCGCGGGAGCTGATGCTGTTGTTCAACCGCTCCTACTCCATGATGTTGGAGCTCATGGTCCAGCACTTCGGCCAACAACCGGATGCGAGCCTGCGCCGCTCGACCCTGATGAACACGGCGATCGACGTGATGACGGGAGTGCTGCGCCCGGTCGGCGAGCTGCTCGTCACCCTCCCGTCGGGGCGGCCGGGCAAGACCGCAGGGCCTTCCTTCGAGCTGGAAGGCGTCCCCGGTTTCGTCTCCCGCCCGGACGTGGCGGCCCGCGTCCTGTCCGCCCGGTTCGACGAGCTCGCCCGGTTGGCGGGCAAGTGCTCCTCGCTGCCGGAGCGGGTGACCGAGACCCTGCGTTTCCTGGCGTCGCACTACCGCCTCGACTCGTGAGCCACGGCGAAGGGAAAGGAGACCCCAGATGCACGAGAGGATCCGCGAGGTCGACGTGCTGATCGTCGGCGGGGGGCCGGTGGGCATGGCACTGGCCCTGGACCTGAGGTACCGGGGGGTGAACTGTCTGCTCGTGGAGACCGGTGACGGGACCGTGTCTCACCCGAAGGTGGGCACGGTCGGGCCCCGCTCCATGGAGCTGTTCCGGCGGTGGGGTCTCGCCGAGGCGATCCGTAACGCCGGATGGCCCGGTGACCATCCGCTGGACGCGGCCTGGGTGACCGCCGTCGGGGAGTACGAGCTCTACCGCCTGCGGCGGGGCACCGTCGACGATCGGCCCGTCCACGAGCACGCTCCCGAACCGGAGGCGGTGTGTCCGCAGCACTGGATGGCCCCCCTGTTGAACCGCGCGCTCGGCCAGGCCCCCCACGGCCCGTTGTGGCTGCGCTGCTCGCTGGAGACCTTCGAGCAGGACGAGGACGGTGTGTCAGCGACCGTGTCCGACCACGACAGTCGGCACCAACACACGATCCGCGCCCGGTACGTGGTCGGCTGCGACGGAGCCTCCTCGCGGGTGCGTGCCCTGTGCGGCATCGACGCCCCGGGGCTGTATCCCGTCCGGGTCTTCCGCAACATCCTCTTCCGGGCACCGGAGCTGTACGCCCGGCTCGGCGAGTCCAACGCGCTGTTCTACTTCCTCATGCTGTCCTCCTCGCTGCGCTTCCCGATGCGGGCGATCGACGGCCGGGGGCTCTACCGCCTCACCGTCGGCGTCGACGGAACCCCGGAAGCCCACGAACCCGCCCCGGACCTGGTCGACCGGGCGGTGGCCGTCGACACACCGATCGAGGTGCTCTCGGACAACCGTTGGCACCTCACCCACCGGGTCGCCGAGACCTTCCGCGCGGGTCGGGTCTTCCTCGTCGGCGACGCGGCACACACCCTGTCCCCTTCCGGGGGGTTCGGGATGAACACCGGAATCTGCGGTGCCGCGGACCTCGGCTGGAAGCTCGCCGCCGTCCTCTCCGGATGGGCCGGGCCGCACCTGCTGGACTCCTACGAGCACGAACGCCGTCCCGTGGCCGTGGAAAGTCTGGAGGAGGCCAACGTCAACCTCGCCCGCACCGTGAAACGCGACATCCCCGCGGAGCTGCGCGAGGACACACCGGCCGGCCGGCGAGCACGCGAGCGGATGATCCAGCGCCTGCGGGACAGCGACGTCGGCCGGGAGTTCAACGCGCCGCACATCCACCTCGGATTCCGCTACTTCTCCCCGGTCGTCACCACCGATCCGCTCGACCCCGCCGGGGAGGAGCGGGTCGGCGGCCCACGTGCCACCACCGGCTCGCGAGCCCCGCACCGCTGGCTCGCCGACGGCACGTCGACGCTCGACCTGTTCGGTCGGGAGTTCGTCCTGTTGTACTTCTCCGACGCCGCCGGGATCGAGGGACTGCGGGACGCCTTCGCCGACCGCGGTGTCCCGATGCGGGACGTGTACTGCGAAGGTGAGGCGGTCGCCGAGGTCTACGAACTGCCCTACGTTCTCGTGCGCCCCGACGGGCACGTCGCCTGGAGGGGCGCACGGCCACCGGATGACCCGGGGCGTCTGGTCGACGTGGTGCGCGGAGCCGTGCCCGCCCGCCACGAGGACGCGGAGGTGGTCTCGTGAACCCGAAGGGCCTACCACCGTTCAGCCCGGCAGGCTGGAGCGCGGCCGCGCTGGCCGACCCGTATCCCGTGTACGCGCGCTACCGCGAGTCCGCCCCTGTCCACAGGGGCCTGTCCACCGAGGGGGAGTCCGCGGTCTGGTACGTGTTCACCGCCGCGGAAACCGAACACGTGCTCACCTGCCGGGACTACGGTCGCGACGCCACGGCGGGAGAGGCCGCGCGGCCGCGGGTGGCACCGTCGTTGCCCTCGGCCAACACCGCCCTGCACGAGGTGGTGCGGAACTGGCTGGTGTTCCTCGACCCCCCGAAACACACCCGGTTGCGGCGGATCCTCAACGGCGAGTTCACCCCGCGTGTGGTGGGAAGGCTGCGCACGCGGATCGAGGAGATCGCCCGTGGACTGCTCGCGACCGTGCGGGACAAGCCGGTCATCGACCTGGTCGCCGACTTCTCCGCTCCGCTGCCCCTGGCGGTGATCGCCGAGCTGCTGGGAGTTCCCCGCCGGCACCTGGACTGGTACCGCGCACAGGCCCTCGAACTACAGGAGGCCAGCACCGCCCGGGTCGCACGCGGGGCACAGGCCCATCGGCGCGCGGACGCCGCCGCCGGTGAGCTGCGTGCCTACTTCCTCGACCACGTGCGCAGGCGTCGCCGCCGCACCGGCTACGACGACCTCGTCGCGCTGCTCGTGGCCGCGCGGCACGACGGTCAGGAGTTGAGCGACGACGAGATCGCGGCGACCTGCGTTCACATGCTCACCGCGGGACACGAGACCACGACGAATCTCATCAGCAAATCCGTGCTGGCCCTGCTGGAACGTCCCGAACTCCGCACGCGGCTGGAGAACTCCACGCGGGCCGTGAGGCAGGCGATCGACGAGTTCATCCGGTTCGACGGGCCCGTGCAGATGATCTCGCGGTGGGCGTACCGGGACAACGAGCTGGGTGGTGAGCACATCCGCCGCGGTGACAAGGTCGTGCTCGTGCTGGGGGCCGCCAACCGTGATCCGGCCCGCTTCGGCGAGCCCGACGTGCTCGACCCCGACCGTGAGCCGGGCAGACATTGCGGCTTCGGCATGGGAATCCACTTCTGTCTCGGTGCCGCCCTTGCCCGTGCGGAGGGGGAGATCGGGATCGCGGCGTTGTTGACGGAGATTCCCGGACTGTGTCGGACCGCCGACCCGGTCGTGTACAACCAGGACCTCGTGTTCCACGGGCCGACGACTCTGCCGCTGCGCACAACCCCGGCAAGCCGGTCCTCCCGAGGCGTCTGAGCATGCTATCCGAACCGGGACACAGAAGAAGGATAATCTGCGAACAATTTTCGACAAATAAAAAGGAGTGTTAGCGCATTCCGGCGAGATGTTTTTCGTTTTTTGTTGCTCTGATTCCGTGAAAGTGCTGCCCCGGTCCGGTTGAACCCTGGTCAACAGGGTTCACGGACGAGATGCGGCCGATACCGTGGTGGAAAATCGCGGAGATCGCCCGAGTGCGACGAGGAAAAAGTGGGGTGTCGTCCTTGTCCTGGGGGAGAATACCTTCACCGTACCGGGAGAGCACCACCGGCAAACAGCATTCCGGTCCCGAACCGGGCGCGGGAGTCGAACACCGATCCGTCGGGGCACGTTCCGGGCCGCGCGAGCAGCACGGTGCGCTGGACACGCTCGATGACGTCCTCACGCACCGGCAGCACCGGGTCGTCCTGCTCGAAGGGGCTCGAGGAGCCGGAAAGTCCCACGTGCTGACCCGGGGACGCGAACTGGCGACCGAGAAGGGATACCAGGTCGCCCACCACGCCTGTGAGGGAATCGAATACCCACCCGCCCTGTTCAGCGCACTCGGACACACGACTCTTCCCAGCACCCCCGGATTCGCCGGCACCGACGCCGCGCACACCCGCATGCTGCTGGTCGAACGTGCCGGATCCGTGGCCGAACACCTCAGCACCCAAAAACCACTGCTCGTCAGCCTCGACGACGTCCAGTTCGCCGACCAGATCAGCATGCTGGCGCTACGGACCCTGCCCCGCCAGCTGCGTGGCAAATCCGTCGTGTGGATGCTGACACGCTGCACCGACCGGGAGGAGCGCAGTACACGCCGACTCTACGAGCTCCTCGAACGCAGCGTGGACACCGTCCGGCTGACGATCGAACCGCTGTCGCCGTCCGAGGTCGCCGATCTCGCGCGTGCGCTGTGCCAGGCCCGACCGGAGCGGGACCTACTGAGCCATCTGGAAGCTCTCGACGGCAATCCGCGCAACATCACCGAACTGGTGAACGGTTATCTCGACGAAGGCAAGATCCGCACCGAAAACGGTCTCGCCCATCTCACCGAGTCCGGAGAGCAGGACAGGACCAGCGCACTGGCGATGCGCCTGCACGGTCTGCCCGTCCGCCCCGCGCTTCCGCGGCGGTTCCTGAACCTCGTCGAAGAGCAACTGGGAACTCTCTCGCGCAGAACCCGCCTGGTACTGCAGGTGGCGGCGGTGCTGGGCCCCACGTTCCGGCCCGACGACATCACCGGGGTGCTCGGCGAGCCCTCCGCCGGCATCATCACCGAGGTCCAGGAAGCGCTCGACAGCGGTCTGCTCGTCACCACGGCCCAGGCGCTGGCCTTTCGCAGTGACCTGCTGTGGCAGTCCGTGCTGGAGTCACTGCCCACCCCGTTGCGCACTGCCCTGCACCGTCAGGTGGCCGACGCGCACCTCGCTCATGGAGGCCCCGTCACCGAAGCCGCCATCCACCTGTTGCAGGGCACGAGCCGCGACGGTACGGCCACCACTCGCGGGGTCCTGGTGCGGGCCGCCCGCGAGGCGCTGTCCTCGTCACCGGCCGTCGCCGCGGAACTGGCCCAGTGCGGCCTGGAACTCACCCAGTCCGGCGACCCGGAGCACACGGAGCTGACCACCGTGGCCGTCGACGCGCTGACCAGAGCCGGACCACTCGCCGAGGCCGTCTCGACCGCGCGTGCGGCGCTCACACGTTCCCTGCCTCCGTCCGCCGAGGCAGAGGTCCGGTACTGCCTGTCGGTGGCCGAAACGCTCGGCGGACACGCCACCGAGGCCCAGGAGGAACCCGACGAGCGAACAGCCGGCGAGCACCTCGAAAAGTTCCGCGTCAGCGCGTTGCAGCGGGAGTTCTTCCGCGACCGGGACGCGGCGACCAAGCGCGCCGACGAACTGCTGAACTCCCCGTCGGACACCGAGCCCACCGTGCGCGTCACCGCCATGCAGGTCCGCGCGCAGGCGCACTGGGAAGCGGGCGAACTGCACGCGGGACTGCACCTGGCCCGTGAAGCCGCCGAACTCGCCCGGCACACACCAGACCTGCTCTGGCACACGTGCCCGCGCCTGCCGCTGGTACTCATGCTCGTCCACCTCGGCGATCCGGCAGAAGCCGAGGAGCTGGTCACCGCCCAGCACCACGACATCGACCGTCGAGGAACCCGCACACTCGCCGGGGTTCCGCACCTGCTGAAGGCGCGCACCGCCCTGGTCACCGACCGCCTCGGACAGGCCCTCGTCGAAGCGGAGACAGGACTGGCCAAGACCGCCCAGGTCGGCCTGTCCGTCCACGACGCGCTCGCCTGGGACACGCTCACCACGATCGCCCTCCGCAGGGGCGAGCTGGCGCGTGCCAACGAGACCCTGACGCGGCTGGAGACGTCAACACCGGCGGACACCGTCGTCCGAGCCAGACACCGCTGGCTGCGGGCCGAACTGGCCCTGGCCCACGACGACACCGAAGCGGCCAACACGGCCGTGCACGCACTCCTCGACCACCCCGCCCACTGCCGAGCCCTGCTGAGCACCGAACCCGTGGCCGGAGCGCGACTCGCCCGCCTCGGCGACGAGCGGGCCCGAACCGCCGTCGCCACGGCCTGCCGGCGTCTCGCCGAGGACAACCCCGGTTTCCCCGTGCTCGCGACCGCTGCCGCCCACGTACGGGCCGTGCTCGACCACGAGCCCGAGACCCTCGAACGGGCCGAACCGTACCCGGACTCGTGGTCGCGCGGAGTGCGAGCCGAGGACCTGGCCGCCCTGTGGGAGGGAACCGACGAGACCAGGGCCGTCGAGTACCTCGACCAGGCGCTGGCGGACTACGACTCTCACGGTGCCGAGCGGGACGCCGCCCGCGTGCGCCGCCGGCTACGCCAGCTCGGAGTCCGCCGCCGCCACTGGCGCTGCACCAAACGCCCGGCGAACGGCTGGGACAGTCTGACCGAGACCGAAAGCTCCGTTGCCACTCTCGTCGCCCAGGGACTCACCAACCGGCAAGTGGCCAAACAGATGTTCCTGTCACCGCACACCATCGGCTTCCACCTGCGGCAGATCTTCCGGAAACTCGGCGTACGGTCCCGGATCGAGCTGGCCCGCGACTGGGGACACGCCCGTGACTGACCACCACCGGTCGGAAGCGGTGACAGTGACAGTCCCAACCGCACGATCACCGACCAGGACAGAGGGACGAAGGATGTCGCACTCCCAGCTCCGACCGCACGAATACCTCGCCGCGACCCCTCCGGTGGTTCCGGCACACACCACCGTCACCGCGGAGGAGTTCCGCGGCATGATGCGGTGTTTTCCCACCGGGGTCTCCGTGGTCACCACCATCGACGAGCACGGGCGACCGCGCGGGATGACCTGCACCTCGCTGACCAGCGTCACGCTGTCACCGCCGACCGTGCTCGTGTGCCTGAACCGTCAGAGCGGGACCTCGCGCGCCGTGCACCACCACAGTGCCTTCGCCGTCAACCTCCTCCACGAGCGCGCGGGGGAGACCGCCCGACTGTTCGCCGGAGACCACCCCGACCGCTTCGGCCGCCTCAGCTGGCACCACTCCCGGATCCTGAACGTCCCGCTGCTGGGTGAGGACGCGTTCACCGTCGCCGTGTGCTCGGTCCGCGACTCCACGCCGATGGGCGACCACGACGTGATCTTCGGCCGCGTCCACGCGATCGAGGAGCACGACGACAGTCCGTTACTCCACGGCATGCGCGAGTTCCGGAGCTGGCCGGCTTCCCCTCCCGAGTAACACGGGCCGTGCTGCTCCGTTCGTCCAGGACCTCCCCGGAACATCCGAACCCGACCACAGCGCCGTGTCCCCTCGCGGGACATCGCGCGTATGCGGGGGCACGGCCCTCCGAACGGTTGGGTGAGCCGCAACCCGTGACGGGTGATCACGGAGACCGCATCCCCGATCCGAGCGGGAAATCCGTGTGCGAGCACGACGCGGAACCGATCGCGGTGGTGTGCGAATACGCTCGGAACGCACCGAACCCGTCGAGCAGTGAGGAAACCGTGAACGATTCCGTCGAAAGCATCGTGATCCTGGGTGGTGGCACCGCCGGATGGATGTCCGCCACGTACCTGAAAAAGGCCCTCGGCGACACGGTCCACATCACGTTGGTGGCAGCGCCGGACATTCCGACACTCGGGGTGGGGGAGGCGACCATCCCCAACCTGCAAACCGCGTTCTTCGACTTCCTCGGCATCGAGGAGGACGAGTGGATGCGCGAATGCAACGCCAGTTACAAAATGGCGATCAGATTCGTCAACTGGCGCACTCCCGGTCCCGGACGGCCCGTTCCGCGCGGATCCGACGATGGTGAGGACGAGTTCTACCACAGTTTCGGGATCCTGCCCTACCACCACGGAATTCCCCTGTCGCACTACTGGTTCGACCGCCGGTGGAGAGGGCGGACCACCAGGCCCTTCGACCGCTCCTGCTACAGGGAACCACCCGTCATGCGGGCGCGGAAGTCACCGCGATGGGCGGACGGCACCCGGGCGACGAACTACGCCTGGCATTTCGACGCGCACCTGGTCGCCGACTTCCTGCGACGCGTCGCCACCGAGCGGTTCGGGGTCCACCACGTCGAGGACCGCCTGGAGCACGTGCGGCGTCGACCCTCCGGGTTCATTGACGCCGTCACGACCGGCGAAGGCCGTACGCTGGAGGCGGACCTGTTCGTGGACTGCTCCGGTTTCCGTGGGCTGCTCATCAACCAGGAGATGGAAGAACCGTTCCTGGACATGAGCGACCACCTGCTCAACGACAGCGCCGTGGCCACGGCAGTCCCGCACGACGACTCCGCCCACGGCGTCGAGCCCTACACCTCGGCGATCGCGATGCCGTCCGGGTGGACCTGGAAGATCCCCATGCCGGGTCGTTTCGGCACCGGCTATGTCTACTCCAGCGCGTTCGCCACTGAGGACGAGGCCGTGCGCGACTTCTGCGCTCTGTGGGGGCTGGATCCCGAGCGGCACCAGCTCAACAGGATCCGGTTCCGGGTGGGCAGGAACCGGCGCGCATGGGTACGCAACTGCGTGGGCATCGGGACCTCGTCGTGTTTCGTCGAGCCCCTGGAATCCACCGGAATCTACTTCATCTACGCCGCCCTGTACCAGCTCGTGAAGCACTTCCCCGACAAGTCCTTCGACCAGGTGCTCATCGACCGGTTCAACCGCGAGATCGAGGTGATGTTCGATGACACCCGCGACTTCATCCAGGCCCACTTCCACTGCTCCCCACGCACCGACACCCCCTTCTGGCGGGCCAACAAGGAGATCGCGCTCGGAGAGGAGATGCGGGAGAAGATACGCTGCTACGACGCCGGTCTCGCGATCAACGCTCCGGCCACCGACGACGCGCAGGTCTACTACGGGAACTTCGAGGAGGAGTTCCGCAACTTCTGGAACAACAGCAACTACTACTCGGTGCTGGCCGGGCTGGGCTATCTTCCCGACAAGCCGCTTCCGAAGCTTCGGCACATGCCCGAAGCCGTGGAAACCGTGGACCGGGTCTTCGACAGGATTCGTGACGAGCAGAAGTACCTGTTGAACACGCTTCCCTCGTGTCACGAGTACCTCAATGCCCAGCACGGTCGATAAACCTGTCGGGGCTCACGAGGCCGGCCAGGGGGCTGAGCGAGGTGGACGTCGTCGCGTCCGAGGAAGGCGTTATTCGGAGAGCTTGCCGGAGAACAGGTACGCGCAGTGGAGCGCTCCGAACAGTGTCATGAGGACTCCCGCGGACAGGGCGACGAGAACTTCCCACGTGGTCTCTCCGAGGACCAGTTCTCCTCCGCGGGTCGCCACGAGCACTATGCCCGGGATGACGGAAAACGCCTTGACGTACCTTACTTTCCTCGCGTCCAAGGTCGTTCCTCCTGTCAGCTCGGGGAGGAGGTCACACGTTGTCGCGGTCACCGCGAGAGCGGTACTGTCCGCAGGCGGGATCCTGCTTTCGGGGTGAACACGCTAGCAGCGCAGCGTTACCGACACCAACGCCTCTCCGGGATTGTCACCTGGCAGGAGCAGTACTGCTTCGCGCGTGCAACGGGTCGGAGTGGATGTTCGTCGTCGATCTGTGGGGGTGAACTGGGGAAAGCACCGCAGCGACGCTGCGGTCGAGGTTTCCGTTGTTGTCCACGCCGTCTGTTTTCGCCGGGTTACGATTTCGGAGCCGAATCTCCCGCGTGGGTCTCGCTCGTGCTCCAAGCGTTTAGGCTGGCTGGATGAACGTGGACCAGAACCTCGTGGACGCGGCTGTCGATCAGATGCGGCGTCGGGACCGTGCCGCGGCTGCGGCGGTCTATCTGGAGAACGGTCGGATCCTCACCAGCGTGTGTCTGGACAACCTCAACGCTTCAGCCACGTTGTGCGCGGAGACCGGGGCGATCTGTCAGGCCTACACACTGGGTGTCTCGCTCACCGCTTCGGTGTTCGTCAGTAGGTGGGGAGGCAGTAGTGAGATCTCGGTCCTCGCGCCTTGCGGGATCTGCCAAGAACGTCTCGCGTTGTGGGGGCCGGATGTGCAGGTGGGCGTGGCGGATCCGGAAGCCGCGTCCGGCTGGAGCGTGCGCACGCTCCGGGAGCTCAACCCGTTCTACTGGGGCACGCACTTCGCCGAGGGCGACGCGTGGCCTTCCTCCACTGTGCACGCGTCCTGAGACCGAGATCCGTGTTCCCCGCACCGCACACGCGGGGATGGGCCGTGGTGGGCCGGTTTTAGGTAAAATCGGGCCACGCATTCCCGCGCACACGCGTGGGGTTTCTCAGCGGTTTGTCGTGAGGCTGTGTGCCGAACTCGTGACCTACCTGTCTGGCAGGGCCTGCGCGGCCGAGAACGTGCTCCGGCAGGAACTCGACCTCCCGGAATCGTGGTGGCATCGACTTCGCGGCAGTCTCGACACTCTGGCAGACTTTCCCACAGACACAAGACCGAGCCGGAGATCACCGGACGGCTCAACCGGATCGGCGCCCGGCGCCCGGTGCTCGACTGGGAAACCGTCCACGGCGACCTGCACTGGGCCAACCTGCTCCGCCCCGAGCTCGGGCTGCTGGACTGGAGTCTGTGGGGACGTGGCCCCGCCGGTACCGACGCGGCCACGTTGTACTGCTACAGCCTGCTGGCTCCACGCACCGCCGCGACCGTGTGGCACACCTTCGTCGACGTCCTCGACGCCCCCAGCTGAACCACCCGTTCCCGGCCACCCCTCGCTTGGGCCCTCTCGACCAGGTCCGCGAAGCCGTCACCGAGTAGCACAGACCGGACAACGCCCGAGCTGTGTGGGGTGGCAACCCGGACAGGGGCATGACCTCATTGCTACTTCCGAAACACAAGTGATTCCCACAGCGGGACAGCACTCTAAGGTCGCAGGTCAGCAAGATATGACCCGAGGATGCGGGGATGGACTCCCGGCCGTTGGGGAACAGCAGCTGCGGCGTTGAAGGGGGAAGCCATGGAGCACGACGAAAAATCCGCCCCACATGTGCCCCACGAACCGGGAGGCGACGATCAAGCGACGGTGATCGATTTGGCATCCCGTCGCAGGTCAACCGGCTGATTGCTGGGCGCCCTCGGCAGGATTCGAACCTGCGACACCCGCTTTAGGAGAGCGGTGCTCTATCCCCTGAGCTACGAGGGCATTCGCTTGTCGTTGGGCCGGTGCGACCGGCCTACCCACACGATACCCCTTCGGTGCGCGCGCTCGGACACCGGCCCGGGGCCACGGCGGAACGCGCCGATCGTCCCAGCGGAAAGCCGGGTTTCGCGTGTGGTCAGCTGATCGCTACCGTGTGCACGAGAACGGACCCGGGGCGGCGATGAGCAACGAACACCACGGCGAGGCACACAACGTGCTGCAGGCGGCGAACGTCGAGCAGCTGATACTGGAGTGCGGCCATGTCCGGCGGGAGTCTCCCACCCGCCGAGGGAGCAACCTCCCCGCCGGACCGGCGTTGCTGGTCGACCGCGACGCCGACAACGACAGGCTGCACAGCGCGCTCGACCACCCCGCGGACGAACGCGGAACCACCACGATCGCCGTCGCGATCTGCGGTGTCAGCGGCGTGGGCAAGAGCACGCTCGCCCGACGTTTCTCCTGGGAGATCCAGGACCGCTTCGAGGACGGCTTCTACTACGTCGACTGTCACGGCCGCGCCCTCACGGGACCCGCCGAGCTGGCACGGCTGTGCCTGCGGGAGATGGGCGCGGTCGAACGTGAACTGCCCGCCTCCGAGGAGGAGGCGCTCGCGCTGCTGCGCGAACTCACCCGCGACCGCAGGATGGGCTTCGTCTTCGACGGCTTGGTCCACCCGCGCCACCTGATGGAACTCAGGATCTCCGCCCCGGAGAGCCTGATCCTGTTCACCAGCCAGCACAGCGCCGACGAATTCTCCTCCGACGGAGTGACCTCGATCGAGTTGGAGCCGCTCCCCTGGGAACACGCCGTCGAGATGCTCACCCGGATCACCGGAACGCGCCTCGACGCTGAGGACCCGGACGTGAACCGGCTCGTCGACCTGTGCGGTCGTATGCCCCTGGCGTTGGAGTTCGTCGGCAGGAAGATCAGGCGACTCAAGCACTGGACCCCGCGCCGTGCCGCGGACTGGCTCGCCGACCCGGCCCACAAGCTGCGGATCCTGCACGACAACCCCGCGGTACGGGACACCCTCGAACTCGCGGTCACCGACCTGCCCGCCGAGCAGGCCGCACTCTACCGGCTGGTCGGAGCGATCCCCTGCCGCACGTTCGACACCGCGACGGTCGCCGCCCTGCTGGACACCTCGCCCACCGAGGCGGAGGACCTGTTGTACGAGCTGCACGCGGCCAACCTGGTCCAGGAGTCCGAACCCGGACGTTTCCACCTCCACGAACTGGTGCGCGTCCACGCCGGCGAGCACGCCAGCGCGCTCGACCGGCGGACCGTCGAGTCGGCCCATCGGCGCCTGGTCACCCGGTACCGCCGGATGGGTGCCCACGCCGACCGGGCGGTGATGGAACCCAACAGGCTCCGCGTGGCCGGAGACGAGGACCTGGTGGCCGGCGAGCGGAACCCCTTCACCAAACACACCGCGCTGCGCTGGTTGGAAACCGAGTTCCCCAACATCGTCGCGCTGATCCACGACGCCGAACGGCGCGGCGACGACGGGACGGTGCTCGCTCTCTGCGATGGACCACTGTGGACACTGCACAACCACCACAAGCACTACGAGGAGACACTGCGGGCCTTCGGAGCCGCTGTCGAGGCCGCTGACCGCCTGGGTGACCCCCTCTCCCGGGCGAGGACGCGTATCCTGCGCACCCGGGTGCTGACCGAGTGCCACCGCTTCACCGAGGCGCACCACCAGGCGGCCGAGGCCGTCGACACCGCCGTGCGCTCCGGGCACCGCCAGGTGCTCGCCTCCGCCCACGAGTTCCACGGGCGGGTGTATCTGGAGCAGGAGGAGTACGCTTCGGCGTTGGAGCCGCTCGCCCGTTCGTGGGAGATCAACGACGAACTGGGCAAACAACGCGGAGCGGCCCTGGTGGAACACTTCGCCGCCCAGGCCCACAGTGGTCTCGGCGACCAGGACACGGCTCTGGAGCTGCTGGAAACCGCCTCCGCGCGGCTGAAGGACTTCCCCGGCGACCGGCGCACCCCGGCCCGCATCCGGGTCACGCGGGGCAGGATCCACCAGCGGGCGGGACGCCACGAGGAGGCCGTCGGCGAACTGGGCGCGGCGATCCGCGAGCTGAGCGCCCACCAGTCCGCCCAGGACGACGCGAAGCAGCTGTTCGACCTGGCCCAGCCGTTCGAACTGCTCGCCTTCTCCCTGCGCGAACTGGGCGAAACCGCCCGGGCCGAGCAGTGCCTGCGCGAGGCCGTGGCGATCTACGAACACGCGGGCAGCCCCAGGGCTCGGCTGATCCGTGCCGAGCTCGACTGAACGGTCCGGCACCTGATCACTCGACGGGCCCGGGCCTACTCGGGCACGAAGGGGTCCACCGGCCGAGCCACCGCCCGCCACGATGGCTCGTCGAGGTCGAGCAGCTCGTAGAGGACCCGGCGCAGCGCCGCAGCGGCCTCACCCGGATGGGCGAACGCCGACTTCACCAGTCCGGTGTGGTCGTCCACCGGCGCGGCCCGTCGGACCTGCTCCTCCAGCGCCACGCCACGACACAGGTACGCCGCCCTTCTGCCCAGTTCCTCCCGAGGAGTGCCCGGCACCACCTCCTCGTGGCCGAATCCGGCCAACAGCAGCCGTGTGCCCAGTGCCGCGGCGTAGAAGCCGAGTGAACCGTGGTCGGAGACCACGACGTCGGCGGCCACCAGCGTGGCCTTCCAGCCGTGTTCCGGCGGAACCAGCACCAGTCCCTTCCGTCTGGCCCGTTCGGTCCACTCCCGGATCTGCCAGGGGCTGTGCCGGTCCCAGACGTTGGGGTGCAGCACCAGCGCCACCTGGTAGTCCCGTTCGGGAAGAGCCTCGACCATGTCCTCGGCCAGGGTGGGCCTGCGGGCGAACAACGCGTTCGGACCCCAGGTGGAAGCCAACAGCACCAGCTCCCGCCGCCCGCTGCCCAGCAGCCGCCGATAAGCGTCCCGAGCGGGCACACTGGCCCGCAGCCGGTCGAAACACGGATCGCCCACGACCCGGGCACGGTCAGCGGCCCGCGGGCACTCGCGGGCCAGCAACCCGAACTGGTCGGGATGGGACAGACACACCGCACTCGGAACGACCCTGCCCTCGTGCACCAGCTGGCTCGTCGCCAACCCGGCCACCTCGGGGGTGAACCCCTCCCCGGAGGGCAGGTGCTTGTGGTGGCCAGCGCCGTGGGACAGCGTCAGCACCGGCGCGCGCAACTCGTGCAACGCCCCGTTGCCGCTGGGGGAGATCGCCACGTCGAAACCGGGGCCGGTCGCCTCCGACCACGGCACCACGCGCATCCCGGCGCGGCGGAAATGGCCGGACAGGTCGGTGGCGAACTCCGAACCACCCGCCCGGGTGAAGCGGGTTTCCACCCGGACGTCGTCGGCCAACACGGTGAGGACATCGGTCAGTCGGTCCAGGGCGGTCAGCGTGCGCACCACCCCGAGGGCGCGCCGCCGCACCGGAGCGGTGTCCCAGAGGCTTCCGGCTTCCGGCTTCCGGCTTCCGGCTTCCGGCTTCCGGCTTCCGGCTTCCGGCTTCCGGCTTCCGGCTTCCGGCTTCCGGAGGATTGTACGCGGTCGTCCGGATGTGAGCGGGAGTTCTCCGGGAAGCCGGGATGAGCGGTCACCGCCATGAACACCTCCCCATCATCCCAACGAGCGAGCGGGACTCACTCGATGGTCTGAGGAGCGCTGTGGTCGGAGTCGTTGACCTCGACCCTGTTGCGTCCGGCGTGTTTGGCCCGGTACAGCGCCACGTCGGCCGCGGTGAACAGTTCCTCCAGCTTCGCGGGCCCCGCCGCCGCGCCGATGCTGACGGTCGGCGGCCGCTCGATCTCCCCCAGCACCTGTCTCCAGTGGTGCCGGTCGACGGCCCGCCTGATGCGTTCGGCCACGACGGGCCCGGCCGCACGCCCGTCCCCCGAGGACTCGACGAGCAGGATCACGAACTCGTCCCCCGCCCACCGGCAGATCAGGTCCTCGCCGCGACACTCGTTGCGCAGCAGGCTCGCCACCTCCCGCAACACCGTGTCCCCCATCGAGTGCCCCGCCCGGTCGTTGACGTCCTTGAACCAGTCCACGTCCAGCAACAACAGCCACGGGATACGCCCCTGGGAGGCGCTCTGCTCGATGAGCCGTGGGGCGTACCGTTCCAGTCCCAACCGGTTCGCCAGGCCGGTCAGCGGGTCCCGCAGGGCGGTCGCCTCGGCCGCGCTCGCCTTGCGCTGGGCGTGGATGGCGATACGGCGCTGCTCCAACGCCTGGGCCAGGCCCTCCCGCAGCACGTTCACCGTGTCCCCGGAGGCGCGCAGCGCCCGACGCAGCGCCGTCGCCTCCCCCACGTGGTCACCGAGCTGCTGGCAGATGGCGCCCAGGTCCGTGGAGATCCGTGTTATCAGCAGGGTGTCCTTGCTCAGCTCGGCTCCGTGCAGTGCCCGGCTGGCCGTGGTCCTGGCCGGTTCGAGTTCCCCCCGGCGGCGGTACACCTCGGAGAGGGTCCAGTTGGCGATGGCCTCCCCGAACAGGTCGTCGCAGCGCCGGGAGTCGGCCAGCGCCTCGGTCACGCGTTCGTGAGCCGTCTCGACCTCGTCCAGCTCCACGAGGGCTCGCGCGCTGCTGGCCAGGGTTCTTCTGCGCAACGCTCCGTGGGTGGTGAGACTGATCGCCTCGTCGAACCGCGCCAGGCTCTCGTGCAGGTAGCGCGCGTCGGGGAAGCCGTGCATCAGCACCCGTCCCAACAGCGTGGTCCCCTCGCGGAGCAGGCAGTGCGCGATGGTGTCGGGTTCGCCGGAGTCGCGGGCTATCCGCACGGCCCGACTGAGCAGCTCCAGCGCCGGTGTGCTGTGCCCCTCCAGCAGGTAGCCGAGCATGCTCAGGGCGTGGGCGGTGGAGGAGTCGTGCCGCCACTCCGCGTCCAGCTCGGTCCACGCGTCGGCCGCCAGTTCCAGCGCGAGCGAGACGCGACCCAGCCGCCAGGCGAGCATCGCACGGTGCACGAGCACCACCGGCCGGCTCCACTCCTCGCCGACCAGGTTCGGCGAGCTGGCTATGGAGTCGTCGAAGGCGGCCTCGCACTGCTCGATCAGGCCCGAGTCGAGTAACAGCCGCACGTGACGGTCCTGCTCGGGTATCCGGCCCAACAGCATCGGATCGTCTTGTTCCACGGCGTTCCTCGCACTCCCAGTCCGCGGAGGTCACCGGTCCCAACCGGCGCGGCTCGGCCCCGGGGAGTCCGCGTTCACTACCTGACGTCGGAATCAGGCTACCGGCTGAAATCGTGCCGGTACTTGCCGTCGTGTACAACATCGTCGAGGCTCAGACGCTTGCGCCAGCCGTGCCGTTCCAGATCGGGGGTCGTCGCCAACTCCCGGACCGGCCCCACGCACAGCCACGCGACCGGCCGTACCCGGGAGGGAATGTCCAGCAGCCTGCGCAGGAAGTCCTCCCGGTAGAAGCTGACCCAGCCCACTCCGAGTCCCTCGGCGGTGGCGGACAGCCACAGGTTCTGGATGGCCAGACACACCGAGTACAGTCCCGCGTCGGCGATGGCGTGGCGCCCGAGCACGTCCGGCGATCCCCGGTCGGGGTCGTAGGTGACCGTGATTCCCAGCGAGGACTCCACGATCCCCTCGACCTTGATCTTGGAGAACGTCGTGGCGCGCTCACCGCTGAGCTGCGCGGCGAAAACGCTGCGCTCGGCCAGTACGTGCTCCCGGAAGGCCCGCCTGGTGGCCTCGTCGCGCACGAGGACGAAGTCCCAGGGCTGGGACAGTCCCACACTGGGGGCGCTGTGGGCGGCACCCAGTATCCGTCGGAGCACCTCGGAGGGGATCTCCTCGCCGGTGAACTCGGAGCGCACGTCGCGACGCCGGTTGATCACGTCGTAGAGGTCGGAGATCGGTCGCTGTTGGTGAGCCCGTGGTGATTGGTCGGCCGTTGTCATCCTCGCCATCCTGCCGTGTTCCCGGTCGTGTTTCCCAGTGACCCGTGGTTCGGATGACCCCGCACACGTTTCCCTCCGCCGTCGGCGGGGGTGAGGCTGATCATAGACCGCCCGCCCGCTCGGCTGCCGTGTCCGCTTCTCAGCCTGTTCTCAGGGCTTCGGGTAAGACTGGGGGCATGCGCATCCTCGTCGTCGACGACGACCGTGCCGTCCGGGAGTCACTGCGAAGGTCTCTCGAGTTCAACGGCTATCAGGTCGAACTGGCCTCGGACGGTCAGCAGGCCCTCGACTCGCTGGCCACGGCGCGTCCGGACGCCATGGTTCTCGACGTCATGATGCCCAAAGTGGACGGCCTGGAGGTCGCGCGCAAGCTGCGCGGCACCGGCGACGACCTGCCGATCCTGGTGCTCACCGCCCGTGAGGCGGTCTCCGACCGGGTGGCGGGACTGGACGCCGGGGCCGACGACTACCTGCCCAAGCCCTTCGCGCTCGAGGAGCTGCTCGCCCGGTTGCGGGCCCTGCTGCGCAGGGCCTCCCCGCCGGAGGCGGACGAGGAGGGCCCCGCCGCGCTGCGGTTCGCCGACCTGGAACTGGATCCCGGCACCCGGGAGGTGCGTCGTGGGGACCGCAGCATCAGTCTGACGCGCACGGAGTTCGCGCTGCTGGAACTGCTGATGGGGCATCCGAAGCAGGTGCTGACCCGCAGCAGGCTCCTCGAGGACGTGTGGGGCTACGATTTCCCGACCACCGGTAACGCGCTCGAGGTCTACATCGGTTATCTGCGCCGCAAGACCGAGGCCGCGGGCGAACCCCGGTTGATCCACACCGTCCGTGGAGTCGGCTACGTGCTTCGGGAGACCCCGCCGTGACCACACCGGCACCCCCACCCCCCGACCTGATCGAGGTCCAGCCCTCCGAGGGCAACGGCGGCACGTGGCAGCGCATGTCCCTGCGCAGCAGAGTGGTTCTGCTGGCGGCCGTCTGCGTGGCGGCGACGGTGGCACTGGTGTCGGTGGGGGCCTTCCTCACCGTGCGGGAGAGCCTCTACGAGCAGGTCGACCGCAACCTCCACGAACGCGCGAGCCAGGCGGTCTCCGGCCCCCAGGTGCTGGAACCCAACCTGCGTTCGGTGCCCGCCGCCTTCTACGCCGCCGCCAACCTGCGGATCTGCCTGGTCTCGGCGGACGGCAAGTCGGTGACCGGCCCGGGCAAGGCCCCACCCTGGGGTAGCGCGGAACTCGCCGTGGCCCGGGGGGCGAGCTCCTCCTCGCTGCGTACCGACGAGTCCAGCAACAGCAGGGTGATCGCCCTGCCGGCCGGGGACGACCTGGCGCTGGTCATGTCCCAGTCCCTGGATCCGACCAAGAACACCCTGGCGCAGCTGAGCGTGGTGCTGGTCGTCATCGGCGGTGCGGGAATCCTGCTGGCGGCCGCGGCCGGAACGGCCGTGGCGCGTCCGGCGCTGCGTCCTGTGCAACGCCTGACGGCGGCGACGGAACGTGTCGCCCGTACCGGGGACCTGCGTCCCATCCCGGTCGGGGGTGACGACGAACTCGCCCGGCTGACCACGAGCTTCAACAAGATGCTGGGGGCGTTGGCCGAGTCCCAGGAGCAACAGCGCAGGCTGGTGGCCGACGCGGGACACGAGCTGCGCACCCCGTTGACCTCGCTGCGCACGAACCTGGAACTGTTGATCGCCTCGGACAAGCCGGGCACCCCCAGGTTGTCCGACGAGGACCGCGCCGAGATGCTGGACGACGTCCAGGCCCAGCTCACCGAGCTTTCCGCGCTGGTCGGCGATCTCGTGGAGCTGGCGCGGGAGGACGCTCCGAACGCGGTGCACGAGGAAGTGGAGTTCGTGGACATCGTCGAACGGGCCTGTAGCCGGGCGCGTCGACGTGCTTCCGAGGTGGAGTTCGACGTGCGGCTGCGGCCGTGGACGTTGCTGGGGGACGCCACGGCCCTGGAGCGGGCCGTGCTCAACCTGCTGGACAACGCGGCGAAGTGGAGTCCGGCCGGGGCGACGGTGCGTGTGGAGTTCCGCCAGCACGACGCCGGGTTCGGGGTGCTGGAGGTGGCCGACGCCGGCCCGGGCATCCCCGAGGAGGACCGTCCCCACGTGTTCGAACGTTTCTACCGCTCCACCGAGGCCCGACCGCTGCGTGGCTCCGGGCTGGGGCTGGCGATCGTGAAGCAGGTCGCCGAACGACACGGCGGCAGCGTTCGCGTGGGGGAGGCCCCCGAGGGGGGAGCGCTGCTGTCGATGTACCTGCCGGGCCGGCCGGGGCGGTCCGCGGAGGGGGAGTCGACCGAGCCCGGGTGAGGCGCTGTCTCCGCACCTTCCCTTCCCACACGGTCAACCTCAAAGTGTTGTAGAGTATTGTTGTTTTGTGTTGGATTTGCGGGTGTGTTTGTGTGTGATCGAGCTGGGGGAGCATGCTCGGGGAGCGGGACACCCGCGCTCGCGGCGAAACCCGGCCGAGGCGGTCCCGAATCGTGAACCCGGTTGTCCGGGCAGGTTGGAGAAGTGATGCTGGCACGTCAGCGCCAGGAGATGATACTGGACGAGGTGCGCCGCACCGGTGCCGTGCAGGTGAGCGATCTGGTTCAGCGGCTGGGCGTCTCGGACATGACCATCCGCCGCGACCTGGACGCCCTGGCGGCCCGTGGTGCGGTTGAGAAGGTCTACGGAGGGGCGACCTCGGTGCTCGACCGCAGCACCGACGAACCGGGCTTCGAGACCAAGTCGATGTACCTGCCGGAGGAGAAGAAGGCGATAGCGCTGCGGGCCTCCGAGATGGTCCGCCCCGGGACCGCCCTCGGTCTCTCCGCCGGGACGACCACGTGGACCCTGGCCCGTCACCTCGACGACGTCGCGGACCTGACCGTGGTCACGAACTCGGTGCGGATCGCCGACGTGCTGCAACAGCGCGGACGCACCGACCGCACGGTGATCCTCACCGGCGGGGTGCGCACTCCCTCGGACGCTCTCGTGGGGCCGGTGGCCGTGCGGACCCTGCAGTCACTGCACCTGGATCTCGTTTTCCTCGGGGTGCACGGCATGAGCACCAGAGCGGGGTTCACCACGCCCAACCTGGACGAGAGCGAAACGAACCGGGCCCTGGCGCGGGCCGCCAACCGTCTGGTGGTGCTCGCTGATCACTCCAAGTGGTCCACGGTGGGGATCTCCACCATCGTCGGACTCGACGAGGTCGACGTGCTGGTCACCGACGACGGTCTCCCCGAGCAGGCGCGCACCGCGCTGGAGGAACGGGTCCGCGAGCTGAGGATCGCGCCGTGTTCGGGAAACGGGGACGGCGTTTCCTCCTGTCCTTCCCGGCGGGCCCCCTCGGAGGAGGAGCACCGGTGAGGAGGACGACGCGTCGACTGGCGGACGGACGGGAGATCATCTACTTCGACGCCGACCCGGCGAGTCCTCCCAGGCGGGCCGAGGACCTGCGGGAGCTCTCCCCACAACCGGGGCCCCCGGAGATGCGGCGGGACCCGTTGACCGGCGAGTGGGTCGCGATGGCCGCCCACCGCCAGGACCGTACCCACCGACCTCCGGCCGACCTGTGCCCGTTGTGTCCCAGCGCTCCCGGGCGGCTCAGCGAGATCCCGGAAAGCGACTACGAGGTGGTGGTCTTCGAGAACCGTTTCCCCTCCTTCACCCGTTTCCCCGGCTCCGGCACCCCGGAACCCTCCACGGACGGACCCGGCCCGGTGGAGCGTGCCCCCGCGCGGGGCCGCTGCGAGGTGGTCTGTTTCACCTCCGAACACAGCGGTTCCTTCGCCGGGCTGAGCAGCGAGCAGGCCCGCACCGTGGTGGACGCCTGGGCCGATCGCACCGCCGAGCTCGCCGAGTCGCCGGGGGTGGAACAGGTCTTCTGCTTCGAGAACCGGGGTGAGGAGATCGGGGTGACCCTGCATCACCCGCACGGGCAGATCTACGGCTATCCCTTCGTCACGCCGAAGACGGACCAGTACCTGCGGACCGCCCGGGAGTACGAGCGGCGGCACGGCGGAAACGTCTTCGGGGACATGCTCGCCGCGGAACGCGCCAGCGGGGAACGCGTGATCCGCGAGTCCACGCACTGGACCGTGTTCGTCCCCCCGGCGGCGCGGTGGCCGGTGCAGGTGATGCTGGCCCCACGACGGCACGTCCCCGATCTGGCCGGGCTCACCGACGAGGAACGCGACGACTTCGCCGTGGTCTACCTGGACGTGCTGCGCGTGCTGGACCGGCTCTACGACACCCCCATGCCCTACATCGCCTCGTGGCAGCAGGCTCCGGTCCGCACCGGCCGGGAGCTGTGCTGGCTGCACCTGGATCTGTTCTCGGTTCGGCGGTCGGCGGACAAACTCAAGTACCTGGCCGGATCGGAGTCGGGAATGGGGGTCTGGATCAACGACGTCACCCCGGAACGGATGGCCGAGTGGTTGCGCGGGTTGTGAGCGCTTCCGCCTCCGCCGTGAACCGGCGGCACGACTCGTGTGCTACTCCCAGTCTGATCTCAGGCGGTTCTCAGTCGGATAACGCAGAGTGGAGACATGACCGAACAGAATTCCGGTTCTTCCGAGGACAGGCAGGAGGAGCCGAGGACACCGGAGGACGAGGGCTCCTCGTGGGCGAACACGGGTGAGCCCGAAGCCCCCGGAAACGCGTCCCCGGGGCAGCCCTCCGGGAGCACCCCGGAGGGCGGCCCCCGGCCCGGTTCCCCCGATCCCTCCGGAGGGGCTCCCGGAGAGACCCCGACCGCCGGACAGGGGCCCCCGCCGTACCCGCACGGCTCGCCACAACCGGAACACGGGGGTGCGCAGTCGCCGTACCCGCGTCCCGGCGAGCCTTTTCAACAGCCCTACGGCACGGGGCAGCCACCCCAGCAGCCCGGTGGGTTCCCCGGCGGGCAGCAGAGTGGTTCCACCCAGCAGTTCCCTCCCCCCTACGGGCAGGCCCAGGAGCCCCGGCACGGGGGACAGCAGTACGCGGGGCAGCAGGGTATGCCGTATTCGGATCCGTATCAGCAGGGGCAGTACGCCGCCTACCACCACGCCCCGTTGCCGCCCACCGGAACGGAAACGGGGCGACGGAGCGGAGGACGGGGCAGGTTCGTGGCCGGAGTGACCGCACTGGCCGCCGTGGTGGGTCTGCTGGGGGGCGGACTCGGAAGCTACGCCGTCAACCAGTGGTCCGGCGACACCTCCTCGGTCACCTCCTTCGACCAGCCCAAGCCCGCCTCCAACACCGGTACGGCCGAACCGGGGTCGGTCCAGGCCGTGGCGGACAAGGTGCTGCCGAGCGTCGTCCAGATCCAGGCCCGGGGTTTCGGGGGCGCTTCCTCCGGCACGGGCTCGGGAATCATCATCAGCGAGGACGGCTACATCCTCACCAACAACCACGTGGTCAGCGGCGCTGAGGGAAGCGGGTCCCTGGTGGCCCGCTTCAACGACGGCAAGACGGCCCGGCTGGAGGTGGTGGGCACGGCCCCGTGGTCGGACCTGGCCGTGGTCAAGGCCGACGCCCAGGGACTCACCCCGGCCACGCTGGGCAACTCCGAGGACGTTCCGGTCGGTTCCGGTGTGGTGGCGATCGGGTCGCCCTACGGGCTGTCCGGGACGGTGACCAGCGGTATCATCAGCGCCACCGATCGACCGGTCCGGGCGGGCGGCGAGAGTGGAAGCCAGTCCACCGTGCTCAACGCGTTGCAGACCGACGCCGCCATCAACCCGGGCAACTCCGGTGGTCCGCTGGTCAACATGGACGGTCAGGTGATCGGGATCAACTCGGCGATCTACAGTCCCGGCAGCGGCAGCCCCGGTGGGCAGGCCGGCTCGGTGGGGCTTGGTTTCGCCATACCTGTCGACCACGCCCAGCGGATCGGCAAGCAGCTCATCGAGGACGGCTCGGCGGAACGGACCACCCTCGGGGTCACGGTGGACATCACCGGACGGACCTCCGGTGCGTTGGTGGTCGAGGTTCCCTCGGGAGGTCCCGCGGCGAAGGCGGGCATCGAACGGGGCGATGTCATCACCAAGGTGGACGACCGCCTGATCAACAGTGGTGACGAGCTGGTGGCCGCTGTCCGGTCCCATGCTCCGGGGGAGACCGTCACGCTCACGGTCACCGACCGGCAGGGCGGCAACGAACGAACCGTCCAGGCGACCCTGGCAGGTACCGAGATGTGAGCCCGTGGGCTCGTTCTCCCGGGACTTCGTGACTCGGGGTGCTCGGGTGTCGGAACACACCGGGTGTGCCGCATCCCGCGACGGGCTCGTAGGTTCCGCGCCGGAGTACACCGGGCATGTCGGGTGTCGAGAGCGGCGCCTTCCGCGAGGCCGGGCACCCCACGGACCGTCACGAGTCCTTCCGAACGAGCCGTGCCGACAGGACTTCCGTCCGAGGGGCGGGCCGTGCGAGTGCGGGCCGGTGATCGTGCGTCACTCTTCCGCAAGGAGTCGGGGAGTCGTTCCCGGGTCCCTCGGAGGGGTGATGCCGGGACGCACGTGGTCGGGGGGCACGGAAAGCCCGTGGAACGCACGATGATCAGGAGAATTCCCATGAACGACCGAGGAAGCCGCCTCGCCGACCGTCCGCTTCGTTCGGTCCCCTCCGCACCGCTGGATCCCGGGTTCGAGTCGGTGAACGCTACGGTGACCGACATGGAACGCAACGCGCAGCGGTTGGGGCGGGCCTTGGTGGTCGTGGTCGACGACCGGGTCGCACAGGGCGAGCACGAGGACACCACGGGACCACTGGTGACCGAACTGTTGGAGGAGGCCGGTTTCATCGTCGACGGCAGTGTCGCCGTCGCGGGGGAGACGGTGGAGATTCGGAACGCGCTGAACACGGCCGTGATCGGCGGTGTCGACATGGTGATCACCGTGGGGGGTACGGGGGTCTCCCCCCGGGACGTCACCCCCGACGCCACCTCGGGCGTGCTGGACCGTCCCGTGCCGGGGATAGCGGAGGCGCTGCGTGCCTCCGGTCTGGCTGCGGGCTCCGTGGACGCCGGGGTGTCCCGGGGGGTGGCCGGAGTGTCCGGCAGTACTCTGGTGGTGAACCTGGCGGGGTCCCGGGCCGCCATCAGGGACGGGATGGCCACACTGACGCCGTTGGTGACCCACGTGACCGAACAGCTCTCGGGGATGGACGAGGCGATCTGAGCCGGGGCGGCCCTCACGATCCGGGCCGCTCGGTACGTGGGGAGCGGTTCCGCACCCGGGAACGCGAACGGAAACCGTGGGAGGACGTCGTGAACGAGGGCGAGACCCGGAGCAGCCGGGCACGGGCACGTTCGGCTCGTCGGGACATCGACGAGATCTTCGGGGAGATACTGCCGGAGACCACCGGCGACGAGCGGGAACCGGGCGAAGGGACGGACCGGGACGCCTGGTACCGGGAGAACCGTCCTCCGCACCACGGCTGAGGGGCGCGTCCCTTCCGGCGTGGGAGAACGCGGGGTCACCGCAGTGTCAGCGTGAGCGCGTCGCGGAGCCGGGCCGAGGCGACCCGTGCCGCTCGGGTGCGGTCCAGACCGAGCACCACCAGCGGGTCGCTCTCCTCGTTCTCCGGGGACACGGACACGACCGTGGCCCGTTCTGCCAGCACCTCGGTGCGGCCCCGCCGGTTGGTGACCACGTCCACGTGGCCGCCTGGGTGCAGTAGTTCGGTCACCGCTGTCTCCGCGGGCCGCACGGCCACGGCGGCACGGTCCTCGTCGCCCGCCGTGAAGCGGGTCAGTTCCGTTCCGAGCAGGCTCAGATCGGTCAGGACGGTGCCTTCGCGGGCCGCGTGGGCCAGGAGTCTGCCCTCGGCCCGCCCGGAGGCGGTCACCGCCCCGGAGGGAACGAGTCGACGCGGCATCCGTCGCAGGGCGAGGTCCCGTGCGGTGAGTTCCGTGCCCGGCCTCAGGTCGTGGGCCGCCGTGACCACGGCGCGGGAGTCCGACGGGGTTGCCCGCGGTCCGGTGGGCAGGGCCGCGACGGCGGCCGCCACCAGCAGGACCCCGGCCGTGACGCGGCGCACCAGCACACTCCCGCGTCCGACGAGCGGTCCACGGAACCGTAGGCGGTCCCTCAGACGCGTGTCCAGGCGCGTTCCGGCGTTCGTCCGTCCGTTCCACAAGCCGTCCTCCGGTTCCACCTCGTGTGCACCTTCTGTCCGTGAAGGCTAGAGCGAGGTGGACCCCTCCGGGCAGCTCCGATCACGCGGGTTGTGGAGAGATCGACCTGCTGTGGACGCGCCGGGACCGCTCCCCGTTCCGTGAGGGGAGCGCTGCGCTCAGGTGGAGGCCGCCGAGGTCTGCGGCTGCGTGCCGGAGGAGGTGCCGGACGAGCCGGACTCGGAGGAGGAGCTCCCCCCGGAGGACTCGGAACCACCGGAGGACCCGTTGGACGAGGAACCGGACTCGCTGGAGGAGTTCGATCCCCGGCTGTCCGTCCGGTAGAACCCGCTGCCCTTGAAAACGACTCCCACCGCGTTGAACAGCTTGCGCAGCCTGCCGGAGCACTCCGGGCACTCGGTCAGCGAGCTCTCACTGAACGACTGGAAGGTCTCGAAGTCGTGCCCGCACTCGGTGCAGGCGTACTGATAGGTGGGCACGTGCCTCTACCTCCGGACTGGAACGGCGACGCTGTTCGCGTCGCACACGGCGGCACTCTGGTGCCGGTCTCCGGACAACGACATTGGCACTCGGAAACTTCGAGTGCCAACACGATGATGCGCCACACCGGGGTCGCGGCGCAAACGGGCCTGCGTCACAGCCTTCCCGCCGTCCATCTCCGCCCGGGAGAGCGGGCCGGCGACGGCCTCGTGGGCGGGCAGGCGGAGCCGCGCGGACTCAGCGCACTCCCGATGTGTGTCTTGCGTCACAGAGGAAGTCGGGTCAGTCCCCGGCGTGGAGTGATCACACCGTTCACCCGTACGTCGTGCTCCTCGGAGGGCAGCTGCTCGACGAACTCCTCGTCACGGACCACCGCCAGCAACGCCGCCGAGGGGGAGGCCAGCGGCAGGGACCTGTCGTAGTAGCCGGCGCCCTTGCCCAGACGAACCCCGTTGCGGTCCACGGCCAGCGCCGGAACCAGCACCAGGTCGGCGGTGGAGACGGCGTCGGTGCCCAGGTGGGAGGTGTTCGGTTCCAACAGGCCGAAGCCCGCGCGGCTCAGTCCCTCCGGTCCCGTGTACTCGGCCCATTCGAGCGGGCCGGTGCCCGCGACCACGGGAAGCAGGACACGACAGCCGTGCTCACGGAGAGCGTCGACCAGTTCGAGCGATCCCGGTTCGGAGCCGACGGGGACGTAGGCGCACACCGTGGAGACCGCCACGCCGCGCAGGAAGCCGAACACGGCCCTGTGCAGGGCACGGTTCTCCTCCGCCCGGGTCGTGTCCTCCACGGCGGCGCGTGCCGCGCCGAGTTCGCGTCGCCATTGCTCTTTTCGGGCCAGTTCGTCAGCGGAGAGCGTCACAGCGACGAAGGGTAGCCAATATCGCTAGGCTCCGTGTTATGAGTAGCCAGACATCAGTACCCTTCCACACCGCGATCGTTCCCGCCGCGGGACTGGGGACCCGTTTTCTGCCCGTCACCAAGTCGGTTCCCAAGGAGTTGCTGCCGGTCCTGGACACTCCGGGGATCGAACTGGTGGCCGCCGAGGCCGCGGAGGCGGGCGCGGACCGCATGGTGGTGGTGACCTCCCCGGACAAGGGGTCGGTGGTCGAGCACTTCCGCTCCAACCCCGAGCTGGAGACGACGCTGGAGGAGCGGGGCAAGGACGAGTTGCTGCGCAAGGTACGCAGAGCCCCGGGACTGATCAGGGCCGAGACGGCGATCCAGGAGAAGGCGCTCGGTCTGGGCCACGCCGTCGGGTGCGCCGAGGAGCACCTGGACGAGTCCGACGGTGCCGTGGCCGTGCTGCTTCCCGACGACCTGGTCCATCCGGACGGGGAGGACGAGCCCACGGTGCTCACCAGGATGGCCGAGGTGCGCGCCCGGTACGGCGGCAGCGTGCTGTGCGCCTTCGACGTCCCCCCGGAGCGCACCGCCTCCTACGGGGTGTTCGAGGTCTCCGACACCGATGATCCCGGGGTCAAACGGGTGCACGGGATGGTGGAGAAGCCCCATCCCTCCGAGGCTCCCTCCAACCTCGCCGCGGCCGGGCGGTACCTTCTCGATCACCGGATCTTCGAGGCGTTGCGACGCATCGAGCCGGGTGCCGGAGGTGAGCTGCAGCTGACCGATGCCGTAGCGTTGCTGATCGCCGAAGGGCATCCGGTACACGTGGTGGTCCACCGGGGTGCGCGGCACGATTTGGGCAATCCCGGCGGGTTCCTGAAGGCGGCGGTGGACTTCGCCCTGAGCGACTCCGAGTACGGATCGGAGTTGCGGGAGTGGCTCCGGTGGCGCCTGGAACGGAACTGATCCCGCCGTGTCGTACCGGTCGGCTCGTGCGCGGCCAACAGTGTCTTCGCGGAAGAGGTCGACAGCCATGAGATCAGTGGACGAGCAGCTTGCACGGGTACTCGCGGCCGCCGTACGGCCTTCACCTGTTCGGGTGGAAACAGCGGAGGCGCAGGGACTGCTGTGCGCCGAAGAGGTGGTGGCCGAACGAGCTCTTCCCGGGGCTGCTCAGGCCGCTGTGGACGGTTACGCCGTCCGTGGCGTCGACGTCAGACACGCCGACACCGAGCCGGTGGTGCTTCCCGTCGCCGGGGAGGCCGTGGCCGGCAAACGGCAGAACCAGCGGCTCCAGCCGGGCCAGGCCGTCCGGGTGGACAGGGGGGCGCCGCTGCCGACGCTGGCCGATTCCGTGGTTCCCGCCGCGGACACCGCCGAACACGCCGAGGGCGTCACCGTGTCCCGCTCGGTCCCCTCGGCCGCCTTCGTGCGTCGCGAGGGCGACGACGTGCGGGAGGGGGACGTGGTGGTGCGCCGGGGAACCACGATCGGACCGGCCCAGATGGCGCTGCTGGCCGCGGTCGGACGGGACCGGGTGCTCGTGCAGCCACGCCCCCGCGTGTCCGTGATCTCCCTCGGCGACGAGCTGGTGGACGTGGACGCCAGACCTGCTCCCGAGCAGGTCTACGACGTGAACTCCTACGCCCTGGCCGCCGCCGCCAGAGAGGCCGGGGCCGAGGTCACCCGGGTGGGCATCCTGCCCTTCGAGCCGAGGCGCCTGCGGGAGGTGGTCGAGGGCAGGCTGCTGTTGTCCGAGATCGTGCTGATAGCGGGCGCGGCGGGGGGAGCCGTGGGCGAGCGGGTGCGGTCCTGCCTGTCCGAACTCGGTGAGCTGGACACCACCAGGGTGGCGATGCATCCCGGATCGGCGCAGGGCTTCGGCACGCTCGGTCCCGATCGGGTGCCGACCTTCCTGCTGCCCGCCCATCCGGTGAGCGCTTTCGTGGGCTTCGAGGTGCTGGTGCGCCCGCTGGTGCGGTCGGCCCTGGGCAAGTCCCATCCCCACCGGCGCAGCATCACGGCCGAGCTCGTTTCCCCCGTGGTCTCGACGAAGGGACGGCGCGGTTTCGTCCGTGGCAGGTTGTTGCGGGACTCGGAGGGGGGACACTACCTGGTGCAGCCGGTGGGCAGTTCGGACGAGCACCTGCTGGCCTCGTTCTCCGAGGCGAACTGCCTCATGGTGCTGGACGAGGACGTCGTCGAGGCGGGGCCGGGGGAACGGTTGCGGGTCAGTTTCCTGTCGCAGCGTTCCTGACCGTTTCCGGGCGACGGTGAGGTGTCCGCCGGAACAGTGCGTTACCGAGGGGAGCAGGCAGAGCATGACCGGACCGGTCCCCGGAGCCGAACTCGCCGAAGGCAGGCATCCGGGTTGGCCCGCCCGGCTCGGCCCGCTGGTCGTCGAGCGCGGGGAGGTCGCGTTGCGCCCTCCCCGACTGCGGGACGCCTCGGCGTGGAGTGAGATCCGGCGGCGGGACAGGGAGTACCTGCGCCGGTGGGAACCCTCCGTGAGCAACTGGGACCAGCGCAACGCGAGCACCGCCTGGTTCGCGCAGTGGAGTTCGTTGCGTCGGCTCGGTCGCCGGGGGCAGCTGCTGCCCTTCGTGATCACTCTCGACGGTGAGCTGGCCGGACAGCTGACGGTGGGCAACATCATCCGTGGGGCCCTGCGTTCCGGATGGGTCGGTTACTGGGTTTCCAGTTCGGTCGCGGGGGGAGGGGTGGCCACCGCGGCGTTGGCACTGGCCGTCGACCACTGTTTCGGCCCGGTGGGGCTGCACCGTCTGGAGGCCACGGTCCGTCCCGAGAACACGGCGAGCGTGCGGGTGCTGGAGAAGACGGGGTTCCGCCACGAGGGCAGGTTCGAACGGTATCTCGACGTGGCCGGGGCCTGGCGTGATCATCTGGTCTACGCGTTGACCTGCGAGGAGGTCGTCGAGGGGGTGACCGGAGCGCTGCTTCGTTCCGGAAGGGCGCGTCGTCGTTGACCCCGTCGGGGAGGTCGTGTGGGGCCGCCGGAGCAGGGGGGCGGGACACGACGCCGGAGGATACGCTGCTCTGTTCGGGGGAGATTGTGGACCGTTCCGGCGTGTCCGGAAGCACGTTTTCCTTCTTTGGGGTGAACTTGGAGGTGGGTGGGAACCCGTCCGGAACGGCGTGCCTCCAAGACACGAACGAGCGTTCTGGATAACGTGGACAGTGCAGGTGTGTGCCGCCGTGTGCCAGGGGGAGGTGGCGAGGTGTGCTCAGCTCGCTGATTTTCGTGGCATTGGCGGTGGCATGGCTTATCGTTCTGGTGCCCATGTTCGCGCGCCGCAGGCAGGAGGTCTCCCGACCGACGGACACCGCCCTGGCGGCCAGGGTGGTCCGGCGTGGGGGAGGGGCACCTCCGAGGACTGCCGGGGGCTCCGGCGGGAACAGGGGCAGGGAGGCGCTCGCGATGCCCGACAGGGAGAACAGGGTCGATCCGGACACCGAGCAGGATGCGCTCGACGATCCGGAGGTCGACGAGGAGTTCGACACGCCGGGGGCGGAACAGCGGCAGGACGTGCGTGGTGAGGACGTGCGCTCCGGGCGTCGCTACCGCCCGGGGCGCGGTGGGTTCGACCCGGACGCCGCCGCGCTGGCGGCCCGGGCCAAGTACGCCCGCCGCCAGCGGACCGTGCTCGTCATGCTCGTCGTGGCCTTGGTCACCGCCGTGCTGGCGGGTTTCCTCTGGCCGATGCTGTGGTGGGTGCACGGGGTCACCGACCTCTCCTTGGTGGGGTACCTGGGCTATCTGCGCCGCCAGGTGCGCATCGAGGAGGACGTGCGCAACCGCAGGCTGGCTCGGATGAACGGTGGTTCCGAACGTGCCGCCGAGCAGGACGCCGCCGGCGGGTCCGGGTCGAGGCGGGAACGTGCCGAGGAGGACGAGTTCGACGCGGACGGCGAGCCCGGGCCGGTCGGCGGGCCGCGGGGCGTGGGCGGTTCCGGCATGGAGGTGCTCGACATCGACGACGAGGACCCGGAGTTCGACGAACTGGACGACCGTCTCTGGCAACCGTACCGCCGTGCGGTGGGAGAATGAGGGTGCTCGCCGCGAGGGGTGGGGGTGTGTCAGCCCCCGCCGTGCCGGGTGCTAGGCTTTGGAGGAACCCGGTGAGGACACCGGGTGACAACAGCAAGGGGCTGTAGCGCAGTTGGTAGCGCGTCTCGTTCGCATCGAGAAGGTCCGGGGTTCGATTCCCCGCAGCTCCACCGAACTGCTCATCGTGTGAGCATCCTTTCTGGGTCGTTTCCGCTGGTGAGGTGGAGGCGGCCTTTTTGGTGTCACGGACCGGGGACGCGGAAGACCGGGACGAGAGCCTCGCGTTGCTTCACGGTGCCGGTGGTGGCGATCACGTTGAGGCGATTCGTCCACCTCGGGGCCGGTGAGCAACCGTGAACCCGGGGTGCCGTCCGGGCAGTGGGGACCTTTTCGGTCGCACGAGATCGCCCGACGGGTAACAGGGACGCCGTACCCTGAATCCGAGATTTCAGCGCAACTCGTGTTGCTCGGTCCTCCCGGGACTGTCGGATCCGGATCCCCCTCGTCACGGAATCGTCCCCGACCTTGAACCGGGTGTCGTCGAGCGGCCCGAGTCTGACGCCTTACTTGTGGCGTATCCTCCTTGGCGCTGATCATTTCGCGCGAGCGATATCAATCTGTTTTGGGAAACTCGGTCATCGTCTCCCGTGGCCCACTGATCCCGGTGTGGTCTACATCGAACACCGTTCCGGTGCCGTCTACCTGGAAGACCCCACCGAGATCAAAGCCCATACAGTGGCCTTCGAGCATCTGTGTGCCCATGCCCTGCGGCCGGACGAGTCGGTCGCGATGATGCGGAACATCGCCAAGGAGTACGGACAATGACCAACCCCCTGCGTCCGCGAAGCACCTCGGAAGAGCTGGACACCGCCACGTGGCGCAAGTCCAGCTTCAGCAATGACCAGGGTCAGTGCGTGGAGACGGCGGCGCTCTCCGACGGAACGGTCGCCGTGCGCAACAGCAACCGTCCGGACGCGGGAGTGGTGCTCTTCACCCGTGCGGAGATGGCGGCGTGGATCAACGGCTGCAAGGCGGGAGAGTTCGACGACCTCGCCCGAGGCTGACGTCGCTCCCGCCCGCCGCGAGGCCCTCCGACTCTCCGGGTGACGCTCCGAGCGAGAGGACGCCGGTCCTGCGGGCGGTTAGCGTGGGAGGGAGGCACCGCGCACCGGGTCCCGGCTCGCCCGCCGGTCACCCCGACCCGGCCATGCGAGCTTTCGTCCCACCGTGCGCTCGCCGAGGAGGGAAGCCGTTCGCGCCCACCGCAACGGTGCCCCGCCGGTGCCGGAACCCGCCCGCGCAGCCAGGAGCGAGCCCATGACGCAGCTTCCCGACGTCGACGAACTGACCCTCGAACAGCGGGTCCGCCTGCTCTCGGGCGGCGACTTCTGGCACACCCGCCCGGTTCCCGAACACGGGGTGTCCGCCGTGACACTCACCGACGGACCCCACGGGATACGGGCCCAGTCGTCCACCTCCGAACGGTTCGACCTGTCCCACAACGAACCGGCGACCTGCTTCCCCACGGCCGTCACCCTGGCCAGCAGCTGGGACGAGGAACTCGTCGAGGAGGTCGGCCGCGCACTGGGCACCGAGGCCCGCGCCCTGGGGGTGACGGTGGCCCTCGGACCGGGTATGAACATCAAACGCCACCCGCTGGGCGGACGCAACTTCGAGTACCTCTCCGAGGACCCACTGGTCAGCGGCCGTATGGCCGCGGCGATGGTGCGCGGCATCCAGAGCCGTGGCGTCGGTGCCTGCCTCAAGCACTTCGCCGTCAACAACCAGGAGTCGCACCGCTTCGTCGTCGACGCCGTGGTCGACGAGCGCACGCTCCGCGAGCTCTACCTGGCGGGATTCGAGCACGCGCTCACCGCACGGCCGTGGGCGGTGATGGCCGCCTACAACAGGCTCGACGGAGTCCACTGCACCGACAACCCGTGGCTGCTGTCGACGGTCCTGCGTGACCAGTGGGGGTTCGACGGGGTGGTCGTCAGCGACTGGGGTGCCGTGGAGGACCGGGCGGCCGCCGTCCGGGCGGGTACCGACCTGGAGATGCCCGGAACCGCCGGCGAGTCCGACCGGGAGGTGCTCGGGGCGGTGCGCTCCGGACGGCTGGAGCGCGAGCACGTCACCGCCAGCGCGCGGCGAGTCCTGGAGCTGGTGGCCCGTGCCCCCGGGGGTGAGCAGGACAGGTTCCCCGCCGAACGGCACCACGCGCTGGCCCGCCGCGCCGCAGCCGAGGGCACCGTGCTGCTGACCAACGACGGAACGCTGCCGCTGTCCCGGCAACACACGGTGGCGCTGATCGGCGCCTTCGCCGAGTCACCCCGCTACCAGGGGAACGGCAGCTCGTTGGTCACCCCCACCCGGCTGGACACGGCCCTGGAGGAGCTCCGCAGCCGGGGAGTCACCCTCCACTACGCAAGGGGCTACGAGCCGGGCGACTCCGGGCGGAACCCCGCGCTGATCGCGGAGGCGGTCGAGGCAGCCCGGCAGGCCGACGTGGCCGTGGTGCTGGCCGGCCTGCCTCCCACCCACGAGACCGAGGGAGTCGACCGGCAGGAGCTCGGACTGCCCGCCCAACACGACGATCTCGTCAACGCGGTGTGCGCGGTCAACCCTCGGACGGTGGTGGCGCTGTCGAACGGGGGACCCGTGGCGATGCCGTGGGTGGACCGACCCGCAGCGATCCTGGAGTGCTATCTGGGCGGACAGGCCGGTGGTGCGGCACTGGTGGACGTGCTCTACGGCGACGCCGAACCGGCGGGTCGGCTGGCCGAGAGCTTCCCCGTCGCGGTCTCCGACGTGGCCGCCAACCCCTTCTTCCCCGGCCAACCGCACCAGGTGGAGCACCGTGAGGGGCTGTTCGTCGGCTACCGCCACCACACCACCTCCGGGGTGAGACCACTGTTCCCCTTCGGACACGGGCTCGGATACACCACCTTCGCGTGGGGTGAGGCCACGGTCGACCGGCAGCGCCTCGGGGCCGGGGAGTCGGTGACGGTCTCCCTGGAGGTGACCAACACCGGGGACCGCGCCGGCTCCGAGGTGGTGCAGGTCTACGTGCACGACCGCACCGGGGTGGTACTGCGCCCACGCCGGGAGCTGCGCGGATTCGCCAAGGTCCGGCTCGACCCCGGCCGGAGCACCACGGTCGGGGTCGAACTCGGTCCCCGGGCGTTCGCCTACTACGACGTGGAACGGGCGGAGTGGACCGTCCCCCGGGGAACCTTCGACATCGAGGTGGCACGTTCCGGCGCCGAGGTCGTCCACACCCTCCCCGTCGAGGTCACCGAGGGAGCGCACACCTCACCCGAGCCTCCCACGACACCACCGGTGGCCCTCGACGACGCGGCCTTCCGACGGCGACTGGGCGGTCCGGTACCCACTCCGCGCGCGGTGCGGCCCTTCAGCCGCGAGTCCACCGTCGGCGAGATCTCCTCCACCGTTCTCGGCGGGCTGTTCGCACGGGTGCTGCGGCGTGCCATGCCCGTGGGCGAGGACGTGCTCGGGGAGGGAGCCGCCACGGGGATGCTCGACCGTGCCGTCGCCGAGATGCCGCTGCGTGGGCTCGTGCGGCTGTCCGGCGGCAGGCTGCGCGGCGAGGTCGTCGACCTGCTCGTGGACGCGCTCAACGGTGGGCGTGTTTCCACGGGGATGCGGGCACTGCGCACGGCGGCCGAGGCGTTCGGGAGTCGGATCGCGGGCGCCGTCCCCCTCCGACGACAGACACGGAAGTCACCCGAGGACACGCACTGAAAGCCGCGCCAGCGGCCGTGGGTTACCTCCGTGCGGCCCGGATCCGTTCCCGCAGGGTGGTGACCCGCTCGGAGACCTCCTCCACGGTCCCGGCGGACAGCCCCGAGCCCATGCCGACGGCCACCGCCCCGGCCGCCACCCACTCCGGGGCGTCGTCGACGGTGATCCCGCCGGTGGGGATCACCGGGGCCTGCGGCAGCGGTTCGAGCACGTCACGCACCAGACGGGGAGTCCAGGCCCGTGCCGGGAACAGTTTGACCGCGTCCGCCCCGGCGCTCAGTGCCCGCACGATCTCGGTGGGAGTGTCCGCGCCCGGGACGACGGCCGCCCCGTACCGGTGGCCGGTGCGGACCACCTCCTCGTCCAGGGAGGGCGCGACCAGGAACCCGGCTCCGGCGGACACCGCGGCGTGGGCGGACTCGGCGTCGAGCACGGTGCCCGCCCCGACCAGCGCGTCGGGGTGCTCCCGGCGCAGGGTCCGCACCACCTCGGTGGCATCCGGAGTGGTCAGGGAAACCTCCAGCACGGACAGTCCCGCCTCCAGGCAGTGCCGGGCGCGGTCGGTGGCCCGCTCCGCCGTGTCGGCGCGGACGATCGCCACCACCCCGTGCTCGGCGACGGCGCTCATGATCTGCCAGCGGTACACGGCTCACTCTCCCGGTTCGGTCTCGGTGTTCAGCGGGTGGTGACCTGTTCGGAGTGCCGGGTCAGTTCCCGCAGCCCCGGGGTCGGCAACCCGTCCATGTCCCCGGCGACCTGGACCACGTTTCCGGCGACCACGGTCGCCTCGTCCAGTGCCTCACCCAGCGCCAGCCCGCGCAGTCGGGCGGACAGGAACCCGGCGTTGAAGGCGTCCCCGGCCCCCACCGGGTCCACGGTGGGCACGTTCGCCGCGGGTCGGAACCACTCCTGGTCGCCGTCGGTGGCCCACGCACCCCGGGAGCCCAGCTTGAACACCACCAGCGAGGCTCCCCGGTCGAGGAACCACTCGGCGGCCGCCCGGTCCTCGGAACAGCCGCTGATCTGCCTCCCCTCGTCCGCGCCGCTGAGAACCAGGTCGGCGCTCTCGGCCAGGGGGCGCAGCAAGGTGCACCAGCGTTCCGGATCGGCGAGTTTGCGGCGGATGTTCGGATCCAGGCTCACCGTCACCCCGGCCGCACGGGCGGCACGCACCGCGTGCTCGGTGGCTCGCCGGGCGCTGTCGGAGAGTGCCGTGGTGATCCCGGTCAGGTGCAGCACCCGCGCCGAGCGGATCCACTCCTCGTCCACGTCCCCCGGTTCGAGGGCGCTGCCCGCCGAGCCGGAGCGGTAGTAGCAGACCTCGATGGGGCGGTGGGGGTGGGCGTCCCGCACCAGCAGTCCGGTGGGGCGGGTCCCGTCGACGACGGCTCTGGACACGTCGACCCCCTCGCCGCGCAGCAGGCGCAGCGCGGTGTGCCCGAACGGGTCGTCCCCGACCCTGCCGAACCACCCCACGG
>NZ_PVSR01000060.1:0-13388 GCF_003001495.1 Actinopolyspora mortivallis
ACGTCGGATCGAGCTCGGGTACCCCCCGGTAGACGGGCCCGCCCGAGCTCGATCCGACGTTGCGCCACCCGCGCTGCGTGTTCCAGATCCTCAAACGCCACTTCGCCCGTTACACGCCGGAGTTCGTGGAGCGGGCCTGCGGAGTGGACCGGCACCGTTTCCGGCAGGTCGCCGAGGCGTTGGTGGCGAACTCGGGGCGGGAGCGCACCTCGGCCTTCGCCTACGCGGTGGGCTGGACGCACCACACGGTGGGCGCGCAGTACATCAGGGCGGCCTCGATCCTGCAGCTGCTGTTGGGCAACATCGGCAGACCAGGCGGGGGGATCCTCGCGTTGCGTGGGCACGCCAGCATCCAGGGGTCCACCGACATCCCCACGCTGTTCGACCTGCTGCCCGGCTACATCCCCATGCCCCAGGCGCACCCCCACCTCGACCTGGAGTCCTTCGTGGCCGCCGACAGCGCCGCCAAGGGCTACTGGGCCAACATGCGCAGCTACCTGGTCAGCCTGCTCAAGGCGTGGTGGGGCGAGCATGCCGTGGCCGACAACGACTTCTGTTTCGACCGGCTGCCGCGGCTGACCGGTGACCACGGCAACTTCCGCACCGTGATGGACCAGATCGACGGGAAGGTGCGGGGCTACTTCGTGGTCGGGGAGAACCCGGCGGTGGGAACGGCCAACTCCCGCCAGCAGCGGATGGGACTGGCCAGTCTGGACTGGCTGGTGGTGCGTGACCTGAACCTGATCGAAACCGCCACCTTCTGGAAGGACGGACCCGAGGTCGTCGACGGCGAGACCGGTCCGGAACGGATCGGTACGGAGGTGTTCTTCCTGCCCGCGGCGGCACACACCGAAAAGGACGGCACCTTCACCAACACCCAGCGGATGCTGCAGTGGCACCACAAGGCGGTCGAACCGGTCGGCGACCAGCGCAGCGACCTGTGGTTCTACTACCACCTCGGTGTCAGGATCCGCGCCAAGCTGGCCGCCCGTCAGCACCACCGCGACCCACGGCAGCGGCGACGCGACCGCGCGGTGCTCGAACTGACCTGGGACTACCCCACCGAGGGGGAGATCGCCGAACCCAGCGCGGCGGCGGTGCTGCGGGAGATCAACGGCGTCGACGAGACCGGCAACGCCCTGTCCGCCTACACCCAGCTGCGTTCCGACGGCTCCACACGCTGCGGCTGCTGGATCTACTGTGGGGTCTACGCCGGGGAGGTCAACCGCGCGGCCCGGCGGCGGCCGGGCCAGGAACAGTCCTGGGTGGCCCCCGAGTGGGGCTGGGCCTGGCCGGCCAACCGACGTCTCCTGTACAACCGTGCCTCCGCGGATCCCCGGGGTAACCCGTGGAGCGCGCACAAGGCCTACGTGTGGTGGGATGCCGAACGGCGACGCTGGACCGGCCACGACGTGCCCGACTTCGACGCCGCCACACCGCCGGACCACGAACCCGGCCCGGACGCGGTCGGCCCGGAGGCGCTGCGCGGAGACGAACCGTTCGTCATGCAGAGCGACGGGCGGGCCTGGCTGTACGCGCCGACGGGCATGGTGGACGGTCCGCTTCCCACGCACTACGAGCCCCAGGAGTCCCCGCTGTCCAACCCTCTCCACGGGGTGCAGCGCAACCCGGCCCGGCAGATCCATCCGCGGCCGGAGAACCCGTACCAGCCCAGCGGGGCCGAACCGGGTTCGGAGGTCTTTCCGTACGTGTTCACCACCTTCCGGCTCACCGAACACCACACCGCGGGCGGGATGAGCCGGTGGCTGCCGCATCTGAGCGAGTTGGCCCCGGCCATGTTCGTGGAGGTCTCCCCTGAGGTGGCCGAGCAGCGTGGGCTCGTTCACGGGCAGTGGGCCACGGTGGTCACCGCCCGCGCCGCGATCGAGGCCAGGGTGCTGGTCACCCCGCGGATGCGTCCGCTGCGTCTCGGCGGCACCGTCCTGCACCAGATCGGTCTGCCCTGGCACTGGGGGGCGAACGGCTTGACCACCGGGGACGCGGCCAACGAGCTGATCGGGGTGGCCTTGGATCCCAACGTGCACATCATGGAGACCAAGGCGGGGACCTGCGACGTTCTCGCGGGCAGGCGTCCGCGCGGGCGAGAGCTGCACCGGCTGTTGGCCGACTACCGGCGGCGGGCCGGGATCACCGAGCGGACCGGGACCACACGTGTCGAGGGCGCCGCCCGTTCGGAGGGGTACGGGGAGGACGAGGAAGGGGAGCACGATGACCGATGACGCCCTCAACCGCCTCAGCGGGCCGTTGGCGGATCCGAGCCGTGAGGCGGGGTATCCGGCGGAGCATCCGCCGCGGGTGGGGTTTTTCACCGACACCAGCGTGTGCATCGGGTGCAAGGCCTGTGAGGTCGCCTGCAAGGAGTGGAACCTGCTGCCGGAGGACGGTCTGGAGCTGACCGGCATGTCCTATGACAACACCGGTGAGCTGGGGGCCAGCACCTGGCGGCACGTGGCCTTCGTCGAACAGCGCATCGACCCGGCCAGCCGGGCCCGGGTGGATCTCGGGATGCCCGGCATGGGGGGTTCCGCAGTCCCCGGGGCGGAGGAGTCCGGGGAGCTGCGTTGGCTGATGTCCTCGGACGTGTGTAAGCACTGCACCCATGCCGCCTGCCTGGACGTGTGTCCCACGGGGGCGTTGTTCCGCAGTGAGCACGGCACCGTGGTGGTGCAGGACGAGGTGTGCAACGGGTGCGGCTACTGTGTGCCCGCCTGCCCGTACGGGGTGATCGACGTGCGGCCCTCCGACGGGGGAGCGTTCAAGTGCACGCTCTGCCAGGACCGGCTGGGGGACGGGTTGGCTCCCGCCTGTGCCACGGCCTGTCCCACCGAGTCCATCCAGTACGGGCCGTTGGAGGAGCTGCGGCAGCGTGCCCAGCACCGTGTCGAGCAGCTCCACGAGCAGGGGATCAGTGAGGCCCGGCTCTACGGGCACGAGCCCGACGACGGGGTGGGCGGTGACGGGGCGTTCTTCCTGCTGCTGGACGAGCCGGAGGTCTACGGGTTGCCTCCGGACCCGGTGGTGACCACGCGGGATCTGCCCAGGATGGCCCTGTGCGCGGCCGGGGCGGCGGTGGCGGCCGCGGCGGCCGTGGTGGGGTGTTTTTGGGGAGGTGGCCGGTGAGTTCCGGGGATGTGGAGGCGACACGGCGGCCCGTCGAGGACCGGCCGCCCTTCCGGTCCTACTACGGCCGTCCCGTCATCAAGGAACCCACCTGGAAGGTGCCGGACGTGCCGGCCTACCTCTATCTCGGTGGCACGGCGGGAGCCTCGGCGGTCATGGCCGCGGCGGCCGGGGCCCGGGGGCAGACTCGGCTGCGTCGGGTGGGGAGGTTGTGCGCGGCGGGCGGCTCGGCCGCCAGTGTGTTGGCCCTGGTGCACGATCTCGGACGCCCGGCGCGGTTTCTGAACATGCTGCGCGTGTTCAAACCGACCTCCCCGTTGAGTGTGGGGTCCTGGATCCTCGCGCCGTTCTCGGCGGTGACCACGGCGGTGGCGGCCTCGGAGGTCACCGGGATCGCTCCCTTCCTCGCCGGGCCGGCCTCGGCGGTCTCCGCCGTGCTGGGCACGGGGATGACCACCTACACCGCCGTGCTGCTCGCCGACACGGCGGTTCCCGGCTGGCACGAGGTGCACCGTGAACTTCCCTTCGTGTTCGCCTCCAGCGCGGTGCTGGGTGCCGGGGCGCTGGCCACGGCGTCGACACCGCCGGAGCAGTCACGGCCCGCCCGACGCATGACCGTCCTCGGTGCCGCGGGCGAGCTGGCCTCCGGTCTGCTGATGGAGCGCAGGGCGGGCAGGATCTCCGAGGCCTACCGCACCGGCCGGCCCGGCACCGTGCTGCGGGCGGCCCGCGCGCTGGCCGTGGTCGCTGCGGGGGCGGCGCTGCGTGCCGGGCGTGGCGGGACGGCCGCCTGGTTGGCGGGGGTGTGCGGCACGGCGGCCGCGGCGGCGACCCGCTACGGCGTGTTCGAGGCCGGGCGGGTGACCGCGCGGGACCCGTACTACACGGTGGTGCCGCAGCGGGAACGGGCCCGGAGGGACGGCCGGAGCGAGGGGTGAGCGGCAGGAGCACGCCCACCGGGGGCTGGGGGATCCACGCGGCGACGCGGGACTCGCTGCGGTGATCCGCGTCATGCGCGTCTTCCGGTTGGGAACCGGGTTGTGTCCGGGCGCGACCGGTTCGGTGACACGACGGGTCCGCAGCGGGCAGGAGACACGCGATGACACGGGAGCACGACAGCGCGCCCACCGGTCGGGCCGACACGGACTCCCCATCCGGCCGGTGAGGGAGGTCGGGAGCCCAGCAGCGGGCGGCGTTACGGCCGTTGCTGTGGCGACTGCATTTTCTCGGGGGTGTGCTGGCGGCGCCGGTCGTGCTGTCGCTGGCGATCACCGGAATCTTGTACGCGATGATCGTGGCGCTCATGGGGTACGGACCGTACGGTTAGCCCCGACAATTGAGAGTTTCACCGGTGGGGGTTCCGCTATTGACACACGGTCACGTATCCCGGGGCACGAGCACGGTGGGGCGGTATTCGACCAATTGAATACGCCCATCGAAGGTTCGGTGGTCGATCATCTCGAGGGCGACGTCCGGGTAACCGTCGTAGATGCGCTCAGCTCCCGTGGCCCCGGTGATCACCGGGAACATGACCACTCGGAAGCGATCGACGAGTCCGGCTCCTAGTAGCGACCGGCACAGACTGAGGCTGCCGATTGTGCTCAGGAGCCCCGAGCCGTTCTCCTTCATGACCCGGACCGTCTCGACGGCATCGTCGTGGACGAGCGTGGAGTTGGCCCACGTCAGTGGCTCCTCGAGCGAGGAAGAGAACACCACCTTGGACGCTTGCGTGAGCTCGTCGACGGACGCCTCCTCTTCGGCCCTGAACTCGTCTAGGCCCTCCGGCGCCTCGCCAGCGGCGAAGCCTGACATCTGGCGGTAAGTGTTCGCTCCCATCAGGTAGGTGACCTCGGGCTGCTCGCCGAGCCAACCGAGATATTCGGGTCCTTCCAGCCCCCACCATCCTGGCCAGCCCTCAGCTGACGCGTTGCCGTCGAGGGAGGTGATGAAGTCTACGAGGAGTTCAGACATGATCGTGACCTTTCTGTACTGTTGGTGGCCCCCGATGCGTCATGGCACCCGGCGTTACAGGGTTGGATGGGCGGTGAGTCCAGAACTTATCGCTGAAGCGGACACTGGCGACCGCGCTGCCTGATGCCGATACCGGGTGATAATATCGCGCGCATCTCGAAGAGCATGCCATCGCCAGCGTGGACACGAGCGTGACGCGCAGCCGCTCGGCGTGTGCTTGGCGAGCGTTGGTCGAGCACTGCGGAGGTTCACTCGCGTGCCTCATGCGGCGTCGAGACGAGCGGATCTATGCGTCCCGCTGGTCGATCCCCTCCGGGTACAGAGGTTCCGAGTTCGTCGTCGGGGTCGGTAGCGGCGTTGTATGTTGACGTGGCGCCACCCGAGCGGGGAGATGCGGGCGAGGTCCTCGTCGCGGACGGTGCCGATGACCACGATCCCGCCGAGGCCGGTGACCTGGTCGTTGACGTAGTTCAGCCAGGTCATGCCCCTGCCGTGCTGGCCGAAATAGCGTGGGTTGGAGCCGGTGCGGGCGAGTAGTATCGCGGTGATCGTTTCCGTGGAGTCCCGGAGGTTCACTCGTGACCACTGTTTCCCCGCAGGCACGTCCCGCCCGGAGCGAGGACGTGGAAGCGGCCGTGCGGACGTTGTGCCGCGCCTTCGCCGAGTATCCCTGGACGCGACACGTGATCGCCGCTGACGAGCACGAGCGGCGGTTGGCGGAGTTCCAACGCCTGTTCGTCTCCCGCATCGGTCTGGAACACGGCCGGGTGTGGGTCACCCCGGGATGCGAGGCGGTGTCGGTGTGGACCACGCCGGAGAGCACGGGAGTGGAGGCGGTGTTCACCGAGCTGACCGATCGGTTCGTCGAGTTGGCCGGCGACCGGTGGGAGCACTTCGAACGGGCCGAAACCGCGCTGGCTCCCCATCGCCCCCGGGATCCGGTGTGGTTTCTCGGCACCGTCGGGGTGCAGCCCGGCCGGCAGGGCCAGGGGCTGGCCGGGGCGGTGATCCGGGCCGGACTGCGGGAGGCCGACCGTGCCGGCGTTCCGGCCTTCCTGGAAACCTCGGACGAACGGAACGTGGAGATCTACCGGCGTTTCGGCTTCGAGGTTCAGGCGGAGGTCCCGGTGCCCGACGGCGGGCCGCTCACCTGGACGATGTGGCGGGCTCCCCAAGGGGCACATACCACGTGAGCCGGAGCGCCTCGATGCCTGCCCGGCCCTAGCTGCCCACCGGAAGACCCCGTCACACACCTCTAAGGAACCAGGGCGGCATACACACCGCCGCCCACGGTCGCCCCCACTGTGGCCTGGGCCGAGGTGTGGTCATTCAGGACGACCCGAGACCACCCGACCGCGGCGACGAGCACCGCCGTCCCCCCAGAGGGGGCAGAGTACGTCACGGCGAGGATGACCTCGGGATGATGCTGCTTGTCAGTGCGACGAGAACTCCCCAGAGCGCTGTAGGTACGAGCGCGTGCGTGACCTGCCAGGCCACGGTCCCAGGCAGGATCAGCACGATCACCCAGGGGGCGAACCTTCGTTGAGCATCCGGGCGAGCGCGCGGGAGCCCTCAGCAGACCTGCCCGTCGATGGTGTGGCCGTGTTGAGATCGAGGGCGCTCATGACTCTTGGTCTCCGGCTACGGGGTTGACGTGACTTAGGGCAGGATCCCCGCGTCATCGGCCGCGGCGACAGCCCGGGCTCTTCCGCCGGGATGCCCACCGGGCTCGGTACTGCGGGGGCGGCGGGGATGTCGGACGATGGTGGGCGGGCAGCAGTGGTCCCGCCGGGCGGCGCTGTTCACGGCGGGCTCCGACGAGGGAGGCAGCAGCCATGCCGAGCACGCCCACCGGTCTGCACCACGTGACCGCGATCGCCACCGATCCGCAGCGCAACGTGGATTTCTACCGTACGGCACTGGGGCTGCGTCTGGTGAAGCGAACCGTCAACTTCGACGCTCCCGACACGTACCATCTGTGTTTCGGAGGCGAATCGGGGCAGCCGGGAACGCTGATCACGTTCTTCCCCTGGCCGAACGCGCCGCGTGGACGGCGGGGCGCCGGGCAGACCACCTCGGTGGCTTTCTCGGTTCCCCAGCACTCGTTGGGGTGGTGGCAGCGCCACCTGGACGGGCTCGACGTGGAGACCGGTTCTCCGTCCGCCCGCTCCGAGGAGGAGGCGCTGCGGGTGACCGACCCCGACGGGCTGCTGATCGAGCTGGTGGGGCATCCGTGGGCGGACTCGCGTGGCCCGTGGGAGAATGGCACCATCCCTCCCGAGTACGCCATCCGTGGGCTGCACTCGGTCACCGTGACAGAAATCGGTCATGAGCACACTGCGGAGCTGTTGACCGGAACGCTCGGTTTCCGGCTCGTCGAGGAGGACGGATCCAGGTTCCGTTTCGCCGCGGCCGGAGAAGGTTCCGGGGCGATGGTGGACGTCCGGTGCAGCCCGGAAGCCCCGCTGGGTGTGGTCGCGGCGGGTACGGTGCACCACATAGCCTGGCGCAGCGCCGACGACGCCGAACAGCGTCAGTGGCGCGAGGTGTTGCTCGACAGCGGGGTGGACGTCACTCCCGTGCTGGACCGCCACTACTTCCGCTCGATCTACTTCCGTGAGCCGGGAGGGGTGCTGTTCGAGATCGCCACCGACCCTCCCGGTTTCACCGTCGACGAACCACTCCCGGAACTGGGCACGGCCCTGAAACTGCCGCCCTGGCTGGAACCCTCCCGTGCCGAGATCGAACGCTCGCTGCCCGCTCTCCGTGTGCCCGGCCCGGACGAGGAGATCACCTTCACCCCACCACCGGCGGAGGAAACCCCGTGACCCGGGGCCGGTGTCCGTGGAGGACCGGGTTCAGGTCGGGGACTCGGAGAAACCGGGCGAGGTGTGCGAGAAACCCCGGCGCACGAGGGTGATTCCCACGCCCAGCACCCACACCGTGGCCAGGCCCGCGAAAGGCAGCAGCAGCTCGAACGAGACTCCGGGAAGGCGCAGGAACAGAGCCGAACCGACGAGAAACCACCCGACGGTACTGACCAGGCCCAGCCAGGACAACACGCGTGAGTACTGTCCGCTTCGCAGCATCGCCAGGGCGTACACCGCCAGCGCCAGCCCCGCGAGGGCTTGGGCCACTACGGACGAACCACCGACGAGCACTTCCACGACGCGGAACTCGCTGGTGGCCGTTCCCGTCTCGATGTTCCCGGTGGTCCACTGCCGTGCGAGCGTCCCCCCACTGAAACCGTCGTGCGCGTGGTTGACCGTGAACAGCACGACCGCGACTGTCAGCAGGGGTTCGGCCCTCCCTTGCCGCTCCCGGCGCGCGGCACTAGGCTCCGGTGAGGGCCGTGTGGCGTGGCATCGTTCCCCTGACAGGCGGGGGTGCGGGACCGCTAGTGTGCTCTTCCGGGGGGAACTGTCGCACGAAGCCGTCACTGTCTGCGGCGTTTCCTGCGGTCGATACGGAGGTCCCACACGGTCCACAGCAGACCGAGGATCACGAGGCCGGACAGCAGGGCCAGTACGACACCTTCCATGTGTTCCCCTCCCCGGAGAGGATCTCGGGCGGGTTCCTTCCGTCCCGCGCGTTTTTCGTGTCCGTACCGAAATGTCAGCGTGTTGCACGTGTGTGCGGAAGTCAAGCGGTCCTGCCGAGGCCGGTTCGTTTCCGTTTTCGCCACCTCGTTGATCGTTCTCACCCACAGTGACAATCATTTTGCTCGATCGTGTGTTGACACCGTGCCCGTCGAATCGGGGGAGATCATCGCCCCTGGTGAGGGCCACTATTCGCGATGACGTCGAAAGACGATCTCCTGTTTTCACCTCTTCGAGTGAGGTGGTTCTTCCTGGGAGAGGCAACCTCGAACGAGCCAACGTGAAATCTTTGCGAATTTATTCGGGACAGCGCGAAAGGATCGCGCCCCGTACACTGTTTCGTGCCGATACGGAAAAACCGTGACCCCGCACGGTCGGCTTTTCACCACCGAGACGAGCGGAACGGTTCCGACCACGGCAATCCGGGCATCCCGCTCGGGCGAAGGACCGACCAACGGTGAACCGGTGCCGGAACCAGGGAGGAGGCCGTGGAGCACCACCCCGCGCCCCGTCGTGGGGACCCCGCCCCCGCTCGTTGCCGTACGGAAAGGACCCGGCGATGACGAACACGACCCGCCAGGACACGCGAGCCGGACAGCACCGGCGGGACGAGTCGTGTTCGCCCGCCCGGCCGTCACGCTGGCGGCTCGTTCCGCCGGGCGGCTTCCCCACCGAGCACGACTCCCCCCTGCGTCGGGTGCGTACCGCCCTGGCTGTGGCGGCGGGCCGACTCGCCACGGGCGCCTCCAGGAAACTGCGTCTCGGCAGCGGAGGCATCATCGGCGGACGAGTGGCCCTGGCGCTGCAACCGGACCTGTTGGACGAGCTCGTGGCGGGCAAACACGTGGTCGTGGTCACCGGCACCAACGGCAAGACCACCACCACCCACATGGTGGCCGAGGCGCTCCGCGCCGGGGGACGGTCGGTCAGCAACGCGACCGGAGCCAACATGCTCGACGGTCACGTCGCCGCCCTGATGGGCGATCCCGGTGCGGACCGCGCCGCACTGGAGGTCGACGAACTGCATCTGGCCCAGGTGACCGAACGGTTCGCTCCCACGGCGATCCTGCTGCTGAACCTCAGCCGCGACCAACTGGACCGGGTGGGCGAGATCCGCACCGTCGAGGCCAGCCTGCGCGCGGCGCTCTCCCGGGCCCCGCGAACCAGGGTGGTCGCCAACGCCGACGACCCCAACATCGTCTCGGCCGCCGCCGACCATCCGGAGGTGACCTGGGTGTCCGGAGGGTGCCGGTGGAAGCACGACGCGCTCAACTGCCCCCGGTGCGGGGCCTTCCTGCACCGCGAGGACACCGACTGGTACTGCACCTGCGGCCTGCGTCGTCCCCACCCGGACTGGACGGTCGGCACCACCGAGCTGATCGGTCCGGACGGGCTGCGTGAGGAGCTCTCCCTGCCGTTGCCCGGGCAGGTCAACAGGGTCAACGCGACCTTCGCGGTGGCCGCGGCCTCGGTGCTGGGCATCCCGGTCCGTCAGGCCGTGGACCGTGTCCGCGCGTTGCGGCAGGCCCACGGGCGCTACGAGCAGGTTCTGCTGGCCGGGCACAGCGTGCGGCTGTTGTTGGCCAAGAACCCGGCGAGCTGGCTGGAGATGCTCGACCTGGTCGCCGAGAACGAACGTCCTCTGGTGCTCGTGGTCAACAGCAGAGAGGCCGACGGCTACGACGTCTCCTGGCTGTGGGACATCGACTTCGAACGACTGGCCGGGCGCACCGTGGTGGTGGCGGGGGAACGGGCGCTGGACCTGGCCGTCCGGCTGCGCTACGCCGAAGTCCCGTGCGAGGTCGCCTCCGCCGGGGTGTCCCAGGCGTTGCGGTGGGCCTCCTCCCACGGAGGGAACGACGAGCCGGTCGAAGTCATCGCCAACTACACCGCGTTCCGCGATCTGTTCTCCAAGAGGCAAAGACCGTGACAGAATCCACCGTCCGCATCGCACTCGTGGTTCCCGACCTGCTCGGCACCTACGGGGACCGGGGAAACGCGCTGGTGCTCGCCCAGCGGCTGCGCTGGCGCGGCTACGCCGCGGAGATCGTGACCGTGCTGTCCTCGGACACGACCCTTCCCGAGAGCTGTGAGATCTACCTGCTGGGCGGGGGCGAGGACGTCGCCCAGCAGGCCGCCGTGGACTTCCTGGCCCGAGGGGACGGGCTGCACCGGGCCGTGGCCTCCGGAGCGGTGGTGCTGGGGGTCTGCGGGGGTCTACAGGTGCTGGGAACCGCGTTCACCACCGGTGACGGCCGAACACGGTCGGGACTGGGGCTGGTCGACATCACGACCGAACCGGGCGAGCGCAGGGCCATCGGTGAGCTGTCCACGCGCGGCGAACTCGCCGGGGTGGGAACACTGAGCGGCTTCGAGAACCATCTGGGGCGAAGCAGATTGGGCGAGCACACCCGTCCGCTGGGGACGGTGCTGCACGGCACCGGCAACGGCACCGGCGGCACCGAGGGCGCCGTCAGCGGGCGGGTGGTGTGCACCTATCTGCACGGTCCCGCCCTGGCGCGGAACCCCGAACTGGCCGACGTTCTGCTGTCCTGGGCGGTGGGTGAACGGTTGAGTCCGTTGCCGGAGTTTCCGGAACTCACCGAGCTGCGCGAGCGGCGCCTCCGGGTGCGGAGCTGATCCTCACCAGCCGCGGCGCCGGCGGTGCCACATCCGCCGGATCCGCTGCCGCGCGATCACCGTCTCGGTCACGGGCAGCAGCAGCATGGAACCGAAGCCCACCCCCAGGGTGATCGCGGTGCGGATCACCAGGTCGACCCAGGCTCCGGGGACCTCGCCGAGAGCGCCCAGGCTGGGGGAGAGCGGATGCAGCACGAGCACCGCGAGCACACATCCGGCGGTCGAACTCAACAGGGCCCACCCGATGCCGCCAACGGTGCGTCGGGTCTGGACCGGGCCCAGACGCAGGTGCAGCCACAGCTGCCCCATCACGGCACCGAGCAGGAAGCTCAGGGACATGGCCAGGGTCACCCCGATCACCAGGTGCCGCGGATCCAGCGTCACCAGCATTCCGTAGCAGAGCAGGGCACGGAAGGCGACCATGACCGCATTGATCACCGCCGGGGTCCGGGCGTCCTTCATCGCGTAGAACGCCCGCAGCTGCAACATGGTGATCGCGAAGGGCACGATGCCGGCCGCCGCCACCCCCAGGGTCATCCCCAGGCGGTCGGCGGCGGCCGTGCTGCCCTGGCCCAGGGAGAAGAAGGCCACGCCGATGACGGGGCCGCCGGTGAGCATGAGCGCACTCACCGGTGTCAGCAGCAGGGCGCTGAGCCGTTCGCCCAGGCCGAGGTCCTCGACGAAGGCACCGGTGTCCCCTTGGTCGGCGGATCTGCTGATTCGGGGCATGAGCGCCTGCAGCAGGGAGACACCGAGCACTCCGTAGGGCACCTGGGACAGCAGCCAGGCGTAGTGGAAGGTGGCCACACTGCCGGCGGTGCCCTGACCGGCGACCCGGATGGTCACGATCATCCCGATCTGGCTGATCAGGGTGTAGACGAGCACCCAGCCGGCCAGGGCTCCGAACTCGGACAGCCTGTGGTCCCATCCCCAGTTCCAGCGGAAACGGAAACCGGTGCGGCGCAGGGACAACGCCATCACCAGGCTCTGGGCGGCGATGCCGGACATGGTGCCGAGCCCGAGCACCAGCAGTTTGGGCTCTCCCATGCGCACCGGGTCGAGGGAGACGGTTCCGGGCACGGCGGTGTACAGCAGCACCGTGGCGGTGATCACCACGTTGTTCAGCACCGGGGCCCACGCCGGAGGTCCGAACACCTGGCGGACGTTGAGGATCGCCATCAACAGTGCCGAGAGCCCGTAGAAGACGATGCCGGGAAGCAGCAGGTAGGCCAGAGCCGTGGTCAGGGCACTGTTGGCGCGGGTGTGGGGGCCCAGGTACAGCTCGGTCAGCAGGGGAGCCGAGGCCACGGCCAGCACGGTGGCCGTGACCAGCAGCACCAGCCCCATGGTGATCATCCACTGGGCGTAGGACTCGCCTTCGGACTCGCCCCTCTGGCGGGCGCTCACCAGCAGGGGGACGGCCACGCTGGTGAGCACACCGCCGAGCAGGAGCTCGTTGACCACCGTCGGCAGGGTGTTGGCCACGGTGTAGGAGTCGTTGACCACCCCCAGTCCGAGCACCCACACCAGCAGCAGTTTGGCGAACAGGCCGCTGACTCTGCTCGCCAGTGTGGCCACGGCCATGGCCCCGCTGGCTCTGCCCAGCGAGGAGGTCCGTTCACGCGGTGGGTTCTGCTGCTCGACCACGGAGCTCCCCGTGCGGTTCGTGGTGGATTCCGGGTGGTTCGACGGTAACCAACCACCGGCCCGAACGCGGCGTCGAAAAGAATTCACCCGTTTCCGGGGACGCGCTGCGGCGGCCCCCACGGGGACGCATACTCGGTTTCGGGCGTTCTGCGCAGCGCACGAGGGGGTCGGGATGGACGGTTCCGGAGGTGGGGCGAGAATTCCGCCCGAGGTGGCGGTGCTGGAGCGCTGGTGGCGCGCGGGAGTGGACTGCGCCGTGGGCGAGCTGCGCGGTCGCTTGTACGGTTTCGCGTTCCTGCCCGGGGTGCACAGCGGGTGGAGCCGCTCACCGGCTGGGGGGCGGGGTCACGGTGCCGAGTGGGAGGCACTGGACCCGGAGAGACTGGGGGG
>NZ_PVSR01000061.1:0-13347 GCF_003001495.1 Actinopolyspora mortivallis
CGGGGGCAGGGTGGGGTCGGTGGGGTCGGTGAGGTTCCACCGGGCCACGGCGGACTCGTCGACCCGCGTGGCCAGCACCGCCGATCCGTCCGGCGACCACCAGTAACCGCGTCGGCGGTTCATCTCCTCGGCGGCGATGAACTCCGCGGTGCCCCAGCTCTGTTGGTCGTGGTCGGGCTCGGCCAACGCCTGGTCCCCGCTGCCGTCGGAGCCGATCACCCGCAGGGCACCTCCGGAGGTGTAGGCGATCCGTGTTCCGTCCGGGCTGGGCCGGGGATCGGCCACCGGGTGCCGAGCGGGCAGTCGGGTGACCTCCCCGGTGTCGAGGTCGACGACGAACAGCGCCCCGGAGAGCGCGAAAGCGACCGTGGATACCGGGGAGTCGGTCGCGTAGCTCGTGATTCCCGAAGCACGTTCACGGACGCGCTCCCTACGGGCCTTCTCCGCCGGAGAGGCGGCATCGGTGTCGTCCAGTTCGGCCGGGTCGGCCACACGGTGTTCCCGTCCGTCCTCGGGGGTGAACATCCACAGGGCGTTGTTGCGGTCCGTGCCGCTCGAGGACCGCAGGAACAGCACCCGCCGCCCGTCCGGTGACACAGTGAAATCGCGTGGCGCCCCCAGGGTGAATCCCTGGGTTCGGGCGCTGTGACGAGGAAACGTATCGGCTGCGGTCATGGCAGTAGCCTGTCAAACCCTCGTCCGGCCGTGTGCGGGGTGGGCCACAACCGGATGCGTCCCCCGCCCCGCCACCGGGACGGGGGACGCGGCTCCTCAGGGCACGATGATGCCGGCGATCGCCGCGCTCATCAGGTTCGCCAGCGTGCCGGCCAGCACGGCCCGGATGGCGAACTGGGCGATCAGGGGTCTCCGGGAGGGGACCATTCCCCCGAGTCCTCCGAGGAGGATGCCCAGCGAGCCGAAGTTGGCGAATCCGGTGAGTGCGAAGGTGACGATGACGGTGGTGCGGTCGGAGAGCCCCTCGGCGGCGGGACCGAAGTCGGCGAAGGCGACGAACTCGTTGAGGGCCAGTTTCTGCCCCAGGAAACTCCCCGCCTCCACGGCCTCGTTGAGCGGCACGCCGATGGCGACCATCACCGGTGAGAAGACGTAACCGAGCACGCGTTGGAAGGTGAGGTCCTCCAGCCCGAACAGACCACCCACTCCACCGAGGATCAGGTTGAGCAGCGCGATCAGCGAGATGAAGGCGAACAGCATCGCCCCCACGTTGAGCGCGAGTCGCATCCCGTCGGAGGCACCGACGGCGGCGGCGTCGATGACGTTGCGTGGTTTCTCGGAACCCTCCGGTGCTGCCGGGGCCTCTTCCTCGTCGGGAGCGTCGGTGTCGGCGGTCCCCTCGTCGGGGCTCTCCGAGGAACTCGTGGCCGAGCCGCCCGTGCTGGCGAGCACGGCCCGGTCACTGGTGGACTTCTCCGTTTCCGGGACGATGATCTTGGCCATCAGCAGCCCGGCCGGGGCGGCCATGAAGCTCGCGGCGATCAGGTACTCCAGGTCGGCTCCCAGCAGGGAGTACCCCACGAGCACCGTTCCCGCCACCGTGGACAGTCCTCCGGCCATGACGGCGAAGAACTCGGAACGGGTCATCCGCGCCAGATAGGGGCGTACGACCAGCGGGGCCTCCGTCTGTCCCACGAAGATGTTCGCGGTGGCGTTCAGGGACTCGGCCCTGGTGGTGCCGAGTACTTTCTGCAGACCTCCTCCGATGAGGCGCACCACCCACTGCAGGATGTTCCAGTGGTAGAGCACCGCGGTCAGCGAGGCGATGAACACGATGATGGGCAGTACCTGGAAGGCGAACACGGTCGCGTTGCCCTCGAGCTGCCCGAGCAGCGGGCCGACCATGAACTCGATGCCCTCGTTGGCCGAGTCGATCACTCTGCCGACACCGTCGGCCACCACACCCAGAACCCGTGTTCCCGGATCCCACCGCAGCACCAAAAAAGCGAAGATCACTTGGATCGCCAGGGCTCCGAGAACCGTGCGCGGTCGGATGGAACGGGGACTCGTGGACAGGGCGACCGCGATCAGCAGCAGCACGATCATGCCGCCGATGCCCCACAGTATGTGCACGAAACAGTCCTTTCTGCTTTCGCCCGGTGGGCGGTTCATCACGTTTCGCGAACGCTGACCGCCTACGTCACCATTGTCGGATCGCCGAATGTTGACACGTGGCCGAGCGGGCGGACAGAGCGGGACACGTTTCGTCGCGGCGTGGAACCGGAGTTTTTCGCTGAGCGGAAGAGGATCAGCGCCCGGGTTTCGTGTCGGAGGCAGGTGGACACACTCGGTGGTCGGGATCTCCGGGGGTGAACGGTCAGCGACGCCGTTCCACGGCGGCCGCGAGTCTGCGGATGAACACGAACACGAGCGGGAAGACCCCCAGCACCGCCCACCTGCCGTCGTCCAGCCACAGCCACAACAACAGGCCCGCCAGCAGGGCCAGCACACCCGCGCGGCTCCCCCAGTCCGCGGCGGCGCGGTGCAGCCGGATCAGCACCAGTCCCGCCAGCGCGACGAACACCCCGGCCGGGATCCAGTCCCACCGGAGGGTGAGCGTCGCCAGGAGCGTTCCCAGCGCCGGTCCGACGGTCGCGGTGTAGATGTCGGTGCGGGTGATGGTCGGCTGTTTCATCCGGCTGGGTCCCTTGAGTGTCGCGGTCGCGACGTTCGTGTGTGGGCTGGTGGTCGGTTGTCCGTTGCCGCGGCGTCCGACGACGCGAACGCCGCGGCGGGCTCCTACTGGCCGGTTTCCTCGTCGACCCAGGACAGGTACTCCGGGTCACCGGAGACGATCGGTGTGGCGATGATCTCCGGGACCTCGTAGTTGTGGTGTTTCCGGAGATGCTCGACCAGCCCGTCGAGACGACTCCGCGAGGTCTTGATCTGCAGTTGCCACTCCCGTTCGTCCTGGACTCCCCCTTCCCAACGGAAGAAGCTGCGCACCTCCGCGACCTGCACACACGCTCCGTGGCGACCGTGGACAACCCCGCGTGCCAGCTCCGCGGCGGTTTCGGCCGAGTCGGTTGTCGTGACGACCTGTAGGTGTTCCGCCATGGCCTCAGGCTAGCCGCGGCAGGCGGGCGAAGATCCACCAGGCGAGGTTTACCCGCCTCGGACGGAAGGTATTCCCCGGGATAGAGGGCGAGTCGATGATCGCCCGGTGCTCTCCGAGCACCGGAGGAACGCGTACCGTGCCCGTGAGGAGAGGATCATGACCGACGCGGACGAACGACGGGTGAGCAAGGCCCTGCAGGGACTGGAGTTCCCGGCGGACCGGGAACAGCTGCTCCGTTACGCGGAGCAGCGACAGGCTGACCCGCGGACGCTGCGCGCCCTGCGGGCGCTTCCCGCCGGGGTCTACCACGACGGTGCGGAGGTCGAGAACTCTCTTCCCCAGCGCCCCGAACGGGAGGGCTCCGACTGAGAATCCCTGTTGCGGGGCTGGTGTCACGCGGTACGTGTACGTGAAGGCGAGGTGGACGCAGTGCCCGAGTTGTTGGATCGCGAGACCATCGTGAGCAGGCTGGCGTCGGGTTGGGAGTACCGGGACGGGGCTGTGCACAGGACCTGGCAGCTCAAGGGCTTCCTCACGGCGATGAGCATGGCCAACGCGATCGCGCACCTGGCCAACGAGGCCAACCATCACCCCGATCTGTCCGTGCACGACTACAACCGGCTGACCGTGCGCGTCACCACGCACTCCGCCGGCGGGGTGACCGAGAACGACCTGGGGTTGGCCGAGCGGATCGAGCGGCTGCACGACGCGGAATGAGGCCCTCCTGTCCGTGACCCCGGCGTCCGGTTCCGCCGGGGCGCAGTGGAACGCCCTCGTGCCGTCCCCGGTGTGGTGGCACGGGGGTGCGTTCCGAACCGCGGAATCCGGTGAGCGGCGGAGGCTTTTCGAGGAATTCCTTCCGTCCGTCGAATTCACCGGAAAAATGTTTTCGTCCTTCTTTTTCTGCGAGAGATCCGTTTCCCTCGCGTTCTCCGGGGTTCGTGGGGCTATGGGGAGTGGAACAACATGTCTGTAGTGACTGTTGTTTCAGTATTGAATGAAATCTTTGTTCCACAAAGGGGTCACTGCTACCTTCCGGGGAGACAGCAACCCCCTCGCCAAGCACGCGCTCGACGAGCGGGCTCTCGGGTCGGTAGCGTCCAACCGGTCGGACCCGGACTGTCGTGCGCCGCCACGAGTTCCCACTTCGTGGGAAAATGACGCGCGAGTGTAACGCGTGTTACTTACTCGTAGTCGAGCGCGGCGGCGATCTGTATAGTTTCGCGAACTGACCAAGAGTGCAACGGCGCATCCTTCTTGTCAGCTCCGGAGAGGTTTCTACGGTCTCACTCTGTCGTGTCCACGCGGTTGGGATCGTTGCCTGAGGACGGGAGGATCCGAATGCCGGTTTCCCAGAATGCGAGAGGTCGTGCGCAACGGGGCGCCGACGGTGCGGGGCTCTACGACCCTGCCAACGATCACGATGCGTGCGGTGTGGCGCTCGTCGCCGACATGAGCGGCCGCAAGGACCACGCCATCGTACGCAACGCGCTGCAGGCCCTGCGTAACCTGGAACACCGGGGCGCCAAAGGCGCGGATCCGGACACCGGTGACGGTGTGGGAATCCTGACGCAGGTCCCGGACGCCTTCCTGCGTGAGGTGGTCCCCTTCGAGCTGCCCGCCGCCGGTTCCTACGCGGTCGGCAACGCTTTTCTTCCCGACGACGAGGTCGAGTGCGAACGCGCCGTGGCCGAGATCGAGCGTCTCGCCACGGAGGAGGGGCTGCACGTTCTCGGGTGGAGGGAACTGCCGGTCGAGCCGAGTTGTGCGGGCTCGCTCGCGCGGAGCGTGATGCCGCGCTTCCGCCAACTGTTCGTCGCCGAGGGGGCGAGCGCCGACGACGGGCAGGACCCCGTGATGCGGCTGGAACGCCGCGCCTTCTGCCTGCGCAAGCGGGCCGAGCACAGTGTCGACGTCTATTTCCCCAGCCTGTCGGCGCGCACTCTCGTCTACAAGGGGATGCTGACCGAGGCGCAGCTCGACGCCTTCTTCATGGATCTGACCGACGAGCGGTTCACCAGCGCGATCGGACTGGTGCACTCGCGGTTCTCCACCAACACCTTCCCCTCGTGGCCGCTGGCACATCCGTACCGGTACATCGCGCACAACGGTGAGATCAACACCATGCGCGGGAACCGGAACTGGATGCGGACCCGCGAGAGCATGCTCGACACCGACCTGATCCCGGGGGATCTGTCCAGGCTCTATCCGATAGCCACCCCGGACGCCAGTGACTCGGCCACCTTCGACGAGGTGCTCGAACTGCTGCACCTCGGTGGACGCTCCCTGCCGCACTCGGTGCTCATGATGATCCCCGAGGCGTGGGAGAACCACGCGGAGATGGATCCGCAGCGCCGTGCCTTCTACGAGTTCCACAACAACCTCATGGAGCCCTGGGACGGGCCGGCGCTGGTCACCTTCACCGACGGCACACGGGTCGGGGCGGTGCTCGACCGCAACGGGCTGCGTCCGGGACGCTACTGGATCACGCACGACAACATGGTCGTGCTGGCCAGTGAGACCGGTGTGCTGGACATCGCTCCGGAACGGATCGCCCGCAAGGGGAGGTTGCAGCCGGGCAGGATGTTCCTCGTCGACACCGAGCAGGCACGGGTGGTCCCCGACGACGAGGTGAAGAGCGAGCTGGCCTCCCAGCACCCCTACCGCCAGTGGCTCGACGAAGGAATGGTGCACCTCGAGGACCTGCCGCGGCGCTCCCGGGAAGTGCCCACGCACTCCTCGCTGGTGCAGCGTCAGCAGCTGTTCGGCTACACCCAGGAGGAAGTGGACAAGCTGCTCAAGCCGATGGCCGTCGGCGGCGCCGAGCCGGTCGGCTCCATGGGCAACGACGTTCCGCTCGCGCCGTTGTCCGAGCGCCCGCGCCAGTTGTTCGACTACTTCACGCAGCTGTTCGCCCAGGTGACGAATCCGGCGCTGGACGCCATCCGCGAGGAGCTGGTGACCTCGCTGAGCACCCACGTCGGTCCCGAGCACAACCTGTTGGAGACCGACCCCGCCGCCTGTCACCAGCTCGTGCTGCCCTTCCCGGTGCTGGACAACGACGAACTGGCCAAGCTCGTCCACATCAACGACGACGGGGACCGTCCCGACCTGCAGTCGGTGACCGTGCACATGGTCTACCGCGCCGCGGGGGGCGGTCAGGCACTGCGGGAACGGCTCGACGAGATCTGCCGTGAGGTCTCCGAGGCCGTGGCCTCGGGGGCGCGGATCATCGTGCTCTCCGACCGCGGGGCCGACGCCGAGTACGCGGCGATCCCCTCGTTGCTGTTGACGGGGGCGGTGCATCACCACCTCATCCGGGAGAAGACCCGGACCCAGGTGGGGCTCGTCGTCGAGGCGGGCGACGTACGCGAGGTGCACCACGTGGCCCTGCTGATCGGGTACGGAGCGGCGGCGGTCAACCCGTACCTGGCCATGGCCAGTGTGGAGGATCTGGCCGGACGCGGTGAACTGTCCGGGACGGACGGGAAGAAGGCCACCGAGAACCTGATCAAGGCGCTCGGCAAGGGGCTGCGCAAGACCATGTCGAAGATCGGTGTCTCCACCGTGTCCTCCTACACCGGAGCACAGATCTTCGAGGCGATCGGCCTCGGTGAGGAGATCGTCGAGCGGTGCTTCGCGGGCACCACCTCCCGCTTGGGCGGGCTCGACTTCGACACCCTCGCCGACGAGATCGCCCAGCGGCACCGCAGGACCTTCCCCGAACACGGGCTCAAGGCCCACCACAGGGAACTGGACGTGGGCGGGGAGTACCAGTGGCGACGCGAGGGTGATCCGCACCTGTTCAACCCGCACACGGTGTTCAAGCTGCAACACTCCACGCGCAGCGGACAGTACGACGTCTTCAAGGAGTACACCAACCACGTCGACGAGCAGTCCGAGCGGCTGATGACGCTGCGTGGGCTGCTGCGGTTCAAAGAGGGCGTACGCGAACCGGTGGACATCGACGAGGTCGAACCCGTCTCGGAGATCGTGAAACGGTTCGCCACCGGCGGCATTTCCTACGGATCCATCTCCAAGGAGATGCACGAGGTGCTCGCGATCGCGATGAACCGCCTCGGTGGGAAGTCGAACACCGGTGAGGGCGGTGAGGACGCCGACAGGTTCACGGTGGATCCCAACGGCGACTGGCGCCGTTCGGCCATCAAGCAGGCCGCCAGTGGGCGTTTCGGTGTGACCAGCGAGTACCTGGTCAACGCCGACGACATCCAGATCAAGATCGCCCAGGGGGCCAAGCCGGGAGAGGGCGGCCAGCTGCCCGGACACAAGGTCTACCCGTGGATCGCCGACACGCGCCACTCCACCCCCGGAGTGGGGCTGATCTCGCCGCCGCCGCACCACGACATCTACTCCATCGAGGACATCGCCCAGCTGATCTACGACCTGAAGAACGCCAACCCGCGGGCCCGGGTGCACGTCAAGCTGGTCTCCGAGGTCGGGGTGGGCACGGTCGCGGCCGGAGTGAGCAAGGCGCACGCCGACGTGGTGCTCGTTTCCGGGCACGACGGTGGTACCGGAGCCTCGCCGCTGTCCTCGATCAAACACGCCGGGGCCCCGTGGGAGCTCGGCTTGGCCGAGACCCAGCAGACGCTGCTGGCCAACGGGCTCAGGGACCGGATCGTGGTGCAGACCGACGGTCAACTCAAGACCGGGCGCGACGTGGTCATCGCCGCCCTGTTGGGAGCCGAGGAGTTCGGGTTCGCGACCGCTCCGTTGGTGGTCTCCGGCTGCGTCATGATGCGGGTCTGCCACCTGGACACCTGCCCGGTGGGGGTTGCCACGCAGAACCCCGAGTTGCGGGCGAAGTTCGACGGGCGTGCCGAGTACATCGTCCGGTTCTTCGAGTTCGTCGCCCAGGAGGTCCGGGAGCACTTGGCCGCGCTGGGCTTCCGCTCCATCGAGGAGGCGGTCGGCCACACCGAGGTGCTGGACACCGACCCCGCCTGTCGACACTGGAAGACCGAGGGCATCGATCTGTCCCCGATCCTGCACGTGCCCGAGGTCGCCGCGGGCGAGGCCAGGCACTGCACCTCCAGTCAGGAGCACGGGCTGGAGAAGGCGCTGGACAACACCCTGATCCAGCTCAGCGAGGGGGCACTGACCGAGGGAACGCCGCTGACCCTGGAGCTGCCGGTACGCAACGTCAACCGGTCCGTCGGCACCATGCTCGGGTACGAACTCACCCGCAGGTGGGGTGGTGCCGGGCTGGCCGACGACACCATCGACGTCACCTTCACCGGCTCTGCGGGGCAGTCGTTCGGTGCCTTCGTGCCGCGCGGGATCACCCTGCGGTTGACCGGTGACGCCAACGACTACGTCGGCAAGGGGCTGTCCGGTGGGCGGATCGTGCTGCGTCCCCCGGAGGACGCGGCCTTCTCCGCCGAGGAGAACGTGATCGCGGGGAACGTGCTGCTCTACGGGGCTACCCAGGGCGAGATGTTCGTCCGCGGTGTCGTCGGCGAGCGTTTCGCGGTGCGCAACTCCGGTGCTTCGGCGGTCGTGGAAGGAGTGGGCGACCACGGCTGTGAGTACATGACCGGGGGCCGGGTGGCCGTGCTCGGGACCACGGGGCGCAACTTCGCCGCCGGGATGTCCGGAGGAATCGCCTATGTGCTCGACCTGAGGTCCGAACGGGTCAATCCGGACATGGTGGATCTGGACCCGCTCGGTGAACAGGACCGTCGGGAACTCGCCGAGTTGCTCGAGAGGCATCACCACGAGACCGGTTCCACCGTGGCGCGCCGGTTGCTGGATGACTGGGAGAACGCCGTGCGGCGTTTCGTCAAAGTCATGCCGAAGGACTTCAAACGCGTGCTCAGTGCCAAGGCCGACGCCGAGCGCGAGGGCCGCGACGTCAACGAGGCGATCATGGAGGCCGCTCATGGCTGACCCGAAGGGCTTTCTGACCACGCCGCGCGAGACGCCGCGGCGCCGGCCGGTGGACATTCGGCTCAAGGACTGGCGGGAGGTCTACGAGGAGTTCTCCCACCAGCACCTCCAGCAGCAGGCCGGGCGGTGCATGGACTGCGGGATTCCCTTCTGCCACCAGGGATGTCCGCTGGGCAACCTCATTCCGGAGTGGAACGACCTGGTCTGGAAGGAGGACTGGCACGCCGCTCTGGAGCGGTTGCACGCCACCAACAACTTTCCGGAGTTCACCGGCACGCTGTGCCCCGCTCCCTGCGAGGCGGCCTGTGTGCTGGGGATCAACTCGGACGCGGTGAGCATCAAGCAGGTGGAGATCGAGATCATCGATCGCGCCTGGGAGGAGGGGTGGGTACCTCCGCAGCCCCCCACCTCCTCGACCGGCCGTACCGTGGCCGTGGTCGGCTCGGGACCGGCGGGGCTCGCCGCTGCCCAGCAGCTCACACGCGCCGGGCACCGTGTGGTGGTCTACGAGCGGGCCGATCGGATCGGTGGCCTGCTGCGCTACGGCATTCCCGAGTTCAAGATGGAGAAGTTCCGGCTGAACCGCAGGCTGGAGCAGATGCGTGCCGAGGGGACCGAGTTCCGCACCGGTGTGAACGTGGGTGTGGACCTCACCGTCGAGCAGTTGCGCGACGAGCACGACGCCGTGGTACTGGCGGGCGGCTCGACGGTCTCCAGAGAGCTGCCCGTGCCGGGCAGGGAGCTCGACGGGGTGCACCAGGCGATGGAGTACCTTCCGCAGGCCAACCGGGTGCGGGAGGGCGACCTGGAGAGCGCCCCCATCGACGCGGCCGGTAAGCACGTGGTCATCATCGGCGGCGGGGACACCGGTGCGGACTGCCTCGGTACGGCCCATCGTCAGGGGGCCGCCTCGGTGACCCAGCTGGAGATCATGCCGACTCCGCCGAGCAGCAGGCCGGACAACCAGCCCTGGCCCACCTACCCGATGCTCTACCGGGTCTCCTCCGCTCACGAGGAGGGCGGTCAGCGGTTGTTCTCGGTGAACACGCAGGAGTTCCTGGGCGACGAGCAGGGACGGGTACGTGCGCTGCGTCTGGTCGAGGTTCGCCGGGAGAACGGTGGGTTCGTCCCGGTGGAGGGCACCGAGCGTGAACTGCCGTGCCAGTTGGCGCTGCTGGCCATGGGGTTCGTGGGACCCGAGCGGACCGGAATGGTCGAGGACCTGGGGGTCGAACTCGACGCCCGGGGCAACGTCGCACGGGACTCCTCCTTCATGACCAGCGTGGACGGTGTGTTCAGCGCCGGTGACATGGGACGTGGCCAGTCCCTGATCGTCTGGGCCATTTCCGAGGGACGGTCGGCGGCCGCCGGAGTGGATCGTTATATGATGGGGCGGGACACCCTTCCGGCTCCGATCACTCCGACGGATCGTCCGCTTTCCTGAGTCCTCGCTCGCGGAACGTCAGTGGGGCCCTGCGGGGCCCCACTTTTCGTGGCCCGAAAAGATCGAATTGCTTCGTCGGTGTTGAGGAACGAAGAAGATTTTCGGGGAACGGGCAACCCGTAAGGGCGTTGTTCCGTCCGACAGGTGGAAGGGAAAAGGGTGTTCGGGAGCGGTTCTTCCCGGTTGGAGCATACTTTTTCTTTCCCGTTTTTCGCGTTTCGCCTCCCCTGTGCCCCGTTTCGCTCTTCGTCGTGGACACTCTGTGTCACCAGCGGGGTGAGGTGGGGCCGGACGGGGGAGAGCGGGAGCGTCATCCCCTCTCGCCTGGCGTTTCCCTTTCTCTCTTCGAGGAAGAGCAGAAAATCCTATCAGTCGTGGTGGCTCTGTCAACGCAAAGAGGGCGGCTGTTTCGCCTGTTCCGGTTCGGATCATGGTTTTCCGTTCTCGTGTCGACACGAACAGTGATCGCTCGGTGCTACTCCTTTTGCGAACGTTGCTGCAAAAGCAGTATTGTCGCCGTTCTCTTTTCTCCGGAAACTCTTCGGCCACCGAATCAGATCCGTTTCGTGGCTAAGGAGAACACGGATGCGACGAAAATTAGCCGGTCGGATGGCCGCGACCGCGCTGTTGGCGGTCGGAACCCTGACCGCCATGACGGCCCCGGCCACGGCGAACTCCGTGGCCGACTCCCGGGGTGAAGGCCCGGAACGGGCGACCACCATGATGCAGGCCATGCAGCGTGACCTGGGACTCACCCGGGACGAAGCACGCCAACGACTCGCCGACGAGGCCTCGGCCCGGCAGACCGCCGACCGTCTCAGGGACGTGTTGGGATCCGGGTTCGGAGGTTTCCGCTACGACGCCGCGAGTGGGGACCTGGTCGTCTCGGTGACCGATCCCGACCGTTTCGACGAGGTCCGCGCCCACGGAGCGGTACCGGAACTGGTCGACGACACTCGTGCCGAGCTGCGCCGGACCGGCAAGGTGCTGGACGGGCACGCGCAGCGTGCCCCGCGCTCGGTGACGGGGTGGTACGTGGACTCCGCGAGCAACTCCGTGGTGGTGACCACGGAGCACGGCACGGCCGAGCGGGCCGAACGGTTCGTGCGTTCGACGGGGGTGTCGCCGGACAGGGTGCGGGTGGTCGAGTCCGGTGAGCGGCCCCGTACCTACGCGGACGTGATCGGCGGGCAGCGTTACACCATCAACGGCTCCACCGTGTGCTCGGTCGGTTTCGCGGTGTCCGGTGGTTTCGTCACGGCCGGGCACTGCGGTGATCCGGGAGACCGGACCAGCAGTCCGAGCGGAACCTTCGCCGGTTCCTCGTTCCCCGGCAACGACTACGCCTACGTGCGGACGGGGTCGGACGACACGCTGCGGCCGTGGGTGGACACCTACGACGGCTCCGTACGCACGGTGCGCGGCTCCCGCTCCGCTCCCGTCGGTTCCTCGGTGTGCCGTTCCGGGCAGACCACCGGTTGGCACTGCGGCACCATCGAGGCCAAGAACCAGACCGTGCGCTACCCCAGCGGCACCGTCCGGGGGCTGACCCGCACCGACGTGTGTGCCGAGCCGGGGGACTCCGGTGGTTCGTTCATCTCCGGGAACCAGGCCCAGGGAATGACCTCCGGGGGCTCCGGAAACTGCACCTACGGTGGAACCACCTACTTCCAGCCGGTGAACGAGGCGCTGAACGCCTACGGGGTGAGCCTGGTGACCGGCTGATCCGTATCCCGTACCGGAAAGGGGCCGTCCCCGCCGGGAGGACACCTCGGGGCCACCCGTCCACTGGGCGGGTGGCCCCGGATCGTTCCCAGGGGCGGTCCGGGCTGGCGGCGCGGGGGCTCGGCGGTGATGAACAATCGGGTCATGCGAATTTCGGCCAAGGTGGACTACGCGTTGCGCGCGCTGATCCAGATAGCCCGCGCCCAGACCGGGCCGGTCAGCGCCGAGGACGTGGCGCTCGCCCAGGGAATCCCCCGTAACTTTCTGCAGGCGGTGCTCAGCGATCTGCGCCGGGCCGGATTCGTGGCGAGTCGACGGGGACAGGCCGGTGGATGGGTCCTGGACCGGGACCCCGCGAGCATCTCCATCGCCGACGTGATCAGGGCCACCGACGGGCCTCTCGTCAGTGTGCACGGCACCCGCGCCGAGGACGTGTGCTACGAGCCGTCGGTGGCCATTCTGCAGTGGGTCTGGATCGCCGTGCGCAGCAGCCTGCGCGAAGTGCTCGAGAATGTCACCATAGCCCAGCTCGTCTCCGGACAACTTCCCCCGGACGTGGCGGCCCGGACCAGTGAGAGCGGGGTCTGGGAGTCGCGGTGAGCAACCGCGGTCGAGGCTCTCCCGAGTGGTGGGAGCGCCTTGACCGGTTCGGCGGAAAGTGTACTGTTTTTATCAACTTAGTCGTAAAAGCCGCTCGGGCTCACGGAGTGCGAGCGGGAACGGTCTGGAGGCATTGGTGCCCACTCTGTTACTCGTGGCAGTGGCCGGATTTCTCGCCCAACTGGTCGACGGATCACTGGGCATGGGATTCGGCGTTACGGCCACCACAGGCCTGTTGGCCGTGGGAACCGTGCCCGTGATGGCTTCGGCCTCGGTACACCTGGCCAAGATCGGTACCGCCGTCGCCTCCGGGGCCTCCCACTGGAGGATGCGGAACGTGGACTGGCGGATGGTCGGTTGGCTGGCCATCCCCGGAGGTCTCGGCGGGTTCCTGGGGGCAACGGCGCTCTCCTCCGTGGCCACCGGGTCCGCGCGGGCCTGGATGGCCGTGCTGCTGCTCGTGCTGGGCAGCTACGTGGTGGTGCGGTTCTCGGCGTGGTCGCGTCCGGTCCACGGGAGCGGGCTCACCCCCGCCGGGCGACGTTGGCTGGTGCCGCTCGGGGGAGTGGGGGGTTTCGTGGACGCCGTGGGGGGC
>NZ_PVSR01000062.1:0-12638 GCF_003001495.1 Actinopolyspora mortivallis
TGGCCGCAGGCGCTGGTGGCTTGGTGGCTGTGGGGGCTGACGTGGGTGGGGCTGGCGTGCCAGCGTGATTCTCGGTGGCCGAGGAACCAGGTGCGGTCCAGGTGTGGTTGGGGGTGTAGGCGCGGCAACTCCGTCGTGACGGCGGCATCGCCGGTGACAGCGTGGTGGTCGGCGGGAACGCGGAAGCCCGGGCCTGGATGGTCAGGTGGGGCTCCGCCCGGTTTTCGGAACCGGGCGAGTACGCGAGAAACAACGCGGGTGAGCATGGTGGTTCCCCGTGGGGAGGTCAGTGGAGAACGGATTGTTTCGACGAAAAAGCGGAATGTTCCGCGTGCGGGTCCGTGGGGGTGTGTTCCCGGACGGTGTGTGAATTCCGGTGTGGTCAGCCGGAGTCCAGGTGCAGACAGCGGTATCCGTGTTCTTCGGCGAGCGCCTGGCAGCGGTCACACGTCGGTGTCGTCTCCGGTGGTGTCCGTGTGCTGGTGAGCACCGGGAAGGGCACCACCACCGGTTTGCCGCACAGTGCCGTGATCTGCCCGCACACGCCCAGGTAGTCCTCGGGGTGCTCGCGCAGCGCGTGTCGTCGTCTGTCCGGGGGCCACTGTCGGGGAATCGCCACCAGGTACACGGTGGGAATCGGGGTGTTCGTGGTCGTCACCGCCGTGCGTCCTTTCCTCGGTCGGGGTTTCCAGCTGGGCCAGTTCGGTTAGCCAGGGTTCGTAGGTGGTTAGTGGGCTGGCCAGGGGGCGGTCGTTGGCGGCGATCAGAAAGCACAGGCATTCCGGGCAGTAGTGGTGCCACCCGCCGATCACCCGTTGTGGTGGGTGGTCGGGCAGTCTGATCCGTGCTCCGCAGAAGCAGGCCAGCAGTCCGCGCCCGGCTCGGGCGCACGCTTCGCGTCGTTGCACCCCGGTGGGGGGGATCGTCCACGCGTCGAGCCCGATGACGAAGCGGCAGCGGGGGTCATTCGGCCATGGCATGAGGGATCACCCGTCCGCGGAAGCCGCCCGTGGCGATCGTGGAGCAGCATGGGGCACACATCTCGGGGCCGGAGCGTGTCTCGGGGTCGGTGTGCTCGGTGAGGCTGGTGATCTCGGTCGGTCGTAGCCGTAGCAGGCACAGTGTCAGTGCCCACGGGCTCGTGTAGTGCTCTGGGTGGTGTTCGAGGGCGTGCAGCCGGGGGGTTTGTGCCCACCGGTGGTCCGCTTCGGTGGGGGCCAGCACCAGAAACACCGCCGCACGCGGAAACAGGGGCCGCATGTCACACCGCCCGTATGTACTTCGCATCGGGCATGTCACTGCACACTCGTAGCCCCTTCGCAGCGTTGCTAGGGCAACTGAACACTCTCATTGGGTCCACCTAATACTGTTACAGTTCATAACTTCACGACTATTGAACGTTATGATCTGTACTGTCTCATGATCAAGTGAGATGTTCCAATACCCTGTTCGGGGGAATCACGCGAGATGTCTCAGCTCATATCCTGAGAGCTATGCCGACGTCCCCGCGCGCCCAAGCGCTCTCGAAAGAACTCAAGCAAGCCAGGAAAGAGCGAGGGCTAACTGTTCGCGCACTGGCGGACATGCTGGGATGGAGCCACGCGCGTGTAAGCAGGATCGAAAACGCCAAGCAGGGGATCACAGTCGAAGACGTCAGCACACTGCTCGGTTACCTACGGGTGGCTTCTCACGACCGCGACAGGTTGATCAAGATGACTCGGGACTTGAACGAGCCTGCCTGGTGGGAAGTCCACCGAGGAGTGAACTCCCAACTCGCTTCACTTATCGATGCTGAGCAACGAGCACACCGCATTACGTACGTGACCCCTACTCTGGTGCCAGGGCTACTACAGACACGCGCCTACAGCAGAGCGATTTACGAAGCAGCAGGGTTCACCGATGAGGAAATCGATGATGCTGTGGCCGTACGGCAACATCGTCAGGGCATTATCGAGCGGTCGTCACCAACTGAGCTGGTTGCCTACGTGGATGAGTCCGTCCTGCAGCGTCCGGCAGGAAGTCGGGACACCGCCGCCGAGCAGCTTCGGTATCTCACCAAGGTCAACGAACGCGCCAACATCTCTATCAGGGTTCTGCCGCTGACCGTTGGTGTGCATGTAGGGCTCGACGGTATGTTTTCTGTCATCGCCATGCCGAATGGCAGTTCCACAGTACACATCGAGGCGCCCAACGCAGGTGTGCTGCTGTCTGACCCTGACGATGTGCGACCCTACGAGCGCATGATTACCAGGCTCGGAGAGTCAGCGTTGTCTGCTGCTGACTCCATGAGGCTATTAAGCGAATACGTTCAACATCACGAGGGCCTAACATGATCGAGTTCACCACGTGGCGGAAGTCCAGCCGCAGCAGTGCCTCTGGCAACTGCGTCGAGGTCGGATTCACTGCTGATCTGACAGGCGTCCGAGACACCAAGAACCGCCAGGCTGGTTACTTCACCGCCACTCGTCAGCAGTGGACGGCGTTTCTCGACGCCGTGAAAACCGGTCGTTTCGAGTGACGGGAACCCTCGACGAACCGGACACCCGGGGTGCTTCCGGGGTCCTGGGGCAGCTTGTCTCCGGGAGCGGCAGCCTGCACCTGGCCTGACAACACGGCGGCACGGTGCCCGCTCGGAACCCCGACCTTCCCGCGCTGGAACCGGGTTCTCCGGTGCTTCCGGCCGCCGTGCCGCTTTCCGCATACGAAGGACGAGGCTTCGATCCGGCTGACCGGCCCACGGCACGCGCCGGTGTTGCGATCATGCTCGTGTGGGTAGCGGAGCTTTCGGTCGCGTCGGGCGACGGCTGGGGGCAGTACGGCGGGTGCGGCCCTCGACGTGGACGCTGCTCGGCGGGGGCGTGCTGCTCGTCCTCGGCCTGGCCGCGTGGGTGCCGGTGGAGTGGGCGGCACTGGCCGTCCGGCTGGGCGGGACGCTGGCGTCGTGGGGAGTGTTCAGCCTTCCGGCGTTGGTCACCGCGTGCGGTGCCGGAGTGGTTCTCGCGAGCGCGCTGCCGCGAGGTCGCGCGCGCGGGCGGCGGAAAGACCGGACCGAAGCACGGGCGCAGGCACGGCCCCTGCGGTGGTGGATCGTGGTGCTGGTCGCGCTGGGAATCCTGGCGGCGACCGGACTGGCGCTGCTGTGGCTGATGGGACTGGCCGGGCAGGCGCGCCCCCAGGACGTGCCCAAGGCGCGGATCGAGGCGGTGCGCACCGCGATGACGCTCGGGGCCGGTTTGGTCGGCATGTCCGTGCTGGTGCTGACCGGCCGCAAACAGTGGTTGGCCGAACGCACCCAGCGCCACACCGAGACCGACGCCGCCGAACAGCGCGTCACCGAGCTCTACACCGCCGCCGCGCAGCAGCTGGCGTCCGAGAACGCGCCGGTGCGGATGGCCGGGCTGTACGCGTTGTCGCGGTTGGGGCAGAACAACCCGGGGCATCGGCAGACGATCGTGAACCTGTTCTGCGCGTACCTGCGGATGCCCTACACCCCGCCCGATGTGGAGGAAGGCAGCTCCCAGCAGGACCGCAGGGTTCCTCGGCGGGGCTTACGTCGCCCCGACCGTGGGCGGCGGGAGTCCTCGCCGTTGGCCACGCTGCTGACGCTGGCCCCGACGCTGACTGCCACCAACAGCCAACTCGCCGATGACGACTACCGGCGCCAGGAGTTGCAGGTGCGGCTGACCGCCCAGGGTCTCCTGAACCGCCATCTGCGCCCGGAACTCGATGAGAGTGGACGGGCCACCAATAAGGAGTTCTGGGCGGACATGGACCTCGACCTGGAGGGGGCCACGCTCTACCGCTGGGACATGCGCGACTGCCGAGTACGTCATGTCAATTTCACCCGCGCCGAGTTCCACAGCTCGGCCAGGTTCGACGGGGCCGGGTTCCACAGCTCGGCCTGGTTCGCCGGGGCTGGGTTCCACGACTCGGCCTGGTTCGCCGGGGCTGGGTTCCACGGCCCGGCCTGGTTCGACGGGGCCGGGTTCCACGGCCCGGCCTGGTTCGCCGGGGCCGGGTTCCACGGCCTGGCCTGGTTCGACGGGGCCGGGTTCCACGAACGGACCCACTTCGGCAGAGCGTGGCTGCGCCTCGATCACGAAGCCTCTATCGTCTCCAGCCCTCCTCCCGGATGGGTCATCCGCGAGCGTGATCCCGGGGACGGCAGGGAGGGCCGCTGGGGCGAGCTGGTGCCCGCCGAGGACGCAGCTCAGGAAGCGACCGCACCCGATGCGGAGCCCACCGACCCCGACGTCGACACCTGAACCGATTCCGAACCACGGGGGAACCACCGGGAAGTTCCGGGGTCCGGTCCTCGGTTGCCCTCGATCGTTGGTCAGGTGTTCGGGCGAGCGAGTGTCGATGCGCTGGCCGTGGCCCCGTTGGGCAACGACCTCGGCGCGGGGTGTGCCGTCGACGAGCTCGATCGCCCGTCGTGCTGAGTCGGAAGTCCGGAGGTGGTGGTTGCGGCGTTCGGGTGCGTCGAATAGCATGACCCTGGGTGACTGATCGACTACATACAGTTACATATCCCCTTGGGGATCCGACCCCTCACGGAGAGGGGAACCGGGTCGACTGTTTCGATGTCGCTCACGAGGGCTCACCCTGTGGCCGGGACCGACTCGGAATCTCGGCCCCTTCGGGAACGATCCTGTCGGACGGTCCGGTGACGTGACCGCTGATGCCGCCGACGGGAGTCGGGGGGTGAGCATGTTGAGGAAGGGCAGGCGAGACCTGTGGGGTAGTCCGGACTGAGCGGCTCCGTCGTTCGTCCTGGGGGGTCATCGCCGCTGTTCTGATGCTCGTCCCCGGCGTGCTGGTGTGGATGCCGGTGGACTGGTCGATGCTGGTCTCGTGGGCGGCGAAGGCCCGGACCGTCTCCGGGGCGTCGCACTTACCCGTTCTGCTCACCATCGCCGGCGCGGGTCTGTCGCTCGCGTTGCTCGTGGCGCGTGCGCTCGTGCGGAACCGTCGAAGCGATCCCGACTCGTCTCACACCTCTATCCGGCCCATGCCGGAGTGGGCCGTCTGGGTGGGGCCCACCGTGTTGCTGACGGTGGGGATCACCACGGCGTGTCTGCTGCTGTCGTTTTTCGGGGGCGGTGGCGATCACGACAGGATCCGGTTGGAAGCCATCAAGCTGGCGAGCAGTATCGCCGTAGGAGTCGGTGGTGCCGCACTGCTGGTGCTGGCGGCCCGTAGGCAACGTGCCAACGAACTGAGTGTGTTGCAGCAGGAACAGGCGCAGCGCCTCCAGGAACGCAAGGCCGCCCAGTCCAAACACGATGTCGACGAGCGACGCGCCACCGAGCTCTACACCTCCGCCGCCCAACAACTCGCCTCCGGGCAGGCACCGGTGCGCATGGCCGGTCTCTACGCGTTGTCGCGACTCGGGCAGAACAATCCCGATCACCGTCAGGCGGTCGTGAACCTGTTCTGCGCCTACCTGCGGATGCCCTACACACCACCGGAGACCGAGCGATCCGATTGCGAGCGGGAGGAGTACGCCCACCGGTTCGATCCCCGTAGCCCCGGCCGCGCTCTCCGGGACTCCCCGGCGCTGGCCACACTGCTCAAACTCACCGCCACCCAGACCTCGGAGAGCGGCCAGCTCACCGACACCGAGCATCAGCGGCAGGAACGGCAGGTTCGCCTGACCGCCCAACGTCTGCTGACACGACACCTGAGGCCTTGCCCGGACGAACACGGTCGACCGACCAACGAGGAGTTCTGGGACGGCATGGACCTCGACCTGGTCGAAGCGGTCCTCGACCACTGGGACTTCCGGGGCTGTCGTGTACACAGCGCCGATTTCACCCTTGCCCGCTTTTACGGGATCGCCTCGTTCAGCGGAGCGCGGTTCCACGACGTCGCCTGGTTCGCCGGGGCGCGGTTCCACGGGCCCGTCTTTTTCAACGAGACGCGGTTCCACGGTGCCCCTCCCGAGTTCGACAGGTCGTGGGCGCGGCTGGATCGAGGCTCCTTCAGGGCATCGACGTGGCCGGCGGGCTGGACGGTGGAGGAGGCCGAGCCCGGTCTCGACTGGGGAAGGCACTGGCTTCAATTCGTGCGGCACAAGGAGGCGGGCTCGGAGTCGGATCCGGGAACAACGTCCACGGAGTGCGACACCGATCCCGAGCGGCCTCTCGCGCTCGAATGACTCCCGAACCGAGACGGTGCACCCGTAGGAGGGGCTCGGTTCGCCCCCGCGACGCCTTGCACCGTCGGTTCCGGACGTCGCCTCGCGTGTCGCCTTGCCGTCCGCGGAAGAAGGGAGTTCCCTCGACCCTGGTTCGGTGGAGGTCTCGTGAGCCGGTGCCGGGGTCCGCAGGGCCCGCCGACGGCGCGGCGCGGTCGTGGAGGGAGTGAGGAACCGGATGCTGTCCGGAGTGTTCGGAGCGTCCTGGACGGTGCTCCTGGTGGTGGTCGTCGGCACCGTCGGCATGTACCTGGTGCTGATCCTGTTCTCCCGGCTGGCGGGGCTGCGCTCGTTCGCGCAGATGACCAACTTCGACTTGGCGGCCACGGTGGCGTTCGGTTCGATCATCGCCACCACGGCGGTGAGCAGGTCCACCCCGCTGGTTCAGGGAGCGGTCGCGCTGGGAACGCTGTTCCTGGTGCAGTGGCTGGTCGCCCGTGCGCGGGGACGCCGGAGGTGGGAGGGGCTGGTGGACAACTGGCCGCTGCTGCTGATGGACGGGCCCGAGATCCTGGAGAGCAACCTCCGCAAGGCGCAGATGACCCGCAACGACCTGCTGTCCAAGCTGCGGCTGGCCGGGGTCACCGACTTCGACCAGGTGGGCGCGGCGGTGCTCGAAGCCAGCGGAGACGTGTCGGTGCTGCTGCGCGGCGCGGACGGGCGGGAGGTCTCGCCCGAGCTGCTGGCCAGCGTGCGTCGCGGCCCCTGAGTCCGGACAGGACGGTGGCGGTGCGGGGCCGAGCTGCGGCCCGGGGCACGCGACACCGCGTGTCCGGAGAGGTCGCTTCCGGTCGCGCTCAGGAGGCCTCGGTCGGGTGGGGCGTCTGGCAGTTGGCGTACTTGTACACCCACATGCAGCGACCACGCTGGTGGTCGCGCTCGTACCAGACCACTTCCTCGTCCTCCGCGCCCGCGCTGCGGGGAGCGGGCACCGGCAGCGGGGAAAGCGGCTGTCCCTCGGTGCTGACGGGGAGGGTGATCTCCCGGCCGTCCTCGGGGCCGCCGAACAGTTCGATCCGCGCGTGCAGGTTCATGGTCCGCCTCCGCTCGTGAAAAACCTCCGGGTTTCTTACTGAGACCGACGATTCAAGGACCGACACGGTTCCGGTTACTCACTCGATCGGATGAATGTCTCCGGGAGGGTGGGGGTTGTCCGGTCCTCCACGCCCTCCTGCCGTGCCGTCGCCGAGCGTCCCATTCGGTTGTGCGGGGGGTGTGGCTCGGAGCATCGCACGGGTCGCCGCGACACACCCGGCGAAACCGGGGGTGGCGCGACCGGCTCAGCCGGACAGGTGACAGGCGGACCAATAAGGTGCGCCCCCGCTCTCAACCGGCCTGGGGGTCACCGGGAGTGCGGGGGCGCCAAGTCCACCCCTGGGGGTCAGGTGGACGTGTTCAAGTGTACTAGGTGGGACCGCGAATGTCTCTAGGGGAAGAGATCTTTTTTGATCGGTGTCGTTCGTCACAACAGATCGCCGCACGAACGCGCGACGTGTCCGACCCGCCGCCGCACGTTACCCCGGTGAGCGGCACGGAAGCCCGGGACCGGAGCACGGGCACGGTCAGTCGAAACGGACCACCACCAGCGCCTGGTCGTCGTGCCTCTTCGGACGCGGCCACCGCGTTCCGTCCGGATCGGACTCCTCCGCCGCCCGGATCCGCTCCAGCACCGCCTGCGGGGACTCGCTCGTGGCGTGCTCGAACAGCGAACGCCAACTCGGGTAGCTGCCGTAACGGTCCACCCCGCAGGAGACCCCGTCACTGGCCAGCAGCACCGCCTCCAGCCGGTCGCGGGGCCAGCTGCGCCGCACCGCGCGGTGGGCGGCGGCGGGCTCCGCCTCGGCCACCCAGAAACCGCCCTCGACGTTGCGCCACCTCCCCGTGGCGTCCACGGCCTCCCGCAGGCGCCGGAAGTGGTGCTCGTCGAAACCGCCACCGGTGCGCAGCCGCCGCCGGTACCCGTCGTCGGAACCGGTGCCCAGCTCGGCGAGCCTGTCGTCGCTGACCACCTCGGTGCCGGAGCGGGTCAGGGCCACCACGGGGCTGTCGGCCAGCACCAGTGCCTCCACTGTGGAGTGGTCCCAGCGGACGAGGGACACGGTGCTGGAGGGGGAGTCACCGGGACGCAAGCCGTGCCTCTCGGCCACCTCGGCGATGGACGCGGACAGCAGCTCGGGCAGTTCCGCCTCGTTAGCGCGCAACCTGGGACGCAGCGCCTCGGAAAGCCGCGCCGCGTACCAGCCGCCCGAGTACTCGGTCGGCCGCAGCGAGGTCGCCCCGTCCAGCACGGCGGCGGCGTTCGGCAGCAGCAGCACCACGTCCTCGCTCGTCGCTTCCCGCCCCGCACCGGCCTGACCGGCGGACTCCACGGTGGTCATGGCCCCGATTGTCCGGCAGGAAACTCCCGGGCCGCCACAACGGCCCTGAGGGCGAGGGAAGACGAGGGGAGAGGAAAACGCCTCGCGCCGTCGGGGACGGCGTGGGCGGTCTCGGGGCCACCCCACCGGCACGGCCCCTCGACGTGCCGGTGGGGTGGCCGCGACCCCGGTGCCGCAGGGGCAGTACGGCACCGGGGCGGGACCCGTGCCGGTACGGCTGCTCGCACAGCGTTCGGAAAACGGGTCCCGGCCGGTCCGACCGGGCGCAGACAGTCGGACCGGAAACTCACGGGAAGAAGGGCTGATCACGACGTGGGAGACGATCCCGCGCACGGGACACGTCGACCTCCCGTGCGCGTGCGGTGAAGCAGGTCAGTCCGGGCTGGTGACCGGGACCACCGTCTTGATCCCGGTGCCGAGGAGGTCGCCGTCCGGTTCGCTGCGGATCTCGGACGGTGGAGGCAGCGACAGCGGGTCGGTGTTCACCGCGTCGTGGTCCCGCACCCCGAAGCCCGCGTTGCTCTGGGCGGACTGCGCGCCGCAGGGGCCGGGAGCCGGTGGTGCCGCGGGAAGCGGGCGGTTCCGCTCCCCGAACGGGTCCGGACCGCGCGGGGTGGCGGGAGGCGTCGTGGAGTCGGTATCCGTCACCGTCCCGCCCGCGTGCGGGGCCGTGGGCAGCGGGGACGGTGCTGGTGCGGTGTCCGCGCCGGTGCCCGACGACCGCTCGGTGTCGGTGGGCGCGGACCCGGTGGTGTCGGTGCCCGCGCTCTCCGCCGAGCCCCCGGCGGTGTCCACAGTGTTCGGGGCGGGTTCCGGTCGGGAGTCCGCGCGGTGCTCGTCCCCGCCGTGCCGGGGGGCGGGCCTCGTCCGAGGGGGAGGCGTGACGGCCCCGGTCTCCGGGGAGGGTTCGGCCGAGTCCAACACGGCGGTGGTCCCCAGCGGCCGGATCTCGGGAGGATCCACCAGCGCGCTCTCCACGACGGAGTTCTCGGCGGAACTCTCGGCCCGCTGGGGTTCCCCGGCGGGCTTGCCGGTGGGGGAAGAGCGCTGCTCGTCCGGGGAGACGGAGACCTCGACGTGGACCGGCTCGACCGTGACCTCCACGGGGGAGACGTCCACGACCGAGTGGGACCGTTCCGGTTCCTCCGGGGCGCCGGCGGCGTTGGCCCGCTGTTCGCCCGCCCACTGGGCGAGCAGCCAGCACGCGGCCAGCGTCACGAGGAACAGGACGAGGCGGGCCGTGGTGCCGAGTGCGGACGCGTGGCCACGACTTTCCGGAAGTCGCGCCATGACATCACCGCCCGCCTTCGGTGCCAGCGTTGCGACCATCATCCTGCCGTGCAGCGGCCGAGTTGGCACCAACCACGACTTTTTGTCACCCGGTTAGGCGTTGGCATATACCCTATTCACCGGCGGGTTTTCCCGCCAGGGGGTGACACCGGCGTGTTCCGCCGTGTCGGCGGCCCCACACCGGTCGTGGTCACCGGAACACTGAGTAGGACTACGCGAACCCATGCCCCGTTCAGGGGTTTCGACGCAGGCGGTGAATCCGTCCGCCACTCCCACGGCTCCCACGGGTCGAACCCGGATCGCCGGGACGCGTGCGCGGCACGCTCGCCGGACACCGGTCCGGAGACGAGACCAAGCCGCAGAGCAGGAAAGGGTGGCGACAGTGACGGAACCGGGACACTCCTGTGGGACCGCCGTGTTGGTGCGCCGTGTCGCCGGCGGTGACGAACGCGCCTGGCGCGACCTGGTGGACCGCAACGGCGGGATCGTCTGGGGAGCGGCACGGGCGTACTCGGCCACGCGCGCGGACGCCGAGGACGTCTGGCAGGCCACCTGGTTGTCGCTCGCGGAGAACCTGCACCGGCTCCGGGACGCCGAGGCGCTGCCCGGCTGGCTGGTGACCACCGCCCGCCGCGAGTCGTTGCGCCTGGCCCGCGCCCGCCGGAGGGAGTCCCCGGCGGGGTTGGACGGTGTGCTGACCGAGACCGCCGACGACGGGGGAGACCCGGAGAGCGCCGCGCTGCGCTCGGTGCTCGCAGCCCGACTGGCCCGGGCCTTCTCCCAGCTGTCCGGGCGGTGCCAACAGCTGCTGCGGGTGATGGCCGTGGCCCCGGAGGCGAGCTACGAACAGATCAGCCGGGCGCTGGGCGTCCCCCGTGGTTCCGTCGGCCCGAAGAAGCAGCGCTGCCTGCGGACGCTGCGGCAGCGGATGCTCGCCCTGGGCGGGGTGGAGGAACCGGAGGTGGCGCTGTGACGGGCGCGGGCACCGAACTGGGGCTGTTGGGGCGGTTGTTCCGCGCGGCGGACCCCACCCCGGCGCGGGCGGTCAGCCGGGCCTACCGGCTGGGCCGCGACCTCGCCGGTGGCGCTGCCGCGAGACGTTTCGTGCTGCTCAGCGACTCCGCCGACGTCTCCGGCGCGGGTTCCGAGGGCGGGGAGGGGGAACGCGGACTCGTGTTCGCCGTCGCCGGTCGGGTGCTCGATCTGGCGCTGGTCCCGGAGGAGCCGGGACTGCTGCGCGCCTCGGGGATGCTGCTCAGCAGGTCCGGACAACCCGTCCCCGGTGGGGAGGTGGTCTTCCGCCACCCGGCGGGCACCCGCCGGGGCGAGCTCGACGCGGGCGGGGGTTTCCGGGTCCGCGCCGTCCCGGCCGGGCCGGTCAGCGTGCTGCTGCGCCCGCGTACCGGCGCGTGGGCGGTCACGGACTGGTTCGTCTGCTGAGCCCGGCCGCCGCCCCGCGCGAGCGGAGCGTGCTCACCCGAGCCGGAGCAGCCGTTCGACGGCCTCGTCCAGCACCTCGTCACGCTTGCAGAAGGCGAAACGCACCAGGTGCCGGACCCGGCTCGGGTCGTCGCAGAGCACCTGCGGCGGGATCGCGGCCACCCCGACGCGCTCCGGCAGGGCGCGGCAGAACTCGGAACCGTCGGAGTAGCCCAGGGGGCGGACGTCGGCGCAGACGAAGTAGGTTCCGTGCGAGGGCAGCACCCCGAAACCGGCGCTGCTCAGCCCGGCCGACAGGCGGTCCCGCTTGCGGTGCAGGTCCGCGCGGTGCTGCGCCAGCCAGTCCCGCTCGGCGCGCAGCGCGTGGGCCACGGCGGGCTGGAAGGGAGCCCCGCCCACGAAGGTCATGAACTGCTTGGCGGCCCGCACCGCCGCGACCAGCTCGGCGGGACCGCACACCCAGCCGATCTTCCAGCCGGTCACGCTGAAGCTCTTGCCCGCGCCGGAGACGGACAGGGTGCGCTCGGCCATCCCCGGCAGCGTGGCCAGCGGCCGGTGCGCCGGACCGTCGAAGACCAGGTGCTCGTAGACCTCGTCGGTGACGGCGATCAGGTCGTGGTCCCGGCACACCTCGGCCACGGCGGCCAGCTCCGCCTCGGTGAACACGGTGCCGGTGGGGTTGTGCGGCGAGTTCAGCACCACCGCCCTGGTCCGTGGGCCCACCGCCGCCCGCAGGGCCTCGGTGTCCAGCGCGAAGCCGGTGCTGCTCGGCCGCAGCGGCACCGAGCGGTGCACGCCGCCCGCCATGGCCACCGCCACGGGGTAGGCGTCGTAGTAGGGCTCGATCAGCAGCACTTCCTCGCCCGGTTCGAGCAGGGCCGCCATCGCCGCGCTCATCGCCTCGGTGGCCCCCACGGTCACCAGCACCTCGGTGTCCGGGTCGTGGGCCAGACCGTAGTCCGCCTCGCGCTGGGCGCTGATCGCGGCACGCAGCTCGGGCTCGCCCGGCCCGGGCGGGTACTGGTTCACACCCTCCCCGATGGCCCGCTGCGCGCTGCTCAGCATCCCGGAGGGGCCGTCCGTGTCGGGGAAACCCTGCCCCAGGTTCACCGCGTCGGTGCGGCGGGCCAGCTCGGTGATCTCGGCGAAGATCGTCGAGGTGAACGGACGGAGTCGGCTGGTCAGGGCTGGAGTACGCACGCGGCGCAGCCTATGCCGCCCGCGCGGGGTTGCCTAGTCCGGTGTCCGCCGGGCGGGACGGGGCGGCAGGAGCGGACCGGGGGTTTCCCCGTCGGGTGAGGCGGATCACTCCGCCCGGCGGACACCGGACT
>NZ_PVSR01000063.1:0-11120 GCF_003001495.1 Actinopolyspora mortivallis
GCCCCCGCCCCCCTGGCGGCCCACCAGCGCCGCCCCATCGCGGGAGCGCTGATCACGCCCACCACCGGCGTCCCGTCCTCCACCAGGGCCAGCAGCGTGGCCCAGGCGGGCATCCCGCGCAGGAAGTTCTTGGTCCCGTCGATCGGGTCGATGATCCAGCTGCGCCCGGTGGTGGCGCTGCCGCCGCGTTCCTCGCCGACGACGACGTCGCCCGGCCGGTGCTCGGCGAGTTCGGCGCGCACCGCGTCCTCCACGGCCACGTCGGCGTCGGTCACCGGGGTGCGGTCGGGTTTGCGGTCCACTCGCAGGTCGGTGGAACGGAAACGTGCGCTGGTGATGCCGTCGGCCCGGTCGGCGAGCAGACAGGCGAGTTCCAGGTCGGTCACTGTGCTCACGACCGCAGCCTAAGGAGTCCGTCCGGAGAGCCCAGCGGGGTGGTCGGGTGTCCGTCACCTTCCGGGGATGGCGACGGGGTGTGTTCCCGGGCACGCGAAGCGCCACCCGCTTCGCCCGGTGATGCAACTAGGCTGGGACGAGTGAGCGTAGTGCTGCTGGCCGAAGACGATCCAGCCATCGCGATGCCGTTGTCCAGGGCGCTGCAGCGCGAGGGGTACTCGGTGCGGGTGCTCGAGGACGGCAACGCGACCCTGCGCGAGACGTGCGCGGGAGGGGTGGATCTGTTGGTGCTCGACCTCGGGCTGCCCGGGATGGACGGGCTGGAGGTCTGCCGCAGGCTCCGCGCGCAGGGAAGGGGAACCCCCGTGCTGATGCTCACGGCCAGGACCGACGAGGTCGACTTCGTGGTGGGACTGGACGCGGGGGCCGACGACTACGTGGCCAAGCCGTTCCGGCTGGCCGAGCTCATGGCCCGGATCCGGGCGCTGTTACGGCGGGGGGCGCCCGAGACGCTGGAGGCGGGCGGGGTTCGACTGGAGCTGACCGCGCGCAGGGTGCTGGTGGACGACCACGAGGTGCAGCTGGCCAACAAGGAGTTCGAGCTGCTGCGGGTGCTGATGTGGCACGCGGGTGAGGTTGTGACCAGGGAGGAAATCCTGCGTCAGGTGTGGCCGGAGCCCAGCCGCAAGGGAAGCAAGACCCTGGACATGCACATCTCGTGGCTGCGCCGCAAGCTCGGGGACGGGCACTACCGCACGGCCGAGCAACGCATCGCCACGGTGCGCGGTGTGGGTTTCCGCTTCAACGTCGACTGATCCGGTTTCGGGGGCGGGCACATGCGCAGGCGACTGTTGCAGGCGACGCTGCTCGCGGTCGCCGTCACGGCACTGGTGTTGGGGATCCCGCTCGCCGTCAGCGCGCTGAAACTCGTGGAGGACCTGACCCGGGGTGATCTCTCCGGCAGGGCGCAGCAGATCGCCACCAGGCTGGACGAGCAGGTCGCCGCCGGGGAACCGATCGAGCTGGCCAACGTCCGCCTGGTGATCCCCCACGAGGCCAGGCTGACCGTGCGGGTGCGTGACCAGCGGTACTCCTACGGCGACGATCCGGGTGAGGACCCCATCGTCGAAACGGTGTCCATGGTGGGGGGCGGCACCGTGAAACTGGCCGTGCCGAGCGGGCCGGTGCGCACGAAGCAGCTCCAGGTGGCCGGGGGCGTGCTGTTGCTGGCGGCGTTCTCGGCGACCGCCGGTGGCTTCGTGGCCATCCTGACCGCGCGCAGGCTGGCCGAGCCGCTGCGGCACGTGGCCGGGCGGGCGAGCCGGTTGGGGGCGGGGGACTTCCGCCCGGATCCCAGGAGGCACGGGCTGCCGGAACTGGACCGGGTGGCTGACGCGCTGGACGCCTCGGGGGCGGCATTGTCCCAGCTGATGCAGCGGGAACGCGAGCTCGTCGGGGACGTCTCCCACCAGTTGCGCAGCAGGTTGACGGCGCTGCAACTGCGGCTGGAGGCGCTGTCCGAGACCGACGACCCCGAGACGGCCGAGGAGGCCGGGGCGGCTTTGGAGCAGGCCGAACGGCTTTCCGGGGTGCTGGACGATCTGCTGGCCGCGGCCACGGCCGCGCGGGCCCGGGACGCCGAACCTCTCGACGTCTCCGCCGAGCTGTCCACCGTCGCCGAGGAGTGGCGTGACCACTTCCGCTCCGAGGGACGCACCCTGCGGCCCCGGATCGAGGAGGGGTTGTTGGCGCGCGCGACTCCGGCGCGGCTGCGGGAGGCCATCGGTGTGCTGCTGGACAACGCGCTGCGGCACGGTGAGGGCACGGTGTCGCTGTCCGGGCGTTACGCCAGCGGGACGGTGCTGGTGCAGGTCGCCGACAGCGGACCCGGGGTTCCCGACGAGCTGGTGCCGCACGTGTTCACCCGGGGGTTCTCCGGCGGCGGCTCCACCGGGGTGGGGCTCGCCCTGGCCCGCGCGCTGGTCGAGGCAGACGGCGGTCGGCTCGAACTCAGCTCGGCCCGACCGGCCACCTTCGAGATCTACCTGCCGGTGGCCCGGGCCGACGACGTGCTCGGAGTCCCCTGGAGGACCGACTCCACACCGCGGTGATCCCGGCGAACCACGCTGTCTCCGGTGGTTCCTCCGCCCGGAACGCTCGTTCGGTCCCCACCGAGCCGATCCGCCGACGATGTGATGACCGTCGTCCGGTTCTCGTTCCGGCCTGATCCGCCGGGGCCGGCTGTTACCGTCGTGATGATCCTTCTCTCGGAGGTGCCCCGGTGGCGAGGCGGAACGGTACATGCGGGTGAAGCTGCTTGTCAGCGGTCTCCTGCTGGGAGTGTTGAGTACGTTCGCCGCGTGGGCGGTGCACTGGTCGCTCGGTGCTCACCGGGAGGTCACCTACGAACTACCGGGCACGGTGACCACACTGTCGTTCGGAAACGGAAAGCAGGAGGCCACCCGGGTGGACAGGACCGAGGCGGCGGTCGAACTGCGCCGCTTCCTCACCGAGCGCTCGTTGGCGCTGGTCGTCGCTCCCAGTACCGACGGCCCACCCCGACTGGTGGTGGCCGATCCCGGGGGCGTGCTGTCCTGGTACACCCCGTCGGACCCGACGGGGAGGGATCCGGGCCGGGTGAGACGGGGCCACGTGTTCGAGGGCACCTACTCACAACGGCAGTGGCGGCAGGGGAACTCCCCGGCGCTCGTGCCCGAGGAAGTCGAGATCGTCGGCACGGTGCCCCCACCCCAGGGGGCGGGTGACCTGCAGTACGCGCGTCCCCTCGGCGAGTACCCGCTGCCGTTCGGTGAGTACGTCGTCAGCACCGACGATCCCGAGGAGCTCGCCGAAATCAGGGACATCGCGTACCGGGCCGGTTTCGCGGATCTCTCGACGCAGCGCGTTCCGCTGTGGCGACACCTCCGCGACGACCCGTTGGTGGGGGCCACGGGTGCACTGCTGGGTGCCGGATATCTGGCGGCGGCGCTGTTCTGGACGTTGGGGCTGCGGGACCGGGCGGAGGAGTTCGCGATCCGGACTCGGCACGGCGCCACCCGTGCCCGGTTGGTGTGGCAGGTGTGGCCGCGCGGTCTCCCGTTCCAGTTCCTGGGAATCGTGGGCGGAGTCGCGTTGTCGGGCGCGCTGGTCGTGCTGGTGGGTCTGCAACCGCTGGACCGGATCGAGTATCTGGTGCTGGGCGCGGGCGCGGCGGGCGGTCTGCTGCTCGCGGCGGGGACGTGGCTGTTGGCCACCGTCCTCGGAACGCGGGTGCGAAGCGAGGCGGGCCGTGCTGGGTGACCTCCGGGGTGGTGTCCGGATGGCGCTGCGGCGCTGGCCCACCATGCTCTCGTTGGCCGCCGTGATCGCGCTGTCCTGCGTGGTGCTGGCCGTGCTGCTCGCCGACGTGCTCGTCCAGTTCAAGGCCCTGCGCGGCGGCCACGAACTGCGCGGGCGCGGTGCGGTGGTCTTCAAGCCCTACTACGGCACCTCCCGGGTCACCTCGGTGCCCGACCGGGCTGTGTCCGACCTCGTCGAGCTGATCCGCGAGGAACGCGCCTACACCGCCGTCATCAACAACGTGCGGGTCGACGACCCGGAGTTCGCGGGTGGGGTGCCCACAGTGCTGTTCGTCGGTTCCCGGCTGGAGGAGACCCTGCCCGACCTGGAACTGTGCGAGCCGGCTCCCTGTGCCATGCGCGGCGCCGAGGTGGCCACCCCGGCCGAGCCGGTCGAGATCGCGGGCCACACCTTCACCACCTTCGAGCGGCTGTCCCGCTCCGCCACCCACTTCGATGCCCATCTCGGCCCGGTGCCGCTGGACGAGCGGCTGGTGCTCAACCTGCCCCCCGAGTCCCTGACCCGGCTCACCGGGTACGAACGTGAGGAGGCGATGGCGCGGACCGTGCTGCTGGAGGCGACCGAGTCCGACGTCGACGACTTCGTCGCGAGCAGCGCCGCCGGAGATCTCTACCTGGTTCCACGTCACATCGCGGTCGACCGGCCGAAACGGCTCTCCGGGATCATGGTCGTGTCCACGATGTACGTCGTCGGGATGGCGGCCTTCCTGACTCTCGTGCTGGTCGCCTTCGCCGCCACGGCGCGGCGGACGCTGCACCGGCAGCGGGCGGTTTTCGTGATCCGCCGCACCCACGGGGCGAGCAACGGACGTCTCGCCGCCCGGCTCGCCGGTTTCGTCGGCGTCGTGGTCCTCCTGCCCCCGTTGCCTCCGCTGGCCGGGCTCCTGCTGGTCGGTGGTCCGCTCGCCCCGGCCGCGGGGTGGATGGCGGCGCTGGTCGTGGTGCTCTTCCTGGTGCTGTGGGGCTGGGCGGTGAGGCAGCAGAGCGGGTACGAACGGAGAGGCCGGTGAACACGTCGTCATGACCCTGGTACGGGCCTCCGGGCTGTCCAAGACCTACGGGCGGGGGCGTCTGCGTGTCGAGGCGCTGCGCGAGGTGTCGCTGTCCGTCGAGCCGGGCGAGGCCGTGGCCCTGACGGGGCCTTCCGGCTGTGGCAAGTCCACGCTGTTGAGCCTGCTCGGGCTCACCCTGCCGGCCACCGGCGGGGAACTGCTCGTCAACGGCGAGCCCGCTCCCCTCCGGGAACGGCGGCGGGCGCGGTTGCGCAACGAGTTCTTCGGCTACCTGCACCAGGAGTTCGCCATCGTCGAGTCCGACCGCGTCCTCGCCAACGTCACCATTCCGCTGGAGTACGCCCGGCCGCGCCTCAACCGGCGGCAGCGCCTCGAACGGGCCGGGCGGGCGTTGGACAGCGTCGGTCTCGGCTGGGCCACGCGCCGCAGGGCCTCCGAACTCTCCGGTGGTGAACGGCAGCGGGTGGCGATAGCACGTGCGCTGGTCAACGAGCCCCGCCTGGTGCTCGCCGACGAACCCACGGCGGCCCTGGACGTCGCCACGGCTCACGAGATCGTGACGCTGCTGCTGTCGATGCGCCGGCGGGGTACCTCGGTCCTGGTGGCCACCCACGACCCTCGGGTCTCCGGGCGGTGCGACCGGATCCTCCCCATGGAGGACGGTCGGCTGGCTCCCGAGGGGGTCGAAACCTCCGCCTCCTCCGGGGACTGCGGCAGCACATAGGGCGTTTGCCGTCCGGTGCGCTAGGCGGTGCTCGCGGTGTCACCACCCCGTTGCCTCCTGTTGACCATCGGTGTGAGGGCGGTTACTTTTTCGGAATATCGGACTTGGTCCGGTATACCAAACAAAAAGGACTTCGGTCATCCGGAAAAGGACTTGGAGCCCGCATGTCCCGATTACAGTCGGTGCTCGGCCTGGCCACGGCCGCACTGCTGGGCGGAACGCTGCTGCCCTCGGCGTTCGCGGACCCCGCCGACAGCTCACCGATCGACTACTCCCTGCGGGTCGACGCCGCTGGGGAGACCACCTCGATCCCCGAGACCATGCACGGAGTCTTCTTCGAGGACATCAACGACGCCGCCGACGGCGGCATCTACGCGGAGCTGGTACGCAACCGCTCCTTCGAGTACGACACGGTGGACAACCCCTCCTACACCCCCATGACCGGCTGGAGCGCCACTTCGGTCGGCGGCGCCGAAGGATCCGCCGAGGTGGTTGACGACGCCGAGCGGCTCAACGAGAACAACCGCCGTTACCTGCGACTGCGTCCCAACGCCCACGGCCGTGCCGCCTACGGGGTGACCAACGCCGGATACCACTCCGGGATGGCGCTGGAACGCGGCGAGAAGTACGACTTCTCGGTCTGGGCCCGCAGCGACCAACCCGGCGGCACCCCGCTGACCGTGACCGCCACCGACGGCTCCGGCTCTCCGGTCGGCCGCACCATGCGGGTCCGGGTTCGGGGCGACGAGTGGACCGAGTACACCACCACCTTCGTGGCGCACAGCGACACCACCACCGGTCGGCTGCGCGTGCTCGCCCACGGTTCGGGAACCGTGCGGCTGGACATGGTCTCGCTCTTCCCGCGCGAGACCTACAAGAACGAGCCCAACGGGCTGCGCCCGGACCTGGCCCGCAGGATCGAGGCGCTCAACCCGGGATTCCTGCGGTTCCCGGGCGGATGCCTGGTCAACACCGGCAGCCACGAGTCCTACCAGGCCCCGGACTGGGAGCGCCGCCGCTCCTACCAGTGGAAGGACACCATCGGTCCGGTCGAGCAACGCCCCACCAACGCCAACTTCTGGGGCTACAACCAGTCCTACGGGCTCGGCTACTACGAGTACTTCCGGTTCGCCGAGAACATCGGTGCCATGCCGCTGCCGGTGGTGCCCGCTCTGGTCACCGGCTGCGGTGAGAACGAGGCCACCCACGACCCGCAGCTGCTGCGACGCCACATCCAGGACACCCTCGACCTGATCCAGTTCGCCAACGGCCCGGTCGACACCGAGTGGGGTGCCAAGCGCGCCGCCATGGGCCACCCCGAGCCCTTCGGGCTCACGCACCTGGCCGTGGGCAACGAGGAGAACCTGCCCGAGGACTTCTACGAACACTTCGCGAAGTTCCGCGAGGCCATCGAGCAGCGCTATCCCGGGATCACCGTGGTCGCCAACTCGGGCCCCGACGACAGCGGCCCCGTCTTCGACCGCGCCTGGGAACTCGCCCGCGAGCAGAACGCGGAGATGGTCGACGAGCACTACTACAACAATCCCCAGTGGTTCCTGGAGAACAACCGGCGCTACGACTCCTACGACCGCTCGGGACCGAAGGTCTCGTTGACCGAGTACGCCTCCGAGGGCAACAGGTTCTACAACGCGCTGGTCGAGTCGGCCTTCATGACCGGCCTGGAACGCAACGCCGACGTGGTGCGGATGAGCTCCTACGCCCCACTGCTGGCCCACGAGGACGATCCGCAGTGGACACCGGACATGATCTGGTTCGACAACCACCGCTCGTGGGGCTCGGCCTCCTACGAGGCCCAGAAGCTGTTCGGCAACAACGTCGGTGACGAGGTCGTTCCCAGCGAAGCCTCCTCCACCCCGGTGGAACGCGAACCGATCAGCGGTGCGGTGGGGCTGTCCACCTGGAACACCAGCGCTGCCTACGACGACGTGCGGGTGACCTCCGCCGACGGCCGGACACTGCTGACCGACGACTTCTCCGGCGACGCCTCGCAGTGGAGCGAACTCACCGGTACGGGTGACTGGTCCGTCCAGGACGGGGCCTACGTGCAGTCCGACACCGGTGTCCGGAACACCATGGTCACGGCGGGCGACAAGAGCTGGAGCGACTACGACCTGCAGCTGAGTGCCACCAAACGCGCTGGCAGCGAAGGATTCCTCGTCGCCTTCGGCGTCAAGGGCACCGGCAACTACTACTGGTGGAACCTGGGCGGCTGGAACAACACCCGCTCGGCGGTGCAGAAGACCACCGCCGGCAGCTCGGAGACCGTGCTGTCCGAGGACACCACCATCGAGACCGGCCGGGAGTACGACATCCGGATCGAGGTCCGCGGGCGGCAGGTGACCCTCTTCCTCGACGGTGAGAAGTGGGGCAGCTTCACCGACGAGCAGCGGGCCGAACCGTTCCGCCAGGTGGTCACCCGCGACAACGAGACCGGGGAGCTGATCGTCAAGGTCGTCAACGCCCAGGACAACCCGGCACGCACGGAACTGGACATCGAGGGTGCCGGGAGACTGGCCTCCACGGCACGGTTGACCACCCTGCAGGGCGATCCCGACGCGGTGAACACCGCCGAGTCCCGGCCGATCACACCCGAGAAGTCCGTGGTGCGGGGTGTGGACGAGAACTTCACCCACACCTTCCCGGCCCACTCCATCACCGTGATGCGGATCAAGCACGAGAACTGAGGGGAATCCGCCGACCGGTTTCCCGGGGCTCGGGTGGCGGAACCTCCCGCGCGGCTCTCGCTCCGGCCGGGCCCGACATCGGGTAGGCACCGACACAACGTCGGGTCTTCCTCGCGAGAGCCGTACGGGAGAACCCGCGGTCGGTTGAGCCGCGTACGTGGTCGTTTCGGCGCTCCGAGCGCCGAAAGCACTGCGCCCGCCGAGCGAGCACCGCGAAAAGAGCGCGCGGAAAACTTCGACGAGGAGCACGACATGACGCAGAACAACCTGAACCGCCGCTCGCTGCTGCGCGGCGGAGGAGCCGCCGCGGCGGGAGCGGCGGCCGTGCCGCTGCTCGGCACCCCGGCGGGTGCGGCGGAGCAGCGGCCAGGTGGGGGAGTCGGACACGGCCCCCCTGCCGGCGGCGCGGACTCCGTGGTACCCACGCGCGACCCGCTGATCGAGCAGCGGGCCGACCCGTGGATCACCTACCCCCACCGCGGCATGTACTACATGACCGGTTCGGTGCCCGCCTACGACCGCATCGTCGTGCGCGGGGCACCCACCCTCGAGGGGCTGGCGCACACCAGGGAGAGCACGGTCTGGAAACGCCCCTCCTCGGGAAGGATGGGTGGCCACATCTGGGCGCCGGAACTACACCGCATCGACGGCCGCTGGTACATCTACTTCGCCGCCGGTGACTCCGACGACGTGTTCCGCATCCGGATGTACGTGCTCGAGTCCCGTGCCGAGGACCCCCGTGAGGACGCCTGGGAGCTGCGCGGGCAGATCACCACCGCCTGGGACACCTTCGCGCTGGACGCCACCACCTTCGAACACCGGGGCAGCCTGTACTACGTGTGGGCGCAGGCCGAACCCGGCATCGACACCAACAGCAACCTCTACATCGCCGAGATGGACTCGCCGGTGGCGATCAAGGGGGACCCGGTCCGGATCGCGGTGCCCACGAAGGAGTGGGAGACCCGAGGTTTCAGGGTCAACGAGGGGGCGGCGGTGCTGGTCCGCAACGGGCGGGTCTTCATGACCTTCTCGGCCAGCGCCACCGACGCCAACTACTGCGTGGGGCTGCTGACCGCCGACGCGGAGGCGAACCTGCTCGACCCTGCCTCCTGGACCAAGTCCCCGCAGCCGGTGATGGAGACCAACGAGGCCAACAGCAGGTACGGCCCCGGGCACAACTCCTTCACGGTGGCCGAGGACGGCGAGACCGACGTGCTGGTCTACCACGCGCGGTCCTACCGGGAGATCGAGGGCGACCCGCTGTACGACCCGAACCGCCACACCAGGGTGCAGAAGTTGAACTGGTACCCGGACGGGACGCCCGCGCTCGGGATACCGATCGCCGAGGGCGAGTCGGTCGTCCGGCTCTCACCGTTGGACAGCCCGGAGTCCTTCGTGCGGCACGGACAGGGTGGCCGGCTGGTGGTCGACCGGGTCGCCGACCGTGTCGAGCGGAGCCAGTTCCGGATCGTGCCCGGCTTCCTGGACCCCGGCAGGGTGGCGCTGCGGTGCGTCGATCTCCCCGACCACCACGTCCGGGTGAGTGACGGCTCCCTCGTGATCGCGCCCTACGCCGACAGCGACGAGTACGGCCGGGCCAGCGGGTTCATCCGGGACGAGGGGCTGGCCGGTCGCGACGGCGTGTCCTTCCGGTTGTCGGAGGACCCGCACAGTTATCTCGCACATCGCGAGGGCAGGCTCGTGGTCGAGCGTCCCCGGGGTTGGGCGGACCGACAGCGGGCGACCTTCCGGGTGCGGTGAGTCGCCCGCCACGGCACCGCGAGTCCTCGTCCGATGCCGTGGCGGGTTCCAGGCGGTCCGCGCACGAGAAACGCCCCCCGCGTGCGCGGACTTCCGGGTGGGGTCCGCCGGATCCCACCCGGTTCCGGGGCCGCGCTCAGCCCGCGGCGGGACGTGAGACGTCCTGCTCCTCGTCCGGCTCGTGGGCAGCGCCGTTCTGGTCACCGCCGCCTTCCCCGGCGGCCCGCCCGACGGGGAAGGGTTCGACGTTGGAACGTTCGTCGGGGCGCTCGGTGCTCTCCGACTCCCGAGTGGGGAAGACCCAGCGGCGGAACGCCCACCAGCGGAAGGCCATGCCGAGCAGCACGCCGAGTACCTGCCCCGCCGTGAAGTCGGCCAGCTCCTCGACGAGCGGTGTGGTGTGGGGCGTCTGCAGGTGCAGCACATAGCGGGAGATCCACAGCGGTGCCGCGTAGAGCGCCACGGCCGTCCCGCTGACCAGGAAGTACAGCCCGGCCTCGTGGTGGCGTCGACGCCCGCCCCGGGTGCGGAAGGCCCACTGCCGGTTGAGGACGTAGGACACGAGGGTGGCCACCAGTACCGCCACGACCTTGGCCGTGACCGGCTTCGGTTCCAGCACGGTCCACTTGAGCAGGTAGAACAGTGCCGTGTCGATGGCGAAGGTGCTCGCGCCGACGAAGGCGAACTTCACCAGCTCGCGATGTCTGACGACCAGACCCCGCAGCGGGGCGGGCACGCGCGTGAGCACCGTATCGACTACAGACACCCGCCGAGTCTACGGAGTTCCTCTCGGGTTTCCCCGGTACGCGGAGCACGGAAAACCCGAAGAGTGGATGATCTCACAGTAACGTTTCGCCCGTTCGAGGCGATATGTCTCTTCATGCTCATCGGTGTCCTTGTCCGGGAGGGGGCTCGGGCGGGCCGCCCCGGCCGTGGCCGGGAGGTGACCCCCGCCCGTCCGGCGGCCCGTGGCCGTGGGGCCCGTGTCCGCGCTCGGTGGTCTCCCGGGGTGCCGGGCCGGGCTCCGGCCCCCTGTCGGTCTCCGGTGGGGCGGAGGTGGTCGGTGGCGGGTTCCCCGGTGTCGGGGGCGGAGACGTCGAACCCGTTCCGGGTTCCTCCGTCGGGGGACTCGTTCCGGGTGGGGAGCTGCCCGGTGTTTCCG
>NZ_PVSR01000064.1:0-10931 GCF_003001495.1 Actinopolyspora mortivallis
GCCGCCCCTGCCCCCACCGCTCCGCCGAACCCGCCCGCGCGGGAGGAGCGGAGCGCGGAACCCGAGACGGGTGGACAGCCCCGACCCGCAGGCACGCCCTCGGCCGAACTGCGTCAGACCTGGAACGAACTGCTGCGGGCCGTGGCCGAACGCAACCGGCCCACCCAGGCGCTGCTGCTCAACGCGAACGTGCGGGAGCTGCGGGGGGACACCCTGGTGCTCTCGATGCCCACGGAGGGGCTGCGCAAACAGTTCGGGCGGGCCAACCGGGTCGAGCACGTCCGGGAGGCCATGCGCGAGGTGCTGGGCGGGGAGTGGTCCGTCGAGTGCCTCGTCGACGGTGAGCAGCCGGGGGAACAACCCACCGCCTCCGGAGGGACGGGCGCGTCCCCGACGACAGCCGGTCCCGGCCCCGCTGCCGCCCCGGAACGACCCGCGCGGTCCGAACCGGACCCCCCGGCCGCGCAGGGGCCCACCACGAACGGACGGGTGGCGGAGGGGGCAGCGGAGCGCAGCGAGCCGGAAACCCCCACCTCTCCCGCCGCCCGGCGGGAACCGCCACCTGACGAGCCGCCGGAGCCCCCGGCACCTCCGGAGCCGCCCGAACCGCCGGAACCGCCTGCGGAACCGGAACCGCCCGAGGAGCCGGAACCTCCCGAACCGCCGGACGTTCCCGAACCCCCGCCCGACGGGCCCGCCGAGCCGCCCGGGGAAACGCCCCCACCGGTCCGGCAGGTGCCCGCCGAGACCTCCGGGGAGGGGATGGCCGGTGTTCCGTCCGGGGCCGTGGCCCCCCGGGATCCGGAGGAGGAGGCCGTCGAGCTGTTCGCCAGCGAGCTCGGGGCGCGCCGGATCGACCAGTGACGGGCTCCCCGGCTCGTTTCCCCCCGGGTTTCCCGCCGGGCGGGGAGCCCGGGTCGGGCAACACGGTGCCCGGACGGGGCGGCGACTACGCTGGGAGGAAACGAGACTTTTCGTTCGAACAGGTCGGTTCAGCCGAATCGGAGAGGAGCCACGGTGCAACCTGGTGGCCAGCAGCCGAACATGCAGGAAATCATGAAGCAGGCTCAGCAGATGCAGCAGCAGCTGATGACCGCTCAGCAGGAACTCGCCGATTCGGAGGTGACGGGAACCGCCGGTGGCGGCATGGTGACCGCCACCGTCACCGGTGCCGGGGAGTTGCAGTCCATGACCATCGACCCCAAGGTGGTCGACCCCTCGGACACCGAGACCCTCGCGGACATGGTGGTGGCCGCCGTTCGGGACGCGAACCGGGCCGCCCAGGAATTGCAGAGCGAGAAGATGGGGCCGCTGACCAACGCGCTCGGTGGCCAGGGCGGTATGGACATGGGCGGACTCGGTCTGCCCGGAATGTGACGGGAGACGAGTGTACGAAGGGCCTGTCCAGGATCTGATCGACGAACTCGGCAGACTGCCGGGAATCGGTCCGAAGGGCGCGCAGCGCATCGCCTTCCACCTGCTGTCCGCCGAACCGGCGGACGTCACACGCCTGCAGGACGCGCTGCAACGTGTGAAGGAGGGCGTGGTCTTCTGCGAGGTCTGCGGCAACATCTCGGAGCAGACGAGGTGTCGGATCTGCCGGGACACGCGGCGCGACCCGCGCGTGGTGTGCGTGGTGGAGGAGCCCAAGGACGTGCTGGCCGTCGAACGCACCCGCGAGTTCCGGGGGCGTTACCACGTGCTCGGCGGCGCGCTCGACCCGCTCTCCGGGGTGGGACCCGACCAGCTGCGCATCCGTGATCTGGTCAACCGGATCGGCACGGACGAGATCACCGAGATCATCATCGCCACCGACCCGAACACCGAGGGCGAGGCCACGGCGACCTATCTGGTCCGGCTGTTGCAGGACTTCCCGGGATTGAGCGTCACCCGCCTGGCGTCGGGGCTGCCTATGGGCGGTGACCTGGAGTTCGCCGACGAGCTCACCCTCGGCAGGGCGTTGTCCGGGAGACGGTCGGTGTGAGCGTCCCTCGGCGGGGGGATATTCCGGTCGGTGGTACTTCCGCGAGCGCGTGGCGCGGCCGCGCCGACGACACCGCGGCCGAGGCGGTGGCCGGGCACGTGCTGCGCGGTTCCCCCGGACTCGGGCCGGTGCGGCTGGTCACGATCGACGGCCCCTCCGGGTCCGGAAAGTCCACGTTCGCCGCGCGGGTGCTCGCCCGGCTGCGTGCCCGCGGGATGGAGACGGCGCTGGTGCCCACCGACGACTTCGCCACCTGGGAACAGCCGGTGGGGTGGTGGCCGCGGCTGCGTTCCGGGGTGCTGGAGCCGTTGAGTCGCGGACGGTCCGGCCGGTACCGGCGGGTGGAGTGGCCGGAAGGGGTTCCGGTCACGGGCCGCACCGTGGAGGTCCCCGTGCCCGACGTGCTGGTGCTGGAGGGGGTTTCCTCCGGTCGGGCGGAACTGGCCGGGCGGGTGACCACCGCGGTGTGGACGGAACTCGCCGACGCCGCCACGAGGTTGGCGCGCGCCGTGGCCCGGGACGGTGTGGACAGCCGGGCGGAGCTGTTGCGGTGGCAGGAGTTCGAACGTCACTGGTTCGAGGCCGACCGCCCCGGACAGCGGGCCGACTTCGTGGTGACCCCCGCCGGGTGAGGGACTCATCGGCGGCGCGGGCAACGCCGAACGCGTCCGTGATGCCCACCGCTTTCGCGGATTTGCCGGTTTTTTCTCCCGGTATCGTAGCGGGATCGTAATGCACGGGTCCTGATCGCACGGCACTCACGGGGTTACTGTCTGCATCACTCTGAGAGATACGACACACCGGAGTGAGCGATGGGTGTAGGCAGTTCGACGGGTTCCCGCCCCTCGCGATCGGGACGTGCGATCACGGCCGCCGGGTTGGCCGCCGTCCTGGCCGTCTCGCTGTCCGCGTGCGTGCAGTCCCAACGCCAGGGGGACGGCGGGGACACCTTCGTCTTCGGGGCCGCCGGTGCTCCCGCCCTGTTCGATCCCTTCTACGCCTCTGACGGTGAGACCTTCCGGGTGACCCGGCAGATGATGGAGGGCCTCGTCGGTTTCGCCCCGGGAACCGCCGAGATCGAACCGGAGCTGGCCACGGACTGGGAGTCCTCCGAGGACGGTACACGGTGGACGTTCCACCTGCGGGAGGGAGTCGAGTTCCACGACGGGACCCCGTTCGACGCCGAGGCGGTCTGCGCCAACTTCGAACGCTGGTACCACCAGACCGGTCCCGGGCGGAACGCGGCGCTGTCCTACTACTGGATCGAGACCTTCGGAGGGTTCGCCTCGGACGAGAGGCCCTCGCTGTACTCCTCCTGCGAAGCCCCCGATGCGGGGACGGCGGTGATCGAACTCACCAGACCGACCTCCAAGTTCCCCGACGCCCTGGGGCTGGACTCCTTCAGCATCCAGTCCCCCACCGCGATGGAGAAGTACGGGGCCGACGAGGTCCGCGCTCGCGGATCCAGTTTCGAGTACTCCGAGTACGCCCGGAAGCACCCCACGGGAACGGGCCCGTTCGAGTTCGCCTCCCACGACGAGAGCAACCAGTCCGTGGTGCTCGAACGTAACGAGGACTACTGGGGGGAGCAGGCCGGAGTGGACCGGCTCGTCTTCCAGGTGATCCCCGACGAGTCCGTGCGCAAGCAGGAACTGCTCTCCGGTGGGATCGACGGCTACGACTACCCCAACCCGGCCGATCTGGCGTCCCTGCGGGAGCAGGGCTTCGACGTCCGGGTCCGCGACCCGTTCAACATCCTCTACATGGGGATCTCGCAGCGGGACAATCCGGCGCTGCGCGACCTGCGGGTCCGTCAGGCACTGGCCCACGCCGTCGACCGACGCAACCTGGTCGAGGCCAACCTGCCCGCGGGGGCCGAGGTGGCCGAGCTGTTCTATCCGGACTCCGTGGACGGTCACGTCTCGGACACCGCGAAGTACCCCCACGACCCCGAGCGGGCGCGTGAGCTGCTGCGGGAGGCCGGGCATCCGAACCCGGAGATCGAGTTCTGGTGGCCCACCCAGGTGACCCGGCCGTACATGCCCGACCCACGAGGGATCTTCAACGCCATCGCCGGGGACCTCCGCGAGGCCGGGATCAGGGTGAAACCGGTCAGCAAACCGTGGAACGGTGGCTACATCTCGGACGTGAACCAGGGAAAGGCGCAGGTCTTCCTGCTCGGCTGGACCGGTGACTACAACTCCCCGGACAACTTCATCGGGACCTTCTTCGGCAGCACGAACAACCAGTTCTACACCGAACCGGCCCCCTGGGGCGGGGAGCTGGCCGACCGGCTCGAAGCCGCCGACCGGGAACCCGATCCGAAGAGCCGGGAGCGGATGTACGCCGAGATCAACCGGGACCTGAAGTCGGAGTACCTGCCCGCCGTTCCGCTGGCCCACTCACCCCCGGCCATCGTCACCTCCCCGGACGTCGAGGGACTGGTCCCGTCCCCGCTGACCGCCGAGCGGTTTTCCACGGTGCGGGTGGAGAACTGACGGGTATGGCCGTGACGCGGACCGCGACCCCAGGGGGCCGGAGTGCTTCGCTACACCGTCCGACGACTCGGGCAGCTCGTGATCGTCACGCTCGTCCTGTCGCTGCTGCTGTTCGCCTGGCTGCGCGCCCTGCCGGGAGGCCCGGTGTCCGCGCTACTGGGGGAGCGGGCCACCGAGCGGTCCAGGGCCGAACTGGTCGAGCAGCTCGGGCTGGACCAGCCGCTGTACGTGCAGTACTGGAGGTTCCTGGGGCGTGCGGTCACCGGCGACTTCGGTGTCTCCACCGGGGTGCAGCCGGGGACCCCCGCCCTGGAGGTGTTCCTCCAGCGGATGCCGGCCACGATCGAACTCTCGGTGCTGGCGCTGACGATCGCGGTGCTGGTGGGCATCCCCCTCGGCTACGTCGCCGGACGTCGCCAGGGCGGTTGGTTGGACAACCTGAGCATCACCTGGTCACTGCTGGGAGTGGCGGTTCCGGTGTTCTTCCTGGCCTTCCTGCTGAAGTACGTCTTCGCCATCGAACTGGGCCTGCTGCCCGCCTCCGGACGTCAGGAGGCGGGGACGAACGCCACGCACGCCACGGGCTTCTACGTGCTGGACGGGCTGCTCACGAGGGAGTGGGACGCGGCGTGGAACGCCCTGCTGCACCTGCTGCTGCCCGCCGCGGCCCTGTCCACCATCCCCTTCGCGGTGATCTTCCGCATCACCCGGGCCTCGGTGCTCGACGTGCTGGAGGAGGACTACGTGCGCACGGCCCGGGCCAAGGGGCTCGGCGCGACGGTGATCCGCACCCGGCACGTCCTGCGCAACGCGATGCTGCCCGTGGTCACCACCGTGGGGTTGCAGACGGGGGCGCTGCTGTCCGGGGCGGTGCTCACCGAGCAGGTCTTCAACATAGCCGGGATCGGACAGGCGCTCTCGCTCGGTTTCCAGCGGCAGGACTACGCGGTGCTCCAGGTGGTGATCATGGCCACGGCCATGGTCTACGTGCTGGTCAACCTCGTGGTCGACCTCGCCTACGCGGTCATCGACCCCCGGCTGCGCACCCGGTGATCCTCCGCCGAGGCCGGTGGGCACTCCGTGCGGAAAGGACGGTGGGATGATGCCGTTCCTCCGGACGCGGGCCTGGTCGGGGCCCGGCCGTCGTGTCCCCGCCGATCCGGTGCGGACTCGCCCGCCCGATCCTCGGCGGTCCCTCCTCGGCAGTGGGGGAGGACGCTGATGCTTCCGGGAACGCGCCGCGGACAACGTCTCGACGAGCTGGCCGAGTCCACCCCGACGACCACGGCCGGGGTCAGCCTCGCCGCCTCCGCGTGGCGCAGACTGCGCCGCAACCCCACCTTCCTCCTCGGGGCCGGGATCATCGCGGCCTTCGCGCTGCTGGCGCTGGTGTCCCCGCTGTTGGCGGCCCACGACCCGGCGCTGCGGCTGCTGGAGGACCAGGTGTCCCGGGCCGACAACCGCATCCCCGCCCCGCAACCGGGGTTCCCGCTCGGCGGGGACCAGTACGGCAGGCCGCTGCTGTCCCGGCTGCTGATCGGTTCCCAGCAGACCCTGTTGGTGGCGCTGACGGCCACGGTGCTCGGCCTCGGGGGAGGGCTGACCCTGGGAATCCTGGCCGGGGCGTTCGGAGGGTGGGTGGACACCCTGGTCATGCGGGTGGTGGACGTGCTGCTCTCGGTGCCCTCGCTGCTGCTGGCGGTGTCCATCGGCGCGCTGTTCCAGCAGCAGTCCCGGTTCACCGTGATCATCGCGGTGGCCACCGTGCAGATCCCGGTGTTCGGGCGGCTGCTGCGCGGAACCATGCTCGCCCAGCGGGCCAGTGACCACGTGCTCGCGGCCAGGGCCCTCGGCGTGCGCGAACGCTCGGTGGTGTTCCGGCACATGCTGCCCAACGCCCTGGGGCCGGTGATCGTGCAGGCCACCCTGATGCTGGCCGTGGCCATCATCGACGCCGCCGCACTGTCCTTCCTGGGTCTGGGTTCGGCCGACACCTCCACCCCCGAGTGGGGACAGATGCTCGGTTCGGCCCAGGACTTCTTCGACACCCATCCCCAGCTGGCCTTCTGGCCCGCCGGCTGCATCATCGTCGTCGCGCTGGGGTTCACGCTCGTCGGCGAGTCGTTGCGCGAGGCCCTCGACCCGAAGAAGCGGAGATGAGCGCCCATGGCCCTGTTGGAGGTGCGTGATCTGGCCGTGCGGTTCGTGCGCCGGGGAGAACCGACGGTGGCGGCCGTGGACGGGGTCTCCTTCGACGTTCCCGCCGGCAGGACGGTGGGGCTGGTCGGTGAGTCCGGGTGCGGGAAGTCCGTGACCTCCCTGGCGGTCATGGGGCTGCTGCCCCGGGACGGGACCGAGGTGTCCGGATCGGTCGTGCTGGACGGCACGGAGCTGCTGGGGCTGTCCCGGCGGGAGTGGGACCGCAGGAGGGGCAGCGACATGAGCATGGTCTTCCAGGATCCGCTGACCTCGCTCAACCCGGTGGTTCCCCTCGGGATCCAGGTGTCCGAGGTGATGGAACGTCACCGGGGCATGTCCCGCCGCGCCGCCACCCGGGAGGCGGAGTCGTTGCTGGACCGGGTGGGGATCCCCGACCCCCGTCGTCGGCTGCGGGAGTACTCCCACCAGCTCTCGGGGGGAATGCGCCAGCGGGCGCTGATCGCCATGGCGCTGGCCTGCCGGCCGCGGTTGCTCATCGCCGACGAACCCACCACCGCGCTGGACGTGACCATCCAGGCCCAGATCCTGAGCCTGCTCCGCGAGCTGGTCGCCGAGACGGGGACGGCGCTGGTGCTGATCACGCACGATCTCGGGGTGGTGGCGGGGATGTGTGACGAGGTGAACGTGCTCTACGCCGGGCGGATCGTGGAGTGCGCCGATCGGCACGCGCTTTTCGCCGCCCCCCGCCACCCGTACACGGCGGGGCTGCTGGAGTCGGTTCCCCGCCTGGACACCCCGCGCGGACGGCGGCTCGCCCCGATCTCCGGTTCGGTCGAGAACAACATCCCCTGGTCGGTGGGGTGCGCGTTCAGCCCGCGCTGTGCCTCGGCGTTGCCGGTGTGCTCCGAACGCTCTCCCGTCGTGGAGAAGGTCGGCCCGGAGCGGCTGCTGCGCTGCCACAACCCGCTGGACACCGACGTCGGGAACACGGAGTCGTCCCATGACTGAGCCCGCCCCGAGCCCCGCGCGGCCGCCGGAAACCGAGCCCCCGACCGAGCACACCGGCGACGCCCTGGTGGAGCTGGACGAGGTGTGCGTGCACTATCCGATCAGGCGCGGTGTGGTGTTCGACCGGACCGTGGGACGGGTGTACGCGGTGGACGGGGTGTCGCTGCGGATCGAACGAGGCCGCACCTACGGGCTGGTCGGTGAGTCCGGCTGTGGCAAGTCCACCCTCGGCAAGGCCCTGCTCCGGCTGGAACGCCCCACCAGTGGCTCGATCCGTTTCGACGGGACCGAGCTGTCCGGCATGTCCGGACGGCGACTGCGGCGTATGCGTCGCAGGATGCAGATGGTGTTCCAGGACACCCTGTCCTCGTTGGACCCCCGGCAGTCCGTGGAGTCCCTGCTGGTGGAGGCGCTGCGCGCGCACGATCTGGACGAGGGGAGCGAGAGCACCGGCCGTCTGCTGCGGGAACTGCTCTCCGCCGTGGGGCTGCCCGCCGGTGCGCTGCGGGGGTATCCGCACGAGTTCTCCGGTGGCCAGCGCCAGCGCATCGGCATAGCCCGGGCGCTGGCCGTGCGGCCCGAGCTGGTCGTGGCCGACGAGCCCGTGTCTGCGTTGGACGTCTCGGTGCAGGCCCAGGTGCTCAACGTGCTGCGGGACCTGCAGGAGCGGTTCGGGCTGACCTACCTGGTGATCGCACACGACCTGGCCGTGGTGCGCCATGTCGCCGACCGCGTCGGGGTGATGTATCTGGGTGTGCTGGTGGAGGAGTCCGATTCGGACGTGCTGTACGAGCGTCCGATGCACCCCTACACCAGGGCGCTGCTCTCCGCCGTCCCGGTGCCCGACCCCGAGGTGGAGGACCGCAGGGAACGGATCCTGCTTCCGGGGGATCTTCCCTCGCCGGCAGCTCCCCCGAGCGGGTGCCGGTTCCACACTCGCTGTCCCTGGAGCAGGCCGGGGGTGTGTGACGTCGAGCGTCCGTCCCTGCGGGACGTCGGCGGAGGGCACCTGGTGGCCTGCCACTACGCGGAGTCGATCGAGCGGGGCCGGCCCCCCGCGGAGTCGGGGTGAGTCGGTCCCGTTCAGGAACCGGAGGAGGCGCTGGCGGTGTCCAGCAGCTCGGAGAACTCCTCGGCCTCCTCGGGGGTGAGCACCAGGGTCTCGCCGGGGGGAAGCACCAGGCCGATCCGGTCACCCAGCACGAGAACCCGCACGTCCTCCTCCCCGTCCTCGGAGTCCGTGGGGGAGGTGTGGCAGGGAACGCTCCAACTCAGCCCTTCCGGGTCGAGTTGCTCGCCGCGCTCACGGGTGCCCACCGTGCGCCACCTCCGTTCGGCTCGGGTGATCTCCGTCCAGTGAACCGGTGTCCGGGCGTCCTGGCAAACCGTGTTCCCGCCGTGCCGGCGGCTTTTCACCGGATCGTGATCGTCTCCCCCGTTCGCGGGGCGGGCCCGGGGAGCCGTCCGCCGTCGGTGTGGTGGGACGGCTCCCCGGAGCGGGTTCAGCGGTGGGCCCGGTTCACCGCCGAGACCACGGCGTTCAACGAGGCGGTGACGGTGGAGGTGTCGATCGCCGCGCCCCAGAGCACCCGCGCGGTGCCGGAGGAGTCGTCCAGGGAGCACTCCAGGTAGGCCGCGGCCTTGGCGTCGTCACCGGAGGTCATGGCGTGCTCGTGGTAGTCCAGCACCCGTACCTCGTAGCCCACCGTGGCCAGCGCGTTCACGAACGCGGCGATGGGGCCGTTGCCCTTGCCGGTGACGGGGTGTTCGACGCCGTCCACCCGCACGGTCGCCTCGACCGTGGTCTCCTCGCCGGCCTCACCGCCGATCCGCTGTCGGACCAGCTCCAGCGGCGTGGTCGAGTCCAGGTACTCCCCGGCGAAGACCTCCCACATCTCGTGGGGCTCCACCTCGCCGCCCTCGGAGTCGGTGCGCTGCTGGACCAGTTTGGACAGCTCGATCTGCAGCTTGCGCGGCAGGTCGAGCTGGTGCTCGGTCTTCATCACGTAGGCGATGCCGCCCTTGCCGGACTGCGAGTTGACCCGGATCACGGCCTCGTAGCTGCGCCCCACGTCCTTGGGGTCGATCGGCAGGTAGGGCACCTCCCACGGGTACTCGTCCTCCGGAACCCCCGCCCGCTCGGCGGCCTGGCGGTGGGCGCGCAGCCCCTTGTTGATCGCGTCCTGGTGGCTGCCGGAGAAGGCCGTGTAGACCAGTTCGCCGCCCCAGGGCTGCCGCTCGGGAACGGGAAGCTGGTTGCAGTGCTCGACCGTGCGTTTGACGTAGTCGATGTCGGAGATGTCCAACTGGGGGTCCACCCCCTGGCTGAACAGGTTCATGGCCAGCGCGACCAGGTCCACGTTGCCGGTGCGCTCACCGTTGCCGAACAGGCAGCCCTCGATCCGGTCCGCTCCGGCCTGGTAGCCGAGCTCCGCCGCGGCGATGGCGGTCCCCCGGTCGTTGTGCGGGTGCAGCGAGAGGATCACCGAGTCCCGACGGGACAGCGCGCGGTTCATCCACTCGATGGAGTCCGCGTAGACGTTCGGGGTGGCCATCTCCACCGTGGCCGGCAGGTTGAGGATCACCGGCCTCTCGGGGGTGGGTTCCCAGATCTCGGTGACCGCGTCGCAGACCTCCACCGCGTAGGACAGCTCGGTGCCGGTGAACGACTCGGGGGAGTACTGGAAGCGGAAGTCCGTGTCCGGCTGCTTCGCCGCGCACTCCCGCACGACCTCGGCACCCTGCTGGGCGATCTTGGTGATCCCGGTGCGTTCCTCGCCGAACACGACCCTGCGTTGCAGGATCGAGGTCGAGTTGTACAGGTGCACGATCGCGGAGTGCGCCCCCTCCAGGGACGCGAAGGTGCGTTCGATGAGGTCCGGGCGGGCCTGGGTCAGCACCTGGATGCGCACGTCCCGGGGGATGGCCTCGTCCTCGATGATCTCGCGGACGAAGTCGAAGTCGGTCTGGCTCGCGGCGGGGAACCCGACCTCGATCTCCTTGAAACCCATCCTGATCAGCAGTTCGAACATCCGCCGCTTGCGCGCGGGCGACATCGGGTCGATCAGGGCCTGGTTGCCGTCCCGCAGGTCCACGGCCGCCCACAGGGGAGCGCGGGTGATGCGCTGGTCGGGCCAGGTGCGGTCCGGCAGGGCGACGTCCTCGACCAGCTCCTGGAAGGGGCGGTAGCGGTGGAACGGCATCGAACTGCCGCGCTGGGGGTTCCACGGTGCCTGGTCCGCCGGGGCCGGGCGGGCGGGGGTGCGCGGCCTGCTCCTGAC
>NZ_PVSR01000065.1:0-9304 GCF_003001495.1 Actinopolyspora mortivallis
GTCCCGAACAGCCGACTCCGGGTAGCCCCTTCCTCCACTCCGGGAATGCGGGTCGAGCTCGCCCGATGGTGCGGGTTCGTCGGTCTCGGATCTCCTGATATTTCGGAATTCGCGAGAAATCATCCGGAAAATATGTCGGTTTGATGCGCGGGATGATTGTTCGAGGTGGCTGAATTATTGGTGATGTCCACCTGTTCAGGGGTGTTGTGTGGGTGTGTCGGACGCGCAGAATGGTTTTGTTTGTTCGGGGATCCGGTCGTGAGGAGAAGAGTTCATGCGACGTGTCATTCGACGGATGGGAATAGGAGCCTTCGTGGTTGGGGTGACCGCTGGTGCACTGGCTTTGCCGGGGGATACCGTACGGGCGACTGATTCGACTGCCCAGGAGGCCGAACCGGCCGCGTGCGGTGTGACGGCTGGCAGGCCCTGGGAAGGCAGTCGAGGGAGGCACGTTTTCGCGATGGCGTATCGCAGCGGTTGCGGAAACACCGTTCTCGTGAAAGGAAACATCTGGAAATACCATCCGTCCTCTCCGGACCAGCAAGTGGGATACGGCGAGCGCCGGATGACGAGTGGTGAGTTCCGAATCGGGGGCTGGTGCTCTGGTGGGGGGTATTACTATGCGACGGTCAGCACCCCGTTGGGTGGGCATTCCAGAAGCGAAGCTGCTTGGCTCTGCTGAACTCGCCTCGGATCAGCGGGTCGTGCGTTTCGAGGGGTGAGTGGTGGGAAGCGAATGATCCGCATGTGTTCTGTGGGGTTGTTGCGGCACGGACGGTGATTCCTGGGGTGTTGTCAGCGCGGTGAGAGGTACTGGGGGCTTCCGGCTCGAGGACGTGTCGCTCCTGTGGTTCGCGTGCGGTCCTGTCCGGGTTGTCCTGGGCTGACGGGCGAGGATTACCGGGTCGCCGGGACCGAAGTTGCCGGCGACGGTCCCGTCCTGCCGACTCGTCCCCGGGAGCCGCTGGCTCCGTGCCGCAACGCACCAGCCCCGAACCCGACGGGACCGACCGCCCCCGTCAGGCGCGACGGGTGGGTTCGGAGTCGAGCGCGCCCATGGCCATGCGGTGCAGCAGGGTGGTCATGGCGGTGGTGTCCAGCCGGGCGCTGTAGGGCGTGGAGTTGATCAGCCCGAGTACCGCGTGGGTGGCGGCCCGAGCGGTCGGTTCGTCGAGGCCGGGCCGGGCCTCGATCAGGGCGCGGACCCACACCTCGACGTAGCGTCGTTGCAGTTCCCGGACCCGGTGGCGGTCCGGTTCGGACAGGCTGTCCAGGTCGCGCAGGTGCACGGTGATCAGCGCGGAGTTCGTCAGCGCGAACTCGACGTGCCAGTGCACCAGGCTTTCCAGGGCGTGTTCCGGGGTGCCGGCCCCGGCGATGCGGGCGTTGCCGCCGTGGAGGAGTTTCTCGCTGATGCCGGTGAGCATCTCGCCCAGCATCGCGTCCTTGCTGCGGAAGTGGCGGTACAGCGCGGGGCCGGAGACGCCCACGGCCGCGCCGATGTCGTCGATGCCCACTCCGTGGAAGCCGTACCTGGCGAACAGTTCCGCTGCGGCTCCGAGGATCTGTTCGCGCCGCGTGGGGGGCGGCTCGGTCGGCGGATCCTCGGCGGCGTTGTGCGTCATCGACTCCGATACTAGACGAATCCTGTTAGGCGGCGTTAACATCAGAGTCGGTTAACGATCATTAACACCCCTGTCGCCACGTGTCGTTCCCCCGAAAAGGCCCACCGGCCGGTCGGGAACGAGAACGGAAGGTGCGGTCGAAGATGGATGCGCCGGTACTGTCCACGGCTGTCGACCCGACTGCCGAGTCCTACGCGCGCTACACGGCGGAACACGAGGCGCTCGTCGCCGACCTCGACGAGCAGCTCGCCCGGGCCCGTGCGGGAGGTCCCGAGAAAACCAGGCGGCGCCACGTCGAACGCGGGAAACTGCTGCCCCGCGACCGGGTGAACACCCTGCTCGACCGGGGTTCCCCGCTGCTGGAACTGTCGCCCATGGCGGCCCACGGCCTCTACGACGACGAGGCCCCCGGCGCGGGCATCATCACCGGCATCGGCCGGGTGGCGGGCCGGGAGTGCGTCATCGTGGCCAACGACGCCACCGTCAAGGGCGGCACCTACTACCCGGTCACGGTGAAGAAGCACCTGCGGGCCCAGGAGGTGGCCCTGCACAACAACCTGCCCTGCATTTACCTGGTGGACTCCGGCGGCGCCTTCCTGCCCCGGCAGGACGAGGTCTTCCCCGACCGGGAGCACTTCGGGCGCATCTTCTACAACCAGGCCACGATGTCGGCGCGGGGAATCCCGCAGATAGCCGCCGTGCTCGGCTCCTGCACGGCGGGCGGGGCCTACGTCCCGGCCATGAGCGACGAGGCCGTGATCGTGCGGGAGCAGGGCACCATCTTCCTCGGCGGCCCGCCGCTGGTGAAGGCCGCCACCGGCGCCGAGGTCACCGCCGAGGAGCTCGGCGGGGGGTGGCTGCACGCCCACACCTCCGGGGTGGCCGACCACCTGGCCGCCGACGACGCCGACGCGCTGCGCATCGTGCGCTCCATCGTCGCCACCACCGGCCAGGCGCGTTCCACGGCAGCCCCCGCCCCGGTGGAGGAACCCGTCGTGGACCCGGACCAGCTCTACGGCGTGGTGCCCCCCGACAGCAGGACCCCCTACGACGTGCGGGAGGTGATCGCCCGCACGGTCGACGGCAGCCGCTTCTCCGAGTTCAAGGCCGAGTACGGGCAGACCCTGGTGACCGGTTTCGCGCGGATCCACGGTCACCCGGTGGGCATCGTGGCCAACAACGGGATCCTGTTCGGCGAGTCGGCGCTCAAGGGAGCGCACTTCGTGCAGCTCTGCGACCGGCGGGAGATACCGCTGGTGTTCCTGCAGAACATCTCGGGGTTCATGGTCGGCAAGGAGTACGAGGCCGGAGGTATCGCCAAGCACGGGGCGAAGATGGTCACCGCCGTGGCCTGCGCCCGGGTCCCGAAGCTGACCGTGGTCATCGGCGGTTCCTTCGGGGCGGGCAACTACTCGATGTGCGGCCGCGCCTACTCCCCCCGCTTCCTGTGGATGTGGCCCAACGCCCGCATCTCGGTGATGGGCGGCGAACAGGCCGCCTCGGTGCTGGCCACCGTCCGCCGCGACCAGATCGAGCAGGGCGGCGGGCAGTGGTCGGCCGAGCAGGAGGAGGAGTTCAAACAGCCGGTGCGCGAGCAGTACGAGCGCCAGGGCCACCCCTACTACTCGACCGCGCGGCTGTGGGACGACGGCGTGATCGACCCCAAGCAGACCAGGAACGTGCTCGGACTGGCCCTGTCCGTGGCGGCCAACGCTCCCCTGGAACCGGTGAACAACGGCGTGTTCCGGATGTGAGCACGCGGTGAGCACGAGTACTTCCGGCACGGCCCGCTCGGAGGAGAGGAACATGGCCCACGCACAGCAGGCGCACCGACGGCGTTTCGACACGGTGCTGGTCGCCAACCGCGGCGAGATCGCGGTGCGGGTCATCGCGACCCTGCGCCGCCTGGGGATCCGCACCGTGGCCGTGTACAGCGACGCGGACGCCGACTCCGCGCACGTGGCCGCGGCGGACACGGCCGTGCGCGTCGGCCCGGCGGCGGCCACCGAGAGCTACCTGTCCGTGGAGAGGATGCTCGAAGCAGCCCGGACGAGCGGCGCCCAGGCCGTGCACCCCGGCTACGGCTTCCTCTCCGAGAGCGCCGCCTTCGCCGAGGCCTGCGACCGGGAGGGACTGGTGTTCATCGGCCCCTCGGCGGAGGCCATCGCCTCGATGGGCGACAAGATCCGCGCCAAGCGCACCGTGGAGGCCGCCGGGGTGCCGCTGGTGCCCGGCAGCAGCTCACCCGGGGACTCCGACGAACGACTCGCGGCCACCGCCCTGGACGTGGGGCTGCCCGTGCTGTTCAAACCGGCCGCCGGCGGCGGGGGCAAGGGGATGCGCCTGGTGCACTCGCCCGACGAGCTGGAGGAGGCGATCGCCGCCGCCCGCAGGGAGTCCCGCGCTGCCTTCGGCGACGACACCCTGTTCGTGGAGCGCTTCGTCACCCGCCCCCGGCACATCGAGGTGCAGGTGCTGGGCGACTCCCACGGGAACGTGGTGCACCTCGGCGAACGCGAGTGCAGCCTGCAACGCAGGCACCAGAAGATCGTGGAGGAGGCTCCCTCGCCGCTGCTCGACCCGCCCACGCGGGAGCGCATCGGGGAGGCCGCCGTGCGGGCCGCCCGCGCGGTCGGCTACGTGGGGGCGGGAACCGTGGAGTTCATCGTCTCCGCCGACGCGCCGGAGGAGTTCTTCTTCATGGAGATGAACACCCGGTTGCAGGTCGAGCACCCGGTCACCGAGATGGTCACCACCGTCGGGCGGGACGGGGCGGAGGCATCCGGCGGGGAGCGCCGCGACCCCCCGAACGGGCTGGACCTGGTGGAGTGGCAGGTGCGCGTCGCCGAGGGGGAACCCCTCCCGTTCGGGCAGCACGAGCTGGGCACCTCCGGTCACGCGGTGGAGGCCCGGATCTACGCCGAGGACCCGGCGCGGGGGTTCCTGCCGACCGGCGGCGAGGTGCTGCGGGTCCACGAGCCCTCCGGACCCGGCGTCCGGGTCGACTCCGGGGTGCGGGCCGGCGACCGCATCGGTTCCGACTACGACCCGATGCTGGCCAAGATCGTCGGATGGGGGCGCACGCGGTCGGAGGCGCTGCGCAGGCTGGACGACGCGCTGTCCGAGACGGTGCTGCTCGGGGTGGAGACCAACACCACCTTCCTCCGCGCCCTGCTGGAACACCCCTCGGTGCGGGAGGGGGAGCTGGACACCGGGCTCGTGGAGCGGGAGCTGGAGGGGCTGCTCACCGGCGGGCCGAGCGCTCCCCCGGATCACGTGCTGGTCACCGCCGCGTTGCTCCGGTTGAGCGAGGTGGAGCCCTCCGGTCCCCGGGCGGACCCGTGGGAGTCGCTGCTCGGCTGGCGCATGGGCGGCAGGGCCTGGCTGGACTGGTCTTTCGACGTGGCGGGGGAGCGCGTCACGGTGGAGGTGCGGGGGGACTCCGCCCACGCCGAGGTCCGCGTCCGGCGGGAGTCCACCTCCGAGACGAGCCCGCACCGGGCGCGGCTGTTCCGCCGGGAGTCCACGGCCACGGTCGAGCTGGACGGCCACACCCGCCGCTACCACTACGCCCTGGCCGGGCGCACCGTCCGGCTGGCCTCCGCCGAGGGGAGCTGGGCGTTGACCGAGCACACCCTGCTGTCGGACGCGGCCGAGCGCTCCGGCGCCGCCGACGGGGCGGTGACCAGCCCCATGCCCGGCACGGTGCTGATCGACAAGGTCGCGCCGGGCCAGCGGGTGAGCGCCGGACAGGCCCTGTTCGTGGTGGAGGCGATGAAGATGGAGCACACCGTGACCGCCCCGGTGGACGGGCTGGTCACGGAGGTGTTCGTGACCGCGGGACAGGCGGTCGAGCTGGAACAACCGCTCGCGGTGGTGACCGCGCAGGATGAGAGGCCCTCCGGGGAGTGAACCTCCCGGGAGGCACACCGGCACGGCGGACCCGCGCCGTGATCCGTTCAGGAGGTCGGGATGGTCGATTACCAGCTCAGCGAGGAGCACGAGCAGCTGCGTGAGTCGGTGCGCAACTTCGCGCTCAAAGAGGTGGCCCCGGTGATCGGGGACTACTACCAGCGGGAGGAGTTCCCCTACGGGATCGTCTCCGGCATGGGGGAGATGGGCCTGTTCGGGCTGCCCGTCCCGGAGGAGCACGGCGGCATGGGCGGGGACTACCTGGCGCTGTGCCTGGCCATCGAGGAACTGGCCAGGGTGGACTCCTCGGTGGCCGTCACGCTGGAGGCCGGGGTGTCGCTGGGGGTCATGCCGATCCTGCGGTTCGGCACCGAACAGCAGCGCACCACCTGGCTGCCCCGGCTGGCGTCAGGGGAGGTGCTCGGGGCCTTCGGGCTGACCGAACCGGACGGGGGGTCCGACGCGGGAGCCTGCCGCACCACCGCCGAGCTGGACGGCGGGGAGTGGGTGCTCAACGGCTCCAAGGCGTTCATCACCAACTCGGGCACCGAGATCACCGGCTTCGTCACGGTCGCGGCGGTCACCGGCACGCGTGACGACGGCGGCAAGGAGATCTCCACCATCATCGTCCCGGCGGGCACCCCCGGGTTCACGGTGGCTCCGCAGTACTCCAAGGTGGGCTGGAACGCCTCGGACACCCACGAGCTGGCCTTCGCGGACTGCCGGGTTCCGGAGGAGAACCTGCTGGGCCAGCGCGGACGCGGCTACGCCCAGTTCCTGTCCACCCTGACCGAGGGGCGGGTGGCCATCGCCGCGCTCGGGGTCGGACTGGCCCAGGGATGTGTGGACGAGTGCCTGCGCTATGCGGAGCAGCGCAGCGCCTTCGGCCGCAGCATCGGCAGCAACCAGGCCATCCAGTTCAAGATCTCGGACATGGAGCTGCGCGCCCACACCGCCCGGCTGGCCTACTACGACGCGGCGAGCCGGATGCTGCGGGGGCAGCCGTACCGCAAGCAGGCGGCGGTGGCGAAGCTGGCCTCCTCCAACGCCGCCATGGACAACGCCAGGGACGCCACCCAGATATTCGGCGGCTACGGGTTCATGAACGAGACCCCGGTGGGCCGGTTCTACCGGGACGCCAAGATCCTCGAAATCGGCGAGGGCACCAGCGAGGTGCAGCGGATGTTGATCGCCCGGGAGCTGGGAATGCCGGCCTGAGGCCGCGCCGGAGCACCGCTCCGGGCGGGGCCGCGAGGTGGTTCCGCCCGGGGCGGGGTCCGCTGGTGGTGCTCGGGCGGAGTCCGGGCCCCCGCCTGGCGGCGCGTTCCGCGGGCCGTGGTGCTCAGTAGCGGTACTGGCCGTGCGGAATGGTGATCTCGGTGTCGGTTTCCTCGGGGGCCTCGGCCCACCCGCCGGGGGCCTGCGGGAACGCCCGGGGCTGGTAGCCGTCCTGCGGCTCGGTGGCTTCGGGGAACTCGGTGGGGAAACCCTCCTCGGAGGGCCACTGGGGAGTCCCGGAGTTCTCGGGGAGCTCGGCGGATCCCGGGGCGGGGGATTCGTCCCGTTCCGGTTGGGCGGTGTCCCGCGGCCGGGGCTCGGGCCGCTCGTCCAGGTCGTTGAGGTGTTGCAGCACCCAGTCCCGCGCCAGCGCGCTGGGGGAGGTGCCCTGCTCGGCGGCCAGCTCCTTGAGCCGTTCGTTGGCCATCAGCGGCAGCCGCAGCTGGTGCACCTCGGAGTTGCCGAAGCTGCGACCGGTTCCGGTGGTCTCCGGGTCCTCCTCGGGGGAGAGCGCCGCGAGGTAGGACTCCAGGTCGCCGTCGGTCTCGTCCTGCTGCTGTGTGTCGGCGTCCTCCGCGTTCTCCGCGCGCTGCCGACGTCCGAACTTCGCCCTTCCTAGCACCACGCGGACACGATAACGGTTTCCTCCGCCGGTGCCAGACGTTGTGGGGGTGCTCACTCCGGCGTGTCGGAGGGGCCGCGCGGCACCGCCCCCGCGTCAGGGGGAAACGCGGGGGCGCCTGATGCCGATCTCCACAGCGGCTGACCGGGGGTGTCAGCGGGCCGATTGTGGCACGCCGAGCCCCCCGCTGGGGAGAGTTCGCGAGGCCTCGTTCGTGAGGATCGCGGTCCCGGTCGGCCGGTGAGGCCGCCGGTGGGTCACTGCGCGGGCCAGTCGGAGATGGTGTAGCCGGCCTCGCGCACCGCCGAGGAGGCGGCCTCCTGGCTGAGTTCGGTCTCCGAGGTGACGGTGACCCTGCCGGTGTCCAGTGCGACGTCGACGTCGGTGACCTCGGGCAGCTCCTGGAGTTCCTCGGTCACCGAGGCGACGCAGTGCTGGCAGGTCATTCCGCTGACGGTGAAGGTTCGGGTGGGCATCGCCGCTCCTTTCCCGATCGTGGTGTGGTTCGACGACACGGCCAATATACCCCTAGGGGGTAGAGGTGTCGCGCGGGTCGGGGGGATCGGCGGTGTGGGGAACGTCTCCGCGCGCAGCGGCGACTGTCACGGAGAGTGGTTACTTTGCCGGGTGTTTTCGCTCCGAAGAGTAATCGCGCATCACTCTCCAGGGGGCTGTTTCGTCCCGCGTGGGCTGGGTAACCTGCGGCGGAACCCTAGTCGGGGAGGGGTTATGGACGGCTCGCTCGACGTACGCAAGTTCCTGGCGTTGCAGGACAGAGGCTACCCCAGGTCCTCGACCTCGGTGCCCGCCCAACGCGGTGACTCCGCGCGTTTCTCCTCCGAACAGCTGCACCGCGCCCGGATCGCCGTGGCGCGCTGCTCCAAGGACCGGGAGGACTGCACGCGGCTGCTGGAGATGCTCGGCCTGAACTCGGACGAGGACGCCGACGGGGAGTCTCCGGTCGCGGACTGACTCCCCGGGCCAGGCGCACTCCCGGCGGGCGCCCGGCTCGGTGACCGGGCGCGACGACGCCGGGGTGGTGCGTGTTGGGACAAGGTCCCGCGAGACGTACACCCCCCGGTGGAACATCTCGCGGGACGGGGCCGTGGCGGGACGGCCCACGGGTAAAACCTACCTCCGGGTCTTTTTTGCTTGGTCGGCAGGTGGGGGTTTTTGCCCGTCGGGCGTGTGACGGCCCGGTTGAGGGGGGTTTTCCGGGGCGCGAGCCGGATGGGCAACGGATATCCACGCGCGGTAACTTCAATCCGCAAAGTTGATCATCCATTCGTGGGTGGCTCGCGCCTGCTCGTTACTGTGCGTTCTGGCGCGCCGCCCACAGTCGTACGCCGGAGCCGCGCACATGCCCCAGCAGCGTCGTGCCCAACTGACCCGTCGTGCGATCGTCGTGGCAGCCGCCGAGGAGTTCGACCGGCACGGTTACGACGCCGTGCCGCTCAGTGCGATTCTGCAGCGCAGCGGGGTGACCAAGGGCGCGTTCTACTTCCACTTCTCCTCGAAGGAGTCCCTGGCGTTGGACCTGGTGCGTCTGCAGGCCAGGCGCTGGCCCCGGTTGCAGCACAGCTGGCTGCGGCGGGAGTTGGATCCGCTCTCGATCGCGGTGGGGATGCTCAACGACGCGGCCCGCCTGCTCGAACAGGACGTCGTCGTCCGGGCGGGCACCCGGCTGGCGCGGCACCGCATCGCCGCGGCGGAGGAGAGTCACGAGTTGGAGTGGGAGTCCCTGCTGCGGGACCTGCTCCGGCGTTCCTCCGCGAACGGGCTGCTGCGTCCCGGGGTGGATCCGGCGGTGGTGGCCCGGGTGGCCTACACGGCGATGGTGGGGGCCTACGCCATCGGGGCTGTCTCT
>NZ_PVSR01000066.1:0-9060 GCF_003001495.1 Actinopolyspora mortivallis
TCTCCGGGCGGCGCGCCCCACCGGGCACCTCTCGGACCACGGGCTCAGCGCGCCGGACGGGGCTCCCCCGGGACGTCGGGGACCACCCGGAGTCAGTCCCGGGGCGGGAACCACCGCCGCAGCACCGGGACCAGCCCGTCCTCGGAGACCGTCCCCGCGACCTCGTCGGCGGCGCTGCGAACCACCGAGGGGCCCTGTCCCATGGCCACGCCGTGGTGGGCCCACTCCAGCATCTGGATGTCGTTGTCCCCGTCACCCACGGCGAGGGTGTCCTCGGCGGCCACGCCGAGTTCCACCCGCAGCTTCTCCAGGGCGCTGGCCTTGCTCACTCCGTCCGGCACCACCGTCACCCACGGCTGGTAGTGGTCGACCGTGTAGCAGCAGCCCGGCAGCACCACCCCGTCCATGCTCGCCCGCAGCCGCTCGGGGCTGTGCCCGGCCCAGTTGACGATCAGCCGGGGGACGGGATGTTCCAGCAGCCGCTCCACCGAGCACCGCCGCTGCGGGCCGTGCAGCTCCTCGGGGTCGAACAGCTCGGTGACCAGGCTGGCCGTGCCCACCTGCTCGGCCGCGTACAGCGCCCCCGGCAGCAGCGGGGACAGCCGTTCGTACACGGGCTGCGGATCGAAGGTCTCCACCGAGACCGCCTCCCGGGAGGACACCTCCACCCGGACGGCCCCGTTGGAGCACAGCGCGTCCCCGTCCGAGATCCCCAGCTCGTCCAGCACCGGCAACGTGCCCAACATGCTCCGCCCGGTGGACACGACCACGTGAACCCCCGCCTCCACCACATCGGAGACGGCGCGGCGCACTCCGGCGGAGATGGACTGCGTCGCCGGGTCGAGCATGGTCCCGTCGACGTCGAGCGCGACGAGTCGCGGCTTCCAGCTGGATGGTGTGGTCACATCAGCAGCCTATCCGTGACAGCCGGTGTCCGAGCACCAGAACCGCGTCATGTCACACGGGATTCACGTTCCGCTCATGGGAGGCGGCCAGCTCCTCCAGGGGGTGGGTGGTGTCGACGAGCCGCCGGGGGTCCACCGGTTGCCCGGACTCGACCAGCGCCCGCACCGACCGGGACACGTCGAAGACGTTGACGTTCATCCCCGCCCACACCCGGTTGTCCCCGTCCAGCCAGAACGCCACGAACCTCCGGGAGGACAGGTTGCCGCGCACCAGCACCCGGTCCTCGACCCCGTCGGGGACCCGCCCGTGGTACTCCATCCCCAGGTCGTACTGGTCGGTGAAGAAGTAGGGCACCTCGGTGTGGGCGGCTGCCTCCCCCAGCATGGTCGCCGCCGCGACCCGGGGCTGCTTCAGCGCGTTGGCCCAGTGCTCCACCCGGATCCGACCGAGCACGGGGTGCCGGGTCTCGGCGATGTCGCCCACCGCGAGGATGTCCGGGTCGCTGGTGGTCATGCCGGTGTCGACCAGCACTCCCTCCCCGACGTCCAGTCCGGCGTCGGCGGCCAGCGCGATCTCCGGCCGCGCCCCCACCGCGACCAGCACCGCGTCGGCCGGGATGTCCGCGCCGTCCACGGTGCGCACCCCGGTCACCCCGCCCCGGGAGTGGATCTCGGAGACCCGGTTGGACAGCCGCAGGTCCACCCCGTGCTCGCGGTGCAGGTCGGCGAACACCTCGCCCATGCGCGGCCCCAGCGCCGCCGCCAGCGGGGTGGGGGCGTTCTCCACCACGCAGACCTGCACCCCCTGGTTGCGGGCCACGGCCGCCACCTCCAGCCCGATCCAGCCCGCGCCGATCACCACCAGCCGCCGGATCCGCCGCAGCGTCTCGCGCAGCCGGTCCGCGTCACCCAGCCTGCGCAGGCAGTGCACTCCCCGCGCGTCGGCCCCGGGCAGCGGCAGCCGGCGCGGGCGGGAGCCGGTGGCCAGCACGAGCCGGTCGTAGTCGAGCACGGTGCCGTCGGCCAGCTCGACCCGGTGGCTCGTCGGGTACACGGCGCTCGCGCGGGTTCCCAGGCGCAGCCGCACCCCGTGCTCGGCGTACCACTCGCGGGGCTGCACGAGGAACTCCTCGGAGGTGACGGCTCCCGCCAGGTAGTCCTTGGACAGCGGAGGCCGCTCGTACGGCGGGATCTCCTCGGCGCAGACCAGGTCGATCTCGCCGGTGAAGCCCTTGTTCCGCAGCTCCCGCGCGGTTCGCGCACCGGCGAGACCGCCCCCGACCACGACGAACCTCTCGGTCATGAGGGCCCCCTTCGCCGCACTCGGACCCCGACGGCGGCTGCCGCCGCGCACCGGAGACGTGCTCCCCGGCACAACCCCAGCATAGGCGCGTGCCGGGCCGAGCGCCGTCCGAGAGGAACCCCGGTGAGTCCTACCTGCCGGGGCGCACCAGACCGGTCTCGTAGGCCAGCACCACCGCCTGCACCCGGTCCCGCAGTTCCAGCTTGGACAGGATCCGCCCGATGTGGGTCTTGATCGTGGCCTCGGAGAGGTACATCCGCTCGGCGATCTCGCCGTTGGACAGCCCCCGGGCCATGTTGACCAGCACCTCGCGTTCCCGGTCGGTGAGCACGTCCAGCACCGAGGCGTCCCGGAGCTCACCGCCGGACTCCCGCAGGAAGCGGTCGAGCAGCCGTTTGGTGACGCTGGGCGAGACGACCGCGTCCCCCTCGTGCACGGAGCGCACGGCCGAGACCAGGTCGTCGGGCGGGGTGTCCTTGAGCAGGAAGCCGCTGGCTCCGGCGCGCAGGGCCGACAGGGCGTAGTCGTCGAGGTCGAAGGTGGTCATCACCAGCACCTTGGCCAGTCGTTCCCCCACGATGAGCTCGGTGGCCCGCACCCCGTCCATGCCAGGCATGCGCACGTCCATGAGCATCACGTCGGGCCGCTGGTCGCGGGCGGTCTCCACGGCCCCGGCGCCGTCCTCGGCCTCGCCCACCACTTCCAGGTCGTCCTGCGCGTCCAGCACCATGCGCAGCCCGACCCGCATGAGCTCCTGATCGTCGACCAGCACCACCCGCACCATGTCGCTCCACCCTAGGCCACCGCCCCCGGGCGGCGGTGCGCTGTCGGCACTTCGGCGGGCTCGCGTTCACCCGGCCGAGGAAGACCGTTCGGCGGCCAGGGGGAGTTCGGCGCACACCCGCCAGCCGCCCTGGTCGGTCGGGCCCGCTTCGAGGGAGCCGCCGTAGACGGTGGCGCGTTCCCGCATCCCGATCACCCCGTTGCCGCCGGAGGAGGTCGGGGGCTCCAGCACGCGGGGTGAGCCGCTGTCGGTCACCTCGATGCGGATTCGCTCGCCGTCGTTGTCCAGCGCCACCGAGGCCGTGGCGTTCCAGCCCGCGTGTTTGAGCACGTTGGTCAGCGACTCCTGGACGATCCGGTACACGGCCAGCCCCTGCCCGGTGGGGATCTGGTCGAGGTCGCCCCGGATCCGCAGTTCGACCGGAAGTCCCAGCGCGCGGACGCGTTCCACCAGGTCCTGGATGCCGTTCACCCCCGGTTGGGGGGAGCGCTGCTCGTCGGGTTCCTCCTCGGGGTGGCGCAGCACGTGCAGCAGGCCGCGCAGTTCGCTCAGCGCGTCGCGGCCCGTGCTCGCTATGGTCCGCAGCGCCCGTTCGGCCGTGTCGGGGTCGCGGTGGACGGCGTAGACGGCGCCGTCGGCGTGGGTGACCATCACGCTCACCGAGTGCGCGAGCACGTCGTGCAGTTCCCGGGCGATGCGGTTGCGTTCCTCGGCCACCGCGATCCGGGCCTGCTGGTCGCGTTCGAACTCCAGGCTGCGCAGCCTGCTCTCCACCGCCCGCTGGTAGGCCCGGCGGGCGCCGATGTACTCCCCCAGGGTCCAGCAGAACCCGGCGGCCAGCAGCAGTTGGACGGCGAAGAACGCCGCGCGGTAGCCGGTGAGGGCGTCGAAGACCACCAGCGGCGTCACCCAGACCACCAGGATTCCGCAGCCGTAGAGCGCGGCCGGGCGGCGTCCGGTGTAGGCGACCAGGGTGTAGAGCATGACGAACACCCCGAAGCTCCCCGGCCGGGTGACCGTGTCCGGGTGGACGAGCAGCTGGACCAGCAGCCCGAGCAGCACCGTGCCCGCGACCGGGGCCGGGGCGGTGCGCCGCAGCACCAGCGGCGGCACCAGCAGCACCCCCGCCAGCACGTCCCAGAAGAGCGCGGGGCCGGCGGTGGGAGGTGTTCCCGTCGTGCCGCGCAGCACTTCGAGCGCCAGCAGCGCCAGCATCAACAGGGTGTCCCCGGCGATGGGGTGGGCGCGCATCCACAGGCTGATCCTCCGCACGCCCACCGACCATAGCCCGCTGCCCTGCTCGGTCGCGTCGTTCCACGGTCCCGTCCCGACTGGTCCCCGGGTGGTAGTCGCCGCCGGTTCCTCTCGGGGTCGGCCGGGTTCGTGGCCGCAGGCGCGTGGGCGGGGTGGCGGTCTCCGCTGCCCGGGGCGGAGCAGGGGCCGCCCGGCGGGTGGAGCAATCCCGCCGGGTCGATGTTGACAGTTGTGTGGTCCTCGGGTGTGAATGTTCGCCGATGGTGACTGGCGTTCGGTCGTGTTCGCCCGTGCTCGTGGTGTTCGCCCGGCCGCGTCCGGGTTCGCGCGGAACACGGCGACGCCACCGCGCACGGTTCGACCCGAAAGGACTCCCATGAACGATTCCGAGGCCGCCCGGGGCGGCTGGAGCAGACGTGCCGCGCTGACCACGCTCACCGCCACCACGGCGGCGACGGCACTCGGGGGCCGGGCCGCCGCCGACGCGGGACGGCACGGCCCCGGGGCTCCCGGACACGGCCGGTACGAGCAGACCGCCAACGGCAGGCTCTACGAGATCCGTTGGGGGCGGAACCGTGCCGTGGTGGCCGGGGTGGCCGCGACCCTGCTGTCCTGGCGGGTGGACGGCACCGAGATGCTGCTGACCCACGCGGCCGACGATCCCGGGGAGGGCTACCAGGGCAAGACCATCCTTCCCTGGCCGAACCGGATCGACGGGGGAAGCTACGAGTTCGGCGGGCGCAGCCTCCAGGTCCCGATCAACGAGCCGTCCCGGCAGTGCGCCCTGCACGGGCTGATGAGCTTCGTGGAGTGGGAGCCGGTGTACCACCACCGGGACCGGGTGCGGCTGCGCTACCGGCTGCACCCGCAGTACGGCTACCCGTTCCACATGGAGTTCACCGTGGACTACGCCGTCGACCGGAACGGGGTGCGGTGCACGCTGAGCGCCGAGAACGTGGGGCGGGAGGCCGCCCCGGTGGGGTGGGCCAACCACACCTACGTCGCCGCGGGGCCGGGCGGCACCGACGCGATGGAGCTGATGCTGCCCGCCGACACCTACTACCGCACCAACGATCGGCTCATCCCCACCGGGACCGCCCCGGTCTCCGGAACCCGCTACGACTTCCGAAGCAGGCACCGCATCGGGAGGACGAAGCTGGACACCGCCTACACGGGGCTGTCCCGCGACCACCGGGGGGACGCGGTGGTGCGCATCGGTCTGGAGGACGGTCGGGACGTGCTGCTGCGCGTGGACGGGGCGCACGAGCACCTACAGGTCTACACCGACGACGGTGCCGGCGAGGACCGTCCCCAGCCCGCCCGTTCGGGGATCACGGTCGAGCCCAGCACCTGCCCACCGAACGCCTTCGTCACCGGCGAGGACGTGCGCGTGCTGGCCCCGGGTGAGCGCCACGAGGGAAGCTGGAGCCTCAGTCTGTCCACCCGGGACAGCGCGGGGTGACCAGTCCGGAGCACGAAGCGCCCTCGCCGTTCGGGGGCGCTGTCGGGGTGCTTCCGGGGGGTGCTGCCGAGGGTGCTGCGCCGTTCGGGCGGCGGCGTTGTTCGGTGGCGTTCTCGGCCGAAGACGCACGTGCCGACGGGAACGAAAGTGATTCCCACAGCGGAACCGCGCTGTTAGGATCGCAGCTCACGAAGGGTAGGCCCCGCACACGCGGGGATGGACCCATCGGCATCCGCCCCCGGTGGTTGTAGTGACCGTAGGCCCCGCACACGCGGGGATGGCCGGTTCCGCCGCGAATCGGCCCGGCTCACAGGAACTCGGCGGTTGGGAAGGGGAAGCGTGTGGCAACACGCCGGGAGGTTCCCAAGCGTTCGCTCGGCGTGTCGGTCACAGGTCGGTCACAGCCGGGGTGTGGTCATCCCGGAAATCCCTGCTCAACTGCCGTGGCGCCAGCCCTCCGGGGCTGGCGAGGATCGCAACTTGCGCGCCGGTGTCGACGTCGTCGTGCGCGGGGAAGGTGTGGCGCCAGCCCTCCAGGGCTGGCGAGGATCGCAATGTCAACCTGACCATGGTCGCCAACGGTTTCGCGAAGGGTGGCGCCAGCCCTCCGGGGCTGGCGAGGGATCACGGGAATCCCCGTACGGCGAGCAGCTTGCGCGGGGTAGTGGAAGTCGATTTTGCCGAAAATTGGCATTCATCTTGGGCGGGGACACGAAAGCAGCGCCCCCGGTCTTCGGGGGCGCTGGTGCTGTCTATCGGGTCACTCGAAGCGGTCGGTTTTGATCGCGTCGAGGAACGCGGCCCATTGTTGCCGCGTGGTGGCGATGTGCCCGGCCGAATGGTCCTTGGTGTCCCGGATTCCCACGGTCTCGGAGGCGTAGCCGACCTCGAGGCACTGACCTCCGCCGTTGCTGCGGGTGGACTTGCGCCAGCGAGCCTGACTGAGTTCTACGGTGGTCATACTGGACGCTCCTCGGTAGGGGGTATCCGCGTTACTGGCTCGGAGATACCCGGCATGAGAGACAGCGCGCGAGGTCCGATCGGGTGGAGAGAGGACACACGTCCCGCCCGGTGACACCGAGCGGGACGTCACGAGCAGGGCTCAGCCGTCGAGGTGGCCCTGTTTGATCGTGCGGACGAACGACGCCCACGTGGCACGGTCCACGGCGAGTGTGCCGCCGTGGCGGTCCTTGGTGTCCCGGATTCCCACGACCTCGGAGACGTAGCCGACCTCGAGGCACTGACCTCCGCCGTTGCTGCGGGTGGACTTGCGCCAGCGAGCCTGACTGAGGTCTGCGATGGTCATACTGGACGCTCCTCGGTAGGGGGTATCCGCGTTACTCGCTCGGAGATACCCGGCATGAGAGACAGCGCGCGAGGTCCGATCGGGTGGAGAAAGGCTACGTCCCGCCCGGTGACACCGAGCGGGACGTCACGAGCAGGGCTCAGCCGTCGAGGCGGTCACTTTTGATCGCGTCGAGAAAAGAACCCCACTGCGAACGTGTGAACGCGAGGACCGGGCTGTTCTCACCCAGTTTCGTGTCGCGTACTCCGGTGGCGGAAGGCGCAATCCCCACGTCAACGCACGCTCCGGTACCGTTGCTGCGGGTGGACTTGCGCCACCGCGCCTCGGTGAGGTTGGGGGTCAACATCCCGTCACCTTCCAGCGCCAAGTTCCTCGATGGTTCGCTTCAGCATGGATTTGGACTCGTTCAGACCGAGCGCGTCCATGCGTAGCCGCTCGTAGACGAGGGTATACGTGTCGAGGTGGTGTGGTCGATCCAGGTAATCCGCGCTTGTGATGTCTTCGAGGTAAACAGTGCGCTTGCGGTTGTTGTACAGCCGCAGGATCGTGAACGAGGTTCCGAGTGAGGCGTGACTTCCGGCGCTGAACGGCAGCACTTGCAGCGTGACGTGTTGAAGATCGGCTAGCTCGCGGAGAAGTTCCAACTGTTCGTGCATGACCGTGGCCCCACCGATCAGACGTTTCAGCGCTGCTTCGCCGAGGATGACCGACAAGCGTGGCGGAGTCTCGCCGTACAGCTTCTCCCGACGTTCGACGCGTCGTTTGACGAGCTGGTCGATGTCAGATGCTTTAGCCAGTACAGAAGCTTTGGCGACTTCGCGCGCGTAGTCCTCGGTCTGCAGAAGCCCAGGGATCAACTCTTCGGCGAAGAGCAGGATTTCGGAGGCTCCCGCTTCCATCCCGACGTAGCTCCGAGCCCAATCGGAGACCTTGCCGTAGCTACCTCGTCTCCGAGCCTCCTTACCGAGCTGGCGCACGCGCTCAGCTGTGGCCTCGTCAGCCTCGAAGTACCCGAGAAGCACCTCCACTTCAGCCGCGCTGAGCGTGGCCGCTCCGGTCTCCACTTTGCCCACTTTGGTGGGATACCAACCGAGCCGTTCAGCCACGTCCTCCCTGTCCTTGCCCGCTTCTGTGCGGAGCTGCTCCAACTCCATGCCGAGTTGGATGCGATGCATTGTCGGCTCCGACGACCCCATGGTCTGCCTCCTCGGCTGTCTCGGTGAGGTAGCGGTCCAAGCGGGTCAACATCTCCGCTTGTCATCAATAAGTAGTAATCCTAGTTGTGTTTCTTGTTGACTTTGCTTGATGAGTGTATAAACTGTACATGCGTGAGTACAGAGCGGGTTCATATGGTTTCGGTGTGTCTTCGCAGGGAGCGCGACCCGCAACGAGAGACAAAGTTGATCTTCGACAGTGTGAGGTGCCTGTGCCAACACGGCGTCAAACGCCTTCCACAGGAGGCGAGCGTCCTCATGAGACGCGAGGCATGGATTGCGTAAACCACCGGGATGAGAGTGCGCCCATCTTCGGAAAAGCAGAGAGCGGCTTCCGGGCCCAAGGACGCTGTACTCGTTCGCCGTCCGAGCGGGTGAGTGGCGTGCTCTCCGCGTTGTGAACCGCTCGTCCGGTGGCGGCAACCACCGGACGAGCAGCCCTTCTCCCGCGTGCAAGCCGCCAAGCACCACGCGGGGATTGCTCCACCAACTGCGTGTGAAAGGGAGCGTTGTTCATGCTAGCGCTTGTCACGACACGTGTCAGGACGTGTCGTCGTCCGTGGGGACACCTCCTCCTCGTGTGGGGGGTGTGTTGAGATGCGGCCCCTGTTTCCGCGTGCGGCGGTGTTTCTGGTGCTGGCCCCCACCGAAGCGGACCACCGGTGGGCACAAACCCCCCGGCTGCACGCCCTCGAACACCACCCGGAGCACTACACGAGCCCGTGGGCACTGACACTGTGCCTGCTACGGCTACGACCGACCGAGATCACCAGCCTCACCGAGCACACCGACCCCGAGACACGCTCCGGCCCCGAGATGTGTGCCCCATGCT
>NZ_PVSR01000067.1:0-8904 GCF_003001495.1 Actinopolyspora mortivallis
GACCTCGACACCCACGCCCGCCCCGGGGCCTCACTCCCGGATCTATCTGGGACGAGTGATCGCCTCGGCCTCGGTGGCGCTGGCGTTGACGGCGCCGGGGCAGACGGCGGCGATGTCCGTCTTCGTGGATCCGCTGATCGACTCCCTCGGACTGTCCCGCACGGTGGTGTCCACGGCCTACATGGTCGGTTCCCTGTCGGGGGTGCTGATCATGCCCGTGCTGGGGCGGCTGATCGACCGTTTCGGCCCGCGTCGGGTGATGACCGCCGTGGCGGCCTGCTTCGGGGTGGTTCTGCTCGCGGCGAGCGCGGTCACCGGGATCATCGGCCTGACCGCCGCGTTCGTCGGTCTCCGCGTGGGCGGGCAGGGCGCGCTGAACCTGGTGGCCACCACCACCGTGGCCGTCTACGTCCACCACCGTCGCGGTTTCGCCATGGGGGTGACCTCCGCCGTGGGCACGGCGGGGATCTCGCTGGCCCCGGTGCTGCTGGAACACCTGATCGGCGACCTCGGCTGGCGCGGTGTGTGGGCCCTCGAAGGGGTGGTGGTGCTCGCCGTCGTGCTGGCGGTGTCGCTGCTGGTGCTGCCCCGCACCCCGGCGGCCCCTCCCACGCGGGACGAGCGCGCGGAGGAGGACGCCTCCGCCCCTTCCGGGCCGGCGCGGGGGCCGCTGGTCGACTGGACCCTGCCCGAGGCGATCCGCACCGGCATGTTCTGGACCGTGGCCGCCGGGGTGGGGGTGTGCAGCCTGGTCAGCACCGCGTTGAACTTCCACCAGCTCTCGTTGCTGGGTGAACGCGGCCTCACCGCCGCCCAGGCGGCCGCCACCTTCGTTCCCCAGACCCTGGCGGGGCTGGCGGCCAGTTTCGTGCTCGGCTGGCTGGCCGACCACGTCTCCGACCGGGTGCTGATCGTCGCCATGATGGTCGTGATGGCCGCCGCGACCGCCGGGGCGGGCTGGGTCCACCCGGGGTGGACGGCGGTGGCCTACGGGATGGCGCTGGGGGTCTGCAACAACGGCCTGCGCACGCTCGAAGCCGTCGCCTTCCCGCGCTGTTTCGGGCTGCGCCACATCGGCGCCATCCGGGGCGTGGTCCACTCGGTCACGGTCGGGGCCTCGGCGTTCGGGCCCGTGCTGCTCGCCATGGGCCGGTCCTGGACGGTCTCCTACCGGCCGGTGCTGCTGGTGCTGTGTCTGCTGCCCCTGGCGGTGGTGGTCGCAGCTCTCCTGGTCAGGCACCCACCGCCGGTTCCGCCCGGACGCGAGGAGGAGACCCTCGAACGGGAGGGGTGAGCCCCGGGCCTGACGGGCTCAGGCCGGGCGGTCCCGCAGCTCGCGGATGCGTTCCAGCAGCGTCGTCACCTTCTCCCGGCCGGTGGTCAGCTCCTCCAGCCGCCGGTCCACGGTGCTCAGCCGCCGGTCCCGTTCGGCCGAGTCCAGCTTCAGCGCCCGGTCGACCTCGCGCAGTTCGCTCTCGATGGCCTCGACCCGCCGGTGCAGCGCGTCGTCCAGGGCCAGGGAGAGCTGCTGCTCGGCCTCGATGAGCTGTTCGGACACCGCCTGCTCCAGCGCCGACCGCGACTCGGCCACGGCCTCGGTCAGCCACTGCTTCAGGTGCTGCTTGTCGGCGGCGTGCCTGCGGGTGCGGGCCATCCACCACCCGGCACCCAGCCCCAGCGCGAGGGTCAGCGGCAGCACCACCGGGTTCAGCACCCCGACTCCCAGCCCGGCCAGCGGCAGGGCGGCGGCCCGGCCCACACCGAGCCCGCCCGAAACACCCATGAACACCAGCAGCTTGTCCTCGGCCGTGGCCGGGCGTCGGTCCGGGGGGCGCGGGGCGACCGGCGCCCGTGGTCCCCGGGCGAACTGGGAACGGACCACGCCCAGTTCCTCGGGGGTGAACAGCTCGGCCAGGCACGCCCGGGCGACCTCGTCCAGCCGCCGGGACAGCAGGGTGGAGACCCGCCCGGAGACCAGCCGCAGCGCCGCGTCCACCTCCCCGGGCAGCCGTTCCAGCCGCGCCCGGTCGGCGGAGTCGATCTCGCGGCGGAACCGGTTGTGCACCTCGCGCACCCGGTCGGCCACCTCGTGGTTGGCCTCCACCCGGGCCCGCTGGATCCGCGTGCGCAGCCGCACCTGCCAGCCCCGGGTGGAGGACCTGCGTTCGGCGGTCAGCTCCTCCCGTCTGCCGCGCAGCGACTCGATCTCGTGCTCGGCGCGGGTCAGTCCCCGGCGTTCGGCATCCAGTGTGGACACCTGCTCGTCGAGCACGGTGGACAGTCCGCGCAGGGCGTTGGCCTCGGCCAGCATGGCCGCGCGGTTCGCCAGCCGCGTGCGCAGCTCCTCGCGCAGCTCGCCCACCCCGCAGCGCCGCCGCAGCAGCTCCGCGGTGTCGGCGTCGGGGGCGCGCGCGGCCAGCTCGGCCAGCCGCGCCGAGACCGGGTGGAAGGGGGCGGTGGCGAAGCGCGGGGCGTGGGTGGCCAGCAGCTCCCGGTCGGTCTCCAGCACCCGACGCCACCCGGGATGGCGGTCGGTCTTGGTCAGCGCGAACACCACGGTCTCCACGCGGTCGCTCACCCGGCGCAGGAAGTCCAGCTCGGCCCGGCCCAGCGGGGCCGAGGCGTCCACCACGAACAGCAGCGCGCTGGCCGAGGCCGCCGCCTCGGCGGCCAGCTCGCCGTGGGCGGAGTCGAGCCCACCCACCCCCGGTGTGTCGACCAGCTCCACGTCCTCCAGCAGTCCCAGCGGGGCCGTGACGTCGAGATACCGGGGCGGAGGTTCCCCCTCGGCGGGTTCTCCGTCGTCGGTGGCCCGCCGCCGCAGTTCCTCCACCGGGAAACCGACGGGCTCGCGGGGCGGGCAGCACGCGTGGCCGGCCCACTCGGGGCCGTGCCGGAACCACAGGTAGGTGGCGGTGCCCGCCGCGGCGTCCACCGGCGAGAGGTCCGGCGTGTCCAGCAGGGCGTTGACCAGTGCGCTCTTGCCCCGCTTGGTCTCGCCGAGCACCACCACCCCGGGCACCGGGCCGCGCGCGGCGCGGATCTCCTCCACCCAGTCGGCGGCCTGCGGGTCCACCTCGCGCAGCAGCGCCACGAGCGCCTGGCGGGTCTGCTTGACCTGCGTGGGCAGCTGCGTGGCCGCCACCAGCTCGGCGCTGGGCAGCTGGTCCAACGGGGACTGCGAGGACATGGCCTGGTGTCAGGACTCCGCTGTCTCGGTGTTCGGGCTCGTTCCGGGGCCGCCCGCCGTCGCGGCCGGGCCAGGGGCGCCGTCACCCTCGCCGGTGTGTTCCGTCTCCGGGGGCGGGGTGGCCGGGGTCGGGTCCAGGCGGTAGACCGTCACCACCGGGGGGCGCACCATGCGGCCCCGGTCGGCGAAACCGAGCGTCTCGGTCTCGGCGACCAGCCCGTCCAGCGTGTGGTCGGCGGTGGTGACGACGCCGCCCGCCTCGTGCCGCGCCGGGTCGAACGGTTCACCCCGGGGGCGCAGGGCCGTCACCCCGACCGAGTCCAGCCCCTCCTCCAGGCGTTCGGTGACCCCGGTACTGCGTGCCCGGTCGAAGGCGTACACGCACAACCGGATCAGCGTCTCCCGCTCGGACACCGCCCGTTCCAGCGGATCGGCGAGTGGTTCGTTGCTCAAGGCTGCCTTCTGTCTCCGATGTGGACCTCTGCCGTGCGGGGCGCCCCCGCCGGGGACGTGGGCGCCCCCGGAGGGTCCGACGCGGTCGCGGGCCGTTCGGTTCCACCGGAGGGGTGAACGCCGCGCTCCGGGGGCGCTCATCCGCTCGTGCCCCGGAGCTGGCGCCAGATCAGGAAGTAGGCCCGGTGCACCACGTGGGCCACCCGGCTCTGCGCCGGGGTGGACCCGAGGGAGGCGAAGGAGCGCCACCAGCGCGCCCGTTCCAGGGCGAACTCCCGCATCCGCTCCGCGGGGGCGCCGGGCATTCCGAGCCGTTCGGCGAAGTCCTCCGAGGAGCCCAGCCGCAGCACCTCGTCGAGCAGGTCCGCCGGAAGCTCCACCTCCCCGGAGGAGACCGTGGTCAGCGCCTCCAGCAGCCTCAGCTGGTGCGCCTGCGGCTGGGTGAGCAGCGCCTCGATCCCGTCGTGCAGCATCCGCCGTTCCCGTTCCCCGGCACGGCAGCGGGCCACGGCGGCCAGCGAGGCCAGCCCGGCCGCCGCCTTGATGCCGTCGGCCCGGCCCCGGAACACCGAGTTCACCCGCGCGCGCAGGGCGGGCAGGCCTGAACGCCGCCGCAGCGCCTCCCGCAGCCGTCCCGCCGTGACCGTCGGGTCTGCGTCGATCTCCTCCAGCGCGCACCGGATCCCGTAGAGGTCGAGCAGCCGCAGCAGCCGCTCCCGCGTGTCGGCGGGCACCGCGCACTCCCATTCGGTGAACAGGTCGCCGGAGAGCAGCATGGTCTGCCTGGTGGCGGGGTCCAGCCGGGCCAGTTGGTGCAGCGCGGTGGCGTCCGCGTCGGTGAACTCGGGGCTCTCGGCGGTTTCGGCCAGCAGCGCGATCAGCGGGACCACGTCGGTCACTTTCGGGGTGAGCAGCCGGGCCTGTTCGGCGGCCAGCGCCTCCGCCGAGCTCCAGGGGTCCTCCTGGCCGTCGCCCGCCGAGTCGGGTTCGACGGTGTCGGCCTTGTTCAGCACGCCCACCGCGTTGGCCGGGCCGGCGGGACGTTCGCCGGTGGCGGCTCCGAAGGTGTCCAGGGCGTGCCGGTCGTCGGCCCGCGCGGACTGGGTGAGCACGTAGAGCACGGCCTCGGCTCCCAGCACGGCCCGCCGCGAGACCGGGTCGAGCCGTTCGCCGGTGGTCGGTGTTCCGTCGGCGGCGCCGAGCACGGCCTCCGCGCGGGCCACCGAGGACTCGTCCAGCGAGCCCAGCCCGGGGGTGTCGATCACGGTCAGGTCGCGCAGCACGGCGTTGGTCAGGTACACCTCGACGTGCGAGACCCGCCTGCGGTCCACGCCGAGGTCGGCGGGCACTCCCGCCCGCTGGGTGAACGGCAGGGTGTGCGTGGTGCCGTCGAGCAGCACCACCTCGATCCGGTCCACCGTGCCGTAGCGGAAGCGGGTGACCACCCGGGTGCACTCGCCCACGTCGGTGGGGGCGACGTTCCGCCCGATCAGCGCGTTGACCAGGGTCGACTTGCCCGAGGCGACCCGGCCCACCACCGCCAGTTGCAGCGGGGCGGTCAGCCGTTCCAGCACCTCGTCCACTCCGGCGGCCGCGTCCGCGCCGAGCCGGGGGCGCAGTTCCGTGCACAGCCGGGCCACCGCCGCCGACAGCGGCCCCCGCACCTGCTGCTGAACGGTCAACCCCGGTCCTTTTCGGATGCCCTGCTCTCGTGCCGCCCGCTCGGCGGCGGGGCAGAGTCTAGCGCCGTGGGCGGGGAGGGGCGGATCGCGCGGGTGGCGACCCGCTATGACGGGGCCCATCCCCGCATGCGCGGGGCTTACGGCATCACCCGGGGTGAGTACGACACCGGCACGGGTCCATCCCCGCATGCGCGGGGCTTACGTCGATCATCGCTGTATTCAAGATAATACGCCAGGTCCATCCCCGCATGCGCGGGGCTTACGCGCGCTCACGTTTCCCGCGGTTCGGCCAGTGGGGTCCATCCCCGCATGCGCGGGGCTTACCCCTTTGCGACCTGCGATCTTAACAGTGCTTTGCTGCTGTGGGAATCACTTTTGTTCCGAGACGGACGGCGCCAGCAGCAGGGGATGCTCCGATTCCTGTCCAGCGTGCTCCCTACGTGTGTCGGTTGTGCTCCTCCTCGCCAGCCCTGGGGGGGCTGGCGCCACGCAAAGCCCGCGACAAGGCGAAAAGCATCGTGTGGTGGTTGCGATCCTCGCCAGCCCCGAAGGGCTGGCGCCACTCGATCCGCTCGGCGGCTTCGGTCGCAGACTCGCCCAGTTGCGATCCTCGCCAGCCTCGGAGGGCTGGCGCCACGGCAGTTGAGCAGGGATTTCCGGGATGGCCACACTCCGGCTGTGACCGGTTCGTGATCGACACGCCGATCAGGTGCTTCGGAACCTCGTGGCGTGTTGCCACACACTTCCCCTTCTCAACCACCACGTTCTCCGACCCAGGCCGGTCCTCGACGGAACCGGACCATCCCCGCGTGTGCGGGGAATACAAATCAAACGATCCCAGGGCACGGTCAGCAACAGGTCCATCCCCGCGTGCGCGGGGCTTACGCCGCCGCCGAGGAATGGTTGTCCACCAACCACGGTCCATCCCCGCATGCGCGGGGCTTACATGCCCGACCAGCGGCACAGCGTGCTCGTCTACGGTCCATCCCCGCATGCGCGGGGCTTACCCTTTGCGACCTGCGATCTTAACAGCGTTGTCCCGCTGTGGGAATCACTTTTATCTCGGGGTGGTGGCTGGGGTCGTCAGTACCACTGTCCGGGTTGCCACTGCACGCAGGTGGGGCGCTGTCCGGTGCGGCAGTATTCGGCGATGGCTTGGCGTGCCTGGTCGAGCGGCAGTGAGGCTGAGGCGGGAAACCACAGGTCGCCTTCGGGGTCGAACAGCAGGGCCGGGGTCTCGTCGGTGGTGGTGGGATTGTAGGAGTCGACGAGCGCGCCGTCGGGTGCTGCGGGGTTGATGTAGTTCAACGCCGCCCATGGTTGATCGGCGGGGCAGGCAATACGCAACCGACCGGCCTCGGGGAAAGCGGGGCCGTCCTCGTCTCGGATCGACCGGCAGGGGCGATCCCACACGTAGATTTCGCAGATCGGCAACGGTGGCTCGGTGAGGACGGTCTCGATCAGCTCAGCTGTCTCGTCAGGCGTGTACGCGTATCGGAACAGGTGGCGAAACACCGCGGTGATCACGGTGCGCGTGTCGATGCTGGTCACGGTCGAGCCTTTCCTCGCAATTCGATCGGTTTCGTCGCGCCGGGCTCCCACACCACCAGCGTGGACCCTTGGGGCAGGATGGCTTGCACGGCCGCGCCGCATCCTCGCTCCATATCGCAGATCGGATTGTTCAGCACGACGACACCGTGTGTCTGCCCGCGCTCCCTCATCCGTTGGGCGTACTTCACCTCGACGTGTGTGAAGACGGCGGGAGCGCCACGATCGTCCGTGCTGAACCAGGTGGAATCGTGCAGGTTCAATCGGGCGCGTTCGGAGATCTCTTCGCGTCCGCTGGTGATCTGAAGTTCGGTGCCGTCCTGGTCGTAGACCAGTCCGGTGGTCTGCCCGCCGGTGTATGCGGGAAGCCGCTCGCGGATCTGGTCGATCCACGAGTGGTCTCCGGCCGCGTCGGTGGGCACACGCGGCAGGGTCGAAGGGTGCGGCAGGCTCGGCGGGGGCTGCTCGTTGTTCAGGCCGAGGGTGGCGAGGTAGTTCACCAGGTGCTGGTGGGTGGTGGCGGACAGGGCGAGGACGTCGTCGATGAGCTCGCGGGTGTGCTGGAGCAGGGCCACCGCCTCGGCCAACTCGGGTGAGCTGCTGCCCTGGCCGATTTCGGCCAGGGTGGGCAGGGCGTACTCCTCGACCCAGGCGCGTGCCTGGTGTAGCTGTTCGGGCGGTATCTGCCTCAGGAGGGCGGCGATGCCGTTGGCCAGCTCTTCCACGTGGGACATGCCAGGCCCCCTTCACAGCACGGTGGAGAACGAACGCACGTGCTCGGTGGCCAGCATGAGCGTCTGCACCGCCTCACCGACCGTGTCGGAGGCGAAACTGCTCAACCGCAACGCCTGCCGTATGTCCTCGTTGGTGCTGGGTGCGGCCAGCTGGTGCAGCTGCCCACGCAGCTCGTCCAACGTGGTCGGCACCGCCTGGAGCTCACCGGCGGGAGCGGTGTCAAGGATCTGCTGCAACCGGGCACGAATGTCCTCAAGCATCACCGGCGGATTAGCAGAAAGGTCCGACAGTCAGGCGGTGTGCGTCTGGGGCTGGTGGTGGGGGCACTGGAGCGGGGTCAGCGGGTCGAGGTGGAGGTGGAACTGTTCCTCGGGGGTGAGGACGACCGCCTCGACGGGGTATCCGGCGGCCAGGGCGGCGGTGGCCGGGCAGGAACACTCCGGTGGCCGCAGCCCTTGGGGCAGGGGCGTGGTCCACCGCACGGTGCGGGCCTGCTGCTGGTAGCTGGTGAGGGTCTCGGTCAGCCAGGCGGCCCCGTCCTGCGGGGTGAGGGCCACCGCTTGCAGGGGGTGGTGTCTGCGGCGGCTGCTGGTGGTGACCGTGGTGGTGACGAAGGCGTGCCAGTGCAGGCCCCGCTCACGCCACGTGGTGGGCAGGCGTTCGCTCATCGGGTGTCTCCTGGAAGGTTCGAGCAGGCCGGGTCAGGCGGGGTGGTGTTTGGCCAGGGCCAGGAGGGGCAGTGTGGCCGCGTGGATGGCGGGTAGGGCCAGTCCGAGGGTGGTGGCTTTTTTGGTGCGCCATCCGCCCAGACGTAGTCCGGCTACTCCGGTCCACCAGGTGAGGCAGTCCAGGGTGGCTAGTAGGGCGTGGTGGCCTAGGTGGATTTGTGTTGGGTGGGTGAGGTGGGTGATGAGGTTGGTGAGGAGGATGAGGGTGATCCAGCTGCTGTAGGTGAATCCGGCTACGGCGAGGCCGGTTCCGGCGCATTCGCGCAGCAGGATCGTGGTTACTGGTGAGGGGCGGGGCATGGAGGCTCCTCGCACATCGGGGTGTCCGGCTGTGGGCCGGTCACCGGTCGAGCAGAACCACGATGTTCGGACTCCAGGCCGGATGGCCCAGTGTGGCGTCCAGTCCGACGCAGTAGCCGAGGTAGAAGACGATTCCTGCCGTGACGAGACAAATCGTGAGTCGTTGAAGCATGTCTGCTCGTGGGTCGGGTGGTCGGAGGGCAAGTCCCCGGCCGGGCGGAGGTGGGGTTCTCCCGGGCCCGCCCGGCCGGGGTAGTGCCGCTGTCTC
>NZ_PVSR01000068.1:0-8258 GCF_003001495.1 Actinopolyspora mortivallis
GGTGTGGCGTTTGCAGCCGTCTTTGCAGGGTTTGGTCTTGTGGTACTTCGCCCCGCAGGCGTGCGGGTCGCTACAGCCGTGTTGCCACTTCTGGCGTTGCAGTGCCTTGCGGATGCGTAGGGTGCGGCTCTGTTCGTTGAAGTGCTCCCAACGCAGTCCCAGGGCTTCGCCCTGGCGGCAGCCCAGCGCTAGGGCGAGCACGAACCGCACGCCGTTGCGTCGGTGCAGCGCGGCTTTCAGGATGCGTTGCACGTCCTCAGGCTCGATGGGCTCGATCTCTTCTTCCTCGACGCGTGGAGCCTTGGCCACAGCGACAGGGTTCCGTCCGATGTGGCCGCGCCGTTCGGCCTCGCCGAGAGCTGTACGGGCCGTGCGGTGGACCTGGTGAACCGTCGCGGGTTTGAGCCCCGACTCAATCAGCTTGGTGTAGAACTTCTCGAAGTGCTCCGGTTGAATCCGGTCGATGCGGTGCGCACCGATGCCGGGAACGAGATGCCGGTACACGGCGGTGCGGTAGCCGGTGAGTGCCTTGTACCGCAGGTTCATCGGAGCGATGTTTTCGACCCAGTGCCGTAGCCAGCCTTCGACGGTCCAGGGTTTGCCGGGTTTGCGGAGGGTTCCCTCTCGGTACCACTGCTCCAGCTTTTGCAGGGCTGAGATGACTTCTCGTTCTGTCTTGTACATGACGTGGCGCCGGTCGGGTTTGCCGTCGTCACGGACTCCGAGAGTGATGCGGCCGTGCCACTTGCCGTCGCTCTCGCTGTAGTAGACGCTGCCCGCGCCGTTGGGGGCTCGGCCGGTGTCTTGGGATCGCTTGCGCGGCATTCGGGTTCCTTTCTGCGGGTGGTTGTTTGGGACGTGTTGCTCTGGCCTCTCGCGGGGTCGCGAGCGGTGTGAGGGTTCGCTGTGTTGGGTTGTGTGTGGGGGTTGGCAGGTGGGTTCTAGGCGCTAGATGCCTGCTCAGGACTGGTATGGGGCTCTAGTGGGGCCTCTAGGTCTAGAGGGCGGTGTTTCTAGACCTAGAGGCGTTGTCGCGGGTGATGTTCGGTTTCGGTTCAGGCGGTGCGTTGTTCGGCGGTGAGCCGGTCGATGTAGGACTCAAGGGCGTCGGTGGGGATGCGGCGTGCGCGTCCGATGCGCACGGAGGCGACTTCGCCGGTTCGGAGGAGCTGGAACATGCGGGTGCGGCCGATGGCGAGTCGCTGTGCGGCTTGTTCGACGGTGAGTAGGGTGCGCGGCTGGTTGGTGGTGGGGGTACTCATGGTTTGTCTCCTTTCGTGTGGGTGTTGAAGAGTTCGAAGGGATCGCTGAAGGGATCGGTAGCCGAACCCCGTGTGACCTGCGAAGAGTTCGAAGGGATCGAAGGGATCGGTGTGTCCCCGCGAGCCGATCCCTTCAAGGCCGAGCGCGCCGGCGGGCAGAGCTCGGCAACCACCCTCCGGGCGGATCACACCGGGCGGGCCGTCCCAGGCGCTCTGTGAGCCACTCACAGGCCCGTGAGAGCCGCTCCACAGCCGCGGCAGTGCCCGGCAGGCTGAAGCACTTGGGAGAGGGGCACCACCCCCGATGCTCCAGCCTCCCGAACAGCCACCCACCGACCCGAAACACCGGCCACCCGACCACCCCCGAAGAGTTCGAAGGGATCGCTGAAGGGATCGGTAGCCGAACCCCGTGTGACCTGCGAAGAGTTCGAAGGGATCGAAGGGATCGGTGTGTCCCCGCGAGCCGATCCCTTCAAGCTCAGTGGGTGAGGGTCCACACCCAGTGGTCGAGTCCGGTTTTGACGACGTCGATGCGGTTTCCGAGGCGTCTGCGGGCGCGTTTGAGTTGGGGTTGGCTGTATCCGGCTTTTTCGGCGTCGGTGGTGATTTCGGTGGATGAGGCGCTGCCGCCGCGTTCGGTGAGGTAGTCCACGAGCCAGGTATCGAGGGCGTGGGTGCGCCCGCTCCCGTTGTGGGTGTCTTTGCCGGTGGGTTCGGCGAGGATGGTTTCGACGTGGGTGTCGGTTTCGCCGAGGAACCGCAGCCGTCCCCATTGGGCGGGGCCGTCGAGGGTGTCGAGGGTGACGGGTTCGACGATGTAGCGCAGGGAGGGCAGCGCGAGGCTGCCGAGGTTGTTTTTGACCTGGGACATGACGCATGAGCCGTCCTCGGCGTCGGGGTCACGGGCGAAGGCCACCGCGGCGCGGGCCACGGCGGAGAAGGCGCGGGAGCCGGTCACGCGGGAGAGCACGTCGGTGCCGGTGCCTTTGTTGAAGTGGGCCAGTCCGAACACGGCGCAGCCGGTCGAGTCGGCCAGGGCCGAGAGTGGTTCCAGGGCAGTGCGGAGTTCTTCCTGGTTGACGTTGACGCGGCTGTCCACGGCCGAGATCAGCGGGTCGAGGATCAGCAGGGACACGTCGGCCTCGGTGATTTCGGTGGCGAGTTCGGCGCAGTCCCGGGGCAGGGTCAGCGGAAGGCTGTTGCCCGCCGGTGAGGTGACTTCGACGCGGTAGACCCGGTCGGTGTCGGCCCCGGCCGCGATCAGTCGGGGCGCGATGGTGGCTTCCCAGGAATCCTCGGTGGCCGCGTAGATCACGCCTTTCGGTTGGCCCTGGTGGAGGCCCTCCAGGGTGCCGAGGGTGACCTGGGCGGCGAGCCAGGAGCAGAACAGGGACTTGCCGATGCCTTCCCGCCCCGGTCCGAGGGTGATCGCGCCGTGCGGGATACGGCCTTCCCACGTCCAATAGGTCGGCCGGATCTGAACCTGGGAGGCTTTGGTCAGCCTCAGCCGACGCGCCGGGACTGTCCCGGTGTCGTCCGGTGTCGGGGGCCTATCCGGGTGGGGGTCTCCCGCCCTATCCCGATGCTGCTCGGGCGGGGTGTCCGGGCCGGTCAGGGTGGGCGTGAATCCGGGTTCGTGGTCGGGGACGACACGCAGCGGCGGGCCGGTCTGGTCGGGCTCGGGTGCGGGTCGATCAGCGGTTGTCATAACGAGGTGACTCCGGGTGGTCTCGGGTGCTGGTCCGTGCTGGCCGGTGCCCGGTCCGGCCGGGCTCGATCGGGCTCGATTCGGGCCGGTCACCCCGCGATCGAGGTGGACCGCATCGAGGGGGTGATCGAGGGGGATCGAGGCCCGGTCCGGCCCGGGTTCGTGGGGGCGGGTGCTGCCCGCAACACCCCTGTTGCGGATTCGGCCGCCGCGGGGGTGTTTGTGCTGGTTGATGCGGGCAACACCCCCGCGCCGGGCGGAAGGGGAGGGGACTCGGCCCGGTGGCAGTTCAAACCCCTTCAAGCGGGGCGGCGGGACACCACCAGGCCGAGCCGTGACCGTGGCCGGGCAGCGGCTAGTTGCTCCAGCAGATGTCCGGGCAGTCCTGAATCGGGTGCCGCCCGGCGTGCCCGCCGACACGGGCAGCCAGCAGCGGGGCGAGCGCGGTCACCCGTGCTTGCACGAGGGTGTAGCGCTGCGGGTCGAACAGCGGCCCGCCCTCGCGAGCCACGCGGGCCAGGCCACGTTCCATGTCAGCCAGCATCCGATCCGGCATGTTCCTGGCGACCTGACCGACGAACCTCGCCAGCCCGTCCAGCGGCGCCTCCCGCAGATCCGCCGTACTCGCCGGGGCCGCGTAGAGCAGAGTGAGCATGGTGTGCTCGGTGACGGCGTAACGAGTACTCACCGGGCCACCTCCAACCCGCCGGTACGGCACTGCCGAGGCGTGTTCTGCGGGCCGGTGCCGTAGAGTCGGGCCACGATCGAGCGCAACGCATGAGCGGTGTGCGCCTCGAACGTGCCGGGCTCTTGCTCGTTCATCTCTTCCCGGGCGGCGGCCACACGGTTGCCGCCCTCGGCGAAGAGAGTCTCCAGCACCATCGTGTGCACGAACTGTTCGTCGTCCAGCTCGGACAGCTCGGTGCCCTCGGTGACCAGAATCCACAGCGCGCCGGCGGCGTCTTCGAGGCTGATGTCGATACTCATCGACACCCGCATGGCGGCGGGCTGGTCAGCACCTTCACGCAGGGTCGGGATGAATTCCACCGGACCGGACGTGCCGACCTGGCCGGTTGCCTTCGTCGTGGTGAACATGATCAGACCACCTCGCCCAGCGCGTCGTTCTCGACCGGGCAGCCAGCGCCGGTCACGTCCGTCTCGTGCGCGGCCCGCTCACAGGCCCGCTCGTAGTCCACGAGAGCCGACTCAGGAACGCGCAGCGTCCCCTTCCCGGCACCGATCTTCAACGCCCGCAGCTCGCCGGACTCGATCGCTCGATAGATCGTGTTCACCGACACGTCCAACCGCTCGGCTACTGCCCGAACCCGCAACATCCGGGTAGACTCGTCTTGCATCGACAGCTCCAATACTTCGATGTCCCGCCCCGGCCGGTGCGCCCACACCGCCGGGGCTTTCTTGTGGTCACTGGCAGTCCCGGAAACTCCCGCAACTGCCGAGACACCAGTGACACTAGGCGACTTAGAAAACATAGTCAAGCTAAGTTGGCTAACTTGATTGGGGGATACACGTATGTACCCTGTTTGACATGGGAAAAGTCGATCCTGATGACCCTCGTCCGCCGTACCAGCAACTAGCCGACGAGCTTCGATCGGCCATTGGAGGTGGGGAGTACAGCCCCGGTGAGCGACTGCCTCGGCAGGCTGAGATCGCGGACGAGTACCGCGTGTCGGTTGGCACGGTGAAGAGCGCCCTGAAAGTCCTTCGCGAGGAAGGGCTAATCGTGAGTCGCCAGGGCGAAGGATCTTGGGTGCACAGCCGCCCAATCGAGCGGGAAAGTTCACCGGCTGGTGATGCTGAAGCAGGGGGGTCGGGTGATGCGGACCTTCACCGCGTCCTCTCTGGCGTGCTCGATCGTCTGACAGCGATCGAGAACCGTCTCGCGGAGATTTCCGGTAAGTAGACTCCCGTGCCCGTTCGAAGTTTGCCGGTGCCGTGCTGGCGTTCGCTCTCGTGGCCATGTCCCCAACACTGATCGTCATGAGACTCGTTTCACAGTGTCTTTGCGGGTGCGGCGTAGGTGATGCGGTGATGAGCCCGTATCACCTACATCGCACCTCTCGTGTCGCCCTTCTCCGGTGCCACACTGGCGAGTACGGGGCAACGAGTTGGAGGCAGCATGAGTGAGGATTTGCCGACGTGGGCGCGTCGCATCCGATCGATGCGTGAAGCCCGTGGCTGGTCGCAACTGGAAGCCGCAGAGGCCATGCGGCAACATGCCGGCAAGGAACTACCGGACACCAACCATCTGCTACGACGGTGGAAATCATGGGAACTGGGGGAGAACAAACCCAGTGGTTTCTACACGAGGATAATCGCTTCAACGCTCGGGACGGTGACCGATTCTCTGTTTCCGCCGGAGCAGCGGAGTAACGATGTCGAACTGTTGAATGCTACGGGCATGAACACGCTCGAAATTGTTAGCCGTCTCCACGCTTCCGATGTAAACGAGGCGACTCTCGAAGCTGTCCGAATCACTGTTGACAAACTATGCTCCGATTATTCTCGATTGCCTGCGCAGGGATTGATTGTTGAGTGTCGCCAGTGGTTGCGCCGCCTAGTCGAAATGCAGGAGCAGCGTCTCAGTTTCAGCCAGCGCAGGGAGACCCTTGAGCTTGCTGGCTGGCTCACTCTGCTGGTGGGATGCCTTGAGTACGACCTCGGCGACCAAAGGTCAGCGGAGGCCACTCGTCGTTCTGCTTTGAGTCTCGGCCAGGAAGTGGGAAGCTCTGGTATCATCGGTTGGGCTCACGAAATGCGTGCCTGGTTCTCGCTGACTTCGGGCGATTATCGAGGAGTTATCGCAGCTACCGAAGCTGGACGTGAAGCAGCGGGAAATCACAGTGTCGCTGTCCAGATCATCGCTCAGGAAGCTAAGGCCTGGGCACGTATGGGCAGGCGGGAAGAAATGGAAAAATCTCTTGAGTGGGGTCGCCTTACTCTTGAAGGGATGTCCTATCCGACTAACGTCGAGAATCACTTCGTTGTCGATCCCTCGAAGTATGACTTTTACGTCATGGACTGCTACCGGCACATAGGCGAAAACAGACTCGCGCAGGAACTCTCTGACGAGGTTATCCGTGTGAGTACCGATTTCAACGGATACGAACGCTGGCCTATGCGGGTAGCCGAAGCACAGATCACCCTTGGGGTAGTAGCTGCCCGCGAAGGAGATGTTGAAGAAGCCGTCGCGTACGGTCGCCGCGCCATCGCCGGTGACCGCAAGTCGCTTCCGTCGCTGGCTATGGTCTCCCAGGATCTCGCCCAGGTGCTCTCGGAGCACTACGAGGGGAATGCGGAGGCGGACTCGTACCTAGAGCAACTCCGCGAGCTACGTCAGTCCTCGTGACCGCGAGTCAATGACTATCTACTCCGAAGAGTTCGGCTCGCGGGGACATACCGATCCCTTCGATCCCTTCGAACCCTTCGCAGGTCACACGGGGTTCGGCTACCGATCCCTTCAGCGATCCCTTCGAACTCTTCGGGGGTGGTCGGGTGGCCGGTGTTTCGGGTCGGTGGGTGGCTGTTCGGGAGGCTGGAGCATCGGGGGTGGTGCCCCTCTCCCAAGTGCTTCAGCCTGCCGGGCACTGCCGCGGCTGTGGAGCGGCTCTCACGGGCCTGTGAGTGGCTCACAGAGCGCCTGGGACGGCCCGCCCGGTGTGATCGCCCGGAGGGGGGCAGTGAGACCGGCTCACACGTGGGGTGCTGCGGCCTCGTGCGGGGGGCGGTCACTCCGCTCACTTATTCACTTCTCACGGTGTTTTCGCAGCTCGCCGCGAGTGAGTGGGGGAAGTGACCGGTGAAGTGAGTTTCCACTTGCCGCCCTCTGTCTCACTCGCTCCGTCACTCGGTACTCACTTCCCCGTTGCGGGCCGCGAGAGCGCTGTGACAGGCCGGCGGGGTTAGTTAGTCCGGTGGTGGGGGAAGCTTTCCCACGGGGTGTGTGGGGCCCCGCGGATGCGGTGCGGGGCGGGACTAACCCGTCTCACTCGCTAACTCCTCGCAGGTCACCTGGCGATCCGGGGCGACTAACCCGCACGTTAGAAAACTAACCCACCACACGCGAACTAACCCGATGAGTAACTCACGAGACAGGCTTCCAATCCCGCCCCGGACGGCAGGGAATCGCCAGGGAACCGGGCAGGGAACACCGCAGGAGGGAGGGAAAACTCCCTCACCCGTTCCCTGCCCCATTCCCTCGGTATGACCAGCAACAACAACCAGAGAGGGAACGAAGGGAACCGAAGGAATCCCCTTCCCGCAGCCTTCGAGAAGCCCGCACAGCGCGAGTTCTGCGGTTAGCTTGTCGATTCCCTCCCGCTGCGTTTGCCCACAGCTCAGAGCACAAGCGAGGCCCTGCGATCGTCTCAGTTCTAGTCTCAGTTCATTCCCGTTCACACTGACCCCCAATGTTCCAGCATTGCCGCTGACCAGCATCGGAGGACTACAGCGATCCTCGTTGAACCCGTTAGCTGTGACCTGAAAAGCGGAAGGTCGGCGGTTCGACCCCGCCCCTGGCCACGCGGAACGACCAGCGAGAACGGCCCTCACCGGAAACGGTGGGGGCCGTTTTCATGGTCGGGGGGGGGGCTCGCTCTCCTGATCGCAGTCGTTTTCGATCCTTCCGGTCTTGGTCAGAGGTCGAGGCGGTAGCGCTGTTCCGGTTTGGCCGTGGTCGGGTGCGGGGTCGGTTCACCGACGGGGGACCATCCGTGTTTCCGATAGAGCCGGACGGCCGGTTCGTTGTCGGTGGAGACCGTGAGCGTTGCTCGGGCGAATCCTGTGTTGGTCAGGTGTGCGGGCAATGCCTGGACGAGTCGGCTTCCGATGCGGCTGCCCCAAGCATGGGGAGCGACGCCCCAGGTAACGAACCTCGGCTTCGTCGTCCGGATACCCGCTGCCCCTTCGCCCAGCGGCGAGAAATCCGAGGGTTTCGGTTCTTGCGCTCGCTACGAGCAGGAGGCCCCTGGTGCTCGGGCGACCTGGTGGATGAGCGGCCGCGCTTTTTCCGGGGGTGGGGGAGCTGCGTCGCCGTCGCGGGCAGCGGTTGCCGTGGCCCAGACACGGGCTGCGGCATCGACGTGGGTGAACGTGCCGTCGATGACCTCGATCGAATTCATGGGGCTTTCTCCGACCGGTTGACCTGTCATGGTGAGTCGACGTTCCGGAAGTACCGGTTGAGGTGGCCGAACCGACGTGGCGGTTCAGGCGGGGTGGTGTTTGGCCAGGGCCAGGAGGGGGAGGGTGGCCGCGTGGATGGCGGGTAGGGC
>NZ_PVSR01000069.1:0-7434 GCF_003001495.1 Actinopolyspora mortivallis
GCCCACCCCACCCCACGGGGAGACGGCGTCCCCTCGGTGGCCGGGCCGGTCGTGCGCGGGATGGACGTCAGCGGCCACCAGGGTCGGGTGGACTGGCGGGCGGCGTGGCGGGCCGGGGCCCGGTTCGCCTACGTCAAGGCCACCGAGGGAACCGGTTTCCGCAGTTCCACCCACCGGGCCCAGTACCGCGGGGCCCGCGCGGTGGGCATGCTCCGCGGGTCCTACCACTTCGCGCGTCCCGACCTGTCCGCGGCCGCCCCGCAGGCCCGCTTCTTCGTCGCCAACGGCGGCGACTGGAAACCCGACGGTCACACACTGCCCGGTGTCGTCGACATCGAGTACAACCCCTACGGGCCCGACGACTGCTACGGGCTGGGCCCGGCCGAGATGAGCCAGTGGATCGCCGAGTTCAGTGACACCTACCGGGCGTTGACCGGACGTTTCCCGATGATCTACACCACCCGGCACTGGTGGAACACCTGCACCGGCGGCAACACCGGCTTCGCCGGCAACAACCCGCTGTGGGTGGCCCGCTACGGGCCACGTGTCGGTGAGCTGCCCGCCGGGTGGGCCAGGCACACGATGTGGCAGTACGACAACGAGGGGGTGCTGCCCGGTGACCAGAACCTGTTCCAGGGGGACGCGGCCGCGCTGCGGCGCTTCGCCACCGGAAGCCCTCGGCAGCGTGCCGCCGCACGGCAGGCCCCCCGCTAGGTCCTACTGGCCACCGAGGGTCTCCTTCGGCACCGGGCGATCGGCGGCGATCGCCTCGAACAGACGGGAGGCCCGCGCCGAGTCCCACTCGACCACCGACTGGCCCCGCAGAGTGTCGAACCCGGCGATGGGCACGGTGCCGGTGAGTCCCTCACCGGAGGAGACGTCGCTCATCGCCCAGGCCAGACCGGCCAGATGCCACAGGTGGTCGCCGTTGTCCACCAGGAACGTGTCCCCGGCCGCGGAGACCAGCGGCACCGTCCGCATCGGGTTCAGCAGGGTCGCCGGGGAGGTGGCCTTGTCGATCAACGCGCCCAGCAGAGCACGCTGGTTCTCCACCCGCTGCAGGTCGCCACGCGGATAGGCCCGGCTACGGACGAAACCCAGGGCCTGTGTCCCGTCCAGCTGCTGGCACCCCTTCGGCAGGTCGATACCCGCCTTGGGGTCGTTCAACGGCTCGTCCAGGCACATCCGTACCCCGCCCACGGCCTCGACCAGCCCGGCGAAACCGCCCAGACCGATCTCGGCGTAGTGGTCCAGCCGCACCCCGGTGACCTTTTCCACGGTGCGTACCAGCAGCCGCGGCCCGCCCAGCGCGAAGGCCGCGTTGAGCTTGTTCCGCCCGTGTCCGGGAATCGGCACCGAGGAGTCCCGGGGCAGGCTGACCAGCACCGGCTGGCCACCGCCCTCGGGAATGTGCAGCAGCATCATCGTGTCGGTGCGCCTGCCGGCCGCGTCCCCGGCAGAGAGTTCCTCACGACGGGACTCGTCCAGGCCCTGTCTGCTGTCGGATCCCACCAGCAACCAGTTGGTGCCGGGCGTGTCGGCCACTCGCCCGGGGTAGTCGGCCAACGCGTCGGTACGTTGCAGCGAACTGTCCACGTACGCCACCAGCCCGGTCGCCAGCAACACCAGCACCAGCACGGTGACCCCGATCCGCAGCCCCCACCGTTTCCGTTTCCGCCCGGCGGCCGGCCGCCGTGGCGGGGCGCCGGACCGCTGCTGTCGTTGCCGGCCCGCCGGCCGCGTCCCGCCCCCGGAGGTGCCCGAGCGCGGCACGCGGGCCGGCCTGCCACGCCCACCAGGCTGTTCGGCCGCCCAATCGCTCATGGCCGGTAATCTATCCGCGCCCCACCGCCGAGGCCGACACCGGTCACCCGGACAGCGGCAGTGCTCCCCTCGGGCAGCGCACACCAGCCACCACGACCCCGCCCCGTGAGCTCTCGGACGACAACACGCCTTCCCCGAGCGATCCCGGAACACGCCCCGGGGGTGGGATCATGGTCCGACGGTCCTGTCCGTCGCCGAGTTCGAAGGGCATCCTTGCGACATGAGTGCCACTGACCAACCGAGCCACCCGCGGGAGAACACCGTCGTCGACCAGACGCCCACCCAGCTGCTCATCGACGGCACCTGGCGTCCCGCCGCCCGTGGGGGAACCTTCCCCGTGGAGGACCCCTCCACCACCCGGACCCTGTGTTCGGTCTCCGACGCCACCGCCGAGGACGCCGTGGAGGCACTCGCCGCCGCCGACCGGGCCCAGAACGCCTGGGCGGCACACCCGCCCCGGGAACGCGGCGAGATCCTGCGACGCGCCTTCGAGACCATCACCGACAGGCACGAGGACCTGGCGCTGCTGATGACCCTGGAGATGGGCAAACCACTGGCGGAGTCCCGCGCCGAGATCACCTACGCCGCCGAGTTCTTCCGCTGGTTCGCCGAGGAGGCCGTGCGCATCGGCGGGGACTACAGTGTCTCCCCCTCCGGCAAGGGCCGGATGCTGGTGCTGCGCCAGCCGGTCGGGCCGTCACTGATGATCACACCGTGGAACTTCCCCATGGCCATGGGAACCCGCAAGATCGGCCCGGCCGTGGCCGCCGGGTGCACCATGGTGGTCAAACCCGCCCACCAGACGCCGCTGACGATGCTGGCGCTGGGCCACATCCTCACCGAGTCGGGCCTGCCCGACGGGGTACTCAACATCATCCCCGCCCGCCACGCCGGGGAGGTCACACCTCCGATCCTCAACGACGAGCGGATCCGCAAGCTGACCTTCACCGGATCCACCCCGGTCGGACGCCGCCTGATCGAACAGGCCGCCCCCCGGGTGCTCAACGTGTCCATGGAACTCGGCGGCAACGCCCCCTTCCTCGTCTTCGACGACGCCGACGTGGACGCCGCCGTCGACGGGGCGATGCTCGCCAAGATGCGCAACATCGGTGAGGCCTGCACCGCGGCCAACCGGTTCTACGTGCACCGTTCCGTGGCCGAGGAGTTCACCACCAAACTCACCGAACGGATGCGTGCCCTGCGCACCGGGAGAGGAGTCGACGACAGCGTCGAGGTGGGGCCGCTGATCGACGCGGGACAACTCGACAAGGTCGTCGAACTGGTCGACGACGCCGTCGCCCGCGGGGCCCGGGTGGTCACCGGTGGGCAACGGGGCGACGGACCGGGCCACTACTACACCCCCACCGTGCTGGCCGACGTGCCCACCGAGGCCCGACTGTTGCGGGAGGAGATCTTCGGGCCCGTGGCGCCGATCGTCACCTTCACCGAGGAACACCAGGCCCTGCAGGCGGCCAACGACACCGAGTTCGGTCTGGTCAGCTACGTCTACACCCGCGACATGCAGCGGGCGCTGCGGGTCAGCGAAGCGTTGCAGGCCGGCATGGTCGGGCTCAACCAGGGGGTGGTGTCCAACGCCGCGGCCCCCTTCGGCGGGGTCAAGCAGTCCGGCATCGGCCGCGAGGGCGGCACAGTCGGCATCGACGAGTACTTGGAGACCAAGTACGTCGCCGTGGGAGGACTGTGACCGGACCCGCCGCGTGCCCGGACGGCACTCGCCGTCCGGGCACCCCCGGCCGGGCTACTCCTCGTCGAACGAGGCGGTCAACCGTTGCAGCGCGTCGTTCATGTGCGCCTCCAGCCGGCTCAGCACCAGCTGCTCGTCCCCGGCCTCGATCGCGTCCACCAGGCCCTTGTGCTCGTCGACCAACGCCTGCGTGTCCGCGGGGTAGGTCTGCACGAGCGAGCCCAGGCACATGCGTTTCTCCACCAGCAGCGTCTGCGCCATCCGTTGCAGCCGTGGGCTGCGGGAGGCCGCCACCAGCGTCTCGTGGAACTCCTGGTCGGCCTCGGTGAGCTGCTCCTTGTCGTCCTTGGCCACCGCGGCGACCATCTTGGCGTGGGCGGCGGTCAGCTCCGCCACCGCGTCCACCCGGTGGTAGCGCACGATCTGTTCGCAGGCGCTGCGTTCCACAGCCAGCCGGGCCACGTAGACGTCGTGCACGTCCTCGGGTTCCATCGTGGTCACGAACAGCCCCCGGTGGGGTTCGCTCTGCAACAGCCCTTCCTGGACCAGCCGCTGCATCGCTTCCCGCAGAGGTCCACGGCTGACCCCCAACTGGGCGGCGAGGTCGGCCTCACCGAGCTGGCTGCCCGGGGCCAGCGAACCGTGCATGATCGCCGAACGCAGTTGGTCGGCGACGATCGCCGCCGTGGATTTCCGTTGGACCGGTTCCAGTTCCCCGGCCTGGTTCTGTTCGTCGACTCCCAACATCTCGCACCCTCTCGTCACTTCGAGGTCCCCACCCCTGGCCGCGGGGGCGGGGCGGCCGCGACGCGCCGACAGTGTCGGAACCCGCGGGGAACCCGGTGGGTGACACCCGTGTCGCCCACCCGGATCCGGTGGTCACACCGCGTCGCGCCCGTGACCGGGACCCACGACGTCGAAGACACACCGAGCCGAACTGCTCACCCTGTGATGTCCACGCCCGCGACGGTCCCGGCACACTCACGTTTCGGAGACGAACGTTCGTTGCGCGTTCCGAGCGGGTGAGAGCACGAACCACGTCCGGCGCTGCCGGAAACGCGGTACGCGCCACCGAAACTCCCTTCGCACAGACGGTCCCGAACGGGCAGGCGCAACGGCATCCGAGCCTGGCAACCCGAAACGCCGATTGTTGACAATGCTACCCCTTCCGAGCGAGCCCCCTGAACGGCGAAGGAAATTCGTCTCACCCGGCGGCACCGGCTCACCCGGGACGGCCCCGGCGCTGCGGTGCCTCTCCGGTCTCCAGCGGCACGGAATTACTACTGTTCAGTGACGATCCACATACGTAGAGTGTTTCCGGCAAGAAGTACACCCGAGTACGCCGAGCACGAGGCAAGCATGGAAAACGGGGCGCCGGAACCGAATGTGGACCGTCCGAACTCGGCACGGCTCTACGACGTCTTCCTCGGCGGAAGCCACAACACGGCCGCGGACCGGGAACTGGCCGAGCGGATCAGGCAACGGGCGCCGCGCTGGTCACTGGGCGCACAGCTGAACCGCTCGTTCCTGCGCTGCGCGGTGCGCTACATGGCTTCCCAGGGCATCGACCAGTTCCTCGACCTGGGATCGGGCATTCCCACGGTCGGCAACGTCCACGAGATCGCCGCCCAGCACAACCCCCACTCCCGCGTCGTGTACGTGGACTACGAGACCATCGCCTACAACACCTCGCGGGCCGAGTTGGCCGACAACCCCAACGTCACCATCCTCAAGGAGGACCTGCGTGATCCCGAGGCGGTGCTGAACCATCCGGAAACCCTCGAACTGCTGGACTTCTCCCGCCCGGTGGGGCTGTTGATCGTCGGGGTGCTGCTGTTCATCGGCCCGCAGGACAAACCCGGCGACCTGGTGGCCACCTACCGTTCCCGCCTCACCTCCGGCAGCTACCTGGCCCTGTCCCAGGCCAGCGACGACAACCTGCCCGCCGACCTGCAGGCCGAGATCGACCAGGTCGTGGCCTCCTACGAACACGCCGACGAGCAGCTCGTGCTGCGCAGCTACGAGGAGGTGGCCGGGTGGTTCGCCGGCACCGAACTCGTGGAGCCGGGAATCGTGCACTACCCGGACTGGAGCCCGGCCCAGCAGGCCCTGGACGACTACCAGCGCAGCTGCCGCTACGGCTACGTGGGAGTGGGCCGGGTTCCGTGAGCCCCGCACCGACGGGCGGTCACCGAGCCACCGGCACACGCCGCCGCGTGCCCCGCGACCGCCGCAGCTGTGCCGCGGTGCCGAGCACGACCAGGGCCAGCACCGGCAGATAGGCCAACCGGTAGGACGGGCCGGCCGCGAGATCGACGGTGAGTCGCAGCACACCGCCCACCGCGAGCTGGATCAGCACCGCGGCGGTGAACCCGCCCATGTTGGCCGTGCCCACGGCCAGACCGGAACGGTGCTCCTCGTTGGCCGCGCGCACCCCGTCGAAAGCCAGCATCGCCGAACCACCCGCCACCCCGACGACCAGCAGCAACACCGCCAACAGCGCGGGAGGAAGCACCCCGGGCCAACCGACCACGACCGACCAGACCAGCACGAGCAGCATCGACAGCGCCGCGGTGACACGTTCCCGACGTCGCTGCCGGCCGGCGACGAACTGTCCGCACAGCAGCGCACCGAGCAGGAACCCGCCCACGCACCACAGCACCCATCCGCCAGCGGCGGCCGTGCCGTAGCCCTGCGCCTCGATCAGCCACGGCGGTCCCCAGAGCACGGTGACGGCCACGAACTGCCCCATCATCACGAAGTGCACCCAGAAGGCGTGCCAGGTTCCTCGGCGGGCCAGCACCGCCCGCAGCGATCCGAGCGCGCTTTCCCCGTCGGCGCGTGGACGCGTCCCGGTGCCCTGCCCCGGCGGGTGGTCACGGACGATCGTCCAGGCCGACAGCCCCAGCACGGCGGTCAGCGCCCCGGCGGCGAGGAAGGTGCTCAGCCAGCCGAGGGAGCGCAGCGAGATCTCCAGCGGGGCTGTGGCGGCCAACTGCCCGAACCCGCCGACCAGCCCGGTCAACGCGGCCACCCTGCCGAATCCGTCACCGGGAAACCAGTGGGCGGCCAGTCGCAGCACGTTCGTGAACAGGAAGGCGTCCCCGAAGCCGATCAACGCCCTGCCGGCCAGACCACCCACCAGGGAGCCGCTGACCGCGAAAACGGCCGATCCCACCGCCAGGGCCAGTGTCGCGGCGGTGATCATGCGGCGGGGGCCGACCCGGTCGGCCAGTACCCCGGCCGGGATCTGCAACGCCAGATAGATCGCCAGTTGCAGCGCCGAGGCCACCGACAGCGCCGCGGGTCCGATGGAGAACCGTTCGGAAGCGGCGTCGGCGGCCACCGCGAGGCTGGCGCGGTGGAACAGGGCCACGAAGTAGCACGCCGCGGCCACACCCCACACCGTCCACGCGCGTCGTGGGCTGCCCCTCGGTGTCGTGGCGGCAACGGCGGCAGAAGCGGACGGATCCGTCGTGGTGTACACACCCACCTCCCAACTTGTATGCATCTTAAATACAAGCTGGGTGGAAGTAGGATGGCACCGTGTCGAACACAACACCCTCGGAGTCGGTGTCCACGAACACGGCGGGGACACCACACCCCGACGACAGCCAGCCCGCCGCCGACCGCGCCTACCGACACGTCAAAGCCGGCCTGCTGGACGGCAGCTACCCGGACGGACACCTGCTCTCCGAAGGAGAGATCGCCCAGCACCTGCGGATGTCCCGCACCCCGGTCCGCGAGGCCTTCCTGCACCTGCAGGCCGAAGGGTTCCTGCGCCTGTACCCCAAACGCGGCGCCCTCGTCGTCCCGATCACCCCCGCCGAGACGCGCTCGCTGCTGGAGGCACGCCTGGCCCTGGAAAGCTTCGCCATCGACAAGATCACCGCCACCCCCGGACC
>NZ_PVSR01000006.1:0-128741 GCF_003001495.1 Actinopolyspora mortivallis
AGGGGAAAGCACACGGGGTGCGAGCGTTCGACTTGCATGTGTGAAGCGCGCCGTCAGCGTTCGTCCTGAGCCAGGATCAAACTCTCCAACAAACAACCAGAGAAAAAACCCCAGCAACAAACACTCAAAAAAACCACAAGACCCACACGGGCCCCACACGCACACAAACAGGGCACTGTTGAATTCTCAAAGAACACACCCACCACCGCGGGCGTACATCCGGGAAAACCGGCCGTCACAACCGCTCCCGAATGTCTTCGTTGTCAACCACGTTCATCCTAGCACCCGGATCAGCATCCCCCAACCGGGGGGACCCCACACCGCCGCAGCCGTTCAACGGACCACAGCAGCACGCCGAGCACCATTGTCACGCGGTTCTTCTCAAACAACCCAGCACCACACGAACCGCCACGAACCGGATCCGGACAAACCCGGAATCACCACAGTTCCCAGCAGGCCCCGCCGTGCTGACAGGAAATACTCTACACATCCTCTCCGAGGCACTCACGAGGGGGGTCGCACCAGCGGTTCACTCCCCGGCCTCCCGATTTCACCCACCAGAAACCGCGAGGTCACCCCGGGCCTGGAGCGACTTCCTCCCGGGGCCGCAGCCACAGTTTCACCGTTCTGGTCTCGGAGGCCCCGATGGCCCGCATCAGTTGCTCGACGGAAACCGGATCGTTCCTTCCCACGAGCAGAATCTCGTACTTCCACTCCTCGAACCGGCGCAACACCCACTCCGGATCCTCCCCGAGGCTCTCCAGAGCCGAAGGGGTGAAGGAACAGATCACGGAAGGACGGTGGTCGCCGAGCAAGCCCTCCAGTCCGGACAGGACACGATAGAGACCACCTCCGACGTCCACGTGCACCACGGAGAGGTTGCGTTCCCCGACCCCGTGCGTGCTGTCCAGTTCCCCGTCCAGCCGCACCCCACGTACCGACACCGCCTGGGGGTACGCCCCCGACGGATCCTCCGTGGGACGAATCCGCACTCCTCCCGTGTCCACGGGTTCTCCCAGGAGCTCCCGGTCACGGTCCCAGGCCGCGCACTCCAACACGGTCAGCCTCTCCCGCACCGGCTCGGCCACGTTGATCTCCGCGTTGTGTTCCAACAGACGACGAGCCGTCGGGTCGGGTTCGACGGCCACCACCCTGCCCGTGTGGTTCAGCCTTCCCAGGACACGAACGCTCTGGTAACCGACATAGGCCCCCACGTCCAGGAAAACCCCGCCCGGTTCCAGCAGTGAGTCGATCAGCGCCGAGACCTCGGCGTCCCAGTGGTGATGGGAGGACAACCAGGGCAGCATCACGCTGTCCCCGGAGGGCAGCCTCAGCAGTCCCGCCTCACACACCACGGGTGTCCCCGACACGTGGTCGGCCCCTCCGTGACGCTCGTGTTCCCGGACCACGATGCGCCTGAGCGCGTCCGTGCCGCGCAGCGCCTTGTCGACGTCCAGGGCGGTGCGGCGCAGACCGTTGTCCAGTTGTTCCTGGTGGGTCCGCTCCGAGTCCTCCACACGACGCTCCAGGCGATCCACGCGGTCCAGGGTGCGTTCCACCGCCCCCGTGAGCGTTTCGATGCGCTCGGCGAGTTCGGAGAGCCCGCTCTCCTCGACCGCGTGACCCCCTTCCTCCAGTGAACGCAGCCTGCGATCGTGCTCGGCCAGGTCAGCACGCAGTTGTGCGGCGCCGTCGTCGACACCGGCCAACCGGGATCCGAGCAGCTCCTGGTGTTGGGACAACTGCGACAACTCGGCCCGCACGGCGTTGACGTCGAGGTCGTCGGAGTGTTCCTGCTGGCGCCGCAACAGTTCCGAGGCGGTCTTCTCCATTCCGTCCAGCAGGGACCGAATGACGTCCCGGATGTGCTCGTCGTAGTGTCCGAGCGCCTTGAGCACCGCCTTGCGCAGCGCGGGCGTCACAGCGTTGCGGCCGCCCATGCCCACCTCCGGGGGGCGGTGCAGCGCGTGGCGCGCCACCAACAGCGGTCGTAGCGGATCATCGGCGCCGTCCTGCCGGTCCCGCGCCCACTTGGCCCGCCAGTTCCGGTAGGCAGCCTCAACCCGTTCCCGAAGCTGTTCCCCGGCCCGCACCGTGGAGTGCCGCTCGGAGAGGAAGGCGCGGGCAGCCGCCCCGAAACGCACCGTGGCACCGGGGTCGGCGACGGCCTCGCGCAGCGCCGCGACCGCGGCGTCGACATCGGGTTCGCCACCTCCCTGGCAGCGCACCAGCGACGCGCCGGAAGGACCGAGCAGTTCGGCCACGGACCCGTGGTCGACCGTGATCACGGGAACCGCACGGGCGACGACCCCCAGCAGACGCAGGGCGTACCGGTCACCACCGGCTCCGCTCTCCGAACGGTGCAGCGAGACGACGCAGTCCGCCAGAGACGTGGCCATTTCCGCTGCGTCGGACTCCTCCCACAGGACGATGCGGGGATCGGTGGCCGTGGCCAGCCGCAGCCGTTCGGCCGCTTCCGGAGACTTCTCGGCACCGCTGACCGCCACGAACAACCGCACGTCGGAGCGTTCCCCGAAAGCCGTGCCGAAGGCGGTCACCAGTCCCAGCACGTTGGCCCGGTGTTCGTCGGTGTGGTCGGCGAAGGCGGCGAAGACGAACTCGTCGGAGAATCCCGCACGGTCACGTGCCGTGCCACGTTCCTCGTCCCCCAGCGGGGGGTGCTCGGGAAACGGCAGTCCCAACACCCTGGCCTGCACGCCGGCGTGCCGGGCCGCGTGTCTGCCCGCTCGGGACAGGGCCCAGATCTCGGTGGGCTCCCCGCTCACGGCTCCCTGTTCAGCGGAATCCGTTCCCCCGTCGGCCCGAATGTCGATCAGGTGGTGTCCGGCCGGAACGGGGATCGTCGGGTCACAACGCAGCACCACCGGATACTGTGGCTCGTCGGCCGCGGGCACGCCCGAGGCACGTACGGCGAGACGGACCAACTCGGCCAGTTCTCCGGATCCCAGTACGGAGACCCCCAGTTGGTCCGTCATCTCGGAGCGTTCGCGGCCAGGCGCGCGTACCGCGCGGGGCGGAATCCTGCCGCTGGCCACTCCCACACCGGCACACCACTCGCCGAAAGCGGCCGCGTCCGTGCCGAGCGGGTCGGGGTAGTCCCGCCGCAGTGTCGGGTCGTCCTCCCAGACGCAGTGGGCCCACAGCGAGCATCCGGCCACGCGCTGTCGTTCGTCCGCAGGAGCTGCCGCCCATTCGAGGAACTCCGCCTCCGCCGCACCGGCTTCGTCCCGCTCCTCGAAAGGACTGGGCAGTGGATCGTCGTGCCGACGTGTCCACCGCGCCCGGTAGGCGCTGCGCACTCCCGGAGGGATCAGCGTACCGTCGGGCAGGCGTTCGAAGGGGTGCGCACGTTCGTCGGTCAGCCCCCGGGAGACGAGCGCGTTGCGGTAACCCGCGCACAACCCGGCGAGTTGGGGGAAGTCCGACAGCAGGACACGCGGACGGTCCGCGTACTCCGCGGAGAACAGCCAGGGACGCTGTGGTTCGAATCCCTCGAAGTGCACACTCCGCAGCGGGGATCCGTCCACCGTATATTCCCCGTCCGAGACTTCCAGGTGTCGTTGCCCGGCGTTGAACACCGAAAGCCCCACTCCGGGGTCACGCAGCACACGGTGGGCCACCATGGCGGGCAGCCCCTCGAGGAACCCCTCGGCGGCTCCGGGGTCGGCCCTGACCTGCGTCGTCCACTCCTCCAGAACGGCCTCGGCCCCGCTGTGGACGGCGAGCAGATTGGTGTCGAAGGAACCCACCCGAGCCAGGTCCTTCGGGCCGGGACGCAATCCGTCCGAGGGGAGCGGACGGAGCACCCTCGGCGCGAGACCGACCGGTTCCGCCTCGCTCAGGACGGAGAGTGGCTCCCCGAAGGGGGCGAACACCTGGACGGCGGGGGACAGGTAGAGCACCGGGGAGGCGGACTCCAGTAGCCGCGCGAGCAGCCTCGGCAGCATCACAGCGTTGAGCAGCGGGCCGTCACAGGCCATGGCCAGGCGGGCGAACTCGGTGTCCGTGACGCCGATGTCGGCGGGGGTGTGCACCTCGGCACGTTCGGACTCGTCCAAGGAGGAGGCGAAATCCAACAGCAGGATCGTGAACCGTCCCCCGGGGTGGTGGCGCAGGAAGGAGTCACGCAGCACACGTGCCCCGGCGAGCTGTCCGTGGCGGGCTGTCGTGCAGCCGTGCGGCGTCGGCCCCGTGGAGCCCGATTCCGCCGGGACCTGCTGGTGTCCGGTCTCCTCGGGTAGTTCCACGGGCCACGCCGGCTCGTCGGCGGACTCCTCCGCCTCGTCGGGGTGTTCCGGGTCTGTGGACGGCCATGGGGTCGGCTCGGAATGGTCCAGGGGATCACTCACGACGCAGAACTTACCGTCGTGGCCCCGAGTTCCCACACGCCCCGACCGGATCACAGCATCGGCATCAGGGTGCGCAACTCGTACGGCGTCACGTGACTGCGGTAGGCGTTCCACTCGTCCCGCTTGTTGCGGAGGAAGAAGTCGAAGACGTGCTCACCGAGGGTCTCGGCCATCAGCTCGGAACCCTCCATCTCGGCCAACGCCTCGTTGAGGTTCTGCGGCAGGTTCGGGTAGCCGGCGGCCTTGCGTTCGCTCTCGGTCAGCGACCAGACGTCGTCCTCGGCCGGAGGCGGGAGTTCGTAGCCGTGCTGCACCCCGCGCAGCCCGGCCGCGAGAATCACCGCGTAGGCCAGGTACGGATTGCACGCCGAGTCCAGATTGCGCACCTCCACGCGCCGCGAGGAGGACTTGCCCGGCGAGTACATCGGCACCCGCACCAGTGCGGAGCGGTTGGCGTGTCCCCAGCAGACCGCCGTGGGGGCTTCGCCGCCGACGACGAGCCGTTTGTAGGAGTTCACCCACTGGTTGGTCACGGCGCTGATCTCCCGGGCGTGCCGCAGCAGCCCGGCCACGAAGGCACGTCCGGTGTCCGAGAGTTCGTAGGGGTTCTCCGGGTGGTAGAAGGCGTTCTGGTCTCCCTCGAACAGGCTCACGTGGGTGTGCATGCCCGAACCCGGTTGGTCGCTGAACGGTTTGGGCATGAACGAGGCCCGCACGTCCTGGGTGAGCGCCACCTCCTTGACCACGTAGCGGAAGGTCATCACGTTGTCGGCCATGGTGAGCGCGTCGGCGTAACGCAGGTCGATCTCCTGCTGTCCCGGCGCTCCCTCGTGATGACTGAACTCCACGGAGATCCCCATGGCCTCCAGCGCCTCGATGGCGTTGCGGCGGAAGTGCGGGGCCGCGTCGTGGCTGGCCTGGTCGAAGTATCCGCCCGAGTCGGCGGGCACGGGCGCGCTTCCGTCCACCGGGAGGTCCTTGAGCAGGAAGAACTCGATCTCCGGATGCACATAGCAGGTGAATCCCGCCTCGGTCGCCCTGGAGAGAGTACGGCGCAGCACGTGGCGCGGATCGGCCCAGCAGGGTGATCCGTCGGGCATCGTGATGTCACAGTACATCCGAGCGGAATAGTGCTGTCCGTCCGCGGTCTCCCAGGGAAGCACCTGGAAGGTCGTCGGATCGGGTTTGGCGACCATGTCCGACTCGTAGATACGCGAGAACCCCTCGACGGCGGACCCGTCGAAACCGATCCCCTCCGCGAAGGCCCCTTCGAGTTCGGCGGGCGAGATGGCCACCGACTTCAGGATTCCCAGAACGTCGGTGAACCACAGCCGCACGAAGCGGATGTCGCGTTCTTCCAAGGTGCGGAGCACGAACTCCTGCTGACGGTCCATACCCGCAGCCTAAGTCTCGTTGCCCCGAGGTGTCGCACCCACTCCGTTACGAGTGCGACACGAGATCGTGTCGGGGAGTTTCCGGCTCGTCGTCCGACACGCCGGAACACACACCTCCCCGGCGTACTGCCGCCGCCGCGCTGCGCGAAGATGGGGTCATGCCGCAGTTGCGCCTCGCTCTGGCTCAGGTCGACGCCCGCGTCGGCGACGTCGCGGGCAACAGCTCGCTGGTGTTGGAACGCTCCCGTCAGGCCGTGGAACAGGGGGCCCATCTGGTCGCCTTCCCGGAAATGGTGCTGGCGGGCTACCCCGTGGAGGACCTGGCGCTGCGGAGGTCCTTCGCGGCGGCCAACCGTGCCGAACTCGGCTCGCTGGCCGAGCGGCTGCGGGAGGCGGGCTGCGGTGACGCCCTGGTGATCGTGGGCCACCTGGACCGCGACGACGAGGGAATCCGCAACGCGGTCTCCCTGCTGTACGGCGGCGAGATCACCGCCACCTACTTCAAACACCACCTGCCGAACTACGGGGTCTTCGACGAGGCCCGTTACTTCGCCCCCGGCTACGAGCTGCCGATCGTGCGGCTGCACGGCGTGGACGTGGGTGTGGTGGTCTGCGAGGACATCTGGCAGAACGGTGGTCCGATCACCGCACTCGGCAAGGTCGGCGTGGACATGGTGGTCTGCGTCAACGGTTCCCCCTACGAGCACGCCAAGAACACCGAGCGCACCTCGCTCGTGGTGCGCCGTGCCGCCGAGGCCGAGGCCCCCATGGCCTACGTCAATCTCGTCGGTGCCCAGGACGAACTGGTCTTCGACGGCGATTCCATGATCGCCACCAACCACGGGGAGATCCTGGCACGCGCGCCGCGTTTCTCCGAGCACCTGCTGGTGCACGACCTGGAGCTGACCGCGGGCGGGCACACCTGCACGGAGGTATCCCCCGAACCGGTGGACCAGCAGGCCCCACCGCACTTCCGCCCGAAGACCCTGCCCGCCTTCCGGGTGGAACGGATCACCCTCTCCCCCGACCCCGTGCCGGAGTACGAACCACTGCGCGAGGACCACCCGGTCGCCGAACCCCTGACCGAGGAGGCCGAGGTGTGGGCGGCTCTGGTCACGGGTTTGCGGGACTACGTGCACAAGAACGGTTTCGGCTCGGTGACCTTCGGCTTCTCCGGAGGCATCGACTCCTCGGTGTGCGCGGCCCTGGCTGTCGACGCACTGGGACCGGAGGGGGTGTACGGGGTCTCCATGCCCTCCCACTACTCCTCGGAGCACTCCCGGTCCGACGCGGCGGAACTGGCCGAACGGCTCGGTTGCCGTTTCCGGACACATCCGATCGAGGACATGGTCCGGGTGTTCGTCGACCAACTGGGGCTGTCCGGACTGGCGGAGGAGAACATCCAGGCCCGTTGCCGGGGCATGACTCTGATGGCGCTGTCGAACCAGCACGGGCACCTGGTACTCGCCCCCGGCAACAAGACCGAGCTCGCGGTGGGCTATTCGACCATCTACGGGGACGCGGTGGGTGGTTTCGCTCCCATCAAGGACGTCCCCAAAACGCTGGTGTGGCGCCTGGCCCGGTGGCGCAACGAGGAGGCGGAGAAGCGGGGCGAGACACCGCCGATTCCCGAGAGCTCGATCACGAAGGCACCCTCCGCCGAGCTGCGCCCCGGCCAGGTGGACACGGACTCGCTGCCGCCCTACGAGGTGCTCGACGAGATCCTGGACGGTTACGTGGAGGGCGACCGCAGTTACGCGGACCTGATCGCGGAGGGCTTCGACGCGGATCTCGTGGAGCGCGTCCTGCGGATGGTGGACCGGGCCGAGTACAAACGCAGGCAGTACCCGCCGGGGACCAAGATCACCCCGAAGGCGTTCGGCAGGGATCGTCGGCTTCCGTTGACCAATCTCTGGCGTGAGGAGCGTCCCGTGTGAACCTCCTGTCCGTCGAACCCGGTTTCCGACGGAGCTCCTCCGAGACCGAAGAAGGGACCGAACGGAGGGAACGAGGTGGTGTCCTCCGGCGAGTGTCCCGAAGGGCACCACCTCACGCGGACCGCCTCGCCGGAAGGATCTCCGGGCGGGACCACTTCCGAACGAACGAGAACCGGCCGCTCACCATCCCAGTTCGGTGCGCAGGGCGCTCAGTTCCTCCTGGGTGAGCTCGACGTCGAGTTCCCGCAGCGTCTCCCCCAACCGTTCCGGTGGGACCGTCTCTCGCCCGGACTCCCCCTCGGGGGTTTCTACCACGAACTCCGTGCCCACCAGTTTGCGCAGCCTGCCCTGGTCGAGACGCATGACCACCGGTTTGCCCACGAAGGGCGAGTTGGGGTGGGTGGCGGTGTAGTGGTGTGCCACCTCGTAGTCCACCGGACGGGAGGGGATGGGGTCGAAGGCGTGCAACGGTTCCCACCGTCCGCCCGCCCACCTCTCCAGCGTCCAGCCGCTGCCCTCCCGACGGAGCCGGTGCGGCCAGCCGGCCTGGTCGACCTCCGTGTCCTCCCGCAACGGCATCGGTTCCAGGATCCCGGCACCGAACCCCACGTCGGCGAGATAGTCGGCGCCGTCGACCGAGACCACCAGCATCATGTGGGTGTAGGGGCCGGGATGTGTGGGTTCCACCCGCGCCATGTACCTCGTCACGGTGAAACCGAGTCGTTCCAGCACGGCCGCGAAGAGCAGGGCGTGTTCGTAGCAGTATCCGCCCCTCCTCCGGTGGAGGAGCTTCGCCTGGATGTCCGCCAGCCCGAGCCCGGGGTAGCTGCGGAGCACCACGTCGACGTTCTCGAAGGGGATGGTGCGAACGTGCGCCCGGTGCAGCCGGTGCAGGGCTTCCGCGGAGGGGGAGAGCCGGGGTTCGCCGATGCGTTCCAGATACGCCGTGATGTCCACGGCGCCCGTGTTCCACTCGTCTGTCACGTGCTGTTGCTCCGCGATCATTGCCATGTGAACAAGCTCGCACTTCGAGCGCTGTCGAAGTCAACGAGGTCCCGGCTGACACGCCGCCCGCTGTGACGTAGGGCGGAAAGGGTCGAGTTCCGTCTTCCCCGGTGTCACTCTTGAGGGGTACAAACATCCGTACGACCCGTGGACCCGGAGAGCGGGCCGCGAGGAAGAGGATGACCATGTCCGACAACGAGAACACCCGGGGATCCGCCACCGAGGGGCAGGAGACGACCGCCCCCTACGGTTCCGGCCGTCCCCGGCGCAGAGTGCGAATCCACCACCTGCGGGAGTACAAGCGGCGTGGCGAAGCCTGGCCGATGCTGACCTCCTACGACACCTACACGGCACGGATCTTCGACCAGGCCGGTATTCCCGTGCTGCTGGTCGGCGACTCGGCCGCCAACAACGTCTACGGCTACGAGTCCTCCCTGCCGATCACGGTCGAGGAGATGCTTCCGCTGGTCCGCGCGGTGGCGCGGTCGGTGGAGTACTCCCTGGTCGTGGCCGACCTCCCGTTCGGTTCCTACCAGGCCTCCCCGGAGGAGGCACTGCACACCGCGACGCGCTTCATGAAGGACGGTGCGCATGCCGTCAAGCTCGAGGGGGGAGCGCGGTACGCGGCCCACGTCGAAGCCCTCGTGTCCGCGGGCATCCCTGTCATGGGGCACATCGGTTTCACCCCGCAGAGTGAGCACGGCCTGGGGGGTTACCGCGTGCAGGCCCGTGGCGAGCAGGCGAGGGAACTGCTCGACGACGCGAGAGCGTTGCAGGAGGCGGGAGCCTTCGCCGTAGTACTCGAAATGGTTTCGGCTTCCGCGGCGAAACGGGTGACCGAGGAACTGAGCATTCCCACGGTCGGGATCGGGGCCGGCCCGGACTGCGACGGGCAGGTGCTGGTCTGGACCGACATGGCCGGACTCGACACCGGGCACACCGCCCGTTTCGTCAAACGCTACGCCGAGGTGGGCGAGACCCTCTCCCGCGCGGCGAGCAGCTTCGCCGAGGACGTCCGGGACGGCAAGTTCCCGGCACCGGAGCACAGCTTCGAGTGACATCCGACTACGGCCCCGAGGGGGACCGAACGGGCGGTGAAACCCCGTGAGGAGTACCCGACCCTGGTCGGCGGACCGGTTTCCGCGCTCCGACGTGTCCCGTCGGGCGGGGAAACCGGTCCGCCTCCCACCGAGGGATCCTCAGACGTCGGTGACGCGGATCCCCGCGTGCGCCTTGTACCGCCTGTTGATCGCGATGACGTTGGCCGTCAACGCCTCCACCTGGTGCGCGTTGCGCAGCCTCCCCCCGTAGATGCCCCGGACACCGGGGATGACGTCGGCCAACGCCCTCACCAGGTCCGTGGCCTCCCGATCGTCCCCGAGCACCAGCACGTCCAGGTCCACGTGCGGCACACTCGTGTCGGCCAACGTCACGGCCGAGACGTGGTGGAACGCCGCGGTTACCCGGGAGTCCGGCAACAGTGCCTCGGCCTGTTGGGCGGCGCTTCCCTCCTCGACCTCCAACGCGTACGGGCCCTTGCTGTCGAAGCCGAGCGGGTTGACGCAGTCGATCACGATCTTTCCGGAGAGCTCGGCGCGCAGTCCGCGCAGCGTCTCCGCGTGGGCCTCCCACGGCAACGCCACCAGCGCCACATCCGCTTCGGAGGCGCACTGCGCGTTGTCGCACCCCTTCACGGAGCCGCCGCCGGCCTCGGCGACCTCCTGTGCCACCTGCTCGGCACGGTCGGCCGAGCGGGATCCGAGCAGCACCCGCAGTCCTGCCTGTGCCCAGCGGATCGCCAGTCCCTTGCCCTGAGCGCCCGTGCCTCCCAGGACACCGACGGTCAGGTTTCCGACATCAACCACCGCGGCTCCCTCCGTCTCCGTGGATCACGGGACATTATCCATCCCGTCGTGTCCGCCGACGTGAACACGGGGTTGTCCAGACGGCTCGTGACTTCCGGAACGGAGTGCCCACCCGGCCCCGCTCCGCGAAGAGAAGGGGTCAGCGCTCCTCCGCACCCGATCCCCCACCCCAGTGCCGGTCGGCCTCGTCGGCTTCCTCGGTACGGCGGTGGGCGATCTCCAGCGCGTTCTCGGCCGAGGCGCGGTCGCTGTACGGTCCGAGACGGTTGAGCGCGCGACACACTTCCTCCGGCGCCTCGACGCGTCGATGTTTCAAGCAGAAGTACCAGCCTTTCCCGCTCATGTGTCGAGCCTCGCACGCCCGGGTGGGGATGTCACGGTCCGCACATCCGGAGCACCCGCGCCGGATGTTCACCCCGGCGGAGGAGCCGGGTCGGCGGCCCGTCCTCCCCTCCCGCCACCACGTCGTGGCAACGGATCCGGACAGGGGACGAGCACCCGGTGGTGCTCCGGATCCTCGACCCGGCTTCCGTCCCGCAACCGGTACTCCAGTTCGCCGCCGTCCCCGAGTTCCACGGTGCAGCCGATCTCGGCGAGCTGCTGCTCGTCCAGATCGGCCACCAACTCCCACCGCGTGGGCACCACCCGGTAGACGGGCCAGTTCAGGTGCGCGAAGGCCTGGTGGAACTCGGCGAGCAGATCACGCATGTGCCGCTGCCACGGCAACGGCATGGACTCGACCAACGAACGCGGCAGCACGGCGTGGTCCTCGTCCGTGCCCGGTGGGTTCCTGCTCAGGTAGTCGGCCAGCGGGGTGCTCGACTCCGGTGGACCACTCGGACGGGGGATCGGGTCGGGAGTGAACATGCTCGTCCTCCTAGGAGCCGCGGCGGAACCGTGGTGCCACCGTTCGACCGTGAAGACACCCGCCCCGGGTGTGTCGGCCTCTCCGGTGGTCCCACGCACCGGTGTGTGACAACGATCTCAGCTCTTCCGGGACGGCGCGGGACGCACCGCGGTCGGAAGCAGTTCCCCTCCATCCCACAGTTCGGTGATCTCCACGGTCTCCCCCGGCTGGGGAGCGTGCAGCACCTTGTTGTCGCCGAGGTACAACGCCACGTGATGCACCGAGTCGGGGTTCCGGCCGTGTCCCCAGAACACGAGGTCTCCGGTCCGGGCGCGCCGCAGCGGGATCATGGTCCCGCCGTCGTAGTACTGGTTCTGCGAGACGCGGGGGATGCGCACCCCCGCGGCCGCCCACGCCTGCTGCGTCAGTCCCGAGCAGTCGAAGGTGTTCGGCCCTTCGGCCCCCCACACGTAGGGGGAACCGAGCTGTTCCCTGGCGTAACCGACGACCGTGGCGGCGAGTTCACCGGCGTCCGGCACGGCGGAACAGTCGCTCACCGCCCGCACCTCACCCTCCTGGTTGACCAGGTACGCCGCCATCGACTCCGCGTCGTGGTAGCGCGAGGGGAAGGCCGAACGCTCCACCGCCTGCGCCGCCGAGCCGGGACGCATCTCCTTCCACCCCTCGACCTCGGTCAACACGTCGTAGAACTTGTTGATCGCGTAGTCGAGGTCGGTCACCTGTCGAGGCGTCCCCCAGTTCATCGAGGGACGCATCTGGAAGACGCCGAGGGAGTCGGCGTGTCCGTAGTTCAGGTTGCGCAGGTTCGACTCGGTCTTTCCCGCCTGGATCGCGATCTGCCAGGCTCGGGGCGGAAGCTCACGTCGTTTCCCTATCTCGATGATCCGCCGGACGACCTCCCGTTGTTCCTGCCCGAGAGCCCGCGCCATCCGTTGGCCCCGGGACAGGGAGACCTCGGAGGCGCCCAGAGCGGTGTCACAGCCTGCCCACCGGCTCCGCTCGCCCCCGCCGAGCCCGGCGAGCAGGCCGGTGACGGCCCCCACTCCGATCAGTCCACCGAATCCGGTGAGCAGCACCAGCACCACAGCGACCTTGCGCATCTCAGTCCACCCTGTCGTAACCGGACACACGCCATCCTTGCTCGGAACGGACCACATGCACCCGCAGGGTGGGACCGTCCGTGGGCACTCGGACCCGCATCGAGGTCTCGGTCGACTCGTCGACCCGCAGTTCTCCCGTTATCTCGGTGGCGGGCACGTTCGCCGGGTCCACGGTGTTCATCACCCCGATGAACTCGGAGGTGGTGTACGGGCGCAACCCGTCCAACCACTGCTGTCGGGTCGTGTCCTCGGAGGTCCGGCTCCACCGGGTGACCCACTGGCGCACCACCTCCAGACCGGCCGGATCCGCCGGAGCCGACTCGGGCCGCGCGGTGGGGACCGAAATGGACGGTGGCGCCCCCCGGAAACCGGAGTCCGACGACTCGGCGTCGTTGGCGACGGCATCGTCCCGGGAGTACCGCTCGTAGTCCCGGACGGACTCACTGTCGGAACCGCCGGCGCCGGCACCCGGCAGGGGACCCGGTAACAGGAACCCCACCCCGCTGACCGTGGCCACCACGAGGACGATCGCCGCCACCAGATGCTTCGGGGAACGCAACGGCCACCCCCACAGCCTGCGGTAGACCGCGGCCCGCCCCCGATGTGTCCGGATCGGCATCAGAACCGGCCTCCTTCCGCGGAACGTTCACTCATCGGCGACCTCCAACCCGCGCGACGGCCGATAGACCACGTTGACCGGTCTTCCGGCCAGCACCTCGGGCTCCGGACCACGGGAGACGGTGTCCTCCGTCCTCCGCAGTGGGCTCGTCCCGCCGACCCGGGAAGGCACCACCACCGGATCGTCGTCACGTTCGTTCCACGCCCCCTCGGTGATCGGGGAGGTGTCCACGGTGCGACTGCGCTCCCCCTCGGGAAGCGCACCCGAGTTCCGTCTGGTGCCGGGGCGGTGCTGGGTCACGGCACCGGCGCCCGGTGTGGTCCCCTGCGTGGTCGCGGCCCCGGGGATCTCCCCGCCACCGGATGTCCCGCCCCGGGGGGAACGGTCCGTCCGTTGCGCCGTGGCGATCACCGTGGGGCCTTCCGACTCGGGACGGGGCTGTCCGGCCGTTCCCGGCGTGGCCGTGGTGTCCTGCGCACCGGTGCTGCGGACCTGTTCCCAGAAGTCGTCCTGCGGACCGCCGTGGTGGCCGGAGGCTCCACCCCGTCGGAGGCGGGACAGGAACGAGGACTGGGGCCCGGGAACCGCACCCCCGGCGACACCGGCCGACAGCTCGATCATCTGTCCCATGCGGCGGACCGGTTTTCCGATCATCAGGAACACGACGGTGAGCAACGCGGCCAACAGCATCCGGGTCAACAGCGAGAACCCACGGCTGGGATCGAATATCCAGTTCAGCACGAGCGTGTGCAGCCCGGCCATGGCGGAGATCAGCACCACGTTGAGCAGGGCCGCACCGGCGATGCGTCCCACGCCGCGCAGCACCTCGTGGTGCAACAGCGCGACGAGGCCGATCAGGGGACCGGCGAGTATCAGCACCCGCAGCAGCACCTGGGCCAGCAGGATCGCGGCCTTGGCGAGCAGCTGGAACGTGGTGTAGGAGAGGGCCTGGAGCATACCGAGCATGCCCGCGCCGATCCGACTGCCGTCGACCCCCTGGAAATAGCCGTAGGCGCTGCCCATCTGGGCGGCCACTTCCTCGAAGGCCCGTTTCTTCCGCTCTCCCGAGCCGTCGGCCTCACCGGAGAGCACTTCCCGTTTGCTCCAGGCCTGCGCGTCCAGCAGGCGCATACCCAGCTGCTCGGCCTTCTCGGAGTCCGGAGACCCGAACTCCCCGCGTAACCACCCGCGGTAGACGACCTCGTTGTGCAGCAGTGTGGGAAGGGCGTCCCGCTCGTCGACGCCCACCTCGCGCAGGAACCCCCCCTGCACGGCCGAGGTCCCGGTGATCACGACGTCGTCCAACGCGTGGGTGTAGACCAGCGGGGTCAGATAGGTGGCCGAGGCGAACCACAGCGCCGCCAGCGCCCACATCGTCTTCTTACCGATGGTGGCCAGGTCGCCCTGCCATATGTAGCGGAACAGCAGTATCGCGAGAATCACCGCCACCACGCCGAACCAGGGTGCGAACACGCTGTCGTACAGCGCCACGGTCCCGGTGGCGATCATCTCGTCCAACGGCTTCATCAGATCGCCGGACAACAACGAGTAGTGCAACCCGTTGGTCATCCCGACCAGGTTCTTCGCGACGTTGAACAGCTGGTTGCCGATCCAGGTGTCGACCATCGCGTTGGGGTTGTTGACCCCCTGCGGACCACACCCCAGGTCGTAGGTGTGCCAGACATGACCGGCGTAGCCGTACTCGTCGTAGGCACTGCCGGACTGCCCCACCCCGATGGGGGCGGGATCCACGGCTCCGACCATGCCGGTTCCCGGCCGCTCCGGGTTGGGCGGTTCGGTGCAGTCGAACGGCTGGGCGTGCACCGGCGCTCCCGTCAGCGCCTGCAACCCCAACAGGGCCGCCACCCCCAGCAGCGCTCCGCGCCGCGTCCGTCCTCCCGCCGACGGGAGGGCCCTCCGTGCGGCACGGCGACGGCCGAGAAGCACCCACCCGACGACCACGGCTGTGACCAACACCACCAACACGATCAGGAGACTCCCCGCGTCCGGTCACCGTTCCGGTGAACGTTGTCACCCGTCTGCTGTTCACTCACGTCCGTGGGCGGGGGCTCGTTGCCGCCGACCCCCGCGGCGGTGAGCTCCCATTCCGCGAAGTCGCCGAACATCTCGGCCTCCTCGTCCGGCACCTCCTCGGAACCGGCACCGCCGATCTCGGCGACCGAGTCCGAGTTGGGGGTGATCGCCGGGTCCTTCTCCGTGTCGTCCTCCTCGGAGTCGACGGAGACCGGCGTGGTGTCCAGCGCCTCACGCAGGTGTTGCAGGTGCGGGCCGCTGAAGTCGACCCGGATGCGTTCCACTCCCCCGGCTCCGTCGCCGAAAATGAACTGGCGCGGCGAGCGGTCCCGTTCGGTGTTGTTCCGGGAGGGACCGGGCCGGCGGCCGAGTGAGGACACGACCTGTTCGTAGCCCGCGTCGACCGGGACCTTCAACAGCCGCAGCGCGTCCGACTGCGCCTGCTCGTCGTCCAGCCTGCCGACGAACACCGAGTCGAGCAGGGACACGAACCCCTGGATGCGCAGGAAGTCAGCGGGAATCTGGCTGGACAGCAGCACCCGGACGTTCCATTTCCGGGAGTCCCTGGCGAAGCGGTTCATCAGCACCCGTCCGGTGGGCACTTCGGACAGGAAGAAGGCCTCGTCGATCCAGACTCCCTTGCGTTCCTCCTTGGGGCGCTCGTAGACGGTCCGCTGGGTCAGCCAGGCGGCCAGGTTGAGCAGCTGGACACCGAGGGCCTCGCTGTCGGTCCAGTGTTCCCGGCCGACCCCGTCCTTGGGCAGGGTCAGTCCCGCCATCGTCAGCACGGTCAGGCGGTCCTCCCTGCGTTGGGAGTAGGGGTCGGCGTCGGCTTCGGGAATCAGCAGCGACATGCGCTCGCGGATCTCGTCGAGGAAGTCCGCCACCACCACGGCGTGTTCGTGGTGTTCGCTGGCGTCGCGGCGCAGCGCCTCAAAGACCATCCCCGGATGCGCGTCCGGTCGTCCTCCGACCGCACGCACCGCGCGCAGCAGCACGATCCGGGTCTGCGGCATCCGGGAGATGTCGTAGGGCAGCAGTCCGGTGAGCACGTCGAGCACAAGTCGACGCCGGGTTGCCGCCGCCATGGCTCGCTCCCGGCGCCAGCTGCGTTCGGGGTCGTCCTCGTCGACGAAGTGTTCGAGTTCCGGTTCGGCCACCACCCGGTAGGGGTTGAGGATTCCGGGCTGGGCGTTGAGCAGGTTGATCGGACGCGCGTAGGGCCGCAGTTCCGGCAGTTCGCACAGCTCCGCCAGCGGACCCGAGGGATCCAGCAGGGTCCAGTACGCGCCCGACCGGAGGGTCTTGTAGACGAGTCCCCCTCCGAGGAAGGACTTGCCTCCCCCGAGGCCGGCGACCATGGCGGTCAGCCCGGAGGCGTCCCGGACCTCCTGGGCCATCCACGGGTCCCACGCCACGGGGCGGCGGGTGGCCGTGCAGGTCTCCCCGATCAGCACCCCTCGCCGGTCCCCCACTTCGGCCGTGGCCTGCGGCACCGCCGAGGCGGCCCACACCACCGAACCACGGCGCAGATAGGCACCGGAGGCCAGCTGCTCGCCGGGGATGAACTCCCGAGCCATCGCGTACTGGGCCTCGGGGTGTTCGATGGCCACCTTCGGTTTGTACAGATCGAGCAGCTGCTGGGCCAGCCGCAGGGCGTCGCGTTCGGTCGGCCCGGACACCGCCATGCGCCACCAGGAACGCACTCGTGTGGCCAGCGCGGTGAAGCCCGAGGTCATCTCGTCGTCGATCTCCAACACTCGACCGGCCTGTCTGGCCAGTGAGGTCGGCGGCTCCAGACCGTGCTCCTCGGTGTAGTGCCGCACCTGGGAACGCACCTTGTTCATCTGGCGCTGTAGTTCCCCCCCGACGTCCTCGGGGCGGCGCACGTAGATCCGTGCCGACCATTCCACCGGGGCGGGCAGCCGGTCGGAGTGTTGCAGCCAGGGGTCGTCGACCTCGGGGATCTGCAGACCGTGTGTCTGGCCGAGCGTCAGCACGGCCACGTGCCTGCTCACTCCCGCGTTGGAACCGGTCCTCCCCCGCACGGTCACGGTCGGGGCGTACGGTTCCTGGTGCATGTCGGCCGCGTCGGTGAACGAGGCCAGATCCTCCGGTTGCCAGGAACCGCTCGGCGTGGCGGGGAGGTTGCGGGGGGCGGGCAGACCCAGCGAGCACGAGCGGTGCATCAGCCAGGACATCTCCTCGGCGGTGACGGGTCTGCCGTCCAGTCCGGCCGAACCGATCACCTGGTCGAGGTGTTCGATCTCGCTGTCCAGAGCCACCAGCTCCGCGTCGACCGCCTCGGGGAACACGCGCCGCAGCAGCGGCGCCGCCCGCTCGACGGCCCGGTCCACCACGTTGCGGGTCTGCACCTGCACTCCGAGGTAGACCTCTTTCTCGGCCATCGACCGGCCCATGAGCTGCTGCTGTTCACCGACCATGTAGTCGTCGAAGCTCAGCGCCCCCGGCACGTCGGGCAGGGCGTTGTGCGCGTTGCGCACGTGCGCTTCGGCCCACATGCGGATCGGGTAGGGACGGTTGGTCACCCGCAGGTGCAGCCAGCGTCCCTGGAGCTCGGCGTACTGTCCCGCGATCGCGGCGATGAGGTCCTGTCGCTGCGAGTCGGAGCGGAAGGACCACCGTTGCGGGGAGAGCCGGTACCAGGCGAACACGTCCTGGCCGGTGCGCAGCAGGTGGCCGTCGATGGACCGGGCCGCTATGGAGGGGGTGTAGCTGGGCAGGGACTGTTCTCCCGGGAGTCTGCGGTCCTTGTTCCTCCCGGAGCGCGCGGTCTTCGACGTCTTCTTCGACGCGGCGCGGTACTGCTGGTCAGAGACCTTCTTGGAGTCGCGCTCACGACCTCGCCCGCGACCGAACACCGCGAACCTCCTTGCTGTGCGCACGTCTGTTGGAATTCCTGGTCCGCTGCGCGGACTCCCCGGAGGACCGTCCGCCGCGCCGGGCGGCGGGCGGTCCCGCAGGAGGGGGTTCGGCGCTGCGTCCCCGTCGGGAGCGGGAACGACTTCCGGAGGAGGAGCGAGCGGTCTCCGCCGGCCCGTCGGGCTGTTGGGTTCGTCCGGGGGACGCGGAACCTCCGCGTGAAGCGCGCCCGGACTTCTTCGGACGCGGACGCGGGCGCTGTGCTCGTACTCGGACCTTCGCGGCGCTGACGGCCCCGCCTCTGCCCGAGCTCTTGCCGCGCGGTGCGGTGAGTTCGCGCAACCACATGACCAGTACGGCGCTCAGCGGCCGTTCGTGGCTGATCCGAGAGCAGATCAGTCTGGTCAGCGCGATCGTGATGACCAGCGCCCAGGCCGTGGAAAAAAATCCGAAACCGATTCCCATTCTGCGTTCGGCCGCGAGCACCAGCAGGAACACCAGAATGCCCACACCCCACGCGACGTAACGCGCACGCCAGGGAAACGTCGCTTTCGGCGGACCGAGCCAGACCGCGTCCACCCGGTAGACCTCGTCGTCGGTACGTACCTGCATGTCGTTGCCACCTGCCCATCGGCCGAAAGCCGGTTCTCACCCGCTGCTGGTGCTGAACAGGCCGGCTATGAAGGTACCGATGTCCACTCCGGTACCGCTGACGGCGAGACCTATCACGGCCAGCGCCACGAAGACACCGCCCACACGACGCATCACGCCCGCGTTGTCGCCCTTGCCTCCACCCAGCCACAACAGCATCAGCGCCACGGTCAGCAGCAGCAACGGAAGCAGATTGTCCAGAATCCAACCCCTGATGCCGTCGGTGTCCAGGTTGGTCTGGGCGAGCACTTCGACCAGCGGCTGCGTCCTGACGAACGCACCGAGCTGCTCGAGCGCTTGAAGTGACACGGTGGTCATTGGATTCCCTCTGTGTACGAGCGGGTGTCGGCCTTCTCAACTGTCCGGGTGTCCCGGCACACGACGTCGTCTAGAACATGACACGTCCGACAGCGGTAGTGGTAGCCTCCACCGGGTGTGGCGCGGGACGTGCCACGCTCACAGTATCCCCACCGGTGGACGGAACCACCCCTGTGGAGCAGCCCGTCACAACCGGTCCCGAGTGGATGGTTCCGCCGCTGCCGGTACGGCCGAACGGTCGAGCCGAGCCGTCCGAACAACCAACCACAGACCGTCCTTCCACGACTCGTCACCCGATACCCGACGTCCGTGCACGCGTGTTCTTCGTCATCCATGATGCCCGATAGACGATCACACTTTCGTGAATCCATCACATCGGTGGGGCATATCGGACGGCCAGAGTGATCCGAGTCTCGGTAATTCACCCACCGGAGGGAATGCGAGGGCCGCCCGGAACCGGGCGGCGGAAAGAGAACGTTCCCGTGTCGCCATGACACGGGAACGACGCGCGAAGGGCGGACGAGTCGACCTGTAAGCCGGATCCTGTCACGGAGGACCTCACGGCACCTCCGTGTGGCGACCATCCATCTGGGCCTGCCGTCACCGACAGGCTCAAGCGGTCTACCCGCAAGTCTCGGGCGGGCCACCCTCGAACACTTGCGCAGACACCCGAGGTGTCCTCTTGACCTTGCTCCGGGTGGGGTTTACCGAGCCATCCCTGTCACCAGGGATGCTGGTGGTCTCTTACACCACCCTTTCACCCTTACCCGGCCGCTGTCGGCCGGGCGGTCTGCTTTCTGTGGCACTTTCCCGAGGGTCACCCCTGGTTGCCGTTAGCAACCACCCTGCCCTGTGGAGTCCGGACTTTCCTCGGCGGAAGGGACTCCGCCGCGGCCGCCCGGTCGGCTCGTCCGCCTCTCCAGCCTAGAACACACCCACCGGGGCCGACATTCCCACCCCGGCCCCCACCGCCGGACCGGAGACTCCTGCCCGTCCACCGCGGGCCCTCCGACGGGGGTGTTCAGCCCAGGTGGGAGGTGTCGTTCACCAACCGCACGGAAGCGTTGCCGTCGGGGTAGAACTCGGCCACGGACAACGAAGCCAGGTCCAAGTGCAACCGGTAGAAGAGCTCCGGCCCCGCGCACAGCGCCGTACGCAGGATCGCCTTGATCGGGGTCACGTGGGTCACCAGCACGAGGGTCTTGCCCGCGTGCTCCCGCAGTACCCCGTCCAACGTCGCGTTCACACGCTCGAACACCGTGTTCAGGCTCTCCCCTCCGGGAGGGGTGACGCTCGGATCCCCCAACCAGGCGGTGTGCAGTCTCGGATACCTCTCGGAGGCCTCCAGGAAGGTGAGCCCCTCCCAGGCACCGAAGTCGGTCTCGGCCAGCCCCTCGTGCACCACCGGTTCCCCTCCGGTTGCCGCGACCACGGCCTCGGCGGTGGCGCGGGCCCGGGACAGCGGGGAGGTGAGCACCACCGCGGAGTCCGTCACCTCCTCCACGGAGGCCAGCCGCTTGGCCGCGGCCTGAGCCTGCCGGTGCCCGAGGTCGGTCAGGGCGACGTCACCTCTGCCCGAGTAACGCCGGTCCACCGACAGCGAGGACTGCCCGTGACGCAGCAGCAACAGCCTGGTGGGAGCACCGACGGCTCCCGACCAGCTGGTCACCGCGGACGTCGAGGGGGATCCGCCCCCCGTGGGAGCCGGCTCCGGCGGGGCGTCCGCGTTCCGTCCGGAACCGCCGACCTCCTCCCCGTCGGCCTGGGCGTCCATGGCCTCGTTGGCCAGTCGGTCGGCGTGTTTGTTCTGTTCCCGGGCCACCCACTGGAAACGCGCCGCGGCGAAGGAGAAGACGAGCTGGGTCGCCTCACTCGCCAGCGGTTGCAGGTCGGGGTGCTTGACCCGCCACCTTCCCGACATCTGCTCGACGACCAGCTTGGAGTCCAGCCGGATCTCGGCCTCCTCGGCGCCGAGTTCGAGCGCGGCGCTCAGACCGGCGATCAGTCCCCGGTACTCGGCGACGTTGTTGGTGGCCTCGCCGAGCCCTCCGCGACGTTCGGCGAGCACCTCCCCGCTGGAGGCGTCCCGGACGACGGCACCGAAACCGGCGGGGCCGGGGTTGCCGCGCGAGCCACCGTCGGCCTCGATGATCACTCGTGAGGTCACAGTCCCGAATCCTTCGTACGCACCATGATCGCGCCGCACTCCTCGCAACGAACCACGTCGTCGCTGGCGGCCTCCCGGACGGCGGCCAGAGCGGCCCGGTCGACCTCCAGCCGACAGGCCCCGCAACGACCTCCCTGGAAATGCCCGGCACCCGTTCCCCGCTGGTTGCGGATCCGCTCGTACAGGTTCAGCAGGTCCTCGGGCAGACCGGCCACCAGCGACTCCCGTTCGGCGAGACGTTTGGCCTCGTCACTGTCCAGATCGGCCAGGGCCTGGTCCCGCTGGTGCCTGGCGTCCTCCAGACGGGCGTCGGCCGTCTCCACCGCCTTCCTGCTGTGGGACAGATCGGTCTCCTGGGCCTCCCGCCGCTCCATGACCTCCAGCATGTCCTCCTCCAGCGCGGCCTCGCGCCTGCTCAGCGTCTCCAGCTCGTGCTGCAGGTCCTCGAGCTGCTTGGAGGAACCGGTGGAGTCCATCATCTGGCGGTCCCGCTGCTGGCGGGCACGCACCTGGTCGACCTCGTTCTCCAGCCGTTCGACCTCGCGCTGCAGATCGTCCAGCGCGGTCTGCGCGGCCACCATGGCGTCCCGCTTCTCCCTGGCCTCGCGCTCGGCCTCCCCGATACGTTCCAGCTCGGGCAGTGTTCTCCTGCGGTGGTTGATGCGATTGAGCTCGGCATCCACCTTGGCGAGTTCGAGCAGCCTCTGCTGTGCTGCTGGATCGGCTTTCACTCGGGCATCCTCCCAGTATCGGTGGCGGTGCCGTGGGCGTGGACCGTCCACGGGTCGGTACGGCGTGCGGAAACGAGGGCCTCGACCCCGTCGGACAGTGCCGTCGTGACGATATCGGCCGCCTGCCGGCACCACGGCCACTCACTGGCCCAGTGAGCCACGTCGACGAGGTTGGGCACCGCACCACCCGGTACCTCGCCACGGGCCACGTGCTCGGAGACGGGATGATGGCGCAGATCCGCCGTGACGTAGGCGTCGACCTCGGCGTCCACGGCAACCTCCAGGTTCGAGTCCCCGGAACCCCCGCACACGGCCACCCGACGAACGCTCCGTCGCGGGGGGCCTGCTCCGCGAACACCCCACTCCGTGGCGGGAAGCGCTCCGGCGACCCGGCGCACGAAGTCCTCGAACGGTTCCTCGTCGGGGAGTTCACCGATCCGGCCCAGCCCGGTCGCCGCGCCCTCCGCGTGCGGGCACAACGGTGACGTGACGGTGAGTCCCAGCGCGGCCGCCAGGGCGTCGGAGACCCCGGGGCTGGCCGTGTCGGCGTTGGTGTGGGCGCAGTAGAGCCCGAGGCCGGAACGGATCATCCGGTGCACGAGCCGTCCCTTGGGGGTGTCCGCGGGCAGGCCGTGCACCCCGCGCAGCAGCAACGGGTGGTGTGCCACGAGCAGCTGCGCCCCGGCCTCCAGGGCCTCCTCCACGGTCTCCTCGACCGGGTCCACGCAGAACACCACCCTGCGGACCTCGGCCCGGGGATCACCGCAGACCAACCCGACCGCGTCCCAGGACTCGGCGCGCTCCGGAGGATAGGCCGACTCCAGTACTCCCACGACGTCGTCGATCCGTGTGGTCATCGTGTCGCCTTCCGTCTCGTCACTGCACTCTCGGCGGGGTGGGCTCGGCGGCACGTCGGCGCTCAGCAGCCGAGGATCCCCCGCAGCGCCGCCGTCAGCTCGGCGTTCTCCTCCGGCTCCCGCACGGCCACCCGGAAGTGGTCCTCACTCAGGCCGGGGAACGTGTCGGCCCGGCGCACCGCTATTCCCCGCTCCCGCAACCGGGCACGCACCCGGGATCCCTGTTCGCTGCGCAACAGCAGGAACGGAGCCGCTGCCGGTCGTCCCACTTCCAGGCCGGGGATCGCACCGAGGTCGGAGGCCAGCTCCTCCCGGTAGCGCACGAGTTCGGTCGCCGCGCGTTCGGACTCCCGCACCGCCTCGGGGGAGGCACATCCGATCAGGGCCTCCAGACCCAACGTACCGACCGGCCAGTGGGGGCGACACCTGCCCAACCGCTCCAGCAGCTCCGGCTCACCCAACGCGTAACCGGCCCGCAGACCGGGCAGTCCCCACATCTTGGTCAACGAGCGCAGCACGAGCACCCCGGGAAGCCGCTCGGAGGCCAGCGACTCCTCCTCCCCCGGAATCGCGTCCATGAAGGCCTCGTCCACCACGAGCACCCTTCCGGGGCGGACCAGTGCCCGAACGGTCTCGGCGGGGTGCACCACCGAGGTGGGGTTCGTCGGGTTGCCGAGCACGACGAGATCGGCCTCCTCGGGCACCCGTTCCACTCGCAGCCGGTAGCCCTCCGCCGGGTCCAACAGCACCCTGCTCACCTCGACCCCGGCGTTACGCAGTGCGAGCTCGGGCTCGGTGAAGGAGGGGTGGATCACGGCGGCCGAACGCGGACGCAGGGCGGGAAGCAGTGCGAAACCCTCGGCCGCCCCGGCCAGCGGCAGCACCTCCTCCGGGAGGCGTCCGTGCCGGCGGGCCGTAGCGTCCCGCGCGGCGCGCTCGTCCTCGGCCGTCGGGTAGCTCCCGAGGCGTTCCAACGCCGCGACCAGCCGTTTGTGCAACCACTCGGGGGGCCTGCGCAGTCGCACGTTGACCGCGAAGTCGAGCAGGCCGGCCGCGGCGTCCACGTCACCGTGGTGGCGCAGCATCTCCCGATCGTCCCGGCTAGTCATCCCCGGCAGTCTAGCCGTCCGGCGGTTCCCCTCCGGCACGCACGGGCAAGGAGGGAGTCCCCCCTTCGCCCCTCGGCCGGCCGAGTTCCTCCGGGCAGCGGCCCCGAGGGGCGGTACTCCGGACACTCCGGGGAGAAGTCCGGGACCCTGCTCCCACCCCGGGGACGGGAGTTGGACACTGGGGGACGTGACACTCGACTCCACTGCGAAGCCGCTGCACGTCTCGTTCGTCTGCACCGGCAATATCTGCCGGTCCCCGATGGCCGCGCTGGTCTTCGGTGAACACCTGCGCCGGGCCGGCCTGGACGACCGGGTGGAGGTCTCCAGCGCCGGAACCGGGCCGTGGCACGTCGGGGAGTCGGCCGACCCGCGCACCAGCGCGGTGCTGGCCGACCACGGCTACCCGACCGAGCACACCGCTGCCCAGCTCGACGAACACCACATCGGAGCGGATCTGCTGCTGGCCATGGACGCCGGTCACCTCCGGGTGCTCCGCGACTCGCTGCCGAACCCGGACCGGGCCAGGCTGCTGCGCTCCTTCGACCCCGGCTCCGACGAGTGGGCCGAGGTGCCCGATCCCTACTTCGGCGGCGAACGCGGGTTCGACCGGGTCATGGAGATGATCGAGTCCTCGGTTCCGGGAGTGCTGGACTGGGTTCGGGCGCGACTGGGCGAACACCGGCCCTCCGACTCCTCGGAGGCCCCCGCCTGAGAGGTCCTTCCGGGGCCCCGGAACGACCGGCTGGGACGACTCGTGTCGGCACACCGGACGGCTCCCGCGCGTGGCGGCACGCCGGGTGACCACGGACCACCCGGTGAACGGACGACAACCTCGGCGAAAGGCGAGAAGTGCGACACCTACCCGACGGACTGGCGGCCTCGGTGGAGCGGCTCACCGGTTCCCGCGCGGAGAGGGCACGCCCTCTCGGGGGAGGCGACGCCTCGGAGGCCTACGAGGTGACTCTGGCCACCGGCGACCGTGTGTTCGCCAAGTCCGCCCCTTCCGGGATGCCGGGGGCGCTCGAGGCGGAAGCCGCGTCGTTGCGCTGGTTGGACGAGTCCGGGCAGGCACGTGTTCCCCGGGTCCACGGCCAGGACGAGCGGTGGTTGGTCACCGACCACGTGAGCGCCTCCACCCCCTCCCGGAAGGCGGCCGAGGAGTTCGGTCGGCAACTCGCACGCGTGCACGCCTCCGGCGCCCGAGCACACGGCTGTCCTCCGCCGGGGGGACCCCGGGACGCCTGGATCGGACTCGCCCCCATGCGCAACGATCCCGGGGCGGACTGGCCCACCTTCTACCGTGGGCTCCGGGTCGAGCCCTATGTTCGCGAGCTGGTGGACGCCGGGACTCTGGGAACGGACGAGGCCGCCACGATCGACGAGGCCTGCGAACTGCTCGAACAGCTTCCCGGCGCCGACGAGCCTCCCGCGCGCCTGCACGGTGACCTGTGGAGCGGCAACGTGCACTGGGGCCACGACCCCGCCGACGGCTCCACCGGGGTGTGGATGATCGACCCGGCGGCGCACGGTGGGCACCGGGAGACCGATCTGGCCATGCTGAACCTGTTCGGCTGCCCCCATCTGGAGGAGATACTGGGGGCCTACGAGGACGAGCGGCCCCTCGCCGAGGGGTGGCGCCGACGGGTCGGACTGCATCAGCTCTTTCCGCTGCTGGTGCACGGCGTGCTCTTCGGGAGGGGGTTCGCCGCCCGGGCGGTGGGCGTGGCGCGCGAGGCGTTGCGCGAGCACTGAGCGCCCCCACTGGTACCACCTCGCCGCACGGCGAGCACGGCTCCTCTCCGTGATCCCGCCCTCCCCTCTGCCGGGGCGGTGCGGCGGGAGTCGACACACGGCCTACCGTGGACCCGTGCGTTTCGGGTTTCTGCTGCGCCCCGGCTGGATCGGCCTCCTCCTGCTGGTCGGCGTCTTCTCCATGCTCTGTTTCACGGTGTTGGCACCGTGGCAGTTCGACAGGCACGCCGAGACCCAGGCACGCAACGAGGCCGTGCGGGCGTCCATGCGCGCCGAGCCGGTCCCCCTGGAGCGAGTGCTACCGGACGGTGCCGCCCCGAACGAGTCCGACGAGTGGACCCGGGTCACCTTCACCGGTCACTACCTGCCCCGTGGGGAGACGCTGGCCTGGCAGCGCACGGTGCTGGGCGAGCCCGCTTTCGAGGTGCTGACCCCCTTCCGGCTGGAGGACGGGACCACGCTGCTGGTGGACAGGGGATTCATCCGGCCGGTGGAGTCGACCCGGGCACCCGAGTACCCGGATCCTCCCTCGGGAACGGTGCGGGTGACGGCGCGGATCCGGCTGGACGAGCACGACAGCGAGAACCGTGAGCTGTTCCGCCACGACGGGCACCGGTGGGCCTACGCGATCAACGCCGACACCGTCGGGCGCGGTGTGGACATCCCGATGCGGCCGGGGTACTTCTCGCTCGTGGCCGACCAACCGGGGACGGTGCGGGCGATGCCGCTGCCCCGGCTGGAGTCGGGACCGTACCTCTCCTACGCCATGCAGTGGATCATCTTCGGCACCATGGCCCCGCTGGCGGCGGGATACCTGATCCACACCGAGGCACGCTCGTCCGGCGGAGGAGCGGCGAGGACTCCCTCCGGCGGCCCGAGTCGGCGGGAACGGCCCCGCCGCAAATCCGTGTCCGAGCTCGTCGCCGAGGAGGAGCGGCGGGAACGGGAGGGGGCTGCCGGGACCGAGTGACCGTCCGCCGTGTCCGGCGACCGCGGGGTCAGCGCCGCGGCGACCTCGTGACGAACACGGCCACCCCGGCGGCCAGTGCTCCGGCCACGGCTCCGACCACCCGGGACAACTCCACTCCCCGGGTGACGTCGCCGCCGTCGGCGGTACGACCCTCCCCGAGCACCGGGCGGTGCTGCACGACGTGCCCGTAGTCGGTACGCCCACCCAGACGGATCCCCAGGGCTCCCGCGAAGGCGGCCTCCACCTGCCCCGCGTTCGGGCTCGGGTGGGCGGCGGCGTCCCGGCGCCTGGCCCGCCAACTTCCCTTGGCCGAGCCACCGACCACCGGGGCGCACAACGCGGTCAGTCCAGCGGCCAGGCGGGCGGGCACGAGGTTCGCCAGGTCGTCCAGCCGTGCGGCGGCCCATCCGAATTCCCGGTAGCGTTCGCTCGGGTGACCGACCATGGCGTCGAGCGTGTTCACCGCGCGATAGGCCAGCAGACCGGGAACCCCTCCGAACGTCCCCCAGAACAACGGGGCCACCACGGCGTCCGAGGTGTTCTCGGCCACGGACTCGACCGTGGCCCGCGCCAACCCCTGGTCGTCCAGCCTGTCGGCGCTCCTGCCGCAGAGCCCCCGCAGCCGGGCGCGGGCCTGCTCCAACTCCCCGGCCTCGAGGTGGCGGGCCAACACCGTGCCCTCACGCCCGAGCGAGGCCCCACCGAGCACGGTCCAGGTGGCCACCCCCGTCAGAACCGCCCGGGTGGCCGGACCACGTCGTCCCACCCGCTCCGCCACCCAGCCGAGCACCAGGGCACCACCGACGAGTCCGCCGGTGTGGAGGGCCCCGGCGAGCCGGCTGCGCCGGTAGACGACCCGTTCGAAGCGTTCGGCCAGCCCACCGAAGGCGGCGACCGGATGGCCCCGTTCGGGATCGCTCAGCACCGCGTCGGCGGCGACCCCCAGTAACAGTCCTACCGCCCGCCCCGTGTTCACCGCGTTTCCTCCTCGACTGTTCCACGTCGACCCGGAACAGCACGCTACCGCCCCCCCACCGAACGCTCCCTGATGTCCCCTTTCGGAGTGTTTCCCCGACCACGATCCGCCACCGAGGTGGTCCGCACGAGAGTCCCGGAGACGTCCCACCCGGCGGGCCTCCTCTCCGGGCGAACCACTGCGGGCGAGGAAGCCCTCACGGTGACGGAGTGTTTTCGATCTCACCACGGGGCGGGGTTATCGTGGCCGACCGTGACCGCCGATCGTGAAGCCGCGCAACCACGTGCCGAGTCCGGCCCCTCACCGGCTTTCCAGGAGGAGACGCCCGCCACGCCGCGCGGCCGCCCGACCCCCGCACCCGACTCCGGCGAGTCACCCACGCTCCCCTCCCCGGGATGGGAACGACCGGTCGAGGAGGAGCTCGCCACCGAGCACACTCCCGAGGAACAGCGGCTACGGCTGTACCGGCACCTCCAGGTGCGCGGGCACCGCACCTATCTGGCGATCATGCGCCTGTTCACCTCCACCCTGCTCGCGGACCTGTCCGCCTCCGAAGTGGCCGGTTCCCTGGCGGTGGCCGAGCGGGAGGGACGCATCGCCGAGGGCGAGTCGGAACTGTCCACGGTGGTGGAGAGACTGCGCAAACTCCGCGAGTGGGGGAACCTCACCTTCGGGCGACGGGAGACCGTCGCCTCCAGCATCGCCGAGTTCCAGCACGGCAGCGCGCGCTTCCAGGTCAGCAAGCTCGGAGTGCGGGTGCAACGGGACGTGGACGCGCTGCTGCGGGTCCCCGAGGGGGCTCGCGAGGTGTCGCGGGAGCTGCTCCCCGCCGTGGAGCGGGGACTGCGTGAGATCGTCGAGCTGCTGCCCGCCGCGCTCGCCGAGCGGACGGGGGCGGGACGCGCCCGCGAACGGCTCTGCGAGCAGGTCACCACGGTGTTCCTGCAGCACGCCGAGCTGGCCGCCACGGTCCGGGACTTCTACGCCTACCTGGGGCAGGTGGTGACCCGGCACCAGCTGGCTCCCACCGAGATATCCGGGTTCCGCAACCTGCTGGTGGAGTACATCCAGTCGGTCGTCGAGGACGTCATCCGCCACACCGAACCCGTCGCGGACTCCCTGCGGGTGTTGGCCGGGCACAGGCGGGAGCTGCTCGCGGTGCTGGACACCGAGGAGGACCTCGGCGAGGAGGTGGAACGCGCCCGGGGACGCACCGAGGCAGACTGGCAGGAGCTCACCGAGTGGTTCCTGGACGCGCCGGGCCGCCCGAGCCAGGTCTCGGCACTGCGGGAGGCCACGGCGCGCGCCATCGGTTCGCTGCTGGCCAGCGTCAAACACGCCACCTCGGGCGGTGGCCCGGTTCCCGGACACCGCGGTGAGCTGTTGAAACTGGCGGCCTGGTTCGACCGGTCCAGTCGGGAGGAGGCCCACCAGCTCTACGCGGCCGCCTTCGGTCTGCACTCCGCCCGGTGTCTGCAACCCGCTGCCGACCACGACGGGGACGAGCACACGATCTCCTGGAGGGACGGCAGACGGGTGCAGCGTCCGGTGAACGTGCGCAACCGCTCCGACCGGAGTGCGCAGGTGGGAAGCTCCAGGGTGCTGCACGATCCGATGACCGAACAGCGCCTGCTGGACGAGAGGCGGGCCGAGCAGCGGCGGCGGGCCGCAGCCGTCGCGGAGCTGGCCGCCGCCCGGCAGGACCCGGGCGCCGTGCGGCTGTCCGCGGACGCCCTGGAGATACTGTGCGAACTGCTCACCCTGGCCATGGCCGCACGGGACTCCCCTTCCGAGAGCGGAACGGCGGTCGAACCGGCACACGGGTTGCGGTTGACCCTGCGTCCTTCCAGCGGTGACACGAGGATCTCCAGTGTCACGGGCGAACTCGTACTCGAGGGCACGGCACTCGAACTGCGACCGGCCGAGACCACCGGCGAGCACGACGGAAACGCGGAGACCTCCGACAGGATCAGTGGGGCGGCCCGGTGAGCGGACGAGAACACGGTGTGGACAGCTTCGAACTGCTCGGCGACATAGACGCGGCCAACGTGGTGCGCTGCGCCCGAACCCTGCTGCGGCGACCGTTGTTGCGCGCCGACGGTCCGGACGGCGAGCTGCTCGGCATGGTCTACCGCCACCGCGGCGTGTTGCAGGAACTGTTCAGCACGCTGCTCGGATACCGGCTGGTGATCAGTCGACGCTACGCGCGGCTGTACAAGTCCGGTCCCGGGCGGGACGCGACCCGGGGCGTCGCCGCGCTGTCCCCCCGGGGGTACGCCTGTGTGGCTCTGACGCTGGCCGCCCTGACCGGATGCGGAAAGCAGATCCTGCTCTCCCGGCTGGTGGCCGACGTGCGCTCCGCCGCCGCGGAGGCGGGCGTCGCCCTCGGTGACGACCCGGCCGACCGGCGTTCGCTGGCATCGGCACTGCGCCATCTGGTCTCGCTCGGAGTGCTGACCGAGACCGAGGGGGCGGTGGCTCCGCTGGCGAACGACGCCACCGCCGAAGCGTTGATCACGGTGGACACCGATCTGCTCGGACATCTGCTCGGCGGGCCGCTGAGTGAGGCCGAGGACGCCGGAGCTCTGGTGGACCTCTCCGCCGGAACGAGCGGTTCGCACGTACCCACCGTGGAGCAGGCGGTGCGCCGCAGACTCGTCGAGGACCCCGTGGTGCACTACGCGGACCTGCCCGCTGCCCAGGCGACCTGGTTGCGCAGACACCGCCTGCGGGAGACGCGGACGCTGGAACGCTACTTCGGTCTCGTCGCCGAGTCCCGTTCGGAGGGGATCGCCACCTCCGACCCGCAGGACTACCTCAACGACACCCCCTTCCCCGGAACCTCGACGGTGGCCCGTGTCGCCCAGCTCGCGCTGCCGGAGCTGCTGGACACGACGGAGCCACGTTCCACGGACCGGCGTCATCCGGTGACGTGGCAGGATGTCACACGGGTGTGCACCGGGTTGCTGGAGAGCTACCCCTCGGCCTGGTCCCGGCGGGCCAAGGAGGACCCCGAGTCGTTGACCCGGGCGGTCGTCGAACTGTTGCACCGCGTCGGGGTGCTGGTCCCGGACGGGCAGGAGGGGCACTCCGGGTGGCTGCTCAGCCCCAGCGCCCATCGTTGGCTTCCGATCCCGGACGGCGAGCCCGACCCCGCCACCGAGGAACCGGAACCGAGTCCCGAGCAGCGAGCCGAAACCGCGGACCTGTTCGATCACCTGGAAGGAGCACTCCGGCAGTGAGCACGGAAGCGGTGACCCACCCCGAGGGCGCGGAAGACCGCGGCCACCGCCTCGCCCCCGGCTCCGACAGTGCGGGGGGCGGACACGGGGACCGCTGGCGGTTGCGCCGGGGTGGAGTGATCAACATCTGGCAGTACGCGGACCAGGAGTTCGACCTGCGGGGCGGGCGGGCGGTCTTCCAGGGGACCAACGGCTCGGGCAAGTCCCGCACCCTGGAGCTGCTGCTGCCGCTGTGCCTGGACGGGGACCTCCGCCACATCGGGTCGAAGGGCTTCGACACGGTCAGCATGAGACGGCTGATGCTGGACGAACGCGAGGGCGGAGGGAACCGCACCGGCTACGCCTGGGTGGAGCTGAGCCGACGGCTCGACGACGGCGGTGAACGGTTCCTCACCTGCGGGGTGGGGGTCAAGGCGACCGTCTCCGCCAACCAGATCAGCGACTCCTGGCGTTTCGTGACGGAGCGCCGGGTGGGCCACGACCTGCGCCTGGTCAGTCCGGAGGGGTTCCCGCTCGGACCCACCCAGCTGCGGGAGGAGCTCGGGGCGGACCGGATCTTCGACGAACGTTCCTTCCGGGAACACATCGCCGACGTCGTCTACGGGATCACCCCGGAACGATACGGGGACCTGCTGCACCTGCAACGGACCCTGCGCAATCCCGACGTGGGGCTGCGGGTCCAGGAGGGCCAGCTCGAACAGATCCTCTCCGACGCCCTTCCCCCGCTGGATCCCGCGCTGGTGCAGCGGCTGGCCACCTCCTTCGAGGACCTGGAGTCGATCCGGGAGAACATTCTGCGCCTGAGCACGGCGGACACGGCGCTGTCCACGTTCATGGCCAGCTACTCCGACTACGCCTTCACCGTGCTGCGCTCCAGGGCCGAGGCCGTGCGCGAGGCGCGAAAGCACCGGGACGAGCTGCACTCCGAGATCGCGGAGCTGGAGCGGCGTCGCACCTCCGAACAGGACGGAAGGGCCAGCGCCGAGGAACGGGTTTCCGAACTCGAACGCCGGGAACGGGAGCTGGAGTCCTCGCTGGAGGCGCTGCGCGCCAGCCCCGCCTACACCCAGCTGCAGAACCTGCACGACCGCCGGGCCCTGGTGGAAAACGCCCGTTCCGCCGCCGAGGGCGCGCTGCGCACCGCGGGCAATCATCGCGACCAGGAACAACGCTCGGTCTCCACCGTGCTCGGCATGGTGTCCCGGTTGGGTTCCGACGTCGAGGCGGCCGGTCGGCACTGCGAGCGGGCCGCCGAACGGATGAGTTCCTCCGGGCTGGACCGTTCACTGGTACCGGCCGTACCCACGGTCCCCCAGGCTGAGGCCACTGTGCACTCCGAGTACGTGCGGGCCACCACGGACCCGGCGTCGGAGTCGGAGTGGCTGACCGTGGAACGGCACACCCCTCCCCAGCCGGACACCGAGGAATTCGCCTCCCGGCTGCACGAGGTCGAGGAGCGGGCCGAACGGGCCGCGGAGGCGGCACGGGAGCGGGTCGCCCTGGTCACGGCCCTGCACCAGCAGGCGGTGGACTCGGAGCGCCAACGTGCCGAGGTCGAGGAGATCCGCAAACAGGCCGAACGGGCCCGGGACACCGCGACCAGGGCGGCGGCCCGGCGCAACCAGCTGCGTCAGGATCTGCGTGACACCGCCTCCGACTGGGTCGAGCGGGCCCGTTCCTGGTGGAACGACACCCCCCTGGCCGGCGAGTCCGGTTCCGAGCAGCTGCCCGCCTTGCCCACCGTCGACGACCTCGTCGCGGACAGGTTCGCCGCCCGCCGGACACGGGAACGTCTCCGCGAAGCGGTCCAGCCCGTGTTGCGGAAGGCGCGGGAACGCGTCACCGACGCCGAACGCGAGCTGGAGCAGACACGCCACGCGGTCGGAACACGGGAGACCGAGCTGGCCGAACTGCGTTCCGGCGGGGAACCCCACCCCTCACGCCCCTGTTGGGCGAGCGCCGAACGCGACCCCGCCGAGGGGTCACCGTTCTACCGCACGGTCGACTTCGCCGAGTCCCTGCCGGAGGACGAGCGTGCCGGGCTGGAGGGGGCGTTGCAGGCGAGTGGCCTGTTGAACGCGTGGGTGAGCGCCGACGGCACCGCCGTGGATCCGGACACCGCGGAGCTGCTGGCCCGTCCCGGTGAGCCCGCCGAGGGGAACACCCTGGCCGGATTGCTGGTGCCCGCCGTGGAACCGGGATCGCCGGTGTCCGCCGAGCGGGTGCTGCGGCTGCTGAACACCGTGGCCGTCTCCCCCCAAGGGGGCACCCTCGCGGTGGACACCGAGGGCCGGTGGAGCTGCGGAACCCTCTCCGGTGCCTGGGTCAAGGAAACGGCCGAGTACGTGGGCGCGGGAGCGCGGCAGGCCGCGCGGGAACGGCGCATCGCCGAACTGGAGGACGAGCTCACCGGACTGCGGGCGGAGCTGGCCGAGGCCCGGCGACGCCGTGCCGAGGCGCTCCGTCACGCCGAGGCGTTGGACGAGACGCTGGAGTCCTATCCGGAGGACGGGGAGCTGTTCAGTGCCCACGCGAGGCTCTCCACGGCGGTGGACGACGCCGACGACGCGCAGCGCACCGCGAACAAGCTGCGCGGCGAACACGAGCTGGCCGACCAGCGTTGGCAGGCCGTGCACGCCGAGCTGGCCCGAGCCGCGGGGCAGGCGGGGCTGAGACCGGACAGCGACTCCCTGGCGGCTGCCCACCGCGCCGCCAACGAGGCCCACGAGGCGCTGAACTCGCTGCGCGAGACGATCGACCAGCGTTGCCTGGGCACGCTCGAACAGGTGCGTGCGACGATGCTGCATCACGACGCCATGGTCGCCGACCGCATGGCGGCGGAGTCGCTGGCCGAGCAGCACTGCGAGCACCACGCCGAGCAGACCGCCGTGCTGGCCGAGCTGTCCGCCTCGGTCGGCGAGGAGGGACGGCGCGTGTCCGAGCAGGTGGCCGAACTGGAGGAACAACGGGAACGGCTGCGCGGAGAGATTCCCGAGGTGCGCGAACGGGCCTCGGCGGCACGGGAGGAGGTCGGCAAACTCTCCGAGAAGCTGAACTCGGCGCGACAACGTCTCACCGAACGCGACTCGGAGGAACGCGCGGCGGTGGAGGCCCTGCGGGAGGCCGTGCTGCTCCCCGCCTTCTGGTCGGCGGCCGCCGGGGCCGTGGAGGGAGAGCTTCCCACCTCCCCTCCGGACGTCGAGGAGGCCGTCGAAACACTGCTGTCCGTGCCCGAGTCTCCTCCCTCTCGCGGGGTCAAGGAGGTGCACGACAGGCTGCACCCGTTGAAGCAGTCGCTGAGCGGGCACTACGACATCACCACGGAGGAGCGGTCCCGGGCGCTGACCGTCACGGTACTCGGTGAGGAGGGGCCGCTTCCGGTGGCCGAGGCGGCACGCCAGACCGCCGAACGCCTCTCCGAGCAGCGCGAGTACCTCAACGAGCGTTACCGCGCCATCTTCGCCGACTATCTGATCCGCGACCTCGCGGAGCGGCTGCGCGACCAGATCTCCACCGCCCGGGATCTGTGCGACCGGATGAACCGGGTGCTGGAGGGGGCCCGTTCGAGTCAGGGAGTTCACGTCCAGCTGGACTGGCAACCGGCCGCCTCGCTCAGCGAGGACATGCGTCAGGCCGTCGAGGTGATCCGCACCCCCTTCGCCCGCCGCACCGAGGAGCAGGACGCGTTGCTGCGCAGGGTGTTCACCGACCTGATCGAGTCCCAGCGGGAGAGCGTCTCCGGAGGCTATGCCGAGATACTGGCCGAGGCGCTGGACTACCGCGGCTGGTACGAGTTCACCGTGCGGGTCCGCGACACCGGTCCGGACGACTCCCAGCGGGTGCGCAGGCTGCGTCAGTTGTCCTCGGGGGAGACCAGACTGGTGTCCTATGTGACCCTGTTCGCCGCCGCCGCTTCGTTCTACGACGCGATCGAGTCCTCCGCCGTGCGGCACGAGCCGCTGCGGTTGGTGTTGTTGGACGAGGCCTTCGAACGGTTGGACGACCCGACGGTGGCGCGTATGCTCGGGCTGCTGGTCGACCTGGACATGGACTGGCTGATCACCTGGCCGAGCGGCTGGGGCGTGTCTCCCAAGATCCCGACGATGCACATCTACGACGTGCTGCGACCGCGCAGCGGGCACGGGATCGCCTGCACCCACACCGTGTGGAACGGTCGCGGCCTGGAACGGGCTGAACAGTGAGCGAGGTCGAGGACGTACGCGCGGTCTGGGACGTTCCGGAACTGCACGGGCTGTGGGAAAAGGCCAGGCAGGCACTGGAGGCGCCCGACCGGCCGGCCACCTTCCGGTTGGAACTGCCGGACGAGCGGACGCGCACGAAGGTGGGCGAGGTCTACGGCAGGCCCATGTGGGGCCAGGGCACCCGGATCAACGTGGCCAAGTTGGATCGCGCCGTGCGGGACACCCGGTTCGGGCTGGACCTGGAGCGGGTGCTGGAGATCCTGCACGGGCGTCCGGTCACCCGGCGCGAATCGGCCTCGGCCGCCCGGGCCGCCCGCAACGACCGGGTGACCGAGGTGTTCACCGCTGCTCTCACCGCGCGCGGACTGGACACGGCGCAGTGGGCCACCGCGTGGGTGAACTGGATACGCCGGTACGGGCGGGTGGCCGAGCAGGACCTGGAACCGGTCGCCGAGCAGGCCGCGGCGGTGCTCTCCCGGATGGTGCTCACCCCGGGCACGAGCCCACGAAGCCGCTGGTCCCGGGCGGAGCTGGCCGCGCGGGCGGCGGGAGGAGCGCACCTGCTGGACAACGGCACCACCCTGAGCCGGGTGGTGCTGCGGGCGGCCGCCATCGCCCACGAGACCGAGCCTCCCACCAACGAGCGGGAACGGCGTTCCCTGTGGGAAACCTGCGGGGTGAGTCCCGACGCGGTCTCGGCCACGGTGCTGTGCTGGGCTCTCCCGGTCGACGACACGACGGGCTGGGGAACGACGGTGGCCGGCCGGACCGAGGCGGGCCTTCCCACGCACCTGACCCAGCTCGACCTGCGTGCCGCACCCGAGCGGCTGGTGCGTCCCGCAACGGTGGTGGCGGTGTGCGAGAACCCCCGGGTGCTGGAGGCCGCCGTCGAGAGCGAGATCCGACATCCGCTGGTCTGCGTCTCCGGCAGACCGTCGACCGTGGCGGCCGAACTGCTCGACCGGCTGGGCGAGGACGGGGCCGTGCTGCGTTACCACGGGGACTTCGACTGGTCCGGGGTCTCCATCATGCGCTCCCTGTGGACGACGGCGGGCGTGCGACCGTGGCGCATGTCGGCGGCCGACTACCGCTCCGCCGTGGACCTGGCCTCCGCGGAACGCACCGACCTGCCGATCCTGGACGGGGAGGCCGTGGAGACTCCGTGGGATCCGGACCTGGCGGAGGTGATGTCCACGGCGGGCCGGGTCGTCGAGGAGGAAACCGTGCTCGCGTGGCTGCTCGCGGACCTGCGTTCCGGACTGTGATCGGCGGGAGGTGCGGGCTCACCCCGGGGCCCGCACGTGTTCGGGTTCCACCACCCGGACGCCCGGCAGCTCCCGGACGAGGTCGGGGCCGAAGGCGGTGGCCGGGGTCCGGGTGCCGGTGGGAAGAACACCCCGGCTCAGGTCGGTGACGATCCGCAGCACCGCCTCGGCGGTGAGGTCGTAGGTGTCGGGTCCGACGAGTGCGGCACGAACGGTGTTGCCCTCGGCGTCGCCGGCCTCGGCGTACACCTCGACCCTGCCGTTCGCCCGGCGTCCACGGCCCGGTCCCCGTACCAGGAGGTCGACGGCGGTCTCACCGGCGCGACGCACCGACGGCACGGCGAGAACCCGCCCCAGTTTCTCCGCCAGTGCCGGTTTCAGACGGTTCAGCCCGGGCAGATGGGCGAAGGTGGTGATGGTGCCCACTCCGGTGGTGCGGTAGGCGGTCGCGACGTCGCCCCACGGCAGGGCGGAGACGGTTCGCGTTCCCGTGGGGAAGTCGACGCCGCGTCTGCGCCACCCCACCGGCACCTCCCGCAGGGTTCCGTCCACACGTGCCCGCCCGCCCAGGGCCATCCCTTCCAGCACGCTTTTCAGCGTGCCCGGACTGACTCCTCCCACGGGGAGGAAGGCCAGGTCGAGGTCGGTGGCCTTCGGCAGCCGCGCGGCCACCATGGCGGCCAGGCAGTCGGTGGGGACCACGTCGAAACCCGCCCCCGGAAGCAGCGTCACCCCGCTGCGGCGCGCCCGCTCGTCCTCGGCGAACAACCGCTCGAACACGTCGATCTCACCGGTGATGTCCAGGTAGTGGGTGCCGGTGCGCAGACACGCCTCGACCATGGGGGCGGAGGTTCGGGAGAACGGTCCCGCGCAGTGCGCCACCGCGTCGACGTCCCGCAGTCCGGCTTCGAGCGCCTCGGGCTCCCGCAGGTCCAGGGTCCGGTACTCCAGACCGTGGGGGACCGCCAGAGCGGCCAGCGCCTCCGGACTCCGCCCGGCCAGCACCGGACGGTGCCCACGTCGGACGGCCAGCTCGGTGACCAGTCTCCCGGTGTAGCCGGTGGCGCCGTAGAGCATCCAGACCATGGGTGGCCTCCCGAAAGCACAGGTGGTGGGGTCACGACCGGGCCACCCGCACGAGTTCCACCCGCTCGGGCGAACCCGGTTGGTCTCCAACCTATCCGACGGCGATCAGCCCGGAGACGGTCAGCCATGTCCCGAACACGGCGAACAGGACCGCCGCTCCGTAGCGCACCGGACGTTCGGGCAGGTACCTGCTCGCCGTCAGTCCGGCCACGACCGCGAGGGCGTCGGCCAGCACCATCCCCACCGTGGAACCGACCCAGGTGCCGAACCAGTCGTGCTTGGTGGCGAGGGTGACCGTGGCCAGCATGGTCTTGTCCCCCAGCTCGGCGAGCAGGAACGCCGTGCCGACCGCGAGCAGGGCGGAACCGGCGGCACGCCGTCCGGTTCGCCCGGTTTCCGCGTCGTCCAGCTCGTCACCCCGCACGGTCCAGGCCGCGAACCCCAGGAAGGCCACGCCGACGAAGATCCCGATCCAGTCGGTGGGCAGGGCCGCACCGAGTCCGAGCCCCAGCGCCACCGAGAGGGCGTGCACCACGGCGGTGGCCAGCGTGATCCCCAGCAGCACGTGCCGGATCCGGTAGCGCGTGGCGAAGCTCATCGCCAGCAGCTGCGACTTGTCGCCGAGCTCGGCCACGAAGATGGCCGCCGAGCTGAGCGCGAAACTGGCCAACACGCCCTGTTCCACCTCTCACGTACCGTCGAACGAGGAAAACCGGGCGGCACGGACGGACTGCCTCGGCGGGAAACAGCGCCTTTCCCGGCAGATCGTTCTCCACGGGAGAATCCTTTTCCGCGTCGCCGCGACCGCAGACTAGCGAAAAAATCGGAGCGAAAAAACACCGCGAGCGAAAAAAGGAAGGACAAAATCGGAGAGAAAACGGAACCAAAAAACTTTTTCGCCTCGTCGAAACCGCACGTCCACCCGGGGAAAGACATTTTTCCGCACACCCTCTCACCCCGGTGTTGCCGGAACACAAACCGGAAATGTCCGGGACAAAACCGGAAGATCGGCGCCGTACGGCACGTTTGGGCACAGGAGGAACCCGTGCGGACGGCGCGGGTCCCGCGCTGGTGGCGGAAACGGCGTCGACGCTCACCCCTGTTCCCTTTCCCGTTTCTCCCACAGGAAATCCACCATCCGGCCACACTCGGGAAGAAGGCGATCGCGCGGTGTCGGCGGACACGATCTCGGATGCGACCAGCCGGCTCACCAGCGCCGCCCCACCGGATGTCGGGCGAAATCCCGTGGACGCCGTGGTTAGTCCGGCAGCGTGCCGAGCCACCTGAACATCTCCGTGGTGCTACCGGAGGACTCCACCTGGAACACGGTCGAGACCAGGTTCCTGATCGACGGGCGGGACGTGATCGGATTCCGAGTTCGACACCGGACCGTGCCTGGATCCGGACCTGCTGTTGGGACCGGACAGCCCACTGCTGCCCACCGACGGCCCCCGCGTGGAGGTCCGGTTCGACTCGGAGGAGTACGAAACCGAACTCGTCCGTACTCACGCCGAGCGCCCCTGGGAACGGCCCGGACGGGCCGTGGCGCGACTGCTGGACGCACGGCGGGTTCACACCGGAACACACCCGGTTCCTCATGCGGTTTCCCGTGGGAAGGGAACCCCCCGACAAGCAGGCCGAACGTGTCGTCGCGAAAGTGCGCGCCACCGACCCGCGCAAGGAGGCCAAGGTCTGCGGTGGCTGGCTTCACGGAACGTCGGTCGAACAGGAGGTCACTTCTCCGTCGTCACCATGAAGCACTGCTCCGTGCACGTCACCGAAGGCGTAGGTCACGACGTCGCCGAGCGGTTGAACACGTACTTCCGGGACCCAAACCGAGACCCCGGGAAAACAGAAAAGCCGCTGCGTGCGAGCGGGAAAGGCTTCTGTGCGGGTCAAGGACGGTGGGCGCAGCTGGGATCGAACCAGCGACCCCCTGCTTGTAAGGCAGGTGCTCTTCCGCTGAGCTATGCGCCCTCGGCGATGGCCGACCCACATCATACAGGCCGACCACCGCTGAGATTCACGCGGACAGTTCCGCGAGCGCCTTCTTCCAGGCCTCCTGGTCACGAGGCTCGCCCGGCTGGTTCATCTCGGCGAACCGGATCCTGCCCTCGGTGTCGACGAGGAAGGTTCCCCGGTTGGCCATGCCGGACTGCTCGTTGAACACGCCGTAGGCCTTGGCGACCTCCCCGTGCGGCCAGAAGTCGGAAAGCAGCGGGAAGGTGTAGCCCTCCTGCTCGGCCCACGCCTTGAGCGCGAACGGGGAGTCGACCGACACCCCGAGAACCTGCACCCGGTCGTTCTGGAACTCGCCGAGGTCGTCACGGACCTGGCACAGTTCGCCCTGGCAGACCCCGCTGAAGGCGAACGGGTAGAAGACCAGCAGCACGTTCTTGTCGCCCCGGAAGTCGGACAGCGACACCTTCTCCTTGTTGTAGTCCGGCAGCGTGAAGTCCGGCGCTGCGGCACCGACCTCGAGCGTCATGCGCCCATACCTCCGTAAGACGACGGTGTTGCGGCGCCGAACCTACACCGCTTCGCCGGAAACGCGCACCGGCAGTCGGACGACCACCGGTGCGCGCCGCGGTCACTTCTTGGTCTTGGCGGGCTTGCGGTAGGCCAACCGGGTTCCGGTCCACCCCTCGCCGACACTCAGATTGGAAGTCTGGGCCAGATTGGACGTGGCAGCGGCCTCCGCGATGTCACTGGGCTCCACGTGTCCCTCACGCCCCGTCTTGGGCGTCAGCACCCAGATGACACCGTCGTCGGCCAGCGGCGTCATGATGTCGAGAAGTGTGTCCGTCAGGTCGCCGTCTTCGTCACGCCACCACAGCAAGACGACATCGACCACTTCGTCGGCATCCTCGTCGAGCAGCTCGGCGCCACACCGCTGCTCGATCGCTTCTCGGACGGTGTCATCGACATCCTCGTCCCAGCCGATTTCCTGCACCACCATGTCGGGCTCGATATCGAGCTTTTCGGCGACGTCGGTTGTGTTCCTACCGGCGTCTTCCGCGGCGACCACGGCTTTCTCACTCCTCCAATTCCCATGTGCGCGAGACGGTCGCCCCACGCACGGACAAGTTTGCACGATCTTGTCGACAGCGAACACCGTCAACGCCTCCCGGCGCAACCACGGATCGCCCGACATCGCACGTCAACACTCCCAGTGACCCTCGCGAGCGCGACACCCACCCCCGGAGAACAGGGGCCTCAGCCCCGGTCCTCTCACGCACGGGCGGTCCGGGTGCCTCCCGTGTCCACCGGACACCACCGATCCCGCGAGTGCCGCAGGGCTCGTCACGGTTCACGCCACGAGACTGACGGCACTTCGGCACACACACAACCCGGTCTCGGACGTACCGGCCGGTAACTGTGACGGTTCGCGCACGCCGGTCCAGTATGGGAGACGATGAACCGACCACGGGCCACACCGGCCCGGAGAACGCGCACCACGTCTTCGAGGAGAGTCCTTTGTCCCCGCACAACAGCGACACCGGCGGCGCGAACTCACCCCAACGAGTGCGGGTCATCCGAAACGGGTTGCCGGCGCAGCTTCCGGACATCGACCCGGAGGAAACCGAGGAGTGGCTCGAATCCTTCGACTCGGCGCTGTCCTCGGGTGGGAAACAACGCGCCCGATACCTGATGCTGCGCCTGCTCCAACGAGCGGGCGAACAGGGGGTCGGGGTGCCCTCGTTGACCGGGACCGACTACGTCAACACCATTCCCACCGAACTCGAACCCTGGTTCCCCGGGGACGAGGAAACCGAACGACGCTACCGGGCGTGGATGCGCTGGAACGCGGCCGTGATGGTCCACCGCGCCCAGCGTCCCGGCATCGGCGTCGGGGGGCACATCTCCTCCTTCGCGTCCTCGGCCAGCCTCTACGAGGTCGGGTTCAACTGGTTCTTCCGCGGCAAGGACCACCCGGGAGGAGGTGACCACCTCTACGTCCAGGGACACGCCTCCCCCGGGATCTACGCGCGCGCCTTCCTGGAGGGACGGCTCTCGGCACAACAGCTCGACGGTTTCCGCCAGGAGTACTCGCACGCCGGGGAGGGCGGGGGGCTGCCCTCCTACCCGCACCCCAGGCTGATGCCGGGCTTCTGGGAGTTCCCCACCGTGTCCATGGGGCTGTCACCGATGAACGCGATCTTCCAGGCACGGTTCAACCGTTACCTGCGGGACCGGGGGATCCGCGACACCAGCGACCAGCACGTCTGGGCCTTCCTCGGCGACGGGGAGATGAACGAGCCGGAGTCCCGGGGACTGCTGCAGGTCGCCGCGAACGAGGGTCTCGACAACCTGACCTTCGTGGTCAACTGCAACCTCCAGCAGCTGGACGGCCCGGTGCGGGGCAACGGAAAGATCATCCAGGAGCTGGAGGCGTTCTTCCGCGGAGCGGGCTGGAACGTCATCAAGGTCATCTGGGGACGCGAGTGGGACGCGCTGCTACACGCCGACCGGGACGGGGCCCTGGTCAACCTGATGAACACCACCCCGGACGGGGACTACCAGACCTACAAGGCCAACGACGGCGCCTTCGTGCGCGAACACTTCTTCGGCCGGGACCCGCGCACCAAGGAGATGGTCAGCAACTACACCGATGACCAGATCTGGGGCCTGCGCCGGGGCGGGCACGACTACCGCAAGATCCACGCCGCCTACAAGGCGGCGCTGGAACACCACGGCCAGCCCACGGTCATCCTCGCCAAGACGATCAAGGGCTACGGGCTCGGCGCCCACTTCGAGGGACGCAACGCCACCCACCAGATGAAGAAGCTCGGGCTCGACGACCTCAAACTGTTCCGGGACAGTCTGCGCATCCCCCTTTCGGACGCCCAGCTCGAACAGGACCCCTACCTGCCGCCCTACTACCACCCGGGCAGTGACGCGCCCGAGATCCAGTACCTGCGACAGCGCAGGGAACGACTCGGCGGCTACCTGCCGGAGCGCCGGACACGTTCCAAGCCGCTGGTACTTCCGGGTGACAGGGTCTACGACGTGGTCCGCCAGGGCTCCGGCAAGCAGGAGGTCGCCACGACCATGGCGTTCGTCCGTCTGCTGAAGGAACTCGCCAAGGACTCCGAGATCGGCCCGCGCCTGGTTCCGATCATCCCGGACGAGGCCCGCACCTTCGGGATGGACTCGATGTTCCCCTCCCAGAAGATCTACAACCCCGCCGGGCAGACCTACACCCCGGTGGACTACCAGTTGATGCTCGCCTACCGGGAGAGCGACCGGGGACAGATCCTGCACGAGGGCATCAACGAGGCCGGATCGGTCGCCTCGTTCACGGCGGCGGGGACCAGTCACGCCACCCACGGCGAGCCCATGATCCCGGTCTACATCTTCTACTCGATGTTCGGGTTCCAGCGCACGGGGGACGGCCTGTGGGCGGCAGGGGACCAGATGGCCCGAGGGTTCCTGCTGGGGGCCACGGCGGGGCGCACCACCCTGGTCGGGGAAGGGCTGCAACACGCCGACGGGCACTCCCCCCTGCTGGCGGCCAGCAATCCGGCCGTGGTCTCCTACGACCCCGCCTGGGCCTTCGAAGTGGCCCACATCGTGCGGGACGGTCTGCGCCGGATGTACGGGCAGCCGCAGGAGAACGTCTTCTACTACCTCACCGTCTACAACGAGCCCTACCAACAGCCGGCCGAACCCGAGGGACTGGACGTGGAGGCGCTGCTGCGGGGGATGTACCGCTATCTCCCGGCCGAGGAGGACACCGGGCTCCGGGCTCAGCTGCTGGTATCCGGGGTGGCCATGCCCGAGGCACTGCGCGCGCGGGAGATGCTGCTCTCCGACTGGGGGGTGGCGGCCGACGTGTGGTCGGTGACCTCGTGGACCGAGCTACGCCGCGAGGCCGAACGGGCGGACCGGGCCGAGCTACTCACCCCCGGGGAACCGACCGGCAAACCCCACGTCACCCGGATGCTTGAGGGACAACCGGGGCCGGTGGTCGCGGTCAGCGACTGGATGCGTGCCGTTCCCGACCTCATCCGGCCCTGGGTTCCCGGGGAGATGACCACTCTCGGCGCGGACGGGTTCGGGTTCTCCGACACCCGACCGGCGGCGCGCCGGGTCTTTTTGGTCGACGCCGAGTCGACGGTGGTCGCCACCCTGGCCGCACTGGCCGGGCGCGGTGAGGTCGACCGTTCCACCGTCACGGAGGCGGCGGCCCGGTACCGCATAGCCGACCCCCAGGCGGCGGGACCGCAGCGCTCCGAGTCCGGCGACGCCTGAACCCCCGGCCACGGCGTGCGGTGACGGACCGCACGTCGTGGCCCACCGTCGCTCACACGGCCACGGAGTTCGCGCGGGAGCCGCGGTGGGCACGGCGCCTCCGTTCCACGCGGCGCCAGCCGAACCAACCGTGCAGCACCAGCCCCGCGAACACCACGTAGACGACGGCGCTGAACCACAGTCCCGACATGATCTGCAGCGGCACGCTGATCGCGTCCACGGCCAGCCAGACCAGCCAGAACTCGACGAACCCCTTGGCCTGCGCCCAGAACGCCACCAGCGTGCCGACGAAGATCCAGGCGTCGGGCCAGGGGGCCCAGGAAACGTCCAGCGCCGCGAACACGGTTCCGCACAGCCCCACACCGGCCAGGAACACCGCCGTCGTGCCCACCCGCTGCCGGTTCGTGCCGTGGCGGACGGCGACGCCGTGCACCGCGTCCCGTCCCCGTCGCCAGGCCCACCAGCCGTACACCGAGATCACCATGATCAGTACCTGTCTGGTGGCCATCCCACCGAGTTCCGCTCCGGCGTACACGAGGAAGAGCAGCACGGTGGCCGTTATCTGCACCGGCCAGGTCACCAACGCGCGCAGTCGAGCCAGAAACACCACTGCCAGGGCGGCGAGCTGGCCCACGAGCTCGGCCCAGGACACAGACTGTCCGAGCACGACGATCCCGTGCCGGAGCGGCCACCCGGCGATCTCCTCCATCACACTCCTTCCCCGCCCGGAACGGGACGTGGCGGACAGCGGCGTCTCCCGGCGGCCCCGTGCCGCACCCGGGTGCGCGTACTCCCCACACCGCGCCCTCACCCGGAAACCACCGGCGGAACGCACGGTCGCCGTGCCACCCTAGCCCGGCCACGGCTCCCCTCCGCGCGAACCGGTCCACAGGTGCCCCTCCCGGACAACCACACGACACCGTCCGCCCTTCCGTGAGGAGAGCAACGACTCGTCGCCTTCGCGAAGGATCCACGCGTAGACTCGGCGACACGTCCCGCTCCACGGCACGACGGCCGCCGAGCGCTCTTTTCCGGACCGCGGACCGCCGCGGAACGTACCGCAGCGTCCCCGCCGACCGCGTCTCGTCATCCAGGGGAGAAGCAGGTGAACGACACCGACCGGGCCATACTCGCCTTCGAGAGCGAGTGGTGGCGACATACCGGGACCAAGGAACGGCTCATCGAGGAGCGGTTCGGGCTGTCCGCCACCCGCTACTACCAGCGACTGAACCGGCTGCTGGACGAGCCGGAGGCCCTGGACCAGGAACCGGCACTGGTCACCAGACTGCTGCGGGTGCGCGACCGCCGGTTCCCCGATCCGGCCGGAACCGACGCCCGACGCACCGCCGACGAGGATCCGGGGACCTCCCGCGACTGACCCCTCCCGCGAACGCCGCTTCCGCCACCTGCCCGAACGGCATCGCCGGAACGTGCGAGGCTGGTGACCATGCAGGCCGCCGACGACGAGAACAACGGCGCCCACCGGACGAGCACCGAACTTTCGGCCGGCACGCTGCGTCGGCTGGAACGGGCCTCCGGAGGACTGGCCACCGCCAGTATCAGCGCCATGGAACGACGGCTTCCGTGGTTCTCCCGACTCCCCGCCGACCAGCGCTCCAACGTGCTGCTGGTCACCCAGACCGGCGTGTCCAACTTCGTCTCCTGGTTGCAGGACCCCACCGAGGCCATCCGGCTCACCGCTGAGGCGTTCCGTGCCGCTCCCCGCGACCTGCCGCGCTGGGTGAGCCTGCGCCAGACGCTGGAGATGGTGCGCACGGCCATCGACGTGTTCGAACAGCAGCTGCCCGACCTCGCCGAGAACGACTCCGAGCGGGTGCTGCTGACCGAGTCGATCCTGCGTTACACCCGGGAGATCGCCTTCGCCGCGGCCACCTCCTACGCGGCCGCCGCCGAGGCGCGCGGGGCCTGGGACGCCCGGCTGGAGGCCCTCGTGGTCGACGGGATCGTTCGGGGGGACGCGGAGGAGTCCCTGCTCTCCCGGGCCGCCGCGCTGGGGTGGGAACCCTCCTCGGAGGCCACCGTCATGGTGGGCAGCGCTCCCTCCGACGATCCGCCGAGCATCGTCTACCAGGTACGCAGCAGGGCGGCCCGCGCCGGCCGCTCGGTGCTGCTCGGGGTGCAGGGAAGCAGGCTGGTGGTCGTGTTCGGCAAGGCCTCGGACGGTCGCGCCGTGCGGGACCCCGCGAGTGTGCTCGCGGAGGCCTTCGGCGAGGGACCGGTGATCGTCGGTCCCACGGTCGAGAGTCTGGCCGAGGCGCACCGCTCGGCGGGGGACGCGATGTCGGGGCTGCGTGCCGTGGTGGCCTGGCCGGAGGCACCGCGTCCGGTGGCCTCGGAGGACCTGCTTCCGGAACGGGCCCTGGCCGGTGATCCGGAGGCGGAGCGACTTCTGGTCGAGGGGATGGTACTGCCGCTGACCGACGCGGGCGGGGCGCTCATGGAGACGCTGAACACCTATCTGGAGGTCGGCGGGGTCCTGGAGAACTGTGCGCGCAAGCTCTACGTGCATCCGAACACGGTCCGCTACCGGCTGCGCCGCATCTCCGAGATCACCGGCCGCACTCCCTCCAGTCCGCGCGGAGCACACACGCTGCGTGTCGCGCTGGGGGTGGGGCGGCTCGCCAAGGCCCGCGGCCTGTGGTGAGACCCGCGCGGGACACCCGTTCGGCGGGCTTGGCTCCACACCGTGGGACTCTGTAGGGTCGCTCACACCGTGCGGAGGCGAGTCCGTTTTGTTCCGTCCCGCCCCTGGCGACGAAGAATCCGGGGCCGGGATCGCCCGGGAAGACACCTCCACCACACTGTTTTTGTAGGGTTCCCACAAAAAATCAACGCTGACTTCGTGGGTGCCAGCATCACGTACCCCCGGCCGGAACATGTTCAGTGTTGAGTGTGATCGCGCTGCTAGCTCCAGGACAGGGTGCCCAGGCACCCGGAATGCTCCAACCGTGGCTGGAACTGGACGGAACAGAGCAACGTCTGACCGAGTGGTCCGAGATCACCGGTCTGGACCTGCTCCGGCTGGGGACCACCGCGGACTCCGACGAGATCAGGGACACCTCCGTGACCCAGCCTCTCGTGGTCGCCAACGCACTGCTCGCGGCCGAGCGACTGCGGAAGGACCACGGCGAGCTTCCGCCGGACCTGCCCGTGGCGGGCCATTCCATCGGGGAAGTGGCCGCCGCCGCGCTGGCCGAGGTCCTCGAACCCGCCGAGGCCATGTCACTGGCCGCGGTGCGCGGCAGGGAGATGGCCGCCGCCTGTGCCCTGGAACCGACCGGGATGGCGGCCGTGCTCGGCGGTGACCGGGAGAGCGTGCTCGCCCGGTTGGAGGAACTCGACCTGCGCGCGGCCAACCACAACGGGTCCGGGCAGATCGTCGCGGCGGGACGCACGGACAACCTGAACAAGCTCGCCGCCGAACCCCCCGAAGGCAGTCGGGTACGCCCTCTGGAGGTCGCCGGCGCCTTCCACACCGAGTTCATGGCCCCGGCCCGCGAAGCCATGGAGGCCCACGCGAAGGAACTCTCCCCCTCCGACGCCCGGAGGCCGATGCTGTCCAACGCCGACGGGGCGGCGGTAACCGACGGAGCCGAGATCCTGCGCCGACTCGTGGCTCAGGTCACCGAACCGGTCCGTTGGGACGCGTGCATGGCCACGCTCGCCGAACACGGTGTGCACTCCGTGATCGAACTTCCCCCGGCGGGAGCCCTGGCGGGCATGGTGCGCCGGGAACTCAAGGGAACCAACACGGTTGCCGTGAAGACCCCCGCCGAACTGGACAAGGCCGGGGAGACGCTGTCCTCCCACGGCCGGACCGATTCGGAGAGCGATTCGTGAGCAACACGTCGACACTGCGCCTGACCGAAGGACCCAGCGCTACACGGGTCGTCGGTTTCGGCAGCGCACAGGGAAACCGGACCGTCACCAACGACGATCTGGCACGCATCGTGGACACCAGCGACGAGTGGATCCAGCAACGCGTTGGCATCGTCAGCCGCAGGCTCGGCGAGGACGACCAGACCGTCGTGAACATGGCGGTGGAGGCGGGCTCCAAGGCGGTCGCCGACGCCGGGCTCTCCCCGGCCGAAGTGGACCAGGTGATCATCGCGACCTGCACCATGCCCGGGCCGATCCCCAACGCCGCCGCCCAGGTGGCCGACCGGATCGGCATCAAGGCTGCCGGGGCCTTCGACCTCAACGCGGCGTGTGCCGGGTTCTGCTACGCGCTGAACACCGCCTCGGACCTCGTGCGGGCCGGATCGGCGCGCAACGTCCTGGTGATCGGCGCCGAACGCTTCCAGGAGTGGCTCGACTGGCAGGACCGGGCGAACTGCATCATCTTCGCGGACGGTGCCGGGGCCGCCGTGGTCTCCCCCGCGGAGGAGCCGGCCATCGGCCCGGCGGCCCTCGGCAGCGCGGGGGACATGGTGGACACGATCTACCTGCGGGAGAACCGTTACATTTACCAGGAGGGGCAAACCGTCTTCCGCTGGGCCACCTCGGAAGTAGCCCCGGTCGCCGCCCGTGCGGTGGAACAGGCCGGTCTCCAGTTGTCCGATGTGGATGTCCTGGTGGCGCACCAGGCGAACCTGCGCATCGTCGAGGCTGTGGCCAAGAAACTGCGTTCCCGGGGAGCCCGTGACGATCTCGTGGTGGCCCGTGACATCGTGCATTCCGGCAACACGTCGGCCGCGTCCATTCCGCTGGCGATCGACCACATGCGTTCGGCGGGAGAGATAAACAGCGGTGACGTGCTGCTGCTGGTCGGCTTCGGGGCAGGACTGTCCTACGCGGGCCAGGTGATCATCTGTCCGTGAACACCGGCTCCCCGGGAACCGCTCCCGGAAACGGAGCACCGATCCAGTCGGAACAGGAAGGAAACAAGGTGGCGAACGAGGAAATCACGCAGGGCCTGGCGAGCATCGTCGAGGAGGTCGCCGGAGTCGACGCCGAAGAGGTCTCGGTCGAGAAGTCGTTCGTCGACGACCTGGACATCGACTCGCTGTCGATGGTGGAGATCGCCGTGCAGGCCGAGGACAAGTTCGGGGTCAAGATTCCCGACGACGAACTGGCCAACCTCAAGACCGTGGGCGATGCGGTGGACTACATCGTCAAGAACGCATGACGGTAAACGACGTTGTGATCACCGGGATGGGCGCGACGACTCCGCTCGGCGGGGACGTCGCGTCCACCTGGGACGGTTTGCTGAACGGTGCCAGCGGCGGCCGTCCGCTGGAGGAGGACTGGGTCGACACCTACGACCTTCCCTCCCGCATCGCGGCGCCGCTCGCTGTGGAGCCCTCCGAGGTACTCCCCCGGGTCCGGCTGCGACGCATGGACCGCTGTGAGCAGATCGCGCTCATCGCCGCCCGGCAGGCCTGGTCCGACGCCGGTTTCGACCTGCCGGACGAGCAGCACGAGCCGGTCGACCCCGAGCGGCTGGGAGTCTCCATCGGCACCGGGATCGGCGGGCCCAACACGCTGCTCGAACAGCACGACCTGCTGAAGTCGCAGGGGTTGCGCAAGGTCTCGCCCCTGACCGTGCCGATGCTGATGCCCAACGGGCCCGCGGCACACGTGAGCATCGAGCTCCGGGCCCGGGCGGGTGTGCACTCCCCCGCCTCGGCCTGTGCCTCCGGGGCCGAGGGGCTGGCCAAGGCACTGGACATGATCCGTTCCGGGCGCGCCGACGTGGTGGTCGCGGGCGGGGCCGAGGCGTGTATCCGGCCGATCACCGTGGCCGGTTTCTCCCAGTCCCGCACGTTGAGCACCCGCAACGACGATCCGGAGGGTGCCTCCCGGCCGTTCGACGCCGCTCGGGACGGCTTCGTGATGGGTGAGGGATCCGGTGTGGTGGTCCTGGAGAGCGCCGAACACGCCGCGGCGCGCGGCGCGCGGGTGTACGCCCGGCTCGCCGGGGCCGGTATCACCTCCGACGCCTACCACATCACCGGTAACCACCCGGACGGTCTCGGGCAGGTCAACGCGATCAACGAGGCCATCGGCTCGGCGGGACTGTCCACCACGGACGTGGAACACGTCAACGCCCACGCCACCTCCACAGTGGTCGGCGACGTGGGGGAAGCGGCCGCCGTGCGCAAGGCGCTCGGGGATCACGTGCTGCTCACGGCCCCCAAGGGGGCGCTGGGGCACCTCGTCGGCGGAGCCGGCGCGGTGGAGAGCATCATCACGGTGCTCTCGCTGTACCACGGGGTGATCCCGGCCACGAGGAATCTCGAGGAGCCCGATCCGAAGGTCGAACTCGAAGTGGTCGCGGGCGAGCCGAGAACGAAGCGGTTGACCGCCGCGGTCAACGACTCGTTCGGCTTCGGCGGTCACAACGTCGCGCTGGCCTTCACCCGGGCGTGAGCGTCTCCGGGAGAGCAGGGTCGGTTGCGGACGCCGTCGTTCTCCGGCGGCGTCCGCACACCACCTCCCGAACGAGGGCTCCCGCCAGCGAAAGCCGCGTCGGCACCGTCGGGGACGGTCCCCGGCAACACCACCCACGTATCCAGCATCGGAGTATCCCGTGACAGCGCTTGCCTCCCACACCGAAACACCGGATGTCGACTGGGACCCGCGTGACCCCGAGCTGCGGCTCTCCCAACTGTTGGACGCCGACTCCCTGACATTCCTGCACGACAGGGACGACAGCGGTGCCCTCGCGGTGCGGGGCCGCATCGAGGGCAGTCCGGTGATCGCCTACTGCACCGACGGAACGGTGAAGGGCGGGGCCATGGGCTCGGCGGGGTGCGGCCACATCGTGGCGGCCATCGACACCGCCCTGGAGGAGGGAGTTCCGGTCCTGGGGGTGTGGCACTCGGGTGGCGCGCGCCTGCCCGAAGGGGCCGAGGCACTGGACGCGGTCGGCCGGGTCTTCGCGGCGATGATCCGGGCCTCCGGGCGCGTTCCCCAGATCTCGGTGGTTCTCGGCCCCGCGGCGGGCGGAGCCGCCTACGGCCCGGCGTTGACCGACGTGGTGGTCATGGCCCCCTCGGGGAGGGTGTTCGTCACCGGCCCCGATGTGGTGCGCAGCGTCACCGGCGAGGAGATCGACCAGGAAGGGCTCGGAGGCGTGGACGCCCACGGCAGCAAGTCCGGGGTGGTGCACGTGGTCGCCTCCGACGAACCCGACGCCTACGCGCGTGCCCGGCACGTGACGAACCTGATCGCGGCCCAGGGGAACTTCGATCACACGGCTACCGGCGACAGGCAGGACCTGCGGGCGCTGCTTCCCGAAACGGCACGGCGCGCCTACGACGTCAAACCCGTGATCAGGGGGATTCTGGACAGCGACCCCTCCGGGTCGAGCGTCTTCGAGGAGATCCAGGCCAAGTGGGCTCCCAACATGGTCACAGGCCTGGGACGCCTCGGCGGTCGCACGGTGGGTGTGCTGGCCAACAACCCGATCCGCAAGGGCGGGTGCCTGGACTCGCTGTCGGCGGAGAAGGCCGCGCGCTTCGTGCGGATGTGCGACTCGTTCGGAATCCCTCTCGTGGTGTTGGTCGACGTTCCCGGATACCTGCCCGGGGTGGACCAGGAGTGGGGAGGCGTGGTGCGCCGAGGGGCGAAACTGCTCCACGCCTTCGGCGAGGCCGTCGTCCCCCGGGTCACGCTCATCACTCGCAAGTCCTACGGCGGGGCCTACATCGCGATGAACGCCCGCTCGCTCGGCGCCGACACCGTGTTCGCCTGGCCGGAGGCCGAGGTGGCGGTCATGGGACCCCGCGCCGCCGTGGGGATCCTGCACCGCAAGGAGATCGCCGCGGCCCCGGAGGAGGAACGGGAGGCGCTGCAGGACCGTCTGGCCGAGGAACACCAGCGCGTGGCCGGAGGGGTCGAGCGGGCCCGGTCGATCGGGGTGGTCGACGAGATCATCGATCCCTCGACCAGTCGGGAGCGACTGGCCCGCGCACTCGACTCCGTGCCCCCCAGGCGTGGCGACCACGGCAACATACCGCTGTGACCGCTCCTGCGCGGACACACGCGAACCCGGGCGGGCGAAGTACGCGGGGCGTCAGGAAACCCCATCGCCCCTCGGGGCACGTGAGGAACGCCCGCCGTACGGGGTGTCCCGCGACGCCGCGGGACACCCGCCCGTGCACGCCAGGGGCTTTTCAGTTCTCGCACTTGTTGTGCAGCGAGCTGTCCGGCAGCCCCTGGCCGAGTCTCAGCTCTCCCTCCTCGACGACGAGCTGGTACACCACACGCCACCGCAGGCAGGTCAAGGGCATGTCCTTCGGCGCGTCCTCCCTGTCCTGCACGCTGACCAGCGACATGAGCACCCGCAACGTGCCGTCCGGACCCCGGACGATGCGGTGGACGGTGACCGAACCGTCCCTGGTGCTCTCGTACTCGTCCCGCCACTCCCCGTAGGGCTGGTTGAGACTCTTGGCCCGCACCACCGTGGCGCGCCACTGCTGGTAGTTGCGTTGGTTGATCGCGTCGAAGTGTCGTTGCAGCAGGTTCCGCACCACCGTGCTGTCCGGGTGCTGTCTGGCCCCGGGCTCCAGAACCACCCGCTGCCTCCCCGGAGGCTCCTGGGAGGACCCCGTGAACGGCGGCAGCTGCGCGGAGGTCTCCTCCGAGGAGGAGGTGGGGGAAGCGTAGAACGAGCGCGCCAACACCCCTCCCCCCACCGAGACCACCAGGACGGCGAGGGTCGGACCCAGGATCCACAGCAGGCGTCGCCGACGACGGAAACCGGTTCTCGGTGGCACGTCACGAGCGTGCCATACGCCCGAACCCGCCCGAAGGGGCGATCACCCACGCGGGGAGTCACCTGCTTCGGATGATCCCCCGCCGCAGGGCCGTGGTGATCGCGGCGGTGCGGTTGTCCACACCCAGTTTGTCGAAGATGTGCACCAGGTGGGTCTTGACCGTGGCCTCGCTGATGAAGAGTTCCCGGGACAGGGCCCTGTTCGACAGCCCCTGTGCCAGCAGCCGCAGGATCTCCACCTCACGCGGACTCAGGGCCTCGCCCGGGGATCGCAACCGGTCGAACAACCGGGAGGCCACGTCCGGCCCCAGTGCCGTCTCCCCCGCCGCGGCCGACTTCACCGCGGCACGGAGCTGTTCCGGCGGGGCGTCCTTGAGCATGTAGCCGGTCGCCCCCGCCTCCACCGCGGCGAGGATGTCCGCGTCGGTGTCGTAGACGGTCAGCACCAGCACGGCGGGCGGGTCGGGCAGCGAGGTGATCTCCCTGGTGGCGGTCACACCGTCCATCCCCTCTCCCATCTGTAGATCCATCAGCACCACCCGCACCTCCGTGTGCCGCAGCACCTCCAGGGCGGCCTCACCGTCGGCGGCCTCGGCGACCACCAGCATGTCGGAACTGTCCTCGAACATGGCCCGCAGCCCGCTGCGCACCACCGGGTGATCGTCGACGAGCAGCAGCCGGAGCGGTTCGTTCACCGGTCCCCCTCCTCCCCGAACGGCAGTCGCACCGCGACCACGGTGCCACCGCCCTCCGCGCTCTCCACGCTCAATTCACCACCGAGCAGCTCGACGCGCTCACCCAGGGCGGACAGCCCGTAGCCGGTGCCGTCCCCCCGCACCCGTCCGAGCACGGAGGGGTCGAATCCCACCCCGTCGTCGTAGACGTCCAGCGTCACCTGCCTGGTCAGATACCCCAGGGTCACCATGGCGGTGTCGGCACGGGCGTGCTGGACGACGTTGGCGAGACTGGCCTGGGCGGCCCGTAACAGCGCGATCTCGTACTCGGGAGGCAGCGCCACCGCCTCGCCGTCCACACGCAGGTGACAGCGCAACCCGGACTCGCGTTCGGTTCGGGCACACAGCCTGCGCAGGGCGTCCCCGAGGCCGGCCTGGCGCAGGTCCGGAGGCCGCAGCCCACGCACGAACCCCCTGGCCTCCTCCAGGTTCTCCGAGGCGGTTCGGCGGGCCTCGGCGATCCGGGAGCGCGCCTGCTCCGGACTCTCGTCGAGGCCCGACTCGGCGGCACGCAACAACAGCACCACACTGGACAGCCCCTGGGCGAGGGTGTCGTGGATCTCCCGGGCCAGCCGTTCGCGCTCGGCGGCGGCCCCCGCCTCGTGCTGGGAGGCCGCCAGTTGGGCGCGGGTCTCACGCAGGTCCTCGATGAGGCGTCGCCGTTGCTGGCTCTCCGCGTGGACGGCGGCGTACCCCCAGGCCATGACCACCGCGAAGACCGCGCCGAGGCTCGGACCGAGCACCATGGCCACGCTGACCTCCTCAGCGTGGATCACCTGGGTGGTGACCACCAGCCCCGTGATCACGGCCACGGCCGTCACGGCGTGAGCTCGGCGCAGCAGGTGCAGGTGCAGGAAGAACAGCGGGAAGGCGATCCAGGAGAAGTCGGGGCTGGCCAGCAGGAGCAGGGCCCACAGACCGGTCACACCCGCCAACCAGACCAGCGCGGCACGGCGTCCGTACCGGCGGTGCGGTGGCAGGGCGCCCACCGTGTAGAGCGCCGCCAGCGCCACCGCGCCGCCCAACGCGGCGAAGGTCATGGCCCCGGCGTCACGGGTGCCGAACAGCCGCGCGGTGGCTATGCCGAGCAGCAGGTAGAACCCGGCGTGCAGTGCCGCTCGCAGCACGCGCAGCACCACCGACTCCGCCGGATCGTGACCGTTCAACAGTGCGCTACCTCCTGGAGTGGGGCCCGGGGACGGCACGGTCCCGACGAGCGTCCCCGGGGGCGATCGACGGGGGGAGGGGAGGTTCCGCCGGAGGGTCGTCACGACGGGAGTCGTCGGTACCAGTGTTCACCGAAGTTCCGGAGTTCGCATCAATCGTTCGGTTGAGTTCCGAGTCAACCCCACGGCAGGAGGGTTTCGCACTCCGGAACGATGGCAACGCGGCCGCCACGGGCGAGGGTGGAACCGTAAGCCCAACGGCACGAGGAGAAAAGAGCCGTGTTCGTCGCCATCAGAGACATTCGTTTCGCCAAGGGGCGTTTCACCCTCATGGGGTCGGTCGTCCTGTTGATCACACTGCTGATCGTGCTGCTCTCCGGGCTGACCTCGGGGCTGGCCGCCCAGTCCACCTCCGCCGTCAAGGAGCTGCCTGCCACCCACGTGGTGTTCGGCGGCAGCGGCTCGGAGCCCCCCACGGAGTCCTTCGCGGACAGCTCCGTGACCGAACGACAACGTGACGTCTGGAGCAGCACCGAGGGGGTCAACGAGGTCACCCCCCTCGGAATCAGCACCGCCAGAGTGGCGACACCGGACGGTGCCGAAACCACGGTCACCGTCTTCGGCCTGCCCCCACGGGCTCAGGCGGCCCCGAACGGGCTCACCGAGCACAGTGTGGTGATCAGTCGCTCCCTGGCTGACGAGGAGGGGCTGTCCGTGGGAGAACAGCTGTCCACGGGCGCGGGAGAGCTCCGGATCGAGCGGCAGGCCCCCTCGTCCTTCTACAGTCACACCCCAGTGGTCTGGACCAGCCTGGACACCTGGCACGAGCTGCGCACGGCTCGTGCCCCGGGCACCGAGGCCCCGCTGGCGACCGTTCTGGCGGTGCGCGCCACCGACGGGGCCGACCTCGCGGCGGCCGACTCCACGGCCGACACCGTTTCGACCACGCTCGGCGGAAGCCTGAACGCGATCGGATCGTTCTCCTCCGAGAACGGTTCACTGCTGATGATGCAGGCGTTCCTCTACGTCATATCGGCGTTGGTCGTCGGGGCCTTCCTGACGGTGTGGACCATCCAACGCAGTGGGGACATCGCCGTGCTCAAGGCACTCGGCGGATCCACCCGTTACCTGTTGCGGGACGCGTTGACCCAGTCCCTCGTCGTGCTGGTGCTGGGTGCCGGACTCGGCGGTGCCGCCGGTGTGCTCCTGGGATGGTTCGCCTCCGGAGTCGTGCCTTTCGAACTGACCCTGTCCACGACGTTGCTGCCCGTGCTGGGAATGGTGGTGCTCGGCATGGCCGGTGCCGCACTCGCGGTACGGCGGATCACGTCCGTGGATCCACTCACCGCGTTGGGAGGCGGACGATGAGTCTGACCATGAGCGACATATCGCTGAGCTACCCGGACGGGGAGCGAACCGTGACCGCCCTGCGGAACGTATCCCTGGAGGTGGGCGCCGGTGAGTTGTTGGCCGTCACCGGACCGTCCGGTTCAGGCAAGTCGAGTCTGCTCGCCGTGGCGGCGGGACTGTTGTCACCGACGAACGGATCGGTCCTGGTGGACGACACCGACATCACCACTCTCTCCCGCGCGGCCGTGACCCGGATGCGGTTGGAACGGATCGGGATCGTCTTCCAGCAACCGAACCTGATCCCCTCGCTGAACGCCGTCGAACAGCTGCAGGTCACTCAGCACATGCGTGGAGTGCGGCCCCGCCGCAGCCGGGAGGACGGCGAACAGCTGCTCGCCGCCGTGGGGCTGTCCGGCAAACAACACCGCAGGCCGCACCGGCTCTCCGGCGGGGAACGCCAGCGGGTCAACATAGCGCGTGCGCTGGTGACACGGCCCTCCGTGCTGTTGGTGGACGAGCCCACGGCGGCGTTGGACCACGACAGGGGCGCCGCCGTCGTGGACCTGCTGCTCGAGGTGACGCGTCAGTACGAGGTGGCCACCGTCATGGTCACCCACGACACCGAGTACCTGGATCGGGCGGACCGGCACGTCGCGATCCGGGACGGCAGGATGACCGGTGAGGTGGTGCCGGGCGGTGGTGTGGCGGCCGGCTAGGAAGGAGGACGGCACGGTCCCGGTTCCCGTCCTCCGGACCGTTCGCCCTCCGGGAGGAACGCTGTCAGCCCGCGCTGTGCAGGCGTTCCACCGGAGGCCCCTCTCCGGCGCCACGGAAGGGTTCCAGTTCCTCGTCCCAGGAACCGCCCAGCAGCTCACTCGCGCGGTGACGGAACGATTCGGTGTCGTGCCCTTCCGCGACCAGGGTGCGCAGTTGGTCCTCACCGACCACGATGTCCCCGTTGGCTCCGGTACGTGCCCGCCAGAGCCCCAGTCTCGGGACGTGGCAGAAACGTTCCCCGTCCACTCCGGGACTGGGGTCCTCGGTGATCTCGAAACGCAGTATCGGCCAGGCCAGCAGAGCAGCCGCCAGTCGTGCACCCGTGCCGGCCGGACCGGACCAGACGTGCTCGGCGCGCAGCTGTCCGGGGGCGGCCGGCTGGGCCGTCCACCGGAAAGCACAGCGGGTGTCGAGCACGCCCGCGACAGCCCGTTCGACGTGCGGGCACACCGTGCCCGGCGCGGAGTGGATGTAGACCACCCCGCTCGTAAGGTCGGACGTACTCACTGCTGACCTCCGCCCGTGCCACGAGAGACGTCGTCCACGACCCCGAAGCGAAGTTCGACGTCCACCAGTCGATCACAACAGTCCCGGCTTCGCACGTTCCACACGCACCGCGGAACCACGACAGTTCGTCCACTGAGGATTAACGTGTTCGGGAACCGGCGGGAGGACGTGCCCGAGGCCTCGTCCCCGCACGGGAAAACAGCAGTTCGGAACGATTCCGTCCCGGGGGCGGACTCCGCCTGTGGTGTCCGAAAAGGACTTCCCTCCCCGTCGGACCCCGCAACAACTCCACCCGAAAGGGGACATGACACGCGGTGCGCAGGCCGCCATCCCGCCGTCTCACGGCTCGGGGGCACCGTGCGTCCACCTGCCGGTGGTCGCCGACTCCCGTCCCGGCACCTCCTCCGCGCACACCGGGCCACGGGAGGTGCCGGACAGGCCGACCGCCTCCGCGTCCGCGGCGGACAGCGTTCTCGGCGGCTGGGTGAAGTAGGGACGCAGCAAACGGAACACCCCGATCGCCGGCGCGTACAACGGCACCACCGCCGAAAGAGCGGCGGCCGTGACCCCGGCACGGAGGACGTCGGCGGGCAACAGACGCGGATACCTGTCCACGAACCGCCCGTTCACCAGCGAAACGAGCCACAACACGGACACGAGACCGACCAGGGACACCAGCGCCACGAGTACCGCCGGCTGGTACCCCAGGTACTGGGAAGCGAGCATCACGGCCACCCAGCCCGCCAGGGCGGGGGTCTGTCCCCGTTCCGTGGTCGCGGCCCACAACAGACCACCGGCCACCGCGAGAACCATGCCCGCCCGCTGCCAGGCCCGCACCACCCGGTCACTCCAGGAAACATCGGTGATTCCCGCCCGTTCCAACAGGTTGGTCCAGATCTCCAGGGCCGAAGGAGCAGCCTGCGGCACCAGGAACTGCCCCCCTATCCACCACAGCGTCCAGACCGAGACGACGAACGCCGCCACGTGCTGCCAGGCCGGCCGCTGCCCCGCCACCCGGCACAGCCGGAGCACCTCCCACCAGTGTGCGCCCACCTCGATCACCCTCCGGAACTCGGAAACCGCTGCACCACGAGGATCGTCACCGGGGAACCACCGGACAGTCCATTGCCCGATCAGCGGTGTGTTCCGAACACATTCGGTGAGCGCAAGTGAGGTCCTCCCGAAAAACGGGCACACCACCGGCGAAACCGGTCACATGACGGCGGTTCCGGCGGAACACCCCGAGTCCGGGCACGGCACGGAACGCACCGTTCCCCCCTCCACCAGCCAGTTCCCGTTCCTCCCGGCGGAGACCAGCATCCGGTCGGCGGCGTCGGCCGACAGCCGCAGGGGACGCCCCACCGGAGCGCCCACCTCGACACGCACCCCGCCGGCCAACCTGGTGCCCTCACGGGGATCGACCGTGGTGATCCGCACGGACTCCCCCTCCCCGCAGGAGACGGAACGCAACACCGCCAGGCCCGTCGACGTCCACGCCACACGCGCCGGACCGCAGGAGACCACGGACCTGCCCAACCGCCGGGGGCCGTCCTCTCCCGGCGCCACCGTCCGCAGCCCGACGGATCCGTCCCGGTCCTGGACCACCAGCGCGAGCCTGCCGCCGGATTCGACCGCCACGTCCCGCACCACCAGTCCCGGTTCGAACCCGATCCGACGTGCCCCTCCGTCGGAGACCACCAGCACCCTGTCCTCGTAGGCCACCGCCACCCGTTCGCCCGCGGCTGCCAGAGCGGTAACCACCTCTCCCTCGGGCACCCCCTCCAGCGGCTCCTCCGTCCGGCGGGAACCCATGGCCACGACCCCGCCCGAGGCCGGGGCGACATAGACCCGATCCCGGTCCCTGGCCACCGCGACCAGGTCACCGGGATCACCGAACTCCCGGATCACGTCGCCGGACTCCAGGGAGACCGCAACCAGGGAACCACCGCCCGAACGGACCAGGTAGCTGTCGGGCCCGATCCCCACGGGGACGGGATCCGTGCTCCACGGACCGTTCGGCACCACCAGCGCGAACAACAGGACGACCGTGGTGGCCACCGCCACGCCACTGCCCACGAACACGGAGCGGAGCACCGTGCGACGGCGCCGCCGGGCGAGCAACCGGGCCAACGCGTTCCGTTCCGGTTCCACGCCCTCGACGAGCGAGTGCAGCCCCGCACGCAGCAAACGCTCGTCCGAACTCTCCTCGGAGGCGGCGTTTCGCTCCGTCACACGCGCTCCCTCAGCAAACTCGACAACCGCGCGACTCCGCGCGAACAGTAGGCCTTCACCGCCCCGGGGGTCACCCGCATTATTTCCGCCGCGTAAGCCTCGCTGAAATCAGCGTAGTAACGCAGTACGACCGCCTCCCGCTGACGCCGGGGCAACCGGGCGAGCGCCTCGGCGAGCACGGTCCGGTCGACCCGCTGCACGCTCTCGTCCGGAGCCGGCTCGCGCTGCACCAGGCGGTGCTGGTAGCGCTTGGAGACCTGGCGTCTGCGCAACAGGGACCTCGCCCTGTTGAGCACGGCCCGCCGCAGGAAGGCCAGGGCCTTGTCCCGATCGCGCAGGCGGGCTCTGGAGTCGAACACACGCACGAACGCGTCCTGCACCACGTCCTCGGCGGCGGACCTGTCGTCCACGAGCAACAGGGCCATCCGCAGCAGTTGGCGGTAGTGCTCGTGGTAGAGGGCTACGAGTTCGGTCGTCAGCTCATCATCCATGTCCGTCAGTCCGTCGTCCGACTCCCGCCGGGCCGGGCGGCACCTGTCAACCGACGCATTCCGGCAGGAAGTCGTGGGCCCGACCCTTCTCCACGACACCCCGACGGACACGGTCACCGACCGTGCTGCGGTGCGTCCGGAAAAGCCGCGCCGGCAACGTCCCCGGAACGGGACCGTGATCTTACCCGGTCGGGAATACACACCGGCGATCACGGTTGTTCGTCAACGTGACGGATCGGACACGGACAGCCCGGGATCCGTCGGCGGGACTCGGTGCCGCCGTGTGCGAGGCCGCGCCGGAAGAGCCGTCCCGTCGTGCGGGGAGTCCGTGCCGGAAACGAGCACACCGGTTGGGAGGAAGGCGCCGTGCCGGCGCCGAGGACACATGAAATTCGGTATCTCCACGTTCGTGACCGATGAGGGGATCGCCCCCGACGAGCTGGGCGCCGCCGCAGAGCAGCGTGGTTTCGACGCGTTGTTCCTCGCCGAGCACACCCACATTCCCAGCAGCAGGCGAACGCCCTACCCCGGAGGGGGTGAGCTGCCCCGGCACTACTACCGCACGTTGGATCCCTTCGTGAGTCTGACGGCGGCGGCCGTGGCCACCGAGCACATGCTGCTGGCCACCGGGATCGCGTTGATGATCCAACGGGATCCGATCATCACGGCCAAGGAGGTGGCCAGTCTGGACCGGGTCTCGGGCGGAAGGGCGATCCTCGGGGTCGGTGCGGGGTGGAACCGCGAGGAGATGCGCAACCACGGCACCGAGCCGCGTGGGCGGGGAGCGCTCATGGACGAGCGGGTCCGGGCCGTCCAGCAGCTGTGGACGCGGGAGGAGGCCGAGTTCCACGGCGAGCACGTGGACATCGAGCCCTCGTACTGCTGGCCCAAGCCGGTCCAACGCCCCCACCCGCCGATCTACGTCGGCGGCGAGAGCCAGCGCTCGGTGGAACGGGTCGCCGAGTACGGCGGGGGGTGGTTGCCCAGGGCCGGAACCTCGGACCTCTCGGAGCGGATAAACCGGGTGCGGGACCGTGCGGGATGGCGTGTCCCGGTGTCCCTGTACGCCGCCGGAGACGATCCCGCCACGCTGGAGGAGTACGAACGCGCCGGTGTGGACCGGGTGCTGTTCTACCTCCCCACGGTTGTCCGGGACGAGACGCTGCGTCACCTCGACCGGTTCGCCGAGGCCGCCCGGAAGTCACAGCTGGGGGCGTAGCCCGTTGCTCCGAACGGCCCCGCCCCGGAGCCCGACGGAAGGCGGGGCCGTTCCCCGAAACGTCACAACGGGCGAAGAAAATCTTACTTTTCGTTTCGGTGGAACGGCACGACCGACGGGGAAACGATTCCCCGTACCGTCGTGACCGAACACACACCGGACCGCCCGTTCCGCACAGCCACGACCACGGAACAATTCGTCACCTCCTCGGAAGAATTCTCCCGAACAGGCTCGTCCCGACACACGAGGTCCGCGACCGAATACGAAACGCTACTCCACTAACACCCTGTCGCTTTCGCTGAGCGGAAGCCCTGTGGCTGAATTCGCATTCACGACTGAGAAGCTGAGTCAACCGCATGACGAGAGGGGAGGATGGAATGCGCACCCAGGTCGCGATCGTGGGCGCGGGTCCGGCGGGAATGCTGCTGTCCCAGCTGTTGCACCTGCAGGGGATCGATTCCGTCGTGCTCGAACGGCGCAGCCGTGAGTACGTTCAACAGCGCGTCCGCGCCGGAGTTCTGGAACAGGGCACCGTCGACGTGCTGCGCGAGGCCGACGTGGCCGACCGCCTGGAGAAACAGGGGCATCCCCACCACGGGGTCAACGTCCAGTTCGACGGGGACCGGCTGCGTATTCCCCTCAGCGAGCTCACCGGGGGGCGCAGCATCACCGTCTACGGCCAGCAGGAGGTCGTCAAGGACCTCGCGGAACGCAGGGAACGGGACGGCGGCCGGGTCTACTACGAGGTTCCGGACGTAACGGTGGAAGGCGTCGAAACCGAAAAACCGGTCGTACGCTTCACCTCCGAGGGCCGCGTCCGAGAACTGCACTGTGATTACGTGGCCGGATGCGACGGTTTTCACGGGGTCAGCAGAACCACCATTCCCGAAAAGGAACGCACCACCTACGAACGTGTCTACCCGTTCGGTTGGCTGGGGATCCTCGCCGAGGTGGAACCGTCCAGTGAGGAATTGATCTATTCGAACCATCCCAACGGGTTCGCCCTGCACAGTCTCCGTTCCTCCACGTTGAGCAGACTGTACCTGCAGTGCGACCCCGGCGAATCGATCGAACAGTGGCCCGACGAGCTGATCTGGGAGGAACTGCAGACGCGTCTGGGGACCTCCGACTGGAAACTGCGCGAGGGCCCGATCATCGACAAGAACATCACCGCGCTGCGCAGCTTCGTCTCGGAACCCATGAGGTACGGAAGACTGTTCCTGGCGGGTGACTCGGCCCACATCGTCCCGCCCACCGGTGCCAAGGGGCTGAACCTGGCTGTGGCCGATGTGGACCGGCTGGCTCGCTCGCTGACCGACTACTACCACCACGGGAGCACCACGGGACTGGAGACGTACTCCGAGGAGTGTCTGCGCAGGGTGTGGCGCGTGCAGCACTTCTCCTGGTGGATGACCTCGTTGACCCACCGCTTCGACGGACCGGACGCCGCCTACGACCGCAGGTTGCAACGCTCCCAGTTCGACTACCTGCGTTCCTCGACGGCGGCGGCCACCACCCTCGCCGAGAACTACGTGGGACTGGCTGCGGTCTGACCCGCCCCGCCGAGGTTCCGCCCGGCCGCTGGGAGGCCGGGCGGAGCTTCCCGCAGATCGCGCCGAGGGACTCGCGCCCGTCCTTCGCCGGTGTCGACGGACCGTCGGCGGCGCTTCGCCCCGGTAGCCACTCTTCACGAGCGCACCTCACCCGCACTTCGGGCACTTCGGTGGGCCACCGCCCTGCGGCGGGATGGTCGGTCCTCCGCATATGGGGCACATCCTCGGTACTACTCCTGTTCCCGGTGCAGCTCCGAGCAGTCCTGCGCCGTGACCGCTTCCACCCAGAGGTCCATCCGGTCGTGCTCGCAGCCGAAGGAGAGATAGAGACTGTCGCCGCGCGAAGCCGCGAGCTCGTCCTCGAACAGGTCCCGTTCCAGGTGGCGTTCGTCCCCGAGCACTCCCCACCCCGCTCCGGAGCCGAGCAGTTTCACCGGCTGCGCCGGCAGATAGACACGCTTCATGCGGTACAGCCATTCGGCCACCGCACGGGGACTGCACAACACGCGGTCCGGGGTGCGCCGTAACCGTCCCGCACGGGTGGAGGGAAAACCCTGCTCCCGCACCTCCACATAGGCGTGCCAATGGGTTCCGAGCCGGTGCCACTCGTCGAAATCACGCATCGGTGTCGCTCCCCTTCGACGCCGGGACAGCGTCGACCCACCCGAGACGGCACACTCCGGTGGTCGATCCAGGATTCGGGTTCCCTCTTTTGAATCGATACAGTATCGTGAATCACACCCCGACGACGGAACCACCCCGAAAACTTTCCAGAAAGAATTTTCTTGTGTTCCACAGTGTGTGGTCCGGAGGTCGACCCCCGAAGACGCACTCCACGGTTGCCTGCTTACCGCTGATCGACAGGTTGATCAACATCTTGTGCCGGTTCGGCCCGGAACGCGCCGTGACCGGAGCGGGCGTGACTGTTCGACGCCGACGGAGACCCGGTGTGGTGTGGGGCGCTTACGAGTTCGACGGTTTCCGCCGGTGTCGGTGTGAACCGACCACACGAAACAGCACGAACGGACGAGAAACCGGCAACCACCGGGGGCGCCGGACGAGAGCCCGGCGGCACGGCCCGCAGAACGTGGGAACGAGGACAGCACCGAGTTCGGCGAGGCCGTGAACCGTGGGACGAAAGGCAAAGGTGTGGGGATGATCTCGGGCCGATCTCCCCACACCCGTGTCGTCCCGGTGTTGCGGTGGGACGGGTGGGACTTGAACCCACGACAAGACGAATTATGAGTTCGCTGCTCTGACCTGCTGAGCTACCGCCCCGCGCGGACCGGACGCACTGATCGTATCGGGCCAGCTGCCCGCTGGTGCGCCGGGGTCCTCGCGACTCCAGGGTAGCGTTCCCACGAAAAGATCGGCGCACCCGAAGTGCGCCGATCCCGTGATCCAGTCCGGTGGGCTCTCAACGGCCGATGAACATCGTGATGTCGAACGAACCGGTCAGCTGGCCAATGATCACGGTGGTCGCCAACAGCGCACTCACCCCCGCCGTTGTCAGCAACGCCAACATGACCAGGTAAACCAGCGCCTTGAGCGGCTTCGGCAGCCGGCTCACCGACGAGAAGTCGGGCAACGAGAGCTGCCGAGGATCCTTTCCGATACCGGGTGCGGACATGATATCTCCCCCGTTTCCTGCGATCCCCTGTCATATTCCCTCGCCCCGGGGACGAAGAGCGAGGAGGCCACGTTGTGTTCTCGCGGCAACGAATCGATCGCGACAACCACTCTACTCCGGTGGCCTCTCCCACCTGGAAGCAGCGATCAAGCCGTGCACTGCACAAATAAACGGACGGTCACTGTCGCCGCACCCGCAAGATCGTCAATGGACCACGGATCGTTACCCGAGACTGACCTTTCCGACACCGATGCACCCGATCGGGGGTATCCGGGACGGTGGCCCTCCGATGCGCAGCACCTCGTCGGGAAACAGAAAAGCGAGGAACACCGTAGGACGCGGTGTCTCGGAACGACCGAGAGAGCCGGGCCACCCTTTCTCGTCCGTTCCCGAAAACGGACGATCCACACCTCACGGACAGAAGAACTCCGAAGGCTCCCGCACTCCCCTGTCCGAAGAACCGGGGAACACACAAAGAAGCCCAGGCTTTCACCTGGGCCCTTGCTCCTCCGGCTGGACTCGAACCAGCAACCTTTCGGTTAACAGCCGAATGCTCTGCCATTGAGCTACGGAGGAATGTTTTCTTTTCTCCCAGCGCCCCGCGCTGACGTCATCTACTGTAGCGCACCCGCGAAACCGCCCGAACACCCCCCTCCCCTTGCGGTGAAACCCCTGCTCAGAAGCTACTCGCGCCATGCGACGACGAAGATCCTCCGGAACGGGAACCACGTGGACCCGTCGGCCTCGCGCGGATAGACCTCCCGCAGTCGCGGCGCCAGCTCGTCCAGGAAACACCGCCACCGCCGCTCGTCCAGCAACGCCCGCACGGGACGCAAGGCGGTTCCGCACAGCCAGTCCAACACGGGATCGGCACCGTACAGCTGGTGCGCGTAGGTGCTCTCCCAGGCGTCGACCCGCACCCCCGGCTCGGTCAGCCCGCGCGCGTACTCCACCGGCTCCGCCACGCACTCCAGCCCTCGCGGAACCCCTCCCAACACCTCGACCCACTCCGGCTCGGTGGCCAGCTGGTACAGCGTCCGATGCGCCGGGGCGTCGAAGTTTCCGGGCACCTGCATCCCGAGAACCGCCCCCGAGCCCAGCGCACGCAACCAATCACGAACCAGCTCCAGGTGCCCCGGTACCCAGTGCAGAACCGCGTTGCAGAACACCACGTCGGTCTCGGACGGGGGCTTCCACTCCCGTACGTCCCCCACCCGCGCGGGAATCCCGGCCGCCACGGCGGCGCGCACCATCTCCGGGGAGGAGTCCAGCGCCTCCAGTCGCGCCCCCGGCCACCTGCGGGTCAGCAGCGGAGTGACGTCACCCGCTCCGCATCCCAGATCGACCACCCGCCGCGCCGGGTTCCACCCCATCCTGGAGAGCAGGTCGACAGCGGGGCGCTGCCGGTACGCGGCGAACTCCAGGTACTTTTCCGGATCCCACACGGGAGGTCACTCCCCGAAACCGCTAACAGTACGACTGTACTGTATACGAGTTCGGCCGGAAAAGAAAGCGTGCGGGAAGGACTCACCCCGAGCCGCGCTCCTCGTCCGCCAGACGCCGGGCGACCTCGTCCGCGTACTCGGCCAGGGTCCGCTCGTCGGCGTCCCGGTCCGGCCGCACCTGCAACACCGTTCCGTTCCTGCCGGGAACCCTCCGCCGTACGAAACGGGCACCGCCCATCGGCAACTCCCGGTACTGGGTGGACCTGATCGAACCGGTCACCCTGGTGTGCACCACGTCCGGCAACCGCCCGGGGGACTCCAGCCGGAAACGCCGCCGGGGCAGGTCACGCAGCAACACGGCGCCTCCGGCGCTGCGGTGCTCGCTCGCCTCCGTCAGCACCAGCACCCCGTCCCGCCAGACGGCCCGGTTCACCAGATGCCAGCCGATCCTGCGCGAGCCGGTGGGCTCGGGAATCCACAGACCGTGGTTGGTGGCCACCAACGCGCCCTCCGGGCTCAGTGCGGAGGCCAGCACCCGCTCGTCCGTCCCCAGCACCCCGTCGAAACGCTCCGGCAGCTCGGCGGTACCGCGCAGCCGCGCGAGCACCCGCCCGAACCAGGAGGTCATGTCACACCCTCCACGGCCTGCTGCAACAGCGACTTGTGGTACTGCTCCAGAGCGACCAGATCGCCGAACAACGCCCGGTACTCCTCGGCGTTCTCCAACGGAGAGAGCCGTTGTACCCGCGACTTGATGTCATCGATCTGGCGGGCGACCAGCCGCTCGCGGACCCTACCGAGCACTCCGCTGACATAGCGGTGGTCCTGCTCGGACTTGGTGTCCGGGGCCTCGACCGCCAACTGCGACAACAGTCGGACGGTGGTCTCGTCGGGACACTGGGCGCGCACGGCCTCCACCAGGGAGGCCCCCGCCAACCCGGACTGGGTGCCGCCCGCCTTCAACAGGGCCTCGTGCAACGTCTTGTACGCCGACTCGGTGAACGCCTCCTCGGGCAGGGAGTCGTAGACCGGCCCCGCCAGAGCCGGCGCCTGCAACGCCGCCTTCAACGCCTCCCGCTGGCACCAGCGCGGATCGTGCCGGGCGGGCCGCTCCGGCAGGTCCGCACCCCCTTCGGTCGTACCCGCCGCGGAAGCGCGCCGCCCACCCCGGGGCCGTGACTCCCGCACGGGCTCACCCGCGTACTCCCGCACGCGGCGGACAACCTGGTTCTCGTCGTTCCAACCGGTCCAGTGCGCGAGCTGTACCGCGTATCCGGTCCGGCTGGCCTGGTCCTTGATCCGGGCGACCAACGGAACGGTTCTGCGCAGCGCGGCCACCCGTCCGTCCACCGAGTCGAGGTCGTAGCCGTCCAGCAGGCTGCGGATGGCGAACTCGAACAGCGGACGCCGCCGGGCCACCAGGTCGCGGACCGCCCGGTCGCCGTGGTGCTGGCGCAGTTCGCAGGGATCCCTGCCCTCGGGGGTGATGGCCACGTAGGTCTGCGCGGCGAACTGCTGCTCCCCCTCGAACGCCTTCAGGGCCGCGTTCTGGCCGGCCTCGTCCCCGTCGAACGTGTAGATGACCTCGCCCCGGAAAGTGTCGTCGTCCATCATCAGCCGACGCAGCACCCCGAGATGCTCCTCCCCGAAGGCCGTACCGCAGGAGGCCACGGCGGTGGGCACCCCGGCGAGGTGCATCGCCATCACGTCGGTGTAGCCCTCCACCACCACGGCCTGGTGCCGCCTGGCGATCTCCCTCTTGGCCAGGTCCAGCCCGAACAGCACCTGGGACTTGTTGAACAGCGGGGTGGCGGGGGTGTTGACGTACTTCGCCTCGATCGGGTCCTCGTCGAAGACACGACGCGCACCGAAACCGACCACGTCACCGCCCAGATCCCGCAGCGGCCACAGCAGTCGTCGGTGGAAGCGGTCGATCGGCCCCCTCCGTCCCTCCCGGGACAGCCCGGCCTTGTAGAGCTCCTCCAGCTCGAAACCCTTGTTCAGCAGGTGTTTGGTCAGCCGGTCCCACCCACTGGGCGCGAAGCCGCAGCCGAAACGGGCGGCGGCCGACTCGTCGAAACCGCGTTCCAGCAGGAACTCCCTGGCCGGCTGGGCCTCCCCGGAACGCAGCTGCTCGGCATAGAACTCGGCGGCCAGCCGGTTCGCCTCCACCAGTCGGGTCCGGGTACCGGGCTCACGTCTGCTCGTGGGCTCGCCGCCCTCGTAACGCAGCCGCACTCCCACCCGGTCGGCCAGGCGCTCCACGGACTCGACGAAACCGAGATGCTCGGTCTTCATCAAAAACGCGATCACGTCGCCGCCCTCGCCACAGCCGAAGCAGTGGAAGGTCCCGTGGTTGGGCCGCACGTTGAACGAGGGGGTCTTCTCGTCGTGGAAGGGGCACAGCCCCTTCAGCGCACCCCCTCCGGCACGACGTAACGCGACGTACTCACCGACGATCTCGTCGATCCGGTTGAGTTCGCGGACTTCGGCGATGTCGCTCTCCCGGATTCGTCCCGCCACGTGGCCAGTCTAAAGGGTCCTCGCGGCCGGGACCCGCGACGGTCACCGGAGCGCTGACGCCCTCGGCGGCGGGGCCCGCCGCGAACCCCCCGAACCACCCGACCGAGGTATCCACCGAGCACACCCGGGTTCTTCGGGCACAATCGCGGTGTGCGATCCGCGGAAGACGTCCTCGCCACGGAGTTCGACGAGCAGCGCGCTCGGTTGTTCGGACTCGCCTACCGACTCACGGGAAGCATCTCGGACTCCGAGGACGTGGTGGAGGAAACCCGGACGCGGCTCACCGGCCTCTCCGGCACCGAGGACCCCGGAGGGGACCGTCCCGGAGACCTGATGATCCGAACCGTGGCCGCCCTCGCCCTGGAGCGGGCGCGACTGGCGGCCGGCCGCCGGAAACACTACGTGGGCCCGTGGCTTCCGGAACCCATCGTGACCGAGCACCACTGCCCGGCCACGAACCCGCTCGGCAGCGTGGTGCGGGCCGAGGACGTGCGCATGGCCGCACTCCGGATCGTCCAGCAGCTGCCCCCGGAACAACGCGTGGCCCTGGTGCTGCGCGAGGTGGTGGGACTTCCCCTCACCGAGATCGCCGTCCTGCTCGGCTGCACCGAGGAGCAGGCCGAACACCACGCCTGCCGGGCACGACGGACCGTGGACGAGGCACACCCGCCGCGCCGGGTACCCGCATCCCACCAGCACGAGACGGTCCAGGCCCTGCTCGCGGCACTCTCGGCGGAGGACCAGTGGGCGGTGGCCCGGATGCTGGACCCGCGGGTGAGCGTGCACGGCGACAGCGACGGCAAGGCGCGCACCGCGCTGCGTCCCGTCCACGGCCGGGACAGGGTCACCCGTTTCCTGCTCGCCCTGATCCGCAGATACGCCACCTCGGCCCTGAAGAACATGCGGTCCGTGCTGGTCAACGGCGATCCGGGACTGCTGTTGCCCGGTTCGCCGGCGGGCACCCCCTTCGACCGTGCGGTGGCCCCCCGGGTGGTGGGCTTCGCGGTCCGGGAGGGACGTGCCGCCGAGATCCACGACATCGTCAACCCCGACAAACTCACCCGGGTTCGGCTGTTGGCCGCGACCCCGTGACGGCCCGCTGCTACCCCGCCTCACCTTCCGGGGAGACGACCCGGGCGAGAAAGTAGACGGCTCCTCCCCCGGAGTGGCGCACCAGGAACCAGAAGGGACGGTCCACCGTCACCCGCAGCGGTTCCGGTTCCTCCACCAGCGCGGTGAGCCGCATCATCGCCGCCGTGGCCGCCGCCCCCTCCAGGCCGTTCTCGTCCACCCGCAGCACCGCCTCGTGCACGGCCGTGGAGATCCGCAGTGGTTTCTCGGTGAGCCCACCGAAATCCGCCGCGGGGGTGAAGGCGGTGCGCATCCCCAGCGCGGTGAGCGGGTCGTTCAGTTCCGCCGAGCCCGTGACCTCGAACTTCGGCATCCTCAGTTCCACCTGCCGCTGCTGGGGGGCCGTGACCAGACGGCGCAGCCGCGTGGGGGTCAGTTCCGGTTCGGCCGTCTCCAGCGCGGAGTCGGGCAGCAGCACCAGCGCCTCCACCCCACCGCGGGCGGGCAGCCGCACCACCTGCCATCCCTCGGCACGGGCGTAGCCCAGCGCCGCGTTCACCCGCATGGTGGGAACCGACCGGGTGCCTCCGGGAGCGTGGAACGGCAGCGGGGTGGTGTCCCGCTGCTCGAAGGCACTGTTCCAGGGGGTTCTCAGATAGAGCGCGTTGACCAGGGCGGCGACCGTCTCCGAGTCGACCGTTCCCGCCTTGACCAACTCCGGTATCAGCTCCCGGGTCACCTCGGCCACGTCCGCGTTGATCTCCTGCCGGGCTCGCTCCGGGGCGGCGCGGAAGGGCGTGGTGCGTATCCGGCTTCCGGGCCAGTCGGAGAACTCCGCGCGGTACTCGGCACGCGGAACGAGTTCCTCATCGACCCACAACCGGTTGGCCACGGCGGCGTCCACGTCCTCGCCGGCGACGACGGTCTGTTCGGCCACCGCGCGCAGCTGTTCGGGAAAACGTCCGTCGGGCTCGGCCCCCAGCATCCGTGCCATCTCCGCCCGGGTGTTTCCCCGGGCGGCCGAGGCGAGCATACCGAGCGTGCTCACCACCGAATAGGGTGACCAGCAGAAGTTTCGCCCGGCCTCGGACGTGAGAGCTCGGTGCAGGCGCAGCGGGAATTCGAGTTGTGCGTCCACGATGACGTCGCGCTCCGATCCACCACGGGAGCCGCTTCGCTCCGGTCCCGCGCGAGTCTGCCACTCCCCGGCGGCTCGGGGCGAGTGCGACCGGGCTTTCCGGTTCCCGCCACCGTCCGGCTCGATCGGTGAGTCCGCAGTGGATCTTCCCGGAGGCTCAGCGCAGGGACTCCTCCTCGATGTCGGCCAGCCCCATCAGCCGAAGTTCCTGGGCGATGTAGCCCGCGGCGCGTTCGGCAGCGGGGTCCTGCCAGCGCAGGTCCTTCACCCAGTCGGCGACGTTGTCGCAGTTGACATAGGGCTCCCCGTCGACGACGAGCTTCTGGATGTGGTGCCGGTTCGTCTCGTTGGACATCGGGGGTTCTCCTCGCGGCCTCACGGACCTGTTTCACTCGAAAGAGTTAATCATGACCAGCGGAAATCACGCTACGTGTCAGCGTGCCTCAACAGAAACGGCAAACGCCGCCCTGTCTGACATAGCTCACACGAAATCGCCGTCGTTGGACACGCACCGCTCATGCCAGGCCACGGCCTGGGAGTCGGTGAGCGAAGCGACCCGGTCCAACACGACCCGCATCCGTTCACCGTCGTCGGCGGCGTTCGACCACGCGAGCCGGGCCGACGGATCCAACGAGTCGGGGGCACCCTCGAAGAGGGACTCCACCAGCTCCCGCAGCATCCTCCGCTGCCTCCGCTGCACCCGCAGTCGCCGCTCGTCCCGCATCACGTAACGCAGCGCCACGGCCTTGAGCACGGCGACCTCGGCCCGCACCCGGTCGGGCACCACCAGCTCGGCCCCGTAGCGCGTCAGCGGTCCCCGCCCGAACGCGCCACGCGTGCCCCGCACCGCCGCCGTGACGAACCGGCCCACGAGCTCACTGGTCAACTCCTTGAGCGCCGCCTGCGCCCGGACCGAACCGTCGTAGTCGAGCACCTCGGCCAGGGCGGGCATCCCCGACAACCCGGTGACCGCTTCCTCCAGCAGCCCGGCGGGCAACATCCGCTGCCGCAGGAAGTTCCCGCTCGCGATCCGCAGGATCTCGTCCCGCTCCCCCGGGTCGCCCAGGGCGCGCAACGAGATCCGGCCGGCACGCACCCCGTCCTCCAGGTCGTGGACCGAGTAGGCGACGTCGTCGGCCCAGTCCATCACCTGGGCCTCCAGGCACCGCCTCCCGGAAGGAACCCCCTGACGCACCCACTCGAAGACGGCGGAGTCCGCCCCGTAGACCCCGAACTTCCCGTCCCGGGAGGCGGACAGCGGCCAGGGGTACTTCAAAACCGCGTCCAGCGAGGCCCTGGTCAGGTTCAACCCCCGCCCGAGTCCGTCCGAACCGAGCAGCTTGGGTTCCAGTCGGGTCAGGATGCGCAGCGTCTGCGCGTTGCCCTCGAAACCACCGCAGTCCACGGCCAGCTCGGCCAGGGCCCGCTCCCCGTTGTGTCCGAACGGCGGATGCCCGATGTCGTGCGCCAATCCCGCCGTGTCCACCACGTCGGGGTCGGCACCGAGTTCGACCGCGATGCCCCGTCCGATCTGGGCGACCTCGAGCGAGTGGGTCAACCGGGTGCGCGGAACGTCCCCCTCCTCGGGACCGACCACCTGCGTCTTGCCCGCGAGACGACGCAACGCCGCCGAGTGCAGCACCCGCGCCCGGTCCCGCGCGAAGGGGGAACGCGACGAGCCCGAGCCGTCGGCCACCTCGGCCCGCTTCGGGGGTTCGGCGAACCACCGCTGCCGGTCGTACCCGGTGTAGCCGGGTGTGTCACCAGAGGACATCGTCCACAGCTTACGAAAAACCCCGACATCCTCCCGTGCTCGGCGACGGGTGTGCCGGGCCCGTCCGGGGACCGGCTCAGCCCAGACCGTGCCCGGCCACCCCGGCCGAGGCGTGGGTGAGGCGGTAGAAGAGCATCGCCGCGGCCTCCCGCAGGATGTAGTAGGTACGGACCTCCCCGGTGGGGCCGCTTCGGGTGGGGGACACCGTCGCCCGCAGGCCGAGGTCCTCGGCCATCGTGCGGGAACGCCAGGAGTGCCAGGGGTCGCTGACGATGAGGGCGGAGTTCCACGAGTTCTCCCGCGCGACCTCGGCCACGGCGCTGATGCTGCGGAGCGTGTCACTGCCCACCTCCGCCTCGGTGACGGCACCCGCGGGCACTCCGTGCTCCACCAGCCACATCCGGCTCGCCTCGGCCTCGGTGTAGTTGTCACCGAGCTGTCCGCCACCCACGGTCACGACGTGGCTCGCCCGCCCCTGCCGGTACAGCTCCAGGGCGTGTTCGAGCCGGGCCCGCAGCACCGGCGAGGGATCACCGTTGTACTGCGCCGCTCCCAACACCACGATCATGTCGGCGCTGCTCCGCTCGTCGACCTGGGCGACCTGCCATACCCGGAACACCGTGCCGCCCAGGACCAACAGCGCCACCAGCACCGCGCCGAGCACACTCCGCCGCAACCAACGGGCCACCCGCCGGGAGGCCGGAATCCGCGTGGAATCGGGGTGATCGCTCACACCGGCATCGTTGCAGATCCGTCGACGTCTCCGGCGGGGTGCCCGCCCCTCGGTCGATCAGCAGCCCACCAACCGGGCAGCGAGGTAGGACTCCAGCTTGTCGATGGAGACCCGTTCCTGCTCCATCGTGTCCCGTTCGCGCACCGTCACGGCGTGGTCGGAGAGGGTGTCGAAGTCCACCGTCACGCAGAACGGCGTTCCGATCTCGTCGTGCCTGCGGTAACGACGCCCGATGGCTCCGGCGTCGTCGAAGTCGATGTTCCAGTTGCGGCGCAGCGCCGCGGCCACGTCACGCGCCTTCGGGGACAGGTCGGAGTTGCGCGACAACGGCAGCACGGCCACCTTGATCGGCGCCAGTCTCCGGTCCAGCTTGAGCACGACCCGCTTGTCCACGCCCCCCTTGGCGTTGGGGGCCTCGTCCTCCCGGTACGCGTCGACGAGGAAGGCCATCATCGGACGGCCCAACCCGGCCGCCGGTTCGATCACGTAGGGGCGGTAGCGGGAGTTGCTCGACTGGTCGAAGTAGGAGAGGTCCACCCCGGAGTGGTTGGAGTGGGTGGTCAGGTCGAAGTCGGTGCGGTTGGCGATGCCCTCCAGCTCACCCCACTCGCTGCCGCTGAACCCGAAGCGGTACTCGATGTCCACGGTGCGCTTCGAGTAGTGCGACAACTTCTCCTTCGGGTGCTCGTAGTGCCGCAGGTTGTCCGGATTGATGCCCAGGTCGGTGTACCACTCGGTCCGGGTGGCGATCCAGTACTCGTGCCAGGACTCGTCCTCGCCCGGCTCCACGAAGAACTCCATCTCCATCTGCTCGAACTCACGGGTGCGGAAGATGAAGTTGCCCGGGGTGACCTCGTTGCGGAAGGACTTGCCGACCTGCCCTATCCCGAAGGGCGGTTTCTTCCGCGCGGTGGTCATCACGTTCAGGAAGTTGACGAAGATCCCCTGCGCGGTCTCCGGACGGAGGTAGTGCAGCCCCTCCTCCGAGTCCACCGGCCCGAGGAAGGTCTTGAGCAGACCGTTGAACATCCTGGGTTCGGTGAACTGGCCGCGCGTCCCGCAGTTGGGGCAGGGAACCTCGGAGAGGTCGTTCTCGTCGACCTCCTTGCCGGTCCGCGCGGCGTAGTCCTCGGCGAGCTGGTCGGAACGGTGCCTGTGGTGACAGGCCGTGCACTCGACCAGCGGATCGACGAACTCCTGGACGTGGCCGGAGGCCTCCCAGACCTGCCTCGGCAGGATGACCGAGGAGTCCAGCCCGACGACGTCGTCGCGTCCCTGTACGACGCTGCGCCACCACTGACGCTTGATGTTGTCCTTGAGCTCCACCCCGAGCGGCCCGTAGTCCCATGCCGACCGGGTACCGCCGTAAATCTCCCCGCTCGGGTAGACGAAACCACGGCGCTTGCACAGGTTCACGATCGTTTCGATCTGGTCGGTGGGCACGTTCACTCCACGCTCGTCGCTGGTTGTTCGGGCTCTGGTCGGTGCTCTCGGCGCCCCGGAGAGGACGAGCCGACCAAGCTGGTACGGATTCTTGCCGGTGGGTTCCCCAGCGTACCCAGGTGGTCCCTGAGCACACGCGCCCACCCGACCGGCGACGGCCCCTCGCCTCCCGGAGGTCTCGCCGTAGCGTCCACAGGGACGTCGCCCCCGTGTCACGGCCCGTAGAATGGCCCCGTCGGCCCCGAGGCCTGCGCCACGAAAAGCCGAGAGGATGACACGGTCAAGGGACGGCGGCATCCGCGGCACCGTCCGGAACGAGTGGGTGATCACCGCATGGTCACGTCCCCGGAACATCTCATGAACAGCGACGACGGGCACCCTCACGAGCGGGCCGCCCCGGCGCCCCCCTGTGATCCGGCCACGCTCTCCGAGGCGGGCAACCTGCTGCGGGCCTTGGCCGCCCCGGTGCGGATCGCGATCGTGCTCCAGTTGCGGAGGGCGGAACGCTGCGTCCACGACCTGGTCGACGCCCTGGGAGTGACCCAGCCCCTGATCAGTCAGCACCTTCGGGTTCTGAAGGACGCCGGAGTCGTGCACGGCAGGAGGAACGGCCGGGAGGTGGTCTACCGGCTGGTCGACGATCACTTGGCCCACATCGTCGTGGACGCCGTGGCGCACGCCGAGGAGGACGCGCACCGCACCGAGGAGCCCCTCGACGAGCCGACACACGTCCCCGGAGAACACCGACAGGAGACGGAGACAGCGTGACCTCCAGCGAGCGTCCCGCGGCCGCGATCCCGGGCCTGCGGGCCACCAGACAGCGAGCGGCGGTATCGCGTCTGCTCAACGAGATAGACGACTTCCGTTCCGCGCAGGAGCTGCACGAGAAACTCCGGCACAGGGGGGAGGGCATCGGGCTGACCACCGTCTACCGGACCCTGCAGTCGCTCGCGGAGGCCGGAGAGGTCGACGTGCTGCGCAGCGAGTCCGGGGAGGCCGTCTACCGCAAGTGTTCCGACCAGCACCATCATCACCTGGTCTGCAGACACTGCGGCCGGACCGTGGAGGTCGCCGACCCTCCCGTGGAGGACTGGGCCGAACGCATCGCGGCCGAACACGGTTTCTCCCAGGTCCACCACACCGTGGAGATCGTCGGGACCTGCGCGGACTGCGGCGCGCGCTGAGGCACTCCCCGAGTGAGGAAGGACCCCCTCCCTGCCGACCTCCGTCCCCGTCGGGCGGCTCAGTCGGACTCCGGCGACTCCTCCCGCTCCCCCGTCTCGAAGCGGGCCTCGAACTCCTCGCGCAGCCGCGAGGCGGTGGACACGACCAGCATCAGCAGGGTGCTCAGTGGAGCGGGAGCCAGCCCCTCGGCGGGGAAGGCGTAGCGGAGGGTGAGATCCGTGCCGTCGGTGGTGCGCACCGTCCCGAGTGTTCCGAACAGCCCCTCCCCGGCACGTTCGGCCACCCAGCGGGAGAGTTCCCCGGACTCGGGGAGGTCCCAGGCCAGCACACAGGTCAGGCTCAGCACCGTGAGCCCGTCGGCGAGCTGCATCGCCTGCACGGCGCAGGGGATCCCGGAGTGCAGAAAGCTCAACGCGCCGTCGTCGTCCACCCGGACCTCGTAGTAGCTCTCCAGGACCCGTTTGGCCGAGGTGAGCAGATCGGCGGTGGTCGCCGCTTCCCTGGACATCAGTCGTTCTCCTGTTCCGACTCCCCGGTGGTGTGCTGCGCCGCCCGGTCCACCGCGCCTCCGAAACGCCGGTCCCGTCCGGCGTAGGCCAGACAGGCCTCCCAGAGGTGCCGCCGGTCCACGTCGGGGAACAACGTGTCCTGGAAGACCATCTCCGCGTAGGCGGACTGCCAGAGCATGAAGTTGGAGGTGCGGCGTTCCCCGGAGGGGCGGATGAACAGGTCCACGTCCGGCATCTCCGGCTGGTAGAGGTGGCGAGCCACCGTACGCTGGTCGACCCGGTCCGGGTTTATGTGTCCCTGCGCGGCCAGTCTGGCGATCTCCCGCGCGGCGTCGCCGATCTCCGCGCGTCCGCCGTAGTTGACGCACATCGTGAGGTTCATGACCTGGTTGCCCGCGGTCCGTTCCTCGGCCGAACGCAGCTCGTTGACCACACTGCGCCACAGTTTGGGACGACGCCCCGCCCAGCGGACCCGCACACCCAGCTCGTCGAGCTCGTCCACCCGGCGGCGGATCACGTCCCGGTTGAAGCCCATCAGGAACTTGACCTCCTCCGGGCTGCGTTTCCAGTTCTCCGTGGAGAACGCGTACAGCGAGAGCCACCGCACCCCCAGCTCGATGGCGCCGCGGGCCAGTTCGAGCACCACGGCCTCGCCCCGCTTGTGCCCCTCGACACGCGGCAGTCCCCGCTCGTTGGCCCACCTGCCGTTGCCGTCCATGACGACGGCCACGTGATGGGGAACCAGTTCCCGGGGCAGTTCCGGAGGTTTCGCACCGGAGGGGTGCGGGTCGGGTGCTCGTACGTCCGAAGCTTCCCTGCCCCGCCCACGGCGTCGCAGCATCGGGCTTCCCTTCGTGATCACTGAGCCGGTTCGACTACGGCGGTCCCATTCTCCCGGACGCGTGCCGTTCACCGGCCCAGCGGGCGGGCGAAACGGATCGCCGGACCGTCGTCCAAGGACAGCCTGGTCATTCCCATCGCCCGGTAGAAGGCGTGCGCCGAGGCGTTCGTGGCCCGCACGCCGAGCTGCACACCGGGGGATCCCGCCTCGGCCAGTGCCTGGAACAGCACCCGCAGCAGTGCCGCGCCCACTCCCCTGCCGCGTGCTCCGGCGAGCACGTTGACGTGCAGGTGGGAGGGATAGGTCTCCGTGTCCGGAAGCAGCATCGAACACGGCCGGTGCAGCAGTGAGCGCAGCTGGACGTCGGCGTCACCGGCGCGGAGGAGGGACTCCCGCCGGGTGGGGGCGGGGTGGCTGTGCACGAACCGTGGCGACCAGTGGCGTCGCCAGTCGCGGAAGAAACCGACCGAGTCGCGGGCGGCCACCACGTAACCGAGCGGCTGTCCCGCGAGTTCGGCCACGAAACACAGGTCGGGTTGCAGCGCCAGGTAGGGGGAGGCGAACACGTGCGCCATCAGCTCGGGCTCGTTCAGGATGTTGCGCGCGTGTTCCCCGGCATCGCCCGTGGCCACGCAGATCCGACGCACGTCCACCTCGTCGCCGGGACGGAAACGACGAACCCTCAACGACGCCCCGAGGGATCGGTCGGACGTTCCCCTAGGGAGGGCTCCAGTGTCCCGGCCCGTTCGCGGATCAGCTCGGGAACGGGATCCGGTGCCCCTTCCCCCGCTTCGGATTCGGGAGGATTCCCGGCCGCTGCCCCCGCGCCGTGTGCCGTGGAACGTTCGACCAGCGGCAGGGAACGCAGCTGACGTTCCAGGTGCCACTGCAGGTGCGCCGCGACGAGACCGCTTCCCTCCCTGCGTACCGTGTCCTCGGAGATCTCGGCCTCGTTCCAGTCCCCGTCGAGCAGCGCCCGCATCAGCGAGATCGTGGCCGAGGAGGGACGGCTCGCCCCGGCCGGGCGGCACTGGCCGCACACCGTGCCTCCCAGCGGAACGCTGAAGGCGGCGTGCGGGCCCGAGAGTCCGCAGCGCGCGCACTCCCCGAGGGCGGGGGACCACCCGGCGAAGGCCATGGCACGCAGCACGAAGGCGTCCAGCAGCAGGGAGGCGTCCCGCCGCCCGTCGGCCAGCGCCCGCAGCACCCCCACCACGAGCAGGTACATGCGCAGCACCGGCTCACGCTCCTCGGCCACGATCCGGTCCGCCGTCTCCAGCACCGCGCAGGCCGTGGTGTAGCGCCGGTAGTCGGCGACGATGCCCACGCCGAAGGCGTCCAGGGTCTGCACCTGGGTGACCACGTCGAGAGTGCGGCCGGTGTGCAGCTGCGTGTCCACGTGCGCGAAGGGTTCCAGACGAGCGCCGAACCTGGATCCCGTACGACGCACGCCCTTGGCCACGGCACGGACCTTGCCGTACCGCCGGGTCAACAGGGTGATGATCCGGTCCGCCTCGCCGAGTTTGCCCACCCGCAGCACGACACCGACATCCCGATACAGGCTCACCCCGCCATCCTCCCACCGGGTCGAGAGGTCAGACCGCCAACGTCGTGAAGGGCTCCACCGGCAGGTTGCGCAGCACCGTCCAGAGCAGCAGCCCTCCCCCCATCAGGGCCGCGGCCACCGTCCCGGCCGCTCCCGAGGGCCACAGTCGCCAGGCACGTCCGGTCTCGTAGCGCGCCCCGGCCACCAGTAGCGCCACCGCCGAGGGCAGCAGGACCAGGGCGGCGAAGGCGTTGTACTCCACGGCACGGACGGGGTGTCCCCGCAACAGCGCGGCGAGCATCCGCGTTCCCCCACACATGGGGCCGTCCCACCCCAGCGCGGCGAACACACAGGGAAGGTCGAAGGGTGAGATCACCAACAGCACTCCGGCCGTTCCCAGCCCCAGCGCGGCCAGTGCCGTACGCCAGGCCGGCAAGGGAGTCCGCGCGATCACGGTGCGCACCACCGACCTCCCCGTCACGGTGGATCCCCTCGGGAACCCCACACGGCTGCCCGGACGTCGAACCGCCGCCTGACGGACCGCCGTCCCGATCGGTGATCCTATTACCGAGGACACCACACAACCACGGTGGCGGCATGATGGGATCCGCACGACGTCGTCGAAGGAGCCTCGGATGACCAACCCGTACGGGTCGGGACCACACAACCAACCGCCGAACAGCGGCGGCTTCTCCCAACCGCACCAGTCCTCCTACACGGGAGGTTTCCAGTACCCCGGCTACCAGCCGGGTCAGCAGTATCCCGGCAACCAGAACTTCTACATCGGTTACGAAGGGGGACAGCTTCCGCGCAACAACGGGTTGGCCATCACCTCGATGGTGCTGTCGCTGGTCGCGATCCCGTTCATGTGTGGTCTGTGGCCCGGTGGACTGCTCGCGCTGCTGGGGGTGATCTTCGGTCACGTGGCCCAGTCGCAGATCAGCCGCGACGGCACCCGCGGCAGTGGTATGGCCACGGCGGGACTCGTGATCGGCTACTGCCTGCTGGGGCTGTTCCTGCTGGGGTTGCTCTCCCTCCTCTCGTTCGGACTCGGCAGTCTGCCGTTCATGGCCGGTGCCGCGGGCACGAGCGTGTGAGGGAGCCCCCGGCCAGGAGCATCGGGACATGCGGAGCGAGCACCACTGCACCGGCTGGGCAGTACCACGCCGGTTCGTCGTGGGACGGGGCCTCGGGCCGTGCGAGCCGCCGGAGTTCAGAAACCGAGCTTGCGCAACTGCTTCGGGTCCCGCTGCCACTCCTTCGCGATCTTGACTTGCAGGTCCAGGTATATCTTGCTGCCGAGCAGGGCCTGGATCTGCCTGCGGGACCGCTCCCCGACCTCCTTGAGCCGTTCCCCGTTCCTGCCGATCACGATGGCCTTCTGGCTGGAACGCTCCACGTGCAGGGAGACGTAGATGTCGACCAGGTTGTCGTATCCCTCCCGGGGGGCCATCTCGTCGATGGTCACCGCCAGGGAGTGCGGCAGTTCGTCGCGGACCCCTTCCAGCGCGGCCTCACGGACGAGCTCGGCCACCAGTGACTCCTCCGGCTGGTCGGTGATCTCCCCCTCCGGGTACAGCTGCGGCCCCTCCGGCACCTGACGCACCAGCAGGTCGGACAGCAGGTCCACCTGGAAGTGGTCCACGGCGGAGACCGGGACTATTTCGGTGAAGTCCATGAGTTCCTGCATCGCCACCAGCTGTTCGGCGACGTGCTTCCTGGCGACCAGGTCGGTCTTGGTCACGATCCCGATCACCGGAGTGCGGCGGGCGACCTTGGCCAGTTCCTGGGCGATGTGGCGGTCACCGGGGCCGATCTTCTGGTCGGCGGGCACGCAGAACCCGATGACGTCGACCTCCGACCACGTGGTGTGCACCAGATCGTTGAGTCGTTCCCCCAGCAGGGTCCGCGGCCGGTGCAGACCGGGAGTGTCCACGATGATCAACTGTGCGTCGGGGCGGTGCACGATGCCGCGGATGGTGTGTCGGGTGGTCTGCGGCTTGCTGGAGGTGATGGCCACCTTGGTCCCGACGAGGGAGTTGGTCAGTGTCGACTTGCCCGCGTTCGGTCGTCCGACGAAGCAGGCGAACCCTGAACGGTGTGTTTCACTTGAGCTGGTCACGGCTCCATTGTCGCCGTAGGGGGCTCAGTGCTTGCCAGCGGTGGTCCCCATGCAGCTCAACAGGGTGCGGTGACTGATCCAGCCCACGGGTCGGCCGTCCCGCTCGTCCAGTACCGGAGCGGCCGTGACGTCCAGGGAGACCAGCGCGTCCAGGGCGTCGACGAGCGAAGTCGAAGCCGTCACCTCCGGGGGCTTTTCGAGCAGGTCACCCACGTGGCCGGTGTTCGTGGTGCCGTCACCGAGCGCCTCGGCGACGGCCGCGGCCGTGACACATCCCCGGTACCCGCCCTCGGAGTCCACCACGGGCAACGCGGAGTCCCCGCAGTGGGCCAGACGTTGGGCGGCTTCCGGAAGTGTGGTGTGGGGCTCCAGGGCGGGGGGCAGCGGTTCCATCACGTCGGCCACGGTGCGGTCCGGCAGGCGACCCCGGCGGTATCTGGCGTCCAGGTCGATACCGCGCCTGCTCAGCTTGGTGGTGTAGATGGTGTCCCTGCTCAGGGTCCTGCTGACCAGGGTCGCCACGACCACGGCCAGCATCAGCGGCAGAATGATGGAGTACTGCCCGGTCAGCTCGAACAGGATGATCACCGCGGTGATCGGGGCTCGGGCCGAGCCGGCGAAGGCGGCCCCCATGCCGATCAGTCCGTAGGCCCCCGGGGAACCGGCCACGCCGGGCAGCAGCTCGTTGGCGATCATGCCGAAGGCGGTTCCGCCCATCCCACCGATGAACAGGGCGGGGGCGAAGACTCCGCCCGAGCCGCCGATGCCGATGGTCAGACTGGTGGCCAGCATCTTGCCGAGCAGCAGCACGAGCAGAAACCACACCGCGTAGTCCCCGCCGATGGCGTGGTTCAGCACGGGGTAGCCGACCCCGTACATCTGCGGCAGGACCAGCAGCACCAGACCGAGCAGCAGCCCTCCGACCCCGGGACGCAACCACTCCGGCCCCCGCCAGAGGTGGTCGCAGACGTCCTCGATCCTGTAGAGCACCTTGCCGAACAGCACTCCGGCAGCGCCGACGAGGATCCCCAGCAGGGCGAACAGCAGGAACTCGGTCGGGTTGCGCAGGTGGAAGTCCGGCAGGGTGAGGAAGGCCTCGTTGCCCATCACGGCCCGGCCGATGACGCTGGCGGTGACGCTGGAGAGCACGACCGCGCCGAAGGACTCCACGGCGAAGTCCCGCAGAATGAGCTCCATGGCGAAGAAGGGGCCCGCCATCGGGGCGTTGAAGGTGGCGGCGATGCCCCCCGCAGCACCGCAGGCGACCAGCACGCGCATCCTGCGTTCGGGCAGGCGGATGTTGTGTCCCACCGTGGAACCGAGCGCCGAGCCGATCTGGACGATCGGTCCTTCCCTGCCGACGGAGCCCCCACCACCGATGCACAGGGCCGAGGCCACGGCCTTGACGAAACTGACCTGGGGTTTTATGCGCCCTCCGCGTTCGGACACGGCGTACATGACCTCGGGGACACCGTGTCCCTTGGCCTCCGGGGCCAGCCAGTACACCAGGGGACCGTAGAGCAGTCCCGCCACGGCGGGCGCGAGCACGAGGAACCAGACACCGAGTCCGGGAAGCCATTCGTGTGCGGCCCCCGGGGCGGTGGTGTACTCCGGTCGGCCGGTGAACAGCTCGGTCGCCGAGGTGATCAACCACCGGAACGCGATGGCGCCGAGCCCGGCGCCGACCCCGACCAGCAGGGCGAGGGCCATCAGGCCGCTGCCGCGTTCGCGGAGCCAGGCACCGATCCGCCCACACACCGATCCGGTCAGGGCTGCTGATCGTCTTCCGGCCACCGCCATCACCATTGCATAATGCAATTCTTGCCCCGTGCACGTCAATGTGAAAATGGCGACATGAGTGATGAGAAGCCGCCACACGGTGACGAAGTGGACGCGATCACCGAGGCGGTGCTGACCGCGTCCCGGTTACTGGTGGGAATCTCGGCGAAATCGGTCGCCGCGGTTGCCGGGCCGATCACACTTCCCCAGTTCCGCCTGCTGGTGGCGCTGGGCTCCCGGGGGCCGCTGAAACTGGTGTCGCTGGCCGAGATGCTCGGCGTGAACCCCTCCACGGCCACCAGAACCGTGGACAGGCTCGTCACGGCCGGATGGGCCGAACGGAACAGCAACCCGGACTCGCGCCGGGAGATCACGGTGGGGCTCACCACGGCCGGCCGCGACCTGGTGGACCGGGTCACCGAGTACCGCCGCGGCGAGATCGCGGCCATCGTCGAACGCATCCCCCACGAACAGCGCGCGGGACTGGTGCAGGCGCTGCAGGCGTTCACCGAGGCCGGGGAGGAACCCCCGCCACGTGCCTCGCCCTACGACGCGGGACTGACCCACTGGACCTGAGGAGTTCTCGCGGAACGGTTCCCGACGCCACCGGACGCCGGCACACCGCGCCCGACCGCTCCGGTCGATCGTTGCTCGAAGACCACCGGGCGAACGCCCCTCCCGGCTCTTCCCCCGACTACTCGACGTCGCGGGCCACGTCGGAGACAGTGCCCCCACCATCGGCCCGGAACACGGGAACCCGCCTGCCCAACGCCCGCACCGCGGCCAGCGAATCCGGGTCGATCTCCGTCCCGTCGGTGACCAACGCCGCGGCCTCCAGTCCCTCGGCACCACTGGAGGCGGCAGCCGCCACGGCGGACTGCAGGGCGCTCAGCCGCAGCACGCCCAGATCCACGGTGCATCCCGTGTAGGTCCTGCCGTCGGTGTCCCGTACCGCCGCCCCCTCGGCGGCCCCGATCCGCGCCCGGGCCGACCGGGCCAGCGTCACGATCTTGGAGTCCTCCGCGTCGAGCTGCTCCGGAGCGGGCTCGATCCGTTCACCCATGATGGGCTTCCCTTCCTTCCTCACCGTGGTGCACACCGGTGTCCGCGGCCCTGCCGACCAACAACGCGTTGATCCGGATGCGCCCCCTGTGGTCCTTGCCGCCCTCCGCCCGCAGACGCAGCCCGGAGATCTCGGCCTCGGCACCGGGCAGCGGGACACGTCCGAGGCTGTGCGCCAGCAGCCCCCCGACCGTCTCCACCTCCGAGTCGTCCAGCTCCACCCCGAACAGCGCACCCAGATCGGACACGGGAAGCCGCGAACTGACCCGCACCCGTTCCTCGTCGAGCCACTCGACCGGGCGGTGCTCCTCCCGGTCCGACTCGTCGGTGATCTCGCCGACGATCTCCTCGATGATGTCCTCGATGGTGAGCAGGCCCGCCGTGCCGCCGTACTCGTCCACCGCTATGGCCATGTGACTGCGCGAGAGCTGCATCTCCTTGAGCAGTTCGTCCAACCGTTTGGAGTCCGGAACGAAGCTGGCCTGACGCATGAGCTCGGCGACGGTGGGCTCGGGCGAGTCCGAGGCGGAACGCTCGGCCAGCGCCCTGGCCGACTCCTTGAGCGTGACCACGCCGACCACGTCGTCGACGCTGTCCCCGATCACCGGAATACGGGAGAAACCGGAGCGCAGGGCGAGCGTGAGGGCCTGTCGCGCCGACTTGGTGCGTTCGATCCAGATCATCTCGGTCCGCGGGACCATCACCTCCCGGGCGACGGTGTCCCCCAGTTCGAAGACCGAGTGGATCATCTCGCGTTCCCCGGCGGCCACCACGCCACGCTCGCCGGCCAGGTCGACCAGTTCGCGCAGCTCCACCTCCGAGGAGAACGGCCCCTCCCGGAAACCCCTGCCGGGGGTGATCGCGTTACCGACGAGGATCAGCAGCCTCGTCAACGGGTTGAGCACCCGCGCCAGCAGGACCACCGGCCCCGCGAGGACGAGCCCCACCCCGTAGGGGTGCTGACGGCCGATGGTGCGCGGCCCCACCCCGACGAGCACGTACGAGACCACCAGCATGATCAGCACGGACAGCAGCACGGCCCAGCCGGGAGAGGAGAACGCGCGGAGCACCACCACCGTCACCAGCACGGTGGCGGTCAACTCGCAGGTCAGCCGCAACAGCAGCAGCAGGTTGACGTGCCGGGGGCGGTCGGTCAGCACCCGCACGAGCTGGCCCGCCCCGGAACGCCCCTGCCGGAGCAGCTCCTCGGCCCTCGCCCGGGACGCCGTGCCCACGGCCGCGTCGGCGGCCGCGAACACACCGGCGGCCAGCACCAGCAGCACCGCCCAGAGAATCAACCACGTTCCCGTCGGAAACAACAACGCCGCACCCGTCTTACCGCTCGGTGTCCTCGCCGGACTCCTCCAGTCCGACCACGCCGAGCACCCGGGAGTCGGCGTCCCGCTGCTGTGCCGCGCGGTCCGCCTCCGACTTGGCCTCCCGGAACTCCGCCAACAACCGGTTCTGCAGCGCGAACATCTCGCGCTCCTCCTCCGGTTCGGCGTGGTCGTAGCCGAGCAGGTGCAACACGCCGTGCACCGTCAACAGGTAGAGCTCGTCCTCCATCCGGTGTCCGGCGTTGCGGGCCTGGTCCCTGGCGAACTCCGGGCACAGCACGATGTCACCGAGCATCCCCGGGTCCGGCTCCGTGGACTCCGGGGCGCGGGGGGTCTCGTACTCCTCCAGCGGGAACGCCATCACGTCGGTGGGACCGGACAGATCCATCCACCGCTCGTGCAGGTCCGCCATCACGTCGAGCTCGACCAGCACGATGGAGAGCTCCGCCAGGCTGCTGACACCCATGCGGTCCAGCGCGAAGCGAGCCACGGAAACGATGGTCGTCTCCGGAACGCTGACAGCCGACTCGTTAGCGATCTCTATGCTCATGCCCGTTTCCGTGCTCGGTCCTCGAACTGCCCCGCCGAGGAGGTGTCCACCCCGGCCTCCTGCAGCGCGTGCCAACGGTCGTAGGCGTTGACGATCTCCCCGACCAGGCGGTGACGCACCACGTCCTGGCTGTCCAGGGTGCAGAAGTACACGTCCTCGATGCCGTCCAGGATCTCACGAACGACTTTCAGCCCACTGCGTTGGCCTCCGGGCAGGTCGATCTGGGTCACGTCGCCGGTGACCACGATCTGCGAGCCGAACCCCAGCCGGGTGAGGAACATCTTCATCTGTTCCGGCGTGGTGTTCTGCGCCTCGTCCAGGATGATGAAGGCGTCGTTGAGCGTACGGCCCCGCATGTACGCCAGCGGAGCGACCTCGATGGTGCCCGCCTGCGTGAGTCGCGGGATCGACTCGGGGTCGACCATGTCGTACAACGCGTCGTAGAGCGGACGCAGGTAGGGATCGATCTTCTCGTACAGGCTTCCCGGCAGGTAGCCGAGTCGCTCCCCCGCCTCCACGGCGGGCCGGATCAGGATGATCCGGGTGACCTCCTTGGCCTGCAACGCCCGCACCGCCTTGGCCATGGCCAGGTACGTCTTTCCCGTACCCGCCGGACCGATACCGAACACCACGGTGTTCTCGTCGATGGCGTCCACGTAACGCTTCTGGTTCGCCGTCTTCGGACGGATGCTGCGTCCACGTCTGGACAGCACGTCCATGCTCAGCACGTCGGCGGGGGAGTCACCGTTCTCGGTGGCGAGCATGGACACACTGCGCCGCACGACGTCCGGACTGAGCTGGTTGCCCTTGGAAACCAGCTCGATCAACTCGTCGAACACGTGCTCGGCGAAGGTGACCTGGGCGGACTCCCCGGTGAGGGTGACCTCGTTGCCCCGCACGTGCACGTCGGCGTCGAGAACCTCCTCGAGCGTGCGCAGGTTCTCGTCCCGGGAACCGAGCAGGGCGAGGATCGCCGTGTCCGGGACGGTGCGACTCGACTGGGTCCGCTGGGTCCGGGGTAGCTGCTCTCCCGCCCGGGGAGCCTCCCCATCCGCTGCGATTCCGGCCACGCTGTTACCGGCCTGCTTTCTGCGCTTTCCGCGCGGTCAGTTACTGGATGCCTTCCACCCCGATGGTAGAGCAACCGACAACTCACCCGCCGCCACGCGGGGTGTCGCGGCCCCTCACCGTGACCGGCGTCGGCGGTAACGGCCTCCCTCGGGAACCCCGGGTCGGCGGCCCGTCGGACGGACTCCGGGGGCACGGAGCGCTCACCACTTCCGCCTCGCCGGCCGCACCGCCGAGCACCGACCCGGTAGCCGCGGAGGCTCCTGTCGGTTCTTCAGACCGGTTCGGCCAGCGCGCCGAGCTGTCGCCCGCCCAACAGGTGCAGGTGCACGTGGAAGATCGTCTGCCCCGCGTCCTCGTTGGTGTTGAACAGCAGACGGTAGCCGGACTCGGCGATCCCCTCGCTCTCGGCGATCCCGGCCGCCACCCGGACGAGCTCGGCCGTCAGCTCCGGGTCGTGGGTGGCCAGCTCGGCGGCGTTGCGGTAGCGCTCGCGCGGGACGATCAGCACGTGAACCGGGGCCTGCGGGTTGATGTCCCGGACGGCGATCACACGCTCGCCCTGGTACACGAAATCGGCGGGGATCTCCCCGGAGATCATGCGCTCGAACAGTGAGGCTTCGTTGTCGACCATGCCCGCAGACTATCCGTGGGACGCCCTCCGCCCGAAGAGTGATCCACGCCCCGGGGGCGTCCGCCGCTCACGCCCACCGCCCCGTCAGAGCGCCCAGGGCACCGAGCGCCACCGCTCCGGCCGTCGAGGCACGCAGCACCTCGGGGCCCAGACGGACCGGCCTGGCCCCCGCCGCACACAGCGCGTTCAGTTCGGCCTCGGTGAGGCCACCCTCCGGCCCCACCACGAGCGCCAGCCGCCCGCTGCGGGGAAGGGTGATCTCCGGCAGGGAGCACTCCCCCGACTCGTGCAGCACCAGAGCCGTCGTGTACCCGGGCAGGAGCTCGGCCACCGCAGCGGTGCCGACCGGTTCCTCCACGGTCGGGGTCCAGGCCCTGCGCGCCTGTTTGGCCGCCTGCAACGCCGCGTTGCGCCACCGCGCCAGTGCTTTGGCACCGCGCGGACCGTCGTCCCACTTGGCCACGCAGCGCTCCGCCCTCCAGGGGATGACCGAGTCCACCCCGGCCTCGGTGGCCAGCTCCACGGCCAGCTCACCGCGATCCCCCTTCACCAGCGCCTGCACCAGGTCCACACGGGGTTCGGAGGGGGGAACCTCCCGACGCTGCCGCACCTCCAGCTCCAGTGCGTCCCTGAGCGCCTCCACGACGCTGCACTCGGCGAGTCCACCGCGCCCGTCCGAGAGCACCAGCCGTTCCCCGGAACGCATACGGCGCACGGTGGCCGCGTGTTTGCCCTCCGGGCCGGTCAACCGGGTGCGGGACTCGGCGGGCAACTCGTCGACCGAGAACACCGGCAGCGTGGATGACATCGGAACTCACTCACTCGGGGGAGACGGACAGGGCCACGGACGAGATCCGAGGGCGGCCACCCGTGGGGGCCGCCCGCACCTCACCGGTGACCGAACCCACGGAACCGGGAGAAGATCCCGCCCCGGTGCCCGTTGCCGCTCGCGCTGACGGTGGGTTCGGGTTGTTCCTCGCCCCGGCTGGAGGCGAGTTGCCGCAGCAGGTCGGCCTGGTGCTCGTCCAGTTTGGTGGGCACGACCACGTCCAGGTGCACGTGCAGGTCGCCGTGACCGCTGACCCGCCCGTTGGAGCGCAGCTTGGGCAGCCCCTGGCCGTCGAGCACGTACTCGGTTCCCGGCTGCGTTCCCGGCTCGACGGTGAGTTCCTCCTCGCCTTCGAGGGTCTCGATGGTCACCACCGTGCCCAACGCGGCGGCCGTCATCGGCACCTGCACGGTGCAGTGCAGGTCTGCCCCGTCGCGCACGAAGCGCTCGTGCGGCTGTTCCTCCACCTCGACGAAGAGGTCGCCCGCGGGTCCGCCTCCCGGGCCGACCTCGCCCTCACCGGCGAGACGGACGCGCATCCCGTCCCCGACACCGGCCGGGATCTTGACGGTGATCGTGCGGCGGGAACGCACCCGCCCGTCGCCTCCGCACTGCTGGCACGGATCGGTGATGACCTCACCGAAGCCCCGGCACACCGGGCAGGGTCGTGAGGTCATCACCTGCCCGAGGAAGGAGCGCTGCACGGACTGGATCTCACCCCGCCCGTCGCAGGTGTCGCAGGTGGAGGGGGCCGTTCCCGCGCTCGAACCGCCGCCCTGGCAGGCGTCGCACACCACGGCGGTGTCGACCGTGACGTCGCGGTTGACTCCCCGCGCGCACTCCTCCAGGGTCAGTTCCAGGCGCAGCAACGCGTCGGAGCCCTGCTGGACCCGGCTGCGGGGTCCCCGGCCCGCGGCCCCTCCGGCACCACCGCCGAAGAACGCGTCCATGATGTCGCCAAGACCGCCGAAACCGGCGAACGGGTCGCCACCGGCACGCGCTCCGGCCGCACCGCCGCCGTTGTCCATCGGATCGCCGCCCAGGTCGACGACCTGACGCTTCTTGGGATCCGAGAGGACCTCGTAGGCGGTGCTCACCTCCCGGAAACGTTCCTGGGCACCCTCCTCCTTGTTGACGTCGGGGTGCAGTTCCCGCGCAAGCTTGCGGTAAGCCCGCTTGATCTGATCCTGGGTCGCGTCCTTGGATACCCCGAGGATCCCGTAGTAGTCCTTGGCCACCTTGTGCGTTCTTCCTCTGCTCGTCTAGCGGGTACATGCCGAAGATTCCCGGGGGACGGGTGCCGCTCGACACGCCTGCCAGGCGGGGGTCACCGTCCCGCCAGGATCTCTCCCACGTAGGACGCAACGGCACGAACCGCTGCCATCGTTCCCGGATAGTCCATCCGAGTGGGGCCGACCACGCCCATGCCCCCCAGCACCGTCCCATGGGAACCGTAACCGGTGGAAACGACCGAGGTGCTCTGCATCTCCTCGGCCTCGTTCTCCATCCCGATCCGGACCGTCACGCCCTCGGAGTCCCGGGCGGCGGCCAGCAGGCGCAGCACGACCACCTGCTCCTCCAACGCCTCCAGCACCTGACGCAGCGACCCGGGGAAGTCCGCGACGTTTCGGGTCAGATTGTGGGTACCTCCGAGGACCATGCGTTCGTCGGGGTGTTCCACCAGCGTCTCGATGAGCACCCCGCAGACCTTGGTCATGATCTCCCGCAGCTCCGGAGGGGCCTCCTCGGGAAGCTCGGAGACCGAGGCGGAGGCGTCGGCCAGCCGTTTGCCGACCATGGCCGAGTTGAGCACGGTCCGCAGTCGCGAGACGTCCTCGTCGCCCAGGACGTCACCGAGGTCGACCATACGCTGGTCGACACGTCCGGTGTCGGTGATCAGCACCAGCATCAGCCGCGCCGGAGTGATGGTCACCACTTCCACGTGTCGCACCGTCGACTGGGTCAACGTCGGGTACTGCACCACGGCGACCTGCTGGGTGAGCTGGGCCAACAACCGCACGCTGCGCCGCATGACGTCGTCGAGGTCCAGCGCGCCCTCCAGGAAGGCGTGGATCGCCCTGCGTTCCGGGGAGGTCAAGGGCTTGATCTCGTGCAACCGGTCGACGAAGGTGCGGTACCCCTGGTCGGTGGGGATCCGACCCGCGCTCGTGTGCGGCTGGGCGATCAGGCCTTCCTCCTCGAGCACGGCCATGTCGTTGCGTACAGTGGCACTGGACACGCCGAGATTGTGCTGTTCGACGAGCGTCTTGGAACCGACCGGCTCGTTGGTGGACACGTAGTCGGCAACGATCGCGCGCAGCACCTCGAAACGGCGCTCGTCCGCGTTCACCAGCGTCACCTCCTCCTCCGGCGCGTCCTCACTCGCGGACACGTCCGACTCGGCACACACGGGTTCGTGCCTGCCGTCCACTGTCCGAGTTTACGGTGTTTCGGGCTCTCAGCCGAGAGGCGCGGTCAGGAGCCGGCGGGAGACCACCCCTTACGGGGGCGGGTCCCTCGGCCCCGCCCGTGGGAAGCTCCACCCCGAGGGGCCGGAGTCATCCGATCAGACGCCGTACGACCCCGTCGGCCAACAGCCGCCCCCGGTCGGTGAGCACGCACCGGCCCGCGCGCAGCGCGTCCTGTCGCAGCAGCCCGTCCTCGACGGCCCGGCGGGCCTCGGACAGCCCGGTACTGTCGAGCACGTCCACGGGCAGCCCGCTGTCCAGCCGAAGCTCCAGCATGATCCGTTCGATGCGCCGGTCCTCGCAGGTGAGTACCTCCCGACCCGCCGCTGGGGAGATCCCCTCGTCGAGGGCCGCCGCGTAGCGCGCCGGGTACTTGAGATTCCACCAGCGGACCCCGCCGACGTGGCTGTGTGCCCCGGGGCCCGCTCCCCACCAGTCGCCACCCCGCCAGTAGCCGAGGTTGTGCTCGCAACGCCCTTCCGGGCGAGCGGCCCAGTTGGAGACCTCGTACCACCGGAACCCGGCCTCGGACAGCGTTCCGTCGATCAGTTCGTAGTCCTCGGCGAGCACGTCCTCGTCCGGCTCGGGAAGCTCACCCTTCCGGACCCGCCGGGCCAGGGCGGTGCCCTCCTCCACGATCAGTGAATAGGCCGAGACGTGGTCCACCCCGGCCTCCAGCACGGCGTCGAGGGTGGTGCGCAGGTCCCGGGTGCTCTCGCCGGGGGTGCCGTAGATCAGGTCCAGGCTCACGTGGTCGAAACCGGCCGTGCGGGCCTCTCCGGCCGCCGCGACGGCCCGCCCGGGGGTGTGCCTGCGGTCGAGCACGCGCAGCACGTGCTCGGCGGCCGACTGCATCCCCAGCGAGACCCTGGTGTAGCCCGCCCGTCTGATCCGCTCGAACAACTCGGGGGAGGTGGACTCCGGGTTCGCCTCGGTGGTCACCTCCGCCCCGGGGGCCAGCCCGAAGGAGTCGCGGACCGCCTCCAGCACCTCGGCCAGCCCCTCTCCTCCCAGCAGTGAGGGAGTCCCGCCGCCGACGAACACCGTCCCCGCGCGGGGAGCCGCCTCCCCGCCGAGCACCCGCGCCCCCAGCTGGAGTTCACGCCGCAGGGCGCGCAACCACCCGCCGGTGCTGCCGCCACCCCCGTCCAGCTCGTCGGCGGTGTAGGTGTTGAAGTCGCAGTAGCCGCACCGGGTGGCGCAGAACGGCACGTGCACGTAGACCCCGAAGGGACGTTCGCCGAGCCCCTCGAACGCCTCGGCGGGCAGGGTTCCGTCCCGGGGCGGGGTTTCGCCGGTCGGTGGATGCGCGCTCACGACTCCCAGTGTCCCAGCCCCGTCCCACCGCACGGAGCACCGAACCCTCCCACGGAGGTAACCCGGGTCATACTCGTCCCACCATGCGGATGACGCTGGACCACCCGGTGAGCTCCTGGCACGCTGACGAACATGGACGCGACCCCCACCGAGCTGCTGCTGGTCGCCCGCCGCTACGTGGATCTTCGCCGGGTGTCCAGCGCGCTGTGCCGTAGCGCGGGCTAGCGCGTCCCCGAGTTTCCCGTCACGCCCGATTCGGCTCGGCCGAATCGTGGGTCGCTTTTCCCAGACAGTCTTTCGCTGCCCAAGCACGTCACGTCATCCCGGAGGTCGGCCGCATGGTCCCCCCGACGGAAGCACCGAGCCAGCCGAAACGCCGCGCACCGGCCCGCAGGGGCAAAGGACGCGCGGAGGGACAGTGGGCGCTCGGCTACCGCGAACCGCTCAACGGCAACGAGCAGTCCAAGAAGGACGACAACCCGCTCAACGTGCGGAGCCGGATCGAGAACATCTACGCCCGGCGCGGTTTCGACTCCATCGACCCCTCGGACCTGCGCGGGCGTTTCCGCTGGTGGGGGCTTTACACTCAGCGCGCTCCGGGGATCCCCGGAGCGCGGACGGGCACGATAGAGCCCGAACAGCTGGACGACTCCTACTTCATGCTGCGCATCCGGGTGGACGGCGGCGCGCTCACCACCGAGCAGCTGCGGGTCATCGGCGAGATCTCCCAGACCTACGCGCGGGACACCGCCGACGTCACCGACCGGCAGAACGTCCAGCTGCACTGGATCCGGGTGGAGGACATGCCCGCGATCTGGGAGAGGCTGGAGTCCGTCGGCCTCTACACCACGGAGGCCTGCGGGGACTGCCCCCGCGTGATCCTGGGCTCGCCGGTGGCGGGGATAGCCGCCGACGAGATCGTCGACGCCACTCCCGCGATCCGTGAGATAGCCCACCACTACATCGGTGACCGCTCCCTGTCGAACCTGCCGCGGAAGTTCAAGACGGCCATCTCGGGGTCCCCGCGCCAGGACGTGGTGCACGAGACGAACGACGTCTCGTTCATCGGGGTGCACCACCCGGAGCACGGTCCCGGCTTCGACCTCTGGGTCGGCGGTGGGCTGTCCACCAATCCCAAGCTCGCCGTGCGCCTGGGCACCTGGGTGCCGCTGGAGGAGGTCCCCGAGGTCTGGCACGCGGTCGTGCAGATCTTCCGGGACTACGGCTACCGACGGCTGCGCAACCGAGCCAGGATGAAGTTCCTGGTCGCCGACTGGGGGGCGGAGAAGTTCCGCGAGGTGCTGGAGAACGAGTACCTCGGTCGCAGGCTCCTGGACGGGCCGGAGCCGCCGCTGCCCGAGGGGCCGCGGGACCACGTCGGTGTCCACGAGCAGGTGGACGGCAACTACTACGTGGGGGTGACCTCGGTCGCGGGCCGGGTGAACGGTTCCACGCTCATCGAGGTCGCCAAGGCCGCCGAGCGCGTGGGCTCCCGCCGCATCCGCACCACGGTGGAACAGAACCTGCTGGTGCTGGACGTGCCCGGTTCCGAGGTGGAGAACCTCATCTCCGACCTCGACGAGCTCGGCCTGCGGGCCCGCCCCTCGCCGTGGCGACGCAGCGTCATGGCCTGCACCGGTATCGAGTTCTGCAAGCTGGCCATCGTCGAGACCAAGAACCGGGCCACGGAGCTGGTCGAGGACCTGGAGCGCAGGCTCGCGGACGTGCAGGGGAACATGGACAACCCGGTCACCGTGAACCTCAACGGCTGCCCGAACGCCTGTGCCCGCACCCAGGTGGCCGACATCGGCCTGAAGGGGCAGCTCGTGCAGGACGAGCAGGGCAACCAGGTCGAGGGCTTCCAGGTGCACCTGGGTGGTGGACTCGGTCGGGACGCCGGGTTCGGACGCAAGATCCGTGGCCACAAGGTGACCTCGGCCGAGGTGGGCGATTATGTGGAGCGTCTGGTGCGTCGTTACCTCGACCAGCGGTCGGGGGGCGAGACTTTCGCCCAGTGGGCCAACCGCGTGAGTGATGGGGAGCTAACGTGAACGGGGGACGTTCCACCGAGCCCGGCCCCGAGGGCAGGGCTGTTCCGTTCTACTGCCCGTACTGCGGGGACGAGGAACTCGTGCCGCAGGCCGAGCCCACGGGCGCGTGGAAATGTCAGGCGTGCCGCCGTGTGTTCACGGTACGACTCGCAGGATTGGCACTGACCGAGGAGGACGAGCAACCATGACCGCGGAGAGCACCCCCGACATCGGCGTTCGGCGTGGGGACGAAGAGCTTCAAGCCCTCGTGGAAGAGGCCCGTGAGCAGCTGTCCGAAGCGAGCGCCACGGAGGTGCTCTCCTGGGCGTCGCGGACCTTCGGCAACAGGATGATCGTGGCGTCCAACATGCAGGACGCCTCGTTGGTGGATCTGGTGTCACGGATTCAGCCCGGGGTGGACGTCCTCTTCCTCGAAACCGGCTACCACTTCGCCGAGACCCTCGGCACCAGGGACGCGGTCGCGCAGAGTTACGACGTCAACATCGTCAACGCGATGCCCGAACAGACCGTGGAGGAGCAGGACGCCTCCGAGGGGCCACGGTTGTACGAACGGGATCCGGGTCGGTGCTGCCACCTGCGCAAGGTGGTTCCGTTGCGGAACACCCTGGCCCGTTACGAGGCGTGGGTCACCGGACTGCGCCGGGTCGACTCTCCCACCAGGGCGGACACCCCCCTGGTCACCTGGGACGAGCGGAACAACCTGGTGAAGCTGAATCCGATGGCGGCGTGGACGGACGAGGACATGGACAATTACATAGCCGAGCACAATGTGTTGGTGAACCCGTTGGTCCCCGCGGGATACCCCTCGATCGGGTGCCAGCCGTGCACGGCCAAACCCGCGCCAGGTGAGCATCCGCGCAGTGGTCGTTGGAGCGGGTTCTCGAAGACGGAGTGCGGGCTGCACGCATAGCGGTCCGGTGTGTCGCGACACGTTCCGGGGCCGTGTCGGGACGGCACACCGTGTGCTCCGCCATCCCTCCACGGGGTGATCCGACAACTGTGTAAAGGCACGCTGATGACGACGGAAGCGATCATGGATCAGAATCTCGACCTGTCGGAGGATCCGGCGACGTCCGAGGCTCCGCCACAGGTGGACAACCTCGACGCGCTGGAGTCCGAGGCGATCCACATCTTCCGGGAGGTCGCCGGGGAGTTCGACCGCCCGGTGATCCTGTTCTCCGGAGGCAAGGACTCCACGGTGCTGCTGCACCTGGCGCTGAAGGCCTTCCGCCCGGCCCCCGTCCCGTTCCCGTTGCTGCACGTGGACACCGGCCACAACTTCGAAGAGGTCCTGCGGTTCCGCGACGAGCTCGTCAGCAGGCACGACCTTCGCCTGGTCGTCGCCCGGGTGCAGGACTGGATCGACGACGGCCGGCTCACCGAACGTCCGGACGGAACCCGTAACCCGCTGCAGACCCAGCCGTTGCTGGAGGCCATCGAGCAGAACCGCTTCGACGCCGTGTTCGGCGGGGGCCGGCGCGACGAGGAACGGGCCCGCGCCAAGGAACGCGTGTTCAGTCTGCGCGACTCCTTCGGGCAGTGGGATCCGCGCAGGCAGCGCCCGGAACTGTGGAACCTCTACAACGGCAAGCACCGCGCCGGTGAGCACATGCGGGTGTTCCCCCTGTCCAACTGGACGGAGCTGGACGTGTGGCGCTACATCCAGCGCGAGAAGATCGAGCTGGCCAGTCTCTACTACGCCCACCGCAGGGAGGTCTTCGAGCGGGACGGCATGTGGCTGACCTCGGGTCCGTGGGGAGGTCCCCGGGAGGGCGAGGAGGTCGTCGAGAAGACCGTCCGGTACCGGACCGTGGGGGACGGTTCGTGCACCGGTGCCGTGGAGTCCGAGGCCTACACGGTCGACGACGTGATCGCCGAGGTCGCCGCGAGTCACCTGACCGAGCGCGGCGCGACGAGAGCCGACGACAGGATGTCCGAGGCGGCCATGGAAGACCGTAAGCGGGAGGGCTACTTCTGATATGACCGACGACACCGAGACCCTCACGCGGTTCGCTCCGGACAGCGGGACCGAGGTGTCCCTGCCGGTGCACACCGACCTGCTGCGGCTGGCCACGGCCGGTTCGGTCGACGACGGCAAGAGCACCCTGGTGGGTCGGCTGCTGCACGACACCAAGTCGGTGCTGGCCGACCAGCTCGACGCGGTGCACCGGGCCAGCGCGGACCGCGGCCTGAGCACCCCCGACCTGTCCCTGCTCGTCGACGGACTGCGTGCGGAGCGGGAACAGGGCATCACCATCGACGTCGCCTACCGGTACTTCGCCACGGCCAAGCGAACCTTCGTGCTGGCCGACACCCCCGGCCACGTGCAGTACACCAGGAACACGGTCACCGGGGCCTCCACCGCGCAGCTCGCGGTGCTGCTCGTCGATGCACGCAAGGGGGTGCTGGAACAGACCCGCAGGCACGCCGCCGTACTCGCCCTGCTCGGGGTTCCCCGGCTCGTGCTGGCCGTGAACAAGATCGACATGGTCGACTTCGACGAGTCGGTGCACGCCGGCATCGCGGCCGAGTTCACCGAGCACGCCCGAGCGCTGGGGTACGCGGACGAGCACGTGGTGACCGTGCCGGTGTCGGCCCTGCACGGGGACAACGTGGTGGAGCGTTCCGAGCGCACTCCCTGGTACACGGGACCGTCGCTGTTGGAGCACCTGGAAACCGTCCCCGTGGCACCGGATCCGCACGACGTGCCCTTCCGTATGCCGGTGCAGTACGTCATCCGTCCGCGCACCACCGAGTACCCCGACTACCGGGGCTACGCCGGGCAGGTGGCGGCCGGTGTGGTCGCCGAGGGCGACGAGGTCATCGTACTGCCCGCTGGCGTCCGCAGCAGGGTGGCCAAGGTGGACACCCCGGACGGGCAGGTTCCCAGTGCCGCGGCGGGCCGGTCGGTGACCGTACTGCTCGAGGACGAGGTGGACGTGGCACGCGGCGACGTCATCGTCGCCGCCGAGAACCAGCCCCGGGTCACCGACGAGATCGACGCCACACTCTGCTGGCTGGCCGAGAAACCGCTCAAACCACGCGCACGCCTGCTCGTCAAGCACGGCACGCGAACGGTGCAGGCCATGGCCACCGAGCTGGCCACCCGTTTCGACGAACAGGAACTGTCCGGGGTGGACTCTCCCGAACAGCTGGAGCTCAACGAGATCGGCCGGGTCCGGTTGCGCACCTCCGAGTCGCTGCCCGTCGACGAGTACGCGGACAGCAGGCGCACGGGCTCGTTCATCGTGCTCGACCCCTCGGACGGTTCGACGCTGGCGGCCGGTCTCGTCGGTGTGCCACTGGCCCCGCTCGCGGCGGCCGTGAACCACTGAGTCGCAGGAGTCGGAACATGAGTGCCCCCTTGGTCGCGGTGGCGCACGGAAGCAGGGACCCACGTTCGGCGGAGACCGTCCGGCGACTGCTGAACGTGGTCCGTTCCGTGCGTCCCGAGCTGGACGTCCGGGAGGCGTTCCTCGACCTGTCCGCGCCGTCCCTGGGCGAGGTACTCGACTCCGTGTACTCCGACGGGCACCGGCAGGGGGTGGTGGTTCCGCTGCTGCTGGGCCACGCCTACCACGCGAGCGTGGACATCCCGGAGGCCGTGGCCGAGGCTCGGCGACGCAATCCGGGACTGTCGGTGCGCGTCTCCGGGGTCCTCGGACCGGATCCGCGGCTGCGCACGGCCGCCTGGCGCAGGCTGCTGCGCACGGGGGTGGATCCCGGGGACACGGGAATGGGGGTGGTCCTCGCCGGGGCCGGTTCGGCCCACCCCCCGGCGAACGGGCTCGTGGCGGAGGTGGCCGAGTCCTGGCGTCGGCGTACCGCCTGGGCCGGGGTGGTACCCGCCTTCGCCGCGGCGGCCGAGCCGGACGTACCCACCGCCGTGGAGCGGCTGCGCGCGGCCGGGGCCCGGCGCTTCGCGGTGGGCTCCTGGTTCCTCGCCCCCGGCAGGCTGCCGGACCGGGTGATCGAGCAGGCGTGTGAGCACGCTTCCGAGCCGCTGCTGGCCGAGCCCATGGGGGACGACCACGAGGTCGCCGACCTGGTCGTGGGCCGGTACGAGTCGGCGCTGGACCGGTCTCCGGCCGCGCTCGGCCCGGAAGGGCGATGAGTTCACCGGCAGGGGCGGTCTCCTCACCTCACGCCCCGCCGGCGGCCTTCGGTCGGATCTCCGACGGTGACGGGACGTCTCAGCCGGTCGTCGCGGATCCGTTCACGGCCGGGACGCGGTGAACAGGTAGTTCCGTTTGCGCGGGGTCACCCCGTCGACGGGAATCCAGTTCCCCGAATGCCATACGTGGGGCTGGTATCCCATTTTCCGCAACCGGCTCAGAAACGCGGACGGTTCGAGACCGTACCGGGAAAGGTGCCGGTGTTCGATTTCGAGCAACAACACCGGCCTGCATTCCTCCAGAGTTTTCTCCGCCCCGTCGAGAACGGTGGGTTCGTAACCCTCGACGTCGATTTTCATGAAATCGACCCGGGGAATTCCCCGAGAACGCCGTATCTGGTCCACGGAGAACGTGTCGGTCACCACCGAACGGCTTCCACGGAAGAGTCCCGCGGGAGGATCGTTCGACACCTCGTCGCTCACGTGGGCGTGCCCGTGGATCGGCAGCCCGAAACGGGTGGGAACGGTGATCCTGTGCCTGCCCGAACGCCCACCCAGCGCCGAGCGGCTGATCCGGAGGTTGCCCACTCCGGTCAGCAGCGCGCCGGTCGCGAGTATCCCGTGCGGTTTGCGCTGGGGCTCGAAGGAGTGCACCTGCCCTTCGGAGCCGACGAGGCGGGCCAGGGCGAAGCTGTACATGCCGTAGGCGGCACCGACGTCGAAGCACACGTCCCCCGCGCCGACCACCTCCTTCAGCCCCTGCACCTCCGGCTCGATCACCGACCACCGCGAGGCACCTCCCAACACGGCGGCCAGCGCCCGCAGTCGGTGCCCGTGGGCACGGGTTCCGCGCGGTTCGGGACGCGTTCGGACACCGGCCGGTTCGTTGCTCATGCGTGGATACCTCCCCCAGAAACCGATCTGCCGGCGGTCCAAAGTAGCTCAGAGGCGTCCCCTTCGGACACCTGGTGTCCCCGGTCGAACACGAAGGGGAACCGCTCCCCTCCCGGTAGACCGGGTTCACGGAGCGCACGGTTCTCCGGCCGGACGACGGGCCGCCCGGCCGGAGACCTCGGAGGGATGCGGATCAGGAGGCGGAGAAGGTCACCTTCCGCACCCCGTGGTGGCAGGTGTAGTCGTAACCACCCAGTTCACCGCCGGACTCCTCGGCCAGGCAGGTGAAGTCGTGGCTGCGGTAGTTCTCGCCGAGGTTCCCCTCGGCGTCGGCGGCGACGTCACGGGCCACTCCGCAGTCCACACCGGTGGCGTTCACGCCGAAGGCCCCGTGGTCCGTCTCCGGGCTGAAGGGGACGTCACCGCAGGAGCGGACGGGAGCGTAGTCGCCGGTGACGGTGGTGTCCCCGTCGAGCACGACCGTGTTGTCCTGCCGGACGGTGCTCTGCGGGTGGATCACCTCGCGCGGGCCCGTGGCGGTGCTGCCCACGGCGATACGTGCCACCGAGCTGCTTCCCTGCCGCAGGCCGACCGAGGCGGAGTACACCCCGTCGCCGTCGAAGTCGTTCAGCGCGATCGCGCCGAGGTCCCCGATACCGTCCACCTCGCCCTGGGCGGGGCCTTCCGGCTGGTCGAAGAGTCCGTAGAAGGTCATGCCGGCCGGAACGTCTCCGTCGGTACGCACCTGCATCCGCAGCTCCGTGGTCCCCCGCTCGGGCAGTTGCCCGTCGCTCTCCACCGGTTCCACGGTGCGCACCGTCAGCGGATCGTCCGTCTGCCCGCCGAAGCGTCCCGGCAGGCTGCCGGTGACCCGAACGCGTTCACCGAGGTAGGGGAGCAGGACCCCGGAGTCGGAGTCGAGCGTGTGTCTGGCCCCGCTCTCCGAGTCGATGACGGCATAGCCGGACTCCGCCCGGACCAGTTTTCCGGTGACCGTGGTGAACAGACCTCCCTGGTGTGACACGGACGGGGCGGGAGCCTTCTCGGACTCCCCGGGAACGGTCGCGGAAACAGCCGTTCCCGCACCCCCGAGAACGGTCAGTGCGGCGAAGGCGGCGGCAAACGTCTTGTGCATATCGGACTTCTCCTTCTCGCGTCGCGAGTCCCTTTTCGGTTTTCCGCCCCGTGGGACGCGCCGAAGCGGCGAAAGTTGCGTCCGCGTGCACATCGATTCGTCGCGAACCGCTTTTCCGCACGACACAACCCTTTGTTCGCCCCGATTCCGAATTCCCGCGCGGCTTACCCGGCACACACGCGCCCGTCGAACTGCTCCGAACGGAGCAGTCACACCGGTCCACACCGAGGCATTCGGAGCAATTCGGGACGAGACGGCCCGGAGGAGGGTGACCTACCCTCATGATCGGAGTGCGCCCACGGGGCGTGCCCCGGCGGCGGACGGACGCTACCCCCGACACTCCGCTCGTCGCCGGGCCTCAGCCTCCGGTTCGAGCGAGCACCGGCCAGCACAGCACGCGTGTTTGGTAAACAGGAGATACCGATATTCACTCCATAAGGTCATGAGACAGTAACGATCACGCAGTGACGCGCTCAACCGATCGCTCGGCGGGCCGCCAGGCAGGCACGTCCCGACCGAACCGCGTTCGAAGCGGCCTCCGTCATCACGCGACGGAGACCGCCGGACCACACCGAGAACCTGACAAGGGGAAGCAGCGGGGGCGATGAGCAGTCAGCAGCCGAGCCGACCGGCTATTACACCCGCGATGCGGGAACAGGCAGCACAACAGCCGAACAGCTGGCTGTACGTGGTGGATCCGATCTTCACCGACCCCAACGCGGAGGTGCCGCCCTGGGGGTTCATCGGCGGCTTCCGCGTCGACGAACACGGCCGGATCACCGAGGACTTCTCCCCGAACCCGAACTACCGCCCGTCCCCCGTGGCGCTGCGGCTGCCCGCCCCCACCAACGACGTGGAACGGGCCCTGCAGCTGACCACCACCGGTTACGCCCCCGCCCAGACCCTGCTGGCCGCCCTGCTGGAGACCGAACTCATCCTGTTCGCCCAACCCCAGGGTGACGGGCTGTTCACCCTCAACCACCACTCGGGTCGCAAACAACTTCAGGTCTTCACCTCGGAGGCACAGTTGCCGGGCAACTGGACCAGCTGGCAACGCATGACGGGCCGCTCCCTGGCGGGGATGCGCCCCCTCGGCACGGACCTACAGGTGAACCCGAACAGTGTCGTCAAGGTCCGTGTCCCCGCCGAGGACCTGATCCGCGCGGCGGGGCTTCCCGTCACGGCCAACCACACCACCAACGGAACCTCCACCGCCGCCGAGACGACCGTGCGGACCGACGTCTCCACGATCACCACACCCGGCCGCCCCACCACGAGCACCCTCTCCTCCGCCACGTCCCGGGAGTCCCCCTCCTCCGAGGCCGCGCCGGACCTGCCGTCACCGCCCCAGCACGAGGAACGCGAGCGGGTGGGCGACGATCCCTTCGGGGAACGTTTCCTGGGAAGTCTGCTGGCCACGGCGGCGGGGGACGCTCTCGGAGCCCCCGTCGAGTTCTACCCGCTCGAACAGATCAGAAGTCGTTACGGCACCGACGGGGTGACCGACTACGACCGCAACACCGAGCACCCGGGTGCGTTCACCGACGACACGCAGCTGACGCTGTTCACCCTCGAAGGCATGATCCGGGGGCATCTCGCCGTTCGCACCGGAGTCACCGAGAACCCGCTGCCCGCGATCCAGCTGGGACTGCAACGCTGGCTGCACACCCAGGGGTACTCCTGGGAACGTGCCGCCGGGCCGTTCCTGCACACCCACCCCGAACCGGACGGGTGGCTGGTCGCTCTGCCGGAGTTCTTCGCGGTGCGCTCACCCGCCAGCAGCAACATCAGCGCCCTGCGGGAGTTCGTCTCCTCCGAACGGCCGGGCAGTGTCGCCGAACCGCTGGGGCGTTCGGAGACCAACGGCGGGATGCTGCGCGCACTGCCGGCCGCGCTGTGGTCGCGGGATCCGCACACCGTCTTCGAGATGGCCACCGCCTGTGCCGCGCTGACCCACGGCGCGCCCGAGGGGTGTCTCCCCGCCGGGGTGCTGGGGGTGCTGCTGCGTCAGCTGTGGGACGGCCAGGAACTGGCCACGGCACTCGCGCGGGCTCGTGAGGTCCTCGCCGAGTACGCGCCCGACTGCGGCACGGAACAGGCCCTGGCCCGCGCCGTGGAGCTCGCCGAGCACGGCACCCCCACCCCCGAACGACTCAAGGACGTGCTCGGGGCCGGCTGGACGGCCCCGGAGGCACTGGCCATCGCCGTCTGCGCCGTGTCGAGCACGGAGAACCTGGCCCGCGCGGTGCTGTTGGCGGTCAACCACTCCGGCGACAGCGACTCCACCGGAGCCGTCTGCGGGGCCCTGGCCGGGGCGATGTACGGCAAGTCGGCGCTTCCCGGGGTGTGGCTGCGGGACCTGCGTCAACGCGAAACGGTCGAGGACCTCGGACGGGACGCGCTGCGGGAGTTCGGAACCTCCCCTCCGGACGACGAGGGATGGCGGCAGCGTTACCCCGGCCACGGGGACGTCTCCTCCCTGGGATTCGATCCCACCTTCGGTGGGCCCGTCTCCGCAGAGCCCTCCTCCCCGACCGGTTCCGCCGAGGCGGAGGAGGTTTCCGAACACTCCGGGACGGAAAGCTCCGCCGAGCGGTCCTCCGGTGCCAGCTCAGCCGCAGCAGCCCCTCCGGACTCCGCTGTCGGCGGTGGCTGGTTCCGCGGTCCCCTGCTCGGAGGGGCGGTGGGGGACGCGCTCGGTTACCTCGTCGAGTTCGACCCGCTGGCCGCCATCCGGGGACGGTTCGGTCCCGCCGGGGTGACCGGATTCCCGGAGAAGGGGGAGGCGTCCGCGGTGGTCAGCGACGACACCCAGATGACCCTGTTCACCTTGGAGGGCGTCATCCGCGCGGGGACCTCCGGGCGGCTGGGGAGGGCGACTCCTCCGGTCGAGACGGTGCAACACGCCTACCAACGGTGGCTGCACACCCAGGGGTTCGACTGGAAGGAGGCGCGCGGCCCCGCTGAGGAGGACGAACCGGACGGGTGGCTGATCGGACAGCGCGAGCTGTTCAAACGACGGGCACCGGGCACCACGTGCATCCAGGCCCTGCACGGCTTCGGCCGGGAACGCAGAGCCGGTTCGGTGGCCGCTCCGTTGAACGACTCCAAGGGCTGCGGCGGCGTCATGCGAGCCGCCCCCGTGGCGCTGTGGTCGACCGACCGGCGGGAGGTCTTCCGCGTCGCGGCCGAAAGCGCCGCCCTCACGCACGGCCATCCGAGCGGCTACCTCCCGGCCGGGGCGTTCGCCGTGATCGTGCGGGTCCTCCTCGACGGGTTCTCCCTCCAGCAGGCCCTCGACACGGCGTTGGGGGAACTGAGCCGGTGGGACGAGCACCAGGAGACGACGGCCTGCCTGAAACGGGCCGCGGAGCTGGCCGCCGCCGGGGAACGAGGACCGGAGACGATCGAGCAGCGGCTCGGTGGCGGATGGGTCGGCGAGGAAGCGCTGGGCATCGCGGTCTACGCCGCGCTCACCCACCCCGACTCGTTCACCGACGCCGTGCTGCTGGCGGTCAACCACTCCGGCGACAGCGACTCCACCGGCTCCGTCTGCGGCACCGTCATGGGGGCCGCGCTGTCCGCCGACTCGATTCCGGAGGAATGGGTGCGGGCGCTGGACCTGCGCGAGACGATCGAACGGATCGCCGCCGACGCCGAGCTGGAGTTCGGATCGGCACCGCCGGAGGACGCGGAATGGCTGCGGCGCTACCCGCTTCCCCCCGGGGAACGAGTCGCGGAGACCTCCGGTGCGGACGGGGAGGCACCGCCCCGGACGTGGCTGCCCGTGCGCGACACGGCCTCCTCGGAGGAGTCCGAGGCGCAACGGACGTCTCCCCGGACCGACGAACAGGAGGGGGAGGCAATCCCGGACACCGAGGAACACGCACCGCCGCCGGAGGAGCACGCGCCCACGGACACCGACGTCTCCCCCTCCGACTCCCCGGCCTCCCCCTCGGCGGAGACCGAGGACGCCGGGAAGGAAGAGGATCCCTCCTCCGCCGAGGACGCACCCCCGGAGGGGGAACGGCACACGGAGGAACCGCCCCCGACGGAGGAGGCGGCGGAGAACGAGCCCCTGTCCGCCGAGGAGTCCCGGCTGTTGAGTGCCTGGAGGCGGATCCAGGAGGGCGACGGGGACGTGCCCACCGAGCTGTACGAGGGACTGCGTGCACTGGCAGTCGACACGTTCGGTGCCGAGGAGGCCGCGCGGCTGCTCGGGACGCACGGGCGGAACCGGAACACGGGTGCTCTCGCGGAGGAGTCCCCCCTGGAGCTGGACCCCGACCAACGCCTGCGTGGCTGCGTGCTGGGCACGTTGTGCGGCGACGTCCTGGGAACCCCGTTGATGTTCACCACCGACGCGGGAAAGCTCGGCGCCGACGAGCTCGAGGAACTCGTGGGCACGGACGGGCGGGGAAGCTGCCTCAGCCAACAGCTGCTGTTCGTGCTGCACGGTGTGCTGCGCGCCGAACTGCGGAGACGGCTGCACGACTCCGAGACCACCACAGTGGACAACATCCGCACGAGTCTGCGGCAGTGGCTGGGCACCCAGGGGGTCGTGCTGCGGCGTCCTCCACTCGAGCACTGGCCGGGTGAGACACCCGCCCTGCGTGCCCAGCGTTTTCCCGATCACGCCAGCCTGGCCGCCCTCGCCGACCCGTCCGAGCACGGAACGAGGCCGGGACCGTTGAACCCGCCCAACGACGCGGACGGCTTCCTCGGCACGGCCCGTGCCGCTCCGCTCGGGCTGTTCGCCCCCGACCCCGCGGTCGCCTTCGCCCTCGGCGCGGAAAGTGCGGTGCTGACCCACGGCAGCCCGGACGGCTACCTTCCCGCCGGGATGCTCGCCGGGATGGTCAACGCGCTGCTGCGGGGTACGACGCTGGCGGAGGCGACCCGGCGGGCGCTGGCGGAACTGGACAAGTACGAGGGGGGCACGAACACGGCGGAGGCGGTCCGCTCGGCGGTACGGCTGGCCGAGAACGGACCACCGGAGGCCGCGGCCCTGAGCGAGCTCGGCAGCGGCTGGCGAGCCCCGGAGGCGCTGGCCATCGCCCTGGCGGCCGCGCTGTCCCGTCCGGACTCGTGGCGCGAGGCCGTGACCCTGGCCGCCTCCCACCCCGGCAACAGTGCCGCCACCTCCGCCGTCTGCGGCGGGCTGCTGGGTGTCTCCCGTGGTGAGGAGGCACTGCCCGCCGAGTGGGTCGAACGGCTCGAACTGCGTGAGGTCGCCGAAACGCTGCTGGCGGACCGACAGCGTCTGCGGGATCCGGAGGAACCGCTCCCGGACGAGGAGACTCCGGAATGGACGCTGCGGTACCTCGGCGGGGAAAGCGGCGGTAACGGAACATCCCGCTGATTCGATGCACCGGTGTGGCCGGCGGCCCGTGAGCTTCCGGTGCACCGGCCACCGGCCGAACCGGCCGGAGCTTTCCGTGGGTTTTCCCGGAGGCCGACCGGGCGGGCCCCTGGGCGGCAGGCGGGACTCCGCCCCGACGACGAGGATGACTGGTGCCGTGGAGAAGACGACGACCCCTCTCGGGGAGAACGAGGCGCGGCTGCTCGCGAGGTTGCGCGCGGACAGGCGACGTGCCGTACGACCCCCGTTGCGGGACGAGCGGGAGCGTGACCTGCTGAACCACTGGCGGCTGCTCCGCGCCGATCCTCACGGACCGTTGTGGGCGAGGACGCTGGAAAACGGGCTCACGGACACCGGCAGCGTCCCCCGAGCGGAGACGGGGACGTTGTTCGGCGACTGCCCCGAGGCACGGGGGAGGTTGCTGGGCGTGCTCCGGGGGTGCGCGGTGGCCGAGGCGTTCGTCCGGCGGGACACGGAAACACCGCGCACGACTACGATTCTGTCCGTTGTGGACGAAATGGTTCGGGCTCGTGCCGAGTTCCGCCGGCACGGTGAGGCCGACCCGGTGGAGGCGGCACTGCGCGGACAGCGGTGTCCGCTGCATCCCCACGGAGCCACCCACTCCGAGTGCACCGACTCCTCCGCCCGGAGGGACGAGGCCACGGGCGGAGAGCCTCCCGCCGCTCCCCGGAGCTCTCCGGGTGGTGAGGCCGATCCGGTGACGCTGTTCACCCTGGGCCGCCTCGAGGAGGGCGCTCGCCCCGGCACCCCGGAGGAACCCGTCAACACCGCGGAGTCGGCCGGTGCCGTTCCGGTCGCGGCGGTCGCGGCGGCGCTGTGGGCGGAGAACCCGTCCTCGGCCCTGCTGTTGGGCGAGCGGATGGCCGCCCTGACGCACGGTGGCCTCCGGGGGCACCGTCCCGCCGGGATCGCCGCGCTCGTCCTGTTCGGACTGCTGCGGGGCGGTGACCCGCGATCCCGCGCCGTCGAGGCAGTGGAACTGGCCGGGCACGAACGTGTCTGCCCCGAGGTGGCCGAAGCCGTGCGGCTGAGCGGGTTCCGCCCGGAGGGGAGCCGCCCCACCAGGAGGAACCTGGAGGCCGCCGCGGACTGCCGAACAGGGGCCGGGGTGTTGGCCGTGGCGCTGCGCGCGGTAATCAGCTGTCCCGGAGACCTCGCCGGGGCGCTGCGGGTGGCCGTCGACCACGGTGGTGACACCCTCGTCTCCGCGCTGCTCTGCGGACAGCTGTTCGGAGCCCACCACGGTCCGGACCGGCTTCACGAGGTCACGGGGCGGGTTCCGCGCCTCGATCCCCTGATCGAACGAGTCACCGCCGAGGCGGTACGCGAGTTCGGGGTGGCCTCCGACGAAGACCCGCAGCGGGAGGACTCTCCTCCGACGGCCCCGACCTCCGGGGAATCCGCGGAGAGCGACAACGAACCGACCGGGCAGTACCGCATCAGCGAGGTCTGGCAGGGGCGCTTCACGCACTGCGTTCTCGGCTGCGCCGTCGGCGAGGCGCTCGGAGGGGCGGTCGCCGGGGACTCCTGGCAGGAGATCACGGACCGCTACGGCCCCTCGGGGCTGCTGGAGTACGTGCCTGCGGGACATCCCTCGGGACGGATCGGCAGCGAGACACAGATCCTGCTGTTCACCCTGGAGGGGATGGTTCGTGCCGGGGTCGCCCGGCGCGGGACGGAGGTCGACCTCCCGACCGGGTACGTGCAGCACGCCTACCAGCGATGGCTGCACACCCAGCACCTGAGCTGGCCGCGCGCGGCGGGCGGGTTCCTGTCCGTGGCACCCGAACCGGACGGGTGGCTGGTGGGCCTGCGCGGGCTGTTCCAGACCCGCACGCCGGGACGGACCATGATGCGCACGCTGATCGCCTTCGCCAAAGGCCAACGGGAGATGGGGGCCCCGGAGACACCGGAGACCGACTCGGACGGCGGCACGGCCCTGTTACGCGCGGTTCCCGCCGCGCTGTGGAACGCGGACCAGGCCGAGACGTTCCGGGTGGCCGCCGAGCTGGCCGGTCTCACCCACGGCCACCCCGACGCCCGGCTGGGCACGGCGAGCCTGGCCGTGGTGGTCTCCCGGCTGCTGCGGGAGGTTCCGCTGTCCGAGTCGGTGGCGGAGGCCCTGGCAATGGTGGAGCGCCAGGAGGAAGGAGAGCGTGTTCGGTCCACCCTGGCCACCGCCGTGGACCTGGCCGAGGAGGGGCCGGTCCCGCCGGAACGCGTCACCGGAACCTTCGGCACCGGATTCACCGCCGTGGGGGCTTTGGGGATCGGGGTCTACTCCGCGCTCTGCGCCCGGGGGGACTTCGACCTGGGCATCCGGACAGCGGTCAACCACTCCGGGGACAGCGCGGTGTGCGGGGCGGTGGCCGGCGGGCTGTTGGCCGCCTCGACCCCGGATGCGGTTGAGGAACGCTGGACCCGGGAACTGGAGCTGCGCGAGACCGTGGAACGCATGGCCACCGACGCCGCGCTGGAGTTCGGCCCCGCTCCCCCGGAGACCCCCGAGTGGTTCGAGCGCTACCCGGCGAGCTGAGGAAGGAGAGCCGCACCCGAACCGAAAACGGGTCCCCAAAAACCCCGGATCTACTCACCCGGCTAGGGATCAGTGCCTTCTACCGGAGGACTCGGACCACGAGACGACACTGATCCACTCGGACGAAGACTCGTGAACGAAGAACAGCCATCCACGGTCAACCACCCCCAGTGAAAACGACACCAACAACGTCGAACCCACCCCGGTCAACCGACAATCAAAACACGAAAAAATTTCACCCCAAAGACGAACCAACGACAGAACCTACAACCAAAGCAAACAACACCGGGAACGCAACGGAAACAGCGAAAATTTCTCCTCTTCGAACCATGTTCCTTCTTTTGCGGCAGAACCGTTTCGCCAAACACCGCGCCCGATCCCGAGCCGACAGCCCTTCCAATCGGACCACCAACCCCTGCCACTGGAGCGCAGCCCACTCCTGCGACACATGCACCAGCTGCGCACCACCCCCGGCCGCGACATCACTTCCTGTCGAACCGGCTACGCCACAGAGGACCGCAGAAGCGGAACAGTCTCCCGAACCAGCCTCCGAAGAGAGCGAGACCGCAGAACGCAAGAAAGATCCAAAACTCCTCCGGCAATATCACGAACATCCAACGAAAGCACAGGAAAAACCAATGTCCAGACATTCAACACTGATTCATTCATCATTTTTGACCGATTTCGACCCATCCACGCCAACCCCTTTCGCCGCCAAAAGAAGCCCCAAGGAAAACACAAAAAACAACCAGCCAAACAATCCCCGGCCACCCCAGATCATAATAATACACACAACCAGCGCAGAAACAGAAAGAGCAAACAAGAAAGCACGATTTCTTCCTCTCAAAAGAATGTCGACCTCCACTGGCCGTGTCCGAACTGGAACGAACTCAGCAGTCATGGTACAAGCCCCACGTGTGCGAGACAGCGCTCTCGCACCGCGTTCTCCGCCCTGGAACCGTCAGTTCCCGAGGACGTCCGCACCACACTGGAGCGAACCGGGTGACTGGCTCCACAAGCCCGACTAGGCTGCGGCGCATGGCTGACGAACTCGTGCATCGCGTTGTGGACAACGGGATCGCCACGATCACCCTCGACTCACCGCACAATCGCAACGCCCTGTCGAAACGGTTGCGTCACGAGCTGCTGGAGGCGTTGGACGGGGCCCTCGCCGATCCCGAGGTCCGTCTGCTCGTGCTGGAGCACACCGGCTCCGTGTTCTGCGCCGGGATGGACCTGAAGGAGTCCCGCACCGAGGACGCGCAGAACCAGGGCATCAACGAGGTCCCACAGCTGGTGGAACGTGTGTGGACCAGCCCGAAACCCGTGATCGCCAAACTCGCCGGTCCGGCCCGCGCCGGCGGCCTGGGTCTGGTCGCCGCGGCCGACATCGCGGTGGCGGCGGAGGAGGCCACCTTCGCGTTCAGCGAGGTGCGCATCGGTGTCGTCCCCGCGGTGATCTCGGTCACCGTGCTTCCCCGGCTGCAACCCAGACAGGCCCACGAACTGTTCCTCACCGGCGAGACCTTCGACGCGCGCAGGGCGGTCGAGATCGGCCTGCTCAACTCCGCGGTCTCCGCGGCGGAACTGGACGCCGAAGTGGACCGCTACGCACGGATGCTGGCCCGGGGAGCTCCGAACGCCCTGGCCGCCACCAAGGAAATGCTGCGCACACCCCGGCCGGAGGACATGCGGACGGACTTCGCGAACATGCTGGAGCTGTCGGCCCGTCACTTCGCCAGTGAGGAGGCGGCCGAGGGAATGCGGGCCTTCGCGGAGAAACGCTCTCCCTCCTGGGTGCGCTGAGCGACGTAAGACCGCCGGGCGGGGTCTGCCGACCCCCCTCTCCGGAAGGAGACGGACGTTCCCGTGCTGTTCACCCGCCGGGTTCGTCGTCGGCGCACACCGCCCGGAACACCCGCTCACCGGAGCCGCCGGTGGCGGCGTACAGCACCGCACCGACCCGCCGGTAGGTCTTCGGGTCGTGGTCGGCCAGCACGCGGTGGCGCGACCAGACCAGCACGTGCTCCCCCGGCGGCAGCCAGCACAGGTCGATCAGGCAGTCGTACAGGGCGTCCAGGTTCCGCCCCGCCCACTCGGGGAAGGACAGCGTCGCCGCCACAGCGTCCAGCATGGCCCTCTTGCCGAACACCTCGCCGCCGTCGAGCACGTGCGGGACAGCTCCCGAGGCCCGGGCCTGGCGCACCGCCTCCCCGGTGGTGGCGAACACGGGCAACGGAGCGGATTCGACCACCTCGACGTCCCTTCTCGAACCCCGTCTCGGAAACCCCACCGGACTCATCGTCATCGCCCACGATTCGCGCTCGGCACCGGAACCGTCACCTCGCCGCTCACACGAGGTCCACGTGCTCGGCGAGCCACCCGAAGACCACCAGGGCGAGCATCACCAGCAACACGAACGTGACGCGGCCTCGCGAACTCACCCGCGCCTCCCCCGGAACTCTCCGACAGGAGAGACAGCACTACTCCGCTTCGACACGTCGCCCCTTCACGATAAGGCCCGTGCCGGTCCTCGCGCGAACACGCCGCCGTGCCACACGCACCGGGGGATCGGCCTCGCGCGTCCTCGTCAACCTGGCCACGAGCTCGTCCACCCCACGGTCGAGGCCCCGAGCCACGAGCCAGCACAACGGGATGAGCACGGCCAGCACCAGCGTCACCTGGAACGGGTAGGGCAGCATCACCAGCCACGACTCGATCCCGTCCCACATCGCGACCACTCCGCCCATCACGGCAAGCCAGCCTACCCCGCGGGACACCCGCCTGCGCGGCGGGCGCCCCGGAGGCCACGACGGCTCCCGGTGACCACCGGAAAGGACGGGAGGGAGTTCCCGGGGCTCAGCCCCGCTGCTCCGTGCCCACCTCCCCGGAGTGTCGCCTGATGGAGTCGATCACGGCACTGAAGTCGTAGCCGCCACCGCCCTCCTCGTTGAAGCGTTCGTAGATCCGCGCGGCCAGCCGGGCCAGCTCCGTGTCCGCGCCACTGCGGTCCGCGGCCGAGACCGCCAGTCCCAGGTCCTTGAGCATCAGGGAGGCGGCGAAACCGGGCTCGTAGTCGTGGTTGGCCCGGCTGGTCTCCACCATGTCCGGAACGGGGCAGTTGGTGGTCAGCGACCAGCACTGGCCGGTGGACACCGAAGCGACGTCGTACAGCGCCCGGTGGGACAGCCCGAGTCGCTCGCCGAGCACGAAGGCCTCGGCCACCCCGAGCATCGAGGTCGCCAGCATGAGGTTGTTGCACATCTTGGTGACCTGCCCGTTGCCCGCCCCGCCGCAGTGGATCACCTTGCGGGCCATCGGTTCGAGAAAGTCCCGCGCGGCCAGGTAGGCCCGCTCGGTTCCCCCCACCATGAAGGTCAGCGTTCCCGCCTCCGCTCCGGCGGTGCCGCCGGAGACCGGAGCGTCCACGGAGTCCAGACCGGCCTCCTCGGCCAGCTCGTGCGCCCGTCGAGCGTCGGCGACGTCCACCGTCGAGGAGTCGATCAGCAGTGTCCCGGGCGAGACGGCCGCGAGGATCCGGTCATAGCACTCCAGCAGGTGTTGGCCCCCCGGCAGCATGGTGACCACGGCATCGACCCCTTCCACCGCCTCGACCGTCGAAGCGGCGACCGTCACCCCCTGTTCGGAGGCCCGCCGCGTCGCCTCGGACGCGAGGTCGAAGCCCCGTACGGTGTGTCCGGCTTTGACCAGGTTCGCCGACATCGGGCCTCCCATGTGTCCCAGCCCGATGAATCCGATGACAGCCATGGCCGATCCGCCTTTCTCGTGATCCGACAGTTCCTGCGGCCGGGGGCTCGGGGCTCAGGTGGGGAGAACGAGGTCCCCACCGGCCGGACGTTCGAAAAAGGCGGCGACCCGCTCCTCGTCGACGTCCGCGAGGGTGGCCGGTGACCAGGAGGGATTACGGTCCTTGTCCACCACCGTCGCGCGCACCCCCTCCATGAAGTCGCCGCGGTGGACGCACCCCAGCGACACGCGGTACTCCTGCTCCAGCGCCCGTTCCAGGGAGTCGAGTTCCCGAGCGCCGCGCAGCTCCCGCAACGTGACCTTCAACGAGGTAGGGGACTTCGTGGCGATCGTGCTCGCGGCCCGCTGAGCCTCCTCCTCGGGACGGGAACGCAGCCCTTCCAGGATCTCCTCGACCGAGTCCCGGGCGTAGACCTCGTCGATCCAGGCGGCAGCCTGTGCCAGCTCGGAACGCGGTGGCGTGGTGGAGTACTTCTCCAGACAGGCGTCGACCTCGCCGGAGGTGAGCGCGGTGACGAGGTCGTCCAGGTCCGTGCCGGGCACGTAGTGGTCGGCCAGCCCGCAGTGCAGCGCGTCGGCCCCGCTCACCGGCTCCCCGGTCAGCGCCAGGTGCGTGCCCAGCTCACCGGGAGCGCGGGAGAGCAGGTAGGTTCCCCCCACGTCGGGGGCGAAACCGATCCCCACCTCGGGCATTCCCACCTTGGACCGCTCGGTGACCACCCGGTGCGAACCGTGTGCCGAGATCCCGACACCGCCGCCCATGCAGATGCCGTCCATGATTCCCACGACCGGCTTGGGGTAGCGGGCCAACGCGGCGTTCATCCGGTACTCGGCGGCCCAGAACGTCTCGGTGAGGTCGACCCGTCCGGCCCTGACCGCGTCGTACATGGCACGGATGTCGCCGCCCGCGCACAGGCCGCGTTCCCCGGCCCCCTCGACGAGCACGGCACGCACCCGGTCGTCGGTGCGCCACTGCTCCAGCGCGGACGTGACCGCCCGCACCATGTCGAAGGTCAACGAGTTCAGGGCCTTCGGCCGGTTGAGCGTGATCCGCCCCAACGCGCCCTGTACCTCGAACAGCACCTGCTGCTCGGCGTTCTCCTGGGTGGTCATGAGTCAGACTCCAACAGTCCACGGGAAATGATCAAACGCATGATCTCGTTCGTGCCTTCCAGGATCTGGTGCACCCGGAGGTCACGTACGATCTTCTCCAGTCCGTACTCGGAAAGGTATCCGTAACCCCCGTGGATCTGAAGAGCCTCGTTGGCCACGCGGAAACCGCTGTCGGTGGCGAGTCGTTTCGCCATGGCGCACAGCCGCGTGGCCTCCGGGTCACAGGCGTCGAGCGCGGCCGCGGCCCGCCACAGCAGGGTGCGGGCCGCCTCCAGCTCGGTGGCCATGTCGGCGAGCTTGAAACGCACTGCCTGGAAGTCACCGATGCGGGAGCCGAAGGCGTGACGCTGTTCGGCGTAGGCGGTGCTGAGTTCCAGGGCGGAACGCGCTCCGCCCAGGGAGCACGCTCCGATGTTGAGTCGTCCTCCGTCCAGCCCGGACATGGCGATCCGGAAACCGTCGCCCTCCTCCCCGAGCCGGTTGGCCACGGGAACCCGCACGTCGGTGAAGACGACCTGCCGGGTGGGCTGGGCGTTCCAGCCCATCTTCCGCTCCTCCGGCCCGAAGGAGATTCCCTCGGTCTCGCCGTCGACCACCAGCGTGGAGATGCCCCTGGGGCCGGGCTCACCGGTGCGCACCATCACCACGTAGACGCCCGCGTAGCCGCTTCCGGAGATGAACTGCTTGACGCCGTTGACCACGTAGTGGTCGCCGTCGCGCACCGCCCTGGTGCGCAGGGCCGCCGCGTCGGAGCCCGCCTCGGGCTCGGTGAGGCAGTAACTGCCCAGTCGTCGCATGGAGCACATCTGCGGCAACCACGCGGCGCGCTGCTCGTGGTCACCGTAGGCGTCGATCATCCAGGCGACCATGTTGTGTATCGAGACGTAGGCCGCGATGGTGGGGCAGCCGGTGGCCAGTTCCTCGAAGACGAGCGCGGCGTCGAAACGGCCGAGCCCGCTGCCCCCATACTGTTCGTCGATGTAGACGCCCCCCATGCCGAGATCGCCCGCCGCCCTGAGCACGTCCACGGGGAAGTGCTTGTCACGGTCCCACTCCTGCGCGTGGGGGGCGATACGCTCGGCCGCGAACTCACCGGCGGTCTCCTTGATCGCACGCTGGTCCTCCGTGAGGGCGAACGGGGATCGCGGCGATGCTGTCGCTGCGACGGAAGCGGTCACTGGGAACTCCTGCTCGGTCGTGACGTCGGATCGCGACGTCGTTTCCTCGCTGTCGACCTGTTGTCCCGCCACGGGTTCCCCGTGGTCCCGCGACGGGATCGCCGACGCCGCTCCCACGGGGCCCTTCCCGGCACTCGGAACACCGTCGGTGCTCGCGGCCGGTCGTGGGGTCAGTGCATCGTCGGGATGGTGAAGCTGGCGTCCTCCTTGCGCCCGGAGGGCCAGCGCGAGGTCACGGTCTTGGTCCTGGTGTAGAACCGGATGGAGTCCGGGCCGTGCTGGTTGAGGTCGCCGAATCCGGAACGTTTCCATCCGCCGAAGGTGTGGTAGGCGATCGGGACCGGGATGGGGACGTTGATACCGACCATGCCGGTGTTCACCCTGCTCGCGAACTCCCGTGCCGAGTCGCCGTCCCTGGTGAATATCGCGACTCCGTTGCCGTACTCGTGTTCGCTGGGCAGGCGCAGCGCCTCCTCGTAGTCGGCCGCGCGCACCACCGACAGCACCGGCCCGAAGATCTCCTCGCGGTATATCCGCATCTCGGGGGTGACGTTGTCGAACAGCGAGGCGCCGAGGAAGAACCCGCCCTCGTGGCCCGGCATCCGGAACCCGCGACCGTCGACCAGCAGGTCCGCGCCTTCGGCGACCCCGAGGGCGATGTAGTCCTCGACCCGTTTCCTGGCCTGCTCGGTCACCAGCGGTCCGAAGTCGGCGGACTCGTCGAAACTGGTTCCCGTCCGCAGTCGGCGGACCCGCTCGGTCAGTTTCTCCACGAGCGCGTCGGCCGTGGGCTGTCCGACCGGCACGGCCGCCGAGATGGCCATGCAGCGTTCGCCGGCAGAGCCATAGCCCGCTCCCACCAGCGCCTCCACCGCCTGGTCCAGGTCGGCGTCCGGCATGATGATCATGTGGTTCTTGGCGCCGCCGAAGCACTGCGCGCGTTTGCCGTGGGCCGCCGCCGTGGAGTAGATGTACTCGGCGATGTCGGAGGAGCCGACGAAGCCGACGGCGGCCACCTCCCGGTGCAGCAGCAGGGAGTCCACGGCCGTCTTGCCGCCGTTGACGACGTTGAACACGCCGGGGGGCAGTCCGGCCTCGACGAACAGCTCGGCCAGCCGCAGCGGCACCGAGGGGTCCCTTTCGGAGGGTTTGAGCACGAAGGAGTTTCCGCAGGCGATCGCGGGGGCCGCTTTCCACAGCGGAATCATCGCCGGGAAGTTGAAGGGGGTGATTCCCGCCGCCACGCCGAGCGGCTGCCGCATCGAGTACACGTCGATGCCCGCACCGGCTCCCTCGGTGTACTCCCCCTTGAGCAGGTGGGGGATCCCGGTGGCGAACTCGACCACCTCCAGCCCCCGCTGGACGTCCCCCTTGGCGTCCGGGACCGTCTTGCCGTGCTCGGACGCCAGCAGCCGGGCTAACGAGTCCATCTCCTCGTTGCACAGTTCGAGGAACCTCATCAGCACCCTGGCGCGGCGTTGGGGGTTCCAGCTCGCCCATGTGCGCTGTGCCTCGGCCGCGTCACGCACGGCGGAGTCCACCTCCTCGGCCGAGGCGAGCGGCACTCTGGCCTGCACCGTGCCCGTGTTCGGGTCGAAGACGTCGTCGTAGGCCCCCGAGGTGCCCGCGACACGTTCGCCTCCGATGAAGTGCTCCAGCTCGTCGGTCATCTGCCTACGCACCCTTCCCCCGCACCGCTGGGCGGACGCCATAACTAGGAAGACAAACTTTTGGTGGACCAATCATTCACCCACTCCACCACACCGCAAAAGGGTGTGCTACATCACAACTCGATCGGGTGAAGAAAGGGGCCGCGCGAGAAGGCGAGGGACCACGGCGGCAGGCCGCCCCGGAACCCGGGCACCGCACGAGCACGACGAACCGTGTGAGCCGTTCCGGGGGCCGCACACAAGCGTGGGCGGGAACCCGCCGATCCGGGTTCCCGCCCACTCGCACCATCGCGATCATCACACCCCGCCACAGGGCCGCTGGTGCGTCTGGGTGAACACCCCCGCAGGAGTGGAGTGCTCACGGTCGTGGGAGCTGTGGTACACCTCCTTCTTCCGACGGTCGGACCGCGCGGAGACCGGGGATCCCGCACGGCCCGGCGCATCCGGGTCCTCGGGACGGGGCCGCGGCCCCGTCCCGCACGACGTTCCGCCCCGTTGCCGACAACCGGCTCAGAACTGGGCCGTCTCGGTGGAACCGGCCAGGGCGGTGGTCGAGGAGTCCGGGTTCACCGCCATGCTGATCTGGTCGAAGTAGCCGGTGCCCGCCTCCCGCTGGTGCTTGGTGGCGGTGTAGCCGTCCTTCTCGGCGGCGAACTCCCGGTCCTGCAGGTCGACGTAGGCGCTCATGTCCTCGGAGGCGTAGTTCTTCGCCAGGTCGAACATGCTGTAGTTCAGCGCGTGGAAGCCGGCCAGGGTGATGAACTGGAACTTGTAGCCCATCTGGCCGAGCTCACGCTGGAACTTGGCGATGGTGCTGTCGTCCAGGTTCTTGCGCCAGTTGAACGAGGGCGAGCAGTTGTAGGCCAGCATCTTGTCCGGGTACTGGGCCTTGATCGCCTCGGCGAACCTCTTGGCCACGTCCAGGTCCGGAGTGGAGGTCTCCATCCAGATCAGGTCGGCGTAGGGCGCGTAGGCGAGCCCGCGCTCGATGCACGGCTCGATGCCGTTGTTGACCTTGTAGAAGCCCTCGGAGGTGCGCTCACCGGTGACGAACTTCTGGTCCCGCTCGTCGACGTCGCTGGTCAACAGCGTGGCTGCCTGGGCGTCGGTCCGCGCGACCACCAGGGTGGGCACCCCGGCGACGTCGGCGGCCAGCCGGGCCGAGTTGAGCGTCTTGACGTGCTGGCTGGTGGGGATGAGCACCTTGCCGCCGAGGTGGCCGCACTTCTTCTCGGAGGCGAGCTGGTCCTCCCAGTGCACACCGGCAGCGCCGGCCTGGATCATGCCCTTCATCAGCTCGTAGGCGTTGAGCACACCGCCGAAACCGGCCTCGGCGTCGGCGACGATCGGGGCCAGCCAGTGCCGGTCCTCCTGCTCCACCTCGGTGGCCTCGGCGTCCAGCGCCTCGGCCCAGGCGACCTGGTCGGCCCGCTTGAGCGCGTTGTTGATGCGCCGGACCACCTGGGGAACGGAGTTCGCGGGGTACAGGCTCTGGTCCGGGTAGGTCTCGCCGGCCAGGTTGGCGTCGGCGGCGACCTGCCAGCCGGACAGGTAGATCGCCTGCAGTCCGGCGCGGACCTGCTGGACCGCCTGGTTACCGGTCAGCGCTCCGAGGGCGTGGATGTAGTCGTTCTCGTGCAGCAGCTTCCACAGCCGCTCGGCTCCCTGACGAGCCAGCGTGTGCTCCTCCTGGACGGAGCCGCGGAGACGGATGACGTCGGCGGCCGAGTAGCTGCGCTCGACTCCCTTCCAGCGGGGGTTGGTCTCCCAGTCGCGCCGGAGTTCCTCGGCTGCCTGAAGGGCCTGTTCGCGGGTGCCGGGCTGAGGCATGGTGTTCCCTCTTTCGATCGCTTGCGGCCTGCTACTGACCAGTATTGGTACTTCATCAAGAAAAAACGAGGAGCTATCAAGACAAAATTTTGGATTTTTTCTGTTACAGTGAAGCCCATGTCGGAGTTCACGGACGACTCGGAGAAAGAAAGCGGCACGTTCTCCACCGAGCAGGACCTGCTGGTGTTCGGGCAGCGCCTGCGCCACATGCGCAAGGCGGCCGGACTCACCCTTTCCGAGCTGGGAAAACGCGTCGACCGCGCTCCCTCGCAACTCTCGCTGCTGGAGAACGGCCACCGCGAGCCCAAGCTCTCGTTACTCAGGTCACTCGCGGCGGCACTCGGCAGCTCGGTCGACGAACTGATGTCGAAGAAACCGCCGAACCGCCGGGCCGAGCTGGAGATCGCCGTCGAACAGGCCCAACTGGACCCGCTCTACCAGCAGCTCGACGTGCCGCCGCTGAAGATCAGCAAACGCGTCCCCACCGAGGTCCTGGAGCACGTGCTCGCGCTCTACGAGGAACTCCGACGCCGGGAGACCAAACGCGTGGCCACCCCGGAAGAGGCCAGGGCCGCCAACGCGGAACTACGCGCCATGATGCGCGAGCACGGGAACTACTTCCCCGAGATCGAGAAGTCCGCCGGACAGATACTCCACCGGGTCGGCTACCACGGTGGGCCGCTCTCCGAAGGGCTGATCCAGTCCATCGCCACCCATCTCGGTTACGGGCTGCGGTTCGTCACCGACCTGCCCCGCTCGGTCCGTTCCGTCACCGACCTGCGGCACAAGCGGATCTTCCTGCGACGGGAGTCGCTGGGCATGCACAGCCCCCGCACCATCCTGCTCCAGACCCTGGGGCATCTCACCCTCGGCCACCGCCAGCCCCGCGACTTCGCCGACTTCCTGCGGCAACGCGTGGAGGCGAACTACTTCGCCGCCGCCGTGCTGATCCCGGAGACCCCGGCCGTGGAGTACCTGCGGCAGGCCAAGGCGGAACGCGACCTCGCCGTGGAGGACCTGCGCGACGTCTTCTCCGTGTCCTACGAGATGGCCGCCCACCGCTTCACCAATCTGGCCACCCAGTACCTGGACCTGGTGTGCCACTTCGTCCGCAACGACGAAACCGGCATCATCTACAAGGCCTACGCCAACGACGGCCTGGAGTTCCCGGCCGACCCCACCGGGGCGATCGAGGGCCAGCGGATGTGCCGGTACTGGGCGGGCAGGCAGGTGTTCTCCTCACCGGACCGGTACTCCACCTACTACCAGTACACCGACAAGCCGGGAGCCACCCACTGGTGCGTCGCCCACGTCGACCCCAGTCGGGGACGGGACTTCGCCATCACCCTGGGTGTTCCCTACACCGAGTCCCGGTGGTTCCGCGGACGGGAGACCACCAACCACTCGAAGTCCGGCTGTCCGCACGGGGAGTGCTGCCAACGTCCCCCCGCCGAACTCGCCAACCGCTGGCAGGGCATGGTCTGGCCCTCGGCCCGTGCCCACTCCCACGTGCTCTCCGCGCTGCCCTCGGACACCTTCCCGGGAGTGGACGAGGCCGACGTCTACGCCTTCCTGGAGGCCCACGAGTAGGAGGTCGACCCCGCCGGCGCGTGGGCCGGAGGGCCTCGCGGTCCGGTGGACACGGTGCGGGCGCTCGACCGCCCCACCACACCACCGCGAGCCCCGCCTCACGTGCCGGTGCGGCTCACGGGCGCGGTTGCGGCGGGAACCCCAGGGGTTACTTCTTGCCCTTGGACGACTCGTCCTTGGCGCCCTCGTCGGTGGACAGCGCGGCCACGAACGCCTCCTGCGGCACCTCGACGCGGCCGACCGTCTTCATCTTCTTCTTGCCTTCCTTCTGCTTCTCCAGCAGCTTGCGCTTCCGACTGATGTCGCCGCCGTAGCACTTGGCGAGCACGTCCTTGCGCATGGCGCGGATCGTCTCGCGGGCGATGATCCGCGATCCCACGGCGGCCTGGATCGGCACCTCGAACTGCTGGCGGGGGATGAGCTCCCGCAGCTTGGAGGCCATCCTGGTGCCGTAGGCGTAGGCGTTGTCCTTGTGCACGATCGCGCTGAACGCGTCCACCGCCTCGTGCTGCAACAGGATGTCCACCTTGACCAGATCCGCGGCCTGGGTTCCCGACTCCTCGTAGTCCATGGAGGCGTAGCCCCGGGTGCGGGACTTGAGGTGGTCGAAGAAGTCGAACACGATCTCGGCCAGCGGCATGGTGTAGCGCAGCTCGACCCGGCTCTCGGAGAGATAGTCCATGCTGTCGAGTCGTCCCCGCCGCGCCTGGCACAGCTCCATGATCGCACCGACGAACTCCGAGGGAGCGATGATCGTGCACTTGGCGATCGGCTCACGGACCTCGGCGATCTTGGCCTCCGGCCAGTCGGAGGGATTGGTCACCTCGACCTCGGTGCCGTCCTGCAGGGTGATCCCGTAGACCACGTTCGGGGCCGTGGAGATCAGGTTGAGCCCGAACTCCCGTTCCAGGCGGGCCCGGGTGATCTCCAGGTGCAGCAGTCCCAGGAACCCGCAGCGGAAACCGAACCCGAGCGCCCCGGAGGTCTCGGGCTCGTAGGTCAGCGCGGCGTCGTTGAGCAACAGCTTGTCCAGGGCGTCCCGCAGGACCGGGTAGTCCGACCCCTCCATGGGGTAGAGCCCGGAGTAGACCATCGGGATCGGATCGCGGTAGCCGGGCAGCGGTTCCTCCGCGCCCCCCTTGGCCAGGGTGATCGTGTCACCGACCCGGGACTGGCGAACGTCCTTCACCCCCGTGATCAGGTAACCGACCTCCCCCACGCCCAGCCCCTCGGAGGGCTTCTGCTCCGGAGAGATGATCCCCACCTCGAGCAGCTCGTGCGTGGCGCCGGTGGACATCATCCGGATCTTCTCCCTCGGGGTGATCCTGCCGTCGACGACACGGATGTAGGTGATCACACCCCGGTAGGTGTCGTAGACCGAGTCGAAGATCATCGCACGGGCGGGGGAGTTCTGTTCACCCTCCGGCGCGGGAACGTTGAGCACGACCGCGTCGAGAACATCGGCCACGCCCTCACCACTCTTGGCCGAGACCCGCAGCACGTCGGACTCGGAGCAACCGATGATGTGGGCGAGCTCGGAGGCGTAGCGGTCCGGCTCCGCGGCGGGCAGGTCGATCTTGTTGAGCACGGGGATGATCTCCAGGTCGTGCTCCATGGCCAGGTAGAGGTTGGCCAGGGTCTGGGCCTCGATGCCCTGTGCCGCGTCGACCAGCAGGATCGCTCCCTCACACGCCGCCAGGGATCGACTGACCTCGTAGGTGAAGTCCACGTGTCCCGGCGTGTCGATCAGGTGCAGCACGTAGTCCTCGCCGTCGAGCTGCCACGGCAGCCGCACGTTCTGCGACTTGATGGTGATGCCGCGTTCCCGTTCCAGGTCCATCCGGTCCAGGTACTGGTCCCGGTACGCGCGCTCGTCGAGCACCTCGGTGAGCTGCAACACCCGGTCGGCCAGGGTCGACTTGCCGTGATCGATGTGGGCGATGATGCAGAAGTTCCTGATGCGTTCAGGAGAGGTGAAGGTCGTGTCTGCGAAGGTGCTCACTGAAGTCTTCCTCGCGGGATGTCGACTCGCGTACGGGCGGGCTTTTGCCCCCCATCGTCCCACGGAAGTTCCGAATGTCCGATGCCAGCTCCGGAAAGGACCACCTCGTGAGGTCCGCGGCGCCCGGACACGACGCTCCGGAACCCCTCCCGGAGGGCGGCACCAGCCGACAGGTCGGTCCGAACCTCCCGCTCAGCCCGCTCGCGTGTCGGCACGCAGCGGGTGCTCGGGTGGCACCTGCACCAGCACGATCCGCATCCCGTCCGGATCGGCGACGGTTCCCTCGATCAACCCCCAGGGCTGGCGCACGGGCTCGGCGAGGACCTCCACCCCACGTCCGCGCAGCTCGTCGACGGTCTCGGCCACGTCGCGCACCTGCAACCACAGCATCTGGTCCTCGCTGGGGCCGGCACCGCCGCTGCCGGAGACCTCCAGCAGCCCCTGGCCGAGGAAGAACACCGTGCCGCCGGGGAACTCGCGGTGGATCGCCAGTCCGAGCGTGTCCCGGTAGAAGCGCACCGAACGGTCGTGGTCGCCGGGCCGCAGAATCATCCTGCTGCTGAGTACCTCCATGCCCCCGTCCTACCCGATCGCGGCCGGATCCGCCGAACGGTCGCCGGACACCGGCGATCCGTCCTCGGTGACGAGGATCCTTCACGTCCGGAGGTTTGCCCCTCAGCCAAAAAGTGATATCACTATGATGTCCTGTGGACATCGAAAAAGCGGCCGAGGAGGTCCTGATGAGCACCGAGAGCACCGGCACGGACGTGGCGATGCCCCAACCGGAGATCCGGGAACACCCCGCGCACCGAGCCCCGGGACTTCCGATGCTCGGGCTGGGCGTGCTGCTGCTGGTCGTGGCCGCGGTACTGGTCGTTTCCGGCGTCGCGAGCTCCACCTGGTGGATACTCGTGGCGGGACTCCTACTGGGGATCCTCACCCTGGTGGGGTTCGCGGGGTTCGTGGCCGTCTCACCCGGCGAAGCGCGGGTGCTGCAGTTCCTCGGCCGCTACACCGGCACCCTGCGTCCGGCCGGGTTGCAGTGGGTCAACCCGTTCACCACGCGGGAACGCATCTCCACCCGGATCCGTAACCACGAGACCAGCGTGATGAAGGTCAACGACGCCGAGGGCAATCCCATCGAGATCGCCGCCGTGGTGGTCTGGCAGGTGGACGACACCGCACAGGCCTCCTTCGGCGTCGACGACTTCGTCGAGTTCGTCGAGACCCAGGCGGAGACGGCGGTGCGACACATCGCCACCAGTTACGCCTACGACAGCCGGGGACAACGGGAACTCTCACTGCGGGAGAACGCCGAGGAGATCACCGCCAAGCTGTCCAAGGAGATCTCCGAACGGGTGCACTCGGCTGGGGTGAAGGTCATCGAGTCCAGGATCACCCACCTCGCCTACGCCCCGGAGATCGCACAGTCGATGCTGCAACGCCAACAGGCCGACGCGGTCGTGGCCGCACGACAGCGCATCGTCGAGGGTGCGGTGGGTATGGTCGAGTCCGCCCTCGGACAACTGGCCGAGGACCAGGTCGTCGAGCTGGACGAGGAGCGCAAGGCGTCGATGGTCAGCAATCTGCTGGTCGTGCTGTGCGGCGACAAAGCGACCCAACCGGTGGTCAACACCGGCTCGCTGTACCAGTGAGGGACTCAGGTGGCCTCCCGCAAGAGCTTCCTGCTGCGGCTGGATCCGGCAGTGCACGACGCGCTCGCCCGTTGGGCGGCGGACGAGTTGCGCAGCACGAACGCGCAGATGGAGTTCCTGCTACGCAAGGCACTGCAGGAGGCGGGCAGACTGCCCAGCGAAACCACGCGGCAACGGGGAAGGGGAAGACCCCGCAAGGACGAGCTCCCCCCGGACTGAACGGGCCCGGAGCCCGCGTCCGTGGAGACACGGCTCGCACACGAGTCGGTTGTCGACTCCACCCGCCCGACGGAGGCCACGCGCGGCGGCGCGGGAGCCCGTTGCTACCATGGCCGACCGCACCGCGTGGCAGTTCCGACGTGGAGGAAGGCCGCCCGCTCCCGGTCGCACCGGGGCGATGACCTCGCGAGGTGGGGCGGCGCCGTTCGAACGCGGTAGCACACTCCGGTCGATCAGAAAGAGGCGTACCAGTGGCCAACATCAAGTCTTCCAAGAAACGCATCCTGATCAACGAGCGCAACCGCCGGCGCAACAAGGCGGTCAAGACCTCGGTCAAGTCCGCGATGCGCAAGTTCCGTGAGGCCGCTGCCGCCGGCGACAGGGAGAAGGCCGCCGAGATGGAGCGGGCCGCGAGCCGCGCGCTGGACAAGGCGGCCAAGAAGGGCGTCATCCACCGCAACCAGGCGGCCAACAAGAAGTCCTCGATGGCCCGGCAGCTGAACCAGCTCTGAGGCCCCTCGCGGCCGCTCCCCCACGGAGCGGGCCCGCCGCGGTGACGACCCGCGCCGGCGCGGGCGAAGCGACTCCCTCTCGGCGGACCTCCCCGCTCGGCGCGGAGGTCCGCCGGTTTCGTCGGGTCACCGTGCACGCAGTTCGACCAACCCGAGCACCGCCCGTTCCAGGGCGTAGTCGGCGTCGGCCGCCTGCCCCTTCACCTGCGCGTTCAGCTCGGCCACCAGCCCCATGGCGCTGGTGACACCGACCCGGTTCCACCCTCGTGCCTGGGACTGGGCCTTCTTGACCTTCCAGGGGGGCATGCCGAGTTCCTTGGCCAGTCGGTACTGGTCCCCTCCCCCGGCGCTCGCGACCCGACCGATGGTGCGCACCGCGTCCGCCAGGGCGTCGGCGATCAACACGTGCGGCACCCCCAGACGCAGCGCCCAGCGCAGTGCCTCCAGCGCCCCGGCACGGTCCCCCATGACCGCCTTCTCCGCCACGACGAAACCGGTCACCTCGGCCTTGCCCTGGTGGTAGCGCCGCACCGCCGCCTCGTCCACCTTCCCGTCGGTGTCGGCGACCAACTGCGACACCGAGGAGGCCAACTCACGCAGATCGTTGCCCACGGTCTCCAGCAACGCACCCACCGCGGCGGGCTCGATCCGTCCCCCGCAACGGCTCGCCTCGGCCTTCACGAAGCTCTCCCGCTCGGAAGGACGCGTGAGCCGAGGGCACTCGGTCACCGTGGCCCCGAGCTTCCGCAGGGTGGCGGGAAGTTCCTTGGCCTGCTTGGCACGCCCGCCCCCGTTGTGCAGCACGAGGAGAACCACCCCCTCGGCGGGGGCACGCGCGTGGGAGAGCACCGCCTCGGCGATCTCCTTGCCCGCCTCCTGGGCCGCCTCCAGCGCCACGACACGCCCCTCGGAGAACAACGAGGGACTGAGCATCTCGTCGAGCTCGGGAGGAGTGAGTTCACTCACCCTCGCCCGACGGAACTCGGTGGCGGGATCATTCTCCCGCGCGGCGGCGAGGGTTTCGGAAACGGCACGCTCCACCAGCAGTTCCTCTTCGCCGACCACGAGATGCAGCGACGCCGGTGCCGGATTCATGCCCCCATTCTCGCACCGGGCCGAGCTCCCTCTCCCGTCCCGGATGCTGGATCACAGTGGTCGGATCACGGGCTCATGCCGTAGCGTTGCCCGCACAACATGGATAGCTCATCCAGAGGGGCAGAGGGAACGGCCCTGTGAAGCCCCGGCAACCGGCGTCGCCTGTCGTGATCACGAGCGCGAGGCAGACGACGCAAGTGGTGCCAATTCCGACCCGCCAGCGGGACAGATGAGGGGAAAGGACCTCGCGATGACAGCTGCCGCCCGAACACAGGCCGACACGTCGAACCGGAAACTCGACCTGGGACCGGCCGCGGAACTGGTTTCGAAGGAGGAGGGCCACCGGCAACCCCTGGCCCCCGAGTTCGTCTCCCTGGAGGACTTCTCGCCGCTGGAAGTCACCTACGACTTCGGCCGGGTCCGCCGGGAGGACATCGAATCCGGGCCCCGTTCGATCTGGCGGTACAAGAAACTGCTGCCCGTTCCGTCCGATGTGGAACGCCACCCGAACACCGACCCCGGCTGTACCCGGCTCGTACGCGCCGATGCCCTGGCCGAGGCACTCGGTGTCAAACGCGTCTGGGTCAAGGACGACACCGGAAACCCCACGCACTCCTTCAAGGACCGCGTGGTGGCCGTCGCCCTGGCCGCCGCCCGCGAGTTCGGCTTCAAGGTCCTCGCCTGCCCGTCCACCGGCAACCTGGCCAACGCGGTGGGAGCGGCAGCGGCCCGGGCCGGCTGGGACTCGGTGGTCCTGGTGCCCTCTTCGCTCGAACGGGCGAAGGTGCTCATGACGGCCGTGTACGACGGCTCGCTGTTGGCCGTGGACGGCAACTACGACGACGTGAACAGGCTGGCCACCGAACTCGCCGGTGAGCACGAGGACTGGGCGTTCGTGAACGTCAACGTCCGGCCGTACTACTCGGAGGGCTCCAAGACCCTCGCCTTCGAGGTCGCCGAACAGCTCGGATGGCGTCTTCCCGAGCAGGTGGTCGTGCCGATCGCCTCCGGCTCCCAGCTCACCAAGGTCGACAAGGGCTTCCGGGAACTCGGCGAGGTGGGACTGGTGGAACCCAGTCCGTACCGGCTCTTCGGCGCCCAGGCCTCCGGGTGCTCCCCGGTGGCCAACGCCTACAAGGAGGGCCAGGACGTGGTCCAGCCGGTTCGGCCGGACACCATCGCACGTTCGTTGGCCATCGGTGCTCCCGCGGACGGGCCGTACGTGTTGGACACCGTGCGTCGTACGAACGGGGCCGTCGAGGACGTCAGCGACGAGGAGGTCGTGGAGGGCATCCGGCTGCTGGCCCGTACCGAGGGCATCTTCGCCGAGACCGCGGGCGGGGTCACCGTCGCCACGGCCAAGAAGCTGATCGAGGCCGGGCAGATCGACCCCGACGCCGAGACGGTACTGCTCATCACCGGGGACGGTCTCAAGACGATGGACTCGTTGCAGGAGCACATCGGCCCGAAGGCCACCGTGGCACCCACCACCGAGGCCGTGGACCGCGCCCTGAACGACTGACCCGCGCCGATGACACCACGTCGGGATGTTCCCCCGACGTGGTGTCATCGCCGCCGCACCGGGTTTCCCGAAGAGACCACGGTCATCTCCTCGGCGGTTCCGAGCACGGCGACCGTCCCGCTCCGGTCCGTGCGCCGAACCAACGCCCCCGTGGCGCGCAGGGTGTCGAGCACGGTGGAGCTCGGGTGCCCGTAGTCGTTGTCGCTGCCCACACTGACCAGAGCCAACCGTGGGTCCACCGTCCGCAGGAACTTCTCACTCGTGTAACGCGAGCCGTGGTGGGGCACTTTCAGGACCTCCGCGCGCAGGGCGTCCTCGTCGTCGAGCAGTCTCCGCTGGGCACGCAGCTCGATGTCGCCGGTCAACAGCACTCTCCCCACTCGGGTGCTGGCCCTCAGCACCACCGAGGAGTCGTTGACCCTCCTTCCGGGGGTGACTCCGGTGTCCCCCTCCGGGGCGAGCACCCGCACCCCCAGACCGGGCCAGCTCCACCGTTGTCCTTCCCCCAGGCGCACCACCCGCGCCCCGGTCGAACGCACCCGCCCGAGCACGCCGGTGTCCGCCCAGCTCCGCTCTCGGGCGAGGCCCACCCGTTCGACCTCACGACCGGCGAACACCCCGGCCAGCCCGGCGTAGTGGTCGTCGTGCGGGTGGGTGAGCACCAGCAGCGGGACACGGTGCACCCCGAGACGGTCCAGGCACTCGTCGATCAGCGCCGCCGAGGGACCGGTGTCCACGACCACGGCGGTCCCACTCCGCGAGGTGGCCAACACCACCCCGTCCCCCTGTCCCACGTCACAGGCCACCACTCCCCAGGAGTCGCGGGGTGGCCAGGGCCGCCGCAGGGGTACCGGGCCGAGCAGCACCGCGACCAGCGAAAGCACCAGGACCACCACGGTCCAGGGACGGAACCGCCCGAAACGGGCCACCAGCCCCAGCACGAGCACCGCGACCGTGAACACGGCAGCTCCGGTGAGTCCGCCGGGAAGCGGCACCGTGGCCGCGGGAAGATCGCCCGCCTGGCGGGCGACCAACAGGATCCACTCCAGGGCCGGCGCCGCCGCCAGGGTGAGGACCTCCCCCGACCACGGGAACCAGGGAGTCGTCACCGTGGCCAACACCCCCAGCACGGTCGCCGGAGCCACCATCGGCTCGGTCGCCATGTTGGCCAGCACTCCCACCAGGCTGAACTCACCGGACAGGGCCACCACGGCCGGACCCGTGGCCACCTGGGCGGCAGCGGGTACGGCGAGCACCTCGGCGAAGCCACGCGGCACGCCCCGGGCACGCAGCCATCCCGACCACCCGGGAGCCAGCAGGACCAGCGCGGCCGTGGCGGCCACCGACAACACGAACCCGGGGCTGACGGCCAGCCGGGGAAGCGCCATCAGGAGCACGATCACGCTCGTCGCCAGGGAGGGCAACGCCTGTCCCCGCCTGCCCAGCAGCAGTGCCAGCAGACCGATGCCCCCCATCACCGCCGCACGCAGCACACTCGGTTCCCCTCCCGCCAGGACAACGAAACCGAGCAGCGCTCCCGCCGCACCGGAGGCGGCAACCACCGGTGGTGCCCGGACCGAGCGCAGCAACACCAGCGCGGCACCGCAGACGATGGCGAGGTTGGCTCCGGACACGGCGGTGAGATGAGTCAGCCCGGCGTCCTGGAAATCCTCGCGCACCGTGGCGGGCAGACCGCCGGTGTCACCCACCACCAGCCCGGGAAGCAGTCCGGCCGCTTCCGGTCCGAGCGAGGTCGAACTCGCGCGTCGCAGTCCCGCACGGAGGTTCTCCGCCACCCGCTGGGCCAGTGGTGGCGGCGTCACGTTCTCCGGAGGCTGGTGCACCGCCAGCACCGCCACCAGCGGATCCCGGCCGTGCGGGGGCAGCACGGCTGCCGTGGTCTCGAGCCGCTGCCCCCGCAACAGCCCCTGCCACGAGGAACCCGGAACCAGCAGCAGCACGTCCCCCCGCGTGGAGTACCAGTGTTCGTCGGCCCGAAAGGCACGCAGCCGGGCACGGACCACGGCCCTCTCTCCCGCCGGACGTCCCTTTTCCGGGGCGGCGGCGGTGGGAGTGGGGCGCTCGGTGAGTTCCACGCGGACCTGCACGCTGTCGGTTCGCTGCCCCACCGCGCGCAGTTCGTGCCCGTCGAGGTGGCGGAGCCGAACGGCCAGCCCGAACGCCGTGGTGGTGACCAGGACGGCCAGCAGAACGGCCCCGTTCACCCACCGCCCTCGCGGAGACGAGACCACCGAGGCGACGACGAGCAGAGCTCCCAGCGCCGCCACCACCACCGCCGTCGGCCAACCGAAGTGCAGACAGACCACTGTGGTGGCCCAGCTACCCACGGCTCCGGGGACCAGTCGGAAGTCGAGTGTGGACGAGGTCTCCGTCGAGGAGGCGAACGCCCGGACCGTGCTCACACCCGAACCAGCTCACGCAACCTGGCGAGTGTGGCCGGTCCGATACCGTCCACCTCCCGCAGCTGTTCCACGGAGGCGAACGGCCCGTGCTCGGCACGCCACCGGAGTATGCTGTCGGCGGTGACCGGTCCCACCCCGGGAAGTTCCCGCAGTTCCCGTTCTCCCGCTTCGTTGAGGTCGACGGGGGAGTTCTCCGTTCCCTCCGCGCTCCCTCCCGTGGACGCCTCCTCCGGAGGCTCCACACCCACGTAGAGCTGTTCGCCGTCGGAGAGCTGCCGGGCCAGGTTGAGTCCCAGCGTGTCCGTCTCCGGCAGCGGCCCACCCGCGGCCCGCAACGCCTGGGCGACCCTCGCGCCTCCGTCCAGGGTGATCAGTCCGGGCCGGTGGACCCGTCCGACCACGCTGACGACGATCCTCTCGGTGGCGGCGGTCGTGGTGGACACCGGATCCACCGTGGTCGGTTCCCGCACGGGAACCCTGGCGGGCTCGCTCCCGGAACCCCACCCGAACGCGAACACCAGACACCCGAGCACGGCCACGACGCTCGTCCCGAGACACCCCGCACGCCCGGGATCGGGCAGTGCCCGGCGCAGCGCCCCCGTGACCCGCTCCCGCCACC
>NZ_PVSR01000070.1:0-6006 GCF_003001495.1 Actinopolyspora mortivallis
CAGAAACAGGCCACCAGCCCCCGCCCGACCCGAGCACACGCCTCACGCCGCTGCACACCCGTAGCGTGGATCGCCCAACAGTCCAGCCCGATCACGAAACGGCAGCGGGGTTCATCCGACCACGGCATGACCCACCCCCTTCCCCGGGAAGAGGTGGTGCCACCGCGTGCCGAGACGGGCACGGATGCACCTCGTAGCAAGCGCTAGCATGAACAGAGCTCCCTTTCACACACAGTTGGTGGAGCAATCCCCGCGTTCCAGGCCGCCAAGCACACGGACGCGGGAAGGGCTGTTTGTCCGGTGGCCGCCACCACCGGACAAACGGTCGAAATTCGACAGAGTCTTCACATGTCGCCCCCTAGCTCAGGGTCTCTACTTCTACCCAACTCTCAGGAACGTTCCTATTTAGACTTTATGACAGGAACGTTCCTATATCAGGTTCCTCAGAGGGAAGAAAGTAACAAGCACACGAACGTGGGAACGTTCCGATAAGACGGGCAAGTCGGGCTAGGCTCGTCTCTGACACAGGCGGAGGTGACATCATGGGCAAGAAACCTGGGCCAAGCGTTCGTCGTCGCCAACTTGGGGCGATGTTGCGCCAGCTGCGGCAAGACGCAGGTATAACCCGCAAATCCGCAGCTGAGTGGCTGGAGATCGGCGAGCCGACACTGAGCAAGATCGAACTGGGGCGGCAGTCCATCAAAGGACCGCACGTCAGACTGTTGTGTCAGCTCTACGACGTAGATGCTTCTACAGTGGATACTCTGCTCCGTATGGCCAGGGAAGCCAACCAGAGAGGTTGGTGGACCGCTTATCGGGACACCGTGCCGTCGTGGTTTCGGCACTACGTCGGCTTGGAAAGCGACGCAGCCGATATCTGGGCGTACGAGGCCGAGTTCGTCCCAGGACTGCTTCAAACCTCCGAGTACATCAAGGCGATCACCCGAGCATCACGCCCGGAGATCAGTGATGAAGAGCTAGACAGAGAAGTCGCAGTCCGACGGGAACGCCAGGCTCGCCTGGATAATGAGCAACCTCCGCATCTTCATCTCATCATCAATGAGGCCGTCGTATGGCGTCAGGTGGGTGGCCCGAAGGTGATGCAAGAGCAAACCGAACATATGCTTCACGCATCCAGACTTGATCACGTATCGCTCAGGGTGCTGCCGTTTTCCGCAGGAGCCCACGCCGCCATGACCGGCTCGTTCATTCTGATCAGATTTCCGGACGAGGACACACCCGCCTTCGTGTACGTGGAGAACGACCGTGGTGGTGTTTACCAGGAAAACCCGGGTGACATCGAGCGCTATACCCTGATAAGGGAACAGCTTGCGGCGTTGGCTCACACCGAAGACGACACCCGCGCGCTGCTCGAACAGTTAGTTTCGCCCTGAGGACCCATCTCGGAAGGAGCCAGGGATGACCCCGGACAGTCTTACTGATGCCGTGTGGCGCAAGAGCAGCCGTAGCAGCGGAAACGGCGGGGCCTGCGTTGAGGTCGGCTTCACTCCCGAGACGATCGGTGTCCGCGACACCAAGGATCGAGAGGGCGGCACGCTGGTGTTCAGCGATACCCAGTGGGAGGCGTTCCTCGACACGGTGAAGCGTCGTTACTGAGAGGACCACCGGACGCGGCTAGCCTTGGTAGCCGCGTCCGGTGGTCACACCTGAGCATAGAGTACTGCTCCGGAGAACATCCCGGCACCAGAGTGCTGTGTCGGGACGTCTCGAGGTGGCGCTGCCCCACCCGATCAGACCTCGCGCACTGCCTCTCGCAACCGGTACCTCCGAGTGAGTAGCGCGGGCCCCTGTCGGGGACCAGGCTCCTCCGAGACAGCGAACTCGGCGAGAACAGCCCGGTCCTGCCGTTCAGCAGGACCGCATGGTCCGCCTCCCTCGACACGATCAAAAGCGACCGTTTCCCGTGACGGGGTAGAAAGCACCAGCCCCGAAGACCGGGGCGCTGCTTTCGTGTCACCTCCCCAGAGGAAGGCCAATTTTCGGCAAAATCGACTTCCACTACCCCGCGCAAGGCTTGCCGTACCGGAATCCCCCGTGATCCTCGCCAGCCCCGAAGGGCTGGCGCCACGGCAGTTGAGCAGGAATCTCCGGGATGCCCCCACCCCGGCTGTGACCGACACGCCGAGCGAACACCTGAGAACCCCCGGCATGTCGCCACACACTTCCCCTCCCAACCACCAAATCCCTGTGACACAGGCCAATTTTCGGTAAAATTGGCCACCCCGCGTGGGCGGGGCCACACTTGCCGGCCCGCGATCCCAACAGCGCTTCCCGGTGCGGAAACCACTTTTGCTCCGGAGCGGCGGATCAACACCAGCGCCCGGCAACCGACATGCCGCCACCCGCCCGACCCCGGAAGGCTGATCGAGCGACCGCCGGACACCCCTTCCCACCAGGGAGTGAACGACCACGGCCACCACGGCCGTAGCCGCCGGATGGAATACTCGGCGGTCGCGAACCCGTTGCCCGTCGCGGCGTCCGCGCCGCGCGCACCAGCACGAACCCAGGTCAGCCAGGAGCCAGCCCGTGAGTGACGGACCACTGATCGTCCAGTCGGACAAGACGGTTCTTCTCGAAGTGGACCACGCCCAGGCCGAAGAGGCGCGCACCGCCATCGCGCCGTTCGCGGAGCTGGAACGCGCCCCCGAGCACGTGCACACCTACCGCATCACCCCGCTGGCGCTGTGGAACGCCAGGGCCGCCGGGCACGACCCCGAACAGGTGGTGGACGCGCTGGTCAACCACTCGCGCTACCCGGTTCCCCAACCGCTGCTGGTCGACATCGTGGAGACGATGGGCCGCTACGGCCGGCTGGAGCTGACCAGCGACCCCGCCCACGGCCTGGTGCTCGTCGCCCGGGACCGCTCGGTGCTCGAAGAGGTGCTGCGCAGCAAGAAGATCGCCCCCATGCTGGGCCAGCGGCTGGACGAGGACACCGTGGTCGTGCACCCCAGCGAACGCGGCAGGCTCAAGCAGGGCCTGCTCAAGCTGGGCTGGCCCGCCGAGGACCTGGCCGGGTACGTGGACGGCGAACACCACCCGATCTCGCTCGACCAGCGCGGCTGGCACCTGCGCGACTACCAGCGCCAGGCCGCCGACTCCTTCCGGGCCGGAGGCTCGGGAGTGGTGGTGCTGCCCTGCGGGGCGGGCAAGACCCTCGTCGGCGCCGCCGCCATGGCCGAGTCCAGCACCACCACGCTGATCCTGGTCACCAACACCGTCGCTGGCAGGCAGTGGAAACGCGAACTCGTCGAACGGACCTCGCTGACCGAAGACGAGATCGGCGAGTACTCCGGCGAGCAGAAGGAGATCCGGCCGGTCACCATCGCCACCTACCAGGTGATCACCCGCAAGTCCAAGGGCGAATACCAGCACCTGGACCTGTTCGAGTCGCGGGACTGGGGCCTGATCGTCTACGACGAGGTGCACCTGCTGCCCGCCCCCGTGTTCCGCATGACCGCCGATCTACAGTCCCGGCGACGGCTCGGCCTCACCGCCACCCTGGTGCGCGAGGACGGCCGCGAGGGGGACGTGTTCTCCCTGATCGGTCCCAAACGCTTCGACGCCCCCTGGAAGGACATCGAGGCCCAGGGCTGGATCGCCCCCGCCGACTGCGTGGAGGTGCGGGTCACGCTGAGCGACGAGGAACGCCTCGAGTACGCCACCGCCGAGGCCGAGGACCGCTACAAGCTCTGCGCCACGGCCCGCAGCAAGACCTCGGTGGTGCGGGCCATCCTCGACCGGCACCCGGAGGAACCCGCCCTGGTGATCGGCGCCTACCTGGAACAGCTGCGCGACCTCGGCCGCGAACTCGACGCGCCGGTCCTGGAGGGCTCCACCCGCAACAAGGAACGCGAGAAGCTCTACGAGGCCTTCCGGCGCGGCGAGATCAACCGGCTGGTGGTCTCCAAGGTCGCCAACTTCTCCATCGACCTGCCCGAGGCCTCGGTGGCCGTCCAGGTCTCCGGGACCTTCGGCTCCCGCCAAGAGGAGGCCCAGCGACTGGGCCGTCTGCTGCGCCCCAAGGCCGAGGGCGGGCAGGCGCACTTCTACTCGGTGGTGGCCAGGGACACCCTGGACACCGACTACGCCGCCCACCGGCAACGGTTCCTCACCGAACAGGGCTACGCCTACCGGATCGTGGACTCCGAGGACCTGCTCGGTCCCCCCGTGCCCGGGGTGGACGGCTGAGACACTGGGCACCGTCCCGGGGCTCACCCCGGCCGGAGCTCCCGGAACCGCACCCGGCCGGACACGGCCCACAGCCCCACCGCGCCCCGGAGCACGGAAGGAGCCCCACGGCGGACCCGGTCGCCGGGGGCCGGCAGTGTTCGACACCGTTTCCGGAAAAGCCCGGAACCGTTTGCTGGAGGCCAGGATGAGCACCGGTAACCAGGAACCCCCGTCGGTGAGCGGAGCCCACCGCTTCGTCGGCCTCGCGGAGAACCTGGAAAGATACGCGGGCACTCCCTCGGAGGCCGAGCCGCCGAACGTGCACGGGCCCGACCGCGGCTACGGCCTGGTCTTCTTCCACCTGGAGGAGTACCACCTGACCTCGGTGATCAGCTCGGGACTGCGCTTCCAGCCCCTCGGGGCCGAACCCGCCCAGGAACTGGCCTGCACCGTCTACCGGGAACAGGCCGAGGCCGCCCGCTACCTGGTGGACATCTCCTCGGAACTGCTGGTGCGCAACCGGACCCACCTGGTCCCCGACCAGATCGTGCCCAACGAGCAACCGCTGCTGGCCGGAACCGAGTTCCACGCCCTGCTGGCCGGGGGGCACCCGCTGTTCCCCCCGGAGTTCACCAGGTTCACCGACTCCCAGGGGGTGGAGCAGCTCCAGGTGTTCACCCTGCTGCCCGTCACCCTCGGGGAACTGAACTTCGCCCTCGACCAGGGGGTTCCGGCGCTGCGCAAGCAGTGGGCCCGTTTCGAGGTGGACGTCTTCGACATCGGCCGCCCCAGCGTCGCCTGACACCGCGAAGCACCACCGCGCGTCGGAAGTCCGCCACGGGCGGTGTCGACGCGGCCGGGAAGCTGTGTTCTCGGGCGTCATCGGATGCCCACGGTGGTACGGCCGTGCCAGGATCGAGGGCATGGCGAACGACCCCGGAACCTTCGACCTGACCCAGCTCGACGCGGTACGCGTCTACAGCCTGCCGATGCGCACCAGGTTCCGGGGCGTCACCGTCCGGCAGGGGGTGCTGCTCAACGGCCCCGAGGGCTGGGGGGAGTTCTGCCCCTTCGAGGACTACTCGGACGCCGACTCCGTGCCCTGGCTGGACGCGGCGCTGGAGAGCTGCTTCCTCGGCTGGCCCACCCCGGTGCGGGAGACGGTGCCGGTCAACTGCACCGTGCCCGCCGTGGACCCGCGGCGCGCCCACGAGTTCGTGGCGAACTCCGGCTGCCGCACCGCCAAGGTGAAGGTCGCCGAACCCGGCGACCCGGCCTCCGCCGACGTCGAACGGGTGGAGGCGGTACGGCAGGCGCTGGGTCCGTCGGGGGCGATCCGGGTGGACGCCAACGCGGCCTGGGACGTGGACACGGCCGTGCACCGCATCCGGGAACTCGACCGCGCCGCCGGCGGGCTGGAGTACGTGGAGCAGCCGTGCCCGAGCGTCGCGGAACTGGCCGCCGTCCGGCGACGGGTCGACGTGCGCGTCGCCGCCGACGAGTCGATCCGACGCGCCGAGGACCCGCTGCGCGTGGCCGTAGCCGAGGCCGCCGACGTGGCCGTGATCAAGGCCGCCCCGCTGGGCGGGGTGCGACGCTCCCTCGAGGTGGCCGAGGCCTGCGGCCTGCCGTGCGTGGTGTCCTCCGCCGTGGAGAGCAGCGTGGGACTGGCCGCCCAGCTCGCGCTGGCCGGGGCGCTGCCCGAGCTGCCGTTCGCCTGTGGACTGGGCACGGTGGCGCTGCTGGACGGCGACGTGGTCACCGACCCGCTGCTTCCCGTCGACGGGCACCTCCCCGTGCCCACACGCCCCC
>NZ_PVSR01000071.1:0-5932 GCF_003001495.1 Actinopolyspora mortivallis
CCCCCCTGGTCCCCGCCCCCTCCTCGGCGGAGCCGTCGGAGGGCAGCACCACGACCCCCGAGCCGGGCCAGTCGCCGCAGTCACGGCCGTCACCGGAGACCTCCACCACCCGGACTCCGCCCCCGGAGCCTTCCTCGTCCTCCTCTCCCGCTGAATCCACGGTCGACGGTGGTGTTGCCCCGGGTGAGTAGCGCCGGGCCGAGCCCCGGTGACGGGGGGCACTCGAATAGCGTGGTCGGCGACGTGCAGGCGGCGCCCGGCCGCCGCCGGGAGTCGGTCCTTCCTCTCCGGAACGGTTCCGGCGACGCGGGCGGCGGGTGGTCGCCGCGCCGGAACACCGTGAGGAGGACGCCGACATGACACGGGTGGCCGCGATCGACTGCGGGACGAACTCGATCCGCCTGCTGGTGGCCGACGTGACCGTGCACGAGAACGGCACCCGCGAGCTGCGGGACGTGGACCGCAGGATGCGGATCGTGCGCCTGGGCCAGGGGGTGGACGCCACCGGCCGGTTGTCCGAGGAGGCCCTGGAGCGCACCAGGGAGGCGTTGCACGAGTACGACGAGGTCATCCGGGAGTCCGGGGCGCGGAGCACCCGCATGGTGGCCACCTCGGCGACGCGGGACGCGGCCAACCGTGAGGACTTCTTCGGGATGGTGCGGGAGACGGTCGGCGTGGACGCCGAGGTCATCACCGGCGAGGAGGAGGCGCGGCTCTCCTTCGTCGGTGCGGTGGGGGATCTGGATCCCGCCGAGGGGCCGTTCCTGGTGGCCGACGTGGGCGGTGGTTCCACGGAACTGGTGTTGGGCACCTGGGACGGCAGGCGGGCCGAGATCCTCGGTTCGTACTCCGCCGACATCGGCTGTGTGCGCCTGACCGAGCGGTGCCTGCCCAGTGATCCGGCCGTGCCCGCCGAGGTGAAGGCCGCGCGTGCCCTGAGCAGGGAGATCCTGGACGAGGCCTTCGCGGCGGTGGACGTTTCCGGCGCGCGCCGGTTGGTCGGGGTGGCCGGGACGGTGACCACGCTCTCGGCCCTGGCCCAGGGGTTGCCGGAGTACGACCCGGCGGCCATTCACCTCTCGCGGTTGTCCCGGCGGGAGCTGGACCGCCTCACCGAGGAGCTGTTGGGCATGGATCACGAGCGGCGCGCGGCTCTCGGGCCGATGCATCCCGGGCGGGTGGACGTGATCGGAGGTGGCGCGGTGGTCGTGAGCGTGCTGGCGGCCGAGCTCGCCGAGCGCTCGGGGATCAACGAGATTACTGTGAGTGAACATGACATACTGGACGGTATAGCCCTTTCGATCAGCTAATTCCCGAAATTTGGGACAAACTATTCCGCCAAATGGGTGATATTGGGCCTGAATCGAGAAAGAATGTGACGGCTTTGTGACAATGCATTGTGGTGAACTGTGTCTCCCTTATGTTTACGCTGCACACATCCGACGACCCGAGGTCGTCGGCGTGGCGACTCTCTCGGAGATCGACGAGAGCTCGCGTAAACAGCGGGAGGAATTGAATGCGCAAGCGACGTATGGTCGCGCCGGTCGCGGCCTCGCTGTCGGCGGCCCTGCTGGCCGCCGGCTGCGGAGGCGGTGGCGGCGGTGTCACCGAGGCAACCGGAACCCTCGAGGACCCGATCACCGTCAAGTGGGGTGAACCGCAGACCGAGCTGGTCCCCACCAACAGCAACGACACGAACGGTGGCACCGTCCTCAACGCGATGTTCACCGGCCTGGTGGAGTACGACCCCGAGACGTACGAACCCCGCAACGCCATGGCCAAGTCCATCGAGCGTTCGGAGGACAAGAAGACCTACACGGTCAAGCTCAAGGAAGGCTGGAAGTTCCACAACGGTGAGGAAGTCACCGCCGACAACTTCGTCCGGGCCTGGAACTACGCCGCCTACGCCCCCAACGGCCAGCAGCAGGCGAGCTTCTTCGACCGCATCGCGGGCTACGACGAGGTCCACCCCGCCGACCCGGACGGCGACGGGCCGAAGGAGCCCCCGGAACCCACGGCCGAGAAGATGTCCGGCCTGGAGATCGTGGACGACCACACCTTCACGATCACGCTGAAAGAGCCGTTCGCGATCTTCCCGGAGACGATCGGCTACGAGGCCTTCTCCCCCCTGCCGGAGACCTTCTTCGAGGACAAGGAAGGCTTTGCCGAGCACCCGATCGGCAACGGGCCGTACGAGTTCGAGAGCCGTACCCCCAACGAAAGCCTGACGCTGACCCGCTACGAGGACTACAAGGGTGAGGACGCGGGCCACGTCGACGCGATCAAACTCGTGGTCTACGAGAAGTCCCAGACCGCCTATCAGGATCTCCAGTCGGGCAACCTCGACATGACCGACGAGATCCCCACCTCCGCCCTCGCCGGGGGGCGTTGGAAGGAGGAACTGGGCGACCAGGCCATCTCCCGGGAGCGTCTGGGCATCACCACACTGGCGCTTCCGCTCTACGACGAGAAGTTCCAGGACCCGAAACTGCGCAAGGCCCTCTCGATGGCCATCGACCGTGAGAGCATCGTCAAGGAGATCTTCAACGGTGCGGCCACCGCGGCCGAGGGCTGGGCCGCCTCCTCCACCCCCGCCTACGAGCCGGGAGCCTGCGGTGAGTGGTGCACCCACGACCCCTCCAGGGCCAAGGAGCTGCTGAAGGAGGCCGGTGGCTTCGACGGGACGATGACCCTGAGCTACAACGCCGACGGTGCCCACAAGCAGTGGATGGAGGCCGTGGCGGGCAACATCAGGAACGTCCTCGACATCGAGGTCGACATGAACCCGGTGCCCACCTTCGGTACCTACCAGGACAAGATGGACAACCAGGAGATGCCTGGACCGTACCGGTACGGCTGGGTCGCCGATTACCCGAACGTGGAAACCTTCCTGAAGCCGCTGTACGGCACCAACGGTTCGGCCAACTACACCGGCTACTCGAACGAGAAGTTCGACAGCAAGCTGGCCGAAGCCGACCAGGCCGCCACCGAGGACAAGGCCAACGAGCTCTACATGCAGGCCGAGCAGCAGCTCGGCCAGGACATGCCGGTCATTCCGCTGTTCACCAACATGGTGAAGGGCGGTAAGTCGGAACGGCTCGCCAAGGCCGTGATGACACCGCGCAACACTCCGGCGCTGACCGCGCTCAAGGTCGCCGAACAGACGCAGTGAACTGATTCGCGGAACACCGCCCGGCCCGTCCTGCGTCACGAGCGCGGCGGGCCGGGCATGTCCTTGTAGGAGGAGGCTCGGTGGGCCGATACATACTGCGGCGGCTGCTGCAGTTGATTCCGGTTTTCATCGGAACAACATTCATCATCTACTCGTTGGTCTGGGCGATCCCCGGTAACCCGTTCGCCGGGCTGTGCGGCCCCCGCGGCTGCCCACCCTCGTTCGTCGAGCAGATGACCGAGCAGTACAACCTGGACAAGCCGCTGCCCGTGCAGTACGTGCTCTACCTGGGACAGCTTTTCCAGGGGAACTTCGGGGAGACCTTCAACGGGATCGAGGTCAGCACCCTGATCCAGAACGCCTACCCGGTCACCATCAAGCTCGCCACCATCGCCCTGGTCTTCGAGGCGGTCATCGGCATCGCGGCGGGGATCCTGACCGCGCTGCGCGGCAAGGGTTTCGTGGACAACCTCGTGCTGGCGGCCACCCTGTTCCTCATCGCGGTCCCGGTGTTCGTCAGCGGTTTCGTGATCCAGGTCGTGCTCGGTGTCCAGCTGGACTGGATCGACCCGTCCGTCGGATCGGATCCGACGATCGGTGAGTTGCTCATCCCCGGCTTCGTGCTGGGCAGTCTGTCCATGGCCTACATCGCCAGGCTCACCCGCACGGCGATGTTCGAGAACAAACGGGCCGACTACATCCGCACCGCCACGGCCAAGGGGCTGACCCCCCGCCGGGTCGTCTCGGTGCACATGCTGCGGAACTCGCTGATCCCGGTGATCACCTTCATCGGCACCGACTTCGGCGCGCTGATGGGCGGGGCCATCGTGACCGAGGGCGTGTTCAACATCCACGGTATCGGTGGGCTGGTCTACCAGGCGATCAACAAGCAGGAAGGGGTCACCGTCACCGGCGTGGTCACCCTGCTGGTGCTCGTCTACCTGCTGATGAACCTGCTGGTGGACATTCTCTACGCGGCTCTGGACCCGAGGATCCGATATGACTGAATCTACCGAGACCCGCAGTGTGGGGGAACGGACCACGTCCCCGGGGACCCCCGCGGAGGACGAGCGGGAGAACAGGGAGTCCACCGAACAGGTGGGGCTGTGGGGGGACGCCTGGCGCGATCTCCGCCGCAGGCCGCTGTTCGTGATCTCCGGTGTGATCATCCTGCTGCTGTTGGCGATCGCGGCCTTCCCCGGACTGTTCGCCCCGGGGGACCCCCAGGCGCAGGACCTGTCGCTGGCACGCGAGGGCCCCTCGGCGGAGGCCTGGTTCGGCTACGACGTCCTGGGCAGGGACATCTACACCAGGGTGATCCACGGTGCCCGCGCCTCCATCGTGGTCGGTGTGCTGTCCACCCTCGTGGCGGTGCTCATCGGCTCGTTCGTCGGGCTGCTGGCCGGCTACTTCGGCGGCAAGACCGACAGCTTCCTGGCCCGGTTCGCCGAGATCTTCCTCGGTCTGCCGTTCGTGCTGGGCGCCATCGTGATCCTGTCGGTGTTCAACGCCGGGATCGAGGGCTCGCCGGGAACGGTGCGCGTGATGACGCAGGTCATCCTGACCATCGGTGTACTGGCCTGGCCGATCTCCATGCGCATCATGCGTTCGGCGGCCATCGCGGCCAAGCAGCAGGACTACGTGAACGCGGCCAAGGCACTGGGAGCCAGCCACAGCAGGATCATCTTCAAGCACGTGCTGCCCAACTGCCTGGCCCCGGTGATGGTCTACGCGACCATCGCGCTCGGTCAGTTCATCGGGCTCGAGGCCACCCTGTCGTATCTCGGGCTCGGACTGACCTCCCCGGTCGTTTCCTGGGGAATGATGATCTCGGATTCGCAGCAGTACATCATCAGTACCCCGCACATGCTGTTGTTCCCGGCAGGGTTCCTGGTCATCACCGTGCTCGCCTTCGTGATGCTCGGTGACGCGGTGCGGGACGCGCTGGACCCGAAACAGAAATAGTGAGGAGGGCCGCTGTGTCGGCTACCGACGACAACACGGGCGGCTCGCCGGGTGCGCGCCTGCTCGAGGTGGAGGACCTGCACGTCGAGTTCCGCACCCGTGAGTCCACGGCCAGTGTGCTCAACGGGGTGAGCTACCACGTCGACGCCGGGGAGACCCTCGCCGTGCTCGGCGAGTCCGGCTCCGGCAAGAGCGTGACGGCGCAGGCCGTGATGGGCATTCTGGACACTCCCCCCGGCTTCGTGACCAAGGGCTCGATCCGGTACCGCGGTGAGGAGCTGCTCACCGCGACGGAGGAACGTCGCCGTGGTCTCCGCGGGGAGAACATGGCGATGATCTTCCAGGACGCGCTCTCGGCGCTCAACCCGGTGTACACCGTGGGTTTCCAGATCGCCGAACAGTTCCGCTTCCGCCGGGGCATGTCGCGCAGGGACGCGATGACCAAGGCCGCCGAGATGCTGGACCTGGTCAAGATCCCCAACGCCAAGCAGCGGGTCAAGGAGTTCCCGCACCAGTTCTCCGGTGGGATGCGCCAGCGCGCGATGATCGCGATGTCGTTGGCGCTGGACCCCGACCTGCTCATCGCCGACGAGCCGACCACGGCCCTGGACGTGACGGTGCAGGCCCAGATCATGGACCTGCTGGACGAGCTGCGCCGCGAGCGCGGCATGGGGCTGATCCTGATCACTCACGACCTCGGTGTGGTCGCCGAGGTCGCCGACCGGATCGCGGTGATGTACGCCGGACGGGTGGTGGAGGAGTCCGACGCCGAGTCGCTGTACGCCCGGCCCGCCC
>NZ_PVSR01000072.1:0-5235 GCF_003001495.1 Actinopolyspora mortivallis
GGGTTTCCCGTCGCCGTGGGTGCGGGGCCGTTGGCGGCCAGTCTCCCCCACCGGTCAAGGGCGTGGGGTCAGCACTCGCGGCCGGTGGCGTGCCTGCCTGTGGGGGCGGCGTCGGTGTCCTCGACGGGGGTGACGGTGAGTTCGTCGTCGCTGTCGGTGTCGACGTGCAGGCCCAGCGGCTGGGGGGTCCCGGTCAGCAGGACGGCGATTCTGGTGTGCAGCTCGCGTTCGACGGTGCGTCTCAGGTGGCGGGCGCCGAAGTGGGGGTGGTGTCCGCGCCGGGTGAGCCAGTGCACGGCGGAGTCGGTGACGTGCAGCTGGACGCCGTGTTCGCGGAGCCGCTCTCGGGTGGTGGTGATCAGGTGCAGGGTGATGCGGGCGAGTTCGTCGGTGCCCAGCGGGGCGAACGGCACGATCTCGTCGACACGGTTGAGGAACTCGGGGCGGAAGTGGGCGGCCAGTTCCTCGGTGGGCTCGTCGGGTTCGGAGCCGGGTTCGGACAGGGCTCGTTGGGCGCCGATGTTGGAGGTCATGACCACCACGGTGTTGGTGAAGTCGACCGTGGCGCCCGCCGAGTCGGTCAGGCGTCCGGCGTCGAGCACCTGCAACAGGGTGTTGAGGATGTCGGGGTGGGCCTTTTCGATCTCGTCGAGCAGCAGCACCGAGTAGGGGTGTCTGCGGACGCTGTCGGTGAGTTGACCCGCCTCGTCGTGTCCCAGGTAGCCGGGGGGTGCTCCGAGCAGGCGGGATACGGTGTGTTTCTCCTGGAACTCCCCCATGTCGAAACGCAGGGGGCGGCTGGTCTCGCCGAACAGGGCGCGGGTGAGGGCGTGGGCGAGTTCGGTCTTGCCGACGCCGGTGGGCCCGGTGAACAGGAAGCTGCACAGGGGGCGGTTCGGGTCGGCCAGCCCGGTTCTGGCGCGGCGGACGGCGTCGGCGACGGTGCGGGTGGCGTGGGGTTGGCCGACCACGTGGGTGGACAGCCGGGTGTGGAGCTGCTGCAGGCGGGTGCGTTCGTGGGTGTCCAGCTCGGTGACGGGGATGCCGGTGCGGGTGGCGACGATCTCGGCGACGGTGTCGGCGTCGACCCGGGGGGTGGGCTCGTGCTCGTGGTGCACGCGCAGGTGGGCACAGGCGTGGTCGAGCACGTCGACGGCCTTGTCGGGCAGGAAACGGTCGGCGATGTAGCGCTCGGACAGTTCGGCGGCCTTGTGCAGAGCACGGTCGGTGATGCGGAGCTGGTGGTGGTTCTGCAGGGTGGTGCGGAGTCCGCGCAGGATGCGTACCGTCTCGGCGACGGTCGGTTCGGGCACGTGGACGGGGTGGAACCGGCGTTCCAGGGCGGGGTCCTTCTCGATGTGCCTGCGGTACTCCTCGGTGGTGGTGGCCCCGATCAGGGGCAGGTGGCCGCGGGCCAGGGCCGGTTTGAGGACGGTGGCGGCGTCGAGACCGTCGGCGGCGCCGGCTCCGGTCAGCAGGTGGATCTCGTCGATGAACACGAGCAGTTCCGTGCGGTGTTCGGTGATCTCGCGGAGCAGTTCCCCGAGGCGGTGTTCGAGGTCGCCGCGGTTGTGGGTGCCGGCGACCAGGGTGGTGACGTCCAGTGCGACCAGTTTCCGGTCGGCGAGGGTGCGTGGTGCCTGCCCGGTGCGGAGGCGGTGGGCGAGTCCCTCCACGAGGGCGGTTTTGCCGACGCCGGGTTCTCCGACCAGCACGGGGGTGTTCTTGCCGTGGCGGGCCAGTATCTCCGCGATCCGGTCGAGTTGTTCCTCGCGACCCACCAGCGGGGTGGTGGCGGTGCGGGTGAGGTCCAGGCCGAACCGTTCCAACCAGGGTGTGGAGTTCTCGGGGGCCTCGGAGGGGGCGTGTTCGCCCTGTTCGATGGCCCGGGCCAGGGCGCGGCCGGCGGCCGAGTCGGCGTCGGTGGCCACGCCCAGCAGCAGGTGGCGTGGGGCCAGGCTGGCCGTTCCCTCGTGGCGGGCCTGTCGGTAGGAGCCCAGCAGGGCCTGGCGTGCGGCGGTGGTCAGCCAGGGCTGGTCGGGGCCGGCGGCGGCTTCGTGGGCGCCTGCCAGGGTGCGCAGGCTGCGGGCCAGCCGGTCGACGGCCACGCCGGTTTCCCGCAGCATCCGCGCGGTGGGTTCGGTCTGGGTCAGTGCCCACAGCAGGTGCGTGTCGTCGAGGGCGCTGCTGCCCCAGTCACGGGCGGCGTGCACGGCGGTGGACAGCACGGTGCGGGCCTGCTCGTCGAGCAGGCCCGTGGCCGGTGGGGTGCTCTCGGCGTGGGTGTGGCGGGCGCTGAGCAGTTCGTCGAGCAGGGATTCGACGCCCGGTGACGGGTCGGTGGTTCTGCCGCCAGGCACGTGGGCACTCTCCATCCGGGCAACGGGGTCGCGACGACGTGGCACCACACTACCTGTCGTCCATTATGGACGATTCTGGTCGTGGGCGTGCCGGGTGGTGCCCGGTCAGCGGGTCGGGGTGGCGAGCAGTTCGCGCACCCTGTCGTCGGTGACGGGGCTGAAGTCGCGGTACCACTGCCCCACCGCGGAGAAATCCGCCGGGCGGCGGGGGCACACCACCAGGTCGGCCTCCCGTCGCAGGGCGGTGAGCCCGTCGGGGGCACCGACCGGCACGGCCAGCACGACCCGTGCCGGACCGACGCCGCGCACCCGCCGGATCGCCGCGCGGGCGGTGGCTCCGGTGGCCAGCCCGTCGTCGACGACGATCACATCCCGGCCAGCCAGCTCCGGCAGCGGGTCCTGTCCGTACTGGTGTTCCTGTTGCCGGGCCCGGTGACGTTCCCGTTCGCACTGCTGGTGAAGCCGGTCCTCGTCGAGGTCGAAGGCCCGCAGCAGCCGGTGGTCGTAGACGGGTGGGCCGTCGGCGGCCACCGCCCCCAACGCCAGTTCCGGCTGGCCGGGGGCTCCGATCTTGCGGGCCACCCCGGCCCGCACCGGAGCGCCGAGCGCGGCGGCCACCTCCACCGCCACCGGCACCCCTCCCCGCGCCAGCCCCAGCACCACCGGGGCGCGCAGGGAATGACGGGACAGTTCCTCGGCCAGGACACGTCCGGCGTGGATACGGTCGCGGAACATCTCGTGCCCGTGCCCGGCGTGGTGGTTGCCCATGGTCGGTCTCCCGCCTGGCTCGGCTGTTCGAGGTCCGGCGCGGACGTCCCGGCGGCGCGGGGCGGGTGGGGCCGCCGCCGTGCCCGAGGACCCCTGCCGGCGTTTCCCGACAGGAGTGCACGTGGACACGACCGGCCTCACCAGGGGGATACCCGCCCGGGGCGCGGAGGAAACGGCCGTCGGCTCACTCGCGGAAGGCGCCGACGCGCAGGGTGCGGAGTCGGTTGAGCGCCGCGGCGAGTTCGAAACGGCGAGGTACGGCGAAGTCGCCGACATAGCGGTCGTCGACGGCGTGGACGCCACGTTTGGTCACCTCGGCGTCGAAGGCGTCCAGCACCTCGCGGACGGTGCGCCGCCCGTCGAGCAGTCCCGAACGGGCGCAGTTCACCAGGGCCAGGCCGATGCCGGTCACCTGGGCGGGGTCGACCAGCTGCTCGACGGCCCGCAGTTCCACGGTGGTCTGCCCCAGGGTGAGGGCGTCGGTGCCGCGGGACCGCACTTTCGGGCGATCGGTGTCGATCGACCGGGGGTCGGGAACCCGCGAACGGATGTCGGGAAAGGTGTCCGCCTCGCGGTGTCTCCCGGTGGGGGTGCTGGCCAGGCCGCGGGCGCGGTCGGTGACCTCGTAGCAGCGGTAGGAGTCCAGCATCAGCACCCGGTCGGCGACGTCCATGTAGTCCCCGGATCCGCCCATGACCATCACCGTGGAGACCCGGTGCCGGTCGTAGAGCGGGCGGATCAGGTCCAGGAACGGGGTCAGCGGCTCGGAGTCCTTGGCGACCAGTTCCTGCATCCGCGCGTCGCGGATCATCAGGTTGGTGGCGGCGGTGTCCTCGTCCAACAGCAGCGCTTTCGAGCCGGCCTCGACGGCTTCGACGATCGAGGCTGCCTGCGAGGTGGAGCCCGAGGCGTTGTCGGTGGAGAAGTCGCTGGTGTCCGTGCCGGTGGGCAGGTGGCTGACGAAGGGGCTGACGTCCACGCGGTTGACCCGCCTGCCGTCCTCGGCGCGGACCTTGACGGTGTCCTCCCGGCAGACCACCAGTTCCCGCCCGTCGCCGGGCACGTGGTCGTAGATGCCGTGTTCCAGGGCACGCAGCAGGGTGGACTTGCCGTGGAACCCGCCGCCGACGATGAGGCTGATGCCCTCGGCGATGCCCATACCGGACACCCTCCCCCGGTTGGGGAGGTCGAACTCGGTGCGCAGTGACTCCGGAGAGGAGAACGGCACCGCCTGCTGCAACGGGCGGTCGTCGATGCCGCTGCGGCGGGGAAGGATCGCCCCGTCGGCCACGAACGCCACCAGGTTCCGTTCGGGAAGCTGCCGCCGCAGCGCGTCGGTGTCCTCGATCGAGTCGACGAACTCCCGCACCCGCTGCTGGTCGGCGGTGTGCCAGCGCAGCCCCTGTTCGACCGCGTCGGGAAGATCGCGGCACAGGGCCTGTTCGGCCTGTTTGCCGTCGATGCTGCGTCCCCGGCCGGGCATGTCGATGCCCAGCCGCAGGACCACGGTCCCGTCGACGATCTGGCACGAGCTGCGGTCCAGCACCTGTTGGCGTCCCGCGTCCACGCTCAACCGGCTGTCGCGCAGCCTGCGGTGCACCGCGCGCACCAACGCCCCGGCCAGTCCGCGCGCCCGCACCGGGTTCGACCACAGGTCGGAGGGGAAACCGGCGTGCTCGGCGTCGACGCGCACCTCGCAGCGGCTGGCGGGCGCGTACGGGTCGGGCTGGACCTTCTGCACCTCCAGGGTGAAGCCGTCGAAGGCCCAGTTGCCACTCAGCGACTTGTAGCGCCCGTAGCTGGCCCCGTGCATCGAGCGCAGTTGGTCACGCAGCCCCTCGGCGGTCCGTTTGGCCGGTGGTGTCGGGGCACGACCACCCCTGTTGTTGTTCGTTCGTTGTGCCATCCCCCGATGGGTACCCGAGCCGACCGTGAATATCCAATCGTGGGTCCCCCGGCGCGTGCTGCACGTGACACACCGCGCATGCCGGTAGCGTCCTCCGGGAAACCGCGGAAACACACTGCGTGACCAACCGCTGGGCATCGTGCGTCCCCCGACCGCGAGGAGGCATGGCATCGTGCGCACCCCCGAGCCCCCGTTCCGTCG
>NZ_PVSR01000073.1:0-4967 GCF_003001495.1 Actinopolyspora mortivallis
GTCCCAGGAAGGCACGGCTCATACGGTGACCTCCGGTTCGGCGAGGACGTGTTGCTCGGTGGAGGCCAGGATCTGCGCCAGGTGCACCGTACCCACGCCGGTGCGCAGCCTGGACAGTCCACCACCGATGTGCATCAGGCAGGAGGAATCGCCGGCACAGCAGAACTCGGCGTCGGTGGCGGCGATGTTGCTCATCTTGTCCGCGAGCATGGCCGTGGAGGTCTCGCTGTTCTTGAGCGCGAAGGTACCGCCGAAACCGCAGCACTGCTCGGCCTCGGGCAGTGTCACGAGGTCGAGGGCGCGGACCTGTCGGAGCAGTCGCAGGGGCTTGTCCCCGACGCGCAGCATTCGCAGTGAATGACACGTGGGGTGGTAGGTCACCCGGTGCGGGAAGTAGGCGCCGACGTCGGTGACCCCGAGCACGTCGACGAGGAACTCGGCCAGCTCGTAGGTCTTGGCCCCGGCCCGTCCCGCCCGCTCACGCAGTGCCGGTGTGCCGTGGTGCTCGGCGACAGTTCCGTGCTGGTGTCGGACCGAGCCCACGCAGGATCCGGAGGGGGCGACCACGGCGTCGATCGACTCGTCGGCGAAGTCGGCCGCGTAGTTGCGCACCAGCGGCAGCGCGTCGGCCTGGTAGCCGGTGTTGACGTGCATCTGCCCGCAACAGGTCTGCCCCGGGGGGAACACCACCTCCTGGCCGAGCCTGGTGAGCAGGATCGCGGTGGCCTTGACCGCCTCCGGGAACAGGGAGTCCCCCAGACAGGTGGCGAACAGTGCGACGCGCATCTCCGACCCTCCCTCTGTGGTCTGACCACACCTGGGCCAGCCTAGCGCGGACGGTTCCACCGGGGAAAGCGGGGGAACCGTCCTCGGCTCGAGTGTGTGGGAGGACCAACGTCGGAGCAGCGGGAACAGCGTGCTCTCCGCCGATAGACTCACGCCATGACCTCGGTGGCTCCGCGTGCTTGGGAACGGGTGCTCGCGCGTATCGAGTCCGATCTGCGCGACGGCAGGATCTCCCCCGGACAACGGATTCCCGGTGAACGCGCCCTGGCCAGTGACCTCAACGTGGGGCGCTCCTCGGTGCGCGAGGCGATGCGTGTGCTGGAGGCCCTGGGGGTGCTGCGGGCCCAGACCGGCTCCGGCCCCGACTCCGGAGCGATCATCCTCACCCGGCCCACCGGCGGAATGAGCGCGCTGATGCGTCTGCAGGTGGCGGGACAGGGGTTCCCCGTCGCCGACGTGGTTCGTACCAGGGAGGTGCTGGAACGCTCGGCGGTGTCCGAACTGGCCTCCCGAGAGGGGACGGACCTGTCCGAGATCGACGAGCTGCTCGACGCGATGGAGAACAGGAACCTGTCCCGCCAGGAGTTCCTCGCGCTCGACGCCCAGTTCCACCTGAACCTGGCCGAGGCCGCGGGCAACCGGGTGATCACGGCGATGATGAGCGGGCTACGGGACTCGGTCGAGACCTACACCGGGCGGATCGCCGCCGCGCTGGAGTCGTGGGAGGAGACCGCCGACCGGCTGCGCGCCGAGCACCGGGGAATCACCGAAGCGGTGCGTCGGGGGGAACCGGCGTTGGCCGAGGAACGCGTGACCGCCCACATCCGCGGCTACTACGCCGAGGCGAACCCGGAAGAATGAGTTCACGCCGAGAAGTCCTCACCCGGAACCAGAATCGGACCCCCGAACGCGGGGACGGGAACCGGTTACACGACCTTCAGGATGACCAACCGGAACGAGCGGATGAACGACTCCTGTCCGACCGATATTCACGGGGAGAGGTGATCGCCCGCGGAGGCGGTCGCGGAGTGTTCCGCGTCCCGAAAAGCGGCGGGACCGTGATCGACCGGGGCGACATCGCCGACACCGGAAACAACTCCGTTCTCGTGGAGAACTGCCACAACGCGGAAACAGCGGCGGACGGGGGCCGGATCTCCGGGACGGGAACGATCCGGGGGCGGCCCGGGCGGAATTCGCGCTCACCAGGGACGTGACCATTCACGATCTGACGGTCACGGACTCGGAGATCGTGGAAAGACCCCGCGGGAAAACATCACCGTCGCCGACAACACCCTGGTGAACACACCGCGCAGGGTGTGCTGAGACCTCCACGGGGTCTGCACCGGAGACAGCGAGCGGCCCCGACCGGACCCGCCCTCGGGGCCGTCGCCGGCGTGGGGAACCTACCGTCCACAAAGTACTGATCATGAAATGGTGCTCCACGGGACCGAGACGCTCTTTCCCCCACCAGCGCGAAGCGTTTTCGTGAAAATCGTCACCCGTGTACCGGTGATCTCGCACACGGAAATCACCGCTCCCGCTCGGGACAATACGCGGGAAACACCAGGAAACATGACGCGCATCTCGTCACCGCGTTTTCAACGAACATTTACCGAGCACAGAAAGGTGACACACGACAAGGTGTGATGTGCGCCGTTTCCGGGGGATGGCGGCATATATTCGGGTAATAATGGGGAGAGCGAACGAACGAAAGATCAACACTTCGGACACCCCGAGAAAAGCATCGGAGGTCGGGTGCTTCCCGCCGATACGCTCTCGACGCGACACCCCTGGTCGGCCGTACTGACACGACTGCTGAGAACGCTCCTCCCCGCCTGGCTCCTGCGGATGCTGCGCCCCTCTCCCATCCCCGTGGACGGGAGCCGTATCGGGGTGGCGGCCCTGGGGGTGGGTCTTCCCCCCGCCGTCGGTATGGCGACGGCCAACCTCGGCGAGGCCGTACTGGTCTCCCTGGGGGGGCTGTGTGTCACCTTCTCCGACCCGATCAGCTCCTACCGCTACCGGCTGCGTCGCGTCGGCCTGACCGTTCTGCTGGGAGGCTTCGGTTTCGCCGCGGGCCTGCTCGCGCCCTCCCTCTGGGCGGGTGCCCTGGTTGTGGTGGGTGTCTCCGTGCTGTCAGTGCTGTCCAGCCGCCTGGGGGACCTGTGGGGAGCGGCGGGGGCACAGATGTTGACCTTCTGCATCGTGGCCACCGGAACCCCTCTGGAGAACACTCCCGCCGGCGAGCAGATCGCCTGGTTTCTCGGCGGGGAACTGCTCACCTTCGGGTTGATCGCCGCCACCTGGCCGTTCCGGCGCACCGCCCCCGCCCGCCGAGCGGTGGCCCGGGTTTTCGAGTCCACGGCGCGCATGCTCGAAGCCCCGTGTGAAGGCACCCGCACCGAACAGCGACGTGTGCTGACCCGGGCGTTGAACGAGGCCCACGACATCCTGATCACGGTCACGGCGGGAGCCACGGCGCGCAGCAGGGTCCACGACAGGCTCTACATGGCGCTCACCCACGCCACACCGGTGGTGGAGACCTCGGTCGCCCTGGCGCATCGGGCCACACCGGTGCCCGCCTCCCTGTTGGAGAACATGCGCAGCCTGGCGACGTGCCTGCGCACCGGCTCCCTACCCCCACCGCACACCCCGGCGACCGGGGAAACCCACTCCGCCACCCTGCGGGCTCTCGACCAGGAGCTCGCGGAGCTCACCGACTCGCTGCGGAGTGCGAAGCTGGCCGAACCGGCCAGGCTCGACACCACGGGGGGACGTCGCGCACGTTTCCGGATCTGGCGGGAGGGGCTGGCCATAGGCCGCACCGGCTGGTTGCTGGCGGTCCGTATGGCCCTGTGCCTGACCGTGGCCGAGGCGGTCGGCCTGGCTCTGCCCCTGGAGCAACCGTACTGGGTCGCGCTGACGGTCGCCCTCGTGCTCAAGCCGAACTCGGGCTCGTTGTTCGCCCGTACCGTGCTGCGCGGCATCGGCAGCGTGCTCGGAGTGGCGCTGGCCGTGTTGCTGTTGGCCGGACCGGCTCACGGATGGGGCATGTTGCCGTTCACGTTGCTGCTGGCCGCTCTGGTTCCCGACATGTTGAGCCGGAACTACGGGCTGTTCACCGGTGTGGTCACCTGTCTGGTGCTGCTGAAGATGAACCAGGTGGAGTCGATCCCCGACCTTCCCACCGTGCGTCTGGTGGACTCGCTGCTCGGGTGCGGCATCGTGCTGGTGGTCTGCCTCGTGCTGTCCCCGCTGTTCCGGCGTGCGCCTCTGGAGCGGGGGATCGCCGCGTGTCTGAACACCGTGGCGGAGTACGTGTCGCTGTCCCTGTCGGGGGTGACGAGGGACCGGTCCGTGCTGCGCCGCCGCAGCTACCGTGAGCTGGCTGAGTTGCGTGCCACGCTGCGTCAGCGGTTGGTGGAGCCGGCACCGGCCAGCAGAACGGCCGAACGCTGGTGGCCCTCGATCGTCGTGCTCGAACGACTCGTCGACGAAGCGACGGCACGGGCGGTGCACCTCGAACGAGGTGGTGGTGAGACCAACCCGCAACACACCCAGCTGCTCGTGTCCGGCCTGCGTTCGCTGGCCCGGCAGCTGCGCAGCGCGGAAACCACGGAGTCCTGCCTGTCCCCCGAGCGGACGGCCGAGCGGCTCACCGAGCTCGAGGCCGGGATCAACGAGGTCCCGGAGCCCTCACCGAAGGCGGGGAACCGGGGAGTCGAACTCGTCGGGCGGTGAGAGCGACGGCGGAACCCGAGCGGGGCGCCGCGGCATCCGACCTTTCGCGAAGCGTGTCGCCGTGCGGCGTCCCGCTCGACGAGCGGAACCCGCCGCGGGAGGCGCTGTCTCGGTGGATTCGGGCACCTCGGTGAACCGGGTACTCCTTGTCCGCGTCGAGGATGATCCTTTCAGCGGAATCCTCACCAAAAAGACGAACAATTGTCATGAATCTGCTCGTACATTCCGGTGACCCCGATTAACATCGGCTCCGGATGCCCGAGATCGAGCACACGGTGGACGAGAAACACCACCCGAACCTTTCGGCGACGACGGAAACGGTACCTCCCGGCCCCGAGGGTTTCGGTCTCTTCCGTGAAACGGAAAACACCGAACTCCCCCGCACCCTCCCGTGTGCCGTAGCGTCGTGGGCAGAGGGACGCGTTCCCGCTCCCCACACC
>NZ_PVSR01000074.1:0-4714 GCF_003001495.1 Actinopolyspora mortivallis
TCGGTGGGGAGGGTGGTTGACCGGGTTTGTCAACCCGTCACGACTGTCGTGGTGGGCCCGACTGTGTTTTCCTGGTTTCGGCCCACGTCCGGCATCGTTCCAGTGGAGGACGTGGTGGTCGCGACGTGGGGCGGTCTCGGGGTTCTCTGGGGGTACCCCGAGACCGTGTGTCCTCCGACGGTGGCGTGGGGTCAGGGGTGGCGTCGTCCCCGCCCGGCCAGTATCGCCCGGTAGCCCTCCCGGTAGGTGGGGTGGGCGAACCGGAATCCGGTGGAGCGGAGCCGGTCGTTACGGAACCGCTTGTCTCCGCTGACGGGGTGGTCCGTCGCCGGTGGGGGGCCGCCGGTCCGTTCGGCGAGGAACCGGAGCACCTCCGTCCGTTCGACCGGGTGGTCGTCGACTCCCAGGTAGACCGGTTCCGGGTTCGGGACGTCGGTGGTCAGGTGCACGATGGCCGCGGCGGCGTCGTCGCGGTGGATGCGGTTGGTGTAGCGCGGGACGGGGGAGTTCGGAACCTGCCCCGTACGGGCCTGGTCGATCAGCGAGGTCCTGCCGGGCCCGTAGAGCCCGGCGAGGCGCAGGACGACCGCGTCCGGACGTCGTTCGCGCACCGCGTGTTCGGCCTCCAGCAGCACCTGCCCGGTCTCCGATGCCGGCTCGGTGGGGCTGTCCTCGTCGAGCCAGCCGGCGGCGTTGCCGTACACGGCGGTGGAGGACACGAACAGGATCCTGGGACTGGTCCCGCTCCGGTCGAGTGCGTCGAGCACGTTCCGGGTTCCGTCCAGATAGGTGCGCCGGTATCCCTCCGCGTTCCGCCGGTCCGCGGTGAGCACGATGACGACGATCCCGGTGTCCTCGGGGACCGGCGGTCGTTGGTGGGTGAGATCCACCGAGTGCCCCGTGATCGCCCCGGGAAGGCGTTCGGCCGAGCGGCGGAGGCCGACCACCCGGTGACCGGCTTCGGCGAAACGCAGTCCGGTTTCCGTGCCGAGGTCGCCGCATCCGGCCAGCAAGACCGTCATGTTCGCTCCTTGCTCGGAGGTCGTGGTCGGAAAAACCCGCCCGGGGCCACCGGCCGCGCGTGCGGGAACCCGCCGCGTGGCGGGCCACCTCGGGCGAGCACTGAGCGTCCGGGTCGGACGACGTCGTTCCGGGCCGTTTTCCACCCGTGGGTGCCGTCGCGGGCGGAAAGCCTACCGTTCGGCGGTCCGCGTCGTGGCCGAGGCCGTTGCCTTCGGTCGTCCGAGCGGAAACGGGGGTTTCTTCCGGTCGAAGGGAACCGTGTTTTCAGTGTACACCGAAATCAGCTCTCACCACGGCCTCACGAGCACCCATCCGGTCCGCCTAGAGTGGGTGGGTGGACTTTCTCGACTCCGGAGAGCAGGTACTGGTCACCGACGGCGGCCTGGCCACCGAACTCGAGGCACGGGGGCACGATCTCTCGGACGCGTTGTGGTCGGCGCGGCTGCTGGCCGACGCCCCGGAGGAGATCGTGGCGGCGCACCGGGCCTTCTTCCGTGCCGGAGCCGTGGTCGCCACCACGGCCACCTACCAGGCCTCCTTCGAGGGCTTCGCCGCCCGCGGGCTCGACAGGAAGCGAACCCTGCGGCTGCTGCGACGCGGTGTGGAAGCGGCCGAGACCGCGCGTGCCGAGGTCTCCGGGGACGGGCGGAGGCGTTGGGTGGCGGCCTCGGTCGGACCGTACGGGGCGTTTCTGGCCGACGGGTCGGAGTACCGGGGTCGTTACGGCCTGAGCGTCCGGGAACTGCGGGACTGGCACCGTCCGCGCCTGGAGGCGTTGGCCGAGTCCGGCGCGGACCTGTTGGCGCTGGAGACCGTTCCGGACCTGGACGAGGGACGTGCGTTGGTGGAACTGGCGGCGGCGACGGGGTTTCCGGCGTGGCTGTCGTACACCGTTGAGCACGGGCGCACCCGGGCCGGCCAGCCGATGTCCGAGGCCTTCGCGGTCGCGGCGGGAGTTCCCGAGATCCTCGCTGTCGGGGTGAACTGCTGTGCCCCGGAGGAGGTGCCCGCCGCCGTGGAGGCCGCACGCGCGGCCACGGGCAAACCGGTGATCGCCTACCCGAACAGCGGTGAAGGCTGGGATCCGACGCGGCGGGACTGGATCGGTCCCGGCAGCTACACCGCCGAGCGCGCCCGTGGATGGGTCGCCGAAGGCGCGCGTGTGGTGGGTGGGTGCTGCCGGGTGGGACCGGCCGAGATCGCCGAACTGGCCGGGGTCGTGCGCGAGGCCGAGTGACGTGAGGGCTCCGCCCTCATTCGACGGTCCGTGAGGCGGGATAGCTGCGTCCCTTCCAGCTCGCGCCCCGTCCGCAGCGGTGCCGCCGGGCCGAGTCGACGGTCATCAGCATGTACAGCACGGCCGTCACGGGCAGCAGGAGGGCCGCCGCACCCGGTTGCCCGTGGTACCGCAGCATCGGGACGAACGTGCCCGTCATGATCAGCCAGCAGCCTCCTCCCAGCAGGGAGGGCAGAAGAGCCCCGAGCGCGAGTCCGGCCGAGGTGACCACCACGGGGCCGAGGAACACGACCACGAGCCCGAACACGGTCGCGGCCAGCAGCGCCGGTGAGTACCGCAGCTGGGTGTAGGCGGTGCGGCTGATCATGTGCCACAGGTCCCCCAACCTCGGATAGGAGCGAACACTGCGGACCTTCTCGGCCAGCCCGAGCCAGATCCGCCCGCCCGCTCGTTTGACCGCGCGGGCCAGGGCCACGTCGTCGATCACGGCCCCCCGTACGGCCTCCACCCCACCGGCCCGGGCCAGGGCAGGGTGGCGAACCAGCACGCAACCACCCGCGGCCGCCGCCGTGCGGGCGGCGGGATCGTTGACCCGACGGAAGGGGAACAGCAGGGCGAAGAAGTACACGAACGCGGGAACGACCAGCCGTTCCCAGCGGCTCTCGGTGCGCAGCCGGGCCATCTGCGAGACCAGATCGTAGCCGCCTTCGGCGGCGGCCACGAGTTCGCGCACCGATCCGGGGGCGTGGACGATGTCGGCGTCGGTGAACAGCACGTAGTCCACCTCTCCCGCCCGCGCGAGCCCGTGGGCCATGGCCCAGGTCTTGCCGGTCCACCCGTCGGGAGGGGCTCCGGGCGAGGTCACCGTCAACGGCAGCACCGCCCCGGATGCGGAGGCCAGGGACTCGGCGAGGGCTCCGGTGCCGTCGTCGCTGTCGTCGTCCACCAGGATCACCCGGGTGGGGCCGGGGCACTCCTGCCGGAGCAGGGCGGGCAGGGTCCACGGCAGCACCTCGGCCTCCCGCCGGGCGGGAACCACGATCGCCAGGGACGGTCGGGTCGTGGTCCTCCCCCGGACGGGGAGCCGTTGGTCGGTACGCCAGAACCCGCCGTGCAACGCCAGCAGCCACAGCCACACCGCCAGGACCGCTCCACCCGCGACTGTCCAACCGATCACGGCAACGAGCCTGCCAGAACGAGTGCGCGGCGGCAGCACGTCGACGGCGGGACTACTCGAACAGGGAGGGGTCGCCCGCCCCGTAGCGGACGATCTCGGCCTCGTCGCCGGAGAAGTCCACCACGGTGGTGGGCTCGGTGCCGCAGTCACCGGAGTCGATCACGGCGTCCACGCTGCGGTCGAGTCGTTGTTTGATGTCCCAGCCGTCGTCCATCGGCTCCTGCTGGTCGGGCAGCAGCAGGGTGCTCGACAGCAGGGGCTCGTCCAGTGTGTCCAACAGCGCCTGGGCGGTGACGTGGTCGGGGATGCGCACTCCGACGGTTTTCTTCCTGGGGTGCAGCAGCCTGCGGGGGACCTCCTTGGTCGCGGGCAGGATGAACGTGTAGCTGCCCGGTGTGGCCGCCTTGATCGCGCGGAAGATCGTGTTGTTGACGGTGACGAGCTGTCCGAGCTCGGAGAAGTTCCGGCACACCAGGGTGAAGTGATGGTGCTGGTCGAGATGGCGGATGGCGCGGATGCGCTCCAGCCCGTCCTTGTTGCCCACCCTGCAGCCGAGTGCGAAGCAGGAGTCGGTGGGATAGACCACCAGCCCGTCCTGACGGAGGATCCCGGCGGCCTGGTTGAGAGCCCGTCGCTGCGGATTGCGCGGGTGCACCTCGAAGTACTGTGCCATGGGCCGAGCCTAGGCCCGGTCGGGCCGTGACGCAGACACGCGTGCCCCGCCGGGCGGAGGGTGCCGCTCAGCCGATCTCGGCGACGGTGATCCCGGGCTGTCGGGAGGCCGGTTCGTTCATCGCGACCAGTTCCTCCGGAACCTCGTCCAACCCGATCCTGCGGCCGACCAGTCGGTCGAGGTCGATCCGGGAGCCGGTGAGCAGCCGCATCATCTCCGGGTACTCGTGGGCCTGCAGACCGTGGCTGCCGAGCAGCCGCAGTTCCCGCGCGATCACCAGGTGCATCGGAACAGGGGGTGGGCCCTGTTGGGGAGGCATCAGCCCGAGCTGCACGTGGGTGCCCCGGGTGCGCAGGACGGAGACCGAGGCGGCGCAGCTGTCCGGATCTCCCACGCAGTCCAACGAGACGTGAGCGCCCCCGCCGGTGAGCTCCCGGACCTCCTCGACGGCGTCGTGGCTTCCGCCTGCGTCGACCGTGTGTTCCGCCCCCAGTTCTGAGGCCAGGCGCAGCGCTCGCTCGGAGAGGTCGACGGCCACCACCCGGGCCCCCGCCGCGGCGGCGATCACCACTGCCGAGATGCCCGCCCCGCCGCAGCCGTGCAC
>NZ_PVSR01000075.1:0-4614 GCF_003001495.1 Actinopolyspora mortivallis
CCCCCGGAGGTGGGGGCGGCGGCGGTGGTGGAGGCGGAGGGGGCTGCTGAGCCCGCCGCCGAATCCGTCGCGGCCACCACTCCGGCCGCCGGGAGGGATCAGGCCGTGTCGCGCCGCCGGAAGGCGAGGACACCGATCGCGGTCAGCGCCGCCGCCACCGCGGTCAGCGCGAGCAGTGAGGCCGGATGCGGATCCCCGGTGGGCAGCGTGGGGGTGTGGGTGAACGGGGAGAGGTCGGCGACCCGGTCGGGAAGTCGCAGTAGCGGTCCGAACATCCCCACGAACACGCTGCCCGCCAGGACCAGCCATTCGAGCCCGCCCGCCGCGGGCAGCACGCCGAACAGGGCGGTGGCCAGTCCCGCCAGTACCCACACGGCGGGCAGGTGGGCCAGCGCCGCCAGCGCGAGCCGTGCCGCGTCCCAGGGATCGCCACTGGTCATCGCGTGGACCAGTCCCGCGCTGAGACCTCCCGAACCGAGGACGACTCCGCTGCCGCCCAGGGTGACCGCCAGGTTGGACAGCATCCACCCGTCCCGGGACAGGGGGGATCCGCCGAGCAGCGGGTCGAGGCGGCCCGTGGTCTCCTCCGCGCGCAGCGCGGCGACCGACTGCAACGCGAATCCCGTGGAGACCAGCGCCATCAGTCCCAGGTAGGTGGCCAGTACGGTCTCGGCCGATCCGGCCTGCCCCTGCTGTGCCAGCACTCGCCGGGCCAGCTCGTTGTCCGCCGCGAACTCGGCCGCCTGCTCGGCGATCGCTCCGACGAAGGCCCCGAAGAGCACGAAGCCCACCGTCCAGCCCGTGAGCAGGCCGCGTCGCAGACGCAGTGCCAGGGCCAACGGTCCGGACAGCCACGGTGTGGCCGTGGCCCTGCCCGGGCGGCCCCGCACGAGCCCAGCCCCCTCGTCCCGTCGGGAGCGCAGTACGAAGGCGGTCACCACCAGCAGCACCGTCAGCGCGAGCGCCAGGGACAGCGGCCACCATCTTCCGTCCACATAGGGACGAGTGCGTTGGGCCCAGCCGATGGGCGACAGCCAGGACAGCGTCCCGTCCCCGAGGTCACCCGCTCCGCGCAGCGCGTAGGCGGCGGCCAACAGGGCGGCGGCGAGACCGCTCGCCGCCCGCCCGTGCTCCATGAGTTGGGCGGTCACCCCGGCCAGTGCGGCGAACACGACCCCCACCGCGCTCAGTCCGGCCGCGAACAGCAGGGATCCGCCCACGCTCAGTTCCGGCAGCACCACGGGCAGGCCGAGACCGAGCACGAGTCCCAGCACGACGTCGACCGCGACGACCGTGAGCAACGCGGCGGCCAGAGGAGCGTGCCGTCCGACCACGGCGGCCCGCACCAGCTCGGCTCGTCCCTGTTCCTCCTCGTGACGGGTGTGTCGCACCACGAGTAGAACACTCATCAGTGCGAGGAGCGCGGCGGTCATCCCGCCCATCTCGTTGGCCACCATCGCGCCGTAGGTGTAGTCCTCCCGGCCGTATCCGGGGCCGGTCAGGATCACGGTGGCGGGGTTGTCCATCAGGGCCGCGCGTGCCTGACGTTCGGCGGCCGTGTCGTAGGCCGCCGGAAAGGAGGCCACGCTTCCCAGCAGGAACAGCGTTACCCCGGCCATCCACGTCGGGATGCGCACGCGGTCCACGCGCAGGATCAACCGCACGAGGTCCCGTGTTCCGCGCAGTGTGTTCATCGGGCGGCTCCCCGGTGGAATGTGTCGGGAGATTCGTGGTCGTAGTGCCGCAGGAAGAGCTCCTCCAGCGAGGGGGGCTGGCTGGTGAGCCCGCGCACCCCCGCCTCGGTGAGGCGGCGCAGCAGCCCGTCCAGCGCCGGGGTGTCCACCTCGCACCGCAGTTCGGTGCCGTCGAGTTCGAGGTCGTGGACGCCGGGCAGCTCGTCGAGGCCCGTGGGCACGCGGGCGAGTTCGGCGCTGACCGAGACACGGGTGAGGTGACGCAGCTCGGAGAGGCTGCCGGATTCGATCGTGCGGCCCTCCCGGACGATCGTCACGCGGTCGCAGAGGGCCTCGACCTCGGAGAGCACGTGGCTGGACAGCAGCACGGTGCGTCCCTCGCGCTGTTGCCGCCGGACGCACTCGCGGAAGGTCTCCTCCATGAGCGGGTCCAGTCCCGAGGTCGGCTCGTCCAGGACCAGCAACTCGGCCTCGGAGGCCAGGGCGGCGATCAGCCCCACCTTCTGCCGGTTGCCCTTCGAGTAGCTGCGGGCCTTCTTGCGCGGGTCGAGGGCGAAGCTCTCCAGCAGTTCCTCCCTGCGCGCGGGGTCGATCCCGCCGCGCAGCCGTCCGAGCAGGTCGATCACCTCCCCGCCGGAGAGGCCGGGCCAGAGGGTCACGTCGCCGGGGACGTAGGCGACCCGCCGGTGCAGTTCTGTGGCGTCGTGCCAGGGGTGGCCGTCGAGCAGCCGGATCCGTCCTCCGTCGGCCCGCAGCAGTCCGAGCAGGATGCGGATGGTGGTGGTCTTGCCCGCTCCGTTGGGGCCGAGGAAGCCGTGCACCTCCCCGGAGCGCACGGTCAGGTCGAGGCCGTCGAGGGCTCGGGTGGTGCCGAAGTTCTTGGTGAGTCCGGAGACGGCTATGGCGGTGGATCGGGTCACGGCGGTCCTTTCGGTTCGTCGACCGTCCGGGGCCGTTCGGCCGCCGGGCGCCGCTGGTGTCGGTTGCCGTCCCCCTCAGCATACAGTTTTTTCACAAATTTGTGAATAAGATGAATCGCGAGGACGCCCTCCGGGAGCGGGGTGCTGACCCCGTGGTGGCGGCGCTGTTAAGCTGGACTGCGTTCACAGGGTTGTGAAATTTAGAAAATGTGTAAATCACTCGCCGGGGACGCGGTCGAACGGTGCGGGAGGCAGCGATGTCCGAGACAACACCGAGCTCCGCGCCGCGTCCTGACGAGCAGGCCGTCGCCAGGTTCGTGGAGCGCTTCGCGCTGGACCTCACCCAGGGCGGTTTCCCCCGCATGGCCGCCCGGGTGTTCGTGCGAGTGCTGGTCTCCGAGGACGGCGCGTGCACCGCGGCGGAACTGGCGGAGTCCCTGGGGGTCAGCGCGGCCGCCGTGTCCGGTGCCGTGCGCTACCTGATCCGCGTGGGACTGCTGGTGCGGGAACGGGAACCGGGGAGCCGGCGCGACCACTACCGGGTGCGCGACGACATGTGGTACGAGGCCTTCGCCCGCCGGGACGAGCAGCTGGGGGGATGGGAGGAGACCCTGCGGCAGGGAGTGGCCGCACTCGGGGTCGGCACCAGGGCCGGAAGTCGGCTGGACGAGACCCGGCGGTTCTTCGAGTTCCTGCGGGTGGAGCTGCCGAAGCTGATGGACAGGTGGCGGGCCCAGCGGGACGGGCACGGGGCGGCCCCGGAGGCGGACTCCGCCGACAGTCCGTGACGGCTCGTCGTCCGGGAGTTCCCACGGACGACGAGCCCTCGGGGGAGGGTCAGGTGACGCTGACCCCCCGCGCGTTGAGCCACGGCAGCGGGTTGATCTTCTTGCCGCTCGGGTTCCACACCTCGAAGTGCAGGTGGGTTCCGGTGGAGAAGCCGCGGTTGCCCATGGTGGCGATCTGGTCGCCGGCCTCCACCTTCTGCCCTTCGGAGACGGTGATGCTGTGCACGTGGCCGTAGACGGTGATCGTTCCGTCCGGGTGCTGGACACGTACCCACAGTCCGAAGCCGCTGGCCGGTCCCGCCTCGATCACGGTTCCTTCGGCCACCGAGGCGATCTTGGTTCCCTTGCTGTTGGCGATGTCGATGCCGTAGTGGGTGGTGCCCCAGCGCCCGCCGAAGCCGGAGGTGAACACCCCCTGCGCGGGGGCGACGTAGTCGGGCTGGCGGGCCTCGCGGATGGCGGCCTCGCGGGCGCGCTCGACCTGCTGGCTCTTGGCGAGCTGGCGGACCTCGTTCTCGGTGTCGGCGGTCCGCGCCACGGGGAGTATCTCGGGGGAGGGGGCGGCGCCGCCGACGCCGCTCGGCTCGTCGGAACCGTCCGAGGAGGACTTCTCCTCGGCTCCGACGACACTGCCCAGGGATGCGGCCGCCTTCTCACCGGAGGCCAGCGGGGCGTAGTCGTCCTGTTGTGGTTCGGACTGGCCCTGTTCGGCGGCCATCGCCTGGCCCGCGGCGGCGAAGGCACCGGCCGCCACGGCGGCCACCACGATCCTGCCGCGCCACACCGAGGGCGGAGTCGAGTTCCGCGATCGGTCCGGTGTGGACTCTCCTTCCGAGCGATGCTGTTGAACCGGGGTGTTCTGTTGACCGCCGGGGGAGCGGTGTCGAGTCAAGGCTTGACCTTCCGTCTCGGGGAGTCGGACCACAGGGCCGGATGGGGGAGTCCGGGCCGGTCGGGGTAACCGGCTTTTGTCCCTGTTCGTGATCTGACTGTGACAACGGACGCCGGGACATTAACCAAGGAAGCCCGACGGGAGCAAATCCCGATCATGGCCCCGTCTTCCGCGCCGCGGTTCCGGAGCGGGCGGGCCGTTGCGGGGTTTCGCGGTGCACCACCTGATTTCGTCCCATGAGGACGGTTGCTCTCCTGGCGTTTCGTGATCCCCTTTTCTGTCCATTGAGGACTTGATGGTGGCCGGGGTGGGAGCGGGGA
>NZ_PVSR01000076.1:0-4194 GCF_003001495.1 Actinopolyspora mortivallis
CCCGAGCACCTCGGCAACCCCACCCTGTACCCCGTCAACGGCACCGGACCCGAGGACGTGCTCGTCGACACCCACGGGCGCGTGCTCACCGGAGTCGACGACGGACGTGTCCTCGCGCTCAGCGACCACGGGCGCCGCATCGACACCCTCGCCGACACCGGCGGACGCCCCCTCGGGCTCGAACAGCTGCCCGACGGGGAGATCCTGGTCTGCGACGCCCACCGCGGCCTGCTACGGATCACCCCGGACACCGGCCGGGTGCACACCCTGCTGCCCGCCACCGGCCCCCACCGCCCGGCACTGTGCAACAACGCCGCCGTCACCGCCGACGGCACCGTCTACCTCAGCGACTCCTCACGCCGTTTCCCCCTGGAACAGTGGCGCAACGACCTGCTGGAACACTCCGGCACCGGCCGGCTGTGGCGAATAAGCCCCGACGGGGACGCCGAACCTCTGCTCAACGGGCTGCACTTCGCCAACGGAGTCGCACTCGCCGCCGACGAGTCCTTCGTCGCGGTCGCCGAAACCGGCGCCTACCGCCTGACCCGGCTCTGGCTGCGCGGGCCCCGAGCAGGAGAGACCGACACCCTGCTGCCCGCCCTGGGCGGTTTCCCCGACAACATCGCCACCGGAACCGACGGGCTGATCTGGGTCACCCAGGCGGCCGCGCGCAACCCCCTGCTGGACCTGGCCCACGCCCACCTGCCCGCCGCGCTGCACCTCGACCGGGCGCTGCCCGAGTCCCTGCGGGTGCAACCCCGCCCCACCGTGTGGCTGCTGGCCGTCGACGACACCGGCCGCGTGGTACGGGAACTGCAGGCCCACTCCCGGGGATTCGGCATGGTCACCGGAGTCCGCGAACACCACGGCACCCTCTACCTGGGAAGCCTCACCAGCACCGCCGTGGCCACCCTCCACCCGCCCCGGCCCCCCACGGACACCGAGCACCCCGGCTGATCGTTTCAACCGGACCCGCGCCGGGTAACCCGAACACGGCGGGACACACCGAGGAACACCTCCGCGAAAGGCCACCCACCGTGACGGCACGAACCATGGCGCACAAACTCATCGCCGCCCACCTGGTCGACGGAACCCCCACCCCCGGCCACGAGATCGCCCTGTCCATCGACCAGACCCTCACCCAGGACGCCACCGGCACCCTGGTGATGCAGGAACTGGAAGCGCTGGGGCTGCGCCGGGCCCGCACCCGGGTCAGCGTCCAGTACGTGGACCACAACCTGCTGCAGGCCGACGAGAAGAACGCCGAGGACCACGAGTACCTGCGCACCGCGGCACAGCGCTACGGACTGTGGTACTCCAAACCGGGCAATGGGGTCTCACACCCCACCCACATGCAACGTTTCGGGATCCCCGGAACCTCCATGGTCGGCTCGGACTCCCACACCTGCGCGGCCGGCTCGTTGGGCATGCTGGCCATCGGCGTCGGCGGACTCGAAGTCGCCCTGGCCATAGCCGGCCAACCACTGCGCATCCGCATGCCCGAGATCTGGGGAGTCCGCCTGACCGGCCAGCTGCCCCCCTGGGTGTCGGCCAAGGACGTGATCCTGGAGATGCTGCGCCGCCACACCGTCACCGGTGGCGTCAACCGCATCATCGAGTACCACGGTCCGGGACTGGACACCCTCACCGCCATGGACCGCCACGTCATCGCCAACATGGGCGCCGAACTCGGTGCGACCACCACCGTGTTTCCCTCCGACCACGCCGTCCGCGCGTTCCTCGCCGGCGAAGGACGCGAACACGACTTCGTCGAACTCGCCGCCGACCCCGGGGCGAACTACGACCACACCGACGAGATCGACCTGTCCACCCTGCAACCGCTGATCGCCCGCCCCTCGGCACCCGACAACGTGGTCCCGGTCAGCGAGGTCAGCGGCAGTCCGGTCAGCCAAACCGTCATCGGCTCCTCGGCCAACCCCGGGCTGCGCGACTTCGCCGTGGTCGCCGACATGCTGCGCGGGCGCTCCACCCACGACTCCGTCAGCGTCGACGTCAACCCCACCTCCCGGGAGATCCTGCAGGACCTGGCGAAAACCGGGGACCTCACCGACCTGATCGCCGCCGGGGCACGCATCCACCAGTCCGGCTGCATGGGCTGCATCGGCATGGGACAGGCCCCCGCCGTCGGGCAGAACTCGCTACGCACCTTCCCCCGCAACTTCCCGGGCCGCTCCGGAACGCCGGAGGACTCGGTGTGGCTGTGTTCCCCGGAGACCGCGGCCGCCTCGGCCCTGACCGGCGCCATCACCGACCCCCGCCAACTGGCCGAACGCCTCTCCCTGAACCCCCCACAGCCCCGTGTTCCCGAACACGCCTCGGTCAACACCGAGATGCTGCTGGCCCCTCCCGAGGAAACCGAATCCCTCCGGATCCAGCCCGTCAAAGGCCCCAACATCTCGGCCCTGCCCGAGTTCACCCCACCCCCACGAGACCTCGAACTGGCCGTGCTGCTCATCGCCGGTGACAACGTCTCCACCGACGAGATCTCCCCCGCCGGGGCGGCGGCCCTCCCGCTGCGCTCCAACATCCCGGCCCTGGCCGAGTTCACCTTCACCCGCATCGACCCCGACTACCCCCGGCGGGCACGCGGACACGCCCAGGACCACGCCGTCGTCGGCGGGGACAACTACGGGCAGGGCTCCTCCCGCGAACACGCCGCCATCACCCCCCGCCACCTCGGGCTGCGCCTGGTCGTGGCCAAGTCCTACGCCCGCATCCACTGGCAGAACCTGATCAACTTCGGCATCCTGCCGCTGGAGTTCACCGACCCCGCCGACTACGACGACATCGCCAGGGGAGACGTGCTGCGACTCGACCGTCTCCACGAGGACCTCGGACACCACACCGAGCTGACCCTGCACAACACCACACGCCAGCACGACTACCGCGTCCATCACCGACTCTCCCCCCGCCAGGTGGAGGCCGTGCTCGCCGGGGGGATCATCCCGATGCTGGCCCACGGGTGAGTCCCCCTCCCAGCGGTTGTTGCCCGCCGGTGAGCACGGCTACCGTGGGAAACACGGTCGAGCGGACAGCCCCTCCCACGATCCCGGCCCCCGCGAGGCGGGAAACACGTGCGGCTGTCACCCACCGTCCCGCCGCGGGCGGCCCTCCAGCGAGGAGGCAGCGTGATCGCTTATCGAACCAACACCCGAACGGTGGTCGAACCACCCCGGCCGAACACCCCCACGAGGGGTGTGGGACGGCCGAGAACGGACGCCGACCCCCACCGACTGAACCCGCTGCTGCGCATGGCCATACAACGGCCCGGGCCCGGTATCGCCGTGATCGACATGGACGGCGAGATCGACCTGTCCACCGCGCCCCGCATCACCGAACTGATCCGGCAACGTCTCACCGCGGCCGTGCTGCACACCCTGATCATCGACCTCAGCCGGGTCTCGTTCGTCAGCTCCGTCGGAGTCGAACTCCTGCTGCGCGCCCAACACCGCGCCCAACGACGGGGCATCGAACTGCACGTGGTGCCCGGCGCCCGCTGTGTCCGTCGGCTGCTCGAGATCACCGGCGTCGACCAGGGCCTGAACTGCCACGACTCTCTGGAGGCCGCCCTGGCCCGCGCCCACCGCTGACGAGTCCCGCTCGAAGTCACCGGCACGAGGGGAGAGGACACCGACAGCGCCCTCTCCACCCGCCCGGCGCGGCCGAACACCGGCGGTCAGCCGGGAGGCGCCCCCACGGCGTCCCGGAGCTGACCGGCCCGTTCGCCTCCCGCGTTCCGGGCACAGTGGGCACAGCAGAAGAACTGCCCACTGTCCTCCACACCGTGGCCCAGCACGCGACAGCCACAGTTCTCGCAGTGCGGAGCCAACCTGTGGGCGGCACACTCGAGTGAGTCGAACACGTGCACCTGCCCGCCGGTGGTGTGCACCTCGAAGGTCATCCAGTAGTCGTTGCCGCAGACCTCGCACGTGGCCATAGTCGGTCCCTCCCCGCATCGAACGGCGTCGCGCCCAGAATGTGGGCGCGTGGCCACTCCGGCAACCGCACACGCCCGACAGGCACAACCCACCCACGGAAGTGATGAACGACCGTGCGGCGGGGAGCCACCCACGACCGAGGTGCGGGGAGCTCCGAGGCGGCCGGAACCGGCCGGTGGAGGAGGGCAGCGGCTCTCGACGTCCGGGGAGGGGAGAGCTCGGGGCAGAGCGGCGC
>NZ_PVSR01000077.1:0-3410 GCF_003001495.1 Actinopolyspora mortivallis
GTGTCTCTGTGGGCAGAGACAGGGGGGTGGCTGGTTGGGAGCCGCATAGTGGTGGCAAGCGTGGGTGTGGGTGTTCGTCGTTCGGCCGGTTAGTACCCGTCCACTGAGCACATTGCTGTGCGTGCATGTCGGGCCTATCGACCCAGTCATCTGCTGGGGGCCTTATCCCCCCACAGGGGGGGTGGGAGACGTGGTCTTGGGGTGGGCTTCCCGCTTAGATGCTTTCAGCGGTTATCCGTGCCGAACGTAGCGAACCAGCCCTGCCCCTGGCGGGACAACTGGCAGACCAGAGGTTCGTCCGTCCCGGTCCTCTCGTACTGGGGACAGCTCCCCGCACGTCTCCGTGCGCGCGCGGCGGATAGGGACCGAACTGTCTCACGACGTTCTAAACCCAGCTCGCGTGCCGCTTTAATGGGCGAACAGCCCAACCCTTGGGACCGACTTCAGCCCCAGGATGCGACGAGCCGACATCGAGGTGCCAAACCATGCCGTCGATAGGGACTCTTGGGCAAGATCAGCCTGTTATCCCCGGGGTACCTGTTATCCGTTGAGCGACACCGCGTCCGCATGCCGGTGCCGGATCACTAGTCCCTGCTTTCGCACCTGCTTGACCCGTCGGTCTCACAGTCAAGCTCCCTTGTGCACTTGCACTCGCCACCTGGTTTCCGTCCAGGCTGAGGGAACCGTTGGGCGCCTCCGTTACTGTTTGGGAGGCAACCGCCCCAGTTAAACTACCCACCAGGCACTGTCCCTGGTCCGGGTGACGGACCGAGGTTAGACGCCCACAACGACCAGAGTGGTATTTCACCAGCAACTCCAGCCACACTGGCGTGTGACCTTCCCCGTTTCCCACCTATCCTACACAAGCCGCCGCGGACGCCCATACCAAGCTGTAGTAAAGGTCCCGGGGTCTTTCCGTCCTGCCGCGCGAAACGAGCATCTTAACTCGTCGTGCAATTTCGTCGGGTCCGTGGTCGAGACAGCGCCCAAGTCGTTACGCCATTCGTGCAGGTCGGAACTTACCCGACAAGGAATTTCGCTACCTTAGGATGGTTATAGTTACCACCGCCGTTTACCGGCGCTTCGGTTCGCCGCCACACCCCCGTGGGGGTTCACGGCTCCCCTTAACGTTCCGGCACCGGGCAGGCGTCAGTCCGTATACCGCGTCTTACGACTTCGCACGGACCTGTGTTTTTAGTAAACAGTCGCTTGGGCCCATTCTCTGCGGCCGCCCCCAGCTCGCCCCGCATGGGGGGTCACCAGCGGCGGCTCCCCTTCTCCCGAAGTTACGGGGACATGTTGCCGAATTCCTTAACCACGGTTCGCCCGCTCGCCTCGGTATGCTCTACCAGACCACCTGTGTCGGTTTCGGGTACGGACCGCCCTCACACTCGCTAGAGGCTTTTCTCGGCAGCCGGGGCTCGCCCACTTCGCCACACTGGCTCGGCCTCCGGTCTCACCGTGAACACCGGCCCGGATTTGCCTGGGCCGGCCGGCTACACCGTTACCCCGGGAACCACCATCGCCCGGGCTGGGCTACCCTTCTGCGTCACCCCGTCGCTGACCAACACACCCACCACACACACCACCACCAGCAGACCCGGCCCTCGCGAACGAGGAACACGGCCCACCGGTTGATGCTGGTGTCATGGGGGCTGGTATGGGACGTGTCAGGGCGGGTACGGGAATATCAACCCGTTGTCCTGTCGACTACGCCTGTCGGCCTCGCCTTAGGATCCGACTCACCCAGGGCGGATCAGCCTGGCCCTGGAACCCTTGGTCATTCGGCGGGACAGATTCTCACTGCCCTAGCACTACTCATGCCTGCATTCTCTCTCCCCCACACTCCACACCCCCTTACAGGGATGCTTCACCGCGGTGAGGGATGCTCCCCTACCCACCACCCACAAGGGGGCGGTGCCACGGCTTCGGCGGTGTGCTTCCAAGCCCCGCTATATTATCGGCGCAGGATCACTTGACCAGTGAGCTGTTACGCACTCTTTCAAGGATGGCTGCTTCTAAGCCAACCTCCTGGTTGTCTCGGCGATCCCACATCCTTTTCCACTCAGCACACACTTCGGGGCCTTAGCCGGTGATCTGGGCTGTTTCCCTCTCGACCCTGGAGCTTGTCCCCCAGGGACTCACTGCCGCGCACTGCCTGGCACCATTCGGAGTTTGGTTGACGTCAGTACCCGCACCGGGCCATTCGCCATCCAGTCGCTCTACCAGCACCAGGCCTACCACGACGCTGCACCTAAATGCATTTCGGGGAGAACCAGCTATCTCCGAGTTTGATTGGCCTTTCACCCCTACCCGCAGCTCATCCCCCAGGTTTTCAACCCTGGTGGGTGCGGGCCTCCACACGGTCTTACCCGCGCTTCACCCTGGCCACGGGTAGCTCACTCGGTTTCGGGTCTAGAGCACGCGACTACCACGCCCTGTTCGGACTCGCTTTCGCTGCGGCTTCCCCTCACGGGTTAACCTCGCCACGCACCACTAACTCGCAGGCTCATTCTTCAAAAGGCACGCCATCACACCCCCAAACAGGGACTGCTCTGACGGCTCGTGGGCGCACGGTTTCAGGAACTCTTTCACTCCCCTCCCGGGGTACTTTTCACCAGTCCCTCACGGTACACATCCACTATCGGTCACCAGACGTATTTAGGCTTACCAGGCGGTCCTGGCCGATTCACACGGGATTTCCCGGGCCCCGCGCTACTCGGGACATGTGTGCACGCCCACCCAGCGGTGTTCACCTACGGGGGTCTCACCCACTGCGCCGGTGCCTTCCAACACCTTCGGCTCACCACTCGAGCACACGCGCCTGCGCGGCAGCACAGACACCACACACTCCCACAACCCCGGGCACGCACCGTCTGCCGACTCGCCCACGCACCCGGTTTAGCCTGCTCCCCGTTCGCTCACCACTACTGAGGGAATCACTGTTGTTTTCTCTTCCTGGAGGTACTGAGATGTTTCAGTTCCCCCCGTGCCTCCCGATGCCCTATACCACTGTTCAGGCACCGGTGACCGGGCATCACCCCGGCCGGGTTTCCCCATTCGGACACCCTGGGATCACAGCTCGGTTGACAGCTCCCCCAGGCCTATCGCGGCCTCCCACGTCCTTCCTCAGCGTCTGATGCCCAGGCATCCACCGTACGCCCCTGGACACGAAACCACACACCGATCACACACGATCAGATGCTCGCCACCACTATACAGTTCTCAACCAGCCACCAGAGCCCACCACACAGGTGCGCCCCCAGAGAACCCAACAGTGCCCCACCACTCGTGCGCGTGCAACGCCCGCGATTCCCACGGGTCTCCTTAGAAAGGAGGTGATCCAGCCGCACCTTCCGGTACGGCTACCTTGTTACGACTTCGTCCCAATCGCCAGTCCCACCTTCGAC
>NZ_PVSR01000078.1:0-2538 GCF_003001495.1 Actinopolyspora mortivallis
GCCCCACTCCCCGCAGTTCCACCAACCTCTCGGTGCCGAACCCGACCAGCCAGGCTCCGGCCACGAGGAACAGTGCCGCCTTCGTCGCCGCGTGCGCCACCAGATGCGCCGTCCCGCCGAACACTCCGCCGGTGCCCGCGGCGAGCACGACGAAGCCCAGCTGGGCCGAGGTGGAGGCGGCCAACAACTGCTTGAGGTCCCGCTGGGCCACGGCCACCAGTCCCAGCACCAGAGCGGTGAGCGCCCCGATCCAGGCCGTGGCCGCCGCCACCCCGTCCTCCTCGGCGAGCAGGGGATGCACGCGCAGCAGCAGGTACCCGCCCGCCGCGACCATGGTCGCCGAGTGCAACAGCGCCGAAACCCCGCTGGGACCTTCCATCGCCCGGGACAGCCAGAAGTGGAACGGCAGTTGGGCCGACTTTCCCAGTGCGGCCACCACGAGTCCGACCGCTGCCACGGTGGACCAGGGCGCCGTGAGCTCCGGAAGCTCGTCCAGGGCCAGCGAACCCGCTCCCCCGGCCAGGGCGGAGCCGGCCGCCACGTACATCCCGAGGTCGGCGCCTCTGGTGGTGAGCAGCGCGGTGTTCGCGGCCCGCACGGCGGTGTTCCGCCGCCACCAGAAGCCGATCAGTGCCCAGCTCGTCGCCCCCATGACCTCCCAGCAGACGAGCAAGGAGACCAGCCCGGAGGCGGTGACGGTTCCCAGCATCGCCCCGGAGAACACCAGCATCAGCCCGGTGAACCTGGCCGCCGACTCGCGCGGGCCGATCGCCGTGGCGCAGAACCACAGCACCCCGAGGACCACCGCGGTGACCGGGACGAGCAACAGTCCCGCCGAACCGTCCACGGCCAACCCGAACCCGATTCCCCGGAACAGCGGCACCTCGGAACTCGGACGCACGACCGTGGCCGCCACGGCCGTCACCAGATCCGCGGCGGCCACGGCGAGCCCAACGGGAAAGGCGGGCACCGCACCGCGTGTGCCCGTACAGGCCAGCACACCCCCGGACAGGGCGGGGAGCAGGACCAGCGTCCACACCAGGAAGGCCATCAGCAGCTACCCCCGCAGGTCGGTGGCCTGGTCGCTGGTGTCCACGTCCCTGGCCCGGAACAGGGCCGTGACCACGGCGAAACCCACCGCCATCTCCACAGCCATGGCGGTGACGGTCACCAGGACGAGCACCTGCCCCTCGGAGGCCTCCGGATTCACGAGGTGGTGGAACGCGGCCGCGGCGAGCACGACCCCGGCGATCATCAGCTCCAGTCCCATCATCAGCATCACGATCGACTGCTGGGACAGGGCCCCGTAGAGTCCCGTCGCGAACAACGCGGAGGCGGTGAGCAGAAACGGTTCCGGAGTCATCGCCGCTCCCCCGGCCGCGCGGTCGTGGAGCCGAGGCCCCCCGGAACCGGGTCGGTGGGACGACCGCGCGGGCTCCGCCCGAAACGGTCGTAACGCCCCCTGGGCACGGACAGGGTCACCGTCGCGAGGATCGCGGCGAACAGCACCATGCCCAGAGTCATCATCGTCGGCATCTGGGAGGACATCAGTTCCGCACCGAGCTCCGCGGTGGGGTCGGGAGCCGGGCGTCCCACCCGTTCCGGCCAGTCCACGAGCAGGGTCCCGGCCGCCAGCACGCAGAAGGTGCCGACCGACACCGCCAGTGCACCCGCTCTGTTGTGGTACATGGCCATGGGTACCAGTCCGGCCGGGTTCATCATGTACATGACCATGAAAACGGCCATGATCACCATTTCCATGACCGTCATCAGCACGAGCACCACCCCGAGGTAGTTCAGCCCCAGCAGCAGCACCTCGAAGGCGACGAACAGGAACGAGGCCAGCAGGGCGAAGGTCACCCGGGCCATCGAGTCCAGCCGGAAGACCAGCAGGGCGCACACCACGGCGAGCACCCCGAAACCCCAGGCAAGAACCGTCTGCACCGTTACTCCTCACCGGATCAGCACCGTCACCGACACCACCAGCACCTGCAACAGGCTCGCCGGCAGCAGCACCGTCCAGGAGAACTCGACGAACCTGTCCACGCGCACCGTCGGGAAACGACGGGACAGCCAGACGACACACGTCACCACCCCGGCCGTCTTGACCACGCTCCACAGCCACGGCGGCAGCAACGGCCCCTGTCCACCGCCCAGGAACAACGGCACGGAGAAGGCGAGGGCCACCACGAACAGCAGCCACCTCCCCCCCAGGAACAGCAGACGGTCCACGCCGGACAGCTCCGTGGCCGCGCCTCCGGCCAGGTCCGTGCCCACCGGGGCTCCGAACGGGGCCCGGAAAGCCATCGCAGCCGTACTGATCAGGTACACCACGAACGCCACCGGCATCCACGCCACGAACCAGACGTCCCGCTGGGCCGCGACGACCTCCCCCACCCGCAACGTCCCCGCCGCCGTGGCCACGGCGATCAGGGCGAACATGTGCGGCAGCTCGTAACACAGCCCCTGGGCCACGAACCGGTACCCACCGACCAGGGAGAAAACCGAGTTCGCCCCCCACCCGGCGGCCCACACGGC
>NZ_PVSR01000079.1:0-2393 GCF_003001495.1 Actinopolyspora mortivallis
CGCCGCCCCCCGACAGCTGACCGCCACCCTGCAACTCGACGACGGCTCGAACCGCTCGTACACCCTGCAGCACGGCAGCAACGTGATCGGGCGAGGCCAGGACGGGCAGTTCCGGTTGCCCGACACCGGTGTCTCGCGCAGGCACATCGAGATCCACTGGGACGGGCAGGCCGCCATGCTGGCCGACCTCGGTTCCACCAACGGAACCACGGTCAACGGCACCCCGGTGCAGACCTGGCAACTGGCGGATGGCGACGTCATCCGCATCGGCCACTCGTCGCTGGTGTTCCGGGCGCACGGGTGACCCGTTTCACACGACCACGAGAGGCCGACCGACGAGGTAGGAGCGTCCCCGACAAGTGTCCGAGCTGGTGATTCAGCTGACCAGAGTAGGGTTTCTCGCCCTGCTCTGGTTGTTCGTACTGGCAGCACTGCGCGTGGTGCGTTCCGACCTGCGGTCGGCCTCCGGACTGAAGGTGCCCGTACCGGGCTCCGAGAAGAAGGCCTCCGGCAAACAGCCCCGCACCGCACCGAAGTCGAAGTCACCGCGCCAGCTGGTGGTCACCGAGGGTGCGTTGGCGGGAACCCGTATCACACTGGAAGGTCGCCCCATCATGATCGGTCGCGCCGACGACTCCACGCTCGTCCTGGACGACGACTACGCCTCGACGCGGCACGCGAGGCTGTCGATGCAGGGCCAGGACTGGTATGTGGAAGACCTTGGCTCCACCAACGGCACATACCTCGATCGGGCTAAGGTCTCGGGGCCGACCAAGGTTCCGATCGGAACTCCCGTCCGCATCGGCAAGACCGTGATCGAGCTGCGCTCATGACCCTCGTTCTCCACTACGCGGCCCGCAGCGACCGGGGCCTGGTTCGTTCCAACAACCAGGACTCGGTCTACGCCGGCCCACGACTCCTCGCCCTCGCGGACGGCATGGGTGGCCACGCGGCAGGTGAGGTGGCCAGCAAGGTCGTCATCGCCGCGCTCGCCCCGCTGGACGACGACGAGCCGGGCGACGACCTGCTCGGTCATCTGCACGGTGCCATGCTGTCCGGCAACAACGCGATCTCGGAGCTGGTCGCCAGCGATCCGGATCTCGACGGGATGGGCACGACCCTGACCGCGATGCTGTTCGCGGGCAGCAAACTCGGGCTGATCCACATCGGCGACTCCCGGGCCTACCAGGTCAGGAACGGCGAGCTCACCCAGATCACCCACGACGACACCTTCGTGCAGTCGCTGATCGACGAGGGCAGGATCACCGAGGAGGAGGCCGCCAGCCACCCGCAACGCTCGCTGTTGCTGCGCGCGCTCACCGGGCACGAGGTCGAACCCAGCCTCGCCGTCCGTGAGGCCCGCGCCGGGGACCGCTACCTGCTCTGCTCCGATGGTCTGTCCAGTGTGGTCAGCGAAGAGACCATTTCCGAGGCACTGCGGATCGACGACCCGCAGCAGTCCGCCGACAGGCTGATCGAGCTCGCCCTGCGGGGCGGGGGGCCGGACAACGTCACCGTGATCGTGGCCGACGTGGTCGACGTGGAGTTCGGCGACGACGCCCCGATCGTGGCCGGTGCCGCCGGCTTCGGCGAGCAGCAGACCCACCCACAGCCCGACTCGGCGGCGGCCCGGGCCTCCGCCGCCACCCGCCCCCCGCAGGAACCGCAGCGGGGCGAGGCCACGAGTCCGCCCCCGGACCCTCCACGACGCAGGCGGTGGTTACGGGGCATGGTGATCGCCTGTGGCGTGCTGGCACTGTTCGCGGGTCTGGTGTTCGCGGGCCGGTGGTGGGTGTTCAGCCAGTTCTACGTGGGAGTGGACCAGTCCCGGAACGTGGCCATCTTCCAGGGCGTGCGGGGAAGTGTGCTCGGAGTCAGCCTCAACCGGCGCCTGGAGGGATCCTGCCCTCCCAGCGCCGCCGAAGGGTGCGAGCCCATCGGCGTCAAGGATCTGAAGGAGGCGCAGCGCTCCAACGTGACCGACGGGATCACCCAGCTCAACAGCCTGGAGGACGCCCGCCAGACGGTGCACCGGCTGCGCCTGACCGCCCTGCTTCCCCCGTGCGAGTCCACCGAGAACGAGAAGGACGAGCAGAGCGAGAACGGAAACAACCCCGAGGAGGACGGGGGCGGCGACTCCGGAAACGAGCAGGCCTCCGGTGACTCCGCGACCTCGGCGCCCCCACAGCAGGACGAAAACCGTCCCCCCGAGGGGAGCTCCGCCCGGAACACGCCGGAGAAGACCCAGCCCGAGGGAACCCCGCTGCGATCCGAGGAGCCGAACCCGGGTGTCAACTGCCGGACGGTGAGCTGATGGCCAGCACAGCGACCGACCCAGGAAAGCCGCACCTGCCGGGCACGGGAGCTCGGGAGGAGTCGACCCCGTCCCAACC
>NZ_PVSR01000007.1:0-122985 GCF_003001495.1 Actinopolyspora mortivallis
AGGGGAAAGCACACGGGGTGCGAGCGTTCGACTTGCATGTGTGAAGCGCGCCGTCAGCGTTCGTCCTGAGCCAGGATCAAACTCTCCAACAAACAACCAGAGAAAAAACCCCAGCAACAAACACTCAAAAAAACCACAAGACCCACACGGGCCCCACACGCACACAAACAGGGCACTGTTGAATTCTCAAAGAACACACCCACCACCGTGGGCACCCGCCCAACCTAGCACACCGCCAACCCCGCCCCGCATCACGGGGCAGAACCGACACCATGCCAGATCAAGCGATCTCGACGACCTCCACGCAACGGAATCCCGCCCGTCTCGGTCATCTCTCATGTTACATCAGGACCGTCCACCCCGAAGCCGGGGGAGGGAGATCCCGCCAGCCGACACGGCCGAGCACTGACGATCCTCCGCAGAGAACCCCATGCATCACGCGCCTGTCGCGCTGGCAAGAACTAATGTACGCGGAGGCACCCCGGATGTCAAACCGGCCTCGCCCCCACCACGGGAACCCCGCTGAGCGGGACATCCCGCCCTTCCACTCCCGAGGAACGGCGCTAGACCAACTTGACCCCCGCGGTGTGTCGCTTACCACGACGCAGCACCAGCCAGCCACCGTGCAACAGCTCCTCCTCGCTCGGTGACCAGGTCTCGTCCAACACCTTGACGTTGTTCACGTAGGCTCCGCCCTCGGCGATCGTCCTCCGAGCCGCCTTACGACCTCCGACCAGCCCGCTCTCCACGAGCATGTCCACGATGTCCGGCTGATCGGCGAGTCGCAGCCGCACGTTCGGGACCTCGGACATCACCGACTCGAGTGTCTGCGACTCCAGCCCTCCGAAGTCCCCCTTGCCAAACACCGCCCGGCTCGCCGCGACCACCTGCTCGGTCGCCTCGGCACCGTGCACCAGGGTGGTCAGTTCCTCGGCGAGACGTCGTTGGGCCCGCCGTTCGCTCGGATGTTCCCTGGTCGCCCGTTCGAGCTCCTCGATCTCCTCCCGCTCCAGGAAGGTGAACAACCGCAGGTACCTGCCCACATCGGCGTCGGCGGTGTTGAAAAAGTACTGGTACCAGGAGTAGGGGGAGGTCCTCTCCGGGTCCAGCCAGAGATTGCCACCCCCGGTGGACTTGCCGAACTTGCGCCCTTCCGCATCGGTGACCAGCGGCATCGTGAGCGCGTGCGCGGTGACCCCCTCCTGCCTGCGCAGCAGGTCCACCCCGGCGACGATGTTGCCCCACTGGTCGGACCCGCCGAGCTGCAGACGTGTGCCGTACTTCCGGTAGAGCTGCACGTAGTCGTTGGCCTGCAACAGCATGTAGCTGAACTCGGTGTAGGACATGCCGTCGGACTCCAACCGCCTCCGGACGGTGTCCCTGGACAGCATCGCGTTGAGCGGGAAGTGCTTGCCCACGTCACGCAGGAAGCTCGTCACCGGCAGCTCAGCCGTCCAATGGGCGTTGTTCTCCATGACCGCCCCGGTGTCCGAACCGTCGAAGTCCACGAACAGTTCGAGCTGCCGACGGATCCCCTCGGTCCACTCGGCGATCACGCTCTCGTCGTGCAGGCTGCGCTCCCCCACGTCCCGTGGATCGCCGATCAGACCGGTGGCCCCACCCGCCAGCACCAGGGGGCGGTGCCCGGCGAGTTGGAAGCGGCGCAGCGTCAGCAGTGGGATCAGATGACCGGCGTGCAGGCTCGGCCCCGTCGGATCGAAACCCGCATACAGTGTGAGTGGTGGTGAATCCAGATCCCGTCGCAACGACTCGAGATCGGTGGTCTGCGCGATCAGTCCGCGCCAGGAAAGCTCGTCCAGAATGTGCTCACTCACGGTGTCAGTCTCGCTCATCATCCTCGGAGCCCCGCACCGGGGCAGGGGACCCGCTCGGGAGAGAACCCGCTCACTCCCCTTCGGCGATCCGGCCCACGCCGGTGGTGCTTCCGGTGGTGGTGCCGGCACGTCCGCGGCCACCACGCCGGTAGGAACTGACCGCGGGAGAGCCGTGCACCCAGGAACGCCACGGAAGCTCCGTCGCGGTGGAGACCCCCACCCTGGGCCCGCTGCGGATGCTGTCCTCGTCCACCTCCGTTCCCCGGAGCAAACGGATCGGGGAATCCGGATCAGTGAGATCGGTCCCGTTGTACTCACGGGTGATTCCCAGCACTCCGGCCAACCGCGCCGGCCCGCTGGCCAGCGCGGTCTCCTTCCGGACGGCGGGGCGACGAGCACGCGCCAGTGGGAGACCGCTCAGCACCTCTCCCGCCCGCAACAGCACGGCACCGGGGACGCCGTCCCCCAGGCACACCACGTTCACGCAGAAGTGCATCCCGTACACGAAGTAGACGTAGAGGTGGCCGGCGGGCCCGAACATCACCGAATTGCGCGCTGTCCGTCCCCGATAGCAGTGTGAGGCGGGATCGTCCCCTCCCCGGTAGGCCTCCACCTCGACCAGTCGTACTCCGACCTCCCCTTCCGGGGAGGTCGACCACAGCTCGCTGCCGAGTAGGAAACGTGCCACACGCAGTGGGTCACGGGCGAGTTCGGAACGTGTCACCTCGGTCACGGCCCTGACACTACCGAGCGGGGACCTCTCCGGCGGCGGGCCCCTTCTCCCGGGAGGAGCCTCCCCACGGGAAGAGCATCACGGAACGCTCTCGAACCCGGGAGCGGTGTTCGGTGATCCGTTCCCGCACCCGGCGCGCCTGTTCGGCGACCCGCTCCGGGGCGGTCCCTCCCCGGGAGTTGCGGGCCGCCACCGCCCCCCGGACTGTCAGCACCTCACGAACCTCGGGGGTGAGCTCGGGGTGGACTCCGGCGAGTTCGGAGCCGGTGAGTTCGTCGAGTCCCACGCCCCGCTGCTCGGCCAGGCGTACGCACTCCCCCGCGGCCTCGTGCGCCGTGCGGAACGGAACCCCCCGCCGCACCAGCCATTCGGCCAGATCGGTCGCCAAGGTGAAACCGACCGGAGCCATCTCCGCCATGCGTTCGGTGTCGAACGACAGGGTGCCCAGCATCCCCGCCATCGCGGGAAGCACCAGATCCAGCTGCCGTACCGAGTCGAACACCGGCTCCTTGTCCTCCTGCAGATCCCTGTTGTAGGCCAGCGGTTGCGCCTTGAGGCTGGTCAGCAGGCCGGTGAGGTTTCCGAGCATCCTTCCGGACTTCGCCCGGGCCAGCTCGGCGACGTCGGGGTTCTTCTTCTGCGGCATGATCGAACTGCCCGTGGCCCACGAGTCGTCCAGCGTGACGTAGCCGAACTCCGCCGTGTTCCACAGCACCACCTCCTCCGCGATCCGGGACAGGTTCACCCCGAGCATCGCGAACGCGAAGGAGGCCTCGGCCGCGAAGTCCCGGGCCGAGGTGCCGTCCATGGAGTTGTCCACCCCCTGGTCGAAACCGAGTTCCTCGGCCACCGCATCGGGGTCCAGCCCCAGGGAGGAGCCGGCCAGTGCCCCGGCCCCGTACGGCGACTGCGCTGTGCGGGCCTCCCAGTCGCGCAGCCGTTCGACGTCGCGCAACAGCGCCTGGCAGTGCGCGAGCAGGTGGTGGGCCAGCAACACGGGTTGGGCGTGTTGCAGGTGGGTTCGCCCGGCGAGCACCGCGCCGGGGTGGGCGGTGGCCTGCCGTTCGAGTGCCTCGACGACGTCGAGCGTTCCCTCCGTCACTCGGTGGACGGCGTCCCGCAGCCACATCCGGAACTGGGTGGCCACCTGGTCGTTGCGGGAACGACCGGCCCGCAACTTGCCCCCCAGCTGGTTGCCCACACGTTCCAGCAGGCCGCGTTCCAGTGCGGTGTGCACGTCCTCGTCGCCGGGGTCGGGAACGAACTCGCCGGTCCGCACGTCCTCGGCGAGTGTTTCGAGCCCGGCCAGCATCCGGTCGAGTTCCTCGTCGGTGAGCAGTCCGGCCCGGTGCAGCACCCGGGCGTGCGCGGCCGAACCCGCTATGTCGTACGGAGCCAGGCACCAGTCGAAGTGGGTGGACAGGCTCAGCGCCGCCATGGTTTCCGAGGGGCCGGAGGAGAAACGTCCTCCCCACAACATCGTGGACTGCGAACTGTGGTCGTCCACGGGGTTCTCTTCTCGGGACACGCGATGTTCCTCGCAACTAGAAGCACGGTCGGTGGGGTACGCGGGTGGGGCCGTCCCGCACGGTGGCCGGCCCCACCGTGGTGCTCAGAGATCCTGTTCGCGCTTGGCGGCGATCTTGCTGGGAAGTCCCCACAGCTGCACGAACCCCTTGGCCAGCCCCTGGTCGAAGCTGTCGCCCTCGTCGTAGGTGGCGAGGTTGAAGTCGTACAGGGACTGCTCGCTGCTGCGTCCGGTGACGACGGCGGTGCCGTTGTGCAGGGTCATCCTGATCCGCCCGGAGACGTGCCGCTGGGTGTCGGCGATGAAGGCGTCCAACGAGTTCTTCAAGGGGGAGAACCACAGCCCGTCGTAGACCAGCTCCGCCCACCGCTGCTGCACGGTCCTCTTGAAACGGGCGAGGTCCCGCTCCAGGGTGACCGCCTCGAGCTCCCGGTGCGCGGTGATCAGTGCGATCGCCCCGGGGGCTTCGTAGATCTCCCTGCTCTTGATGCCGACCAGCCGGTCCTCGACCATGTCGAGCCTGCCGACCCCTTGGGCACCGGCCCTGCGGTTCAGTTCGGTGACCGCCTGCAGGGGGGTGACAGCGGTCCCGTCGAGGGCCACCGGAACACCCTGGTCGAAGGTGATCACCACCTCGTCCGGTTCCCGCTCCAGCGCCGGGTTCTCGGTGTAGGAGTAGACGTCCTCGATCGGGGCGTTCCAGATGTCCTCGAGGAACCCGGTCTCCACCGCGCGGCCCCAGAGGTTCTGGTCGATCGAGTAGGGCGACTTGTTGTCGACATCGATCGGCAGGCCGTTGCGTTCGGCCCAGGCGATGGCCTTCTCCCGCGTCCAGGCGAAGTCACGTACCGGGGCCAGCACCTTCGTCTCGGGGGCGAGCGCGCCGATACCGACCTCGAAACGCACCTGGTCGTTCCCCTTGCCGGTGCACCCGTGCGCCACGGTGTCCGCACCGTGTTCGCGTGCCGCCTCCGTGAGGTGCTTGGCGATCAACGGCCTCGACAGGGCCGAGACCAACGGGTACTGGTCCATGTACATGGCGTTGGCCCGCAGGGCGGGCACGCAGTAGTTCTCCGCGAACTCGGCACGGGCGTCGGCGACGACCGCCTCCACGGCACCGCAGGCCAGTGCCCTCTTGCGGATCGTCTCCAGGTCCTCACCGCCCTGGCCCACGTCCACGGCCACGGCGATGACCTCCGCGTTGGTCTCCTCGGCGATCCACCCGATGGCCACGGAGGTGTCGAGGCCTCCGGAGTAGGCGAGTACGACCCGGTCACTCATGGTTCTGCTCCTCGTGCTTGTTGGTCCTGTGCTGACGTGTCCCTCGTCCGCGGGTGGGCTCCGAGGGGTCCGGTGGGGAACCCGGTTGTGGTTCGGCGAGTTCACGCAGTCGCTGCGCGAGTTCACCTCCGGTGAGCGGTTCACGGGCCACCACCATCAGCGTGTCGTCACCCGCGATGGTTCCCGCCACCTCCTCCATCGCCGACCTGTCGATGGCGCTGGCGAGGAACTGGGCGGCTCCCGGAGGGGTTCGCAACACGGTCAGGTTCCCGGAGCCCTCGGCGCTGACCAGCAGCTCTCCGAGTAATCGGCTCAACCGGGCCGTACCGCCCTGCACTCCCTGGACCGGCGTGCCGTCCTCCGGGATGACGTAGACCGGCTGTCCTCCGTCCGGCCCCCGGAGCTTGACCGCGCCCAGTTCGTCGAGGTCCCGGGAGAGCGTCGCCTGGGTGACCTCGATGCCGTCCTCGGCCAGCAGTCCGGCCAGCTCGGTCTGACTGCGGACCTCCGTACCGGTGACGATTTCGACGATGCGCGCCTGTCGCGCCACCCGCGTGGTCATCGCTGCTGCACCAGCCACGTCAACAGTGCCTTCTGCGCGTGCAGTCTGTTCTCGGCCTCGTCGAACACCGCGCTGGAGGGGCCGTCCAGCACCTCGTCGGTGATCTCCCATCCCCGGTGGGCGGGCAGACAGTGCAACACACTGGTCTCCCGCTTGCCGGTGGCCTCCAGCAGGGCTGTGTCGAGCCGGAAGGGACGGAAGGGGCCCACCCTGTCCTTGCCGTCGTTCTCCTGGCCCATGGAGGTCCACGAGTCGGTGGCGAGCACGTCCGCCCCGGAGACGGCCGCCTCCGGACTGTCGAACACCTCGACGGATCCTCCCGTTTCGGCCGCCCGCTTGTGTGCCGCCTCGAGTACCCACTGTGCGGGGGCGAAACCATGCGGGGCGGCCACCCGGATGTGCATTCCCGCGGTGACCCCACCGACCAGCAGGGAGTGCGCCATGTTGTTGGCGCCATCACCCAGGTAAGTGAGGGTCAGCCCGGGAAGCGGACCGTGGCGCTCGCGCACGGTCTGCAGGTCGGCGAGCACCTGGCAGGGGTGGAACTCGTTCGTCAGCGCGTTGACCACGGGGATGTCCGAGGCCGAACTCATGGCGTCGATCCGTGCCTGGGCGAAGGTACGCCACACCACGACGTCGACGTAACGGGTGAGCACCCGGGCGGTGTCCTCGATCGTCTCCTCACGTCCGAGTTGCATGGTCCGGGCGTCGACCACCACCGGGTGCCCGCCCAGTTGCACGATCCCGGTCTCGAAGGAGAGACGGGTCCTGGTCGAGGTCTTCTCGAAGATGACGGCGACGGACCTCGGCCCGGCCAACGGCGTGGAGTTCTCCCGTCCGCTCTTGAACGCGGCGGCCAGATCGAGAATCTCCTGCTGTTCCCTCAGGGTCAGATCGTCGTCCCGGAGAAAATGACGCGGCATCACTGTTCTTCCTCTCCACCCGTGGACATCGGCACCATCTCGGACAGCATCCCGGCCAGGTCGTCCACGAACCGCCGCGCCTGCTGCCTTCCGAGGACCAGCGGAGGCGCCAGCCGCACCGTGTCCGGCCGCACCGGGTTGAGGAGATAGCCACGCTGACGTGCCGTCTCCACCACGGCCGGGGCGATCTCCTCGGTGAGCTCGACGGCGATCAGCATCCCCGCACCGCGCACCTCGGCTATCAACGGATGGTCCAGCTTCCCGATCATGGTGAGCAGCTCCGCGCCCACCTCGCTGCCGTGCCGCAGCAGGTCCTCGGACTCGATCGTGTCCAGCACGGCGAGTGCCGCCGCACAACAGACCGGGTTCCCGCCGAACGTGGTGGCGTGCTGACCGGGGGAGAGCAACGTGGCCGCTTCCCCGATGCCGATGCAGGCCCCCAGGGGCAGTCCCCCACCCAGTCCCTTCGCCAGGGTGATCACATCGGGCAGCACCCCGTGACGGTGGAAGGCGAACCAGTGGCCGGTGCGGCCGATCCCGGTCTGCACCTCGTCGAACACCAACAGCGCGCCCGCACGGTCGGCGATCTCCCGGGCGGAGGCGAGGTAACCCTCAGGAGGGAGGACCACTCCCGCCTCACCCTGCACGGGTTCCAGCAGCACGGCCGCGGTGTCCTCGTCCACGGCGGCTTCGAGCGCGGTGACGTCTCCGTAGGGGACGTGGCACACCCCGGAGGGCAGTGGTTCGAAGGGTTCCCTCTTGGCGGGCTGTCCGGTCAGCGCCAAGGCTCCCATGGTTCGCCCGTGGAATCCCCCGGAGGCGGCCACCACCCGGGGACGACCGGTACGCCGGGCGATCTTGAACGCTGTCTCGTTGGCCTCGGAGCCGGAGTTGCAGAAGAACACGCGTCCCTCGGTGGAGGCTCCGCTCAACGCGAGCAGACGTTCGGCCAGGCGCAGTTCGGGCTCGTGGCTGTAGAAGTTCGACACGTGGCCCAACCGGGAGATCTGCCCGCTCACCGCCGCCGTGACCGCGGGATGGGCGTGACCGAGCACGTTGACCGCGATCCCCCCCATCAGGTCGAGGTAGCTGTGGCCCTCGACATCGGTGACCTCACAGCCGGATCCGGAGACCAGTTCCACCGGAGGTGTTCCGTAGGTCTGCATGATCGAGCCGCGCCACCGCCGCGCCGCTTCGAGGTTGCCGTCCTCCTCGGAGGGCATCAGGCACCGTCCTTTCCTGGGTCCTGGTCGGGTGGGACGACCATGGTGCCCACCCCCTCGCTGGTGAAAACTTCGAGCAGCACGGAGTGGGCCAGCCTGCCGTCGATCACGTGGGCCCGGCTGACCCCTCCGGAGACGGCCTGCAGACAGGCCTCCATCTTGGGGATCATGCCCTCCGAGAGGGTCGGCAACAGTGCGCTCAACCTGTGGGTGTCCACACTCGACACCAGCGAGTCCCGGTCCGGCCAGTCGGTGTAGAGCCCTTCGACGTCGGTCAGCACCACCAGCTTCTCGGCACGCAGGGCCACGGCCAGGGCCCCCGCTGCCGTGTCGGCGTTGACGTTGTGCACCACCCCGTCCCGGTCCGGGGCCACGGTGGAGACCACGGGGATCCGCCCCGCGTCGACCAGGTCGAGGACGGCGGTCGGATCCACGTTCTCGACGTCGCCGACCAACCCGATGTCCACCGGTTCCCCGTCCACCACCGCCTCGCGTCTGCGCGCGGTGAACAGCTGGGCGTCCTCCCCGGACATCCCCACGGCGTGCGGTCCGTGCTGGTTGATCATGCCCACCAGTTCCCGGCCGACCTGGCCGACCAGAACCATGCGGACCACGTCCATCACCTCGGGGGAGGTGACCCGCAGACCACCACGGAACTCTCCGGTCATCCCGAGCCTGTCCAGCATGTTCGTGATCTGCGGACCTCCACCGTGCACGACCACGGGACGCAGCCCCGCCAGGCGAAGAAAGACCATGTCCTCGGCGAAGGCCCGCTTGAGGCCGTCGTCGGTCATCGCGTTGCCGCCGTACTTGACCACGACGGTGGCCCCGCGGAAGCGTTCCAACCACGGCAGCGCCTCGGTCAGCACGCCCGCCTTCCGGGCCGCCGCGGTGAGCCGGTCTTCGGATGATGTCTCGGTCATGAGGAATAGGCGCTGTTCTCTTCGACGTATCCGTGGGACAGATCGGTGGTGTACACGGTCGCCTCGTGGGGTCCGGACCGGAGATCGATCACGATCTCGACCTCACGGCCGGAGAGGTCCACCACCTCCCGCTCGGCGACCGGGACCCCGGCGGAGTACAGGGTCACTCCGTTGAGCGCGATCTCCATCGCCTCCGCGTCCGTGTCCGCCAGGGCGCGCCCCACCGCCATGGCGATGCGCCCCCAGTTCGGGTCGGAGCCGAACAGGGCCGTGCCGACCAGGTTGTCCTCGGCGACCACCCGGGCGATCCGTACGGCGTCGGTCTCCCGAACCGCTCCGCGTACCGTGACGTCGACGGCCTTCGTGGCTCCCTCCGCGTCGTACTGGAGGTGCCGGACCAGCTCGGCACACGTTTCCGTGAGAATCCCGGTGAGTTCGTCCGTGTCGACAGCGACCCCGGAGGCCCCGGAGGAGAGCAGGAGCACCGTGTCGTTGGTGGAGGTCCCCCCGTCGACGTCCAGCCTTTCGAAGGTGGTGGCGGCGGCCCGGCGCAGGGCCTGGTCCAACACGTCAGGTTCGGCCACGGCGTCCGTGGTGAGCACGGCCAGCATCGTCGCCAGGTTGGGCGCGATCATGCCCGCTCCCTTGACCATGGCTCCGACGGAGAAACCGGAAGGGTGCCGCACGAACGCCTGTTTGGGGCCGCTGTCGGTGGTGAGTATCGCCGTGGCGGCGTCCTCGGCGGCCCGCCCGCTGTCGGAGAGTTCCCCGACCGCGGTGGTCACACCACTGAGCAGCGCCTCCATCGGAAGCCGCTGCCCGATGAGGCCGGTGGAGCAGACCGCGACCTCGATGGCACCGGTCCCGAGTTCCCCCGCGACCCTCTCCGCCGTGGAGTGGGTGTCCTGGAAGCCCTCGGGGCCGGTGCACGCGTTGGCTCCTCCCGAGTTGAGCACCACCGCGTGGAGACGCCGTTCGCGCAGCACCTGCTCGGACCACAGCACCGGTGCCGCCTTCACCTTGTTCGTGGTGAACAGCCCGGTGGCTTCCCGTCGGGGGCCGTCGTTGACGACCAGGGCGAGATCCGGCCCTCCCCCTTCCTTGATCCCGGCCGCCACTCCGGAGGCCCGGAAACCGCGCGGCCCGGTCACACCCACGGGCTGGGGACCGTTCCCGGTTCCGGAAGAGGGGGTGGGGTGCTCGTGGTCAGTACTCACTGTGCTCCTCCCGGCAGCTCGTTCACGACGCGACCCGTCCGATCTCGGGTCTTCGGTCCCGCCGTTGTGGTGTTCGTGGCCCCTCTCGTCCTCCTCACGGCGCCACCCCCGCGCGGGGCAGCCCCGTCTCCTCCGGCATCCCGAGAGCGAGGTTCATACACTGCACGGCCGCGCCCGCCGTGCCCTTGGTCAGGTTGTCCTCGGCCGCGACGGCGACCAGTCGTCCCGCGTCGACGTCGACGGTCACCTGCAGCTGTAGCGTGTTGGCACCGATCGTGGCCGAGGTCTGGGGCCACTGCCCCTCCGGCAGTAGTCGGACGAACGGCTCCTTCTCGTAGGCGGTGAGGTACTGCTCCCGAACACCTCGGGGGTCGACACCGGACAGGAGCGGGGAACTACAGGTCGCGAGGATTCCCCGCGACATCGGAGCCAGGACCGGAGTGAACGACACCCGCACGGGTTCGCCGGCCACCGCCGTGAGGTTCTGGATCATCTCCGGGGTGTGCCGGTGGGCCCCACCCACGCCGTAGACGCTGGCCGAACCCATGACCTCGGCGGAGAGCAGGTGCGGCTTGAGCGCCCGGCCCGCTCCCGAGGTTCCCGTGGCCGCCACGACCACGGCCTCGGGCTCCACCAGGGAGGCGGAGAAGGCGGGCGCCATGGCCAGGGACACCGCGGTGGGGAAACACCCGGGGACAGCCACCCGCCGGGCCCCGCTCAGTTCCTCCCGCTTGCCGGGGAGCTCCGGGATGCCGTAGGGCCAGCTCCCGGGGTGCGGTCCGCCGTACCACCGTTGCCACGCCGCCGGGTCCTCGAGTCGGTGGTCGGCCCCGCAGTCGATCACCACGGTCCCGTCGAGTCCGTCGGACAACTCCGCCGAGTGCCCGTGAGGCAGGGCGAGAAAGACCACGTCGTGCCCGGCGAGGGTCTCCACGGTGGTCTCTTCGAGCTCCCTGTCGGCGAGCTCCGTCAGCCCCGGGTGGTGCTCTCCCAGCCGACTGCCGACGTTGCCTCCCGCGGTGAGCGCGCCGATCTCCACGCGCGGATGGGCGAGCAGCAGTCGGAGCAGCTCTCCGCCCGCGTAACCACTCGCACCGGCCACCGCCACCCGTATACTCATACGAATGAGTATGCATGATGATGCAATATCAATCAAGAGGTTTTTGACCGCTGTTCGTATTCGCCCCGGCAACACCGAAGACAGGGCGGCAAGAAGCGACAACGACCAGCATCTTCGGTGCGTATCACCACACACTCCGGTGAATAAGAATCGGGCGGCCGGTTCACAGCGGAACCGACCGCCCGATCGTGTCCTCTCCCCGGCCGCGCCCCCGGGGCGGAAGCCCTCACCCGCGCAGGGTCGCCCCCACGCGTTCGTGGGCGGCCGCGACAGCGGCCTCCCGCACCTCGCTCGCCTCCTGCTGGGTCAACGTCCGGTCCGGGGCACGCAACTGCAGCGCGAAAGCCAACGACTTCTTGCCCTCACCCAGCTGTTCACCGGTGAAAACGTCGAACAACCTGATCTCCTCGATCAGTTCGCCGCCCCCGGACCTGAGGGCGTCGGTGAGCTCGGCCGCCGAGACCTCCTCGTCGACCACCAACGCCACGTCGAGACGCACCGGCGGATAGGAGGAGACCCGCGGAGCGGGCCTCGACTCGGACAGGGGCAGGGCGTCCAGATCGAGTTCCATGGCACAGGTCCGCTTCGGCAGTTCGAGGGCCTCGACCACCTTGGGATGCAGCTCCCCCGCGTACCCCACCACGGTGTCGTCCACCAGAAGCTCGGCACAGCGTCCGGGGTGCCACGGAGGGTTGTTCCCGGTGGAGACGCTCAACGTCACTCCGGCCGTGTCGGCCACCAGCCTCGCGGCCTGGATCGCGTCGGCCCATCCTGCCTGGCGTCCTGCCCCCCACCAGCCGGAGCGTTCCCGCTGGCCCGCCAGCACCACACCCACGTGTTTGGGTTGCGCGGGCAACGCCGCGTACAACTCGGCCAGCTCCTCCTCGGAGGGCCGCTGCCGCACTCCCAGCTCGGGCACGACCTGCTGCTCCTTGCCCGGCAGGACCACTTGGCCGATGTGGAACAGCGCGAGATCCCGCCGTCCCCGGGAAAGGTTGCGCTGCAACGCCTCCAGCAGCCCCGGAAGCAGCGTGGTGCTGATCAGCGAACGTTCCGCTTCGAGCGCGTTGGCAGCGCGCAGGGCGTTGCGCCGCGGATCGTCCTCACCCAGCCCGAAGGCCTCGAAGGTCTCCTCCCCCGTGAAGGGGAACGGCAGCACTTCGACGTAACCGTCGTGCGCCAGTGCGCGGGAGACGGCGCGTTCCCGCAACTGGGCCTGGTCCAGCCCCGCCCCGGCCGGAGCGGCGGGAAGCACCGAGGGGATGGTGTGATACCCCTCCAGCCGCAGTACCTCCTCCACCAGATCGGCCGGCTGGGTGAGATCGGGCCGCCAGGTCGGGGGCGTGGCCGTGACCACTCCCACTCCCTCCTCGGAGGTGCCCACCTCGATACGGCATCCGATCTGGGTCAACCGTTGTACGGTCACGCCACGCTCGTAGCGCACCCCGGCGATCCGGTCCGGCAGTGCCAACGGCATCGTCACCGGAGCGGGAGGAACCGGCTCACCGACGTCGGTCCGCCCGGCGGCGATCGTGGCCTCGCCGTACTCGACGAGCAGACGCGCGGCACGTTCGACGGCGACCGCGGCCACCGCGGGATCCACTCCGCGCTCGAAACGCTTGCCCGCCTCGCTCGGCAGACGATGGCGCCGGATCATGCGGGCGATACTGGCCGGATCCCAGTTGGCGGCCTCCAGCAGGATGTCGTTGCTGTCCTGGCCGATCTCGGTGCTGGCGCCCCCCATGACCCCGGCCAGCGAGACCGGACCGGAGTCATCGCAGATCACGATGTCGTCCGGGTCCAGCTCGCGGTGCACGTCGTCCAGCGTGACCAGGGTCTCGCCCGCCGAGGCACGTCGCACCACCACGTCACCGTCGAGCTTGAGCGCGTCCCAGGCGTGCAGGGGCTGGCCGAGTTCGAGCATCACGTAGTTGGTGACGTCCACGGGCAGCGAGATGGACCGGATCCCGGCCAGAGCCAACCTGCGCCGCATCCACCACGGGGTGGGCGCGGTGGGATCCACCCCGGTCAAACGACGGAAGACGAACCGCGAACAGGCCGTCTCGTCGTCGAGCCGCACGGTCCGCGACGGGCGGTCGTCGTCGGGGATGGAACGGTTGGCCGGATCCCCGAAGGGCACGTCCAACGCGTTGGACAGCTCCCGGGCCAGTCCACGCACGGAGAAGCAGTATCCCCGGTCCGGGGTGATCGACAGCTCGATGACCGAGTCGTCCAAGCCGACGATCTCGCCCGCGTCGGCTCCCGGATCCGCCGAGCCCGGAGGCAGTACGAGAATTCCCTCATGATCCTCGCCGATCCCCAGTTCGCGGACCGAGCAGATCATTCCCTCGCTGACCCTGCCGTAGGTCTTGCGCTCGGAGATCTCGAAGCCGCCCGGCAGCACGGCACCGGGAAGAGCCACCACGACCAGGGAACCCGCGCTGAAGTTCGTGGCTCCGCACACGATTCCGCGGAACAGCTCCTCACCGGCGTCGGACTTTCCGACCTCCACCCGGCAGTAACGGATGGGCTTTTTGAACCCGGTCAGCTCCTCGACCTCGGCGACGCGTCCGACGACGAGGGGGCCGGTGATCGGGGTGAGGTGGGTGACCTCCTCGACTTCCAGCCCGATCCGCACGAACGCCTCGGCCAGACTCTCGGCGCTCGTCTCCTCGGGCAACTCAAGATGCTCGGCCAGCCAGGAAACCGGAATCCGCACTGGATCGCAGCCCTTCTCTATCGTGGTGGGGTCAGAAGTACCGATGTGGACGTCCCGGCGCCGGGGCGGACTCAGTATCCGATCCCGAACGCCTCGGTGAACCGGACATCCCCTTCGACCATGTCCCGCATGTCGGGAATGCCGTTACGGAACTGCAGCGTCCGTTCCAGCCCCATGCCGAAAGCGAATCCGGAATAGGTATCGGGGTCGACCCCGGAAGCGCGCAGTACGTTCGGATGAACCATGCCGCAGCCGCCCCATTCGACCCAGCCCGCGCCGCCCTTCTTCTCCGGGAACCAGACGTCGATCTCCGCAGAGGGCTCGGTGAACGGGAAGAAGCTGGGCCGGAAACGGGTCAGTGACTGCGGGCCGAACATCGAACGGGCGAAGGCGTCCAGTGTTCCCTTCAGATGCGCCATGGTCAGGTCCCTGTCGACCGCCAGCCCCTCCACCTGGTGGAAGACCGGTGTGTGGGTGGCGTCGAGCGCGTCGGTACGGAAGACCCTGCCCGGAGAGATCCGGTAGACCGGCAGGTCGTTGTGCAGCAGCGCACGGACCTGCACCGGGGAGGTCTGCGTGCGCAGCACCAGCCCCGAGTCGTCGGGAGCGATGTGGAAGGTGTCCTGCATCGTGCGGGCGGGGTGGTCCTTGCCGAAGTTGAGCGCGTCGAAGTTGAACCACTCCGCCTCCAGCTCCGGGCCCTCCGAGACCTGCCAGCCCATGGCCACGAACCCGTCCGCGATGCGTTCGATGAGCTGGGTGATCGGATGACGCGCTCCGCCGGGCACCCGGTCGGTCGGAAGCGTGACGTCCACCGCCTCCTCGCGCAGCACTCTGGCGTCGCGTTCGGCACTGAGCCGGGCGTGGCGAGCGTCGTAGGCCTCCTGGATCAGCCGGCGGGTCTCGTTGACCCGCTTACCCGCGTCGGCCTTGGCCTGCGGGGGCAGCGAGCCGATCTCCCGACGCGCCGTCAACACCGGGGAACGTTCCCCCAGGTGGGCGGGTTTGACCGCGGCCAGCTCGTCGAGATCGGCCGCCTCCTCGAATGCCTTGCGGGCGTCGTCGACCGCGCCTTGCAGCGTCTCCGGTGCGAGCGCGACGACCTCTTTCGGGTCGTACGGGTCGTTGGCTCCAGACATCGTCGCTGTGTGACTCCCGTATCCGACGGCCCGCTCATGCGAACCGACCTTGACGTGTGAAAACTCTTCCCCAGCCGTTAGTCTATGGGATGCCCGTGAACCGGGTCGCCGCCGTCACCACGACCGGACAACGACGTCCGGGCTCGGACAGGATCACCGAAACCACGCTCACCGCGCACGTCGTGCCGAGGTGTACAGGCAGACGGCCGCCGCCGTGGCCAGGTTGAGACTCTCGGCACGTCCGTAGATCGGCACGCGCACCGTGAGGTCCACCTCCCCGGCGTGTTCCCCGAGGCCGTGAGCCTCGCTGCCGAAGACCCAGGCGGTGGGCGTGTCCAGCTCCCCCCGTCGCTCGGCGGTGTGCAGATCCTCGTCCGCCCCGCCCTCGGCGCCGACCAGTCGGAGTCCGGCCGCGCGGCAGGCGCTGAACACGGACTCCACGTTCCGTTCCCGGACCAGGGGGAGGTGAAAGACACTTCCGGTGGAGGCGCGAACCGCCTTTCCGTTGTACGGATCGACGGTGTCCCCCGCGAACAGGACGGCCCCGGCACCCGCGGCGTCGGCGACACGCACCACGGTTCCCGCGTTGCCCGGGTCCGCGACGTTCAGCAGTACGGCGACCGTGCGGGGCCGATTCGCCAGCACCTCCTCCACGGAGGAGCGAGGCAGGTCACACACGGCGACCAACCCCTGCGGAGTGACCGTCTCCGACAGTGTGGCGGCGGCCCGCTCCGTCACAGGGCGCAGGGCCACTCCCGCGGCGGCGCAGCGCTCCGCCAGCTCGGGACAACGCCGTGCCCCCTCGGGAGTGGCGAACACCTCCCGTACTCCGCCGGACATTCCCGGACCGGATCGGCCCTCGGACTCGGCCTCCAGGGCCTCCACGACGGCCATCGGCCCTTCGGCCAGGAACATTCCGGCACGTTCCCGACCGGAACGGCGAGTGAGCTTACGAGCAGCGCTCACCCTGGAGGAACGCTCCGTCAGCGGAGCCCGCTCCTGCTGGGGGCACGACATCGGCTCTCCGGTCACCACACCGCTCCGTCGGGTACTCGCACGAGCGGAAATCAGGCCGCGCCTTCGGCGAGGCTGTTCCGGGCCTTGTCGCACAGTGCGGTGAAGGCCTGCGGATCGTTGACCGCCAGCTCGGCGAGCATCTTGCGGTCCACCTCGATGTCGGCGGCCTTCAGTCCCTGCATGAACCTGTTGTAGCTGAGACCGTTCTGCCTGCTGGCCGCGTTGATGCGCATGATCCAGAGCTTGCGGAAGTCGCCCTTGCGGGCACGGCGGTCCCGGTAGGAGTAGACCTGCGAGTGCAGCATCTGCTCCTTGGCCTTGCGGTAGAGCCGAGAACGCTGCCCGCGGTACCCCTTCGCCGACTCGAGAATCTTCCGACGCTTCTTCTGAGCGTTCACCGCTCGCTTGGCGCGTGCCATTGGTTCCGTCCTGTCGATCGTACTGGGGGCGGTGTTCCGCCCCGGCTGATAGGGCTGTCAGGGCTTCCGGGGACACGCGGTGGGTGCCACCCGGTCACCGGTGCGGGCCGCGGCGGGGCCTTCTCAGCGACCCAGCAGCTTGTTGACCTGCCTCTTGTCGTTCTGGGAGACCTCCGCGGTGCCCTCCAGACGACGCTTCAGCTTGCTGGACTTCTTCTCGAGGATGTGCCTACGGCCGGCACGCTCGTGCCGCAGCTTTCCGGAGCCGGTGACCTTGAACCGCTTGGCGGAACCGCTGTGCGTCTTGTTCTTCGGCATTTTCGTCCTCTTTTCGTACGAACGCCGGGCAGAATCCCCGGAGGAATCCCGCCCGGCCTGCGTTCGGGGTGCGGTTACAGCCGGGTAGACGACCGCTGTCGATCCCGATTCCGCTCGACGGTTATGACGCGTTCGCCTTGCTCTTGTTGCCCTTACCGGTCTTGTGCGGCGCCAGCACCATGGTCATGTTGCGGCCGTCCTGCTTGGGTTTGGCCTCGATGAAGCCCTTCTCGGAGACATCCTCGGCCAGTCGCTCCAGCAGCCGGAAACCCAGTTCGGGACGCGACTGCTCACGGCCACGGAACATGATCGTCACCTTGACCTTGTGGCCCTGCCCGAGGAACCGCGACACGTGACCCTTCTTGGTCTCGTAGTCGTGCGGATCGATCTTCGGGCGGAGCTTCTGCTCCTTGATGACGGTCTGCTGCTGATTGCGGCGCGACTCACGAGCCTTCTGCGCACTCTCGTACTTGAACTTGCCGTAGTCCATGAGTTTGCACACCGGCGGGCGCGCCTGCGGAGCGACCTCGACGAGATCCAGATCCGCTTCCTCGGCGAGCCGGAGTGCGTCCTCGATACGGACGATACCGACCTGTTCACCGTTGGGTCCCACGAGTCGGACCTCGGGAACACGGATACGGTCGTTGATGCGCGTCTCGGAGCTGATGGGGCCTCCTCGGTTCGATGGCGTACCTCTGCTGCACCGCGGCGTGAAGCTCGCCCCTAGAGCAATGCAGCCGCCCCGCGAAGAACCCTCACAGGCTCCACGGGACCCTCATACTCCAACCGATCGAACCGGTATGCCATACCGCTTCAATCCGCCGTCGAACGACGTCGACGGCGGGATCGGGACCCGGCAGCCTGTGGCTCGGCCACGCGGGTGGGAGCGGGGCTCCACTTTCCCGCCCCCGAGGGATCGGGGGCGTTGCGCACGTGCAAGAGTAACAGGTGTGACCGAGCCGCAGCCAACCGAGTCCCCCGAACCCGCCGACCGGACGTTCGACGGCCCCGGAGGGGACAGCCTCGACACCACGGGTAATACGGACAACGTCCGCGAGCTGGCCAGTGTTCCGAGCGTGGAGGTGATCAGCCGCGCCGGTGTGATGCTGATGTCGGCGGCCGCGGAGAAACTCGGGCTCGCCGAGGAGGACCCCGACACGGCCCCCGTACGGGATCTGGACGAGGCCCGCCGCCTGATCACCGCCCTGGCCGGACTGATCACGTCGTCCGTGGAGTATCTCGGTCCGCACGCGGGAGCCATGAGGGACGGGTTGCAGACCCTGCAACGGGCCTTCCGCGAGGCTTCGGCCGAGCCGGACCCGCCGGGCCAGGGCCCCGGGGAGAAGTACACGGGCCCGGTACACTGACCTCACCGCGACGGCCCCGGAACGGGACGGGTCAGTAGGTCAGGGTGGTCCGCACCGCGCGGTGGTCGCTGCCCGAGGTGTCGAGCACCTCGGAGGTGACGGGACGCATCGCGCGTGCGAGCACGTGGTCGAGACGAACCACGGGGAAACCCGCCGGCCAGGTGAAACCGAACCCGCTGGTGGCCGCGGACGCCCGTGCGGGAAGAACCCCGGTGAGCGTGTCCAGGGCACGATCCGTACCGGCGGTGTTGAGGTCACCGAGCAGCACCACCCTGCGGATCCCCTCCCCGCGCACGGCTTCGGCCAACCGCTCCAGCGCACGATTGCGCCGTTCGACCAGGTCGGGACGTAGTGAGGGAAGGTGGACCGTGTACACGGCGGTCACCCCCTCGGGAGCGCGCACAGTGGCTCGCAGGGCGCGGGCCCACCCCAGCCCGAGGTCGACCGTACGGACCTCCGAGAGCGGGTAACGGCTCCACAGTCCCACGGTCCCCACGCTCGCGTGGTGGGGGTACTCCGAGCCGAGTATCTCGGCGACCTCCTCACGGTCACCGTTGGTGACTTCCTGCAGACCGACCAGGTCCGAACCCGTCCGGGCCAGCTGGCGCAGGGTCACCTCCGGTTCCCGGTTGTCGGCGTAGAGGTTCTGCGTCACGACCTCCAGGTGCCCCTCACCGGATGCTCCGTCGGCCGGGAGCGAACGTCCGAAGACCAGCGCCCACACGAGCACGGGCACGAGCAGCAGCCCGGTGGCCCGACACCGTCCGAGCAAGGCGGGAACGAGGGCCAGCACGGGCAGCACCCCCAACCAGGGGATGACACTGTCCAGCAGGGTGCCGATCCCCAGCGGGTTCGGCACCAGACCGTGTCCGAGGAACAACACGGTGACCGCGCCCGCGAACAGGCCCAACAGGGTGTCCCTGGCACGCCAGGGACGTTTCCCCGACCGGACCCGTCCGAACATCCGTCGGGAAGCGGCGAGCGCCCCCCGTGGACACTCGGTCCCACGTTCCGTCCGACCTGCTGCGCGTTCCTGCCTCATCGGGAGGGAGTCTGCCGCACGAACCTGAGCGGAGGATGAGAGAACGGCACCCCGCCCCCGGCCCGTACCGACCGGGAGGGGCACCGTGTTCCGCGGTCACCCGTCGAGGGCGGCCAGGGCGTCGACCTCCACCAACAGGCCGGGAGGTAGTCCGACGTAGACGGTGGTCCGCGCCGGGTAGGGCTCCCCGACCACCCGTGCGTAGGTTTCGTTCATCTCCGAGAAATGTGTCACGTCGGTGAGATAGACCCGCAGCATGAGGACGTCCTCGACACCGGCCCCGGCCTCCTCGAGGACGGCGAGGACGTTGCGCAACGCCCGCTCGGTCTGTTCCGCGACGGAATCGGAGACGGGTTCTCCGGTGGCGGGGTCGACTCCCGTCTGCCCGGACACCTGAACCAGGTTGCCCTTGCGCACTCCCTGGGACAGGGGAACCCCTGCCGGGGGCCGTGGGGCCGCCTGGGTGGTCACGACACTTCTGGACATGTGTTTCTCCTTCCGCGGATCACTCGCTGCGCCAACCGAGCTCGGCCGAGATCCGTTCGCAGGTCGCGATCACCTCGTCACGCCAGCCGAGCAGGTCGTCGAAGTCCAGCAGCACCTTCGGCGCCGAGAGGGAGACGGCCGCGACGATCGTTCCCCGCGTGTCCCGGACCCCGGAGGCGAGGCAGTGCACGAACTCCTCGTGCTCACCACGATCGAGGGCACAGTTCTCGTCGGCGGCACGACGCACCTCCTCCAACAGCGTTCGCTCGTCGGTGAGGGTGTGGGTGGTCAGGGCCGGACGGTCCAGGGCGGCCACGAACTCCCGTCTGGACTCCTCCGGCACCCCGGCCATCAGGATCTTGCCGACCGCCGTGCAGTGCAGTGGCGCACGCGCCCCTATCCGGGAGTACATCCGCACAGGACGTGTGCTGTCCACCTTGTCCACGTAGACCACCTGGTCCCGTTCCCGGACGGCCAGATGCACCGTGTGGCCGGTACGGTTCCCGAGTTCACGCAGGTGCTCACGGGCGACCTCGCGCACCTCGACGTCGTCCAGGGCTCGGTTGGCGAGGTCGAACAGCGCACTGCCCAGCTTGTACCGATGGGAGTCCGGCCGGTGCACGAAACCCTCGCCCTCCAGGGAACGCAGCAGACGCATCGCGGTGGACTTGTGCACCCCCACCGTCTCGGCGAGCTGGTCGAGAGTCCGCGCGCCGTCCGCCAGGGCGTTCAGCAACGCGAGTCCCCGTTGCAGACTCTGACTCATTCCCCTCCCTTCCGGTTCCTGCCGACCGGAGTCCCACCGGAGATCCCGGTGATCCCTCCTTCCGGCCGCGGTGTTCGGCGCGTTGACGCCCCCACGGCGACGTGCTAGACAGCATACTAGCAATATATGCAATATCCATTGCGAGACATGCAATTGGAGGGTCGGTGCGGGCGGCGACCATGAACCGCACGGCGGTACGCGAACTGCGACGGGAACGGATCGACTGGCGGTTCAAGGGAATGCCTCCCGAATCGTTCGGGAGCACGATCGAACAGTTCCTCGAGAAACGCCCGACTCTGCACACCAGCGGTTTCGTGGGACCGTTGCTGCTGCTCGACCGAGCGGCCCTGGACCACAACCTGCGGACGATGGCCGAGTGGTGCGCGCGCAACGGGGTGCTGCTGTGCCCGCACGGCAAGACGACCATGGCTCCCCAGCTCTTCCAACGCCAACTCGATCACGGCGCGTGGGGGCTGACCGCGGCGAACACGAGTCAACTACGGGTGTACCGGGCCTTCGGGGTCAGCCGTGTCCTGCTGGCCAACCAGCTGGTGGATCCGAGCGGACTGACCTGGGTCGCGGAGGAACTCGGCAGGGATCCGGAGTTCCGCTTCGGGTGTTGGGTGGACTCGCCGGAGAACGTGCGGATCATGACCGAGCATCTGTCCGCCGTGGAATGCCGCGTGCCGGTGGACGTGTTGGTCGAGGTCGGCGGCGCCGGCGGACGCACCGGAGTGCGCGGAGTCGAGCAGGCCCTGGAGGTCGCGCGAGCGGCCCGTGACAGCCCTCATCTGCGGCTGGTCGGCGTGAGCGGCTACGAGGGAGCACTCGCCCACGATCTCAGCGACAGCGGGCTCGCCGCGGTGGACCGCTACCTGAGCACGATGCGCGAAACGGTCGAACGGATCGCTCGGGCGGGGCTGTTCGACGAGACCGAGGAGATCGTCGTCACCGCCGGAGGAAGTTCCTACTTCGACCAGGTGGCCGAAGCGCTCACCGCCTCGTGGGGACTGGACAGACCCGTACTCGCCGTGCTCCGCAGTGGCTCCTACGTCACGCACGACCACGGTCTCTACCGGGCCATGTCCCCCTTCGGCCGTGCTCACCGTCTGGCCGGCCCCGAGGAACCGTTCCGTCCCGCGCTCCGGATACTGGCACAGGTGACCTCCCGTCCCGAACCCCAACTGGCTCTGCTGACCCTCGGCCGGCGGGACGCCTCCTTCGACCAGGACCTCCCACAGCCCCACCGACTGCGCACCGCCGAGGGCGAGTTCCCCCTGCGGGACTGTCGGGTGACCGAACTGGCCGACCAGCACGCCTTCGTGGCCCTGCCTGCCGACTCGGGTGTCGAGATCGGCCAGTGGATGGAGTGCGGGCTCTCCCATCCCTGCACGGTGTTCGACAAGTGGCCGCTCATCCCCGTCGTCGAGGACGACGAGGTCGTGGACCTGGTGCGCACCTTCTTCTGATCTCGATCCTGCCGTTCCGGCGGAGACGATTCGTCGAATTTTGGTCTAGTCCAGCTGGGCGACATACGGCACACTACCCCGCACGAGATCAACCGACACCGTGTCGCGCCCTGCACGGGCCGCACGCGGAGGACTCCGAGGAGGCCACGTGTCCCCTGCCGCCACTCGTCGTTTCTTCCTCTCCGCCCTCGGCAGCGCGGGAGTGCTCACCGCACTGGGCTCGTCCCCGGCCCACGCCCGGCAGGACGGACACCTGCGGGCCGCCTATCTCGGCAGTTTCGGATGGACCACCCCACCCGGAGAGGGGTTCGAGGTCGCCTGCCACGACACTCTCTCCGGAAGACTGACCCCGCGTCGGGCGGTTCCCGGGGTTCCCGACGCCTCCTGGCTGGCCTTCTCCCCGGACGGGCAGGTGCTCTACACGACCAACGAACTCGTGCCGAACGGCTCCGTCACGGCGTTGAGCCTCGTCGATCCCCACCATCCACGACCGCTCAACACCCGTTCCACCGAAGGAGCGGGCCCCACCCACCTGAGCGTGCACCCGACGGGACGTTTTCTGTTGACGGCCAACTACACCGACGGCACGGTGGTCGTCCACCGTCTCCGGCAGGACGGAGGCGTCGGGGAGCTCACCGACCTGGTCCAGCACACCTCGCCCGAACGTCCCCCCAGGGCTCACCAGGTGATCGTCGATCCGAGCGGTCGATGGGTCGTCGCCGTGGACCTCGGCGCCGACGCCGTCCACACCTACCGTCTGGACCTCTCGAGCGGAACACTGCACCACAACAGCCGACTCTCGGTGGCTTCCGGCAACGGCCCCAGACACCTGGCCTTCCATCCGAGTGGCCGACACGCCTATCTGGTCAACGAGCTGGCCAGCACGGTGACGGTACTGGACTGGCACGCCGCCACGGGGGTGTTCACCGCCGGTGCCACCCTCGACACCCGGCCGGAGGGAGCCACGGGGGAGAACTATCCCGCCGAGGTCGTGGTGGACCGGCCGGGACGTACCTGCTACGTCACCAACCGAGGGGATGACACGGTGGCCGTGTTCGCCCTTTCCGAACACGGTGCCCGCCTCCGTCTCGTGGACAGTGTTCCCACCGGGGGTGAGTGGCCGCGACACTGCACGTTGGATCCCGGACAACGCTGGATGTACGTGGCCAACCAGAACTCCGGCACCGTCACCCGCCTGGCCCGGAACACGGTGACCGGGGAGCTGGGAGCGCTGATCGACAGTGCCGAGGTCGCCGGAGCCGCCGTGCTGGCTTTCCAACCCTGAGGCAGGGGCCGAAAGCACGTCCTCGCGGAGCGCTCCGCCCACCCACCCGTACCGCCCGTGGTTCCGCGCCCCGGCACGGAACCACGGTCCCGTTGCCGCTTCTTCCGGGGAACTCCCGCTCCCGGAACGCCGCCGTAACTCTCACCGTTCCGGGCGCTCGCAGTCGCCACCGGTCTAGACCTTGTGTCCGTTCCACGCCCGGCCTAGCATCAAGCACATTGCACAGAACAGAACGAATGTTGCACTCCAAGCAACGGAGGTGTCATGCGGTTCTGGAAGACAGCAGCCGTGGTCGTGGCCGGGGCACTGCTGGCCGGTTGTGGCCCGCCACAGGTGGACCAGGGAGCGTCCGGAGAGGACAAAAGCACCGGGACCCTGCGCGTGTGGCTGTTCGACGAGGCCAACCGCGACCCCAAGGAAGACGTGGTGAACGCGGCGGTACGTGAGTTCGAGGGCGAGCACGAGGACGTCACCGTCGACGTGCGCTACATAGCCGTGGACACCCGCTCCGAACGGTTCACCGGAGCCTTCAACGACCCCTCCAGTGCCCCCGACGTGGCCGAGTTCGGCAACACCGACCTGGCCAGCTACGTCGCCGCGGGAGGACTGGCCGAACTCGACACCATGCTCGGGAACTGGCCGGCCGCGCAGGACCTCTCCGAGTCCGTGCTGGAGACGGCCCGCACGGACGGAAAGACCTACGGAGTTCCCTGGTTCACCGGAGTACGCGCCCTCTACTACCGCACGGACGTGTTCGAGGAACTCGACCTCGACCCCCCGCGCACTCTCGGCGAGATCGCCGAGAAGGCACGCCGTGTCCGGGCCGCACGGCCTGACATGTACGGCATCGCGACCGGGGGCAAGTACACCTACGCGATGATGCCGTTCATCTGGGCGCACGACGGCGAGCTCGCCCGCGGTGAGGGCGCGAGGTGGGAGTCGGCCGTCGACGAACCCGCCGCCCGTGCGGGAATAGAGGCCTACACCGAGCTGCTGGAGCCCAACGTCTGCCCGCCGGAGCAGTGCGCCCAGCTGACCGGCACGGAAAGCGTGCAGGCCTTCGCCGGAGGCAAGGCGGCGATGACCATCGGAGGAGACTTCAACCGGGCGGCCGTGGACGCGGGAGCGGCCGGCGACCACTACGACGTCGTTCCGCTGCCCGGCACCGAACCCGGTGAGATCGCCCCCGCCTTCGCGGGAGGGAACCTGCTGGGAGTGCTGCGTTCCTCGGACCGGTCCTCGCTGGCCGAGGAGTTCATCCGGGTACTGGCGGGAAAGAAGTACCAGCGTGAGATGTACGAGGCGATGGGATACCTGCCCACCTTCGAGGACGTGCAGAACCAGGTGTCCTCGGAGGACCCCACGGTGCGCCCCTTCGTCGAGACGCTGCAGGCGGGAACCAGGTTCGTTCCGGCCACACCCGCGTGGTCCGAGATCGACGCCCAGGAGATCCTGCCGACCATGGTGCAGCGCATCGTCACCGAGGGTGAACTCGACTCCGCCACGGCGGAAGCCGCCCGACGCATGAACGACACGTTCCGGGACTGAGAGCACCACGATTCGGAGACGAGTTCCGCCCATGACCGCCCAGTCGACCCTCGCCCCACAACGGGACGGCGCACCAGAACCCTCCGGGAGGTCCGTACGCCGTCGCCGTGCGCACCGTGGACAGGCGCGGATCGCCGCCCTGTACCTCGCCCCCGCCGGGATCGTACTGGTCTCGGTGATGGCCTACCCCCTCTACCAGCTCGTCCAGCTCTCGCTGTACGAGTACGGGCAGGCACAGGCCAGTGGGGGAGCTCCCCTGGAGTTCCTCGGCCTCGGGAACTACACCCGACTGCTGAACGACCCACGGTTCTGGATGGTGTTGCTCAACACCTGCGGATTCGCCGCGGTCTGCGTGGCGGGCAGCCTGGCCGTCGGAATCACCCTGGCCGTGTTGGCGAGCAGGGTCCGTCAGCTGCCGCGCGCCCTGCTGTTCCTGGCCGCGCTGGGGGCGTGGGCCACCCCCGCCGTGGCCGGGTCCACGGTCTGGCTGTTCCTGTTCGACCAGGACTTCGGACTGGTCAACGAGGTGCTCACCGGGATCGGCCTCACGGGGATGGAAGGGTTCTCCTGGACCTACGACCGGTTCGTCGCCTTCGCCCTGGTGGCGGGCGAAGTGATCTGGTGCTCCTTCCCCTTCGTCATGGTGACCATGTACGCGGGCATCAAGGCGATACCGGAGGAGATGGTCGAGGCGGCCTCGCTGGACGGGGCCTCCACCTGGCGTACGGCACGCAGCGTGCTGCTGCCGATGCTGCGTCCTCTGCTGGTCATCGCCACCATCCAGTCGATCATCTGGGACTTCAAGATATTCACCCAGATCTACGTGATGACCGACGGCGGTGGCGTGGCGGGACAGAACCTGGTGCTCAACGTCTACGCCTACCAGGAGGCCTTCGCCGGGTCCAACTACGGACTCGGCTCGGCCATCGGAGTGGTGATGACCGCCCTGTTGCTGCTGATCACGGTGATCTACCTGCGCGTGCAACGAGGAACCGGGGAAAACGCATGACGACCGCGACCCATACCGCCCCCACCACGGGCCGGAGAAGGAAACAACTGTTCAGGCGACCTGGACGGACCCTGGCCGAGATCACCACGGTGCTCGTGGCCGCGGTGGTGGCCTTCCCGCTCTACTGGATGCTGCTCACCGCGTTCAAACCGCGCGGACAGATCCAGTCCACCGATCCGCGTCCGTGGACGCTGTCGCCCACCCTGGAGAACTTCCGTCGGGTGTTCACCGTGAACGACTTCGGCCGCTACTTCCTGAACAGTCTCCTGGTGGCCGGAGTCGTGGTGGTGGTCTCCCTGGTGGTGTCCTTCCTGGCGGCGGTGGCCCTGACCAGGTTCCGTTTCCGCGGCAGAACGGTGCTGCTGGTGATGATCCTGACCGCGCAGATGGTTCCGGTCGAGGCACTGACCATCCCGCTGTTCTTCCTGATGCGCTCCGTGGGATCGGTGGCCCCCTGGTTCGGGCTGAACCACCTGGGGTCACTGGTGCTGGTGCACCTGGCCTTCAGCCTTCCGTTCGCGATCTGGATGTTGCGCGGGTTCGTCGCGGCCGTGCCGGCCGAACTCGAGGAGGCCGCGACCCTGGACGGTGCGAGCAGGTTCCGGTTCACCTGGCAGGTGCTCTTCCCGTTGGTCGCTCCGGGACTCGTGGCGATGAGCGTGCTGTCGTTCATCCACGCCTGGAACGACTTCCTGTTCGCCAAGACCTTCATCATCTCGGCCACCGAGAACCAGACCCTGCCGTTGGCCGTCCTCGTGTTCTTCAAACCCACCGGCAACGACTGGGGGGCGATCATGGCCGGTTCCACGTTGATGACGATTCCGGTGCTGGTCTTCTTCGTCCTGGTCCAACGTCACCTGGTGTCCGGAATAGCCGGGGCGGTGAAGGAATGAGCGCCCCCGTCACCGCACTGGACTCGGTCGTCCCGCGTCCGGCGCACATCCGAGCGAGGTCCGGGGTGTTCACCCTGCGGGAGGAAACGACGCTGTCCGGAGAGCCTCGAACGGTGGGGTGGTTCCGGGACACCGTGGGGCGCGCCACCGGACTTCCCCTCCGCGAGGCGGCGGAAGGAGACATCGTCTTCCGCCTCGCTCCGGAGCGCGTGCCCCACCGGGAGGGGTACCGGATGGAGATCTCCGCAGCGGGGATCGAGGTGCTGGCCCACGACCCGGCGGGTGCCCATCACGCGGCACAGACGGTGCGACAGCTGCTCGGCCCCCCGGCCTGGCGCCGCTCCCCCGTCGGTGCCGGCCCGTGGCGGATTCCCTGTGGGGAGATCGCCGACGCCCCCCGCTTTCCGTGGCGGGGCTGTCATCTGGACCTGGCCCGCCACTTCCTGCCCAAACGCGAAATCCTCCGTTTCGTCGAGCTTCTCTCCGCGCACAAGCTCAACGTGCTGCACCTGCACCTCACCGACGACCAGGGGTGGCGCATCGAGGTACCGGGACTGCCCCGGCTGACGGAGGTCGGGGCCTGGCGGAAGGGGTCCCAGCTCGGAGCGGGGCCACGAGCCGGGCACCTGTCCCGCCCGCACGGGGGGTACTACACCACCGCGGATCTCCTCGAGATCGTCTCCTACGCGGCCGAACACCACGTCACCGTGGTGCCGGAGGTGGACGTGCCCGGCCACTGTCAGGCCGCCCTGGCCTCCTACCCGTGGCTGGGGACCGACCCGGACAGGCAACTGGACGTCTGGACGTCCTGGGGGGTCAGTGAGCACGTGCTCAACGCGGAGGAAACCACCGTGGACTTCTTCAAACGCGTGTTCGACCACGTGCTCGCGACGTTTCCGGGCGAGGTCATCTGTGTCGGCGGGGACGAGGTCCCCACCACCGAGTGGGAGAACAGCCGGAGGTGCGTGACCCGGAGCCGCGCGTTGGGACTGTCCGCACCGGCGCGCCTGCACGGGTGGTTCCTCCGACGGATGATCGACCACCTGCACGGGCGGGGGCGGCGAGCACTGGGCTGGGACGAGATCCTCGATGCCGGCGAGGAGCCTCCCGCCGGCAGCATCGTCGCCTCCTGGCGCGGCGAAGACGGTGGCGTCCGGGCCGCCACGGCCGGCTACGACACGGTCATGTGCCCCGAACAGGCGGTGTACCTGGACCACCGGCAGTCCGACGACCCCCGGGAACCGGTTCCGGTGGGTTTTCTCAGCACTCTCGAGGACGTCTACTCCTACGAACCCGTTCCACGGGGGGTTCCCGCTGAGAACGCCCACCGTGTTCTCGGCACCCAGGCCCAGGTGTGGACCGAGCACCTGGATACACCGTCCAGAGTGGATTACGCGGCTTTTCCGCGCCTGTGCGCGCTCGCGGAGGTGGCCTGGTCCGAACCGGCCCGGAGGGAGTTCGCGCGTTTCCACCAGCGACTGAGCAGGTATCATCTGCCCCGACTGGAGGCCTTCGGTGTCGAGTTCCGTCCCCTGGGGGGACCCCACCCGTGGCAGACCCGGCCGGACGTACCCGGCAACCCTCGGTGAACTCCCCTCCGGCGGCACCGTCCGGAACGGACGCTCAGGGGATCACCCTGGACAACACCGCACGGAAGGCGTCCCGGTGCACACTGGCCGGGTCCGCGGCCAGGTACCCGCCCACCTCGGTCACGAACCCCGTGGGAGTCATCGGCGGCGCGGGAACGGTTCCCGGCGCCTCACTGGCGGTGATCTCCCCCGCACGGCTGGGGTACAGCACCAGTGCCCCCACCACCTCGATGTCCTCCAGCAACTCACGGTAGGCGGCGATCCCCTCGGGAAGCCGGGTTCCTCCCCCGCGGAAAACGCTCCCGTTCCGGCGCAGCGTGCCGTCGGCGTCGACCGTGTAGTGCCCCGGAAGCCACATCTTGGACTCGATGAGCACCAGTCTCCTGCCGCAGAGCACCGCGTGGTCGATATCGGCGAACACCGAACCGGGCCAGGACAGCCCGTGGAATATCTTGACTCCCGGTAACCGGGTCAGGTACTTGTCCAGCAGTTCCGCGGTCAGCCTCTCCCCGTGTTCTCCCCGCACCCCGGCCGGTTCCCCGAAGACGGTGCACCGTCCGAACTCCGTGATGAACGCGCGGTCCTCGGCCGCGGCCGGCAGGTACTCGGGTCCGTAGCGGTAGGCCCCGGCCACCACGATCGCCGGCATCAGCCACAGCACCAGCAGCACCGGCCAGACCTCGCTGACCAACACCACCGGCAACAGCAGTGCCCACCCTCCGACCACACTCGCCGTCACCCCTCCCCGGTAGGAGGCGCGCGGGATGTAGCGCACCGGTTGTTTCGGGTTCACCGCGTGCCACCACGGCAACCGGTCCACATCGACCTCCGGGGTGGGAGGCACGAAGTGCGGATCGGCCCCGAAGTCCCTGCGGGTGCGGCGTGTGAAACCTCGTCGACGAAAAGCCGCGGAGCCGCCCGCCGGTTCCCGTGCTCGCCCGTCCAGTTCCCCGCGGTCGTAGGCTGCACGACGGTCCGGATCGCTGAGCGTCTCGTAGGCTTCCTGGAGATTCCGGAAAGTACCGGCGGTCCCGCCGGCGTCGGGATGCATGACACGAGCAAGCGACCGGTAGGCCGACTTGATCTCCGCCGCCGACGCGTCCCGAGCCACTCCGAGAAGCTCGTAGTAGTCGACCCCGCTCACGCTACGCGTCCACCTTCCGTTCCGGCACCGTGACGATACGGGGCGCCGTCTCGTCGCGGACTCGGCGCCCAGCCGATCATCGGGCAGAAAACACGTATCATCCGTCCGGGAGTACCGGACTGTCGGGTGGCGACAGCGTACACAGTGTCCGGAGCCCACAACGAGACTCCATCGTGGTGATCAACGCCCGGAAGAATCGGACGTTCCTCGTCGAGGACGGACTCGGAACCGCCCGCCACGGGGAGAACGACACCGGCGTTTCCATCACCCCTCCGGGAGGAACCGGGACTGTTCGAAACTCCCGGTGCCGGCCCGGGGACTCGGTTCCGCCCCGGGCCGGCACCTCCGAGGAGTGCCCGTCCGTGCTCGGCGAGCGGACCTCAACGGGTGATCGCCCCGTGTTCCTCCAACACCGGGGCCAGGTACCGGCCGGTGTGGCTGCTCTCCACGCGGCACACCTGTTCGGGCGTGCCCTGGGCGACGAGGGTCCCCCCGCCGTCACCGCCCTCCGGGCCCAGGTCCAGCAGCCAGTCGGCCATCTTGATGACGTCGAGGTTGTGCTCGATGACGATCACGGTGTTGCCCTTGTCGACCAGCCCGTTGATCACACCCAGCAGCTTCCGGATGTCCTCGAAGTGCAGTCCCGTGGTCGGCTCGTCCAGGATGTAGATGGTCTGGCCGGTGGAACGTTTCTGCAGTTCGCTGGCGAGTTTGACCCGCTGGGCCTCACCGCCGGACAGGGTCGGCGCGGGTTGCCCCAGACGCACGTAGCCCAGCCCCACGTCGACCAGCGTCCTGAGGTGACGATGGATCGCGGTGATCGGCTCGAAGAACTCGGCCGCCTCCTCGATCGGCATGTCCAGCACCTCGGCGATGGTCTTGCCCTTGTAGTGGACCTCGAGGGTCTCCCGGTTGTACCGGGCTCCCTTGCACACCTCGCAGGGCACGTACACGTCGGGCAGGAAGTTCATCTCGATCTTCAGGGTGCCGTCACCGGCACAGGCCTCACAGCGACCTCCCTTGAGGTTGAACGAGAACCGCCCCGGCTGGTATCCGCGCACCTTGGCTTCGTTGGTGGCGGCGAACAGTTTGCGGATGCGGTCGAAAACCCCGGTGTAGGTGGCCGGGTTGGAACGCGGTGTACGCCCGATCGGGGACTGGTCCACCTGGACGAGCTTGTCCACCTGCTCCAGCCCCCGGAGCCTCTTGTGCCGCCCGGGAACCGTGCGCGCCCCGTTCACCTTGTTCGCCAACGAGGAGGCCAGCACATCGTTGACCAGGGTGGACTTGCCCGACCCCGAAACACCGGTCACCCCGATCAGACAGCCCAGCGGAAAGGAGACGTCGATCTCACGCAGGTTGTTCTCCCGTGCGCCCACCACGGTCAACTGACGCTTCGGATCACGGGGGCGCCGAGCGGCGGGAAGCTCGATGCGCCTGCGTCGGGACAGGTAGTCGCCGGTCAACGAGTCCTCGTTGTCCAGCAGCTCCCGCACGGGACCCGCGTGCACCACGCGACCGCCGTGCTCCCCCGCCCCGGGACCGATGTCGACCACCCAGTCCGCGCTGCGTACCGTGTCCTCGTCGTGCTCGACGACGATCAGGGTGTTCCCCAGGTCGCGCAGTCGGTTCAGGGTACCCAGCAGCCGGTGGTTGTCCCGCTGGTGCAACCCGATCGACGGCTCGTCCAGCACGTACAGCACTCCCACCAGACCGGAGCCGATCTGGGTGGCCAGCCGGATACGCTGTGCCTCTCCCCCGGAGAGGGTGCCCGCGGGGCGGTCCAGCGACAGGTAGTCCAGCCCGACGTCGAGCAGGAAACCGAGTCTGGCCTGCACCTCCTTGAGTACCCGGCCGGCGATCATGCGCTCGCGCTCGTCGAGCACCAGACCTTCGAGGAACGTCGAGCAGTCCCGCACGCTCAGCGCGCTGACCTCGGCGATCGACTTCTCACCGAGCTCGGAGTTCTCCACGGTCACGGCGAGGATCTCCGGCTTGAGCCTGCTGCCCGCGCAGGAGGGGCACGGCACGTCGCGCATGTACCCCTCGTACTTCTCCCTGGCGTAGTCCGACTCGGTCTGCTCCAGCCTGCGCTCCAGGAAGGGAATGACGCCCTCGTAGGCGGCGTAGTACGAACGCTGCCTGCCGTAACGGTTCCGGTAGCGCATGTGCACCTGGTCGTTGGTGCCGTGCAGTACCGCCTTCTTCACCTTGGTGGACAGTCGCTTCCAGGGGGTGTCCATGCGGAACCCGAGGGATTCGGACAGCGCGGTCAGCATTCTGGTGAAGTACTCGGCGGTGTTCCCGCCGTTCCACGGGGCGATCGCCCCCTCGGACAACGAGAGGTCCTCGTCGGGGACGATCAGCTCCGGATCCACCTCCTTGCGGATCCCCAGTCCCGCACACTCCGGGCACGCGCCGTAGGGGGAGTTGAACGAGAAGGCCCTGGGTTCCAGCTCCTCCACCCCGAAGGGGTGCCCGTTGGGGCAGGCGAAGTTCTCCGAGAACTTGCGTTCCCGCTGGCCCTGCTGCTCGTCGACGTCGACGAACTCCAGCACGACCAGCCCGTCCGCCAGTCGCAGCGCCGTCTCGACGGAGTCGGTCAGCCGTTGCTTGGCGCTCGGTTTCACCGTGAGCCGGTCCACGACCACGGCTATGTCGTGCTTCTCCTGTTTCTTCAACGTGGGAGGGCTCTCCAGCGGGTAGACCTCCCCGTCCACGCGCACACGCGCGTAGCCCTGGGTCTGGAGCTGCTCGAACAGATCCACGTACTCGCCCTTGCGGCCCCGCACCACCGGAGCCAGCACCTGGAACCGGGTGCGTTCCGGCATCTCCAGCACCTGGTCCACGATCTGCTGCGGGGTCTGCTTGCTGATGGCCTCCCCGCATTCGGGGCAGTGGGGCCGTCCCGCTCGGGAGAACAGCAGACGCAGGTAGTCGTGCACCTCGGTGATGGTGCCCACCGTCGACCGGGGGTTCCTGCTCGTCGACTTCTGGTCGATCGACACCGCCGGGGAAAGACCCTCGATGAAGTCCACGTCCGGCTTGTCCATCTGCCCCAGGAACTGTCTGGCGTAGGCCGACAGCGACTCGACGTAGCGGCGCTGCCCCTCGGCGAAGATCGTGTCGAAGGCCAGGCTCGACTTGCCCGACCCGGACAGGCCCGTGAAGGCGATGAGGCTGTCCCGCGGAAGATCGAGATCTATTCCGCTCAGGTTGTGCTCCCGCGCGCCGCGAACGACTAGCCGGTCAGCCACTCGGAAATCCCTTCGCACAGTGCGTGGTCAATGCGGATGCACACGTGGCGCCCGGTCGCCGTAGGCCACCGAGGCCGTTTCCCGTATCCCGCTTGACCAGGCGAGCGGTCGTGCGGCGGGAACCGGGCACGGCACCCCATGCTAGGGCAGGGGGCCGACAGACGGTCCGGCACGAGCGGTCACCGGGAAGCGGAAGGAGGTCCCTCGGTCAACGCCCTCCCCGGAACGGGAATTCCGGTGCGGCGGTCCCCACCCGGACGTCGCGCTCACCTCACGACGGTACACGCACACCCTACCGCCGAGGCCGTGACCGGACTTACCCTCGACCGCACCGAGTGCGCACCCAAAAACCGACAGTACTCGACGCTCACTCGGGCCAGCGAGCTCGCACCATCCCCTCGGAAGGAGGAACATGGTCGATCTCGAGTTCCGTTCGGGAGACGGACGAGGCACCGTCGAGCCGATCGGGACGAACCGGCTCATCGCGGCGGTCCAGGGGGCCACGAGCACTCTGCTCAGCACGGTCGAGGCCATGGACGAGGTCACCGTGCACGCCCCCAGCCTGCTTCCCGGCTGGAAACGGGCCCACGTGATCACCCATCTCGCCCGCCACGCGGACGGCTGCGTGAACCTGCTCACCTGGGCGCACACCGGTGTCGAACACCCCATGTACCCCAGCGCCGAGGACCGGGACGCCGACATCGCGGAAGGTGCCCACCGCAGCCACCGGCTGCTGTTCGAGGACCTGGCCGCCTCGGCCGGACGCTTCTTCGAAGCCGCCCGGGGGCTGCATGCCCAGGACTGGCACACCGAGGTGGTGATTTCGCCCGGCAAACCGGTTCCCGCCTACGAGGTGCTGCGCAGACGCCTGCTCGAGGTACGGGTGCATCTGGTCGACCTCGACTACGGACCGGGTTTCGCGGACATCCCCCGGGGGGACCTCGAAACCCTGCTCAACGACACCGTGCGCCAGCTCGTCGGCAGACCGGACGTACCGCCGTTGTCGATGACGATCGAGTTCGACGACGGAAGCAGTACCGTCTGGGAACTGGGCGAGGCGCGGAACGAGCGCCACAGGGTCCGTGGCAGGGCAGACAGGGTCCTGGGATGGCTGCTGGGACGCACCGGCCCGGACGAACTCACCGGTTCACCGCCCACGATGCCGCCGTGGCTGTGAGCCCTTCCGCCCCGGTGGTCGTTAGGCTCGGCGGTGTGGAGATCCAGGAACACTACACCGGACACGTACAGCCCGGCGGGGCCGCCGCCCGCAGGCGGCTCGACGCGTTGACCGTCACCAAGGTCTCCGTGGGACCGATGGACAACAACGCGTACCTGCTCACGTGCAGAAACACCGGGGACGCGCTGTTGGTCGACGCGGCCAACGACCCCGAACGCCTGGCCGACCTGCTCGGCCACGACGAGGACCGCCCACGCCTGCGGACCATCGTGACCACCCACCAGCACCCGGACCACTGGCAGGCGCTCGGATCCCTGGCGGGACAGACCGGCTCCTACACCGTGGCCCATCCCGCCGACGCGCAGCCACTGCCGGTGCCCCCGGACCACGAGGTCGAGCACGGGGACACCGTGACGGTGGGGGACTGCTCCCTGGAGGTCATCCATCTGCGTGGCCACACTCCCGGCTCGATCGCGCTGCTCTACCGCGACCCCAGCGGGCATCCCCACCTCTTCACCGGTGACTCCCTGTTCCCCGGGGGCGTGGGCAAGACCAACTCCCCGGAGGACTTCCGGTCGTTGATCGACGACGTGGAGAACCGGGTGTTCGCGGTCCTGCCCGACGAGACCTGGTTCTACCCGGGGCACGGGGACGACTCCACCCTCGGTGCCGAACGGCCCAAACTGGCCGAGTGGCGCGAGCGCGGCTGGTGACCGCCCCCCGGGGGCACCGAGACAGAACCCGCCGAAGAACCGTGCGCGGCCCCGTTCCGTGAACGAACGCTCCGGTGGGGCCCGTGAGACGACACGGGACCCACCGGAGCGGAAATCGCTCCCACAGCCCGTGGGTCCTGCGAGACTGCACCGGTGGTTGCGGCGCTCGTGATACTGCTCGGCTCCCTGCTGACGGCCCATTCGGTCCCGTGTCCGCACCCCGACGCTCCCCGTTCCCCGTCCCGGGCGGAGCTCCGCGTGGTGCAGTACAACATCCGTTCCGGCCGGGGCCTCGACGGACGGGCCGACCTGGAACGCACCGCCCGAACCCTCGAGGCCCTGCGTCCCGACGTGGTCGGGCTGCAGGAGGTGGACGTGCACTGGTCGGCGCGCAGCTCCTGGCGTGACCAGATCGCCGCGCTGGCCGAGCGGCTGTCGATGCGGGCGTTCTTCGCTCCCGTGTACACCCTTCCTCCTCCGGAACCGGGTTCCCCACCCCGCCGGTTCGGGACGGCGGTGCTGAGCACCCTGCCGATCGTCGAAACGACCAACCACCGCATGACCCGGGTGAGCTCCCTCCACCCGGAACGCCCCCCTCGGCGGCGGCCCGGATCCGCCGAAGTCGTCCTCGACCTGGAGGGCACCCGCCTGCACGCCTACTCCGCCCATCTGGACCACCGGCCCGACCCCCGGATACGGCGCAGACAGGTCCGGGAAGCGCTCGGCACCCTCGCCGCGGACCCCGCCGGGGAACCGACGGTGCTGTTCGGGGACCTGAACGCACCGGCTCGCGCTCCGGAGCTGGCGCCGCTGTGGAGACGCCTGCGGACGACGGAGTCTCCCCCGGGAAGGCCCACCTACCCGACGCGCGACCCCCGTGTCCGCATCGACCACATCGCCGTGTCACCGGAGGTCACGGTCTCGTGTTCGGCGACCCCGTGGAGTGGGGCCTCCGACCACCTTCCGGTGCTCGCTGGCCTTTCCGTTCCGTCAGGAGAACACGGAGAGTAAAACACGTTCCCCGGCTCTCCGGAGCCAAGGGCACTTCAGCCCCCGCGTTCGGCACGTGCGATGCCGTCGCGGCAGGCTCTGGCGATCCGACGCTCACGTCGCAACCGCTCCAGCAGTCCCAGTGGCGTGAGTCGTCTGGTCGGGTTCCCCTCACGGCTTCGCACCACGAACCCGTCGGCACGGCAGTCACCGAACAGTCGCCAGCTCTCCCACCGTTCGAAGTCGGGAGCGGTGTAGTCGTGGCCGAAGAGCGTCCCCGTGTCGAAGCACGGGAGTTCCGCCCCGTCCAGGGCGGTGCAGGACACCCGCTCGGAGCTCGCACCGTGGAGGGTCACGTTCCGTATTCGCACCCCGGCGGACCCGGCGCGGAGCAGCAGGGCGTGCTCCACCGGAGCGGAACGGGGCGGTTGTTCCAGCACCTCGTCCACCCCGGTCAGTTCCAGCAGCAACCGCGGTGTCCACCACCAGTTCTCCCTGCGGTCCAGCACGCTGTCGGCGAGCACCCGGCTGGGTGGGTACTTGACCAGCTCCTGGTCGAGCAGCTCGTCGAGGAACACCTGCCCGGAACGGTCCTCGGTGAGCGCCACCGTGCCGTACGCGACGAGACCTCCGGCCGTGCCTCCTCCGAGGGACCGTCGGTCCGTGACGGCCGCACCGACCCGTCCGGCGGCGGCGATCTCCCGGGCCAGCCCCAGGTGGCAGTACGGCAGGGCCACACAGGGGGTGCCCGACCTCAGCAGCGGGGTCACGGCGATCCCGTTCGGACACCCGTTCGCGTCCACCCAGCACAGCTCCGCCGTCCACGCCCTCCGCCAGGTCGACCGGAACTCCCGCACCGACACACATCCTTCCACTCTGGTGTGTCCCCCGAATGGGAGATAGTCTCCGCCAGTGGCTTGTACCACGCCGTCGGAGAACACGGCCACGCCGGAGGAGTGAGACATGCCCGCGATCGTCCCGGCACTGGTCGTCCTGGGTCTCTTCGCCCTGGGCTACCGTTACTACTCGTCCTATCTGGCCCGGCGTGTGTACGCTCTGGACTCCGCGTTCGTCACCCCCGCCCACAGCCGACACGACGGTGTCGACTTCGTGCCGACCAACAAGCACGTGCTGTTCGGTCACCACTTCACCTCCGTGGCGGGCGCGGCTCCCATCGTCGGGCCCGCGATAGCGGTGTTCTGGGGATGGGGACCCGCGTTGCTGTGGATCACCCTGGGAACGATCCTGGCCGCCGGGGTGCACGACATGGGGTCGCTGGTGGTCTCGGTCCGGCACCGGGCCCAGAGCATCGGGGTCGTGGCCAGGGACGTGATCGGGCGGAGAGCCAGGACGCTGTTCCTGCTGATCATATTCTTCCTGCTCACCCTGGTGAACGCCGTGTTCGCCGTGGTCATCGCCAACCTGTTCGTGGCCAACCCGGCGGCGGTGCTGCCGGTGCTGTTGCAGATCCCCCTGGCCATCGGGATCGGCCAGTACGTCTACCGCACCCGTTCCTCGGCCTTCCTGCCCTCGGTGGTCGGGGTGATCGTGCTCTACCTGACGATCCTGCTCGGGACCCGTTTGCCCATCACGGTGGAACCGCTGGCCGAGTTCCTCGACGTGGGGCAGCGCACCCTGTGGGTCGTCCTCCTGTTCGCCTACACCTTCGTCGCCTCCCGGCTTCCGGTGTGGCTGCTGTTGCAGCCGCGGGACTACATCAACTCGCACCAACTGTTCATCGGACTCGGGGTCATCCTGCTGGGAATCCTCGTCGGTTTCGACAGGATGGCCGCCCCGCTCGTCAACGACGTGCCGGACAGCGCGCCCAGCTGGTTCCCCTTCCTGTTCGTGACCATCGCCTGCGGAGCCGTCTCCGGATTCCACAGTCTGGTCTGCTCGGGCACCTCGTCGAAACAGCTGCACCGCGAGACCGACGCCCGCTACATCGGGTACCTGGGAGCCCTCAGCGAGGGAACCCTGGCCGTGGCCGCCGTGCTCGCCGTGACAGCCGGGGCCGTCGGCTCCACGGCGGAGTGGAACGAGCTCTACGCGAGCTTCGCGAAGGCCTCCGACGGAGCGACGCAGAACTTCGTGGAGGGCGTGGCCGGATTCGCGAACAACCTCGGACTGCCCGTCAGCATCGGAGTCGTGTTCGCGACCATCGTGGTGATCAGCTTCGCCGCCACGACCATGGACACCGGGGTTCGACTCCAGCGTTACGTCGTCCAAGAGATCGGGGAGATAACCCGCGTCTCGGTCCTGTCCAGGAACATGACCGTGGCCACCTCGGTGGCCGTGGCCGTTCCGCTTGCCATGGCCCTGCTTCCCGGAGGAGGGGAGAAGGGCTACACCTTCGGTGTCCTCTGGCAGCTGTTCGGCACCACCAACCAGCTCACGGCCGGGCTGGCCCTGGCGGTGGTGGCGGTCTGGGTGACCAAGAACGGGCGCAATCCGCTGGTGGTGCTGTTCCCCCTGCTGTTCCTGCTGGTGATGACGACCTGGGCGTTGGTGCTGAACCTGGTGGACTTCCTCGCACAGGGCCAGTGGGTGCTCGCCCCACTGGACACCGTCATCTTCCTGTTGGCGGTGTGGTTGATCGTCGAAGCGGCCGTGGCGCTGCGTCGTGCCGCCCGGGGGCGAACCCAGCCCGGTGACACGGAACCCACCACACCCCGGGACCCCGTTTCCTGAGGCCGAAAAACAGGCGCCCGCCCCGGCGGGCGCGTCTCACCGCGCCACCACGACCGGGCAGGGCGAGTGGTGCAGCAGGGTTTGGCTGGTCGAACCCAGCAACAGCCCGGCCAGCCCGCCCCTCCCCCGGGCACCGACGACCAGCAGCCGGGCGTTCCGGGCCTGCTCCAGCAGCAGCCGCGCGGGCTTGCCGTAGACGACGAGTTCGTGCACCACCACGTCCGGGTAGTCGGCCCGCCACCCGGCCAGCACCTCGGACATCAGCCGTTCCTCGTCGGCCCGCACCGACTCCCAGGTCCGTTCGGCCTGCTCCCTGGTCCACAGTTCCCCCACCACCAGGTCGTGCCAGGCGTGCACGGCCGTCAACGACGCCGATCTCGACGAAGCCGCCTCGAACGCCCACCTCAGCGCGGGCTCACCCGCTCTGGAGCCGTCCACACCGACCACAACGGGTCGGTCCACGGCTTCGGCCCCCTCGTCGGGTTCCCGGATCACCGCCACCGGGGTCTGACCGTGCTGGCACAACGCGATCGCCACCGAGCCCAGTATCACCCCGCTGAAGCTGCCCAGCCCCCTGCTGCCGACGACCACGAGCCGTGCCGTACTGGACTCGTCCAGCAGCACCGTGCGGGCCGAACCGGTGCGGATCCCCGTTTCCACCTCGACCTCGGGGGCCTCCGCCGCCGCGATCTCCTCGGCGCTGCGCAGCCAGTCCCGGATGAACTCCCGGGCGGTCTCGTTGGCCGACTCCGGGGCGGAGGTCCCCAGCGTGTCCGGGACGTAACTCAGCGCGGAGACATCGGCGTGCACCACACGCAGCGGAGCCGCGCGGTAGGAGGCCTCACGGGCCGCCCAACGCACGGCCTCGAACGAGGTGGGCGAGCCGTCCAGCCCCACCAGAACCGGCCTGGTCGTCGAGTTCGACATCTGCTGACTCCGGGATTCTCGGGTGCCCCGACGAGATGCTCGTTGGCAGGAAGGTTCCCGCGCGCACCGGAGACGAAACACCACCCCACCCCGGAGCTCGCCCGAGGAGGCCGGGCAGCGCCCGGAGCGGGGGTCGGAAACACCGCAACGGTTTTCGCCCCTGTTCCTGGCCCCGGTGGGTGTGCGATCATCGCGCTTATCACACGGACAGAGGTTGTGCCGGAACAACCCCGGCCGGTAAGCGCCGGTTCCGACAGTGAACAATACGGATGAGGACACGCGTCGCCGGCGCCCGTGAACACCGTGTCCCTCGGTCGCGACACGGACGGCCTCGGTGTCGAGGCGGCTGCGGCGGTTCGGCAGCGTGTGGCCTTTCGGCGGCGGGCTACGATGCCGACAAGGGAAGGACCGAGGTGGACACCGAGATCGCGCAGACCGACGACCTTCGGCTCGTCGCGCTGCAGAGCGCCGTGAACTGCACCGACATGTTCGTCCGTTTCACGCTGAGCGAATGGTCACTGCGCCCCATGTCGGAGGAGGCCGCGCAGGCGGCGACCCACTTGGTTTCCGTGGTCGTCAACCACTCCGACGCCCAGGCTCCCGGCTTCGTCTCCGTCCGGCTGCGGATCCACGGCAACAACCTGGTCATCGAAGTGGAGGACGAGGCGGGAGTGCTGCCCGGCACGATCCCCGAGGATCCCGCCGGCACCCGGGTGGAGGTGTTCCCCTCCGGAAGGGGCCGGATCGCACGGTGCGAGCTGGAACTTCCGCGTGGGATGCGTGCCTCCGACGTGCCGCTTCCCCGTCGTGATCCGAAACGGACGAGTTCCTCCGAACAACGGAGCGAACCGGACTCGGAGGACTTCGACCCGCAGGTCATGGAACGACTGCTGTCGAGTCTCAGCAAACGGGGCGGTCAGCGACCCTCGCACGAGTGAGCCGGCACGACTCTCGGCGACCCGACGTGGTGGTGACCAGTGACGGTGGGTGACGACCCGCTTGTCCCAGATGATCCCGAAGCTCCGCACGAGGACCGGCTCACCAGGATCGCCGTGTATGGCACGCTGCGCAGCGACTCCTCCGCCGCCGACCTGCTGCGGCCGCTGGTCGGTGCGCGGGAGCGGGACGTCCTGTTGCCGGGAGTGCTGTACGACACGGGACACGGTTATCCGGCCCTGGTGCTCGACGCTTCCCGCCACGGCCGGCCCCCGGGACGGGGAGTGCCCGCCGAGGTGTACCGGCTGCACGACCCCGCGACGGCGTTGCCGATCCTGGACGACTACGAGGGCCCGGAGTACGAACGCCGCGTCCTGCGGCTCGCCCCCGACCGTCCGTGCTGGGTCTACCTGTGGCGTGCTCCCGTGACCGGGATGACCGAGCTGCCCGGGGGTTGGCCCACGACACGGTGAGTCTCGCCCGGCGCACGAGCGGACCTTCCGACCGGTGTCCACCACCGACCGTGGCCCGGGTGTTCCGGTACGGCGGAACGGGTACCCCGACCGCGATCCCCGCCGCACTCGCGGGAGACGAACGCTCCGGAGGCCACGATGACGACGATCGCTTTCCTGGGAACGGGCACCATGGGTGCTCCGATGGCGCGCAACCTGCTCGAAGCCGGTTTCGATGTCCGGGTCTGGAACCGTACCGCGGCCAGGGCGGAACCGCTGGGTTCGGCGGGTGCCACGGTGGCAGGCACCCCGGAGGAGGCGGCCGGGAACGCGGACGTGCTGGTGAGCATGCTGTTGGACGCGGAGGCGACCGTGGAAGCCGGGAAGGCGGCGGTCCCGGAACTGGCCCCCGAAGCGATCTGGGTACAGATGGGAACCATCGGCCTCAGCGGAATGGACCGTGCCCGGAAGGTCGCGGAGGGGATCCCGCTGGTCGACGCTCCCGTGCTCGGAACCCGCGCTCCGGCTGAGGAGGGGACGCTGACGGTCCTGGCCGCCGCTCCCCGAGGGATCCGCACCGTGCTGCGCCCGATCTTCGACGCGGTGGGGCGGGACACCGTGTGGGTCGGCGAGGATCCCGCCAGGGCCGAGGCGACGAGACTCAAACTGGCGGTCAACAGCTGGATACTCAGCCTGACCAACGCGGTCGGTGAGTCGATGGCGCTGGCCGAACACCTCGGCGTGGACCCGGCCCTGTTCCTGGGCGCCATCGAGGGCACGGCCACCGACTCCCCCTACGCCCACCTGAAGGGATCGGCGATCCTGAACGGAGAGCTCGCCGCCTCGTTCACCGTGCACGGAGCGGGCAAGGACGCCGATCTGATCCTCGAGGCGGCCGACCACCACCTGCGGATGGATCTCACGGCCGCCGCGCGGCAACGCTTCGCCCGTGCGGAACGGGCCGGGTACGGCAACTCGGACATGGCCGCGGCCTACTATGCCTCGTTCGGGCCGGACGGGCCCCACACCTCACGGTGACGCGGCCTGCCCGGTGTTGTCGGACCGCCGGCCTCGCGACCTCATCGACCACGCAGCCGCCACATCCGGACCAGCACGGCCGAGCCCGCCAGCACGGCCGCCAGTAACGCGGCACCGAACTCGGCCAGCACCAACAGCGTCACGGAAAGCGCCATCGCCACCGCGGCGAGCACGAGCAGTGGTGAGATCCCCCGCCAGGCGGATCGCGGGGTTCCCTCGGCCAACCCCCGTGCCAGCTCCGGGTCCTCCTCGGCGAGCCGGTTCTCGATCTCTTCCAGGCTACGGCGTTCGTGTTTGTCCAACATCGCCGACCTCCCGGCAACGCTGCCTGTCCACTCCCCTCCGGCAGCACCAGTGTCACACTCCCGTGCCCCCGGGAGCCAGGCACGGAATCGCGGGGAACTCGGCGGGTGCGGCCCTGTTCCGCGGGGCCGCACCCACTGCTCGGCTCAGGAGGAGAAGTCGAGCACCAGTCGACCGCGAGTCCCTCCGGCCTCCAGCAGCCGGTGGGCCTCGGCCGCCTGCTCGGCGGGCAGCACCCGGGCGACCCGCAGGCTCAGCACCGAACGCTCGACCTGGTGACGCAACCCGTCCAGGGCCACGTTGTCCTCGGCGGCTTCGACGACCAGCACTCTGTGCACCGTGATGTCCCGGCCGGGATCCCCCTTCCAGCCACGCACCACGGCCAGCCCGCCGCCGTCCCGCACGGCAGGAGCCACCGCCTCGTTCAGCACGGCACCGTCGGCGACACCGTCGACCCCCTCGGGCACCAGCTCCCGGATCCGCTCGGCCACGTCCTGCCCTCTGCGCACCACCCGGTCGGCACCGAGGTCCCGCACCAGCCGCTCGTCGGCCTCGGAGGCGTCACCGATCACGTGCAGCCCCTGCTCCTTGGCGAGCTGGACCACATAGCCGCCGAAGGCTCCGGCGGCTCCGGTGACGGCCAGGGTGGATCCGGCCGGAAGGGCCAGCTGACGCAACGCCAGATGCGCGGTGAGCCCGTTCATGGGCAGGGTGGAGGCAGCGGCGAAGTCGGCTCCTGCCGGAACGGGCGCCACCGAGGTCGCCGGAACGACGATCTCGTCCGCGTAGGCCCCTCCGCGCGGACGGACCGGCACCACCACGGCCATGACCCGGTCCCCCACCCGCGGGGAGTCGACGTCCTCGCCGACGGCGCTGACCACCCCGGCGGCATCCATACCGGGAACGTAGGGGGGTTCCAGCCCGTCGGTGCGGTGTTGTCCGGCCCGCAACGCCGTGTCGGTGGGATTCACGGTGGCAGCGTGCACCCGGATCCGAACCTCTCCCCTTCCCGGATGGGGCTCGGGAACGTCCAGGACACGCAATTTCTCGGGACCGCCGAACTCGGTCACACCCACTGCTCGCATACCGGACTCAACCAGCGAGGCGGTGGTGACATTCCCACGACGGGCCCCGTCGAAGCACCGTTGCCGAACGAACCGGGAGAAAGAAACCACCACCGGGAAAACAGAAACGTGACGGTGCCCGAGTACGCGGGGACTCGGGCACCGTCACGGGAAGTCACACGAGGCCACGGTGCACGGCTGCGGGGGTGCACGGAACGGGTCCGAGAAAACCGGGATCGGTCGCGGGGAGCACGTCCCGGCAGGATCGCCGGGAGACCGAGAGGCGAAACCGGTCCGTCACACCGTCACTGGCGAGCCGTCGAGGACTGGGCACCGTTGGACGCGGTGGAACGGCGGGCACGCCGGGCGGACTTGCGTCGTTCGTCCGGGGTCATTCCGCCGAAGATGCCGAAGTCGAGACCGTGGCTCTGCGCGTAGGCCAGGCATTCGGAACGGACGGGGCAGCTGGCGCACACTGCCTTGGCACGCTGTACCTGCTGCGCTCCGGGACCTACCTCGGATACCGGGAAGAACAGTTCCGGGTCCTGGTCGCGGCAGCTGGCGCGGTGCTGCCAGTCGGTGCTCATGGTGTCCATCGTGGGGCGCCTCCTTTCTCCTTTGGGCGCGATCGTGTGCGTGTGGTCGGTTCTGGGTGCCTTTCGGCGTGTGAGTACATCGCGGCGGTGAAAAGGCCGCGGTCAGCCACCCCGTCGAACACGTCGACGGGGCAGGACAACGACCAGCCTCACCTGCAACGCTGTGGGACCGGGACCAGTTCCGCGCCGCACGGGTGTGTCCGCTCACAAGAACTCACACGACCGGCCTTCCGGAGGATCCGGGCGGGCGCGCTCGAAGGATTTCCAACCCCGCGGTTCGAAAAGAGGGCGCGCGTCATCCGTCCGGGACGCCCGTGGCCGGGTTTTCCTGTTGTCGTAACCACACCGGTTCCGCGGTCACCTGATTCCGCCAACGGGATTCCGCCGTCCGAAGCGACGACCTCGGCCCGTGACCGGATCCCACAGTAGCCACGTTTACCCCATTTGACCAGCGTCGCAGCCCGGTGTTTACCGCTTCGTCGGCCTGAAGACTCTCGGAGAGGCAGTCCACCCGGCAGCGCCGCGACTCACCCCTGCAACGCTGATCGTCTGCATCTTACACACGAATCCGCCTTCTCGTACACCGGTAATCACCAAATCGGAGGTGTGATGTCGCATTCTTTCCATCCGTCGGAGGACGGAAACACGGAGGCGGAACGTCCGCGGGCCGAACGGGCCAGTACCGGGAGCGAACGGGGGAACAGGACACAGACCCTCACCGGGACACCGCGCCGACCCCGCTCACTCGGACCCGGCCACAGCGCACCGGGCCCGGAGCACGCCCGGAACGCTTTCGGCCAGTACCCGCGCCACATGGCGGTCCTCGGCGCTGTCGAACTCGTCCGTGATCACGGCCGTGCCCTCGTGCACCCGGACCGTCCAGCGTCCCTGCCCACCGAGGAAGGAAAGACGGTAGCTGATCTCCCGCGCCAGGAGGTCGTCGTTGCGTGCCAGGGTGCGCACGAGGTCGCGGCCGGTCACCATCCCGATCAGACGCCCGTCCTCGACGACGGGAACACTGCGGATCCGCTCCTCGAGAAGGACCTTCACCAGATCGGTCACATCGGTCTCCGGGTCGATGCCGGTGATGCGCGGTGACATCAGTTCACCCACCACTCCCGGAGGAAGATCGGCACGCCCCTCGGCGTCGCTGGAGTACCGGGGGTCGCGGGGAAAGCGGTCCCGCACCAGGTCGAGCTCGGTCACCTCCCCGAGCACGTGGTCCTCGGAGTCCACCACGGGCAACGCCGTCACCCCGTGTTCGACCAACAGACCCGCAGCGGTCTTCACCGGGGTGTCGGCCCGCGCCACCACACCCGGTTCGCTCATGACATCCCGCACCCGCATCGAGATCCCTTCACGTTTCTCCGCTTCCGCTGCCGTGGAAGCCGCCCCAGAGCCTGCCGTAACTGTTCCACTCCCGTTCCCAGGCACGCCAGCGCAGGCGGTCCAGAACCCAGCGTGTCCCCCAGAAGACTGCCGTGGAGCCGAACAACACCGCCAGCCAACAACTGAGGACGGCCGCGCTCGCCTCCCGAAAAGCGGCGCTCTCGGTCAACGGGGCGGTGACCTTCCTTCCCTCCGCGTCGATCCAGATACGCACGCTCTCCCACTTCCGGGCGCCCGCCCGGACCGCCACGGTTCCGGTGCGGACCCGGCCGTCGGGCGATCTCCAGGAGGCGGGGGCCTCCGTCATCGTGGAACCGCGTGCGCGGGGCACGGTGGAGACGGCGTCCTCCGTCAACACGGCCGTCACCGGAGTTCTGGTGTTCTCCTGGTGCCGAGCCAGCCGGAGCTGTTCCGCATAGGTCTGAGAGCCGATCACGAGCGAGACCGGCAGGCTCAGCACGGGCAGGAGCATCACGAGGACGAGCAGCACGCCCTCGACCCTGTCCGAGACCCGCGCAAGCGGATTGGCTCCCGGGCGAAGCAGCCGCACGACACGGAGAACGGACTCCCCCATCTCGCCGCCTTCCCTCTCCGAGGCTCCGCACGAACCAGTCGGATCCGAACAGCTGTCGTTTCCCTGCCCCGTTCACCCCGTGCGGTTCGACGGTGCCGGTGTGTTTCCCGGACGCCGACACGCCCCGCCACCAGCGATTCGTTCCCGTGCCCGCCCTGGCACCGCCCGCCCGCCTCCGGCCCGGGGGCTACAGCACTTCCCCACGGTGGGCGAACACCGGAGAGGACACAACTCGACGCCCTCAGCCACGCACCAACGCCGCCGGGAACGAACCGCACCAGCTCCGGGCCGCCGTGTCCCACGGACCACCGGTACCGGGCACTCCGTCTGACCAACGACACCGTCGAGCCAGCTGCTCGGGACGGGCGAATCACGAAACCGGTTCGTTCCGCCGCAGGAACTCGTTCACCACCACCGAGTCGACATAGGCATGCACCTCGACTATGACGTCCCCGTCGAACGTGCAGATCCAGACGTAGAACTGATCGTACGGATCACCGGCCACTCCGACAGAACCGCTTTCCATCTCGGCGACCACCACGGTGTCACCGACATGCAGACGTCTGATCCGAAACTGTAGGTCATTTCTCATCATCGGACGCAGCCGATCGACGACGAGAGTCAGGAAGGAACGCTTGGTCCGGTACTCGCCCGCCAGTGGGTGCTTTCCGTGCAACGTCCAGGACACGTCCTCGGCGACACCGTCGAAGAAACGTGGTATCGTGTCGGGCGATTCCAGTTGTTCGAACAGTCTCTGCCGTTTTCCGACAAGAGCGGCATCACCGTTCGTCAGGTCGGTCGTGGTGTACACAACAACTCCTCGGGCTCGTTTCTCTCCGACAACGCGTGCGGTCAAGCACCGCCGGTAATCTCACGGATGGTCCTCCCCGGGTCGATGAAACAGCTGAAATGATCCCCCGGAAGCACCGCGTACCTACAACTCCGCTCGGTTCGGCAGGACCAGGACCGCACCGTGTCCGCGTCGATGTCGGGATCGTCCTCGTAGGTCACCACCACGAGGGGAACCCGAACGCTCGTGCTCGCGGCATCGAGGCCGGCGTACTCGGCCAGCAGCTCGAGGTCGTGCTCCAGATTGACGGTCGGCGGCCCAGCCGCCTCGTGCTCTCCGCGAGAGTCTCCTCCCGCCGAACTCGTCATCGCTCGACCAACGCTCGCCCCGGACAGCTGGCCCACCGTCAGCCGGTCCGGCGACTCGCCCGCGGCGACAACGAGTTCCTCCGGACCAGCAACACCGAGCATCTCGGCGAATCGGCACGTCTCGTAGGCGACGACGGCTCCCATGCTGTGACCGAAAACCGAGTAGGGCCTGTCGTTGAACCACTGAAGGGCCACAGCTGTCCGACGGGCGATCGAACGGACGCTGTCCGGGGGGTCTTCCTCAAGTCGGTCTTCCCTGCCGGGGTACTGCACCGCCAACAACTCGTGACCGTCCGGGAGAAAAGGCACCCAACGACCGTAGACACCCGCCCCGCCACCCGCGTACGGGAAACAGATCAACCGATTCGTGGTTGGCGAGGGTTTGTGCAACGATCTGAGCCACCTGTTCGGAGGAACGTGGTGGTCGACACTCATTCCCGTCGCTCCTTACGCCGATCGCCGTTCTCGGCTCCGCAGAGCCTCCTCGATCGTTTCCGCCATACCCGCCAACGTCGGCGTCGTTTGGATCCCGCGAAGTGACACCCTGACACCGAAACGGTCCGCGATCACCGCTGCGAGTCGGGTGATCCCCACGCTGTCTCCGCCGAGATCGAAGAAACTCTGCCCACGCGCGGTCACCTCTCTGTCCAGCAGTGCGTTCCACTCCCGTGCGAGACACCTCTCCGTCTCGGTGCGGGGAGGTTCGTCAGGAACGGAGTCACTCATCGGTGCCGCCCAGTCGGCCAGCGTGGGGCGATCGACCTTTCCGTTGGCGTTCAGTGGGAGATCGAGCAGAACGAAAAGGCGAGAAGGACGCGCATAGTCCGCCAGCCAGTTTCGGGCGTGCTCCCGAACTCCCCGTAGGTCGATCTCGTCCCCCACCGGCTGGACGAAAGCCACGAGACCGGGGGCGCTCTCCTCGTTACCGACCACGGCGACCGCTCGGGAGACATCGGGGTGCGAACTCAGCACGGACTCGATCTCGCCCAGTTCGATGCGGTAGCCGTGCAATTTGATCTGATCGTCGAGACGACCGAGAAACTCCAACGCACCGTCATCGCGGTACCGGCCACGGTCACCGGTGCGGTACCACCGCACGCCGCCGATCTCACGGAATCGATCGGCGGTGCGCTCGGGATCACGACGATAACCACGAGCGACCCCGACACCACCGATCCACATCTCTCCCGGCACCCAGTCGGGGCAATCACGTTCCTGCCCGTCGACGACGCGGTAACGCTGATTCCGCAGGGGGTAACCGTAGGGTACGGACATCCAGTCCGGCTCGATCCGGTGCACCTCGAAGCAGTTCGAGTAAACGGCCCCCTCGGTCGCACCGCCACAGGCCAGAAAACGACACCCGCGTGCCAACCGGTGCAGCCGAGGGGGCAGTTCGAGTGGAATCCAGTCACCTCCGGTGAACACGACCCGCAACCACCTCAGGGGACTTTCGGAGCCCTCCGGGAGGGGATCCCCCTCCTCCCACGCCTCGGAACGAGCGCGCCCCTCCGCTGCGGCCACCTCCGCCGTGGAGACCACCATGTCCAGGAGTGCCGGCACCGAATCCCACACTGTCACCCGATGCCGTTCCATGAGGCGCAGCCACGCCTCCGGATCGCGCTGCTCGTCCGCGGTGGGTACCACGACTGATCCACCAGCCATCAGCGGTCCGAAAATCTCGTAGACGGAAAGGTCGAAGTCGAGCGCGGAGACCCACAGGGACCGGTCCGTGACCCGGAGGTCCCCACGACGGTTGAGGTCCTCCAGCGAATTGACCGCGGAACGGTGCTCGACCTCCACGCCCTTCGGGGATCCGGTCGATCCGGACGTGAAGATGATGTAGGCCAGCGAACGATCCGACACCGGAAGCGGCCGAGTCCGCGCGGGAAACCGATCCGCTTCGGCGGGTGGGACGTACTCGACGGATCCCACGTGCGTGCCCTGGCGGTCGATCGGTGCGCTTCCTATGACGAAGCGAACTCCGGCGGTGTCGAGAATCCGCTCCAAACGGTTCGAGGGCTGATCCGGCCCGACGGGGACATAACAGGCGCCCGCGGCGAGGACACCGAGCACGGCCGCGATCTGGCAGGGTCCCGCCTCCAGCCGGATCCCTACGGGTTCTTCGTGGTCGACACCGTAGTCACCGAGCAGCGCGGCGAAACGCAGCGACCACTCGGCCAGTTCGCTCCGCGTCAGGCTCCGCCCCGCATGCACCACGGCCGTGGCCTCAGGATCCGCCTCGACCGACTCGAAGAACGCCTCGTGCAGCAGCTTGCCGCTCAACGGACCGTCCGTGGCGTTCACCCGACGACGTCGCGCTCGCTGCCGTGCCGGCAACGATTCCGGCGGCGCGCTCGTCCAGTCACTGTCGGCGAAAGCGGTCAGGAGTTTCTGGCAGCACTCCGCCATCCCGTCGAGCACGCCGTCCCGGAAGGCATCCTCGGCGGCGTCCCACGCCATGCACATCGACTCACCCGAGGGATAAACCAGACAGTCCAACCACACCTGGGGGGTTTGCGTTCCCGTCCGCTGAGGGTGTCCGAAATGTCGAACGAAACGTTCCGAGACCAGGTCCCGGTGCATCTCCGTGTACACCGCACCGAGGACGGGAGCGGGCTCTCGGCGACGACGGGCCTCGTCATTGATCGCCTGTACCGACAGCGAGTCGCGATGGGCGTTCAGAACCCGTTCGGACCGGTTCACTTTCTCGAGCAACTCTCGTAGAGTGCTCCCGTCGGAGACGGTGACGGGGGCGGCCAGCAGGCGGCTGAAGTCCCCGACGACGCGGTCGATGTCCGCATGGACCCGGGGACGATCGAAAACGGGCACGTTGACCAGGAAACCCTGGCTCTCGCTCCAGCGAGCCAGAGTATGGACATAGGCCGCGTACAGCACGCTCTCGGGACGCGCGTTCACGCTCTCGGCTTTCTCACGGATCCGGCCCCACCTGCTCGGTGACAGCCACAGAAGACGACGACCGAACTCGGCTCCGGACAGCTCCTCGGGGGCGCACGCCATGGGCAGCTGTGGCGGTGCCAGGTCCAGGCCCTCCAACAGCCCGCGTGTCCGCACCGATGATTCGGAGGCTGACTCGCCCTCGAGCGTACCGTACTCGTTCCTGTACCGTGTGAAGTCGTACGTGATCGGTGGTGGCTCGGCTTGTTCGTAGAGCTCGACCAGATCGTCGAGCGCGATCCGGATACTGGGGGGATCCGCCACCATGAGGTCGACGTCAACGTGCAGGCGCGATGCGCCTCCCGGCAACAGGGAGAGCGCGAGAGCCGTCATCGGACCTCTCGTCGGATCAGGAGCGCGCCGGGCGAAACTCTCGCGCACCGTTTCCAACTCCGATTCAACGGAATCCACAGTACGACCGCTGAAGTCGTACACGGCGAGTGTGTCGACAGGATCCGCGCTGATAGTTCCCTGTCTCTCGTCGGGGAAGACGGCGCGCAACATCGGATGTCTCTTCTGCAGATCCTGATAGGCCGTGGACAACCGGGCGGGGTCCGGCGCGGTTCGGGAGACGAACTCGAAATACATGTGGCACCCGACACCGCCGAGCGGCTGCTCGGGGCTTCTGCCCAACCAGTACGACCGTTGAACGGGGGTCGTCGGAAAGGATCCGATGGTTTCTGAGCACGTTTCACCCATCCGCTCTTCACCCCCAAGAGGCCCGCACCCTGTCGAGTGCGTCGACGAGGACGTCCGCGCCCTGTCGCAGCTCGTCATCACTGACCGTCAACGGCGGCATGATCCGTAGGCAATTTCCCCTGCTCCCCCCGAGTCCGACCAGAAGTCCGTGATCGCGGCACTCGTCCTGCACGGTCGCCGCGAACTCGGCGCTGGGCACGGTTGTTCCGGGAAGGACGCACGTCAAGCCCAACAACAGTCCCCGTCCCCGCAGTCGATCCACGCACGAGAATCCGGTTCCTCGTTGCAACCGCTTCCACAGCAACTCCCCCGCTCGGTACGCCCTGTCGGTCAGGTTCCGACGCTCGATCACCTCCAGCGTGGCGTCTCCCGCGCTGACGGCCAGCGGATTGCCTCCGAAGGTCGACACCGAGGGCATGGGCAGGCACGACATGATTTCGCGTCGTCCGACCACCCCACCCAGGGCGAAACCGTTGGCCACCCCCTTGGCAAAAACCAGCATGTCGGGACACACCTCGTCCCACTCGTACCCCCAGAAGCGACCGGTGCGTCCCCAACCCGTCTGGATCTCGTCGACGATCAGGGGAATATCCCGCTCGCCGAGGATCTCGGCGTAAGTCGCCAACTGCCGGGGTTCCAACGGCACAGCCCCGGCGATCCCCTGGACCGGTTCGGCCAACATCGCCGCGACCGGCTGTGGCAACACCTCGTCGACGAGTTCCTCCAACTCCTCGGAGCACAACCGCAGATACGAGGCGTGATCCAGCTCCGACCCGACCCCCTCCTCCGGCTGCCCGGCTCGGACGTGAGTGACGTTCAGGGGTGCTGCGCCCAGGCCGAGCCATCGGTTGTCCCCCGTCGTCGAAAGCGCACCGAACGAACGACCGTGGTAACTGTGGCGCAGAGCGATGACCTGTCGACTACGTCGGTACTCGGTGGCGAGGAGCAACGCGGTCTCCACCGCCTCGCTTCCGGAACACGTGAAGAACACGACCGGATCGGGGATCCCGGAAAGTCGGGCGATGCGTTCGGCCAGTTCGATACGCGAACGGTCCAGATAGAACGTCGAGGTGTGTACGACTCCGGTCCTGATCCTCTCGAGCACCCGATCCCGCACCTCCGGAACGTCGTAGCCGAGCGAATTGGCGGCGACACCGGAATAGAAGTCGAGATACTCCCGGCCGGCCCGGTCGTACAGGTAACGCCCGTTTCCCGAGACGATCTCCAGCGGCGCGGCCGGATGGTACAGGGGAATCCAGGGCGGCATGACGTGTTGGCGCCGCAGCAGCAACTCGACGGACGCCTGATCATTCATACCGCCCCTCCAGACGAACGCCTGTCGTGGCACCGAGCGTGTCCGAAAACGAGACGGGCGACTGCTGACTCGATACTGACACGAGGCTGACACACACGCTCTCTGGTTCCGCACACAGAGCGTTGAAGGGGCGTGGACGAGACTCATCCGGCTGGTTCGAGCGGGCCCGGTACCGTGCCGTGGGATCACCGCTCCCGCCCGGATCCGTCCTGCCTCCGGGAGGTGGTCCCCCCTTCCACGGGCACCACCGCGACCGAACAGTCCGCGTGGAGCACCAGGGAACGCGTGGTGGATCCCAGCAGCATCTCCCGGAAACCTCCCGACCCCCTGTTACCCACCACGAGCAGTCGCGCGTCCCGCGCCAGATCGAGCAGAGTCCGAACCACACGTGCCCGCATCACGACCTTCTCGACAACGACGTCGGGATGCTCCCGCTGCTCTCCGGCCATCTGTTCGGAAAGCAGTCGACGTCCTTGCTCGGGATCGGCGGCGGATGACTCCTCGTGGACGTGCACCGCCGTCAACGGAGCGGAACACGCGGCCGCGGCCCGGAACGCGAAGGACACGGCGTTCGCGCTGTTCGGGGAGGCGTCCACTCCCACGACCACCGGCGACTCTCCCCCGGCCTGGTGTGCTCGTCCCTGCCGCACCACCACCACGGGAACGCGGGAGTGTTCGGACAGTCCCAGGGTCACCGAGCCGGCCAGCATCCCGGCGAACCCACCGAGTCCTCGCGAGCCCACCACGGTCATGAGCGCGCCGTGGGACTCCCGCAGCAAGGCCACCACCGGATTGGCCTCGACCGTTCTCGTCTCGGTCCGCACCCCGGCGGCCTCCCGCACGGCCTCGGTGGCGGTACGCAGCGCGCTGTCGGCCTGCTCACGCAACCCCCGGCGCAGCGCCTTCACCGGAACGAGAAAACGCGGATACCCTCGCTGTGGAACCACGTAGGCGTGCACCAGGCACAGCTTCGCCGAGTACCACGCAGCCTGGTGAGCCGCCCACACCGCGGCCCGCGTCGAGGAGTCCGAGCCGTCCACTCCGACCACGATCCGCGGTGTCGAGGAATCCGTCATGCCCCGATGCTCGCGCAGCAACCGCCCGTTCGCCCGTCCGCGGACGGTTTTCTGCTCACCTCAGCCCGGTGGGGTGTCGGCGCGGGGACCGGTTTTCACTCGGCTCGGAGGTCCACCGTGACCGGCTCGCTTCCGGTGGACTCGACCAGCAGGACGGAGGAACCGGGGGCCGAGACCACCCGTCCGCCCCGCACCGAGACCTCGTAGCCGTTCGGATAGTGCCGGTCCGACACGTAGATCTCGGTGGGGGCGGTGGCCGGTTCGGGCTGGTAGGTGTACTCGAACCGGCCGGTTTCCGCGTCGAAGTCCATGGACTCCGGTGTTCCCGCCGTGGCTCGCGGGTAGGTTCGGACGAGTTGCTTTCCGAGTTCCCCGCCGAAGGGATCCCGCCGTTCCTCGGCGGATCCGACCACACTCGTGTAGTGCCAGTAGTGCCAGCCCACGAACCTCTCGTCGGCCCGCTGCAGGGTGTTGGCCAGCACCCGGGGATCACCGTCTCCGAACTCGGTGACCATGGCGGGAACGTTCGTCCGCGCGACGAAGTCGTCGGCGTGGGACCAGGTCAGCTCGTGCTGTGCCGGGCAGGCACCGACCAGTTCCTCCGGCAGTCCCAGGTAGGTGGCGGCCTGGCTGGCGAGGCAGTAGTCGTGGAAGGAGAACGCCACCCGCTCGTCGGTGATCGGCGGTGTCCACGGGGGATCGGCCATGTGGGTGGGCATCAGCTGGTTCCAGGTGACGTTGGGTTCCCAGAACACGGGTAGTTCCGGAGCCACCCCCTTGATCCGTTCGGTCAGTCGTTCGTGCACCGCCTGGTACTCGCGGTCGAAGGCCGGACATCCGGCGGGGAAGCAGGTGGGGAAGGCCGTTCCCGGCCAGGGCTCGTTCAACAGCTCGATGCCGAGCACGGCGGGTTTGTCGGAGACCCTCTCGGCCAGTGCCGCCAGCGCGTCCCCCAGGTGGTCGAGCACCCCGTTGCTGTTGTTCCAGACCTCGTCCCAGGCCCGGTTCATACTCGGCATCAGGTAGTACAGCGGAAAGCCCGGGTTCGGTTCCCCGGGAAACGGTCGGCTTTCGAGCGCCCACTCCGGGAAGCCGTTTCCGCCCCAGATCTCGCTGAGTCCGTCCTGGTGGTTGTCGAGCAGCACGTGGATACCCTCCGCACCGAGAACATCCACCACGTGGGCGACACGGTCCAGGTACCGTTCGTCGAGCTCGCCACGGTTCGGCATCAGTCCGTCGAAGGACACGCCGAGACGGACGGTGTTGAACCCGTGTCGGGCCAACAGTCGGGCGTCCTCGGCCGTCACGGTGAAACCGTCCCCCGGTTGGACGTAGGGAGCGGTCTTGTCCACGTTGTTCACCCCGTGCAGCAGGACCCGGCGGTCGTGTTCGTCGAGGAACCACCGCCCCTGGATGCGCAGCTCCCCCGCCCGCTGTGGGGACGGGCTCTCGGCGTGGACCCGCGCCCCGTCGACCGACAACACGGCGGTGGCGGCCACCAGGGCCAGCGTGATCAGTCTTCTCATACCCGCTCCGTCACTGTCGGATCACGGGGACAAACTGTATGAAAATTATTCATTTAATTCGACGGTGTCGTCCCCCTGTCACCGGATCGGAGGTACGGAGCCGCCCGGGAGTTCACATTGTCGTTCCCGCGCACGAGCAGTACCGTGAGCACGGCGAACGAGCTCACACCGTCCCCGCGCCGACCGGGCGGACTTTGTTCCGCAGCCGACCCGCACCGCGGGTCCCCCGACCACGACACGAGGCCACCTCAGGAACGCCCGGGGCCGACCCGCACGGGGACCCCACCCGACCCGGGAGGAGACCATGGGTACCGAGCCCGAACGAGTCGTGGTCGGAGTGGACGGTTCACCGGACTCCGAGGAGGCTCTGACCTGGGCGCTGCGCTACGCGCTCACCAACGACGCGGAGGTCACGGCGTTGGTCGCCTGGGCTCCCCCCGACTACCACGACCCACAGGCTCCGAAGGTCGACCGGGGTGGTGAGGAGAACGCCACCCGTCAACTGACGCGGGCGGTCACCGACGCCCTCTCCCGCTTCGGAAGCGACCTGGAGGTCGACAGACGAGTCGCCCGCGGATCGGCGACGCGGTCCCTGCTGGAGGCCAGTGCCGACGCGGACCTGCTCGTACTCGGCTCCCGGGGCCACGGAGGTTTCCCCGGCGCCCTGCTCGGCTCGGTCGCCCAGCACTGTGTCCACCACGCGGCCTGCCCCGTGGTCGTGGTCCGCGAACCCGTCGAATAACCCCGGGGTGTTTCCGCACACACCCGTCCGCGTGTCCGACTACCATGGTCCACGGGCCCCGGAGCAGGAGAAAACCCACCGGCCGACAACGAAGACCACCGCTTCGGCGAACTCGGAAGGGTGTCAGCGATGAACGCGGAACGTGCCGGAAAGGTCGTCGTCGGCTTCAAGGAACTCGAACACTCCCGACACACGGTTCGCTGGGCCGCCTTCGAAGCGGCCAGCAAGAACCAACCCCTCCTGATTGCCCAGGCCATCCCCGTGCCGTTGGAGGAGTTCACCAGGATCCGCCTGCCCACTGAGGCTGTGGAGTTCGAACCGCTGCGCACGGAGTTGGAGACCGAACTCAACACCATGGCCACCGAGTGCACCCGGGAACTTCCCGATCTTCGGGTTCGCACCATGACACGTATGGGGCACCCGGCCAAGATCCTCGGGGAGACCACCGAACCGGAGGATCTGCTGGTGCTGGGACCACCGGACCAGGCCAAACCCTGGCGGATACTGCTCGGTTCCACCTCCGCCGAGCTGGTTCGCACCGCCCGCACTCCCGTGGTGGTGGTACGGGGCGAACGGGAACTGAGGAGGATCACCACCAACCCGCGCGAATTCACCAGGGTTGTCGTCGGGGTCGACGGCTCCCGGGGCAGTTCTCGGGCGGTCCAGTTCGCCTACGAGTTCGCCTCACGTCACGGAGCGGGACTGACAGTGTTGTTGTCCTGGAACGAGATCCGCAAGTACGCCGTCTCCCCGGCGGCCCGGCGCAGGCTCGACCAGAGCCAGGTGCACCAGACCTGCGAGAAGGTTCTCGCCGAAACCGTGGCCGGTTGGCACGAACGCTATCCCGAGGTCCCCCTGCACCGCCAGGTGGTGACCGAGGAGAAAGCCGCCGACGCGCTGTTCTCCGCCTCCGAAGAGGCCGACCTGCTCGTGGTGGGAAGTCAGGGACGCGGCTCCATCCGATCAAGCCTGCTCGGATCGGTCAGCTACGCCGTGGCCCACTACGCGCGTTGTCCCGTGGCCGTCGTGCACTGACGCGGCGGTCGAACGCTCCGAAGCCCCGCCTCCGGAACGGATACGTGCTCAGCTGTGGAAATGCGCCGGCTGCCCCGTCGAACGCTCGACGTCGGCGATGGAGACGTCCAACAGCTGGTGCGACAGCTGTGACAACGCCCGGGCCGCGGCCAACTCCGCACCTATCTCGGGGACGTTGACGTCGTGCGGGTTTCTGCGCGCCAACCCGTTACCGCGAATCTCCTCCCCGCCCCGTCGTCTCAACCGGGCCTCGGCGTGAGTGCGGTCCTCTCGCTCATCGATGTGGATCGTCACCGACCACTCCTCGGTCGCGATCATGATGTCCTCCCGATGTCACCGCGTCACCTTCGCCGGACCTGTCCGGGGACGGCGTCGGTGTCCGGTCCTCCCCGTCCCGTGAAAACGGTTCCGCCCGGTCCTTCGATCGGGCTCGTTCCGGCCTCTCCCCGGTTGGACCGGCGCATGCACGGAACGAGGCACACACCACCATGGTGAGCGCGGTCACATCCGCGGTGCAAGGAGTCCACCCGCACCGGCGGGTGCGGACGGAGACCGAAAGCCCCGGTCACATATCAGATTCGGGTAGGTTTCCCCCTTTCCCGTCGACTCCGCCCGCGCGAGTCTGGAACCGACCGGTTCGACCACGGGAGGTGGACATGCTCGACCGGGACGAACGGCGCCGCCTCGACGAGATCGAACGACACCTGACCGGCGACGACCCCGATCTCGCCGAACGCATGAACGGGCGGGCCTCGCGCCCCTCGTTCCGTGGAGCGCTGAGACCCAGAACGGCACTGGTCGTGTTCACCTATACGTGCGCCGCGCTGTGCCTGCTGCTCGGTGAGGGAGGCGGATTCTTCCTCGGCGTGGCCCTGGCGACCGCGCTGATCGCACTGCACGACTGGCGCGTGTACGCGGTGTGATCGCCCGTTCGGGTGGGACGCCCCACCCGAACTCCCCGACGAGCTGCCCCGAAGGGGCCGAGCGTGGTCAACCGTGCGCGGGTTTCCTTCCCGTCATCACGCTCAGCGCGACCAGGGCGATCAGCACTCCCCCGGTCATGGTCACGGCCATGGCGGGACCGTCGTTGCCGAGCACCCCGACGATCGGTGCCATGAAGGCACCGAGGCCGAACTGGACCGCCCCCAACAGCGCGGCGGCGGTGCCCCCGGAGTCGCCGTGTCGTTCCAACGCCAGCGCCGGGGCGTTCGGCAGCACGAAACCGACGGCTCCGAGCATGAACAGCAACGGGACGAAGAAACCGACCAGCCCTCCGAGAGCGAACACGGAGACCGTGGTGAGCACGGCTCCGGCCGCTGTCGCCGTCGCTAGGGCACCGAACACGATCTGACGCGGAGCGAGCCTGCGCAGCAGCACCACGTTGAACTGGGTGGCCGCGATGATCGTCAGCGCTCCGAGCCCGAAGACCAGCCCGAACTGTTGCTGGTTCAACCCGAACTGCTCCTGCAGCACGAAGGAGGCACCCGAGATGTAGGAGAACAGGGCGGACATTCCCAGCGCGGCCACCAGAATCATCACCATGAACTGACCGTCGGTCAGCAGGCGGCGGTAGGAAACCAGTACGGGCCGCATCCCTCCCCGGTGGCGCCGTTCCGGCGGCAGGCTCTCCCGCAACGCGAGCACGGCCAGCACCAGCAGCACCGCCCCGAGGCCGGCCAGCACGGCGAACACCCCGCGCCAGGACAGTCGTAGCAGGATGATGCCGCCCAGGGTCGGGGCGAGGATCGGCGCGGCACCGTTGACCAGCATCAGTCTGGACAGGGTGGTCGCGGCGGTGCGACCGGTGAACAGGTCGCTGACCGAGGCCAGGGCCACCACCATGGCCGAGGCACCGCCCACTCCCTGGAGTACGCGCAGGAGTCCGAGGAGCACGATGTTCGGTGCCACCAGGCACAACAGTGAGGCGACGACGTGCAGGGAGATTCCCAGGATCAGCGGGAGTCGCCGCCCCGCCGCGTCGGAGAAGGGGCCGATCGCGAGCTGGCCGAGGCCGAGTCCCAACAGCGTCCCGGTGAGGGTCAGTTGGGTGGCCGAGGAACCCGCGTTCAGACTGTCCCCGATGGCCGGCAGGGCGGGCAGGTACATGTCGATGGTCAGCGGGACCAGGGCCACCAACGCCCCCAGCACGAGGATGATCCGGGCTCTGGCCCAGCCCGTGGGCTCGGAGGTGCGCGCACTGGTCGAGGTGGACGTGCTGTGCTCTGCGAGTTTTTCCATCACGACCTTCCGGACGGGAACAAGAAATGACAGGAGTGCCATCTTCGCCAGCGAATGCGAGGAACGTTTTATTCCCGTCGTGCGCCCCTCCCGCCCGTTTTCCCGACGTCACCTCGCGCTCCCTGCGGTGCGCGACCACGAACGGTAGAATTCCGCCTCGCGCGGACAGGAGCCGGGACGACGGGGGCGAGGTGCGCGCATGGCCGAACAGGGACACGGTCACCCCCACACCGCCGACCGGGACACCGACCGACGCCACCTGGGGGCGGCGCTGGCCGTGATAGGGCTGTTCATGCTCGCCGAGGTGGCCGTCGGGATCTACGCCTCCTCCCTCGCGCTGCTCTCCGACGCGGCCCACATGCTCACCGACGCCGGAGCCCTGGCTCTGGCTCTGTTGGCCTCCGGACTCGCCCGCAGACCGGCGAAGGGGGCCTACACCTTCGGCCTCAAACGAGCCGAGATACTGTCGGCGCAGATCAACGGCATAACACTGTTCGTGCTGGTCGTCTACTTCGTCGTCGAGGGCGTCCGGCGGCTGTTCGAACCACCCCACGTGTCCGGGACCCCGGTTCTGGTCACGGCACTGGCCGGGATCGTGGTCAACCTGGTGGCGACCTGGCTGATCAGCAGGGGGAACCGGCGCAGCCTCAACGTCGAGGGGGCCTTCCAGCACATCCTCAACGACCTCTACGCGTTCGTCGCCACGGCCGTGGCCGGCCTCCTCGTCATGCTCACCGGATGGACCAGGGCGGACGCGCTCGCCGCGTTGCTCATAGCGGCGCTCATGGCCTGGGCCGGCTACGGTCTCGTCCGGGACTCGGCCCGGGTCTTCCTGGAAGCCGCCCCGAAGGGGATCGACCCCGAGTCCCTGGAGGGGGAGATCCGGGAAGTCGACGGGGTGGTCGACGTGCACGAGCTGCACGTCTGGGAAGTGACCTCGGGGTTTCCCGCCCTGTCGGCCCACGTCCTCGTGGCGGAGGAACGGGACTGCCACGAACGCAGGACCGAGGTCGAACGGCTGCTGCTCGAACGCCACGACATCCGCCACACCACGTTGCAGGTCGACCACCACCAGGACTTCCTGCCCACCGACTCGCTGTTCCCCCGCGACTCCGGGCGGGACGAGGGAACCGGCCCCGCGCCCCACGAATGATCCTCCGGGCGAACGAGGTCCGGCGGCGGAGTCCTCAGGGGAGGACCCCGGTGAGCACGGTCACCCTCTCCTCGGTCAGGTCGGTCATGGCCGCGCGGACCCCCTCACGACCGACCCCGGAGTCCTTCACTCCCCCGTAGGGCATCTGGTCGGCCCGGAAACTCGGCACGTCACCGACGATCACACCTCCCACCTCCAGTTCGGAGGACGCCCGGAACGCCAGCTCCACGTCCCGGGTGAAGATCCCGGCCTGCAGGCCGTAGCGGGAGTCGTTGATCCGCTCGAAGGCCTCCTGCTCCGACTCCACGGGGTCGACCACCATCACCGGGCCGAACACCTCCTCGGAGACGACCTTCTCCTGCGGAGGGACTCCGGTGAGCACCGTGGGTTCGTAGGTCGAGCCGTGCCGCAACCCGCCGGTGAGCACCCGCGCCCCCGCGCGAACGGCCTCGTCCACCCAGTGCTGGACCCTCTCGGCGGCCTCGCGGTCGATCAACGGTCCCACCCTGGTGTCCTCCGCGCGGGGATCTCCGGAGCCCTGGGACTCCACGGCCTTGACCAGCCTGGGCACCACGTCCTCGTACAGCTCGCGGTGGACGAACACGCGCTGCACCGACACGCACGACTGCCCCGCCTGGTACATCGCGAACGTGGCGATCCGCTCGGCCGCGTAGTCCGTGTCCGTCCAGTCCTGGTGCACGTACACGGCCGCGTTCCCCCCGAGTTCGAGGGTGACGTGTTTCCGCGGCGCGGAGTCCCTGATCCCCCACCCCACGGGACCCGAACCGGTGAAGGACACCACGGGAAGACGCGGGTCGGCCACGAGTTCGGCGGCCTTGGTGTCAGCCACGGGCACCACCGACCACGCTCCCGGGGGGAGTTCGGTCTCGGCCAGCAGCTCTCCCAGTCGCAGGACGGTCAACGGCGTCTTCGGAGCCGGTTTGAGCACGATGGGCGCTCCCACGGCCAGGGCGGGAGCCAGCTTGTGCACCGCCAGGTTCAGCGGGAAGTTGAACGGGGAGATGCCCAGCACCGGCCCGCGGGGAACCCTGCGCACCAGGGCCAACCTGCCCTCCGTTCCCGGTTCGGTGTCCAGGCGCTGCATCCGCCCGGACCAACGGCGTGCCTCCTCCGCGGCCCGTCCGAAGGTCGACACCGCCCGGTTCACCTCGACACGGGACCAGAAGAGCGGTTTTCCGCTCTCCGCGGTGATCAGCTCGGCGAACTCCTCACAACGTTGCCGCAGCCGGGAGCGCACGTGGTCGAGCGCATCGGCCCTGGAGTGCGCGGGCAGACTCGCCGTCCGCCGAGCACAGGTGTGAGCGGCGGCCACCGCCCGTTCGACGTCGGCCTCGGTGGCCCAGTACGCCGTGCCCGCCGTGGCGCCGTCCCACGGGCTGGTCACCGCGAAGGACTTCTCGCCTGTCCTGTACGTGCCTGCCACCCAGTATCCGGTGTGCATGATCCTCCTCGTCTCGGTCGTCCCGACGCTACGGCGGCCGCGCCCACCGCGGACATCACCGATTCGTCCAAGGACGGAGAAGGAACACGCCAGAACGGCACACCGTGCTCTCCGAAACACGCCGGACACACCCGTCGCGACGGGCTCGCCGCCCGAGCGAAACGTACCGGGGCGCCGCTCCCTCACCCCGCGTCGTCCAGCAGCTGCAACGCCAGCCACAGTTCCGCGCGCACCCCGGCCTGGTCCAGATCCCGTCCGAGCAGTGACTCGGTCCTGCGGATCCGGTTGCGGAGGGTGTGTCGATGCAGTCCCAGCCGCTTGGCTGCGGGATCCCACTGCCCGTTGTGGGCCAGCCAGCCGCGCAGGGAGACCAGCAACTCGTCCCGTCCCCGCAGCGGCCACAACAGGGACTCGGCGAAGCCCACGGCGCGTTCGGCGGGAAGCAGCTCCAACAGCCCGCGTCCGGCCAGTTCGGTGAACCACACCGCTCCCCCGCCGTCCGAGGCGGCGGCCACCGCCTGTCGCGCCTGTCGCAGGGCAGTGGGAAGCCCGTCCTGTCCGCACGGCTCCGAGACACCGAGCCGCACGTCCCGTCGTTTCCCGAGACGGTCGGGAAGGTTCGCGGAAGCCGGGGCCAGCGCCACGACGTCTCCCTCGTACTCGGCGGCGTACACCTCCTCCCCGTCCGACTCCGCCTCGATCAGTCGCAGCGACTCCTCCGCCGAATGGGAACCGTGCAGCACCAGCACCCGTACCGGCCACGCCGGGAACTCCGCCCCCAGATCGTCCAACGCCGCCCAGGCGGGCGCGCCGGACAACAGCGTCCGCAGGAAGGCCGTGTGCAGTCTCCCCCGCGCACTCCACAACGTCTCCGCCTGCCGCAGGGCGAGCGTCACCAACGAGGCCGCGGAGTTGATCACATGGTGATCCGGGGTGCCGAAGGGACTGTCCCGTCCCACGACCAGCGTCGCGCCGCCGCGGGTTCCCAGTTCCTGGATGCCGATCCACTGCTCGCCCAGTTCGAGCACGAGCGCTCCCCGGCCCCGTCCCTGGCGCAGTCTGCGCAGCCAGGGCTCCAGCTCACGAACGGAGATCCCCGCCCCGCCGGGGGCCGAGTGCAGCACGGTGTCCGCCTCGTCCAGCAGCAGTGCCCACCCGTCGAGCAGGGAGGCCAGTTTGTGCACCACACCGGAGAGACCTCTCCTGCCGACCGCGGCACCGGCCAGTTCGTGCTGCGCCCGGCTCGTCCGTCGTAGGTCCTCGTACTCGTCGGCGGCCAGCGCCCGGGACACCGCCTTGCTGATCGCGATGAACGGGGTGCGACGGGGCACCGCGAGCAACGGCAACCCCTGACGGGAAGCTGCCTCGACCAGCTCCGGGGGCATCCCTGAGTGGCTGACGTCCACACCGAACCCGAGTCCCGCCACCCCTGCCCCGACGAGCCGCTCCACGTACTCCTCCCAGGCGGAGCCGCCCAGCGTCAGCCCCGTGGTCAGCAGCAGCTCCCCGCCCTCCAGGAAAGGGGTGGGATCGGCCAGCTCGCTGGTGTGCACCCACGAGATCGGACCCTGCGTCCCCTCCGGAACCCCGTAGGGGGTGAGTCCCAGCTCCGGGTCACCGACCAGGTCACGCACTGTCAAGGGCACTCGGCACCAGCTCCAAACAGTCCATCGAAAAACCCTCGTCTGGCCGTTTCGTCCACTGCACGGTACGGCCATACCCCTGAAGCTGTCCCCGAACACCTCACGACCGATCGGAGACGGCCATGACCACGTTCGCGACCGGAACGGACGACACCACGCGGAAACGGGTACTGCGGACCGAGATTCCCGGACCGAGGTCGCGCGAACTACAACGACGTCGCGCGGACACCGTGGCCGCGGGAGTGGGAAGCGCCCTGCCCGTGTACGTCACGGGTGCCGACGAGGGAGTGCTGCACGACGTGGACGGCAACACCCTGATCGACCTGGGATCGGGAATCGCGGTGACCAGTGTGGGAAACGCCGCCCCCGAGGTGGTGGAGCCCCTCCGTGCCCAGGCGGCCGAGTTCACCCACACCTGCTTCATGGTGACTCCCTACGAGAACTACCTGGCTGTCTGCGAGGAACTCGCCACCCTCACCCCCGGCGAGCACGAGAAGCGCTCGGCACTGTTCAACTCGGGCGCGGAGGCGGTGGAGAACGCCGTCAAGATCGCCCGGGTGGCCACCGGACGGCAGGCCGTCGTGGTCTTCGACCACGCCTATCACGGACGCACCAACCTCACCATGGGCATGACCGCCAAGTCGGTGCCCTACAAGCACGGCTTCGGCCCCTTCAGCAGCGAGATCCACCGGATGCCGATGTCCTACCCCGCCTGGGACGCGACCGGCGGACCGGAGGCCGCGCGGCGGGTCCTCGACCGGATCGAGAAACAGATCGGCGGGGACCAGGTCGCGGCGGTGGTGATCGAACCGATCCAGGGGGAGGGGGGATTCGTCGAACCCGCCGCCGGGTTCCTGCCCGAACTGTCCCGGTGGTGCGCGGAGAACGGGGCGGTCTTCGTCGCCGACGAGATCCAGACCGGGTTCTGCAGGACCGGAACCTGGTTCGCCTGTGAGCACGAGGGGGTGGTTCCCGATCTGATCACCACGGCCAAGGGGATCGCCGGCGGTATGCCCCTGGCCGCGGTCACCGGCCGCGCCGAGATGATGGACTCTGTTCCCCCCGGTGGTCTCGGCGGCACCTACGGGGGGAATCCGGTCGCCTGCGCCGCGGCGTTGGGCGCGATCCGCGCGATGCGCGAACGGGACCTCGCGGGGGCGGCCGGGGAGATCGAGCGCCGTGGGCTGAGCAGACTGCGTTTGCTGGCACAACGCAGTGACCGGGTTCTGGAGGCTCGGGGCAGAGGAGCGATGCTGGCCCTGGAACTCGTGGGCCCCGACGGACACGAGCCCGATCCCGAACTCACCTCCCGCGTGGCCAAGGCCTGCCACGCCCGGGGGGTCGTGGTGCTCACCTGCGGCACCCACGGCAACGTGCTCCGGTTGCTGCCGCCGTTGGTCATCGATCCCGCTCTGTTCGACGAGGGGCTCGACGTGCTCGAACAGTCCCTGTTCGAGCAGACGGGCTGAGAGGGACGGCGACCGCCCGGTTCGTCGTGCGCGACGAACCGGGCACGGGAACCGACCGTCCCGGACGGGCAGGGCCGCGTGGTGCTTTCGGACTGTTCCCGGGGACGGGGCCGCACGGGAGGTGCCGTGCGGCCGACTTCCGACTCAGACGTGTTCCAGCTCCGCGTCGTAACGCCCCTGACGGGCGGCACCGTTGAGCCTGGCTCGGTGCGCCAGTACACGCTGGGCGCTGTCGACGTTCTCGGCACGTCCCACCCACTCCTGCAGGGTGGGGGCCAGCAGACCCCGGCCGAAGGAGAAGGTCACCTGCCACGGCAGCGGTCCGAGCTGGTTGATCGCGTTGAGGTTGACGGTGGCCTCCTCGTCACCCTGGCCACCCGACAGGAAGGCGATCCCCGGTACCGCCGAGGGCACGGTGCGCCGGAGCGTGCGCACGGTCGCCTCGGCGACCTGCTCCGTCTCCGGCTGCCGGGGGCACTCCTTGCCCGCCACCACCATGTTCGGTTTGAGCACCATGGACTCCAGCTCGACGCCCTGTTTGGCGAGCTGTTCGAAAACCTCGCGCAACGTCCGGGTCGTGGCCGTCTCGGCGTCCTCCAGGGAGTGGTCGCCGTCCATCAGCACCTCGGGCTCGACCATCGGCACCAGTCCCGCTTCCTGGGACAACGCGGCGTAGCGGGCGAGCGCATGGGCGTTGACGTGGATGGCGTAGTCGCTGGGGTGGCCGTTGCCGATGTCCAGCACCGCACGCCACTTGGTGAACTTCATGCCCATGCCTGCGTACTCGGTGAGCCGGTCGCGCAGCCCGTCCAGTCCCTCGGTGATCTTCTCCCCGTCGCTGCCCGCGAGAGGCTTGGCACCCTTGTCCACCTTGATTCCCGGCAGGATGCCGTTCTCCTCGGCGACCTTGCGCAGGGGCACACCCGCCGAGGACTCCTGGCGCACCGTCTCGTCGAACAGGATCACACCACTGATCGACTCCCCCAGGCCGGGGGTGGAGACGATCAGTTCGCGGTACTGACGTCGTACTTCCTCGGTGGAGTCGAGACCGACCGCGTGCAGCCGCTTCTCCATCGTACCGGTGCTCTCGTCGGCGGCGAGAATACCTTTGCCCGGTGCAACCATCTCTCGCGCGATCAACCGCATGTCGTCGCTGAACACGGTGCGTTCTCTCCTTCGAGTGTGGCTGTACGTCCTTCTCGGGCGGCGATCGCCCGGACCGGATTCACTGTCAAGCGTGACAGATGCGGCCCGCGGATTCCGAACCCAATCACCTTGAATCGAATCAGACCGCTCGGAATCGAATCAGTAGAGTCGCATTCATCTCACTCGGACAGGTAAGCATTCACGCCGGAAAGAGCAACGGAGACGAAAAGGGCTCGCCTCCCGGGGACGGCATTCCCTCCCCGACGGGGTTATTGGTCTAAACAATTGTTCCCTCGCTGGAGACCCGGCCCACCTCCCCGTCACACCGGCGAAGGACCGCTGTCGATAGCGTCCGGTGATTGTCGGTGGAAGTACCGATTCAGTCCGCACCCCGACGGGACGGACCCGAACCGGGCTCCGCCACCGCAGAGACGTCCCCGACACCGACGAGGAGTGACAGTGAGCGACCCCCACACTTCCGGCGACCGTGGTTGGCTGGCCAGGGAACGGGGCAGACTGCTCGACTTCGCCAGCGCGGCCAGGGACCCCCGAGGGGGGTTCTCCTGGTTGGACGACTCCGGAAACCCGGACCCACAACGTCCGGTGGAGACCTGGATCACCGCGCGGATGACCCACGTGTTCGCCCTCGCCCAGCTCATGGACGTCCCGGACGCGGCCGAGTTCGTCGACCACGGGGTGGCGGCGCTGCGCGGACCGCTGTACGACCACTCCCACGGCGGGTGGTTCAGCAGCACGACGGATCCCACCAAAGGAGCCTACGAACACGCCTTCGTCGTACTGGCCGCGGCCAGCGCCACGGCGGCGGGGCACCCCCGCGCCGGAACGCTGCTGGAGGAGGCCCTGCACGTGGTCGAATCCGGGTTCTGGGAGGAACGGACGGGACTGTCGCTGGAGAGCTGGGACCGACGATGGCTTTCCACCGAGCAGTACCGGGGAGCCAACAGCAACATGCATCTGGTGGAAGCCATGCTCGCCGCGGGCGACGTCATCGGTGAACGGGTCTGGCACGAACGCGCCCTGCGCACGGCCGGAACGCTGATCGACGAGGTCGCCCGAACCCACGCATGGAGGCTTCCGGAACACTTCACCTCCGAGTGGGATCCCGACCCCGAGTACAACCGGGAGCGTCCGCACGATCCGTTCCGCCCTCATGGCACGACGGTGGGGCACTGGCTGGAATGGGCGCGGCTGTTGTTGCACATCGAGGCCTCCTTCGGCCAGGAGGCCCCGAACTGGCTGATCTCCGACGCCAGGAACCTGTTCGAGGCGGCACTGCAGCACGGCTGGCACGCCGACGGACACCCGGGCTTCGTCTACACCCTCGACTGGCAGGACAGGCCCCAGGTGCGGGAGCGCATGCACTGGGTGATCGCCGAGGCGATCCTGAGCGCCGACGCGCTGTACCAGCGCACCGGGGAAACCTACTACCGACAGTGGTACACCGCCTTCTGGGACTTCGCCCGGGCCAGGCATCTCGACCTCTCGGCGGGAAGCTGGCACCACGAGCTCTCCCCGGACGGCCAGGTCTCCCACTCGGTGTGGTCGGGCAAACCGGACGTGTACCACGCCTACCAGGCGACGCTGTTCCCCGAGCTGCCGCTCACCCCGGCCGCCGCGGTGGCACTGCGCGACGGCCTCGGTGAACCCGGAGAGCGGGAGGGCGACCGGAGCACGGGATAACCCATCCCGCACGCGGAACCGAAAACACCTCTTCCCACGAAAAATCCCCCGAGAAAGAACCGGCGGGGTGCGACGGTGTGCGCCGGAACATCGCCACCCCGCGACGGCCCCGAATCCGTAGAGGGAACAACGAGAACACGAAACAGGACAATCTCAGAATAATTCTTCGGGCGGACAAACGAAGTGTCATGACACCGCATCACCGCCCGAACAAGGGCGGTGAACGAAAATTGACAGATCGTTCACCTCGTTTTCCCCGGACGGGAACAAAACCGCTTAGGGTGACCACGGCGAGCTTCGAAAAAAGGGGAGGAGACCGTGGCGCTCACGACAACGACACGAGGGGAACACGTCCCCACGCGAACCGGGGGAGGATGGATCCGTCACTGGGATCCCGAAGACCCCTCGTTCTGGAGGAGAACCGGCAAGCGAACCGCCTGGAAGAACCTGGTGCTGTCCGTGCTGGCCGAGCACCTGGGGTTTAACGTCTGGACCCTGATGAGCGTGGTGGTGGTCGGGCTCGACGAGGCCGGATACGCCTTCACCGTGGGACAGAAGTTCTGGCTGCTCATCCTGCCCAACCTGGTCGGGGCGTTGTTGCGCGTTCCCTACACCTTCGCCGTCCCCAGGTTCGGCGGGAGGGGATGGACCACCACCAGCGTCACCCTGCTGCTGATCCCCTGCGGGATGCTGGCCCTCGCCGTCGTCAACGAGAACACCCCGTACTGGTTCTTCGTACTCACGGCCGCGACCATGGGTGTCGGTGGAGGAAACTTCTCCTCCTCCATGACCAACATATCCTTCTTCTTCCCGGAGAGCAGGAAGGGACTCGCCCTGGGAATCAACGCCGCGGGCGGCAACATCGGGGTGGCGGTGAGCCAGCTTCTGGTCCCGTTCGTCATACACCTGGGAACCGGCGTCCAACTCTCCTACGCCGCACTCATGTGGATGCCCTTCATCATCGTCGTCGCCGCCTGTTCGTGGACGTTCATGAACAGCCTTTCCACGGCCAGACCGGACAACGGTTCCTACCGGGAGGCGGTCACCAGCAGACACACCCCGACTCTCTCGCTGCTCTACGTGGGAACCTTCGGCTCGTTCATCGGATTCTCCTTCGCCTTTCCGTCACTGACCGAACTGGCCTTCCCCGAGTTCTCCTCTCTGGTGGGGATCACCTTTCTGGGCGCACTGATCGGAGCGCTGACCCGTCCGCTGGGCGGCTGGGTTTCCGACCGGTTCGACGGCGCCAGGATCACTCTCTGGAACTTCTGTGCCCTGGCGCTGGGGACCCTCGGAATCATGGGAGGAGTCGGCACGAACAGCTTCGCCCTGTTCTTCGGTTCCTTCGTGCTGGTGTTCGCGCTGACCGGCATCGGGAACGGCTCCACCTACCGCATGATCCCTCCCGTGTTCACCGCGGAGGCCCTCGCCCGAGCCGCTCACACCGGAGAGCCCACGGACTCGGCCCTGGCCCGGGCGAAACGTCGGTCCGGAGCCGTGATCGGCGTGGTGGGCGCGGTCGGAGCGCTCGGGGGAGTGCTGATCAACCTGGTGTTCAAGTTCTCCCTGCAGGCCACGGGCGGTCTGCTCCCCGCCCTGGTCTTCGTCCTGCTCTTCTTCGGGTGCTGCGCGACCGTCACGTGGCGGTACTACGTGCGTCCCGGTTCCTCCCCCGCGAGCCCTTCCCCGGACACCCTCGAACGGCAGACCGCCGTGTGACACGACCGGATCACCGGTTAACGACACGGAAACGCGGGCGATCCGGCCACGACATCCCGCCGCACCAGCGTGGTGGACGGGCACGGAGGGCAACAGCCGAACGGGACCGACCTCCCCTACCCCGGAGAGGTCGGGGACCGGAGCCGGATTCGAGCGGAAACGAGGAGATGACGACGACACCGCGCCGTGAACGAGTCCTGTCCGGATTCGTCGTGGGAACCACGACGGCTCGCCGCGCCGAGGAGTTGGAGGCCATGCTGCTCCGGCGCGGAGCGGAGATACGGCACGCCCCGGCCACGAGCATTCTTCCGTTGACCGAGGCGGGGGAGCTGTTCGAGCGGACCCGCTCGCTGTTGGAGGATCCCCCGGACACTGTCGTGGTCACCACCGGTATCGGTTTCCGCGGTTGGCTGGAGGCCGCGGAGTGGTGGGGAACGACCACCGAGCTCAGTGCCCGGCTGGCTTCGGCGCGGATCCTGACCAGAGGTCCGAAGGCCACCGGGGCCGTACGCGCCGCGGGGCTCGTCGAGTCCTGGTCCCCGGGCACCGAGAGCACCTCGGAGATACTGGCCCACCTGCTCGAGGAGAGCCCGCGGGGACGGCGGGTGGCCGTTCAACGGCACGGCCGGCCCATGCCGGAGTTCACCACGAGGCTGCGCGCGGCGGGAGTCGAGGTGATCGAGCTTCCGGTCTACCGCTGTTGCGGCCCGCGCGACCCGGTGCCACTCTCCCGGCTGGTGGAGTCCGCCGTCACACGCCAACTGGACTCGGTCGTGTTCACCAGTGCCCCCGCCGTGGTGAACACGCTCGAACTGGCCGAGAGCACCGGGCGGAGGAAGGCGCTGATCGAGGCACTGTGCCACCACGTACTCACCGCCTGCGTGGGGCCGGTGTGCGCGGCACCACTGGAGGAACTCGGTGTTCCCGTCGTGCTTCCGGAACGCCCCCGGCTGGGAGCACTCGTGCGCTCGCTCGACGAGATCCTGCCCCGCCGGACTCGCAGCCTGCGTGTCAACGGCAGACACCTCGAACTGCGTGGCGGGAGGGTGTGGTTGGGGGGAGAGCCACGGCACGTCCCCCCTGGTTCCACGGCCCTGCTGCACAAACTGGCCGAAGTCCCGGGACGGGTGTTCAGCAGGGAGGAACTCGCCGAGGTGCTGCCGAACGGGGGACGTGCCCACGCCGTGGAGATGGCCGTCGGACGGCTGCGTACGGCGCTGGACGACGAGCGGATCGTACAGACCGTGGTCAAACGCGGTTACCGACTCGCCCTGGACGAGACCGAGATGCGACACCGTCACGAGTCCCGTCGCTCCTGACGGTTCTTCGGGAGGGAGACCCGTTCTCCTCGTTCCGGGAACGGATCTCCCCGCGGTGTCTCCGGAGGTCTCCGGCAGAAAAGCACGTCCTCGGACACGGTTTCTTTCGCCCACGGCGTACCACTTCGGGAAAGAGCCCGTTCCTTCGACGTGAAGAAATCCCCTGGGTGAGCCAGAAACTCCTGCCGACTGCCGAAAAACCCCGACGTTGCCTTCCCCGAAGGATCCGTGGGAGCACGGCCGGAAAACCGGAACCACGTACCACCGGAAACACTCCCCAGATCGACGTCCACGGAATCTCTCGCACGGTTCTCGGAGAGCACCGCGGTTTCCGGCCTCCGGACAACTCACCCCGGTCATGCCGGAAACGGATTCCTCCCCGCCCCTCGGCGGGAAAGCCCAGTCATCCCCTCAGTCCCGTCCTCCCCGCCGTCGGTGAGGACACGTGCCGTCATCCGCTCACTTGCGTGGGGATCCCGCCGGCGACGCGCACCTCCACCACCGCTTCGACGGCGGTCCTGCCCCCCTGTTCGAGGACGATGCGCACCCGTCCCGTCTCCTCCACCTCGCACACCCGGACGAAACAGGCCTGTCCCAGTTCGACGTAGTGGTGAAAACGGGACTCCATGCCCACCGGAACCACCTTGTGCGGGTGGTACACGGAGCAGGCGGCCTGTCGCACCGCTTCCAGGGCCGTCATTCCCGGCACGTGGTCCACGGGGTGGTCGAACAGCACCGGATGGTCGCGCCCGTCCCGTAACAGCCACGTGTTCTCCTCCTCCGTGGGCGCCAACAGCACGTCGGAGGAACAACTGCGTCCGAATCGCTGCGGAGAATCCGTTTCGGGAGTCACCACGCTCTCGACGTCGGCGAAATCACCCGCTCCGGCCCGTAATCGGGCGTAGGCGGCGGGAGAGATGCAGTAGTAGGGAAGCACGGCCCGTCCCAGGAGAGCTCCGTTCCGATAACCGGTGACCCGCATGTCCGCCCCGGCGAACGTTTTCCCTCGCCGTTTGACGTCGGTGCAGTTCACCTCCAGCACGACGTGGGCCGGGGCGTCGGCGAGCGACAGCTCGGAACAGTCCACCTCGTAGTCCAGGGTGTCCATGGCGAACTGGTGCCCGTAGGGAACACCGAATCCGATGTGTCCCACCACGAGACCGGCCTGACGTACCGCCTCGACGAACAGGAAGGGGTCGTGAATTCCCTCGACGGGACCGTACAGGGCGTGCGCGCGGGGTAACTGCGCCCCCAGCACGAAGGCGTTCCCCCCTCGTTCTCCGTAACTGGTGACCAGCACTTCCGTGTTGGCCGCCCGGTGCACCCAGTGGCGCGGAAGACTCTGGTCGAACGAGACGAGCGGGTCCTGGCCGGTGTTCGCGGCGGTGGTGTCGAACGCGATGGTTGCGGTCACGGGTCCTCCAACACAGATAAAGATACCTACCGCGCGGTTTAAATCCTTGCTCTGAGGGTAAGGACCGGTCAGTCGGTTTTTCAAGAGTGTTCCGCTAGTCTACGGGGGAAACTTCCGGCGAACACTCCAAAACCGTTCGCCCCGGGTTCGACGAGATTGGCTGGCGGACCGTGGACCTCGAACAGCACTCCTCCCTGCCGGAACACCACCGCGAGATACGTCTGAGGGAGTACCCCGACGGCACGTCCGTGACGGACGCACTCGAACTGGTCGAGACGCCACTTCCCTCCCCCGGCCCGGGACAGGTGGTGGTACGCAACGAGATCATGAAGATCACCGCGGCCATGTACACCATGGCCACGGCATCCGATCTGCCCATGTCCTCCTACGAACCGGGACGCCCCCTGTGGGGCGCCGCGGTCGGCAGAGTCGTGGCGGCCGCCCCGGACAGCGGGGTGGAGGTGGGAACACGACTGGTGCACGAACAGGGATGGCGGGAGTACGCGCTGCTCGGGAACACACTGCTCCGTGAGCACCCGCCGCTTCCGGAGGTCTCCGACCCGGCGGTACTGCTCGCCCACGGCGCACCCGCCTGGGCGGCGCTCACCCGCCTCGCACGAGTCCGCGAGACGGACACGGTGTTCGTCAGCGGGGCGGCGGGAGGTGTCGGCAGCATGACGGGCCAGATCGCCCGCAGGCTGGGAGCGGGACGAGTCGTGGGCAGTACCGGTTCCGCGTCCAAAGCCGACCGGTTGTGCCGGGAACTCGGATACGACTCGGTCGTGCTGCGCGGCTCCGGCTCCGTGGCCGAGCGGTTACGGGACACCGTCCCCGAGGGAGTGGACGTCGTCTGCGACACCGTGGGGGGCGAACAGCTGGAGGCCGCCCTGTCCCTGGCACGCACGGGAGCACGGGTGGTGCTGCTCGGCGCACTGTCCGGGCAGCTGGGCGGAGACGGCCTCGAGGCCCCGGCACGTCTGGACTCAGCGCGGCTGATCCGACGACGCGTCGAAATGTACGGCTTCTCGTTGCGCGATCACCCGGACGCCGAGGCCGAGTGGAGGAACGAGTTCACCGCGGGACTCAACTCCGGGGAGTTCGGTTTCCCCCACACCCGAGCCTACGGCCTCGAACGGGCTCCGGACACGCTCCGTGGGTTGGTGGAGGGCCGTCATTTCGGCACAGTGCTGGTCGAGCTGTGAAGCGCGACCCGGAAACGACCTCAGCTCTCCTGTGCGAAAGGCTCACCCCCACTCCCGCTGCGAAGATCAGGTGGGGCTGGCGACGTCCTCGTGCATATCGTCGAACGTCTCCTCAGCACGCTCCTCCGTGCCCTGGGGACGGATCCACCCCAACACCCCGGGGACGGCGATTCCGGGCAGCAGGTGGCGCCACAATCCCTCGACACGGCGAGGAAGATCGGCACGGTTCGTCGCCGCCTGGGAGAACAGCTGCACACCGAGGTAGGAGGCCACGAACATCTCGGCCGTCTCCTTCGGGTCCACCGTCGGCAGGAGCTCGTTGGCCTCCTTGGCAGCGGTGAACAAAGAACGGAACATCTCCGTCCAGTGCCCGTAGGGAACGAGCGGTTCCTCGCTGAACCCGGTTTCCACCGCGATGCGGGTTCCCGCCTGCAACAGCGGGTCGTGCTGCAGAGAGCGCGCGACGCGCTGGGAGAGATCGATCGCGTCCTGCAGTCGGGACATCGTCCTCGGGACAGCCGATATACTGGTCTGTTCCTCGATCACGGCCTCGGCCAGGGCCTGTTTGGACGGAAAATGAAAGTACATCGCCCCCTTGGTGACCCCGGCGTGGGCGAGGATCTCGGCGATCGTCGCGCCCTCGTATCCACGTGCGGCGATCACTTCCGCTCCGGCCCGCAGCACCAGGGCCCGCGTTCGCACCGCACGTTCCTGCTTAACCACACTCTCCTCCACTACGAACCAGGCTGTTCCGTCCGGAGATCCGGGCGGACACACCGCACAACCACGTCGAAGATATCAATCCAACCGGGCGGTACTTTCCGCTGTCGAGTGTCGTGGACAAGCCCGGGCGAAGAAGAACCCACGTCGGCAAGTCGAGCCCCGCTCCGGATCGGGACGCACGTCCCCGAACAAGCGACCACCGCACCCCTCCCCTGAGTTCGATTGCACTCTCCACCACAGAATAAAACCAACTATGTGGTTTAGTAGCCTCGATGTCAAGGCCCGCCAGGATTCGGGGCGGTACAGGCGCGTTTCCCGTGCCGCGGGCCTCACCGACCGCGAGCGTCCCGGGACGGGGCTCGCCGCACCGCCGGAGAGACCGTGGTGGGCCACGATGAGACCATGCGAACTCGCAGAACACACCACGGCTCCGAGTCGATCAGCCCCACCGCGCACTACACCGGCTACGTGTGGGTCCACAACGGCCTGGCCCCCGGATACCTCGCCACCACCCGTGGAAAGGCCTACTACCACGCGATGCGCCCCGGCACGGCGCTCGGCCGGATGCTCGGTGGCCCGGTGCTGGAGGACGTTCTGCTGGCGAGGCACCGGCTGATCGATCGTCTGCTGTCCACGGCGATCGAGTCCGGACGTGTCCGGGGAGTGCTCGAACTGGCCGCGGGGCTGTCACCCCGTGGCCTGGAGTTCGCCCACCACTACGGAACGGAGATCACCTATGTCGAAACCGACCTCCCCGGTATGGCCGCCCGGAAGTACACCGCCCTGCGGCGTGCGGGGGCGCTCGGCCCGAACCACCGGGTCGAGTCCCTCGACGTCCTGGGCGGGCACGACCAGGAGGACGTCACCACCGTGCTGCGCCACTTCGCACGAGGCAGGGGGCTGGCAGTGGTCAGCGAGGGGCTGCTCAACTATCTGTCCGCGGAGGAGGTGGGTGGGTTGTGGTCCCGGATTCACGCTGCCCTGCGCCCCTTCGGAGAGGGTCTCTACCTGAGCGATCTCCACGTCTCCACGGACAGACGTGGCCCGGCCGAGGCGTTCGGGGCACGGCTGCTCGGCATGTTCGTGCGCAGCGGAGTGCACTTCCACTTCACGGACTCCGCCCGGGCGCGGGCGGCGCTGCGCGCGACGGGGTTCGACAGGGTGACCGTCCACCACCCCTCGGACTTTCCCGGTGTCCTCACGGGCGGCCCCGCCTCCGCGGACCGGGTGCGGGTGCTGGCCGCCGAGACCCGCTGAGAAACCCCGCGGACGTCCCGCCGGGTCGAAGGGAAACGGGCAGGTATGCTCGCCGTCCGAGACGAGGCCACCGACCCCGAGTGAGGAAACGGCGTTGAACTCCCGACGACTCGCGTTCGTGTGCGCCCGCAGTGCCGTGTTCCTCGTGGCGGGACTGGTGGTGTTCACCCTGCTCGGATGGTCGGTGTACGGGGCCGTGGCCGTGGGACTGCTCGCGGCGGCCGTACTCGTCCAACTCGGGGGCGTGCTGTGGCTACGTCGCTCCGAGGGGAAACCCCCGTTCGCCCCGAGAAGGGCCGAAGGGGCGGAGTGAACCGGCGACGGCGGAATCGCCCTCCGCGCGGAGAACGACCGCGCGTGGAATTCCGGTAGCCGTCGGGGCACGGTTCCCGAAGGATCCGTTCGCTCCGGTCCCCCTCCTCGGGGGCAGGGCGACCCACGGGGATCCGTCCTGGTGGGTGACCTCGTTCTCACCGGCGGTGCGAGCCCACGAAACCGCCCGTATCCTGGGCAGTCAGCCCCGGCAGCACGGGTATGTGCCCTGTCGGGCGTCTCCCCTAACACCCGCCTTTTCACTCGTTTGGCCTACCGGGTCTTCTGCCCGGAATATCGGCTTTGCGACACTTGCGCATCGCGGTTGGAGCAACGTCCTCCACCGGTCCAGAGTTCTTCCCCCGGGACCGGCTGCGGAGAAGCTCGGCCGCGCGGCGACCGAGGCCGAAACACCCGGGGAAATCCAGTCATTGCACCAGCGATACAAGCACAGGTAGGTCGTGGTTACCAAGCAGGTTGAGCACCCCAAACACGTTGTCACCCCACACGCGCCCGAAGGTCGACAACGACCGCGCGAGAACGAGGTGGACCAGGCCATTGATCGCATCATCGCGAAGGGGCGGCCGCGCCTCTATCGAACATGGCCCCAGTTGTTGGCGACCGCGCTGGTCGCCGGTGTGGAAGTGGCACTGGGCGTGCTCGCCCTGCTGACCGTGGAACAGAGCACCGGCAGTTCACTGCTGGCGGGCCTGGCCTTCTCGATAGCGTTGATCGCGCTGCTGCTCGGGCACGCGGAACTGTTCACCGAGGGCTTCCTGGTCCCCATCGTGGTGGTCACCGCCCGCCAGGCCAGCTGGCGTCGACTGGCCCGTTTCTGGAGCGGAACCCTGGCCGGGAACCTGCTCGGCGGATGGGCGTTGATGTTCGTGGTCATCACGGCCTTCCCCGAACTACGCACGACGGCCGTGGAGATGGGGGGCAAGTTCGCCCACGCACCACCCTCCCCCCAGAACCTGTGCCTGGCCATCCTGGCCGGCAGTTCCATCACGCTCATGACCAGGATGCACAACGGCACGGACAACGACATGGCCAAGCTCACGGCCAGTGCACTGACCGGCTTCCTGATCGTGGGGACCGGGATGCACCACTCGGTCCTCGACTCCCTGCTGATCTTCGGAGGGATCCACGCGGGGGCCGACTACGGGTACCTGGAGTGGATCACCTGGCTCGGATGGGCCCTGGGCGGCAACATCATCGGCGGTGTCGGAATCACCACCGCGCTGCGTTTGATCCGCGGCTACGCCCGTATCCGGGAGTGGCGGCACATCTGACTCCGCCCCGTCCTGCGGTGTCGCCGAGGGACGGGCCGGCGCGGCCGGTGAACGAGACGCCCTCGTTCACCGGCCGCGTCCACCGGCTGGTCACGCGTTCTTCGGCGACCAGTAGTCCAGCATCTCCGCGAAGGTCTCGAAGGCGGGCTTGGAGTTGCCGTACGGCGCCTCCAGATGGACGCTCAACGGGAAGCCGAGGTCGTGCACCCCGTCGATGACCCGCTTGTAGAGATCGACCAACTGACGCTTGCGTTCCTCGAAGGACTTCTCGGCGAGCCTGGCCACGAACTCCTGCTCCTGCTCGACCACGGGGTTGCCCGGGTCCTGGATGAGCCAGTCGATGAGTTTGGCCTTGCTCTCGGCCCCCGGGACGAACCCGAACGAGAGCAGGATCTCGGGACGATGCGGGGTCTGCTGCGCGAACTCCTTGAGGAAGCCCACGATGGAGTCCGAGTACAGCAGCTGGGTCATGCCGTAGGTGGCGCCCCGCTCGCACTTGAAGTTGAACCGGCCGTGCTCCCCCTCGCGGGTCGGGATCAGAATCACGCCCCGGTTGGGCACCAGGTCCTTGAACTCGGCCAGGGCGTCCGTGGGAGCCATGCCCGGGCCTTCCCCGTCGTTCATGTTGCGCGGGACGCCCACGAAGGCGATCCCTTCCATTCCCGCGTTGCGCAGGGAACTCAGCCGCTCACCCAGCTCCTCCCTGTTGTGGAAGGCGGTGACCTGGGTGCACAGTCCCTTCACGTCACCGATCTCCGGCCGGACGGTGTGCCAGAAGTCGAGCGTGTCCATCTTCTGCTTGATCTCGACCGGACGATCGTCGTCCTCGGCGATCAGACCGGGGATCATCAGGTGCTGGATGCGGTCCCCGAGCCCGGACGTGCGGCAGCTCTCGGCCACCTTGCGGCCTTCCTCAACTGCGCTCTCCACACCGCCGTCCTGGTCCGGCGGTACCAGTTCGAGTGCGATCGTTTCCATGTCGGCCTCAGGTTTTCCTTCTGTCGACGTCGGTCACGGCGGATCGCGCCACCCCTCAGGGGCGAGCTCGCCCCACCGCGAGCACGATTCGTGCCACGAGCGAGCAACGTACGGACGCCAACCAAGGGGAAACACCTCCGTTGGTAGCAACGGTACTGCTCCGAATGGAGTAGTGAGCGAGGTCAGGGTTCCAACGTCTTCAAGAGAAACCCCAGGTCACGCCGCATTGGCAGCACGAGCTGACAAAGCCGTTGCGTCATTCCGGTGATATCCGTCGCACGATCCGGGAGGCCGGGAACATCACGGCCGCCCCCCTCCCTCTCCCCCCACGGCGGGACGGGGCCGCGACGAACAGCAGCTGTACTGGGAATTCGTCGCCCGCCGGTTTCGCACGAAAGGTCCGTCGCACCTCTCGGCGCCGGGACGAGTCACCATCGCCCGGCGTTACGGGTCAGGAGTGTAGCGTTCGTCACTGACGACCCCGAAGAATCACCCGTTCGGCCTCTGGCGAAGACGACGGGCACGCGTTCTCGGCGTTTCCGAGCCCCCGGTGAGCTCCCCCACACATCCGCTCTCTCGTGGTGGTCCCGAGTTCCCTCCGGGGAGTTGACTCGGAGAGTTCGCAACACCCGAGATCGAGCGAGGAACCACGTGAACATCTGGATGCTGTTGCTGGCGGGCACGATCGTGCTCGGCGGGGCCGTGGTGCAGGGCTCCGTCGGATTCGGCATGAATCTGGTCGCCGCTCCGCTGCTGGCCATCGCCGATCCCGTGCTCGTGCCGGTACCCCTGCTGGTCACCGCCTCGGCCTTCGCCGTACTCCCCCTGGTGCGCGAACGGGGGCAGGCCGACTGGCGCGGGGTGCGTTGGGCCCTGGTGGGCAGACTCCCCGGCACCGTTCTCGGCGTGGCCGCGTTGGCGCTGCTGCCGAGCAGGTGGCTGGCTGTGCTGATCGGGGTGGTGGTGCTCGTCTCCGTCGGGCTGTCGCTGCTGACCTGGCACCCCCGTCCCGTTCCGTCGACACTGTTCACGGCCGGGGTGTTCAGCGGGGTCTTCGGTACCGCGGCGGCGGTGGGGGGACCACCGATGGCGCTGGTGTACCAGCACAACACCGGCCCCACCGTACGCAGCACGCTCAGCGCCTACTTCGCCCTCGGTTCACTGTTGTCGCTGGGGGCGCTGCTGCTCTCCGGACAGGTACAGCCCCAACAACTGCTGGCCGCCGCCGTCCTCTTCCCCTTCGCCATGCTCGGGTTCGTGCTCTCCGGACCGCTCCGCCGGCCACTGGACCGGGGAGGTACCAGGCCCGCACTGCTCGGACTCGCCGCGTTCAGCGCGCTCTCACTGTTGTTCAAGGCTCTGGGCTGAGGCGGAACCTCCCCGATCCCCGAGCCGCCGCAGAATGGGGACATGCGGATCGAAGCGGTGCAGGGCGACATCACCGAACAACACGTGGACGCGGTGGTCAACGCGGCCAACACGAGTCTGTTGGGTGGGGGTGGCGTGGACGGTGCCATCCACCGCCGGGGAGGCGGAGAGATCCTGGAGGCCTGCCGGCGGCTGCGTGCCACGGACTACCCGGACGGGCTTCCGGTGGGGTCCGCCGTGGCGACCACGGCGGGCGAGCTGCCGGCCCAGTGGGTGATTCACACCGTGGGACCGACCTACTCGAGCTCCGAGGACCGCTCCGCCTCCCTCGCCTCGTGCTACCGGGAGTCCCTGCGGGTGGCCGACTCGCTGGGAGCACGAAGCGTGGCTTTCCCCGCCGTTTCCACCGGCGTCTACCGTTATCCGGTGGAGGCGGCCGCCGAGATCGCCGTGGCAGAGGTGCGTGCCACCGACTCGGCCGTGGAACTCGTCCGCTTCGTGCTGTTCGACGAACGGACCCGAAGTGTCTTCGCCGAGGTACTCGACAGGGACTGACCTCGGCGGAACGCGTGAGGGCTCCGCCCGTGTGTCACCAACGTGCCCGCCGGCGGGACGACGTGGATCACAGACCGAGTTGCGTCACATTTCCCCCATCCCTGCCCTTACGTGAGGGTAGAGTCTCACAGGTCCGCGTGAGCCCCGTCGGCGTGGCTCCGCCCGTTTTTCGTCTGACCGCTTTCCGCATCGCACGAAAGAAGATGATGTCGCGACCTGACCTGACGCGCTCTCGTCCCCACTGGCTGTCCTTCCGGGTGCTGCGCACCGAGGCCCTGGCCGGTCTCGTCGTAGCACTCGCCCTGATCCCCGAAGCGATCTCGTTCTCCATCATCGCCGGAGTCGACCCCAGGGTCGGCCTGTTCGCCTCGTTCGTCATGGCCGTGACCATCTCGGTCGCCGGGGGACGCCGCGCCATGATCTCGGGGGCCACCGGAGCGATAGCACTGGTGCTGGCGCCCGTGGCCCACGAGTACGGAACGGACTACCTGATAGCCACCGTCCTGCTCGGTGGAGTCGTCCAGGCGCTGCTGGCGCTGCTCGGGATCGCACGGCTGATGCGCTTCCTGCCGCGCAGCGTGATGGTCGGCTTCGTCAACGCACTGGCCATTCTGATCTTCCTCGCTCAGCTGCCGTACCTGACCGGTGTCCCGTGGAGCGTCTACGCGCTGGTCGCGGCAGGGCTGGTCATCATGGTCGGACTGCCCCGCCTGACCACCGCGGTTCCCGCACCCCTGGTCGCGATCGTGACGCTGACCGCCGTCACCGTGATGGCGGGGATAACCGTGCCGACCGTCGGCGACCAGGGGGAGCTCCCCCACACCCTGCCCGTTCTCGGTCTTCCCTCCGTGCCGCTCACCTTCGAGACCCTGCGCGTCATCGCCCCGTACGCGGTGGGCATGGCCCTGGTGGGACTCATGGAGTCGCTGATGACGGCCAAACTGGTCGACGACATCACCGACGAGCACTCCAACAAGACCCGCGAGTCCTGGGGGCAGGGACTGGCCAACATCGTCACCGGCCTCTTCGGCGGCATGGGCGGATGCGCCATGATCGGCCAGACCATGATCAACGTGAAGTCCAGCGGTGCCCGCACCCGACTGTCCACGTTCCTGGCCGGGGTGTTCCTGTTGGTCCTCGTGCTGGCGCTGGGACCGGTCGTGGCGATCATTCCCATGGCGGCGCTGGTCGGAGTGATGATCATGGTTTCGGTCGGCACCTTCGACTGGCACAGCATCCAACCGCGAACCCTGCGCAGGATGCCGAAGAGCGAAACGGCCGTCATGCTGGTGACCGTGGGGGTCACCGTGGCCACGCACAACCTCGCCATCGGCGTCGTGGTCGGGGTGGTCATGGCCATCGTCATGTTCGCCCAGCGGGTGGCCCACCTGGTCACCGTCGACAGTGTCCTCGACCCGGACGGCACCACCAAGATCTACCGGGTGACCGGTCAGCTGTTCTTCGCCTCCAGCAACGACCTGGTGTTCCAGTTCGACTACGCCGGTGATCCCGGCACCGTGGTCATCGACCTCTCGGGAGCCCACATCTGGGACGCCTCCACCGTGGCCGCGCTGGACGCCATCGAGACCAAGTACCGTCAACGCGGGACCACGGTCACCATCAACGGCATGAACGAGCCCAGCAAACGACGCCACCAAGCGCTGGCCGGCCAACTGGGCGGCGGACACTAGCGTCACCGTCCCGGTGCCTCCCCGGGGCGGCCACGTCACCGGGTGGGAGTCCTTTCCGTCTCCGCCGGGTGTCCCGTGGGACACCCGGCGGAGCTCACCACGCACCGGGCCTGCGCCGCAGCGTTCGCCCCGACCGGGACGGAACGTTCACGGCAGACGTCGCCACAGTGTGTCCGCGAAGTCCTCTGCCGTGCGCAACTCGGCACGAAGACTCGCACAGCGCTCCCGCACCGAGGTGTGGAACTCCTCGAGTCTGTCGCGACGCTGCTCCGTGAGCTCACCGCGTTCACGGTCGTCGAGGATCTCCAGCAGTTCCCGCATCTGGTCGAGCTGGAAGCCCAGCGGCTTCATCCGTTTGATCATGTTCAGCCGTTCGACGTCCGGCTCGGTGTAGAGCCGGAAACCGCCCTGGCTGCGCGCGCTCGGCACCACCAGCCCGACTTCCTCGTAGTAGCGGATGGTGCGCAACGACAGACCGGTGCGCTCGGCGACCTCGCCGATCCGCATGTGTCCGGGCACGGTCGCGCCCCTTTCCTGCTCACCGGATGTCGACCGGCCGAACCGTCTCGACTCTCCACCCGTGGCCGATCCACGGTCGTCCCCTCAGGATATTCGCCGCGGACGTGGGCGAGCCCCCACCGTCGCCCGGAGGAGGCCCACGCGCCCGGTGACGTGCGTCGCACTCCCTCGATCACCTACCGACCGTATGGTATGCCTGCCGACCATCAGTCCGTCCCACGGAGGTGCTCGTGTCCGACACAGCATGGACCCACCCGGGTGCCCACGAGGTCTCCCCCGGGGTGTACCGGATACCGCTGCCGATGCCCAGCGACGGACTGCGCGCCGTCAACGTGTACGCGCTGTGGGACACCGACGGGCTCGCCCTGATCGACGGAGGTTGGGCGCTGCCCGAGTCCCGAAGGCTGTTGGGAGAGGCGCTGGAGACACTGGGGGCGCGTCCGGCGGACATCACCAGAGTACTGGTCACCCACGTGCACCGGGACCACTACACCCAGGCGATCGCGCTGCGGGAGGAACTCGGCTGCCACGTCGCGCTCGGGGAGGGTGAGCGGGTCAACCTGGAACGGCTCGGCGCCCGGGACCACGTCCCCCTGGAACGACAACGCCGGGAACTGGTCGAGTGCGGGGCGGAGCGCGTACTCGACGAACTGGGCGCGGAGTTCGACACCCCGGCTCCGGAGCACGAACCCCACTGGCAGCAACCGGACGAATGGCTCAGCGACGGCACCGAACTCGTCCTCGCCGGACGCACGCTCCGCGTGGTGAGCACTCCGGGACACACTCGGGGACACGTGGTGTTCCACGACGAGGACAACGGTCTGGTGTTCACGGGAGACCACGTACTGCCCGCCATCACCCCGTCGGTGGGTCTCGAACAGGCTCCCGGCCCTCTCCCCCTGCGGGACTACCTCGACTCGCTGCACCTGGTGCGGAAACTGCCCGACGACCGGATACTGCCCGCCCACGGTCCCGTGCACGACAGCCTGCACTCCCGGGTGGACGAACTGCTCTCCCACCACCAGCGACGGCTCGACACCATGGCCGCCACCGTGGAGCGGGGAACGAGCACCGCATACGAGACCGCCCGCGCCCTGAACTGGACCCGACACGAGCGCACGCTGGACGAGCTGGACGTCTTCAGCAGGATCCTGGCCGTGCTGGAGACCTCGGCGCACCTGAAACTGCTGGTCAGTCAGCGGCGCCTGGCCAGCGAACGGAGAGAGGGAGTGTTGCGCTACTCCTGTCGGTGATGTTTTCCGTGCGCCGTGCCACCGTCCTCCCGCGTCGAGGCCGGGACGGTGGCACGACGTGCGCGCAACACGGCACCGAGCAGCGCCACCACGGTTCCCCCCAGCGCGTAAGCGGCTATGACCAGCACGTCGCCGGTCACATGGTGGGACCCGAAGTAGACGATGTTGCGCACCGCGTCCGTTCCAGCCCCGTTCGGCAGGGCGGTGCTGATCTCCCGCCAGAAGGCGGGCAGCAGTTCGGGGGCGTAGGCACCGCCCGCACTCGGGTTGCCCAGCACCACGAAGAGCAACACCGTAAGACCGATCCCCACCACCCCGAACAGCACCTGCAAGGCCATGGTCACCGCGGCGGCCGCGAACACCAGCAACGCTCCCAGCAACCACAGTCGGATCGGGTGTCCGGTGAGCGCTCCCAGCAGCGGACCGACGACCAGTGCACCCCCCAGACCGGAGAGCACCGCGTAGACCGCCACCGAGACGAGCCGGATCGCCGCCCGGCTCGGGTTGGCCGGCAGAGCACCGCGCGCCACCCCCAGCAACGAGGCCACGAGGTAGCCGCCGACCGTCCACCCCACCACCAGGTAGAAACCGGTCAGCCCCCGGGAGTCCCCGCTCTGGACCGGTACCACGTCGCTGACCTCCAGCTGTCGCCCTTGTCGGGCCGCCATCCCACCGAGGACGCTCCGCACCGCCTCGGCCTTGGCCGAACCCCCGGCGGTGGCCAACAACAACCGGTCCGCGGGCTCGGAGGGACGGAGCACGTACACGGCCGCCGTCTCCCCGGAGGTGAGCGCCTCCCGACCGGCCCGCGGGTCGGAAGCCGTCCGCGCCCGCAACGGTTCGTCCGGCAAGGCGTTGATCCTGTCGACCATGCTGTCCGCGGCTGCCTCGGGGCCCGTCACCCGCACGGACAACCGGTGCGGTGAGGGATCGTGGAAGGCTCCCACATAGGACAGAATGAATCCCATCTGCAACAACAGCACCCCGACAATCAGCAGGAACGTCCGGAACGAGACGGCGTCCCGCACCTCGCCCGCCACCCTTCTCCTCGGGGCACTCCGCGTCCCGCCCGAGGTCCGCGTGTCGCCTTCCGGATCACCCACGCTTGTGACACCTCCCGCACGAGGAGCCGTCGGCACCTGTCGGTCATCACTGTGCACGACACGAAGGAGTTCGGCCGGGCGACACCCCGCTCGCCTCCGTGATGTCGGAACGGGTTTCGGTGTGTAGGATGACGCCAGGTCGTTTTCTGAGTCGTGTCACACGCACGTTCGCAGATGTTTGGTGCGGGCGAGCCGCTGTCTTTGGTGTAGCTGGAGTAGGCGCCGTCTGAGATCCACGACCGAGGGTGGCCGCGCGAGGGACGGTCACCGGTGACCTGCAGTCAGCTCCCGGAAGGAGACAGCCATGCCCCAAGGCACCGTGAAGTGGTTCAGCTCGGAGAAGGGCTTCGGTTTCATCGCCCCGGACGAGGGTGGCCCGGACGTGTTCGTGCACTATTCCGCGATCGACGCCCCCGGCTTCCGTACGCTGGACGAGGCTCAGCAGGTGGAGTACACGGTCAGCCAGGGGTCGAAGGGACCGCAGGCCGACACCGTCCGTGCTCTCTGAGGGCCTCTCCCCGAATTCGTAACCGCGTGGGTGAGCGTCTCCGGCGCGAGACGCTCACCCACGCGTGTTCGTGCGGTCACACACCCGGGCGTATTTCCCACATCACGGGAAAAACACGGGCTCACGCCCCCTTTCGCCCTGTTCTGTGACGTGGATCGCGGCACCACCGGATTTCGTCGGGTAGACGTGGACGACCGATGGTCGCCCCACACTTCCGAACGGACTCGACGGTGGTCGAGCCGTTCCGCGACGCCGAGTACCCCGAGAATCCCTACCCGGGAGCTCGCCCCGACTGCTCCTTCGTCCACGTCGACGGGACGGGTTATCCGGTCCTTCCCGACGGGACGGCCCCCTCCGGATGGCGGGTGGTGACGGACACCGAGCGCCCCTGTCTGAACCACTGGCTCGCGACGCGAGGGGCCACTCCCCTCCACCGACGTCGCCCCGTGCTCGCCTACGGCTCGAACGTCTGTCCGGAGAAGATCAGCTGGTTGCGTTCCGAGCTGGGACTGGCCGGCCCGGCCGTGGTCCTCCGGGCGAGCTGCATCGACATGGCCGCCGTGTGGTCAGCCGGACTGCGTCCTCGGGACGGGCAGCGTCCCGCCGTGCTCGCCTCGGCACCGGGAACGGTCGAGCAGCACGCGGTCTGGTACGCGACCGCTCAGCAACGGCGGGTGCTCGACCGCTGCGAGGGCCGGGGACGGCGTTACCGGCTGGTCCGGCTGCACCGATCACACCCCGTCCGCTTGGACGACGGTACCGAACCCGAACGGCTGCTCGCCTACACCGCGGCGGACCGGGGGATGACCCCGCTGCTCGTCGACGGCGCTCCGGTCCGCTGTTCCGAGGTGGAGCAGTACGGTGCGCTCGCGCTGGACGGGACTCCGGCGGTGGGCGACGGTCTTCGCTGCACCGAGATCGTGGGGGAACCCGCCCCGCGCTGAGCACGTCCCCCTCCGGCTCTCACCGCCGCGCTCCGTCCGGGCCGGCGGCTCCCTCCCTCGCCTCCGTGGTCGTTCACCCGGAGACCGCGTGATCTTCATGCTGTCGGGCGAGTTCGTCTCCCGAAGTGGGGCGCAGCTGTTGACGTCCTCCCTCAACACGGCCAACATTGCGTTATAAGCAATACTTTGCGCGATAAGCAACAATTTTTGGCCATCGTTACTCACGTGGCTCGCGCGGACACGGCTCTCGGGTCACCGGCCCAGGCGCGGTGCGACCACCGAAACCACTCGCGGGAGGCCCGACCGATTCACGAGGGAGCAGCCGATGAGGATTCTTGTCGCCGACGCCTTCCCGGAAGACTCCCTGACCGCGCTCACCGAGTCGGGGGATGAGTGCCGCTACCTGCCGGAGACCACCCCCGAACAACTCGGGGAGTCCCTGCGAGGCTGCGAGGTTCTCGTCGTCCGCAGCACGCGGGTGCCCGCGCCGGTGTTCGCCGAGGCCGACGCGCTGCGGTTGGTCATCAGAGCGGGTTCCGGCACCAACACCATCGACCGTGCCGCCGCGGGCGAACACGGTGTCCGCGTGTGCAACGTGCCCGGCAGGAACTCCACGGCCGTGGCCGAACTCGCGTTCGCCCTGCTGCTCGCGCTGGACCGCAACATCGCCGACAACGTCGCCGACCTGCGTGCGGGACGCTGGGACAAACGACGCTACTCCCGGGCGCGCGGAATTCACGGGCGCAGGGTCGGCGTGCTCGGGCTCGGGGACATCGGACTGGAGTTCGCCGCCCGGGCCGCCGCCTTCGGGACCCACGTCCACGCGGTGGACAAACCCGGCCGCGACCCGGAAACCCTCGAACGGGCCCGTTCCCTCGGCATCACCTTCCTCCCCAACACCGAGGAACTCGTCAGCACCTGCGACGTGCTCTCCCTGCACCTGCCGCTCACGGAGGAGACCCGCAGGCTGGTCGACCACGAGCTGCTCTCCCGGGTACGACCGGGAACGATCCTGCTCAACACCGCACGCGGAGAACTCGTCGACGAGGACGCCCTCATCGAGGCCATGGAGACCAAGGGGGTTCGCGCGGGTATCGACGTGTTCACGCACGAACCGGAAACGGCCACGGGCACCGTCGAGTCACGGCTGGCGAGCCACCCCAATGTCTACGGAACCCACCACATCGGGGCCTCGACCGAGCAGGCCCAGCGGGCCGTGGCGGCCGAGGTCGTCCGCATGGTCGAAGCCTTCCGGAACGGGACGGTGCTGCACTGCGTCAACGAGGACAGTCTGCGTAGCAGCCGGTCGACGCGGACGACCGCTCCCACCGGTGGTGCATCATGAGCGCCCCGCAACGACAGAGTCCCGGTGCCGTCACGGAAGCCGGGATCGAGGGGATCACCGTACGCCCGCCCCGGGCCTCGGTGATCGCCCCGCACGTGGTCGAGTCACTGGACGGATGTCTGGACCCGAACCGGGTACGCACCCTGCTGGAGACGGGGGGCTACGTCCGCCCGATGCTTCCCGCCGTGCTGGTGTACCGGCTGCGCAGCGGACGCCACGAACAGACGGGGGTCGTGGTCGAGGTCTCACTCGAGGACTACCGCAACGGGCGTATCCGACGTCACGAGGCCACCCGGCCGGACCGGGAACGCCGTATCGCCGAACTCACCGAAGCGAGCGGCGCCGAACAGATGCCGGTGATGCTCACCCATCCGGACCTGCCCGCACTCGCTTCCTCCCTGCGGGATACGACCCGACACACCCCGGACGTGGGCACCCTCTCCTCCGGCGGGGTGGAACACAGCGTCTGGATACGCCGGGACGCCGAGCTGGCCGAATTGGTGCAGCGCGAACTGGGAACCCTGTCGAGGGTGTACATCGCCGACGGTCACCACCGGATGGCCGTGGCGGAGCGCCGCTCGCGAACACGGCAGCACCGTGACACCGACACCCGCTCGTTCACCCTGGCCGCCCTGTTCCCGGGCAGCGAGATGCGGGTGCTCGGATACCACCGCTGCCTGCCGGAGCCCCCCGGTCTGTCCACGTCGGAGGTACTGAACGTGCTGGCCGAGCACCCCACCGTGGCCCGGGTGGAGGAGTGTCCGCGCCACGCCCCGAGCAACCCGGCACCCGGTATGGTGCTCCTGCGACTGCACGACCGGTGTTTCCGCCTGTGGCTGGATCCCTCGGGCTCACCGGACCGCTCGGTCCGCGGGACGTTGGACGCGGTGGTGCTGGACGAGCAGCTGTACCCGTACGTGGCACGTCTGGTGGACTCGGCGGGCTCCACCGCTTCGGCGGAGCCCTCGGGAACGCGGTGCTGGTGCGCCTCCAGGAACGCGGTCTGTTTCGTTCCCCGCCCTCCCGACGTCGAGCAGATCATGGCCGTCTCCGACACGGGCGCGGTGATGCCCCCGAAGTCCACCTGCTTCGACCCCAAGACGGCCCCGGGGCTGTTCGTCCGCGAACTGAACTAGACCGCGCTCGTTTCGCCACCGACCACGACGGGTAACCCGACCGTACGCGGAACGGGTCCGGCCCGGGCACGGGGAACGGCGTCGCCCGTCCTGCGGAAGGGGACGCTGACCCGGACACGGGCGTCGAGCAGGGGACAGCACGGTGAACACGCTGTTCGAGGAACTCAGCGCGGAGGGCCGCGCGGCACTGCGGCGAGGAGCTCCCTCCGGCCAGGAGGATCCGGCACTGGCCACGCTCACGCACCACCCTTTCGACCATCCCGACCGGACCTTCGAGCCGAAGCTGCACGGACAACGCTGTCTGATCCTCAAGGAGGGCTGCCGGGTACGGATCCGCTCCCGAGGTGGCACGACGCTGGACGAGACGTATCCGGAGATCCACGAGGCCGTCCGCCGGCTGGTCGTGCCGGACGGCGAGATCGTCGCCTTCGCGGGAAGGACCACGAGTTTCGGCCGACTGCGACAACGGAGCCCACAGGATGCCCCGGAACAAGGGGGAGAACGGAGATCCCGGTGTACTGCTACCTGTTCGACGTGCCGTACGTGGCCGGCTACGACCTCACCTCGATGGCCCTGCTCGAACGCAAGAGGATGCTGGCCCGCACCACCCGGTTCACCGATCCGTTGCGCTGGACTCCTTACGAGAACGGCCGCGGAACGCGGTACCACCGGCGGTCCTGCGAAGCGGGCTGGGAGGGCACACTGGCCGAGGGCGCCACCGCCGCCTACCTCCACGACCGCTCCCGCAACTGGCTGAAGTTCACGTGTGTGGCCACTCAGGAGCTGGTGATCGGGGGTTTCACCGAGCCGACCGGGAGTCGCCCCGCCCTCGGGGCACTGCTCGTCGGCTATCACGAACGGGGGCGGCTCGTCTACGCCGGGAAAGTCGGAACGGGATTCGACCAGCACTCCCTGCGGGGTCTGCGGGAACGGCTCGACCGGTTGGAACGCCGGGACGGTCCCTTCGCCGAGGAACCCGAGGCGAACGAGGTCCGCTGGGTGGAGCCGAGACTGGTCGTCAGCGTCGCCTTCACCGAGTGGACCGAGGACGGAAAACTGCGGCATCCGAGCTACCAGGGGCTCCGCGAGGACAAGGACCCCGCCGATGTGGTCAGGGAGGTGGGATGAGCGGCAGGACCATCCAGCTCGGCGGGCACCGGGTCGAGGTGTCCAGGGCCGACAAGGTGCTGTTCCCCCGGGACGGGCTCACCAAGGGCGACATCGCGGAGTACTACCACCGGGTAGGTTCCACCCTCGTGCGGTACACGAAGGACCGCCCCCTGGCCTCGGAACGGTATCCGGACGGCATCGAGGGACAACGGATCTTCCAGAAGAACGTGTCCGCGCGGACCCCGGGGTGGGTCCGTCGTGTCGAGGTGCCCAAAAGGGAGGGTGGGCGCAACATCCAGGTGGTCTGCGAGGAACCCGACACACTGGTCCACCTGGCCGACCAGGGGGTCCTGACCCCGCACGTGTGGCTGTCCCGAACCGACGACCTCGAACGTCCGGACCGGATGGTGTTCGACCTGGATCCCTCCGACAACGGGGTCGAGGAACTCCGTTCCGCGGCCCACCACACCCGGAGGCTCCTCGAGGAGGTCGGGCTTCCCGCCTTCGTCATGACCACCGGCTCCCGGGGCTTCCACGTACTCGTCCCCCTCCGACGCGAGGACACCTTCCACCGGGTGCGCGAGTTCGCCCGGGGGATCGCCACGGTGCTGTCCGAGCGGAGTCCCGAGCTGCTGACCGTCGAGCAGCGCAAGGAGGACCGGGCGGGACGGGTCTTCGTGGACTACCTGCGCAACTCCTACGCGCAGACCACCGTCGCCCCCTACTCGGTACGCGCCAGGGACACGGCCCCGGTGGCCACGCCGATCTCCTGGCGCGAACTGGACGAGGTCGGTCCCCGCGGGTTCACTCTCGGCGACGTTCCGGAACGGCTGGCCACCCACGGCGACGAGTGGTCCGGCATCGGGAACCGGGCCACCTCGCTCACCCGCCCGCGCCGACGTCTCGCGGAACTTCGTTCCGGATCCTGAACGAGCGAGTGCCCGGGACCACGGTCACGCACGGTGGGTGTTCGTTTCACTCGGCCGCACCATGGAAACACCGACCGTGTGAGCGACGACGAGAAGGACACCGGCAGGGGAAGAGAGCACTACGAGAAGGGACTTCCCGGATACCACGACGTGCTGGGACGACTGACCGGAGCGCCTCCCGCGTTGAGCGCCCTCACGCTGCGACTGTGGCTGGCGGCTTTCGGGGCCGTCTTCTGCCTCGGTTCGGGAGTGACGCTGCTCGTGACCATCGCGCCGCTGCGGTGGTTCGGATGGCTGCTCGTGGTGCTGGGGGTCGTGGCGGTGGTCGACCTGGCGTGGGTGGCGCACCGCAAGCGACGCGGGGAACCCGGGTGACGGCGGGGAGACACCGGCGGGTTTCGAGCCGCTCGGTCTGGGAAATCCACGAGGGTGACGGGGAACGCACCCACCCGAGGCCCGGAGACTCCGATGAGCACCACGAGAACCGCACCTCCCCTGCGGGAGGACGTCGAACTGGCCGACCCGCGCCAACTTCCCGACGACGGTCTCGGGCAGAGTCCCGGCCTCGAGACGATCTGGCTGCGGACACCTCACCCCGCCACCGACACCCGGCCGCAAGTCGATCACTCGGCCACGGACAACGGAGGTGCAACATGAGCACGGCGCGCGAGGTGATGCAACCGAACCCCGAGTGCGTCCGCACTGAGGAGACCGCGGCGGACGCGGCTCGGAAGATGGCCCGGCTCGGGGTGGGAGCGTTGCCCATCTGCGGCAAGGACAACAAGGTCAAGGGCGTGGTCACCGACCGCGACCTGGTCATCAAGGTCGTCGCCCAGGGCAGGGATGCGGGAACCTTCCCCGCCGGGGACCTCAACCAGCAGGAGGCCGTGACGATCGGCGCCGACGACTCCTCAGAGGAGGCGCTGCGTCTGATGAGCGCGCACCGGATCCGCAGGCTTCCCGTCATCGACCAGCAGCGTCTGGTCGGCATCATCGCCGTCTCCGACCTGGCTCGCAGCGTTCCGGAACCACGGGTGGGCGACCTCATGGAGTCACTCTCGGCGAGCTGAACGGCGAGGACCGGCCCGCGCCGGAGGCAGTCACCCACCGGTGAGCACCCCGAAAGCGGTGCCGAGCAGATAGGTGGAGCCCGCCGCCGCCACACCGATGGCCAGCTGTCGCAGCGCACGCGAGGAGGGAGCACCACCGGACAGCACTCCGACGACGGCACCGGTGAGCAACAACGCCGCTCCGCTCAAGGCGCCCGCCACGAACACGGCACCGAGTCCGTGCAGTCCCAGGAGGAAGGGCACCACGGGCAACAACGCCCCCACCGCGAAGGCGACGAAGCTCGACGAGGCGGCCCCCGCCGCGCTGCCCACCGCCTCACCGGCGGCCCCGTCCCCCTCCGCGGTGGGCAGCCCGCCGGCGGAGTTCCGCAACACGGCGGCGGCGCTGCGCTCGGCCTCCTCGGCGGACAGCCCGCGGGCACGGTACACCAGGGCCAGTTCGTTGGCGTTCACGTCGAGGTGCGCCACGAAGCCGTGGGTTCTTTCGTCCGGACGCGCGGCCGCGAGCAGTTCACGCTGGGAACTGACCGAGACGTACTCCCCCGCCGCCATGGACAGCGCCCCGGCCAGCAAACCGGAGAGCCCGGTCAGCAGCACCACCGTGGTCGTGGCTCCGCCGCCGATCACCCCGAGCACCAGCGCGAAGTTACTCACCAGACCGTCGTTGACCCCGAACACGGCGGCACGCAAGGTCCCGGACATGCGGGCACGACCGCGCGCTGCCAGTGCCCGGACCACCTCACCGTGGACGCGCTCGTCGGCCTCCATCGCCGCGGTGGCGTTCTCCTCGGAGCCGTAGGAGGAACGGTTCTCGGCGCGCTGGACCAGGGCCAGGACGAAAATCCACCCGAACCACCGGGCCAGCAGGGCCAGTGTCCTCATGCGCAGGGTGGCCCCGCGGGGTTTCGCCTCCGGCCCCAGCAGCTTCCTCCAGTGCCCGGCGTGACGCTGCTCCGCCTCGGCCAGTTCGAGCAGGATCTCGCGTTCCACGCCCTGCCTGCGATCGGCGAGTTCGCGGTAGACCCTGGACTCCGCCAACTCGTCGGCCAGCATCCTGCGCCACGCCCGGATCTCGGCACGACGCGAGCGGCGACGTCCCGAAACACCCCTGTCGACCACGACCCGATGCTCGCACCGGCCGGACGGTTCCGCCGTCCGTGTGCACCTCACTTGCGGTCCGGACCGCAAGTTCGTCGACACCGGAACGGGAAACACCCGTGGCCCTCCCCTGTCCACGCGGCGATGAGCTGCGGTGTTCGTCGTTGTTTGCCTTTCCTGCCCGGAACGGAGAGATTGGCCGCACCGCACCCGGAGAAAGGAACGCGACAGTGCGCTCCAGCAGCGATCGAATCCTGACCACCCAGGTGGGCAGTCTCCCCCGCCCGGACGATGTTCTCGAACTCAACCGGCACCGTGCCGAGGGATCCATCACCGAGCAGCGTTATCGGAACGGTCTGGAACGGGCGACCACGGACCTCGTCGAACGACAGCGTCGCATCGGGCTGGACGTCGTCGGCGACGGGGAGTTCGGCAAGGCCATGACCCAGAAAGTGGACTACGGTGCCTGGTGGTCCTACTCGTTCCAGCGTCTCGGCGGGCTGGAGCTGGAGGACGTGTCCCTGTTCGACATCACCCACCGGACCTCGAGGGAGGGAGACATCACCCTCGGCAGCTTCGGCGACCGACGTGACCGTGCTCTTTTCGCCGACGCCTACGCCGACCCCACCTCCGGTGTGTTCACCAACGGCGGACCCGCGATGGCTCCGGTGTGCCGGGGCCCGCTGACCTACGTGGGGTACGAGGCCCTCCACACCGACATCGCCCGGTTCACGAGGGCCCTGGACGAGTCCGGGGTGGACGAGGGCTTCATGACGTCGATCGGGCCGGGAAGCTGCTCGCGGATCGGGAACGAGTACTACGAGGACGAGGAGGAGTTCCTCTACGCCTGCGCCGAGGCCATGCGGGAGGAGTACAAGGCGATCATCGACGCCGGTCTGATCCTGCAGGTGGACGATCCGGCCATCGCGGAGAACTGGGACCAGATCAACCCGGAACCCTCGGTCGAGGCCTACAAACGGTTCACCATGAGCCGTGTGGAGGCCCTGAACCACGCGCTCCGGGGCCTTCCGAAGGACCGCATCCGTTTCCACCTGTGTTGGGGGAGTTGGCACGGTCCCCACGTCACGGATCTGCCCATGCGGGATCTGGTCGACGTGCTGCTGGCGATCGACGTGCGGGCCTACGCCTTCGAGGCGGGCAACGTCCGTCACGAGCACGAGTGGAAGGTGTGGCGGGACGTCACGCTTCCGGAGGGGAAGTTGCTGCTTCCCGGAGTGGTCAGCCACGCCACCAATGTGGTCGAACACCCGGAGCTCGTGGCCGACCGCATCGTCACATTCGCCGAGTGCGTCGGGCGGGAGAACGTGTTGGCCTCCACCGACTGCGGGCTGGGAGGACGGCTGCACCCCCAGATCGCCTGGGCGAAACTCGAGGCGCTGCGCCAGGGGGCCGACCTGGCCACCGAGCGCCTGTGGTCCTGACCCGTCCCGGGAGGCGAAGGGCGGGCTCCGAAGGTCCCTCCGCCCGGTTTTCCGCACGACCGACCACCTGGTATCGACGTCTCATGAACACGACCTCGTTCGGCTCGCGAAAACCACTGTCGGTGTCGCAGCGGGAGCGGAACGAGCTGGTGCGCTGGATCGGCCTTCCCTCCACACCGCAGGCGGTGGTGCTGCGCTGCCGTATCGTGCTCGCCTGCGCCCGTGGCTCCAGTGACGCCGCCGTCGCCCGGGAACTGGGAGTCTCCGCACAGTCGGTGGGCAAATGGCGACGGCGTTTCCTGGAGGGTGGTGTGGCCGCGCTCCGGGACCGCCCGCGTTCGGGAGCACCGCGTTCCCTGTCCTCGGGACAGGTCCGGAGCGTGCTGGAGGCGGCGTTGACCGAGCCCCCTCCGAACGGTCTGCGGTGGAGCAAACGTTCCCTGGCCGCCAGGACGGGAGTCTCCCCCTCCTCCGTGGTGCGCATCCTGCGGCGGGCGGGTGTCACTCCCCCGCGTACGGAGGAGGAACACCGGCGGACTCCCACTGGATGGAGCGCCCTGTATGTCGCGCCTCCGGAGTCGGTCATGGCGGTGGCCGTGGACGAGCGGTCCGACCCCGAGAACGGGGCGGGCAGAGTGTTCGTTCCCGTCGAGGACTGCGGAGAGCGGGGCCTGCGTTCCGAGCTGGCGACACGCCTGTCCCGCCGTGACGTTCCGGAGCGGGGCGGGGAGCTCGCCGCCTTCCTGCGTGACCTGGCACGTCAGGTTTCCGGGCCGTACGACGTCCATCTCGTCTGCCACGGTCACGGAACCCACAAGATCGAGGCGATCCGCCGGTGGCAGGAGCAGCACCCCGGTCGGCACCTGCATTTCACCCCCACCAAGGAGCTGTGGATCAGGCTGGTGGAGCGGTACTTCCTCCCACCACACGGCGGGGAGCAGGGCAGCCCGCTGGGGATGCTGGCCGAGGCCGTCCGCAGCTGTTCCCGCGGGCCGCTCACCTGGTTCCGTCCCCGTTGACCCGGCCGTGGTGATCCGGTCGGCCACCTCCGCACGGGCCGGGCGGTTGCGCGAACTTGTGGTCCACCGCGCTGGGCCCCTCGCGGCGGAGCACCTACCGTGCCGGTCATGGTCGAACAGGACTCCGAGAACGGCCCCCCACGACAGTCGCGGGAATCCACCCGCGCGACGACCACGCGACGCGGGATCCTGGCCGCGTTCGGCGGGCTCGGCCTCGGCACGGCCGCGGCCGCGCTCGGTGGCTCCGGTTCCGTGGTCACCGCGGACGCCGAATCCGCGGGACCCGCCGGAGGCGTTCCCTCCTGCGTCCTGGCTCCCGAACAGATGGAGGGCCCGTACTACCTGGACTACCGCATTCTGCGCGAGGACATCACCGAGGACCGACGCGGGGCGGGGCTGCTGTTGGACGTCGTCGTGGTGGACGCGGTCGACTGCTCCCCGCTGCCGGGCATCGCCGTGGACGTCTGGCACTGCGACGCGCTGGGCGTCTACTCCTCCTACACCGGCTACGGAAACGACGAACCGCCCCCGCTGGACGAGGACGGTCACGCCCCACCGACCGACGACACGACCTGGCTGCGCGGTGTCCGGCTCACCGACTCCGAGGGGGTCGCGAGTTTCCGCAGCATCGTCCCCGGCTGGTACCGGGGACGCACCGTCCACATCCACGTCAAGACGATCACCGGTGGACACCGTTCGGACGGCGTGTGGGAGGGCGGGCACACCTCGCACACGGGACAGCTCTACTTTCCCGAGTCCTTCAACTCCCACCTCGCCCGCCTGTGGCCGTACTCGGGCAACACCGTCCCCAGAACCACCAACGAGCAGGACCTGCTCTACAACAGTGGTGACGAGGGACCGATGACCCTGCTCGACCTCGAACCGGCTCCTCCCCCGTTCCCCCCGGGGACGACACGGGCGCGGGTGGTGCTGGGAATCGACCCCACCGCCACCCCGCCACCGGAGGGAATGCCGGAACGTACCCGCTGAAACCGGGAAACGTCCGTGGTCCGGCCCCCCATCCAGGCCCCGAAACGACTCCGTCCCCCGGGAGGCGAACACCTCCTCGGGGGACGAACGGGGTGGAGCCGAGTTCGACGAGCGCCCCACCCCGTCACGGCGTCGCGTCCTCAGTGTGTCGAGGCCTTCTCCGCCCCCGCCCCGGTGAGCGAGCGCACCTCCATCTCCATGTACTTGGCCTCGTTGTGCTCACTGGACAGCAGCGTCCCGATCCAGCCGAGCAGGAACGAGGCCGGGATGGAGACCAGTCCCGGGTTCTCCAGGGGGAACCAGTGGAAGTCCACCCCGCTCAGCATCGCGGTCTCACTGCCGGAGACCGCCGGTGAGAACACGATGAGCACCACGGCCACGGCCAGTCCCCCGTAGATACTGCACAGCGCACCGGTGGTGTTGAACCGCCTCCAGAACAGCGAGTACAGCAGCGTGGGCAGGTTCGCCGAGGCGGCCACCGCGAACGCCAGGGAGACCAGGAAGGCCACGTTCTGGTTGCGCGCGAGGATCCCGCCGATGATGGCCAGGGCCCCGATCACCGCGGCCGTGATCCGGGCGACCCGCACCTCGGCCTGTTTGTCCTCCGCCTCGCCCTTCTTGATCACGTTGGCGTAGATGTCGTGGGCGAAGGAGGCGGAGGCCGTGATGGTCAACCCGGCCACCACGGCGAGGATGGTGGCGAAGGCCACCGCCGAGATGAAGCCGAGCAGCACCGGCCCGCCCAACGCCTGGGCCAACAGCGGTGCGGCCGAGTTGGAGGCCCCCGGAGCGTCGCCGATGGTCTCGGGCCCCACGATCGCCGCCGCACCGTAGCCGAGGACCAGGGAGAACAGGTAGAACAACCCGATCAGGAAGATCGCCCACACCACGGAACGGCGCGCCTCCCGCGAGGTGGGCACGGTGTAGAAGCGCATGAGCACGTGCGGCAGTCCCGCCGTGCCCAGCACCAGGGCTACTCCCAGGGACAGGAAGTCGAGTTTGCTGATCTCCGAGGTCCCGTACTTGGCTCCCGGTTCGAGCAGTCGTTGACCGTCGGCGCCGGCCTTGTCCACGGCCCCCTGCAACAGCGCGGAGAAGTCGAAACCGTACCGGCCCAGCACCCACAGGGTCATCGCGGCGGCACCCGCTATCAGCAACGCGGCCTTGATGATCTGCACCCACGTGGTGCCCTTCATCCCGCCCACCAGCACGTAGACGATCATGATGACCCCCACGATCGCGATGACCACGCTCTGGCCCACGGCGCTGCCGATCCCCAACAGCAGGGATACGAGCACTCCGGCTCCGGCCATCTGCGCGAGCAGGTAGAAGAAGCTGACCGCCAGCGTCGAGGTGGCCGCGGCCGCGCGGACCGGGCGCTGCCTCATCCGGAAGGCCAGCACGTCACCCATGGTGAATTTCCCGGTGTTGCGCAGCAGCTCGGCGACGAGCAGCAACGCGACCAACCAGGCCACCAGAAAGCCGATCGAGTAGAGGAACCCGTCGTAGCCGTAGAGCGCTATCGCCCCCACGATGCCGAGGAAGGAGGCGGCCGAGAGGTAGTCACCCGAGATGGCGATACCGTTCTGCGGCCCGGAGAAGGCCCTGCCCGCCGCGTAGTAGTCCGAGGCGGTCTTGGTGGTGCGGCTCGCCCGGAGCACCACCACGAGCGTCACCACCACGAAGGCCGCGAAGATGCTGATGTTGATGGCGGGGTTGCTGCCTTCCAGCCCCGCGTCCTGTGCCAGCCGGATCATTCTTCCTCTCCTTCGAGCTCGGTGCGGACCTTGCCGGCCAGCGGATCGAGTCGCCGGTTGGCGAAACGCACGTAGAGCGCGGTGATGCCGAAGGTGGAGACGAACTGCAACAGTCCGAGCACGAGTCCGACGTTGATGTTGCCGAACAGTCGGATGGACATGAATCCGTGGGCGTAGTCGGCCAGCAGTACGTACAGCAGGTACCAGGCGAGGAACAGCACCGCCACCGGAAAGACGAATCCGCGCAGACGACGCCGTAGCGCGACGAACTCCGCGCTGGAGTGGGCCCGGGCCCACTGTTCCGGTGCCGGAGCACGTTGTTCGAACTCATCGGTTGTCACGAAGATGCCTCCTGACACGAACGGGTGATGCACGACACGTTAAGGAGGCACCGTCCGTCCCGGGGAGAACCGTGGGCCCGACGGACGATCCAGCGCGACGAGCGGTGGACGAACGGTCGTCCGGACAGGACGGATGTGCCACCGTCCCGTTCGGGGAACAACCGGAGCCCGCGGGAACCGGGCTAGCGCGCCGGTGCGGCGGGTTCGTCCAAGTGCAGCCGCAGCATCTCGGTTCTCGCCCAGCCGGGGGCACGGGTACGGACCGAGACGAGCAGCATCGTGACGAACGACAACGGCACCACCCACGGCGCCGGCTGCGCGGTCAACACCGCTTTCCAGCCGTCCAACGGTGGTCCGAACAGAGTAACCGCCATGCCCGCGGAGGACCCGAACAGCCCCACCGACATCCCACTCACCGCACCCGCGACGGTGAGTTCGGACCACCAGATACCCAGTACCAGCAACGGACAGAAGGTCGCGGCCGCGATCGTGAACGCCCAGGTGACCAGAATGTTGGTGTCCAGAAACACCGCAGGCAGGGCCAGCAGTACCACCACGGCCGCGGCGAGCGGCGCGGTTCCCCGCAACCGGGTCACCCCGCCGGGCAGGAGATCGTGCGACAGCGCCCCCGACACCACCAGCAGCAGGCCCAGTGAGGTCGCCAGGAACGCGGCGAAGGCACCGCCGGTCACCAACACGGTGAACAGGGTTGCCGACCATCCGGTGTCCACCTGTGTCGGCAGGGCCACCACCACGGTGTCGGTCCCCCCGGACAGGTAGAGCTCGGGAAGCAGCACTCTGCCCAGCGCTCCGTAGACGCCGGGAAACAGGTAGAACAGGCTCAGCAGCACCACGGTCAGCGCGGCGGTACGCCGGGCCGCCCTCCCGTCCGGGCTGGTGTGGAAACGAACCAGCACGTGCGGCAGACCCATGGTGCCGCACACGGTCGCCACCAGTACCGCCCACGTTCCGAACAGGGGATGTCCGGCATCGGCGACGTTGAGCAGCGGTCTTCCCCAGTGCTCCCCGCCGGGAGGAGCCGTTCCGGGCACAGTGGGGACCTCCGCCCCCTCCGGGAAGACCAGCACCTGACCCGCCTCGACGTGGTGCTCCCCCGTGCGGAGGACCCGCGCGCTGCCGTCGGGGGAGCGCACCTCGGTCGGTCGTCGCACCCGCAGGGTCGCCCCGACCCGGAACTCCACTCTGGTCCGTTCCTCGAACCGGGTGAACTCCACGGGATCGACCGCCTCCTGGCGGGTCTGCGCGCCCACCGTCACCACCAACCAGACCGCGGGCACGGCGAACAGCACCAGTTTCAGGCAGAACTGGAAGGCCTGCACGTAGGTGGCCGCACGCATCCCTCCCAGCGCCAGGGTCGTACTGATCACCCCTCCGGCGATCACCACGCCCACCCAGTAACTGACGTCCCCGACCACGCTGAGCACCAGCCCCGCCGTGCGGAACTGCGGGACCAGGTAGAGCACCGCGATCACCAGCACCACCATCGCGCTCAGCCTGCGCAGTGCCGGAGACCCCAACCGCGTCTCGGCGAAGTCGGGCACCGTCAGGGCCCCGGAGCGGCGCATCGGCGCGGCGACCAGGCTCAGCATCGCCACATAGCCGGCGGTGAATCCCACCGGGTACCACAGGGCTCCCACCCCGTCCCGGACCATCATGCCCGCGACACCGAGGAACGAGGCGGCCGAGAGGTACTCCCCCGACACGGCCGCCGCGTTGACCAGCGGAGTGATTCCCCGCGAGGCGACCAGGAACTCCGAGGTGGTCCGCGTCGCCGAGATCCCCCGGAGCCCGACGAACAGGGTCAGCAGCACCACGGGAGACACCGCGAGCAGGGCCGTCATCGACGCCTCTCCAGCGACTCCGCCCGACGTGACTGACGCCATGCCAACAGCACCATGCTGGGGAAGGGCACCAGAACCAGTGCCGCCCAGGAGAGCGGAACCCCGAACAGCCGGAGCTGGCCCGCCGCGGCGAACAGCCCCAGCAGCGGCGGGAGACCGAACACCAGCACCACCAGCAGCCCCACCGTGCCCACGGCGTGACGGCGCTGGGCCCGATACAGTCTTCCGGCCCGTTCCGACTCGTGCACCTCCAGCGGGGGCTTCCGCCACCGTCTGCCGGCCGCGGGTCGGGACCGGGCCAGTCTGGTCTGCGGGCTCATCACCACCGTTCTTCTGCCACCGCTCATCGGGTCCGCCCGTCACCTCCGCTCTCGGTGCGCTGGGCGTGCCGTAGCAGCAGTTCCCGTAGCTGCCGCGCGTGCCTCCTGCTGACCGGAACGTCACCGGCCTCGGTGTGGGCGACGAGCCCTCCCGTCGAATCGCTGCGCAGTTCCCGCACCGCTGCCAACGCGAGGAGGTAGCTGCGATGCACCCGGTGGAAACCGTGGTCCTGCCAATACTCCTCGAGCCGCGATATGGGCATCCGCACCACGTGCTCGCCCGAGAGGGTGTGCAGTCGTACGTAGTCTCCGTCGGCGGAGACGAAGCACACCTCGCTGCGCCGTACGTACCTGGTCCGGCCCGCGCTCTCCACCGGCAGGGCCGCCATGGCCTCGGGGGTGGTGTCCGCTCCCCCACCACCCCGTCCGTTCGTGGTGACCATCCTGGTCACCTTCCCCAGGGCCACCGAGAGGCGTTCCTGGCGCACCGGTTTGAGCAGATAGTCCACGGCACCGATGTCGTAGGCCGTCACGGCGTAGTCGTCGTAGGCGGTCACGAAAACGATGGCCGGTGGGGAGTCGAGCCTGGCCAGCAACGATCCCAGTTCGATCCCGTCCAGCCCCGGCATCGAGATGTCCAGGAACACCGCGTCGAACCGGTCGCTCTGGATCAGCCGCAGGGCCTCCAACGCCTCCCCCGCGCCGAGGGTCTCCGCCACCCCGGAGGAGGTTCGCAGCAGTCGGCACAGCTCGTCGAGAGCCGGTCGCACGTCGTCCACGGCCAGCACGCGCAGACCTCGTCTCATCGCGGCACCACTCCCGGTTGGGACAGGGGGATCCGCACGGTCACCCGTGTACCGGCCCCTTCCGCCGTCTCGAGGACCAGCCCGTACCACGAGCCGTAGGCGGCACGGAGCCGGCGGTCCACATTGCTCAGCCCGAGACCGTTGTCCGTGGTGTCCCCGGACAGGATCCTCTCCGCCAGGGCCGGGTCCATCCCCGCCCCGTCGTCCTCCACCACGGCCACCAGGTCGCCCTCCGCCGCCTCCCCGGAGACCTGTACGAGGCCGGTGCGCCGTGGATCCGCCCCGAAGGCGGGCTCCACACCGTGTCGCACCGCGTTCTCGACCAGCGGTTGCAGCACGAGGTACGGTAGCGGCACGGCGAGCACGTCGGGGGCGACCCTGATGCGCACCCGCAGCCGCTGTCCGAGCACGGCCCGCTGCAACGCCAGATAGGTCTCCACCGCGTGGAACTCGTCGGAGACCGTGGTGTACTCCCTGTCCCGGGCCAATCCGTAGCGGATGAACTCGGCGAAATCGAGCATGAGCTCGTGGGAGCGATCCGGGTCGGAACGGACCAGCGAGCCGATCACGGTCAACGCGTTGTACACGAAGTGCGGCGAGATCTCGGCGCGCAGCGCCCGCAGTTCGGAACGGGCCGCCTGCTCGGCCGAGGACTCCAGCCTGACCCGCTCCAGCGAGTCCTCCACCCATTCCGCGGCGTGCCGGACCTCGGACATCCGCACCTCGCCGCAGACCACCAACACCCCGGCCAGCTCCTCCTCCCTGCGGAGCGGAAGGGCCACCAGCGGCGGTCTCCCCCGCCTGCCCTCGGTGCGCAACACCTCGCCCACCGCGCCCACAGCCTCGTCGGCACCGCTCATCCGACCGGCCTGTTCCATGCGCCCGGACAGATCCGCCAGCGCCACCGCGTCGGCCCGGAGCAGACGACGTAACGCGCGCACCGCCGACTGGGCCCTCGGTCCGGTGAGCCCGTCCCGGAGGTTGTCGGTGACCTTGCGCGCGATCCGTACCGCCTCCATCGGAGCGAGACGTTCCCGACCGGAACCGCCCGACTCGGAGGTGATCACGCGGCCGGCGGATACGGGCATGAAAGCTCCCCTCACTGTCGATACGGCCCGCCGGATGGTAGTCCGTGCCGGACCGGGCACCGTAGGGATCTCCACCGAACTCCGTACCGGAGAACCGCGTCGTCGCCGTGAGTCCGACGAGCGGACCGCGACGTTGCCCGTGGGGTCACTCCTCCCGTAACACGACGGGAAGCCGCCGGTGGCCGTTCGCGATGAACCCTCCCGCCGGAGGGATCTCCGCGGCGGGAACCGCTAGCCGGACCTCGGGGAAGCGTGCGAAGAAGGCGGGCAGCGCGGTCTCGGCTTCCAGACGGGCCAACGAGGCACCGAGACAGTAGTGTGCCCCGTGGCCGAAGGCCAAGTGGTCACCGTTGTCGTCTCGGGTGATGTCGAAGGAGTCCGGACGGTCGTAGCGCCGTGGGTCCCGGCAGGCGCCCGCGTAACCGGCGAGGATGGGTTCCCCCCGTCCGATGACCACCCCGTCGTCGAGCTCGATGTCCTCGACCGCGTAACGCAGCGGCACGTTGGCCAACGGGGGCTGCCAGCGCAGGGTCTCGGTGACCACCCGGTCCCAGGAGTAGTCTCCCGCTCGCACGAGCTCCAGCTGCTCGGGATGGCTCAGCAGCGCGACCACGGCCTGATCGAGCAGGTTGACCGTGGTCTCGTGCCCCGCGCCGATGAGCAGGATCAACGTGTCGACCAGCTCCCGCTCGTCCAGCCTGCCGTCCTGTTCGTCGCGGGCGGCCAGCAGGACGCTGGTCAGGTCGTCGGCGGGTGCCGCACGTTTGTCGGCCACGAGTTCACCGAGCAGTTCGTACAGTTCGTGCTGGGTGGCCCGCACCTGTTCCGGGGTGGCCGAGGTGTCGAAGACGCCGTCGACGACCCGCCGCAACCCCGGACGCATCCGGTCGGGAACCCCGAACAGCCGGCAGATCACCGAGATCGGTAACGGATAGGCGAAGCTCTCCCGCAGGTCCACCTGGACACCGGCCGGGGTGTCGGCGAGCTCGTCGAGCAGCTCCTCGGTGATCTCCCGGACGTCGGGGGACAACGCGGTCACTCGGCGCGGGGTGAAGGCGGAGGAGACCAGTGAGCGGAGTCGGCGGTGCCGCTGGCCGTGCGCGGTGAACATGTTGCGCACCCCCACCCAGCCGGCCAACGCCCAGTCCTGGGGAACCGAGCCGTCGATCCAACTCGGCCAGTGCTGGGTGGGGTCCTTGGAGACCCTGCTGTCGGAGAGCAGCTCACGTAATCGGCGGTGGTCGGTCACCGCCCACGCAACCACTCCACCAGGGAGTTCCACCCGGGCAGCCGGTCCACGTCCGCGGAGGAACGCCGCCTCCGCGTGGACGTCACGCCCTGTCGGGTCCATTGTGTACGGGCAGGAAGAGTGCTCCACGAGTCACTGCCTCCAGTCGCTTCCTCGTCACGGTCGGATACCGGGACCGGCGGAAAGTGCACCGGAAGCGCGGTCAGAGCCCGATGGAACGGGCCCGTCCTCCACTCCAACCGCTCCACGGGCACGGCCAGGTCCATATCGGGCAAGGTATCCAAAACCGTCTCCATCGCGACAGAGGCGATCATGCGGGCGGTCCCCCGGGCCGGACAGGTGTGTGCCCCCGCGCTCCACGCGAGATGGGCCCGGTTGCCGTCGCGTCGCGCCGAGCACAGCGCCGGATCGTTGTTCGCGGCGGCGATCCCGATCACCACGGGCTGGTGCGCCGGCAACACCCGTCCCGCCAGCTCCACCTCCTGGGGTGGGAAGGTGATGGCGTAGTTGGCCAACGGGGGCTGCTGCCACAGCACCTCGTCGATGGCGTCCTCCACCGGTAGTCTGCCGCCCGAGAGGTTGCCGGCGAACCGTTCGTCGGACAACCACAGCCGCAGCGCGTTGGCCACCAGGTTCTGCATCGGTTCGGCCCCGGCGCCCATGAGCACCACGAGCTGCTGGATCATCTCCTCGTCGTCCAGTCCCGCCTCGTGCTCCAACAGCCACGTGGTCACGTCCGCTGCGGGGTGTTCGCGGCGCAGCGCCACCACCTCGGCGACGCAGCTGCCCAGCTCCAGGTTGGCCCGTTCGGTGTCCACCCCGTCCCACAGCGCCGTGATCGCGTCGACCATGCGCGAGGTGATCTCGGGAGGGCTGCCGAAGAGCTTGGTCAGCACCAGCAACGGGAGTATCCGCGCGTAGTCGTTGAGCAGGTCGGCCTCACCCTTCGGGGCGAAGTCCCGGATGAGGCTCTCCGCGCTCTCACGCACGTACCGACGCAGGGTGAAGGAGTCCACCCTGCCCAGGGCGTCGGTGATCGCCTCCCGCAGTCTGTCGTGCTCGGGACCGTCCTGGAACAGCACGTTGTCCCGGTACATCATCATCGCCACCACGGGGCTGTCCTGGGGGACGGTCCGTTGCCACACGCGGGAGTCCTTGGGGAAACGGGCCGGGTCCCGCAGCACGGAGAGCGCGGTGTCGTAGTCCAGCACGAGCGTCGCCGGAACACCGGGGGCCAGCTCCACGTCCGCCAACGGCCCCTCGGCGCGCAGGCTCTCGTACACCCCGTCCGGGTCGTCGGCGAAAGTACGGTCGTGCAGCGGAGTTCGCCGCATCGGGCACACCGGTGCGGCGGAGTCGTCGGGTCGGGTCATGCGGACTCCTGGGACTGTTGCGGACAAACGGAAAGCACGTGTTCGACCAGTGAGATCATCGCCCGCGCCGCCGAGTCCCTCTCCCGGGCGTCGCAGGTGACGAGGGGAACCTCCGGAAGGAGGTCGAAAGCCTCACGCAGTTCCTCGTCGGGAGGCATCTCCGCGTTGCGGAAGTCGTTGATGGCCACCGCGTAGGGCATTCCCCGTTCCTCGAGGACGCCTATGATCTCGAAGGACTCCTCGATCCTGGCGATGTCGGCCAGCACGAGCGCTCCGAGGGAGCCGTAGGCGAGGTCCTCCCACAGGGACAGGAAACGACGCTGTCCCGGGGTGCCGAACATGTAGAGCACGAGCCGGTCGTTGAGGGTGCGACGCCCGAAGTCCAGCGCCACGGTGGTGGTCGTCTTCCCGGAGATCCCGTGCGGATCATCGGCCACGGCACCCGTCCGGGTGATGGTCTCCTCCGTGTACAGCGGCGGGATCTCGGACAGGGTGCCGACGAAGGTGCTCTTGCCCACCGCGAAGGGCCCCAGCACCAGCACCTTGACGGCGGTGCGGACCGTGGGGGCCAGGTACACCTCACCGGAGGGCTCTGAGCCCATCAAGCACCTCCTGCAGCAGTTCCCGGTCCGGCGCCTGTTCGCGTCCACTGGACAGGACCTGCAACCGGTTCTCGTCGAGCAGATCCGCCACGATCACTCTGGTCACACTGGCGGGCAGTTCGAGACGGGCGGCGATCTCGGCGACCGAGAGCGCTCCGCCGGAACACAGCCGCACCACACGTCGGTGTTCCGGCCCCAGTCCGAGCGACTCGGCCTCCGGGGCCGCCCGCACGAGTGTGGTGATGCCGAGCGATCCCACCGTCGGGTGAGCCCGGCCGCCGGTGATCAGATAGGGGCGTACCAACGCCTCCCGGTCCCGTCGCCGGGGTGGGCTCATGAGCGTTCACTGTCCCCGGACCTGGGAATCGTTCCGAGTTCGGCGCCCAGTTTCTGCACCACCGCGTGGAAACGCTGAGTGGCCGGCCCCATGTCCACCTGCTTGGTCGTGGAGACACCCAGGTAGGCGTGCGGACCCGCGGCGATCAGGAAGACGTATCCCGTGCTCAACTCCACGAGGGTCTGGTTCCACGCGGGCTCGGAGGTGGAACCGTCCGCGCAGAACTCCGCGGAGGCCGCCGAAGAGGCACGTAACGAGGCCAGGCAGGCGGCGAACCGGTCCGCGTCCGCCTCGTCGATCTCACCGGTCGCCGTGATGACCAGCCCGTCCCGGGCCAGCACCACGGCGCTGCGCACCTCCGGCAGCAGCACGTCGTCGAGCATCCACCGCAGCTCAGGCCGCCGAACCGTGTTCGTGTTCATGCTTCGCCGTCCTCCCCGTCGTCGCTTCCCCGGTCGGGGTTGTTCGCTTCGGTGGCCTGTTGCCAGGCGGCCAGCCCCACGGCGCTGTCGGAACTGTCCGGGACAGCCGCCGGTGCCGGTCTCGCGGCGGCGTTCCGGTTCCGCCCACCGCGTTTCGGCAGACCACTGGAGGTGGTTTCCGTCCCGTTGGTCCCCGCGCCGGAGGCCGTCGCCGTGCCCGCCGGTTCCCGGGTCTCCTCCGGCTCGGACTCCTCGGGATCCAGGCGGGTGAGTAGCTCGTTGGGGACGAAGACGACCGCACGCACCCCGCCGTAGCTGGAGGGGGAGTCCACGGACACCCGCAGGCCGTACCGGGCGGCCAGCAGCCCGATCACGGCGAAGCCCACCCGGGGCGGATCGCCGATCTCGTCCAGCGGAACCCGTTCGTTCGACAGCAGGCGGGCCGCACGACGCTGTTCCTCCAGCGGCATCCCCACCCCGGCGTCCTCGACCGTCACGGCGACCCCGTTGTGCGCGGGCTGCACACCCACCCACACCTGTGCGTAGGGGGGAGAGTAGCGCGTGGCGTTGTCCAACAGCTCGGCGACCACGAGCACCAGCGGCTCCACCGCGCGGGTGACCACCCCGAGTTCCTCGGGACCACAGCCCAGCGACCGTGGGCAGTGCGGACTGACCGTGACGCGTTGGTAGTCCCTGATCTGCGACTGGGCCCCGCGCAGTACCTCCTGGAGCAGGGTCGCCGAACGCTGCTGTCCGATCCACGCACCGAACAGCACGGCGAATCCGCGTAATCTCCTGCTCAGTTGGGATCCAGCGTGGTCGATGGTGTACAGGTCGGCGAGCACGTCCGCGTCGTCGTGGCGGTGCTGCATCTCCGAGACCGCCATGTGCTGCTCGGCGGCGAGCCCGCGCACGGTGTCCAGCACCCCGGTGAGGGTCCTTCGCGAAGCCTGTTCGACGTGCTCCCGGGTCAGCCGCACCACTTCCTCGATGCCGCCCACGAGCGCCTCCAACGACTCCGCGGCACCGTTCTCGTCACCACTGCCCAGCGGGCCGGGAACACGGGTGTGTGTTCCACCGTTCAGGGACTCGGCCAGGGCGGGCAGCCGCTTGGTCCGCAGGTGTTCGAGTTCGGCTTCGTGGTTGTCGAGCTGTCTGAGCAGTTCCGCGATGCGGTTGCGCTGGCGCAGCACGGTGACCGCCCCGGTCACCACCAGCACGGCCAGACCTGCGCCTGCGGCCGAACGAACCACCGCCCCCCTGGCGGCACGCCGGGGGCTCGGAAACATTGGGTGTTGTTGTGTCATGCGTTCCTCGTGAACGAACGTGCGGGCATCATGCGCGATGACGGCCACGAAGGCGACATCCCGCTGGGGCCAGCGCCCACAGCAGACTCCGTTCCCCCGCACGGGCGGGGAAGAACGGCCCGGCACGACTCCTGTCCGGTGGGAGCGCCGCAGTCAAGATCGTACGCACTCGCCCACACGCTTCGGCGCGGTGGCCGTCCACCACGGCTGTCACCGGGCTGCGCGGACCGTCCACCCCCGAAAACGAGCCGCTTCCGACGGAAAAACCGTGTCCACGGAAAACACTTCGGCTTTTCGCGCCTCGTGCGTCGGCGGACGGCTCACTCCCGTTCGGAGAGCGCACGCAGCGCCCGCAGGGTTCGTTCGATGTTGCGCTGGTTCGCCGCCCCCCGCTCCGGTTCCCCGGTGGTTTCCGCGCTCACGGGGGTGTACCACTCGGGACGTCGGTCCCAGGTGCTCTCGACCACCACGCACCCCGTGTCGGTGGGGTGTATCTCGTACCGCCAGTGCGAGACGGGCGTGTCCCCGTCATCGACGTCGAAAGCGAAACACCTTTCCGGGTCCGCCACCCGCACGGTGGCCATCGTCGACCACGACCTGTCACCGTTGCGGTTGAAGCCACGGAACCTGACCCCGGGGCGGGGCGGCGGCTCGTCCAACCACTCGCAGGCGTGCACCTCGGCGGACACGGCGGCCAGCGTGTCGAGGTCGGTCACCATCCGGTAGGCCCGTTCCGCCGGGACCGGCAGTTCCACCCGGGCGCTCGCGGTCGGTTCCACCATGTCACTTCCTTCCGAACTGCTCGGGAACCACCGGCAGACTACCGTTCGCCCCACCACGGCCGCCGCGAGCGACGGTGGTCTCCGCGAAGCACTCCGGTTCCGCTGTCCTGCACGACACGGCCGAATGAAGGACGATGGTTCCGGACCGAGTCCCTCGGTCCCGCGCCACAGGTGCCCCGCGGCCGCTCGGGGATGGTGATCAACAGTGATTCGAGAATACATCAGAACCCACACGAACCCCCCGGTGTTCATCATCTCGGGGGTCATAGCGGTGGCCTTCGTCCTCTGGGGGGTGCTGGCTCCGTCCAACGTCGCGACCGTTGCCGGGACGGTCAACGGTTTCATCACCACGAACTTCGGCTGGCTCTACATCCTGGCCGCCACGTTCTTCCTCATCTTCGTCGTGGTGATCATGTTGAGCCGTTTCGGGAACATACGTCTGGGCCCTCCCGACTCGCGCCCCGAGTACGGCCGCATGCCCTGGTTCGCGATGCTGTTCACGGCGGGAATGGGAATCGGACTGGTCTACTTCGCCGTCAGTGAACCCGTTTCGCACTACCTGAGTCCCCCCACCGGGAGGGGAGGCACCGAGGGAGACGTCGCCGAGGCGATGAACCTCACCTTCTTCCACTGGGGACTGCATCCGTGGGCGATCTACATCGTGCTCGGGTTGTCCCTGGGGTACTTCGCCTTCCGCAAGGGACTGCCGCTGCGCCCCGCAGCCGCCTTCTACCCGCTGATCGGCAATCACATATACGGCTGGTTCGGGCACCTGATCGACATCCTGGCGGTGTTCGGCACCCTGTTCGGGCTCGGCACCTCGCTGGGCATCGGTGGTCAGCAGGTGGGAGCCGGGTTGGAGACCCTGTTCGGCGTCGAGAACACCGCCGGGCTGCAGGTGATCCTGATCCTGGCCATCACGGCCATCGCGGTCGTGTCGGTGATGCTCGGCATCGACCGGGGCATCCGCAACCTCTCCCTGATCAACCTCTGGCTGGCCTTCGCCCTGATGGTCTTCGTGTTCGTGGTCGCCTCCTCCCGGGACATCGTCAACGCCCTGGCCACCAACATCGGAACGTACCTGCAGAACCTGCCGTTGACGAGTTTCGAGACCTATCCGGGCAACCAGCAGGCCCAGCAGTGGCAGGCGGAGTGGACGCTGTTCTACTGGGGCTGGTGGATCTCCTGGTCCCCGTTCGTCGGGATGTTCCTGGCCCGCATCTCCTACGGCAGAACCATCCGGCAGTTCATCGGCGGAGCGCTGTTCGCCCCGGTGGGGGCCTCGATGGTGTGGCTGACGGTCTTCGGCGACGCCGCGTTGCAGCGGCTGCGGACCAACCCGAACAACCCGCTCGGGGACGCCAGTTCCGAAACGGCCATGTTCGTGCTGTTCAACCAGCTGCCGGTGGTTCAGTTCGTGAGTGTGATCGCCTCGGTGGTGGCGATCGTGGTGGTGGTGTTGTTCTTCGCCACCTCCTCGGACTCCGGCTCGTTGGTGGTCGACATCCTCACCAACGGTGGTGATCCCCATCCGCGGTGGCAGCAGCGGCTGTTCTGGGCCGTGTTGGAGGGTGTGATCGCCGCCGTGCTGCTGGCGGCCGGGGCGGTCAGCGGCGAGAACGCGCTGAGCGCACTGCAGACCGCCTCCATCGTCGCGGGATTGCCGTTCTGCATCGTGCTGCTGATCATGTGTCTGGGCCTGAGCAAGGGGCTCAGCAACGAGCGCCCCATGCTCCGACCGCAGGAGCCGAGTCCGTTGACCGGCCTGCGTGAGGCCACGGTCCGGCACTCGGTCCGGCAACGCGCCGAAGGCGAGGAGGGCTCCGGATCGGGACGGCACGAACGGCGCGAGCACTGAGGACCGGGGCCGTGTCCGAGGCGTCCGCGCCGGACACGGCCCCGCCGAGCCGGTCACACCACTCGCGGCCACCCCTGCCGGTCCCATTCCAGCAGGTTGATCCCCAACGTGTGCGCGCCGTTGGCGTCGGCGTCGTAGTAGTGGTAGACCAGCAGTCTCTCTGATCCGTCGCGGAGGATGCTCTGTCCACCCGGGCCGACGACGTTGTCGTGGCTGGCCAGAATCTCCGTTCCCCCGTTGCGCAGCATCGGCGTTCCCGAGCGGTCGGTGTAGGGACCGGTGGGGCTGGTCGAGCGGCCCACCATGACACGGTAGGTGCTGTCGGTACCCTGACAGCACTGTCCGAACGAGACGAACAGGTAGTAGTAGTCGCCGTGCCGGACGATCGCGGGAGCCTCCACGGCGTCGGATCCGGCCGGACCGTTGGCCAGGTGGTACAGCGTACGGTCACCTCCGTGTCTGTGCCCGGTGTCCGGATCGATTCTGATCATGCGGATCCCGCTCCAGAAGGACCCGAAGGAGAGCCACCAGCGCCCGGAGGCGTCGACCAGCAGGTTCGGGTCGATGGCGTTGTGGTCGTCCCCGCTGTCCGTGGCGTACACCACGCCCTGGTCCCGCCAGGTTCCGGGATCTCCGGAGGTGCTGGTCGCCAGCCCGATCGCGGAGTCGTTCGTGCCGAAGGTGGAGGCGGCGTAGTACAGCCAGTACCTTCCGTCGTGGAAGGAGATGTCCGGGGCCCAGATCTCCCCGGAGGGGTTGTAGTCGTACACCCAGGCGGGAACCTCGGCGAAGGCATAACCGTCGCGTTCGAAACGAACGCGGTCGGTCGAGGTGCGCGTCTCGATGCCGCCGCCGGTCGACATCAGCAGGTAACCGGAGTCCCGGGACAGCATGGAGGGATCGTGGGCGGCCAGGTCCCCGGACACCGCTCCCGGCATCGGATAGTCGGCCGCCGAAGCGGGGACGGCCCACAACAGTACGGTCAGGGCCGCCCCGAGTGCCACGGCGACCCGTCCGGAACGTGCACGCATGGAACGCAACACCTCCACCCGTTTTCCGGCGGTGGGACCGAAAGGTCCCCGACACCGGAAACAATTGTCCGAAATATCGAAAATTGTCCGAAACCTTGTGGAAACGCAAGGTAGAGGTGAAGTTATCCGAGGTCAACGCGCTTTGGTTCAACTGACTCCGGAATCCGGAGCCCTCCTGCCCGAAAGAGTGGACTCGATACACCGATTCGGGGGATCAGTGGCCGACGGACTTCTCACTCGTTCGTGGATTCCAGGACGACGAAATCCGCCCCAGAACGGTCGAGGCAGACCGCCATCCGTCCCACGTTCTCCGCGTTCTCCGGTCCCAGTTGGATACCACCCCCGTGTGAGGTGACCCGGGAAACCGTGGCGTCGCACTCGCGCACCGCGAACACCGGATGCCAGTACGGCAGCCCCTCGGCGAGGTCGAGATACTCCGAGGACACCTGCATCATCCCGCCGTGGGTGTGCTCCTGGTTCCCCCTGGCGGGAGTGAGCAGGGCGTAGGCACCTCCGCTGCCGGGAAGCGGCATGTCCTCCATGCTCCACCCGAACAGTTCGAAGTAGAACTCCTTGGCAGCGGCCACGTGGCTGGTGTACAGCTCGATCCAGTTCAACGCGCCCGGCTCGTCCACGACCTCCAGTCCGCGGTCCGTTCCCGCCTGCCAGACCGCGAACTCGGCTCCCAACGGGTCGGTGAACTGGGCCAGTCGCGCCCGCCCGTCGACGTCGAACGGCTCACGACGCACCGTCCCCCCCAGCTCCCGCACCGTCCGGGCTGCCGCGTCGGCGTCGGTGGTGCTGAAGTAGATCATCCAGGCCGAACGCGCGTTCTCCTCGGTGAGCGGGCCGATCCCGGCGACCCTCCGTCCGTCGATGCGGAAGACCCCGTACTCGCCGTCCTCGTCGAGCTCTTCGAACTCCCAGCCGAACACCGTTCCGTAGAACTCCACGGCCGCCCGCACGTCCGGGGCGCCGAGATCGATCCAGCACGGGGACCCGACAACGGCGTCAGTGGTGATCATGTGTTCCCCTTCGTCGACGTGTCCTCGACACCCGTCGCTGACGGATGTCCTACCAGGACACGGTGACACCCACCGGCGGTGCTCGCCCGCCGAGGAACGGGGTCCGCGCGGCAGCACCGGCCCCGTCGCCAGCGGAGCGGGTTCGGCGACTCACCGGCGTTCCCGCAGTTGGCGCATGTGGTCCTCGTCGCAGGCGGTGAGCACGACGTCACCGACCCGCTCGTAACGGGCGTTGTCCCGGTCGACCGGACGACCGCACAGGTCACACACCTCGACCACGTCACCGCTGTCCCGTGTGGAACCGCTCATGTACCGAGTGTGCCCGCCGAAGCCCTCCGCGGCCCGGTGGGCGGAGACGACCACGGTGTGCCGGGCGGTCAGCGGGACTGCAGCAGCGGCATCGCGGGAACACCGCTGGGAAGCACGTACTTGGCGACGAGCACCGGAACACCGTCGGCGCTGACCACCTGGGTGACCAGTACCACCGGGGTTTCCGGCGGTCGGCCGAAGACCTCCCCGCGCTGCCTGCCCAGCAGGGTGGCGCTCAGGCCGCTCGATCCGTGCAGGGACAGGGCGGGCTCGTGGGAACCCAGCACGTCCAGCACGGTGCGCTTCCGGTCCACGGCGGCCTCCAGCTCGTCGGGCAGCTCCGTGTCCCTGTCCCGCAGCATGTCGTCGGGAAGCGTCCACTCCTGGACCAGACACGCCGCACGTCCGTCCGAGTCGACGACGCTCTCCCAGAACCGGACCTCGCGATGGGCGGGGACCGGCAGGTGTTGCAGCACCAGATCCGTGGGTTCCTCGGAGGAACGGGTCAACGCCCGCACCCGTGTCTGTCCCGGCAGCAGGTGCTCCACCGGGCTCAGTCGTTCGAAGCCCTTGCGGGGCGTTCCACTGCGCACGGTGCGCCCCACCCCACGGCGCACCGTGATCACCCCGTCCTCCTGCAGCAGGATCAGGGCCTCGCGCAGGGCGGGACGGCTCACCCCCAGTTCCGCCGCGAGCGCGGGTTCGGAGGGCAGGGTGGCCCCGGGAGGGTACCGCCCGGATCGGATGGACTCGACGATCCGCTCGTAGAGATCCACCGCCGGCCTGCGTCGCGCTCGATGCCCCGACACCGTCACCTCACTCCCGAACGATGTCAGACAAGTTAGCCAATCCGGGTGGCCGCGTCAATCACTCCCCGTCGACGGTTTCCCCGCTTCGGGGAGATTCGGAGTACACTGCGGTCGAAGGACTCCCCGCGCGCGACGCTTGACGGGGAGGGACCGCGTTGGTAAACACTCGGTCCAAACCGAGCTTGTCTGACAACAGACTCACTTTCCGGACCGCTGCGGGCCGAGTTCCCCGGTTCACTCGGCCACGGGACACGCCCCATCGAGATCGACGCGCTTGACGAGGAGACACGGCTCGTGATGACGACTCCCACGATCGAACAGATCCGGCAGGCCCCGAAGGTCCTGCTGCACGATCACCTGGACGGCGGACTCCGCCCGCGCACCGTCGTGGAACTGGCCGAACGCACCGGGTACCGGCACCTGCCGACCAAGGACGTGGACGGGATCGAGCAGTGGTTCGCCGCGGCCACCAACGCCGGTTCCCTCGAGGAGTACCTGGAGCGTTTCGCCCACACGGTGGGCGTGCTGCAGACACCGGAGGCCCTGATCCGGGCCGCCTCCGAGTGCGCCGAGGACCTGGCGGCCGACGGTGTGGTCTACGCCGAGGTACGCTACGCGCCCGAACTGAGCACCCAGGCCGGCATGGAACTCGACGAGGTCGTCGAGGCGCTGCTGGAGGGTTTCAAACAGGGAACGGCGCGGGCCGCCGAAGCGGGACGTCGCATCCGGATCGGCCTGTTGCTGTGCGCGATGCGCCAGGAGTCCCGCTCCTCCGAGATCGCCCGGCTGGCCGTACGCCACCGCGACTCGGGGGTGGTCGGTTTCGACATCGCCGGGCCGGAGGCCGGACACCCCCCGACCCAGTCGCTGGAGGCCTTCGAGTACCTGCGCAGGGAGAACTTCCACTTCACCATCCACGCCGGCGAAGGGTTCGGACTACCCTCCATCTGGGAGGCCATCCAGTACTGCGGAGCCGCCCGGCTGGGCCACGGTGTGCGCATCCTCGACGACATCACCGTCGACGAACACGGCCGGGCCAGTCTCGGGCGGCTCGCCTCGTTCGTCCGGGACCGGCGGATACCGCTGGAGATGTGCCCCCGGTCCAACGTCCACACCGGCACGGTGGACTCGCTGGCCGAACACCCCATCGCCCTGCTGCGGAAACTGCACTTCAGGGTGACGGTGAACACCGACAACAGGCTCATCAGCCAGACCAGCATGACCCGGGAGTTCTCCGAACTCGTCGAACACTTCGGCTACTCCCTGGACGACATGCAGTGGTTCACGGTCAACGCGATGAAGTCGGCCTTCCTGCCGTTCAACCAACGGCTGGCCCTCATCAACGAGGTCATCAAGCCGGGCTACGCCGCGCTGCGCTCGGAGTCCCTGTTCGGCAAGGTCGACGACTCCGTGGGGCCGCTTCCGGTCGTCGAGCACTGAGAAAGAGCCGCCGTGGCCGACCCGTGAGAGGCCGGAGCGGACGGCGAGCCGGTGCCCGCCCGACGGGAAAGAGGAGCTCCGTCGGGCGGGCCACCGCTCCGCCGGAGGTGTGGAACCACACCGAGGACGGACCCCCTCACCGACCCGCGTGAACGGGCGAGCTCGGGACCCCACTCCGCCCGGACTCGTGTTCCGCCGGCTGCCCCGACCCGCTGCCACGGAAACCACGTAGCCGGAGGCTGTTGCTGACCACGAACACCGAGCTGCAGGCCATGGCCGCACCGGCGATCATGGGGTTGAGCAGACCCGCCGCCGCCAACGGAAGGGCGGCGACGTTGTAGGCGAAGGCCCAGAACAGGTTGCCCTTGATCGTGCGCAGGGTCCGACGGGACAGCCTGATCGCGTCGACGACGGCCCGTGGATCCCCCCGCACCAGTGTGAGGTCACCGGCCTCGATCGCCACGTCGGTGCCGGTCCCCATCGCCAACCCGAGATCGGCCCGGGCCAGTGCCGCGGCGTCGTTGACCCCGTCACCGACCATGGCGACCGTGCTTCCCCGCTCTCTCAGCCGGTCGACGACGTCCGCCTTCTCCTCGGGCAGCACCTCGGCGACGACCTCCTCGATACCGATCCGGGAGGCGATCGCCTCGGCGGCGGCCCTGTTGTCCCCGGTGAGCAGCATCGGCTTCAGTCCGAGCTCACGCATACCCCGGACGGCTTCGGCCGCCGTCGGTTTGACGGTGTCGGAGACGGCCAGCACCGCACGGGCCTTTCCGTCCCAGGCCACCATGATCGCGGTGCCGCCCTTCCGTTCGGCCTCGTCCCTGGCCGTGCGCAACGAGTCGGGCACGACGACACCGTGCTGTTCCAGCAGACGCTGCCGGCCCACCAGCACCGTTCTCCCGTCGACGACGCCGCGAACACCGAGTCCCTCCACATTGGCGAACTCCTGGATCTCCGGCAGGTTCCGCACCCGTGCTCGTGCGGCGTCGACCACGGCCCGCGCCACGGGGTGCTCCGAGCCGTCCTCCAGGGCCGCCGCGATCCGGAGCACTTCCTGCTCCGACTCACCGTCGGCGGGCCGGACGTCGACGAGCTCCATGCGCCCCTCGGTCACGGTCCCGGTCTTGTCCAACACCACCGTGTCGACCCTCTTGGTCGACTCCAGCACCTCGGGCCCCTTGATCAGGATTCCCGACCGGGCACCCCGGCCGGTGCCGACCATCAGCGCGGTCGGGGTGGCCAGCCCGAGCGCGCAGGGGCAGGCGATGATCAGTACGGCCACGGCGGCTGTGAAGGCCGTGGTCACACCGCCACCGGAGAGCAACCAGAACACCAGGGTTCCGAGGGCGAGCGCGATCACCACGGGTACGAACACGGCCGAGACGCGGTCGGCGAGCCGTTGGACCCGCGCCTTGCCCGCCTGGGCGTCCTCGACCAGCTTGGCCATCCGGGCCAACTGGGTGTCGGACCCGACCCGGGTGGCGCGGACGACCAGCCTTCCTCCGGCGTTGACGGTGGCTCCCGTCACCGACGAGCCGGGGCCCACCTCCACCGGAACGGACTCCCCCGTCACCATGCTGGTGTCCACCGCCGAGGCACCGTCGACGACCACCCCGTCGGTGGCGATCTTCTCCCCCGGCCGCACCACGAAGTGGTCGTCCACCCCCAGTTCCTCCACGGGAACACGCCGTTCCCGGCCCTCGCGGAGGACGGTGACGTCCTTGGCTCCGAGTTGGAGCAGGGAACGCAGTGCGGCTCCCGAGCGGCGTTTGGCCCGGGACTCGAAGTACCTGCCGGCCAGGAGGAAGGTGGTCACTCCCGCGGCGACCTCCAGGTAGATCTGTTCACCACCGCCGCCGCGTTCGGCCACGAACTCGAATCCGTGCGTCACCCCGGGGACACCGGCCCCACCGAACAGCAGCGCGTACAACGACCACCCGAAGGCGGCCAGGGTCCCCATCGAGATCAACGTGTCCATGGTGACCGCGCCGTGGCGGAGGTTGGTCCAGCTCGCCCGGTGAAACGGCAGCGCCCCCCACACCACCACGGGGGCCGCCAGAGTGAGCGAGATCCACTGCCAGTAGGTGAACTGGAGGGCGGGAATCATCGCCAGCGCCACGACCGGCACGGACAACAACGCCGAGACGAGCAGCCGGACGCGCAGCCCTTCGAGCTCGGTGTCGCGTTCCTCGGCGGAGGAGGACTCCTGCCGGGACGGTTCGGGGGCGCGGGAGCCCGCACCCGGGGGGACGGCGTCGTAGCCGGCCGCCTTCACGGTGTCGACCAGCTCCTCCGTGTCCGTGCCCACCGGGTGACGCACGCTGGCCTTCTCCGTGGCGTAGTTGACCGTGGCGACCACCCCGTCGAGCCTGTTGAGTTTGCGCTCGATGCGCGAGGCGCACGAGGCGCAGGTCATCCCGCTTATGGACAGTTCCGTCTCGGTCGTGGTCGCCGCGGAGGCCGTCTCCTGTCGACCGGTCATCATCGGTCCCTTCCGCTGTGTCGTGTTCGCCGGGAGGCCGGGAGACACTGCGGAGCAGTGCGCTTCGACGTCCGGTCCCGGGACGCCCGTGGTTCCGTCGTTCCGAACACCCGAAAAATATACCCTACGGGGGTACCGTGTCAAAACGGGAAAGGAACCCCACCGGGGAACCATCACGGAACCGTCACCCTCCCGGTGTCCGCGCGGCGCGGACCCCTCCGGAGGGCCTACCCGACCCCACCACGGGAGTGGGGCACCGGAGGGGGGTAGTCACCGGGAGGCGCACTCGAAACGGTCGTCACCGGAACGCATCCGGCGGACTCAGTGGCTCACGAACGGACCAGGCGCGCGATCGCGTCACTGGCCTCCCGGACCTTCTCGTCGGCGTCCTGACCACCCTCGGTCAGGGCCTCGGCGACACAGTGCTTGAGGTGCTCGTCGAGCAGACCGAGAGAGACAGCCTGCAGCCCCTTGGTGGCCGCCGAGATCTGGGTCAGCACGTCGATGCAGTACTCGTCGTTCTCGATCATGCGAGCCAGCCCTCGGACCTGCCCCTCGATACGCCGCAGCCGCTTGAGGTAGTCCTCCTTGTCCTGCGTGTACCCGCGCATCTCACACTCCCATCACCCGCTCGACGGTCCGGCACCCACGCCACCCGGGGCGACACCCGCGAACACGCGCCGAGCCACCCCGGAGGCTCCCTTCCATCATACGGTAGGGGGGTAAGGGGCTTAGTGAAAAGCGGAACACGGAGGACAAGCGCCTCACCCCTCCCCGTGTGCCGCCCGAACGAAGACCTCCCCGGCGACGAAGGACCGGCCCACATCAGCCGACACCTTGCACCAATAAGCGAATGTTTATATATTCACCGCCGAACGGATGCGTACGTATTGATGAATTGGAGCCTCCCCGGTGCACCCGCGAGAGTCGGACTCCCCCACGACACAGCACGGCCACAGCCACGGTCACACTCACGGGGTGAGCCCCCACGCCGACAGGAAAAAACTGCTCCTCGCCCTGCTCCTGCTGGGCGGATTCATGGTCGGCGAGACCGTGGCGGCTCTCCTGGCCAACTCGCTGGCACTGCTCTCGGACGCCGCACACATGCTCAGTGACACGGCCTCGATCGCCTTCGCCCTGATCGCCATGACACTGAGCACCTGGGGCAGCTTCGGCTCCTACACCTTCGGTCTCAAGCGCTCGGGAACGCTGGCCGCCGCGGTCAACGGCCTCACACTCACCGCACTCGGCGGCTACCTCGGCTACGAAGGCATCACCCGACTGATTGACCCACCCGAGGTGGGAGGACTCACCGTGCTGGTGGTGGGAAGCATCGGCGTCCTGGTGAACCTGCTCGCCACCTGGATCCTGGCGAAGGCCAACCGGGACAGCCTCAACATCGAGGGGGCCTTCCAGCACGTGCTCAACGACCTCTACGCCTTCCTCGGCACCACGGTCTCGGGCGTGCTCGTGTTGACCACGGGATTCATGCGCGCCGACGGACTGGCCGCGCTGGTGGTCGCGGCCCTGATGCTCAAGTCCGGACTCGCGCTGGTCGCCGAGTCCGCGCGGGTCTTCCTCCAGGCGGCCCCCAGGGGCCTCGATCCGGCCGAGATCCGGTCCGAGCTACTCTCCGACCCCAGGGTCACCGGTATCGGTGATCTGCACGTCTGGGAGATCACCTCCGGTTTCCCGGCGCTCTCGGCCCACGTGGTCGTCCACGACCACTGTGACCCCGACTCCGTCCGGAAACACCTGAGCGAACTGCTGGACGAACGGTTCGACATCGAGCACACCACGATCGAGGTCGCCCGCTCCTCCACCGCCCCCGCCGCCGAGCGGATCGCCTCGCGCGGCTGCCCCCCGCTGCGGGAAACCTCCCGGTAGTGGCACTCGGCAGCGCATCCGTCCCACCCCGGCCGGCGACGGGTTCCCGAGGAACACGGGAGTCCGAGGTTTGGCACCGCACCGTCGTCGGGAACCCACCGGACAACATCCCGCCACAGCCGACCGTTGGAGTGGAGTGATCGAGATGCGCCGCTCGTCGAATCCGCGAGAGCAGTACACCGCGGAGGAGGAGCGCCGGGAGATGCGAACCCCGACACCGTCTGCCGACGAGATCCGTGCGGAGTTCGACGAGGAGGAGGCGGAGCGGGACACCGTCATCACGCTCGGGTACAACTGAACCGTCGACAGGTGGCCGTTGCGCCGGACAGGTCGACCCCTCGGTCGACCCCGACACCGGCGGGAACCCGTTCCGCTCCCGAAAGCACCACAGGGCCACGGTGGCCCGCGCTGACTAACGGCCGCCGATGAGCAGTCGGCCGCGTTCCTGTTCCTCCGGAACCCTGCCCTCCAGGATCCGGCACAGCCGGGACCGCCCGGTGGCCGGCGACAGACACTCCAGCCCGATCGCCCTGGCCCGAGCCAGCCAGTGTCCCTGCTCCGGAGTGCAGTTGCCGTCGAGCACGTCCTCGTCGGCGATCACGTACCGCACTTCCGGGTCCACTCCCCCGACGAGCCGGAAACCGACCCGCCGCGCCCAGTCACGAAACCTCTCCAACTCGGCGGAGTCACCTATCAGCAGGAGTTTCGTCGCGGTGAAGGGCATGGCCGCTCCCTGTGTCGATCGTCCGAAACGCGCGGGGAATCGTGTGTGGGCGTTGTCGGTGCCGGAGTCGTCGAAACCGGGCCGAGGGGAGAACCGACACCCCGACCGGCCCGCTACCACCGCATTACCCGTCGCGGAGGGCCGGCAAACCCGCGTGGGCACCGGACTGGGACGGCAGGGCGATCCGCCCGGCATGTCCGCGGTTCAGGGCAACACCGGCCCGTTCAACAGCGGCAGGAACAGCCCGGCACCGATTCCGGCCAGCAGGGACACCGAGGCCGCGATCCCACCGCCGAGAGCCGCCCGCCCTCCGGCGGGAACCGGACCGCCGTCCCGGACGGACACCGCCGGCAGGAACACGGGAACGAGCCAACGCAGGTAGTAGAAGAGGCTGATCACGGTGTTGACCACGGCGACCACGGCCAACCACCCGTACCCACCGTCCACGGCCGCCAGGAACACTCGCAGTTTGCCGAGGAAAACCGCTGTGGGGGGTGTTCCCACCAGCCCCAGCAGGCACACGAGCAGTACCACGGCCGCGCCCGGCCGCCATCGGGCCAGCCCCCGGTAGTCCCGGGGTGTCTCGGCGTGCGGAAAGCGGCACACCATGGCGAAAGCCCCGAGGTTGGTCACCGCGTAGGCGAGCAGATAGTACAGCAGCGCCGGTCCGGCGAACTCGCTCTCGACGGCCACCGTCACTGCCAGCAGCAGATACCCGACCTGACTGATGGTGGAGTAGGCCAACAACCCCCGCACTGTCGGCTGGTTCAGCGCGGCGAGGTTGCCGAGCGTCATGGCCGCGGTGGCCAGGACCGCGAACAGCACCGGCCATCCGCCATCCGCCGGAAACACCCCGTCCACCAGGCGGAACAGGGCCACCAGTCCACCGACCTTCGGCAGGGTGGTCACGAGGGCGGCCACGGCCGCGTCCGCTCCCCTGGTCACGTCGGGGATCCAGAACTGGGTGGGCACCGCCCCGGCCTTGAACAGCAACCCGGCCAGCAGGGCCACCGCCGCGACCGCGACCACACCCGGTGGGGCCGTGGGCAGAGTACGGGCGAGCACCGCGTAACCGGTGGACCGTCCCACCCCGTAGAGCAGGGTCGCCCCCGCGATCATGACGACCCCGAACAACGCCCCCAGCAGGTAGTACTTCAACGCGGCCTCCGTTCCCACGGGGTCCCTGCGGAACCCCGCCAGGGCGTACAGGGGGATCGAGGCGAGCAGATAGCCCGCCACCAGCAGGGACAGATCCGTGGCACCGAGCAGCACGAGCGTGCCCAACGCCCCGAGCTGCACGAGCACGTGGAACTCGCTCTCCCTGGGGTGGGAACGCACCGACTCCGCCGACAGCAGGATCACCAGCAGGGTGCCGCCCAGCACCACCACCCGACCCGTCTGCGTGGCGACGTCCACCGCGTAGCTACCCCCGAAGACCGGATGGGGAAGTGGTGGTGCCGCGAACACCGCGGCCAGCCCGAACAGACAGGCCAGTACCGCCATCAGCCGCACCGGCCACTGGTGTCGCAGCGGCAGCCAGGAGCCCAGCAGCAGCCCGAGCACGGCCCCCGTGGCCAGGGCCGTCTCAGGCAGCAGTGCGGTGAATCCGGACTCCATCAACCGATCGCCCCGACGAGGTGGACGGCTCCGGATTCGATGGGGGCGAGCAGCCAGCGGGGCAGCGTCCCGATCAGCAGGGCCGCACCGAGCAGCGGAAGCATCGCCGTCAGTTCGTTCGCGCGCAGGTCGGTGACGTCGTGGGAGGCCCCCGTGGGGCGGGGAGGGATCGGAGGTCGTTCACCGAGGCAGATCCGGTGCAGCGCACGCAGCAGCAACGCGGCGGTGACCAGGATGCCCGGCAGCGCCAGGGCCGCGGCGAGGGGTGCGGTGGCCAGCGCTCCGGCGAGGATCTGGAACTCGGCGACGAACCCGGAGAACCCCGGTATCCCGAACGAGGCGAACACCGTCACGGCCATGACACCGGCGAACACCGGCGCGGGCCCGGCCAGCCCGGAGTACTGGCCCATGGCGTGGGTTCCTCCCCGCGCGTGCAGCGCTCCCGCGAGCAGGAACAGCACCCCGGTGAGCAGACCGTGGCTGACCATCTGGGTGACGGCCCCGGTCACGGCCAGCACACGAGCCTGCTCGGCCGAGCCGACGGCCAACCCCACCGACCCCAGGGCGAGGATCACGTAGCCCATGTGGTTGACCGAGGTGTAGGCGACCATGCGTTTGAAGTCCTCCTGGGCGAAGGCGACCAGGGCCCCGTAGAGGACCGAGACCACCCCCAAAAGCACCACCAGCCAGGCGTACTCGTTCCAGGCCCGGGGAAGCAGGGGCATGGCGATCCGCACGAACCCGTAGGTGCCCATCTTCAACAGCACTCCGGCAAGGATCACCGAACCGACGGCGGGCGCGTCCGTGTGCGCGGGGGGCATCCAGGTGTGGAGAGGAAAGACCGGCGTCTTGATCAACAACCCCGCCCCGATCGCCCCCAGCACCAGCGCGCCGAACACGCCCCGTCCCGACAGCGGGGTGGCCCGGGCGAGTTCGACGATGTCGAAGGTGTGCGGCTCGGCGGCCAGGTAGAGGCCGAGGAACCCCAGCAGCAGCGCCAGCGAACCGAGGAACGTGTACAGGAAGAACTTCAGGGCCGAGGGCCCGGCGTTGCCGCCGCCCCAGCCGGCTATCACGAAGTACATCCCCACGATGGACAGGTCGAAGTAGACGAAGAAGAGGATCAGGTCCAGCGCGGTGAACAGTCCGAGACAGCACGTCTGCAGGAACAGGAACAGCAGGACGAATCCCTTGACACCGCGCGTGCGGTGCACCGAGTGGACCGCACAGGCCAGGAACAGCACGGAGGTGACCCCCACCAGTGGCAGGGACAGCCCGTCCACGCCGACGTGGTACCCCACCCCCGCCCCGGGGATCCAGGGCACCCGCTGCTCGAACGTGAGGCCCGCGCTCGCCCCGTGAACCAGCCACACCACGAGGACCAGCAGCGCGTCGGTCGCCGCCGCGCACACCCATCCCACCGTGAACACCCGCGGGGAGACGGTGGAGGGAAGCGGAGCCAACGCCGCCGCCACCGCCAGCGGAAGGAACACCACCAGGCTCAGCACGGGTCACCTCACCACCAGCAGCAACAGCGCCAGAACGAGGAGCGCGACCACGGCCTGGGCGTAGTACTGGTGCAGCAGGCCGGTCTGTGCCCGCCGGGCCGCCCGTCCGAGACCGCCCACAAGGGCGGACAGCGTCTCCACCCCTCCGTTCAACGGGCGCTCGACCGCCCGTTCGAGCACACGTGCCGACCGGGTCCCAGCCCGGGCCATCGCGTGCACACCACGGTCGAGCACCCGGTCGTCGAACGTCGCCAGCGCGGTGGCGAGCGCGGCCACCGCACGTACGGGCAGCCGGGCCAGCGGGGTTCCGAACACCCCCCAGCGGCGCAACCCGGAACGGATCCTGGCGGGAACGAGTGGCGGAGACCACCCCCACCACCAGACCACCCCGGCCGTGACCACCGCGAGCGCGGCGGAGACCGCTCCTTCCGCCGGAGCGGGAACGGCCGGGGCGGAAACACCGATCACGTGGGAAAGGCGCTCGGCCGTCCACGGCAGGGTGAGGACTCCGAGCACGGCCGCCGCTCCGGACAACAGGCCCGGGGCAGGGATCGCGCGTCCCGGTGGGAGACCTCCCCCGGATTCGGTCCCCTGCCGCACGACGGGCGGCCCACCCGGCGGGGATGTCAGCACCAGCCGGGCGGTTTTGACCCCGTAGACCGTGGCCAGTGCCGCCGCTGCCGTTCCGAGGGAGTACAGCGCCGTGTCGTGTTCGCCGAGCCCGGCCAGGATCCCGTCCTTGGTCGCCCACAACGACAGCGGAGGCAGGC
>NZ_PVSR01000080.1:0-1881 GCF_003001495.1 Actinopolyspora mortivallis
CCCCTGCAATGCCCCCACCATCAACACGGCCTGACGTAGACCCCGCGCGAGGATGGAGCGGGTTTCCCAGGTGACCTGTCGGTCGATGTCCCGTAAGCTCCACACAGGCGGAGATGGCCGGTTCCGGTGCGGATCGGTCTGTGTCTTAGGGGGTTGGTGGTTGGGGAGGGGAAGTGTGTGGCGACATGCCGGGGGGTTCTCAGGTGTTCGCTCGGCGTGTCGGTCACAGGATGGTTACAGCCGGGGTGTGGCTGTCCCGGAGATTCCTGCTCAACTGCCGTGGCGCCAGCCCTCCGGGGCTGGCGAGGATCGCAACGCGATGATCAGCGCGACCAGGGCCACCCCGGCGGCGAGTGGCGCCAGCCCTCCGGGGCTGGCGAGGATCGCAACGGCGAGGCCGATGCGGCCGCGACGGTGTTCACCCACGTGGCGCCAGCCCTCCGGGGCTGACTCCGGTCCGTCCCGGAACGAAAGTGATTCCCACGGCGGGGCTGCGCTGTTAAGGTCGCAGGTCAGCAAGTGTAGGCCCCGCGCACGCGGGGATGGACCCAGCAAGCTCGGCCAGTGAAGCGCAGGTCTCCGGTAGGCCCCGCGCACGCGGGGATGGACCGGCGCGCAGCACGTGACCGGGGTGCGTGCTGGGTACGCCCCGCACGCGCGGGGAGGCGAACCGCCGGTTGCGGAAAGGTTCCATTGGTACAACGCTTGCCCGGAGGGCCCGGCTGACGGGCTTCGTTCTCCGGCGTCGTCCAGTAGGTTGCTCGCCCGAAAGAGTGAGTCAACGAGAGAGGACGGCGTGAGCACTCCACCCCAGACACCGGATTCGCCGGAGGACCCCTCGACCGGGGATCCGCGGTTCACCGAGGAGTCCTCGGTGGCGGAGCAGGACGCCCCGGCACAGCAGGACTCTTCGGACCGGGAGGCGGCGGACGAGGACACCCCGCCCCCCGAGGCCGGGCCGCGCACGGGCGAGGACGACGCCGCCGAGCAGAAGCGCGGGGGCGGGAAGCTGGTCCCCACACTGGTCACGCTCGGAGTCGTGGTGCTGCTCGGTGCGGGGGCCCTGTTCGGATGGCAGGCGTGGAAGTCCGGCGCGCTGCCCGATCCGCAGGAGATCTTCGCCGACGCCGGAGGCAACGGGATCGCCACGGGCGACTGCGTGGACATCTCCGGCCAGGGGAAGGACGAGGTCGATTTCACCAAGGCGGAGTGCGGCTCGGCCGACTCGGACTTCCACGTGGTGCAGCGCCGCGAAGGAGAACAGCAGTGCCCGCAGAACTCCTACGACATGCTGCTCGTGGGGGAGAACGTCTACTGCATGGTTCCGGACGCGGTGGTCGGCGACTGCGTGGTCGACCTCGAGGGCGAGAAAACCCTGATGACCAAAGTGGACTGCTCCGCTGACCGGGCGTCCTGGCGTGTCACCAAGGTGACCGACAAGGCCGACTCCGAGGTGTGCCCACCGGGGGCGATGTACCTGACCTACCCCGACCCGGCGCGGACGCTGTGCTTCGCCGAACTCACCCAGCAGTGAGCGGCGTCCTCCACACGATCCCGGTGGTGCGTCACCGGACGAGCCGAACCCGGCGGCAGGGCGCGTGCACCCCGCCGCCGGGTCCGGTGCCGGAAATCCCCGGCGTCGTGTCGGGGTGATCGGTTAGGTTGGAACTCGTGTGAACGGATCTCGGATCCGCGCACCGTCACCGGGCACGTCGGTACCGACGAGAGACGTCCCGTCGGGAGCACGGAGAGCACCGTGCTCCCGCCCGTGTCCCAGCCACGAGCGTCGGAAGAGGAGCGCGTGACACCGCAGCCACCGGGTGGTTCCCAGCCGGAGTACCCGCCCCCGCAGCACCCCCCAGCGGGTCAGCCCCCCTACGG
>NZ_PVSR01000082.1:0-1247 GCF_003001495.1 Actinopolyspora mortivallis
GGAGTGAGCGCCCGGATGGAGGAGGCCTGGCGGGTGACCCTGCGCGGGGTGGCCAGTCCGGAGTGGCTGAGCACCAGACGCCCCAAATGACGCCCGTACGCCCGAAAGTGTGTGATCGGAGTCACCGAGATCGTCGGCGGTGTCGTGTCGGGGCTCCGTGGGGGTGCTTCGGCGCGCGCGGCGGGGGGCTGGACGGCGTGGGATACACTCGTTGGTGGTGTTTTCGCAGTTCGCGGCCTTGCCTGTCGGGAGGGAAGTCCGAAGGGGGACCCCCCTTTCAGAGGGCGTGGAGGGATGCACTAAGCTTTTCATCGTTCCCAACGGGGCACCCCGGAGAAAAGGGAAAGCCGGTTGGAGGCAAGGTCCGGTCGGTCCGCTGGTCGGCCAAGCCCCCATCGTCTAGAGGCCTAGGACGCCGCCCTTTCAAGGCGGTAACGCGGGTTCGAATCCCGTTGGGGGTACGACACCGGGAGACCGGTGACAACAGGACATGGCCCAGTAGCGCAGTTGGTTAGCGCGCCGCCCTGTCACGGCGGAGGTCGCGGGTTCGAGTCCCGTCTGGGTCGCCAGTTGCGATCGGCCAAGAGCCGGGCGCGAACGGCCAGGTAGCTCAGTTGGTACGAGCGTCCGCCTGAAAAGCGGAAGGTCGGCGGTTCGACCCCGCCCCTGGCCACGCACGAGACCTGAGGAAACGGCCCTCACCGGACACGGTGGGGGCCGTTCTTGTGTGTGGCTAGTCTCAGTTCTAGTCTCAGTTGTCGTCCCAGAAGTATCGGTTGAGCTGTTCGGCGACGTCGTGTCGAACCGTGTCGGTGACGTGCATGTACCGGTGTTTCATGGTCACGCTCGACCATCCCATGATCTCCATGACGGCGCGGTCGGGCACGCCGAGGATCAGTAGCACGGTGGCGGCGGTGTGCCGAGCGTCGTGTAGGCGGGCTTCCGGCACGCCTGCCTCGGTGAGGAGTTCTTTCCACTCGGCGTAGTCGCGCCGCGGGTCGAGGGCCTTGCCGTTGGGTTGGGTGAAGATCCGTCCGGAGTCGTGCCACTCGCTGCCCGCGTGCTGGCGTTCGGTTTCCTGCCGTTCGCGGTGGCGGAGCAGCATGTCGTGAAGCTGATCGGGCAGTCCGATGGTGCGGCGTCCGGCTTTCGATTTCACGTCGACCTCGACCAGACCACCGCCGTGGCGCTGCGGGCAGTGGCGGGCGTGCTCGGTGCAGTCGTTCGGGCATGGGGGTGGGCACGGG
>NZ_PVSR01000083.1:0-1083 GCF_003001495.1 Actinopolyspora mortivallis
GTGAGGGGGCGGGGGTCCTGTGGGGACGCGTGCTGTGCATGATGACGCTCCTTGGTCGACTGCCTCTGTGGGACAGGAGGGCTCTCCCCGTACCGTGAATTCAGTGGTGGGGGAGTCTTCACCGGAAGGTGTGAGTTCCTTCGGGAGGAGCGGGATGCGGACGGCCCTGTCGGCCCTCGTCACGGACTACGGGGGAGTGTTGGATGATCACGGCACGGAGCAGCCCGGCGCGCGAGCTCCGCTGCTCGTGCGGCTGGGGGAACTGCGAGAGCGGGGAGTCGCCACGGCTCTGCTGTCGAACGGGAACTCGGTGCCGCCCGAAGTGGCGGACGCCGGGGTGCTGGACGTGATGGTGTTGTCCGCGGAAGTGGGGACGAGTAAGCCCGACCCGGCGATCTATCATCTTACGGCCGAGTTCTTGGGGGTCTCGCCGCGGAACTGCGTCTTCGTCGACGACGTGGCGCGAAACGTCTCGGCGGCGGTGCGGACGGGGATGGTCGGAGTGCTGCACCGGGACGTGGCATCCACCTTGGACGAGTTGGCGGTGCTCTTCGAGTGAGCGGAACTCGCGTGGGGCACCCTCCGAACTGCTGCTTCGGTTGTCGGTTCGACGACGGTGACCCCCCGTTCGGGGGTGGTTCGACGGGTGTGTAGAGTTGTTCCCAACAGAGGTCGGGACGGGCTCTGGAGAGTTGCTCGGGCGACGGGCAGGTCGAGGAGTCCGTGTCGGTTTCTGGTGAGTGTCCACCCCCCTGAGAACTCGGGCGATGGGTGGTGTAGAATAGGAAATCGACACGGGCGGTTTCGTTCCGTGTCGAGCGTTGTTTGAACGTGAATACTGTGACCGGTCCGGTAACATCGGATCGGGAAGCCCACGGTGGTGGGTGTGTTCTTTGAGAATTCAACAGTGCCCTGTTTGTGTGCGTGTGGGGCCCGTGTGGGTCTTGTGGTTTTTGTGAGTGTTTGTTGCTGGGGTTTTTTCTCTGGTTGTTTGTTGGAGAGTTTGATCCTGGCTCAGGACGAACGCTGACGGCGCGCTTCACACATGCAAGTCGAACGCTCGCACCCCGTGTGCTTTCCCCT
>NZ_PVSR01000008.1:0-111291 GCF_003001495.1 Actinopolyspora mortivallis
CGATCTACCCCCGTGGGAGCGGGCGGTCTCCCGCCCCCGCGGCACCGGAACCGGACGGCGGTGAACACCCCACGGCAGGCGCCGCACCCGCCCCGGAGGACCGGACGGTGGCCCCCGAGGAATCCGCCGCGCCCCAGCCGTGGGCCCCTGCCTCCGGTAGCGGCCCGGCAGAGCAGGCCCCGGTGCCCGCCCCCGAGGACACCGAGGTGACGGCGCGACAACCGGTGCTGCGGGACGCGGAGGCGGCACCCGCAGCGCCCACGGAGCCCGCACCCGACGATCCGCCCACGGTCGCGGGGGAGGTCCTGCACCGCCCGGCGGCGGAGCCCACGGCGGTGCCGGACGAGGGCGATGTCACCGAACGTTTCCCTCCCGTGGCCGAAGGACCCGTCGCGGAACCCGCCGCCACTGCCGAGACCTCGGAGGACACCACCCTGCTGGAGTACCCGGTCGGGGTGCAGGCACCCGCCTCCGGGGAGGAGAGCGCCGAAGCGGGGGATCCCTACGATCTGGCCCACCGCGAGCCGACGGCGCCGGAGGACCCCTTCGCGGAGGCCGACGACTTCGACGACGGTGCCGAGGACCCGGTGGACCCCGACGCGGAGGGGGCCACCTCCGGCCGCCCCGGCGAGGACTCCGGGCGGGAGCTCCGCGAGCTTCCGGCCGGTCTCGACGAGGACTTGGAGGACGAGCCGGACGAGGAGGTCGGTGCGGGCCGCTCCCGGGCGCTGGAGTGGACCGTGCTGCTGGGCCAGGTCGCCGGCGGCGTCGTCGCCGGAGGACTGGTCTGGATCGGTTTCCGCTGGCTGTGGCAGGAGTTCCCGCTTCCTGCCCTGGCCGCCGCCCTGGCGTTCACCGGGGTGCTCGTGCTGGTGGCCCGCAAGCTCCTGCGCAGCGACGACCTGCAGACCGTCCTGCTGTCGGTGCTGGTCGGGCTGGCGTGCACCGTGTCTCCGGTCGCTTTGTTGCTGGTGGGATACTGAGCGCGTTCGACGGATGCCGTCGCCTCCACCGCGCGGAGGGGTTCCGTGACGTGTTCGGGGTCGTTGCCGGACACGTTCCGGCTCCGAGGTGTCGGCGGAGACGGCCGGACAGTCCTCCCCTCGTGTCAGTGGTCGAGTTTTGGCGGACATGACTCGCGAAACACCTGTGCCAGCCAGCCCCGAACCCCACCGCCCCACGGTGCCGGTGGGATTGTCCAGCGCGTCCGTGTGGCCCCAGCCCGTCAGCGCGGCTTTCGAACTGGCGGCGGACCTGGGCTACGACGGGGTGGAGGTGATGGTCTGGGCCGACGCGACCAGCCAGGACGTCTCGGCGTTGCGGCGACTCTCCGAACAGCACGGTGTTCCGGTGCTGGCCGTGCACGCCCCGTGCCTGCTCATCACCCAACGGGTGTGGTCGGCGGAGCCGGAGGAACGGCTGCGCAGGGCCGTGGTGGCCGCCAGTGAGCTGGGCGCCTCCACCGTGGTGGTGCACCCTCCCTTCCGGTGGCAGCGCAGGTACGCGGAGAACTTCGGGGAGCTGGTGGAGTCTCTGGAGGAGGCCAGCGGTATCCGCGTCGCCGTGGAGAACATGTTCCCCGTGCGCCCCCCGAACAGCTGGGACCGACTGCGGAGGAACCGGGCGACGGGACTGTCGGCCTTCCGGCCCTCCCCCGATCCCACCGAGGTGGGGTTCCGGCACTACACGCTGGACGTCTCCCACGCGGCGGCGGCCCAGACCGACCCGCTGGAACTGATGGCGCGCATGGGCCGGGGCCTGGCCCACGTGCACCTCACCGACGGCACCGGTGCCCCCCGCGACGAGCACCTGCTGCCGGGGCGCGGTACCCAGCCCTGTGCCGAGGTCTGTTCCGCCCTGGGGACCGGCGGCTACACGGGTGCGGTGGTGGTGGAGGTCAACACCAGGAAGGCGCGGACGGTGGACCAGCGGGCCGCCCTGTTGTCCGAGGCGTTGTTGTTCGCCCGGTTGCACCTGGAGCCGCTGCGGGCGTGAGCCGGGCCGCTTCCCACGGGTTTTCCCACGTGGTGGACGGGACCGTGGGTTCGGCCGCTGCCGCCGTCTGGCACCCTGAGCCCATGTCGACGATCGCCGTACTCGGGGCAGGAAAGATCGGGGAGTCGCTGCTGTCCGGCCTGCTCGACGCAGGGCACGCACCGGAGAAGCTGGTGTTCACCGAGCGGTACCAGCAGCGGGTGGACGAGCTGACCGAGCGCTACGGTGTCCACGGTGTGGACGTGCCCACCGCCGTCGAGCGGGCCGACGTGCTGGTGGTCTCGGTGAAACCGCAGGACATCGAACCGCTGCTCGACGAGATCGCTCCGCTGGTCACCCCCGAGAAGCTGGTGGTGACCCTGTGCGCGGGACTGCCGACGGGACTGTTCGAGCGGCGCTTCGCCGCGGGCACCCCCGTGGTGCGGGTGATGCCGAACACGCCGATGCTGGTCGGGGAGGCGATGAGCGCGATCTCCGGCGGCACGCACGCCACCGAGGCGCAGCTGGACACCGTGGAGCAGCTGCTCGGCAGCGTGGGCCGGGTGGTGCGTGTCCCGGAGAGCCAGCAGGACGCGGTGACCGCCCTGTCCGGTTCCGGTCCCGCCTACTTCTTCTACCTGGTCGAGGCGATGGTCGACGCGGGCATCCTGCTGGGGCTGCCCCGTTCCGTGGCCGCCGAGCTGGTCGTGCAGTCGGCCGTGGGCTCGGCCGCCATGCTCCGGGAGGGCGAAGGACACCCCGTGATCATGCGCGAGGGGGTCACCTCCCCGGCGGGGACGACGATCTCGGGCATCCGCGAACTGGAAAAGCACGGGGTGCGGGCCGCGATGATCGACGCGATCGAGGCGGCGCACTCCCGGTCGGTGGAGCTGGGTGCCACACACCGCCGGACCGACGAGTAGACGGCCGGTGCCCTCACCCGGTCCGGGGTGATCCACGGCGGAAACCTCCCCCGCGCCCGTTTCGGGGCGGGCTCCCGGCGTGTGCGGGGTAGGATCGTCCGTGATCCTTCGGTGGCGGGCCGTTGGCCGCGCGGCAGCGGTGCCGCCGCAGGCCGGGTCGTGGTGTCCGGGTGGTCGTAGGCGTCCGGGAGGCCGAGGATGCCCGAGGTCGTGCTCGTCACTGGGGTGAGCGATTTCGTCGGCGCGCACCTGGCCGGAAGGCTGGCCGCCGAGCCCGGGGTGCGGCGGGTCGTCGGTGTGGACACGGTGGCGCCTTCCCGGGAGCTGGCGCGCCGCATGGGCGGTGCCGAGTTCGTGCGGGCCGACATCCGCCATCCGCTGATCTCCCGGGTGCTGGCCGACAGCGGGGCGGACACCGTGGTCCACGCGGGAAGCGCCCCGGAGGGGACCACCCTCGCCCGGTCCTCGGCCACGGAGACGAGGGTGCTCGGCACGATGCGGCTGCTGGCCTCCTGCCAGAACTCCGCGCGGGTGCGCAAGCTGGTGCTGAGGTCCACCACCGCCGTGTACGGGTCGGATCCCCGCGACCCGGCGGTGTTCACCGAGGACACCGCCCCCAGGGACCCACCCTCCTCCGGTGCGGCCGGGAACGCGGTCGACGTGGAGGGCCACGTGCGCGGTTTCGCGCGGCGACGGCCCGATGTGGACGTCACGGTGCTGCGTTTCGCCGACCTGGTGGGACCCCGCATCGACTCCGCGTTGACGAGGTACTTCGCCGCCCCGGTGGTTCCCACCGTGCTGGGCTGGGACGCGTGTCTGCAACTGCTGCACCCGGAGGACGCGCTCGCCGTGTTGCGGCGGGCGGTGCTGGAGGACCACCCGGGGGTGTTCAACGTGGGGGCCTCCGGGGTGCTCACGCTCGGGCAGGCGGTCCGCCGGGCGGGACGTCTCGGGGTGCCGGTTCCCGGTGCCCTGGCGTCGTCCCTGGCGGGGATGCTGGCGGGCGGCGGGGAGCGGGTGCGACCACCGGATCTCGGTCGGGTGGCCGACACCACGAGGCTGCGGCGGTGTTTCGGCTTCACTCCCCGGTGGACGACACGGCAGGCTTTCGACGACTTCGTGCACGGCCGGGGACTGCGCCCGCTGGTGGCGCCGGAGTGGATCGAGGCGGCGGAACGGGAAGTGGACCGGGCGATGGCCCGGATCGGCTGAGGAGGCCCGGTGGCGGATGCGAGAGTGATTCCGTTGTATCCGGACGAGGACGGAACGTCCTCCGCGTGGGGGCGTTGCCCTCGGGACGAGGACACCGGGACTGGAGAGACCGGATCGGACGGAGCGGACGACGCGGAGGGGAACCCGGCGGGGTGGCAGCTCGCGCTGGCCGATGCGGTGGCCTTCGCGCGGCGCCGGTTGCTGGGCGAGTACACCGTGGACGAGTTCGGTTTCGACCGGGAACTCACCGACCGGGTTTTCCTGCCCGCGCTGCGGGCGGTCTACGACAACTGGTTCCGCGTGGAGGCCACGGGCCTGGACAACGTGCCCGGGGACTCGGCGGCGCTGGTGGTGGCCAACCATTCGGGGACGTTGCCCTGGGACGCCCTGATGACCACCGTGGCGCTGCACGAGCAGCACCCGGCGGGGCGGCACCTGCGGATGCTCGGGGCCGACGTGGTCTTCGCGACCCCGTTCGTGGGCACCCTGGCGCGGCGCAGCGGCCAGACGCTGGCCTGCAACGAGGACGCGCAGCGCCTGCTGCGCTCCGGCGAGCTGGTCGGCGTGTGGCCGGAGGGGTTCAAGGGCATCGGCAAACCGTTCCGGGACCGCTACAAACTACAGCGCTTCGGGCGGGGAGGCTTCGTCTCGGCGGCGATGCGCTGCGGAGTGCCGATCGTGCCCTGCTCCATCGTGGGGGCCGAGGAGATCTACCCGAAGATCGGGGACGTTCCGCCCCTGGCCAGATTGTTGGGGCTGCCGTACTTCCCGGTGACGCCGTTCTTCCCGCTGCTGGGGCCGTTGGGGGCGGTGCCGCTGCCGACCAAGTGGTACATCGAGTTCGGAGAGCCGATCGAGACCGCCGGCCACGGGGCCGAGGCCGCCGAGGACCCGATGGTGGTCTTCGACCTCAGCGACCGGGTGCGCGAGACCATCCAGGAGACGATCTACCGGCTGCTGGCCCAGCGGGGCAGCGTCTTCTTCGGCTGATCCGCCCGGGCGCGGTACTCAGATCCGGGCCTTCCCTCCGGGTGGTTCGGCCGTCCAGGGTTACGGACGGCCGAACCGGAGGAGGCGTCAGTCCGAGCCGTACTGGCTGATGCGGTCGGCACCGATGTGCCAGCGCATCGCGTCACGGTTCTGGGGTCCGTACACGCGGTCCCCGCGATCCCCGTTCTCCGCTGTACGTTCACACGGCGTCGCGGGTGGTGGGCCGTGGATGTCGTCCGCGGCGATGGAATGCCCCTCGCGGACACGCGGCGAGCGCCGTACCGCGGTCACGGGCGTGTGTAGCCGTAGATGTTGGCCGAATACGGATCCACGTTGTACTTGCGGCTGACGGCGTTGGAAACGTTGCCGCCGATGAGGTTCAGCGTGCCGTCCGCGTTGACCGATTCGACGAGGTCCACGTGGACACTGCTCGAAACGCTCGAGGGGCCGGAGCCCCAGAACACCGCGTCACCCGGTTTGATGTCGGAGAAGCCCCGCGAGGCGGGCACGGAGTGCCCGTTGCTTCGTCCCCACATGTACCAGTCACCGGTGAACCAGTAGCTGGGCACGTCGACCCCTGCCTGCTGCCACACCCAGGTGCCGAACTTCGCGCACCAGGGTTCGCACATGCCGCCGTACTTCTGGCAGTTCGAGCCGTTGATCTCCTGGTAGCCGTGCTCACCGGCAGCGATCGCGACGATCTTCTCCCGAGTGGAGCCGTCGGCCGGAGGGGCCGGGTCTCCCGAGGGGTAGTCACACATCGTCCGGGAGATGCCCATCTCGCTCATGGTGTTCGGACCGGCCATGCCGTCCACGGCCAGCCCGTGGTCGCGCTGGTAGTCCTCGACCGCCGCGCGAGTGTTCGGGCCGTAGGCACCGTCGGCGGGTGTGCCCGTGGCCCGCTGGATCTTCTTGACCTGCTGGCTCATGTGGTCACCGGTCACCGGCCCCGCGATCGCGTCGGTGGAGATACAGGCGTCCCGCTGGAAATCCATGGTGGCCGAACGTGTCTGCGGCCCGACGATGCCGTCGATCCCGCTCCACGGCAGGTAGCCCATTCCCGCCAGGTTCCACTGCACCTGTTTGGTGTATGTGGACGGATAAGGCAGGCCCTCGACGTCGTCGGAACAGCCCTTCCGCCGTTCGATGCCCATCGAGCCCATGGTCTGCGGTCCGGCTATGCCGTCGTAGGTGAGGTTGTGATCACGCTGGTAGAATTTCACGGCCTGAACTGTCCACAGCCCGTAGACGCCGTCGGCGACGGTGCCGGCAGCACGCTGGACCTCCTTGACCTTGTCCGTCAGGGCCGTGTTCGTGTTGGGGCCGGCGATGCCGTCCACCGTCAGGCACTGCGCTGACTGGAACTTGGTGATGGCTCCGGAGGTCTGGGGGCCGTCGATACCGTCGACGCCCTCCCACGGCAGGTACCCGAGCCCCGCGAGGTCCATCTGGATCTCGCGCACTGAGAGGTCCGGGGCCGCCGCCGACTGGCCGGGGGCCGCGACCGCACCTGTAGCGGCCAGCAGCAGTGCCAGCAACCCGAACAGCAGGTTACGCGCACCCGCTTTCGGTAAACGTGACTTGTGCATGGATTCCTTTCCCGGGAAATCGAATCGCCGGACGTGTTCGCGAGGACCGCCGTGCGCCTTCGGACTCCGGCGGCGGATCGATCCGCGACCCGGGCGTTCCGTACGCCCCCAGTGAGGACACGTGCCGGAACGTGGCCATGATCCGGCGAACCTGTCGAGCCGACATCATTCCGGTAGTCCATCCCCATCGCAAGAGTTGTTGGGACAAGAGGGGAAGTTCCGGACACGTTACGAGGAACGCCGCTATCTGGAGAGGACACACCGTTCGTGCTCGATCATGAGCGCGGCAACCGTCGAACGGCTCGTTACACCGCGTCGATCCGGCGGACGCGCCATTGCCACGAGAGAACCGAAACATGGCACGGCAGGACGCTGCTGCCGTACCAGGCGATCCCGCCCTTCTGGCCGGGGGTCGTCGAAGCCGACCAGGAGCGCGACGGGGAGTTTGGGGGTGACCTGTCAGGCCCGGTCGCGGCGCCGGTAGGCCAGCCCGGCCGCCAGCGCCCCGGCCAGAGCCCCCGCCCCGAGCACCGAGTGGGCGCCGATACGGGCCGCCTTGCGGCCGGTGCGGAAGTCGCGGACGTCCCAGCCGCGCACCCGGGCGATCTCGCGCAGCCGCTGGTCCGGGTTGACCGCGACGGCCCTGCCCACCACCGAGAGCATGGGCACGTCGTTGGAGGAGTCCGAGTAGGCGGTGCAGCGCCGCAGGTCCAGTCCCTCGCTGGCGGCCAGTGCCCGCACCGCGTGCGCCTTGGCGCGCCCGTGCAGCATCTCGCCCACCAGTCTGCCGGTGTAGACGCCCTCGGAGTGCTCGGCCACCGTGCCCAGCGCCCCGGTCAGCCCCAGCCGCTGCGCCATGATCTGGGCCAGCTCCACCGGTGTCGCGGTGACCAGCCACACCCGCTGTCCCGCATCCAGGTGCATCTGGGCCAGGGCGCGGGTGCCCGCCCAGATCCGGTCGGCCATGAGCTCGTCGTAGATCTCCTCGCTCAGCCCCACCAGGTCGGCCACGTCCCGCCCGGCCACGAACGACAGCGCCTGCTCCCGGCTGGAACGCAGGTCCTCCACGTTCTCGTTGCCCCCGATGCGGAACTTCACCTGCTGCCAGGCGAACCCCGCCAGGTCCGAGGGCCTGAAGAACTTCCGGGCCGCCAGTCCCCGGGCGAAGTGGAACAGCGAGGCCCCCATCATCATGGTGTTGTCCACGTCGAAGAACGCCGCCGCCGTCAGGTCGTGCGGGGCTGTGGCGCTCGCGTCGTCCGGGGTGGCGGTCACCGCGGCCTCCGCGGAGGCCCGACCGGCCAGTTTGGCGCTGTCCAGGGAGTCCTCCCGGCCGCGTCGACCGGTTTCGGACGCGTTGACGTGCTGGTCACCGTTGTCGGTTCGCTCCGCTGAGCCTGGCCATGTAGGCACCGCCGCGCCTCCCGGTGTCCTCCGGAGTCGTCCTGTGTCGCTGTGGCCCGCGGGCGGCTGTTGGGGGGTCTCGGTGCCCGCCGCCGGCCTTCCTAGCTTAGAGGCATTGTCCGCCTCCGGTATTGACCCAGTCGGGGGCGGCGTTATTCCAGGGCCGTCCCGGCGGTGTGCCGGGTGCTCCGGGCGGGTGTGCGGAACCACTCGGCGCGGTCCCGTGGGAGCCGGGTGGTGGAGTGTGGCGGGGTGCCCCGTCGCCGGGGTGGGTGATCGGCGGCCCGTTCCGTCGGCCCGGCGGAATCGCCGGTCTCAGCGGGGATCGTCGGGCAGCAGCTGGGCGAGCCTGCGGACCGCCCGGTGTTGCAGCGCCTTGACGGCGCCCTCGTTGCGGTGCATGCGTTCGGCGGTTTCCGTCACGGAAAGCCCCTGGAGGAAGCGCAGCCTGATGCACTCGCGCTGGTCCGGGTTGAGGCGGCGGACGCAGTCCAGCAGTTCCGCGTGGGCCGCCTCGGCCAGCACCTGCTGTTCGGGACCGTTGTGCTGGGGCCCGTCGCGGTGGGACTCCACCGGGTCGGCCAGCGGGATCTCCAGCCTGTTCCGGCTGGACTTGATGTGGTCGAGCAGCAGGTTCTTCGCGATGGTGATGAACCAGGCGGCCACGTCGCGCCCCTGGTAGCTCACCGAGGCGATGCGCCGCAGCGCCCTGGCGAAGGTCTCGCTGGTGATGTCCTCGGCCAGACAGTGGTCGCTGACCCGGAGCAGCACGTAGCGGTACACCAGGTGTGCGTACTGGTCGTAGAGCTTGCCGAACGCCTGGCTGTCCCCGTTCTGCGCCTGGTGGACGTGGTTCCAGTTCTCCGGGGTCTGCTCGGGGACGCCGCTTTCCTGCCCGGGTTCGGTCGGTTCCCTGGGGGCCGTGTTGAGTTGCCGGGAACCGGTTCCGGACGAGCTGGTGGGGGACTGCCGGTTCCCCTCGGGCAGGGCGGGCGGGCGTCGCAGGGTCGGTTGGTGAAGCACCGTGGCCTGAAGCATGTCCGCTCCCTGGATTCGGCGGTGTTTCGGCGGTGTGCTGTGCGAGCCCCGTCGGGGATCGGTTTTCAGGATCGGCAGCATACGTGGTGCTACTGTCCGGTAGGTAGTGGTTGCGGGACTCGAATTGATACGGATTTCCGACCTCCGCGCGCTTCGGAGGCCGCGGACTGCTCCGTACCGGTGATCCCCGTCACCGGACGGGTGTCCGCGAAACGGGGGCGACCTCGGTGCGTGCCCGCCGGGGTCGCGGGAGGACAATCACCGGTGGACCGTGGAGACGTCCGTCGAAACGAGGTGATCGGGTTTGTCCGGCGAGCACGAGGTGACACTGCTGGTCCGGCGGGACTGCCCCGCCTGCGACACCGCGGAGACCGAGATCTCCGAGGTGTGCGCGGAGCTGGGGGTGCCCTGGCGGACCTCCGACGTCGACGGTGACCCCGAGCTGCGCGCCGAGTTCGGGGACCGCGTGCCGGTGATCCTCGTCGACGGGGTCGAACACGGTTTCTGGAAGGTGGAACCGCAGCGCCTGCGTGCCGCGCTCCGCGCGTGACCACCCTGCGGGACGGGGCGGACACGTGTCGGTGTCGGCCGAGGGTGATCTGCCCGACTTTTTCGTGGCGCGGCGGTCCCCGTGTTTCGCGCCGCGCCTTCCGAGGAGGGGGTGCGCGGCCCGCATACCACTCGTTTTGGCACGTCGGGGGGCTTTCGGGGATGATGCTTCGCGTGACTGTGGGTCTCGTTACGGCGGGCCCGGTCAACTTTGTGCATGTGTTCACAAATAGCTACGGTGGGCGGTGTCGTGTTGCCGGACTCGTTCCGCGGATTTCCCGCACGCGATCTTTGGTGGCGTAGGCACACGTCCCCGGATGTCACGACTTCGTGGTCGGTGTTGTTCCGAACCGGCCGCCGCGTTCGGAAACGGGGCGGCAGCCGGATCGCGTCCCCACCGGTCACCGACGAACGCACCAGCAGGCAGGGCGAGGGAGAGCCAGCGTGACGGCGCACGGAGAGGGCGTGCGAGACGACGGTCCGCGTGACGCGGACGAGACCGCGGCACAACCGCGGCCGGCGGAGGGGATCACCGTGCCCGAACCCCAGGACCGGGCCAGGTCGATTCCGGAGGCGGCCGTGGCCAGGCTGGCGGTGTACCTGCGTGTGCTGTCCGGCCTGGCCGAACAGGAAGTGCACACCGTCTCCAGCGAGGAACTGGCCTCGGCCGCGGGGGTCAACTCGGCGAAACTGCGCAAGGACCTGTCCTACATCGGCTCCTACGGAACCCGGGGAGTCGGCTACGAGGTCGCGGTGCTCATCGGCCAGATCGAGCGGACCCTGGGGCTGACCCAGCAGCACCGGGTGGCCGTGATCGGCATCGGGAACCTCGGGCACGCGCTGGCCAACTACGGCGGGTTCCCGAACCGGGGTTTCCCCGTGGCGGCGTTGTTCGACCTCGACCCGGACCTCATGGGTGTGCCGGTCGGCGGTATCCCGGTCGACCACGTCGACGACATCCCCCGCGTGTGCGCCGAACGCGACATCACCATCGGCGCGATCGCCACACCGGCCAAGGGCGCCCAGGACGTCTGTGACCGACTGGTGCAGGCCGGTGTGCGCTGCGTTCTCAACTTCGCCCCCGTGGTTCTGCAGGTTCCCGAGGAGGTCGAGGTGCGCAAGGTCGACCTCGCGGTGGAGATGCAGATCCTGTCCTTCCACGTAGCCCGCCGAAGCCAGGAGCCCCAGGAGTCCGGCGACCCCGGGGACGGTGTCGACGGGACACCGCAATCGAAAACTCGTGACGTGAACGCCGGGGCCGACCCGGTGGACGGGATGGTGGTTCGGTCGTGAATCTGCTCACCGTCGGGCTGTCACACCAGAGCTCCCCGGTGCGGATGCTCGAACGTGTGGCGGTCGGTGCCGAGGACGTCGACAAGCTGCTGCACGAGCTGCTGGGCAAGGAACACGTCTGCGAGGTGTTGCTGCTGGCCACGTGCAACCGGGTCGAGGTCTACGCCGTCGCGGAAACCTTCCACGGCGGTCTCGACGACGTGACCTCGGTGTTGGCGCGGCACTCCGGTTCGGAGTTCGCCGAGCTGGCCGACCACCTCTACGTGCACTACGCCGGTGCCGCCGTGGAGCACCTGTTCTCGGTGGCCGCCGGGCTGGACTCCATGGTCGTCGGGGAGGCCCAGATCCTCGGGCAGCTCCGGCAGGCCTACCACGACGCCGACCGGGCGGGCACCGTGGGCAAGACCCTCCACGAGCTGGCCCAGCAGGCGCTGCGCGTGGGCAAGCGGGTGCACTCCGAGACGGAGATCGACGCCGCCGGGGCCTCGGTGGTCTCCGAGGCGCTGGCCGACGCGGAACGGGCCCACGGCACCCTGTCCGGGCGCTCCGCGCTGATCGTCGGCGCCGGATCCATGGGCGGTCTCGCCGCCGCCCAGCTCCGCAGGCTCGGGGTCCGCGAGGTGGTGATCGCCAACCGCACCCCCGAGAACGGGGCGCGGCTGGCCGAGTCGCTGCGCTCGGAGGGGCTGTCCGCCGACACGGTCGCCCTGGACGCGCTGGACAGGGCCGTGCGCGAGGCGGACGTGGTGGTCACCTGCACCGGGGCGGTCGGAACCGTGGTGGACACGGAGACCGTCTCGGCGGCGCTGTCCGAACGGGCACCCGGAAGACCGCTGGTGGTCTGCGATCTCGGCCTTCCCCGGGACACCGCCCCGGGGGTCGACGAGCTGGCCGGGGTCACGGTGGTGGATCTGCAGTCCCTGCAGCGTAGACTGGCCGAGGAGAACGGTGGCGGTGCCGAGCGGGACGCGACCGCGATCGTCGCGGAGGAGGTCCGCTCCTACCTGGCGGCCCAGCGTTCGGCCGAGGTGACCCCCACGGTCACCGCGCTGCGCAAACGAGCTGCCGAGGTCGTGGACTCCGAGCTGCTTCGCCTGGACTCCCGGCTGCCCGAACTCGACACGGACGTTCGCGAGGAGCTGTCCCGCACGGTTCGCCGTGTGGTGGACAAGTTGCTGCACACTCCGACCGTCCGGGTCAAGCAACTGGCTGCGGCGCCGGGCGGGGCCGGCTACGCCGACGCGCTGCGCGAGCTGTTCGAACTCGACCCGCAGACCGCCGCCGTGATCGGAACCCCGCAGGTCGTGGAGGACGGGGAACGTGGCAGCCGGGGTGTGAGCACCTCCGTCTCACACGCCCAGGGGACCCAGAGCCCGGCCGTCCCGCACGATCGCTCCGAACAGGACGGTGAGGACCGTTGACCGAGACCCTCCGCATCGGCACCCGGGGAAGTGCGCTCGCGATGGCGCAGAGCTCGACGGTGGCCGAACGACTGGAGCGCGCGGGACACACCACCGAGCTGGTGCGGGTCTCCACCCCGGGTGACCAGTCGCAGGCCCCGATCAGCGAGATCGGGGTCGGCGTGTTCACCTCCGCGCTGCGGGAGGCCTTGGCCGCCGGTGAGGTCGATGTCGCCGTGCACTCCTACAAGGACCTGCCCACCGCGTCCGACCCGAGGTTGGCGCTGGCCGCGGTCCCTCCCCGTGAGGACCCGCGGGACGCGCTGGTCGCCAGGGACGGTCTGACGTTGGGTGAACTGCCTCCGGGCTCCGTGGTGGGGACCGGTTCGCCGCGCCGCGCCAGCCAGCTCGAAGCTCTCGGACTGGGGCTGGAGGTGCGCGGTATTCGTGGCAACGTGGACACCCGAATGCGTAAGGTGACCGACGGTGAGCTGGACGCCGTCGTGCTCGCCCGCGCGGGCCTGGCCAGGGTGGGCCGGCTCGGGGTGATCACTGAATCGCTCGATCCACTGCAGATGCTGCCCGCACCCGCCCAGGGCGCGCTGGCAGTGGAGTGCCGCGTCGAGGACGTGGACACCGAGCATTTGCTGCAGTCCGTGTTGGACGATGAGGCCAGCCGCGTCGCGGTGGCCGCCGAGCGCGCCATGCTCGCAGCGCTCGAAGCCGGCTGTAGTGCGCCCGTCGGGGCACTGGCCGGAGTGGTGGAGGACCTCGACGAGGACGGCCGTGCCGTGAGCCGGCTGTCCATGCGCGGGGTGGCGGCAGCCGAGGACAACGCGTTGCTGCGTGCCTCCGCCACTGGTGAGACGACCGCCGCTGAGCAGCTGGGCAGGGACGTGGCCGCCCAGCTGCTCGAGGCCGGAGCCGCGATGCTCAGCGGCCCCGGCAGTAGTTGATGGGGAGTGCCCTGATGACCCGAGCACGTAATACCCCCGGACGAGTGGCTTTCGTGGGCTCCGGTCCCGGTGATTCGGGCCTGCTCACCGTCCGGGCCAGACATTTGCTGACGCACGCGTCCCTCGTGGTGACCGACCCGGACGTTCCCGCCGACGTGTCCGCGCTGGCGGACGAGGCCGCCGAGGTGCGGCCTGCGGTCGGGGAACCGGCCGACGTGGCCGGCAACCTGGCCGAGGAGGCGCGGACCGGACGTCCGGTGGTCCGGCTGGTCTCCGGGGACCCGCTCACCGCGGACGCGGTGGTGCGCGAGGTCCAGGAAGTGTCCAAGACCGACGTCTCCTTCGAGGTGGTTCCCGGCGTGCCCGCCGGCACGGCGGTGCCCGCCTACGCGGGGGTCGCCCTCGGCTCCGCGCACGCCGAGGTGGACGTTCGCAGCGAGGTCGACTGGCAGGCCCTGGCCACCACCAACGGTCCCCTGGTGCTGCACGCCTCGGGGAGCCACCTGGCCGAGGCGGCCTCCGCCCTGGTCGAGCACGGGATGAGCCCGCAGACCCCGGTGGCGGTGACCGCCTCGGGAACGACCGTCTCGGAACGCACGATCGACACCACGCTGGCCTCGGTGGCCGGTGACGCGGGCGAGCTCCAGGGCCCGCTGGTGGTCACGGTCGGTGACGTCGCGGGCAACCGCAGCCCGTTGTCCTGGTGGGAGACCAGGGCCCTGTACGGGTGGAAGGTGCTCGTGCCGCGCACCAAGGACCAGGCGGGAGCCATGAGCGACCGGCTGTGGTCGCACGGCGCCGTCTCGCACGAGGTGCCCACGATCTCGGTGGAGCCGCCGCGCAGCCCGGCCCAGATGGAACGCGCGGTCAAGGGGCTGGTCGACGGCCGCTACCAGTGGGTGGTGTTCACCTCGGCCAACGCGGTCCGCGCGGTGTGGGAGAAGTTCCACGAGTTCGGCCTGGACGCCCGGGCCTTCTCCGGCGTCAAGATCGCCTGCGTCGGCGAGGCCACCGCGGACAAGGTGCGGTCCTTCGGCATCAACCCCGAGCTGCTGCCCTCCGGGGACCAGTCCAGCGAGGGGCTGTTGCAGGACTTCCCGCCGCACGACGAGGTCCTCGACCCGGTGGCCCGGGTGCTGTTGCCGCGCGCCGACATCGCCACCGAGACGCTCTCGGCCGGGCTGACCGAGCGCGGCTGGGAGGTGGACGACGTCACCGCCTACCGCACGGTCCGGGCGGCCCCGCCGCCCGCCGAGACCCGCGAGATGATCAAGACCGGTGGCTTCGACGCTGTGTGCTTCACCTCCTCGTCCACCGTCCGGAACCTGGTCGGCATCGCGGGCAAGCCCCACGCCAGGACCCTGGTGGCCTGCATCGGCCCGAAAACGGCCGAGACGGCCAAGGAGTTCGGCCTGCGGGTGGACGTCCGGCCGGAGGTGGCCCAGGTTCCCGCGCTGGTGGACTCGCTCGCCGAACACGCGGCCCGGCTGCGGGCCGAGGGTGCGCTTCCCCCGCCGAAGAAGGCCAAACGGACCCGGCGCTCCTGAACGGGGTGCCCCGGCGGTGCCGCCCGTCCGTGTGACGGTGGCGGCACCGCCGTGACCGGCGGGGAGTACGGTGAGCCACCGGTGCCCTCCGATCGTCGTCCACGTCGTCCGTGCGAGGTGTTCCAGACTTGTATCCCGCGGATCGTCCCCGCAGGCTGCGCCGCAACGCGGCGCTGCGCCGGCTCGTGTCCGAGACCGAGGTCCGGCCCCGGCACCTGGTGCTGCCGATGTTCGTGCGTGAGGGCGCGAGCGAACCGGTGGACATCCCCTCCATGCCGGGAGTGCCGCACCACACCAGGGACTCGCTGCGCAGAGCCGCCGTCGAGGCGGTCTCGGCCGGTGTGGGCGGGCTGATGCTGTTCGGGGTGCCCGCCGAGCGCGACGCCACCGGCTCGGCGGCGGCCGATCCGGACGGGGTGCTCAACGTGGCCCTGCGCGACGTGGCCGCCGAGGTCGGCGACGACACCGTGATCATGGCCGACACCTGCCTGGACGAGTTCACCGACCACGGCCACTGCGGGGTGCTGGACGAGTCGGGCAACGTGGACAACGACCGCACGCTGCGCCTGTACGGGGAGATGGCGCTGGCCCAGGCCGAGTCCGGGGCGCACGTGCTAGGCCCCAGCGGGATGATGGACGGCCAGATCGGGGCCATCCGGGAGGCGCTGGACGCCGCCGGTTTCCACGAGACCTCGCTGCTGGCCTACTCGGCGAAGTACGCCTCCGCGTTCTACGGGCCCTTCCGGGACGCGGTGGACTCCCAGCTGTCCGGGGACCGCAAGACCTACCAGCAGGACCCGGGCAACGCGCGGGAGGCCGGACGGGAGGTGGCCCTGGACCTGGCCGAGGGCGCCGACATGGTGATGGTCAAACCGGCCCTGTCCTACCTGGACCTGGTGCGGCGGACCGCCGAGACCTCCTCGGTGCCGGTGGCCGCCTACCAGGTCTCCGGCGAGTACTCCATGATCGAGGCCGCCGTCGAGCGCGGCTGGCTGGACCGCCAACGCACCGTGCTGGAGACGTTGACCTCGGTGCGGCGCGCCGGAGCGGACATCGTGCTCACCTACTGGGCGACCCAGGCGGCCCGCTGGTTGCGTGACGAGCCGACGGGGGATGCCGAGTGACCGCACCGTGGACCCGGAACGACGCCCCGGCCTCCCCGAGCAACCCGCTCCCGCGCTCGGTGTGGCTGGCCCGCTGGCTGTGGCTGGCCGCCACGGCGGTCGGGTTCGTGCGCTCGGTGATCCAGCTGTCCGACCGCAGGACGTTGACCGAGCAGGTGCGACAGCTGGAACCCGAGCTGGCCCAGCACGAGGTGGACGCCGCCGTCAACGGCGGGATCATGTTCTCCCTGCTGGTGTCGATCGCCGTGGCCGTGCTGTACGTGTTCCTGGCCACGCGCACGGCCCAGGGGCGCAACTGGGCCCGGGTGATCATACTGGTGCTCTGCGGGCTGCTCGTGTTCAGCACCGCGATGACCCTGCTCACCACGGCGGTGGGGATGCCCGAGGACTACGTGCGGATGTTCCCGGGCCTGACACCCGACCCGTTGAGCGTGATCCTCGGTGTCGTGATCGCGGCGTTGGACGTGGCCGTGTTCGTGCTGTTGCTGCGCCCGGAGTCCGGCCGGTTCTTCGCCGCCGCGCGCAAGTCGCGGTGACCTTCGCCCGGAGCGTGTGCGGTCGACGGCCCGGCCGCCGGTGTACTGTGCGCGGAGACACATAACGGTTGGTGAATATCGGTGGACACCACCGGAGGGGGTTTCTACCGTTTGCCCGTGACTTCCCCACAGAATCCATGGCAACAGGAGCCGTCCCAACAACCCGACCCCTACCAGCAGGGGTACTCGCAGCAGGGTGGCCAACCCAACCCCTACGCGGCACCGCCGGTGGACACCGGTACGACGCTCGCCGCGCACCGCCCGCTCACGGTCAACATCGCCTTCTGGATCGCGGTGCTCGCCCCGATCGTGGTGACGCTGCTCATGGGCGCGTCCATGCTCTCCATATCGGAGTTCATCGGCCAGACCGTCGGCGCCACCATCACCGAACAGGACATCCCCGAGAACATGACCCGGGATGAGTTCCGCAGCGCCATGATGGCGGGCGTGATGCTCGTGTTCGGGTTCCTCCTCTTCCTCTTCGCGGTGCTGACCACGCTGTGGATCGTGTTCGGCTTCAAGATGCGGGCCGGGCGCAACTGGGCGCGGATCACCCTCACCGTGTTCGCCGCCGTGTGGCTGGTGTTCATGCTCCCGAACCTGTTCGGCAACGGCATGACCTCGGTGGACACCACCCAGACCGTGAACGGGCAGACCGTCCGCATGGACGAGGTTCCCACCGTGCTGACCGCGCTGAACATCAGCATCGGAGCGGTCAGTGTCGTCTCGACGATCGCCTTCCTGGTGCTGGTGTGGCTGCGGCCGTCCAACTGGTTCTTCTCGGCCGCCAAGCGCGCCTGACCCCGCCCGGCTCGCCCCGCGCCGGCCGGAACGGCGGGATACCTTCGGTCCATGGCCACACCGCGATCGCCGCTGTCCGGGACGCCGCCCGCGCTGCGTGCCGGGCTCGGACTCTGGGGAGCGGTCGGGGTCTTCCTGCTGGTCCGCGCGCTGCTCTCCTGGCTGGACTTCGGGACCCTGCGCGACCGCGTGACGCAGGTCCGCGACCTCCCGGCGGGGCGAGCCGCGGCGATGGTGCGCGATCTGCTGCTGGTCAACACGGCGTTGGCCGTGGTGCTGGCCGCCGGGTACCTGGTGCTGGCCTGGTTGGTGCTGCGGCGGCGGTCCTGGGCCCGGATCGCGCTCACCGTGCTCGCGGCCGTGCACGTGCTGTCCGTGCTGGCCTTCGGCGCGTGGACGGCCTCCAACCTGATCGTGTTCGTGCTGGTGGTGCTGGCCTGGGCCTGCTTCTGGAGACGTTCGACCTCGGAGTGGCTGTCCGGTGAGCGCGGCTGAACGGATCCGCTACTCCGAGGTCGGCTCCGGCTGGTGGCCGCTCACCTGGGGCCCGCTCTTCGCCGCGTGCGGGCTGGTGGTCGAACTCGTCACCGCCGGGCCGGCGCACCCGCTCCAGTGGCTCGTGCCGGCGGCGCTGTCGGTGCCGCCGACCCTGGTGTGGGTGCGGGCCCGCCGGCGCTACCGCTCGGTGCTGGTGACCTCGCGGCGGCTGGTGGTCGGCGGCGAGTGCCTGCCGGTGGCACGGATCGAGTCCGTGCCGGAGTCCGACGGCACCGACACCGGCCGGGTACTGGGCGGCCGGATCACCGTTCCCCGGGGCACCACGCCGGTGCCGCTGCTGCTGCGCCCGGACGAGGACGCCGAGGGCGGCGAGCGTCGGGTGTTGGCCTGGGCGGCGGACCCGGAGGCGCTGCGCGCGGCCCTGGCCCCCGACCGGGGCGGGCGAGCGCAACCGGAGAGCTCCCCGGAGGAGACGCGTGGCGACCTGGCGTGAACCCCGCCCACCACGAGCCCCCGGCAGCGGTGCAACCGGGAAAACCCCGTGAGCCCCGGTGGCCGGGACTGCCAGGATGAGAGCGTGAGCCATCCCGACGACGACACCGCCGGTTCCCCCGACAGCCCGGGCCCGGCGGACCTGCTCACCCGCCCGGTCACCGCGGATCTGCTGCGCGGGGCCGTGGAAGTGGAGCACACCGAACACGGGCTGCTGCCGCACCGGTTGCCCGCCCGGGGCCGCGCCCAGTGCCCCGACGAGCAGCTGCTGACGATCGAGTCCCAGCCCTCCGGGGTGCGGCTGGTGTTCCGCACCGCGGCCACGCTCGTCGAACTGGACGTGCTGGCCACCAAGAAGACCTACCGGGGAGTTCCGACCCCGCCGCCGGACGGGGTTCACGAACTGCTCGTGGACGGTCGGCTCGTCGGGCGGGCCGGGGTGAGCGAGGGCAACGTCCTGACCGTGGACATGAGCACCGGGGAGACCGAAACCCGCCCCGGCCCGGTCGGGACCGTGCGGTTCCCCGGTCTGCCGGAGGGGACGAAGGACGTGGAGATCTGGCTGCCGCACAACGAGACCACCGAACTCCGCGCCCTGCGCACCGACGCCCCTGTCGAGTCCGTCCCGCCCGGAGACCGGCCGGTGTGGCTGCACCACGGCAGTTCGATCAGCCACGGCTCCAACGCGACGAACCCCACCGCCACCTGGCCCGCCCTGGCCGCCTCGCTCGGCGGGGTGGAGCTGGTCAATCTGGGACTGGGCGGCAACGCGCTGCTCGACCCGTTCACCGCGCGCACCCTGCGGGACACCCCAGCCGGGATGATCAGCCTCAAGCTCGGCATCAACCTGGTCAACACCGACCTGATGCGGCTGCGCGCCCTCACCCCGGCTGTGCACGGTTTCCTCGATACGATCCGGGAGGGCCACCTCCGCACCCCGTTGCTGGTGATCTCCCCGCTGCACTGCCCCATCCACGAGGACACCCCCGGGCCCACCGCCCCGGACGCCGAGGCCGTCCGCGCCGGGACCATGCGGTTCCGCGCCACCGGGGACCCCGGCGAACGGGCACAGGGGAAGCTGACCCTGGAGGTCATCCGCCGGGAGCTGGAGCGGGTGGTGCGGCAGCGGGCCGGTGAGGACCCGAACCTGCACTATCTCGACGGGCGTGAGCTCTACGGCGCGCACGACGCCGTCGAACATCCCCTGCCCGACGGGCTGCACCCGGACACCGCCACGCACCGCCTCATCGGCCAACGCTTCGCCGAGCTGGCCTTCGCCGAGGGCGGCGTGTTCGCCGCCGGGCACGGCTGATCCCGCCGACGTGCGATCCTGAGCGGGTGCGGGATTCCGAGAACGAACCGGAGTCGGTCGGGACGGGTTCGGCCGAGCTGCACCAGCCCTGGCGGCTGGGGGTGTGCGGGGCCGAACTGGTGCTCGCCGCCCTGCTGGTGGTCGGGGCGCTGCTGGCCTGGGACCGCTCCGTGGTGACGATCGAGGTGCCGGGTGCCTCCGGCGGTACCGTGGTCTCCAGGATGCTGGGCAGCTGGGTCACCCTCGCGGTGGCCGCCGTCACGGCGGCGGGTCTGCTGGTGCTGGACGGCTCCCGGCAGCTGGTGCTCGGCACCCGGCCGAGACGGCGTCGTGCTCGCGCGGGCTCCCGGGGTTAGCTTCTTCACGGAAACCGCCCGCGTTCGCCGAAACCGGCGGCGGACCGCCCGGTTCCCGCCGGGGAGGCCCGGTTCCGGAGTTCCGCCGGGTGGCAGACTGGACCCGTGAGTGCCGATACTTCCGCGACCGCGACGTCGTCCGTGCCCGACCCCGCCCCGCGCTCCCGCGAGCTGTTCGACCGTGCGGAGGCAGTGACCCCCGGCGGGGTCAACTCGCCGGTCCGCGCCTTCCACTCGGTCGGCGGCACCCCGCGTTTCATGGTGCGCGGGCAGGGGGCCTACCTGTGGGACGCCGACGGCAACCGTTTCGTGGACCTGGTGTCCTCCTGGGGGCCGATGATCAACGGCCACGCCCACCCCGACGTGGTGGAGGCCGTGCGCGCCGCCGCCACGGAGGGGCTGTCCTTCGGCACCCCCGCGACCGGCGAGATCGACCTCGCCCAGGAGATCATCGACCGGGTGGAGCCCGTCGAGCACGTGCGCCTGGTCAACTCGGGCACCGAGGCCACGATGACCTCGATCAGGCTGGCCCGCGCCTTCACCGGGCGCAGCAAGGTGGTCAAGTTCTCCGGCTGCTACCACGGCCACGTCGACTCGCTGCTGGCCGGAGCGGGCTCGGGGGTGGCGACCCTCGGGCTGCCGAGCACACCCGGGGTGACCGAGTCCCAGGCCGGCGACACCATCGTGGTCGACTACAACGACCTGGAGGCCGTGCGGCGGGTGTTCGACGAGCACGGCTCGGACATCGCCTGCGTCATCACCGAGGCCGCCGCGGGCAACATGGGGGCCGTGGCCCCGGCGGAGGGTTTCAACGCCGCGCTGCGCGAGATCACCCGCTCCGCCGGAGCGCTGCTGATCATGGACGAGGTCATGACCGGGTTCCGGGTCTCCCGCTCCGGCTGGTACGGCATCGACGGGGTGGCCGGAGACCTCTACACCTTCGGCAAGGTCATGTCCGGCGGTCTTCCCGCCGCCGCCTTCGGCGGACGGGCCGACGTGATGGACCTGCTGGCCCCGCGTGGGCCCGTCTACCAGGCGGGAACCCTGGCCGGTAACCCGGTGGCCGTGGCGGCCGGGCTGGCCAACCTGCGGGCCGCCGACGACGGGGTCTACGCCGCGCTGGACCGGAACGCCACCAGGCTCGGCGAGCTGCTGGGCGAGGCACTGGACGCGCAGGGAGTGCCCCACCGGGTCTCCTTCGCCGGCAACATGCTCAGCGTCTTCTTCACCGAGGAACCGGTGTGGGACTTCGCGGGAGCCAGGTCCCAGCAGACCTGGCGGTTCCCCCCGTTCTTCCACGAGCTGCTGAGCCGGGGGGTCTACCCGCCGCCGAGCGCCTTCGAGTGCTTCTTCGTCAACGCCGCCATGGACGAGGAGGCCTTCGAGGCCATCGCCGAGGCCCTGCCGCACGCGGCGCGGGCCGCCGCGGCGGCGCGGCCGGAGGAGAGCAAGTGAGCGGCAGAACCACCGTCGTGCACTTCGTGCGGCACGGCGAGGTGCACAACCCGGAGGGCATCCTCTACGGGCGGTTGCCCGGCTACCGCCTGTCCGAGGAGGGGCGGCGCCAGGCGAAGCTGGTCGCGGGGTTCCTGGCCGACCACGACGTTCGGGTGGTGCACGCCTCACCGATGCAGCGCGCCGCGGAGACCGCCGCTCCGGTGGCCGAGCGGCACGGTCTCGACGTGACCACCGAGGAACGGCTCATCGAGGCGGAGAACCGTTTCGAGGGGTGCCGGGTCTCGGTGGGCGACGGCGCGTTGCGTTCGCCCCGGCACTGGCCCAAGTTGTGGAACCCGCTCCGTCCGTCCTGGGGAGAGCCCTACCTGCGCATCGCGCACCGTATGCTGGCCACGGCACACCGCGCCCGGCAGGCCGCCGGTTCGGGGGAGGCCGTGTGCGTCTCGCACCAGCTTCCCATCTGGACGCTGCGCCGGTTCGTCGAGGGCAAACCCCTCTGGCACGATCCGCGTAAACGCCAGTGCTCCCTGGCCTCGGTGACCAGTCTGGTGTTCCGGGACGAGGAGTTCGAACGGGTGCTCTACGCCGAACCCGCGGGGGAGACGGACGCGAAAGCGAGCGGAGCATGAGGGTGAACCGTTGGTGGGGCCGCTTCGGTGGGCGCGGGATGGCGGTGGCCGCCGTGGCCCTGCTCGGGCTGCTGTCCGGGTGTACGGGCGGCGACGGCGACACGGTCTCCGACGACGGGCAGTTCAGCTTCGTCTCCCCGGGAGGCCGCACCAGGCTGTTCTACTCCCCGGACGAGCGCGGCGCGGTCACGGGACTCGAAGGCGAGTCCCTGAGCGACCAGGACCGGAAGCTGCGGCTGTCCGACTACGAGGGCGAGGTCGTGGTCCTCAACGTGTGGGGCTCGTGGTGCCCCCCGTGCCGGGCCGAGGCCGACGACCTGCAGGCGGTGCAGGACACCCTCGGTGACCAGGGCGTGCAGGTGCTGGGCATCAACGTGCGGGACAACCGTGCCGCTGCCGGGGACTTCGTGCACAACTTCGGGATCACCTACCCGTCGATCTTCGACCCGTCCGGGCGGGCGATGCTGGCCCTGGACGGTTTCCCCCGCAGCACCGTCCCGGCCACCGTGGTGCTGGACCGCCAGCACCGGGTGGCGGCGATCTACCTGACCGAGGTCACCGAGAAGGGCCTGTTGCCCAAGGTGCGCGACATCGCCACCGAAGGGCGGCAGACCGGGTCCGGCGACTCCGGCAGCTCCGAGGGCACCGACGGCTCCGAGGGCTCCGAGGGCTCCGAGGGCTCCGACGGGCAGGGCTGAGCACCTCGCCCGACCGCTCGCCGCGTCCCCGGCCTCGGGCGGGGAAACCGCCGGTGTCCGCCCGGTGAACGTGGACTGTGGTGCCGCTCACCAGGGGTGCTGTCCCGGCCGGGGAACGGCTTGCCTACCCTCGGCGGCGTGGATCCGCACGCGCTAGCAGAGTCCGGGCCGTTACTTCTGGCGGCCGGGTTCGCCGCGCTGGCCGGTTTGATCAGTTTCGCCTCCCCCTGCGTGGTGCCGCTGGTGCCGGGTTACCTGGCCTACCTCGCCGGTGTGGTCGGGGCCGAGACCCCGGCGGTCGAGGTCGCCGAGACCGACAGGGCCAGGAGGGGGCGCTGGCGCGTGGCCGGGGCGGCGGCACTGTTCATCCTCGGGTTCACCGTCGTGTTCCTGCTGGCCAGTCTGCTCGTGCTCGGGCTGTCCCAGACGCTGGCGGTCAACGAGCCGCTGCTGCGCCGCGTCGGCGGGGTCGTCACGGTGATCCTGGGACTGGTCTTCATCGGTGCCGTCCCCGCCCTGCAACGAGACGTGCGGATCCGTCGTGTTCCACGTGCCGGGCTCTGGGGTGCTCCCCTGCTCGGGGCCGTGTTCGGTCTCGGGTGGACCCCCTGCATCAGCCCCACCCTCGGGGGCGTGATGTCGCTGGCCTACACCACCGAGGCGGTGAACGGCGACGTGCTGCGGGGGGCGTTGCTGGTGCTGGTCTACTGCCTCGGCCTCGGGGTCCCGTTCGTGGTCGTCGCCCTCGGCGCGCGATGGGCGGTCCGCAGCACCGGATGGTTGCGCAGACACGGTCGGCTCATCCAGGTGACCGGCGGGGCGCTGCTCATCCTGGTCGGACTGTTGCTGGTCACCGGGCTCTGGGGTGACGTGATCGCCGACCTGCGCGCCCCGATCAACGGATTCGAGTTGCCGATCTGATGAGCACTTCGTTCCTCCGGCGCACCCTGGGATTCCTGCGCAACACCTGGCGCGGGCTGACCTCCATGCGCACCGCCCTGGTCCTGCTCTTCCTGCTCGCGCTGGCCGCGCTGCCCGGGGCGCTGTTGCCGCAGTGGTCGTTGAACGAGAGCGACGTCCGCGACTTCGCCGACGAGTACCCGAGACTGGCCGGGTTCCTGGACGACATCGGCGCGTTCAACGTCTTCAGCTCGGTGTGGTTCTCGGCGATCTACGTCCTGCTGTTCGTCTCGCTGATCGGGTGCCTGCTGCCGCGCAGCACGCAGTACCTGCGCCAGCTGCGGGCCCGCCCGGTGCGCACCCCCCGCAACCTCTCCCGCCTGCCGCACCACGCCGAGGGGACCGTCCCGCTGCCCCCGGACGAGATGCTCGCGGTGACCAGGAGGAAACTGCGGCGCTGGCGGACCGAGGAACGCACCGAGGAGGACGGGGCGCGCACGGTCAGCGCCGAACGCGGCTACCTGCGCGAGGCCGGCAACCTGGTGTTCCACTTCGCGCTGGTGGGGCTGCTGGTCACGGTCGCCGGTGGGCAGCTCACCCGCTACGAGGGCCAGGTGGTGGTGCAGGCCGACGGGTCCGGTTTCTGCAACTCGGGGACCTACAACTACGACTCCTTCCGGGCCGGGCCCACCGTGGACGGGACCAACCTCGGCGAGTTCTGCCTGCGCGTGGACGACTTCGACGTGGACTACCTGCACAGCGGCCAGGCGGTGGACTACCACGCCGACGTGCGGTACCAGTCCGGCGAGGACCTGGACGACGACACCTGGCGGAAGCACTCCCTGAAGGTGAACAACCCGCTGCGCACCGCCGGGGACCGGGTCTACCTGACCGGCAACGGCTACACCCCCGTGTTCACCGTCACCTTCCCGGACGGGCAGCAGCGCACCAAACGGACCCAGTGGAAGCCGGTGGAGCCCACCACGATGCTGTCCCAGGGCGCCACCAAGTTCGACCGTCCCGACATGCCCGACGAACAGCGCAGGCACCGCAACCAGCTGGCGGTCACCGGGCTGTTCGCGCCCACCCCCAAGATGGACGGCAAGGTGCTGAGCTCGCGTTTCCCCGCGCTGAACGATCCGATGGTGGCGGTGGACGTGCTCAAGGGCAAGCTCGGCTACGCCACCGGGGAGAGCCAGTCGATCTTCTCGGTCAACCAGGAACTGATCGACTCCGGCGACCTGAACCGGGTGGCCCGGGAGAACCTGTCCGTGGGCGAGTCGATCAGCCTGGACGACGGGACCACGGTCAGGTTCGACGGTGTGCAGCGCTGGGTGAACCTACAGGTCTCACACAACCCGTTCCAGCCCTACGTGCTGGTGTTCGCCGTGGCCGTGATCATCGGTCTCGGCGCCTCGCTGAGCATCAAGCGACGCAGGATCTGGGTGCGGATCACCCCCGGCGGGAGCGCGGGCTCCGGGGAGGCCGCGAACATGAGCGCGGTCGAGATCGGCGGACTGGCCCGCACCGACCAGGCCGGATACGGCGAGGAGTTCACCAGGCTCTCCGGGGAGCTACTCGCGGGTGGAACCGGTTCCACCTCCTCGGCGGCGGGGGAGGAAAACTCCCGCGGAAGGAGTAGTTGATGCAGGTCAACCAGACACTGTCCACACTGAGCGACATGGCGTTCGCGACCTCGGTGGTCGTCTACGTCCTCGCCATGATGCTCTACTTCGCCGAGTTCGCCTCGGCGCGGGCGCGACACTCCGAACAGGAGCGCGTCGCCGAGCCCGCCGCGGCACCCGCCGCCTCCCCGCCGGTGTCCGGGACCGCCACGGACGGTTCCGTGGTGGGGCGGTTGGAGCCGGAGCCGCGCAAACCCTGGTCCGAACGCTTCGGCGGCATGGCCGTGGCCGTGACGGTCCTTGCCGTCCTGGTGCACGCCTTCTCCCTGGTGACGCGGGGCTTCGCCGTGGGGCGGGTCCCGTGGGGCAACATGTACGAGTTCGGCTCGGCCATCTGCCTGGCCGCGGTGGTGTCGTGGCTGGTGGTGCTCTACCGGCAGTCCCGACCGCAGCGCAGCACGGCCCCCGCGAGCAAGCTGCGCGGGCTGGGCGGTTTCGTGCTGCTGCCGACCACGCTGCTGCTGTTCCTGTCCGGAACCGCGCTGTACGCGCAGGCCTCCCCGCTGCAGCCCGCGTTGCAGTCCTACTGGCTCTGGATCCACGTCTCGGCGGCCATCGTCTCCACCGGCGTGTTCATGCTGGCCGGGGTGGCCAGCATCATGTTCCTGGTCCGCCTGCGGTACGAGAACAACCCGCTGAAGGCGGAGGGCATCGGCAGCAGGCTGCCCACGAGCCAGGCGCTGGACCGGATCGCCTACCGGGCGACCGTGCTGATCATGCCGGTGTGGACCTTCGCGATCACGGCCGGGGCAATCTGGGCCGAGGCGGCCTGGGGACGTTTCTGGGGCTGGGACCCGAAGGAGACCTGCTCCTTCATCGCCTGGATCGTCTACGCGGCCTACCTGCACGCGCGGGCCACCTCGGGGTGGCGCGGCACGCGCGCAGCCTGGATCAACGTCTTCGGACTGGCGGTGATGATCTTCAACCTGTTCTTCATCAACATCGTCATTTCCGGGCTGCACTCCTACGCGGGGCTGTGAGGCGTCGCCGCTGTCGGGGTTGTTCGCGTCGACGGCGGCACAGTCCGTAAGATCGCGGTTGCCGTACCCGGTCCGCCGCCTCGAATCGTTTCCGCCCGCAGCCGTGTGACCGGACCGTCGGCGGGAACGCCACCCGGGCGGCGGATGCGCCCCACCTCGCGTGGACCGGCCGGGGTGGCTCTCGATTCGTTCTTGGAGGAGGCCAACGGTGACCGGAGGACAGGACGAGCCGGGAGTCCGGCACGATCCGCAGCGGGACCCCATCGGCGCGACACCGGAACCGAACACCGAGTCGACCGAGGCCGCCGAGCACGCGGCACCGGACTACGGCACCGCGCAGGCCCAGGGATGGCCCGGTTCGGCGCGGCCGGTCCCGCCGGAGCAGTCCGCGCCCACCCCGACGGGGGAGGCGGCTCCGTGGGGAGGTCACCCCGGAACCTGGCCTCCGCAGGCGAACCCGCAGTCGGGCCCGTACCCGGTGGCCTCCCCGCCGCAGGGCAACCCGGTGGTCTCGGGTCCGCAGCAGGTTCCGCCCGGCGCCTCCGGTCCCTACGGGGTGGGGGGAAACCCGTCGGGACCGTACCCGGCCCCCGCCGGCCAGCAGCCCTACCCGGCCCCGGGGTACCCGCCTCCGCCGCAGCCCCACCCGGGTCAGCAGCCCGTCCCGCCGCAGCAGGACCCCACCGGACAGGACCTCTCCTCCGCCCAGCTGCTGCGCCAGTCCAAACGACCCCCGCAGTCCGGCTGGCGGCGCGTGCTGTACCTGGCCAGCGGCAAGACCATCAACCCGGGGGAGAGCCCGGCCGACGTGCACCGGCGTGAGCTGATCGGACGGATCAACCAGCCCCTGCAGGGCTGCTACAAGATCGCGATGCTGAGCCTGAAGGGCGGGGTGGGCAAGACCACCACCACGGCCACGCTCGGATCCACGTTCGCCTCGCTGCGCGGGGACCGGATCATCGCGGTGGACGCGAACCCGGACCGGGGGACGCTGGGGCAGAAGATCCCGGTGGAGACCACGGCCACCGTGCGCCACCTGCTGCGGGACGTCCAGCGCATCCGCAAGTACAGCGACGTGCGTTCCTACACCTCCCAGGGCCCGAGCAGGTTGGAGGTGCTGGCCAGCGAGCAGGACCCGGCTGTTTCGGAGGCGTTCAGCGAGTCCGACTACCGGACCACTGTGGACCTGCTGGAGCACTTCTACAACGTGGTGCTCACCGACTGCGGCACCGGCCTGATGCACTCGGCGATGAAGGGCGTGCTCGACGTGGCCGACTCGCTGGTGATCGTCTCACCGAGCTCCGTCGACGGCGCGCGCAGCGCTTCGGCCACACTGGACTGGTTGGACGCGCACGGCTACGGCGAGCTGGTGGCCCGCTCGGTCGCCGTGATCAACTCGGTGCGGCCCGGTTCGGGCAAGGTGGACGTGGACAAACTGGCGGCTCACTTCGGCGCCCGGTGCCGCTCGGTGTCGCGGATTCCGTTCGACTCCCACCTCGAAGAGGGCGCGGAGGTGGACCTGGACCAGCTCGCCGCGCCGACCAGGCTCGCCCTGCTGGAGCTGGCGGCCACCGTGGCCGATGACTTCCCCTACGCGGCGGGCAGGCAGCACCAGGGCTGAGCGGGTGCCGACCGTACCCGGCCCCTCGGTGTCAGGTGTTGTTCCTCGGCGTGCGGCACCGCTGTTCAGCGGTTGTCCTCGCCGGGTTTGCGCTGTTGTTCGGAGATCCTGCGGAGGAACTCGGGGTCGTCGTCGGGAGCCGGACGCTCGGGGCGTTCGGAGCTCCCGCCGAGGGTGTCCGGGCCGAAGCCCTTCCACAGAAGCACGAGCAGCGTCACCGCGCCGATCGCGGCCAGGAAGTAGAGCGTCATGGCCACCTCCGTTCTCTCCCGCTTTCAGGCTAGCCGATTCCGCCCGAAACAGGTATACGTCTGACCGTGTCACACCGGGCGTCGAGTGCGTGCTCGACGGCGTGGTGGTCGCGGCCCGACCCCGCCTTCGCGGGCGGTTCCACGGGACGCGGGGCGCCCGTGGGGCCCGTCCGTAAAGGCGGTTTGGTCCGTTTTGTGCCGGAACTCACGGTACCCGCCACGGTGGACCCGTTTCGAGCGTGGCGGTCGCGGTGGCCGCCGCGACGGTGCGGTCACGCCGAGCCGGATTCCCGGCCGCGCGTCACCGTCCGCGGGTGAGGTCGTCGGAGACGTTCACCTCGCTGGTGAGTTCGGCGAGCATGCTGCGGACCTCGGACTCGCGGAACCTCCGGTGACCACCGGGGGTGCGAATCGACCCGATCCGACCGGCGGTGGCCCACCGGGTCACGGTCTTCGGGTCGACCCGGAACATGGCGGCGACCTCTCCCGGGGTGAGCAGCTGCTCCTGACCGTTCTGCGGCATGTGCTGGGTCGACGCTGTCACTGAGGACCTCCACGGTCGAACTCTCGGTATCCGGGCATTCCGGTCGCATCCTGGCACTGATCGCCCCGGGTACTCGAACCGTTGGCTCCAGGTAAAGGGAAAGTAAGGGACGAAAGGTGCGGTTCGGACGTTGCGGAGGTCGCGGGGGGAACACGCCGTGTCGGAAGGGCCGACGAGGGCCCCTTCCGCGACGGTGCGTCCTCCGCCCGGGTGCGGGATGTCACTCCCGCGCGTGGCGGAGGTGTGGGCTGTGCCGAGCGGGCGTTCCCGCGTTCAACCGCGTCCTCTACCCTGGCTGAAGTGCAGCAACAGCAACAGGACGGCCCCGGCCCCGAGTCGGCCGGGTCGAGTTCCGGGGCGGAACGGCCCACCCCCGGCCTGGCCTGGGACATCGCCGCCTACACCGTGGCCCGCTTCGGCCTGCTCGCCGTGCTGGCGGGGGTGCTCGTGTTCTTCCGCGTCCCGCTGCTCGTGGCGCTGGCCGTGGCCGTGGTGGTGGCCATGCCGCTGTCCCTGGTGGTCTTCTCCGGGCTGCGCCGCCGGGTCGCCGAGGGGCTGGCCGAACGCGCGCGGATACGCCAGCAGCGCAAGCAGCGACTGCGGGCCCAGCTGCGCGGCACGGCCGACCCGTCCCCGGAGGATCCCGAGGACGGGGACCTCGATCCGGCGGAGCTGGACCAGCGGGAGCAGGACCACGGCCGGTGAGGCGGCGTGACCCCGCGTCCCGGGGAGGTCTCCTCGGCGGGGGCGCGTGGCGGCGGGCACGGGCTCAGGCATGCTGAGGGTCGTGTCTGGTGAGTCGAGTTCTCGGGTCCGGCGGGTTCGCACGAGGGCCGGGTGTGTGTCGCTGTGCGTCGGAACCCTGCTGCTGGCGGGGTGCGGCGGCGGTGGGGACACCCCCACGGAGGAAACCGGGACGTCGAGCGCGTCCTCCTCGGTGGAACCGAGTCCGTCCAGCACGCGGGAGGTTCCGGAGGAGGAGCGCAGGCGGCTGGGGAGGTTGTCCGCGGACGAGCTGTGCGAGCTGGTCGAGCGCGCCGAGCCGGAGGGGCTGGACTTCCCGGTGCGGGAGGGCAGTCCCGAGCGGCTGAGCTCGGACGCCCGGGTGCGTGGGTGTCGCTTCTCGGACGAGGAAGGGGAGCGTTCCCTGCTGGTCGCCTCCCAGCCGGAGGGGCTGCACGACGTCGGCCGCAGCGAGGTGACCGAGCTGCCGGTGGAGTCCTCCTCCAGCAGGCACGTCGACGACTGCGCCGTGTACTCGGCGGTGACCGGGGCGACCCTGCAGGTCACCGTGGTCGATCCCGAGGCGGGGTCCGGGCGGTGCGACACGGCGGTGGAGATCTCCCGCGAGGTGCTGCGCCCGCTGGCCTACTAGGCCGCCCTGCTGGACCGCTGGTGCCCGGGCGCGTGTGCCGATTTTGCCTAAAACTGGCCCGCCAGGGGCCGAGCCCGTCCGTGGACGTGGCCCGGTTTTACCTAAAACCGGGCCAGCGGGGTCCATCCCCGCGCCTGCGGGGCGTACACGTACTGACCTGCGGATTCGCGGTCGCGTTATTCACTTGTGATCACCCGTGGGAAGCAGAAGCATCCTAGTCGGCCCCCACCGACCGCCACAACAACCGCCCTGTGGGCACCGCCGGACCGGAAGGCACCACGGAAGAACCTCCGACACCGAGGTCTCGCTCGCTTCCGGACTTCGTCCACTGTCCTCCCAACCGCGTCGAAGTCGGCCGCCTCGGCGGCGCCGCCGCGCGTGACACCAAGAACCGCGAGCTCGTGGACAACGACAGTGTCCTCGGCCCGCCCGGAGCCTTTTCTGCCGTCTCCGGGGAACTGTCGATTTTAGGCAAAATTGCCCCGGGTTCGGGCGGTCCTGGTCCGGAGCCCCTCGGGGCGCCACACCGGCCGGAGATCACGAAACGGAAACGTTTCGCGCTGAACCGCCCTCAGGGCTTGAGACGCCTTGCTAGGGAAGTCCCGCGAACACCGTGGACTGCTACGAACGGGGGAACGATGTCCGGGTCCGTGCGCGTCACACCCACCGACCTACAGGGATACGGGGAACTGCTGGACCGCAACGCCGAGTACTTCGACAGGATCGAGAGCTTCTCCCACGAGACCGCCTCGGACACCAGCGGTTTCACCGGAGTCATGGCGGCTCTGATACCCGCCGTGGAAGGAGTGACCGCGCTGTACGCCGAAACCCTGAAGCTGGCCCGCTCCCGGCTCAAACAGGTGCGCGAGGAACTGGACAGGACCGCCGAGGAGTACACCGAACGGGAACGGCAGATCGAACGACTGCTCACCAGGATCGAGTCCGAACTCGACACCATGCGGGTGTGACGGATCGGCGAGGAGGGGGAGAACGAGATGGCTTTCGAGGACGCCGACGATCCGCTGGGCAAGCTCGACGTCGAGATCAAGGACGCCCCGGGTGGGCTCAAAGCGGCCATCGAGGGGGCGAGCTGGCAGGTCCAGGGGGTCAACTGGATCTACGAGCAGGTCACCGGTCAGAACCTGGTGGAGTCGCTGATATCGCCGATCACCGGCGACTTCGCCAAGATCAGCCAGAACGCCGAGGCCTGGAACGCGATCGGCGAGTCCCTGCGCTCGATCAGAAGAAACATCAACCACGGCTCCACCGATCTCCAGCAGAGCTGGGAGGGGGAGGCCGCCGCGGCCTTCGAGGCCATGATGGTCGGCACCTGGACCGTGGCCCTGGAGGCCGACGCGGCACTGGCCGACCTGGTGGCCATGGCCTTCACCAAGGCCGCCGACGCCTCGCAGAAACTCTGCTCCAAGATCCTCGAACTGCTGACCAAACTGGTCAACAGGCTCATCCAGGCGGCCTGCACCGCCTGGATCCCGGTCGGGGGCTGGGCGAACGCGGTGCGCATCGTCATCCAGTGCATCGACCTCGTGTTCATGATCCTGGACATGATCGAGTCGTTCCGGCAGATGTACGAGGGCGTGGTCCAGGTCGTCGAGGGAGTCAAGTCCACCGGGACCTCGCTGGCGAGCATCAAGGAGATCGTCAGCGGCGGCGGCCCGCGCGGCACCGGGGACGCGGTCAACGCGCTGCTGGACGAGACGAGCGAACTCCGCAGCTCCGTGTCCGGGGTGACCGACGGGGTCACCCAGGTGCGGGACGGGGCCACCCAGGTGCGCGAGGGAGGCAGCCAGGCCCGCCAGGACGCCGCGCAGGTGCGTTCCGAGGCGGCCCGGACCTACTCCGAGATACGCGGCAACGGCGGCGATCCCCCGGCGGAGGCGACGCAGGAGACCGGTTCCTCCCCGGAGAACGGCACCTCCGGGTACCGGACCGCGATGTCGGGCAACCTGTGACACTCACCCTGTCAGGGGAGATCCCCGGATCCGTGTGAGGCAGGGTCATCCGAGAGGAAGGCATGAACGAGGACTGGAAGAGCCAGCAGATCCGGGAGGCGGAGGCGGCCCTGGAACGGGCGTTGGCCAACGTCGAACAGGTGCTCGCCCGCGCGGACGAGATGAACCGGGAGCTTCCCGAGGCCCGGCTGTCGCAGGAGCAGATCGAGCGGATCGAGCAGCAGGTCCGCAGGGGAGAGGCCCCGGAGGCGGTCGTCGAGCTGCAACGACGGATCGACGAGGGGGAACTGAGCTGGCAGGACGTGCTGGAGGGGCGCGCGCTGCACGACGAGACGGTGCAGGCCGCCTTCGCCGCCGGGGTGCCCACCATGCGTCAGGCCAAGGACATGATCGACGAGGGCCACGAGATCGACGAGATCATCGCCCACGACCCGAACCGCCCCCCGACGGAGTGAGTCGCCCCGGACTCACCGCGGGGTCGGTGAGAGAGGACGGACGTGTTACGGAAACTGGTGATCGGCCTCGGGCTCGGCTGGATCGTGCTCGTGCTCGCGGTCTACTCCACGTTCTACCTGATCGGTGCGTTCGGCTACACCAAGCTGTACATGGAGGAGGTCACCCCGGAGAGGGTGACCGAGCAGTACCGGTGGGACGGTGACGAGCGGATCGCGATCGGCGAGGCCGGTCTGCGGAAGGGCATGGGCAGGAGAGCGCTGTGCTTCGCCGTGCCGGACCAGGGGGAGGAACGGCAGCTCCAAGCTCCCTCCAAGCGGGACCGTCTGCCGCGCTACTACGAGCCCTGGTTCACGGGGAAGGCAACCGTGACCTGCAATGACCAGGTGACCATCCGCAGCGGGACCCCGTTGTGGATGTACGACCTGACGCGCTCGCGGCTGGGGATGCTCGGTTTCGCCGTGGTGGCCGCGTTGCCGCTGGCGACCGTGATCGTCGTGACGGCCTTCAGGTCGGGCGCGGTGAAGCTGCACCGGCGCTGACCCCTGCGGGGCGCGGCGGAGATGCCGAACCGCTCCGCCGCGTCCCGGATCAGGCCACGGCGAAACCCACCGCCGTGGCCACGGCCCACACCAGCATGGCCAGCCCGGTGTCCCGCAGCACGGGCAGCAGTCTCAGGCCGGTGCCGCCGCCGAGCACCGTCCGCAGCGGCGCTATCAGCAGCGGCAGGGCCAGGAAACCCAGCAGCGCGGGTGTGATCCGCAGTGCGGTGAGCGTGCTGATCAGGAACGGCACGAGCACCAGCAGCACGTACAGCGTCCTGGTGTCGCGGTCGCCCAGCAGCACGGCCAGGGTCCGCTTGCCGCTGGCGGCGTCGGTGGGGATGTCGCGCAGGTTGTTGGCCACCAGCACCGCGCTGGAGAACGAGCCCATGGCCACGGCGGCCCCCACACCCGAGCCGTTGACGGTGTCGGCCTGCACGTACATCGTGCCCAGCACGGCGGCGGGGCCGAAGAAGCAGAAGACGGCCAGCTCCCCGAAGCCGGCGTAACCGTAGGGGTGCTTGCCTCCGGTGTAGAACCAGGCACCGGCGATGCTGGCCGCGCCGAGCAGCAGCAGCCACCAGTGCCCGCTCAGGTACAGCACGGCCAGTCCGGCTACGGCGGCGAGGGCGAAGCACCCCAGGGCGGCGGCCAGCACACTGCGCGGGCGGGCCGCCCCGGAGCCGACGAGCCGTTGGGGGCCGGTTCGTTCCTCGTCGGTGCCGCGGACGCCGTCGGAGTAGTCGTTGGCGAAGTTGACCCCCGTGATCAGCAGCAGCGCGACCAGCAGGGACAGCACCGCCAGCGGGAGGTCGAAGCCGGAGGTGCCGAGTGCGGCGCCGGTGCCCGCCGTCACGGGGGCGATCGCGTTCGGCCAGGTGCGGAGACGGGCACCTTCCACCCATTCAGCGACTGAGGCCATGGGGCTCATCCTCGCTCATGGGGGGCTCCGGTCCGGTGGGCAGCCCCCGCAGCTCGGCGGGGGAGCCGGTGAACAGCTCCAGCAGTCTCCTGCGGTCGGGCTTGCCCGGACCGCGCAGCGGCAGTTCGTCCACCACCCCGAAGCGCTTGGGCACGCAGGTACCGCCGAGTCGGGTGCGCACCAGCTCGCGGAGCCGGGACTCGGTGGGGGGTGGCGTCTCGGTGACCAGGGCCGCGGTCACCGCCTGCCCCCACTCCGCGTCCGGAACGCCCAGCACGCAGGCCTCCCGCACACCGGGGTGGGTGGTCAGCGCGCGCTCGACCGCCACCGGGGCCACGTTCACCCCGCCGGTGACGATCACGTCGTCGGTGCGGCCCAGCACGTCGAGCCTGCCGTCGCGCCACTGCCCCAGGTCGCCGGTGTGGAACCAGCCGTCGCGGAAGGCCTCCGTGTCGGGCTCCGCCCGGTAGCCCCGGGCCAGGGTGGGGCCGGAGAGGCTGATGCCTCCCGGTTCGGGCGGTTCGACGTGCACCCGCACCCCGGGCAGGGGAGCGCCGTCGTAGACGCAGCCTCCGGCGGTTTCGCTCATCCCGTAGGTGGTGACCACCGCCACCCCGTGGGCCCGGGCGCGTTCCAGCAGGTCCGGGGCGGTGGCAGCCCCGCCGACCAGCACCGCGTCGAAGGCCCGCAGTGCCCGCGTCCCGCGCGGGTCGGCCTCGGGGGCCAGCAGCCTGCCGAGCTGGGTGGGCACCAGCGCCGTGTAGTGCCTGCCCGGGGTGGCCAGCACCTCCTCGGCCGCCGCGGCGAACGCGGTGGCGTGGAACCCCTCGGAGGTGTCCACCGCCCGGACGGGCAGCTCGGCGAGCAGGGAGCGCACCAGCACCTGGACACCGGCTATGTGGTGGGCGGGCATGGCCAGCAGCCAGTTGCCGGGCCCGCCGAGGTGGTGGTGGGTGGACCGTGCCGAGGCCCGCAGCGCCGAGGCCGACAGCAGCACCCCCTTGGGGGTGCCGGTGGATCCCGAGGTGGGCATCACGAGGGCCGTGGGGTCCTCGGGGGAGTCCTCACCGGTTCCCAGCGGTTCTCCCGCGCCCAGCGCCCGCGCCGTCTCGGAGGAGGCCGTCCGCCCGGCCGGAAGCGGCAGCAGGGGAGGTCCGGTGCCGTCCAGGGCGCGCCGCAGGTCCGGCAGGATCTCCGGGGCGCGGGCACCCGAGGGAACCGGCAGGGGGCGGAGCCGTCGTGCACTGGTCATGGCCGCCATTGTCCGCCCGCCGTCCGCCCGGTCGGTCCGTGCCCGGGCGGCGTGTGGGCTCCGTCGCTGGCCGGGTGTCCGGCGCGGGGCGGAGACAGTTCCCCGGGTCACTCGGCGTGGCGGTGGGCGGTCCGGCCCTGCGCGGCTGGGCTAGGGTGCCCGGTGAGGTGCTCTTTCGCCGCGAAGCTGGAGTGGTCGTGTGAATCCCTCGACGGCGCAGGCCGAGGTGTTGGTCGACGAGCTGGTGCGCAACGGGGTGCACCACGTGGTGCTGTCCCCCGGTTCCCGGAACGCGGCGCTGGCCTTCGCGGTGCGGCGCGCGGCCGAGGCCGGGCGGGTCGAGCTGCACGTGCGGATCGACGAGCGCAGCGCCGGTTTCCTCGCCCTGGGCCTGGCCTCGGCGGGAGGCGCTCCGGTGGCGGTGGTGTGCACCTCGGGCACGGCGGCGGCGAACCTGCATCCGGCGGTGGCCGAGGCCCGCCACGCGGGGGTCGCGCTGGTGGTGTTGACCGCCGACCGCCCCCCGGAGCTGCGCGCGGCAGGGGCCAACCAGTCGATCGACCAGCACCGGCTCTACGGCTCGGCGGTGCGGTGGTTCGACGAGCTGGCTGTCGCCGACGACAGGCCGGGCAACAACGCCTACTGGCGCGGCCAGGTGTGCCGGGCGGTGCACGCCGCCGCCGGGCCGGGTCGTTGCGCCGCACCGGTGCAGCTCAACGTGCCGTTCCGGGAGCCGCTGGTTCCGCAGGACGACACCGGCTGGTGCGAGTCCCTGGACGGTCGCCCCGGGGGCGGACCGTGGACCTCCTTCGGTCGCGCCTCGGCCACGGGCACCGTCGTCGAGGCGCGTTCCCCGCGCGGGCTGGTGCTGCTGGCCGATCACGACATGGCGGGCTTCGCAGCCCGGTGGGCCGCCGAACTCGGTTGGCCGCTGCTGTCCGAGACCGGGGGCGTGGGGGTGGAGAACGCGCTGTCCACCGGGATGTGGCTGTTGGACGTGCCGTGGTTGCCGCGCGGGCACCGCCCGGAGCAGGTGGTGTGCGTGGGGCGTCCGACGGTGTTCCGGCAGGTGCAGCGCCTGTTGGCCGACCAGGGGGTGGAGGTGCTGCTGGTGCACCCCGACCCGGAGCACTGGCCCTCCCCCGCCCACGACGTCGCGGTGGTGGCCGAACGGGTGGACACCACCGGGGTCGCCGTCGATCCGGAGTGGCTGGAGTCCTGGAGGGCCGCCGACCACAAGGCGCGCACGGAACTGGCCGCCGCCCTGGAACGGGAGGAGGTCGCCAGTGGGCCGGTGGTGGCCGGGAGGTTGCTGGAGGAACTTCCGTCGGGGGCCTCGCTGGTGCTGGGCTCGTCGAACCCGGCGCGGGACGTGGCGCTGTCCGGGGTGGACCGCCCCGACCTGCGGGTGCACCGCAACCGGGGGGTGGCCGGTATCGACGGGCTGGTCTCCACCGCGCTCGGGGTGGCGTTGGAGCACGGCGGGCCGAGCTACGCGCTGCTGGGGGACCTGACCTTCCTGCACGACTCCAACGGGCTGCTGCTGGGCCCGCACGAGCGGCGTCCGGACCTGACGCTGGTGGTCCACAACGACGACGGCGGCGGGATCTTCTCGCTGCTGGAGCAGGGCAGACCCGAGTACGGGGACACGTTCGAGCGGGTTTTCGGCACCCCGCACGGCACGGACCTGGCGGCGTTGTGCGCCGCGCACGGCGTTCCGCACGAGCGGGTGAGCACCCGGGAGGAGCTGTCCGCGGCCGTGGCCCCCGCCCCCGGGCTGCGCGTGGTGGAGGTGCGCGCGCCGCGTGCGGGGCTGCGCGGGGTGCACGAGCGGCTGTTCCGGGCGGTGGCGGACGCCCTGGAGGGATGACTCCCCCGACGGTTTTTTCGTGCTTTTCGGACACTCGGGGTGTTTTCGGGCCGTTTTCCCTGTTTTCCGCCTCGGTGCGGCAAATTCCTCGACGGTGTCGTGGTGGCCCGACGGGGGTGTGTCCCCGTAGGGTGCTGCTGGTTCGGAGTTGATCGCGCTCGGTGCGCACGAGGACACCGAACGCGTCCGGACCGAGCCGTGTTCGAGGAGGTAACCACGTGTTGCGGAGACGAGGTCTGCGCACCGCCGTCGCCACCTGTGGGGTCATGGCGGTGCTGGCGACCCCGGCGCTGGCGGGAAGCGGTAGCCCCGGGGAACCCGGGGTCGGTGACCCGTACTTCCCGGAGGCGGGTAACGGCGGTTACGACGTCTCGCACTACGACGTCAGGCTGCGTTACCAGCCGAAGAACGACCTGCTGCGGGGAACCACCACCATCGTCGCCGAGCCGACCAAGGATCTCAGCGCGTTCAACCTGGACTTCGCGCTGGAGGTCGACTCGGTGCGGGTCAACGGGCTCCCCGCGAAGGTCAGCCGTTCCGGTGCCACCGAGCTGACGGTCGAGCCGAAGAGGACCCTGCGTCGGGGCAGCCTGGCCACGTTCGTGGTCAAGTACGCGGACAAGCCCTCCGAGGTGCAGGTGGACGGGAGCACTCCCTGGAAACGCACCTCCACCGGGGCCGTGGCCGTGGGGCAGCCGCAGATCGCCGAGTGGTGGTTCCCCAGCAACGACCATCCCAGCGACAAGGCCACCTTCGACATCTCCGTGGCGGTGCCCAACGGCACCGAGGTGCTGTCCAACGGGGAGATGACCGGCCGCTCCCAGCGGGGCGGCTGGACGCGGTGGAACTGGCGGATGCCCACGCCCAGTGCCACCTACCTGGCCTTCCTGGCCATCGGGCAGTACGGGATCTCCGGCAAGACCGGTGCCTTCGACCAGCCGATGATCACGGCCTACGCGGACGGGTTGGGCGAGCTGGCCGACCCGGCCAGGGCCAGCGTGGAGCGCACCCCCGAGGTGCTGGACTTCCTGTCCGGGCTGTTCGGCGAGTACCCGTTCGAGTCCCAGGGGGGTGTGGTGCCCGCCGAGGGGCTCGGGTTCGCGTTGGAGACCCAGACCCGGCCGGTCTACAGCCCTGGTTTCTTCCGGATCGGGTCGAACACCTCGGTGGTCACCCACGAGCTGGCGCACCAGTGGTTCGGGGACTCGGTGGCGGTGCGGGACTGGCCGCAGATCTGGCTCAACGAGGGCTTCGCCAGCTACGCCGAGTGGCTGTGGGCCGAGCACCAGGGCAACGGCACCGCCCAGCAGCTGTTCGACCACTACTACTCGCTCTACCCGGCCGACAGCGAGTTCTGGCAGGTGAAACCGGGTGATCCCGGCAGGGAGAACCTGTTCCACGGGGCCGTCTACGACCGGGGAGCGATGACGCTGCACGCCCTGCGCAACCGCATCGGCGACCGGGACATGCTGCGCACGGTGCGCGCCTGGTACGAGCAGAACCGCGACGGCAACGCCACGGTGGAGGAGTTCATCGCCCTGACCGAACGGATCTCCGGTCAGCAGTTGGACGGCTTCTTCGACGAGTGGCTGTTCAGCGCGGGCAAGCCGCAGGTGGGCGAACGGGCCGGGGTGCCGCGCACGGCGGCCGCTCCGGCCGCCGAACCGAAGGCGGTCGAGCAGCTCGACCACACCCACGAGCTGCTGGCCCGCCGGCACGGTCACGGCTGAGTCGCTCGCTTCGGCCCGCTGGCGGACGGTCGTCGCCGGCAGGTGTGGACGCCCGGCCGGGTGTTTTCCGGCCGGGCGTCCACCATGAGGGAGAGTTCGGTTCTTTCGGGGTTCGACACGGACGGGGTGATGTCGTGGAGGTCGCGGTACTCGACATGGCGGGGACCACGGTCGCCGAGAACGGCGTGGTCGAGAGGTCCTTCCGCGCGGCGCTGGAACGGGTCGGGGCACCGGTTCCCGCCGACCTCGAACAGCGGTTCCGGCGGCTGCGCGGCGGGTCCAAAAGGGACATGTTCGCCGCACTCCTCGACGGGGACCGTGAGACGGCGGCCCGGGCGCACGCGGAGTTCGAGAAGGCCCTGGCCGAACACGTGTCATCCGGGACGGTGACGGCACTGCCGCACGCGACGGAGACCATGCGGCGGCTGCGGGCGCTCGGTCTCGGAGTCGCGCTCGTCACCGGTTTCGGGGCCGACACGCGCGACCTGCTGCTCGAGTCGCTGGGCTGGACGGACGTGGTGGACCTCGTGCTCTGCTCCTCGGACGTGCGGCGTGCCCGTCCGTGCCCGGATCTGGTGCTGACGGCGGCGTTGGAACTGTCGGCGACGGCGATGAGCCGGGTCGCGGTGGTGGGGGACACGGTCAACGACCTGCTGGCGGGCACCAACGCCGGGGCGGGCATGGTCGTGGGCGTGCTGTCCGGCGCGCACGGTGTGGCCGAACTGGGCAGAGCCCCGCACACGCACCTGCTGCCCACGATCGGCGAGCTGCCCGAGGTGATCGACGGCGGCGCGTGAGACCTCGCACCTTCGCGTGAACTTCGGTGCGTGTGGCTGTGTGGCGGGAAGTTCGTGCCTAGGCTCGGCGGTGTCGAACCGTGCGTGCGCGAGGTGCCGGAGTTGTCACATGGGACTGCTGCTGCGTGACGATTCCCCCGCCCGTCTGACCACGGCCGGAGCGTGGGTGCTGCGGGACCTGGCCGGAGGGGAGGCTCCCGAGCGGGTGGTGAGCAGAGTGGTGACCGCCTACCGGGTCGCCCCGGAGGCCGCGCGGCGGGACGTGGCCGCGGTGGCCGAACGGCTGCGTTCGGCCAGACTCGGCGCGGAGAGCTGATCTTGCCAGGCCCACGACGCTCGGGAACGGCCACGGTGTGGTTCGGTTTGCCCCTCAGCTCACGGGTGGCGTGTTCGTCGTCGGTGTCGATCACTCGCCGGGCTGCCGGACTGACCGCTGTTCTACGGTCTCGAAACCCCGAACGACGTGGTCGTGTTCACCGAGGACGGACGAGAGCGATGTACGGCGCAGCGGACGGAGTAACCCGGGAGCTCGTGTGGCGCAGGTCCAGCCGGAGTCATCCCAACAACGACTGCGTCGAGGTGGGGGTGGGTGTCGACGTGGTGCTGGTGCGGGACTCCAAGAACCGTGCGGCTGGGGTGTTGACGTTCACCCCGCGGCAGTGGCGCCGTTTCCGGGCGGGCCTCGGTACGTCCGACTGAGGCCTCACCGGTTCCACCGGGGCCGTGCCCGGCCGGTGCGCTCACCGCATCCCTTCCAAGGCCTCGCGCACCGGAAGCAGTTTCGCCGCGGCCTCGGCCACCTCGGTGTCCGGGTCCGAGTCGGCCACCACCCCGCAGCCCGCGAACAGCCGGGCCCGTGAGCCCCCGCCGTCGTCCTCGCCGAGCCGCGCGCAGCGCAGGGCTATGCCGAACTCCCCGTTGCCGTCGGCGTCCTGCCAGCCCACGGGACCGCTGTAGCGCCCCCGGTCCATCTCCTCCAGCTCGTCGATCAGCTCGATGGCCCGCCCCGTGGGGGAACCGCCCACCGCCGCCGTGGGGTGCACCGCCCTGCTCAGCCGCAGCAGCCCGGCCTGCCCGTTCTCCGCCAGCGTCGGATCGAGCCTGCCCGCCACGTCCGAGGCTAGGTGCAGCACGTTGCGCAGCCGCAGCACCTCGGGTGTGGTGGGCACCTCCAGTTCCTTGCAGAACGGTTCCAGCTCCCGGGCCAGGGAGCGCACCGCGTGGGTGTGCTCGCCCCGGTTCTTGGCCGAGTCCACCAGTTCGGTGACCAGCTGCCGCTGGGTGCTTCCCGGCCTCGGCCAGGCGGTCCCGGCGAGCACCCGCGAGTTCACCTCGTCACCGGCGCGGCGCAGCAGCAGCTCCGGGGTGGCACCCACCAGCCCGTCCACGGCGAAGGTCCAGCAGTCCGGGTAGCGCAGGGACAGGTTGTCCAGCAGATACCTGGTGCGCAGCGGTTCCGGCGTGGTGGCGAGCAGGTCGTGCGCCAGCACCACCTTGTCCACCTCCGCGCCGTCCCGCATGCGCCGCACCGCCTCGGCCACGGCCCGCCGGTAGCGCGTGGCGGGGAAGTCGCCGTCCTCGTAGCGCACCTCACCCGGGGCGGTGGGGGAGGGAGCCGGGCGCAGGTCGGGCCGCCCGTCCCCGACGGTGGTGATCCAGCGCACGCCGCCGCGCCGGCCCACGATCACCTCGGGAACCACCAGGGTGGAGTCGCCCGGATGGTCGGAGAAGGCGATGCTGGTGAAGGCCACCGGTCCGGTCCCCGGAAGCCCCACCTCGTCGTCGACCTCCATGTTCGCGACCAACCGTCGCCACCGCTCGTCCGCCTCCAGGAACCGGTCCGCCCCGCCGGTCTCGATGCGGGCGGCCTCGCCCCAGCCGACGAGACCGGACCCGTTCCGGATCCAACAGACCGGGTCCGCCTCCGGATCGAACCCCTCGGGCACCGACGCCAGCAGACCCGGGCTTCCCTCCTCCGGAGGAATCCGTCGTGTGCGGACAGTAATAGTGCGCTGGAAATGCTCCACACAGCGAGGGTAGGTCTCCGTGCCGGGTGGCGGAGCACACCCGCCCGCTTCCGCCCGTTCGCCCGTGTCCGCCGCGTGACTGGCCTATAATCACCGGCCGTGGCTGCCGAAACGCGCACGCGGGAGAACACCGCAGCCGGGACCGCCCCCTCTCCGGGCCGGAGGGCGATCCCGGGGATGCGGCGATTCAGACAGCTCGCCCCTCGCCTGGTGCTCGCCCTGGGAGGACTGCTCACCGCGATCGCGCTGGGGATCCTGCTGGCCTGCCACATCGACGACCGCACCATCGAACAGTCCCGGGGCACCGCCGTCGCCGAGGTGACGGAGAAGACGTTCTTCCGCACCGTGGTGCGGTTCAACACCGACAGCGGACGGGTCTACGTCCCCTCCGGAGGGGTGCTCTACCCCGAGGACCTCAAGGAAGGACAGCTGGTCCGGGTCGAGTTCGACCGGGACAACCCCGAACTGGTGCGCGTCGCCGACCGGAACGTGCGGGTGGCGCTGCTGCCCGTCGGCAGCGCCACGGCCGTCGTCTGGGCGGTGCTGCTTCCCCTGTACTGGGGGCTGCGCAGGAACGCCCCGCAGCCGGCGAACACGAAACCCGAGAGGGAACACCGCTCCCCGGAGGAGTGAGCCACCTCTCCGGCCCGCCCCGGAGACGTCGAACGGGTGGCCGGGTTCGGCGGGACTGGGCGCCGAGCGGGCGCGGTGCGACACTGGGGAAAAGTCCTCTCCCCGTCCGGGAGGAACCCTGACACCCCGCCACCGGCGGGGACGGCGTGACTCCGGTGTGGCCTCCCGCTCGTTCGGGCGGATTCCGGCCACACCGCCCTCGTCCGGTCCCTTTCCGTCGACGAGCGCCCACAGCGGCGCGGAATCGAGGCGGTCATGCACTCTTCTCCGGGTTTCGACAGTGGGAGTGGCGAAGCGCTCGCCGGACACGCCGGTGGCACCGCACGCCCCGAGGTGGGGTGGTCGGTGCGTCCGGCGGGCGCCGACCCCCTGGCCGGGGTGGATCACCGCGTCCCCGGGGACGTCTCCCCCGCTGACCTCTCGACGTACTGCCTGATGCTCGGCGACGACGCCCTGGTGCTCTCCCGCAGGCTGGCCCAGTGGTCCTGCCACGGGCCCGACCTGGAGGAGGATCACACGCTGGTGGGCATCCTGCTGGAGCTGCTGGGCAGCGCCCGCCAGCTGCTCGGCCGGGCGGGAGCCGTGGAGGGGGAGGGACGCGACGAGAACGCCCTGGCCCGCACCCGGGGCGTGGAGCAGTTCCGCAACGTACGGCTCGTCGAACTCGACTGCGGCCCCGGCGCCGGGGGCGACTTCGCGGCCTCCGTGGCGCGGCTGATGCTGTGCGCGGCGTGGCGCACCGCCCTGCTGCGGAGACTGACCGAGAGCCGCGACCCAGTGCTCTCCGCGCTGGCCGCGATCGCCTGGCCCGAGGCCAGGGGACACCGCGACCACGCCGTGCAGTGGGTCATTCGGCTGGGCGATGGTACCTCCGTCAGTAGGGACAGGATGCGTGCCGGGCTGGCACGCGTGTGGCCCATGACGGGGGAACTGTTCGCGGTCCACCCGGTGGAACGACGGCTGGCCGAGGCGGGCTACGCCGTCGACCCAGCCGGACTGCGCGGCGAGGTGTCCGCGCTCGTCGACGAGGTGCTGTCCGTGGCCCGGCTGGACCCGCCCGACGCGGGCGTCTTCCACTCCGGCGAACCGTTGGGGCGTTCCGGCGCGCACACGGCCGCCCTGGAGTTCCTGCTGGCCGAGTTGCGTCACGGTGCCGAGGAGGCCGCCTTTCTGGAGCTGCGCTGACGGGCCCACCCGGTCCGGGCTCCGGGGCGGGACGCGTTCGTCGAGGCGGAGAAACCGCCGGGTTTTGAGTACTTTCCCCCAAGCGGAAGGCCCGCGCAGGGGGCATAGTCGTGAGATGGCGTAATGCGCGCCGCGCACACGGCCGGGGGGAGTCGAGTGAAGGGCACCGCGGAGAATGAGCGGATTCGTGACGCATCTGATCGTGGCGCTGTTGGCCGGAACGCTCGGGGCCCTGCTCGGGATGCTGCTGCGTCCCACCCCGGCACCCGTGGCCGTGCCGGGTGGTGGTGAGCCGCCGCGCACGGTCTCGCGGCAGCACGTGGAACCCGACGCGGGCTCCCGGGACGGTGCCGGTGAGCGGGACACCTGGCGGTGTGAACTCGCCCGGTGCGAGCAGGCCGTCTCCCGTTCCGCCCGTGCGGTGGACACGGTCTCCTCCTGCCCGCTGCGCCAGGGGCTGCGCCACGTGGTCCACCGGATGGAGGCCGAACTGCCCACGGTGCGGACCCTGGTGGAGTTGGGGCACGAGCTGGACGGGCAGCGCCGTCACGACGCCACGCTGCTGCGGGTGCGCCGCCAGGTGCACGCCGCCGCCGAGGAGTTCACCGGCTTCGCCGATCGGTTGACCGCGACGGTCTCCGAGATCGCGGCCGAACCGGACCCGGACCGGGCGCGGGAGCGGATCGAGGCGCTGCGCGCGTGCTTCCCCCTGCTCCCCCCGATGTCGACGATTCTGGACGGGCGCGAGGCTGCCTCCGAGGAGGCCACCGGCGAGGGGCAACTGCTGCCGGGAAGCCCCTGAGGGCGGAGCCGGGCGCAGCACGCCGTTCGGTGCCGTGTCCGTCACCGCACGGCGGCGGCCCTGCCCCACCAGGCGAACGCGGTGGCCTCCATCCCCGGGGCGGCCACCAGCAGACCGTCGTGCGGCAGCGCGGCCGGCAGACCGTGCCGGTCGAGGACCGTGGCCCCGGCCTCCACCGCCAATGCCAGGGCTCCCGCCACGTCCCACTCCCCGTAGGTGGGCAGCACGGCAGCGGCGGCCTGGCCGAGCGCCACCTGGGTGATGGCCAGCGCCGGTGAGCCCAGCACGCGTACCCCGAACCGGTCGGCCGCCGCGTTGGTGATGAAACGGTCCATTCCCTCCCAGGGGCCGTGCCTGGTGAACTCGGTGCAGACGAGGGCGGACTCCGGAGGACCCTCGCTCTCCAGCCGCACCGGTGTGCCGTTGACGCGCATCCCCCGGCCCCGGGCAGCCGCGTAGATGCGCTCCCGGTACGGATCGGCCACCACCCCGACCACGGGCCCGTGGTCGTCCAGCATGGCCAGGCTGTAGGCGCACCAGGGAACGCCCGCCGTGTAGTTGGCCGTCCCGTCCACCGGGTCGACGACCCAGCGCAGTCCGGTTCCGGCGTGGCCCGTGCCGGACAGGTCGAACTCCTCGCCGAACACCGGCACGCCCGGGAAGCGGTCGGCCAGCACGCGGCGCGTGTGCCGCTCCAGGGTTCGCCCGGTGTCGGTCACCCAGTCGAACGGCGGGTCGGCGGTCCTCCGGTCGGGGGCGCCCTTGCCGGCGGTGGCCGTGATGACATCGGCCGCCTCGTTGGCCAGCCGCCCCGCCGTCTCCAGCGCGTGCGAGACCAGTGCCGGTTCCGCGTGCCCGGACTCTCGGGAGAACGTGATGTCCATCCCGATCCATACTCGACTCACTGAGTGACGAGCGGACTACGTTCGGGTGGACGGCCGGATATTTTCCGGTCACGATCCCGGCTTCGCCCTCCTCCACCCGGGTGCGCGGGCGGGGCCGGGTGGGGGCAACGTAGGCTGCGGGTGTGTCTCGTGCCGATCTGGACAGGGATCCCCGCGCGGTCGCCGCGATGTTCGACGACGTGGCCCGTCGCTACGACCTGACCAACACGGTGCTCTCGCTGGGGCTGGACCGGCACTGGCGGGAGGCGACCAGACGGGCCCTGGCCCCCGTCGAGGGGGAGCGGATCCTGGACCTGGCCGCGGGCACGGGGGTTTCCACGGCCGAGTTCGCCCGTTCGGGGGCCACGTGCGTGGCGGCGGACTTCTCGCTCGGGATGCTGTCGGCGGGCCGGAGCAGGAGGCTTCCGATGGTCGCCGCCGACGCCCTGCGGCTGCCCTTCCCCGACGGGACGTTCGACGGGGTGGCCATGTTGTTCGGGCTGCGCAACCTGGCCGACACGCGGGCGGGCCTGCGGGAGATGGCCCGGGTGGTCCGTCCCGGCGGCCGACTGGTGATCTGCGAGTTCTCCACCCCGCCCCGGCAGCCGCTGCGCGCCCTCTACCGCAATCTCGCGTTGCGCGCGGTGCCGCCGGTGGCGCGGACGGTGGCCAGCAGTCCGGAGGCCTACGTCTATCTGGCCGAGTCGATCCTCGCCTGGCCGGAGCAGCGCCGCCTGGCCGGGATGATCGCCGAGTCCGGGTGGTCCCGGGTGGCCTGGCGCGACCTCACCGGCGGCATCGTGGCCCTGCACCGGGCGGTCAAGCCGCACTGAACCTCCCCGCCCGCCTCGGCGGGAGCTCCTTCCGGTGGAAACACGCACCGTGATCTCGTGGGACGACGCGGAACCGTCGAACGTGTCAGGCGTTTCGTCCTAGACTCGTTAGTGAACTCGTTCACAAGTACGCCGGTTCGGTGAAGGCCGTCCCACGACCGGTGATCGCCGTGGCGCGGGACCGGTCGCCGACCGGTGCGTTCCTTCGACCTCAGGGAGTTTCATGGACACCACCTCCAGCCACCAGCGCCCCGCCGAGGACGCGGAGGTGATCGTCGTCGGGGCGGGTCCCGCCGGGGCCACCGCGGCGACCTACCTCGCCCGCGCCGGAGTGGACGTGCTCGTTCTGGAGAAGAGCACCTTCCCCCGGGAGAAGGTCTGCGGGGACGGCATCACCCCCAGGGGGGTGAAGGAGCTCGTCGACCTGGGGGTCGACACCGGTCGGGACGCGGGATGGCTGCACAACCGCGGCCTGCGGGTGGTCGGCGGCGGGGTGAGCCTGGAACTGGACTGGCCCGACCTGGCCGACTACCCGCCCTACGGCCTGGTGCGCCCCCGCCACGACTTCGACGACCTGCTCGTCCGACACGCCCAGCGCGCCGGAGCCCGGCTGCGGGAGCACACCTCGGTGACCGAGGCGCTGACCGACGAACGCACCGGACGGATCACCGGGGTGCGCGCCAAGTCGGGCCCGGAACGGACCGAGGTGACCTACCGGGCGCCGCTGGTGGTCTCCTGCGACGGGGTCTCCGGGCGGTTGGCCCTGTCGATGGGATTGGAGCGCAGCGCCGACCGCCCCATGGGGGTGGCCGTACGCCGCTACTACGCGAGCCCGCGCAGCACCGACGACTACCTGGAGTCCCACCTGGAACTGTGGGACCACTCCGACCCGGCGGAACCGAAGCTGCTGCCGGGCTACGGCTGGATCTTCGGCATGGGGGACGGCACGGCCAACGTGGGACTCGGTGTGCTGTCCACCTCGAAGGCCTACGGCAGGACCGACTACCGCGCGTTACTGCGTACCTGGTTGGAGGGAACCCCCGACGAATGGGGGCTGCGCGAGGACAACGCCACGGGCAGGATCGGCGGGGCCGCGCTGCCCATGGGGTTCAACCGCAAGCCGCACTACGGTTCCGGCCTGTTGCTGGTGGGCGACTCCGGCGGAATGGTGAACCCCTTCAACGGGGAGGGCATCGCCTACGCGATGGAGTCGGCACGGCTGGCCGCCGAGTGCGTGGTCCGCGCCCGGGCCCGAACCGAGGGGCAGTCCCGGGAGCGGGCGCTGCGGCGCTACCCGGAGGCGGTCGCCGAGTCCCTCGGGGGCTACTTCCGCATGGGCACCGTGTTCAGCAGGATCATCGCCCACCCGACGGTGATGCGCACCGCCACCAGGTACGGCCTGCCCCGGGTGACGCTGATGCGCTTCGTGCTCAAGCTGCTGGCGAACCTCTACGACCGCAGGGGAGGCGACGCCATGGACCGTGTGATAAGTGCCACTACTCGGCTCACGCCTAGCGCCTGAGGGGGCGCGTCTGATCAGATTCCAGCGACCGTGTGCGGTAATTCATAAAGTTAGGTTCACCTCAATACAGGGTGGATTCGGGCGACCGCATACAGTCCCGGATGCGGCCGCCGAATCGGCTCGGGAGGCCGCGGGAACCGGAGTAAGGAGGCAGGCACAGTGCTGGATCCCTACATCCCGCTGGTGCTGATGTTCGCGCTGGCGTTCGGCTTCGCCGTGTTCTCCGTCGCGGTCGCGTCGCTGATCGGGCCGCGCCGGTACAACCGCGCCAAGCTCGACGCCTACGAGTGCGGCATCGAACCCTCGCCGCAGCCGGTCGGCGGTGGCGGTCGTATGCCGGTCGCCTACTACCTGACGGCGATGATGTTCATCCTGTTCGACATCGAGATGGTCTTCCTGTTCCCGTACGCGGTCTCCGCCGACGCGCTCGGGCTCTACGGCGTGGTCGCGGTGATCCTGTTCATCGTCACCTTCGGTTTCGCCGACCTCTACGTGTGGCGGCGTGGTGGCTTCGATTGGGACTGACCATGACGCCGCGCTGGGACAACGCCCGGATCACTGCCTCGCCGGTCGGGGCTGCTCGTGGAAGGGAGTGCCGAGATGGGGCTTGAGGAGAGCCTGCCGAACGGCATCCTGCTGGCCAATGTGGAGAAGCTGGTCAACTGGACCCGCAAGACCTCGATGTGGCCCGCGACGTTCGGTCTGGCCTGCTGCGCGATCGAGATGATGACGGTCGGCGGATCGCGGTACGACATCGCGCGGTTCGGGATGGAGCGGTTCTCGGCGACCCCGCGCCAGGCCGATCTGATGATCGTGGCCGGTCGGGTCACCAACAAGATGGCGCCGGTGCTGCGCCAGATCTACGACCAGATGCCCGAGCCGCGCTGGGTGCTGGCCATGGGCGTGTGCGCCTCCACCGGCGGGATGTTCAACAACTACGCGGTGGTGCAGGGCGTGGACCACGTGGTGCCGGTGGACATGTACCTGCCGGGCTGCCCGCCCCGCCCGGAGATGCTGCTCGACGCGATCCTCAAGCTGCACGCCAAGGTCATGGACGAGCCGATCAACGCCAAGCGCGCGGAGCTGCAGGCCGAGCGGGGCGAACGCACCGAGCTGACGGCCTCCTCCGAGAAGTACGCGCCGAAACGGGCGGGCAAACGCAGGATGGCCCAGCGCCAGCAGCAGGCCCAGCGCCGCGAGATGGGCGCGGAGGGCGAACTCGGGGCCGCCGGTGTGGAGAGCCTGCCCCCGGGAGGCTCCGGTGGTTCCGGGCGGCGCGACGAGATATCGACTGGCAGGTGATTGTCGATGAGCGGTGAAGAGGCCTCGGGCGGCCTTCCCGAGACGGCGGCCGAGCACACCGGTCCCGACACCGAGGAACGCGAGGTGGTCGCGGGCCGCCCCCGCAAGGGCATGTTCGGTGTCACCGGCACCGGGGACACCTCCGGCTACGGTGGCCTGCGGCTGCCCGCCTACGTGCCGCCCGCGGCCGAGCGACCCTTCGGAGGCTGGTTCGACGAGGTCGCCGACGGGCTGTTCGAGGGGATGCACAACAGGGGTGTTCCCCCGGAGGCGGTGCTGCGGATCACCGTGGACCGCGACGAGATCACCTTCTACGTGGACCCCGAACACCTGGTGGAGATCTGCCGCATCTTCCGCGACGAGCAGCGGCTGCGCTTCGAGTTCTGCAGCAGCGTCTCCGGTGTGGACTACGGGCCCGAGGTTCCGCGTCGCCTGCACTCGGTCTACCACCTCACCTCCATGACCTACCGCAGGAGGATCCGGGTGGAGGTGGCCGTCGACGCGGAGGACCCCCGGGTTCCGTCCGTGGTGGAGGTCTACCCCACGGCCGACTTCCAGGAACGCGAGGCCTGGGACATGTTCGGGATCGTCTACGAGGGACACCCCGGGCTCACCCGCATCCTCATGCCGGACGACTGGCACGGACATCCGCAGCGCAAGGACTACCCGCTCGGCGGCATCCCGGTGGAGTACCAGGGCGCCGAGGTGCCCCCGCCCGACCAGCGCAGGTCCTACACGTGAGCGGTTGTGAATCCGTCGGACGCGCCCGCCGCGGCGGTCGGGCAGCGCCCTTCGAGGAGGACTCATGAGCATCGACGCCGACCAGGCCGCCGGTTCCCGTTCCGGTGGTGACCCGTTCTCGGCGGAGGCACGGGAGACCACCGAGGGAAGGGTCTACACGGTCACCGGAGGGGACTGGGACGACTTCCTCGACGACGCCGACCGGGAGGAACGCGTCGTCATCAACCTGGGACCGCAGCACCCCTCGACCCACGGCGTGCTCCGACTGGTGCTGGAACTGGAGGGCGAGCGGGTCACCAAGGCCCGTTCGGTGATCGGCTACCTGCACACCGGGATCGAGAAGAACACCGAGTACCGCACCTGGACCCAGGGCGTCACCTTCGTCACGCGGATGGACTACCTGGCTCCGCTCTACAACGAGGCCGCCTACTGCATGGGGGTGGAGAAGCTGCTGGGGATCTCCGCGCCGAAGCGGGCGGAGACGATCCGGGTGCTGCTGATGGAGCTCAACCGCATCTCCTCGCACCTGGTGTTCCTGGCCACCGGGGCCATGGAGCTCGGTTCCACCACCGGGATGACCTACGGCTTCCGCGACCGCGAGGAGGTGCTGCACCTGCTGGAGTTCCTCACCGGGCTGCGGATGAACCACGCCTTCATCCGGCCCGGCGGGGTGGCCCAGGACCTGCCGGAGAACCACCGGGAGAAGATCCTGGAGTTCTGCAAGGTCATGGACAGCAGGCTGACCGACTACGACAAGCTGTTCTCCGGGCAGCCGATCTGGAAGCAGCGCCTGCAGGGGGTGGGCTACCTCCCGCTGGACGCCTGCCTGGCCCTGGGAACCAGCGGGCCGATCCTGCGTTCGGCCGGTCTGGGCTGGGACCTGCGCAAGATCCAGCCGTACTGCGGCTACGAGGAGTACGACTTCGAGGTCCCCACCAGCACCGACGCCGACTGCTTCGCCCGGTTCCTGCTGCGGGTCGAGGAGATCCGGCAGTCGCTGCGCATCGTCCGCCAGTGCGTGGACAAGTTGGAGTCCGGTCCGGTCATGGTGGAGGACCCCAAGATCGCCTGGCCCGCGCAGCTGACCGTCGGCCCGGACGGCATGGGCAACTCGCTGGAGCACGTGCGCAAGATCATGGGTCAGTCGATGGAGTCGCTGATCCACCACTTCAAGCTGGTCACCGAGGGCTTCGACGTGCCCCCGGGCCAGGTCTACGTGCCGGTGGAGGCGCCCCGGGGCGAACTGGGCTACCACATGGTCTCCGACGGAGGAACCCGACCCATGCGGGTCCACGTGCGGGACCCCAGCTTCGTGAACCTGCAGGCCTTTCCCGCGATGGCCGAAGGCGGTCTGGTCGCGGACGTGATCGCCGTTGTCGCCTCGATCGATCCGGTGATGGGTGGGGTGGATCGTTAAATGACCGAGCAGTTCGACTACACCAGAACCGAGCACGTGCTCGACCCGAGCGGACCGACCCCCGCCGAACAGGCCGGATCCGACGCGGACGTCTTCGACGAGCGGGTGCGGGCCGAGGCCGGGGCCATCGTCGAGCGCTACCCGGACTCGCGTTCGGCGCTGCTGCCGATGCTGCACCTGGTGCAGTCGGTGCAGGGGTGCGTCACCACGGAGGGGATGCGTTTCTGCGCCGAGCAGCTGGCGCTGTCCACCGCCGAGGTGAACGCGGTGGTCACCTTCTACACCATGTACAAACGCGAGCCCTGCGGGAAGTACCTGGTCAGCGTGTGCACGAACACGCTGTGCGCGGCCATGGGCGGGGACGAGACCTACCGGGCCCTGTCCGAGGAGCTCGGGGTCGGCCACGAGGAGACGGCGGGCACGCCGGGCAGCGAGGGCTCGGTGACCCTCGAACACGCGGAGTGCCTGGCCGCCTGCGACTTCGCCCCGGTGATGCAGGTCAACTACGAGTACTTCGACCACCAGACCGCCGAGCGGGCGCTGGAGACGGTGCGCGCGCTGCGCCGGGGGGAACCTCCCCACCCCACGCGGGGGGCGCCGCTGACCGACTTCAAGGACACCGAGCGTCAACTCGCCGGGTTCTTCGACGGACCCGGGGCGCGGGAGGCGGCCACCGCCTCCGCGTCCGCCCCGGAGACGGTGCGCGGTGCGGAACTGGCCCGGCAGGAGGGCTGGACCGCGCCGCCCATGCCCGACGAGGTCGACCTTCCGCCGGTCCCGGACACGAAGTGAGGCGGGCGATGAGTGAAGCGAACACCCACGGAACGACGGCCGGCGCGGGTTCCGCCCCGCTCACCCCGGTGCTGACCAGGCGCTGGCTGTCCCCCGAGTCCTGGTCGCTGCGCACCTACGAGCAGCTGGAGGGCTACACGGCCCTGCGCACCGCCCTGGCCGCCCATCCCGACCAGATCACCGAGCTGGTCAAGTCGGCGGGGCTGCGCGGACGCGGCGGGGCCGGCTTCCCCTCCGGCGTCAAGTGGGGCTTCATGCCCAAGGACCGCTCCCGGCCCCACTACCTGGTCATCAACGCCGACGAGGGAGAACCGGGCACCTGCAAGGACGTCCCGCTGATGATGGCCGACCCGCACTCGCTGATCGAGGGCTGCGTGATCGCCGCCTACGCGATGCGGGCCAACCACTGCATGATCTACGTGCGCGGCGAGGCGCTGCACTGCATCCGCAGGTTGCACCACGCGGTGCGGGAGGCCTACGAGGCGGGCTACCTCGGCCGCAACATCCTCGACTCCGGCTTCGACCTGGACGTGGTGGTGCACGCCGGGGCGGGAGCCTACATCTGCGGCGAGGAGACCGCGCTGCTGGACTCGCTGGAGGGCAAACGCGGCCAGCCCCGGCTCAAACCGCCCTTCCCCGCCCAGGCCGGGTTGTACTCCTGCCCCACCACGGTCAACAACGTCGAGACGATCGCCTCGGTGCCCTACATCGTCAACGGCGGCGCCGAGTGGTTCCGCTCCATGGGCCGTGAGAAGTCCCCGGGCCCCAAGATCTTCTCGCTGTCCGGGCACGTCGAACGCCCGGGGCAGTACGAGGCCCCGCTGGGGACGACGCTGCGGGAGCTGCTCGACCTCGCCGGGGGCATGAAGGACGGCATCCCGCTGAAGTTCTGGACTCCCGGGGGCTCCTCGACGCCGCTGTTCACCGCCGACCACCTCGACGTGCCGCTGGACTTCGAGGGGGCCACCGAGGCCGGGTCGATGTTGGGGACCACGGCCCTGATGATCTTCAACGAGACGGTCTCGGTGCCGTGGGCGGTGATGAAGTGGACCCAGTTCTACGAGCACGAGTCCTGCGGCAAGTGCACCCCGTGCCGGGAGGGCTGCTTCTGGATGGCCCAGGTGCTGGAACGGATGGTGGCCGGGCGCGGCACCGAGGAGGACATCGACACGCTGCTCGACGTCTGCGACAACGTGCTGGGTCGTTCGTTCTGCGCCCTCGGTGACGGCGCGGTCAGCCCCATCACCAGCGGCATCAAGTACTTCCGCGAGGAGTTCCTCGCCCTGTGCGAGAGCAACCGCGGTCAGGACAACACACAGGATCGTGAATCCGCACTGGCAGGAGTGGCCCGATGACGGTGGCATCCGCGTCCGGAAACGACACCGCAGAACCCCGGCCGGTGCCCGAGGGGCACGTCCGGCTGACCATCGACGGGATCGAGGTGGACGCCCCCGAGGGGGAGCTGGTGATCCGCACGGCGGAACGGCTGGGCATCGTGATCCCGCGTTTCTGCGACCATCCGCTGCTGGACCCCGCCGGGGCGTGCCGGCAGTGCCTGGTGGAGGTCGAGGTCAACGGCAAACCCATGCCCAAACCGGCGGCCTCCTGCACCCTGGCCGTCTCCGACGGGATGGTGGTCCGTACCCAGCGGACCTCGCGGGTGGCGGACAAGGCCCAGCAGGGCGTGATGGAGCTGCTGCTGATCAACCACCCGCTGGACTGCCCGATCTGCGACAAGGGCGGGGAGTGCCCGCTGCAGAACCAGGCCCTCAAGCACGGGCGCGCCGACTCGCGGTTCGTGGACCAGAAGCGCACCTTCGCCAAGCCCGTGTCCATCTCCTCGCAGATCCTGCTGGACCGGGAGCGCTGCGTGCTGTGCCAGCGCTGCACCCGGTTCTCCAAGCAGATAGCCGGTGACCCGTTCATCGAACTGCTCGAACGGGGGGCGCTGCAACAGATCGGTACCGGGGAGGAGCAGCCCTTCCAGTCCTACTTCTCCGGCAACACCATCCAGATCTGCCCGGTGGGGGCGTTGACCAGCGCCGCCTACCGTTTCCGCTCCCGCCCGTTCGACCTGGTCTCCACCCCCGGCGTGTGCGAGCACTGCTCCTCGGGGTGCTCCCAGCGCACCGACTGGCGGCGCGGGAAGGTCATGCGCCGGCTCGCCGGGGAGGACCCCGAGGTCAACGAGGAGTGGAACTGCGACAAGGGACGTTTCGCGTTCCGCTACGCCACCGCCGCCGACCGGTTCACCACGCCGATGGTGCGGGACTCCGAGTCGGGGCGGCTGCGCAGGAGCTCCTGGACCGAGGCGCTGCGGATGGCCGCCGAGGGGCTGCTCGACGCCCGCGACTCGGGCGGTGTGGGGGTGCTGCCCGGTGGCAGGCTCACCCGGGAGGACGCCTACGCCTACGGCAAGTTCGCCCGTATGGCGCTGCGCACCAACGACGTCGACCACCGCGCCCGCCCGCACTCCCCCGAGGAACTGGACTTCCTCGGCGCGGCCGTCGTCGGCACCGGTCCGGAGCGCGGGGCGGTCACCTACGCCGACCTGGAGGCCGCCCCCACGGTGCTGTGCGTGGCCTTCGAACCGGAGGAGGAGTCGCCCATCGTCTTCCTGCGGCTGCGCAAGGCGGCCCGCAACGGGGGGACGAGGGTGTTCCACCTCGGACAGTGGGACTCGCCCGGTGTGGAGAAGACCATCGACGTCATGGGGGCCGGGGGCCCCGTCCACAGCGGAGAGCTGCTGCGCTGCCTGCCCGGTGAGGAGGCCGTGGCGCTGTCCGAGCTTCCCGAGGAGGTGGAGCGCGGGCTGAGCGAACCGGGAGCGGTGCTGGTGGTCGGCGAGCGCGGCGCCCGCATCCCGGGGCTGTACTCGGCCGCGATGCGCGCCGCCGAACGCACCGGCGCGCGGCTGGCCTGGATTCCCCGGCGCGCCGGGGAGCGCGGGGCCGTGGAGGCGGGAACCCTGCCGACGCTGCTGCCCAACGGCCGCCCGGTCACGGACCCGGTGGTCCGCGCGGACCTGGAACGGCAGTGGGGAGCCGAGGAGGGCACCATCCCGGGGCGGCCGGGACGGGACCTCGACGGGATCCTCGCCGCCGCCGAGTCGGGGGAACTGTCCGGCCTGCTGGTCGGTGGGGTGGACCCGGAGGACCTGCCCGACCCGGCCCGGGCCGACCGTGCCCTGCGGGCGGTCGACTTCCTGGTGAGCCTCGAACTGCGCCCCAGCGGGGTGACCGAGCACGCCGACGTGGTGCTGCCCGTGGCGCCCACGGTCGAGAAGTCCGGCACCTTCCTCAACTGGGAGGGGAGGCCCAGACAGTTCGAGATCACCATCGAGGGAACCGGCGCGGTGCCGGACTGCCGGGTGTTGGACACGCTGGCCGTGGAGATGGACGTGGACCTGTTCACCCAGACCCCGGCCGCGGTGGCCGGTGAGATCGAACGGCTCGGCCCGAACCCGGGAGTACGTCCCCAGCCGCCGGATGTTCCAGCGCAGCCCCCGCAGCGCCCCGGTCCGGGGCGGGCGCTGCTGGCCACCTGGAGACACCTGCTGGACAACGGGAGTCTGCAGGACGAGGAGCCGCACCTGGCCGGAACGGCCCGTCCCCCCGTCGCCCGGCTCTCCGCCGAAACCGCGCGTCAGCTGGGGGTGAGCGCTCCCCAGCCGGTGGTGATCACCACCGACGGGGGAGGGGAGCTCACCCTCGACTCCGAGGTGGTGGACATGCCCGACGGGGTCGTCTGGGTGCCGGGCAACTCGGGGGAGTCCCGGATCAACCGGAAGCTCGGGGTCGGACACGGCGCGGTGGTGGACATCGCCGCCAGCTCCGCGCCCCCGCGCGGCGGCGTGACCGATCCGGAGGACGCCGCCGGAGCGGAGGTCCCGGCCGGTACGAGTGAGCGGGAGCTCCCGCTGGCGGCCGTGCACGAGCAGTACCGCACCAACGGGCACGCCGGCCACGGCGGCCCCAACGGCAACGGCCGGGCCGACAACAACGGCGGATCCCGCCAGGCCGACGGGGGAGGCGCGTAACCATGAACGAGACGGCACGCCTGATCGCCGACGACCCCATCTGGCTGATCCTGCTCAAAGTGGTGGGAACCTTCGCGTTCCTGGTGGTGATGACCCTGCTGACCATCTGGGCGGAACGCCGGGTCATCGGCAGGATGCAGCAGCGCCCCGGCCCGAACCGGGCGGGACCCTTCGGCATACTCCAGTCCCTGGCGGACGGGCTCAAGCTCGCCTTCAAGGAGGACATCCGCCCGGTGCTGGCCGACAAGTGGATCTACATCCTCGCCCCGGTGGTCTCGGCGACCCCCGCGCTGGTGGCCTTCTCTGTGATCCCGGTCGGCGGGGAGGTGACCATCCTCGGCGAGCGCACCGCCCTGCAGCTGGTCGAGCTGCCGGTGAGCCTGCTGGTGGTGCTGGCCAGCGCCTCGGTCGGGGTCTACGGCATCGTGCTGGCGGGCTGGTCCTCCGGCTCCCCCTACCCGCTGCTGGGAGGGCTGCGCTCGGCCGCGCAGGTGATCTCCTACGAGATCGCGATGGGGCTGTCGTTCATCGCGGTCATCCTCTACGCGGGCACGCTGTCCACATCGGGCATCGTGGCGGCCCAGGAGAACGGGTGGTTCTTCGCGCTGCTGCCGTTCAGCTTCGTGGTCTACGCGATCGCGATGGTCGGCGAGACCAACCGCGCCCCCTTCGACCTTCCCGAGGCGGAGTCCGAGCTGGTCGGAGGGTTCCACACCGAGTACTCCTCGTTGAAGTTCGCGCTGTTCTTCCTCGCCGAGTACATCAACATGGTCACGGTCTCGGCGCTGGCGACCACGTTGTTCCTCGGCGGCTGGCACGCGCCGTGGCCGCTCTACCTGGTCGGGGACGGGGTGCTCAACACCGGGTGGTGGCCGGTGCTGTGGTTCCTGCTCAAGACGATGGCGTTCCTGTTCGTCTTCGTCTGGCTGCGCGGCACCCTGCCGCGGCTGCGCTACGACCAGTTCATGAACCTCGGGTGGAAGGTGCTGGTCCCGCTGAGCCTGGTGTGGATCTGCGCCGTCACCGCCATCCGGGGGGTGCGCAACGCCGACCTGGTCGGTTCCCGGGAATTCCTGTTCATCGGCGGGGGAGTGGTGGTGGCCCTGCTGCTGCTCGCCTTCCTGGTACCGGACCGGAAACCGCAACCGGCCGAGCACGACGAGGACGAGGTGCCGCTGACCGGCGGCGGGTACCCGGTGCCGCCCGTGGACCTGCGGGTTCCCGAGAGCCCACGCGGGACCACCGTCTCGGCCACCTCGGGCGGGCGTGCGCGGCTGCCCGAGTCCGGCCAGGAGTCCACCGGATCGACGAAGGAGGATCCCGATGGGAGTGACTGATCCGCTGAAGGGCTTCGGGGTCACGCTGTCCAAGATGTTCAAGACGGTGCTCACCGAGGAGTACCCCGAGGTCAAGAAGATCCCCGCGCCGCGTTTCCACGGCAAGCACCAGCTCAACAGGCACCCGGACGGGCTGGAGAAGTGCGTGGGCTGCGAGCTCTGCGCGTGGGCCTGCCCCGCCGACGCCATCTTCGTCGAGGGCGGGACCAACACCGAGGAGGAGCGGTACTCCCCGGGGGAGCGCTACGGGTTCGACTACCAGATCAACTACCTCAGGTGCATCGGCTGCGGACTCTGCATCGAGGCCTGCCCGACGAGGGCGCTGACGATGACCAACGAGTACGAGACCGCCGACGACGACCGGCGGAACCTGATCTACACCAAGGAGGACCTGCTCGCCCCGCTGCTGCCGGGCATGGAGCAGCCGCCGCACGGGATGCGGCTCGGTGAGGACGAGCAGGACTACTACGTGAACGGTCCGGAGCTCGCCCGTCGTCAGGGGGTCCCCGAGAACACGACGGTGGAGACCGGCGACGAGGAGGCCGTGCGGTGATGATCCTGACGGCAGCCGGCACGGTGCTCGCGCAGACGCCGCTGGCCCAGCAGGGCGTCGTCGGCACCGGCGAGACCGTGGTCTTCTGGATTCTCGGGCCGCTGGCCCTGCTCGGCGCGCTCGGCATGGTGTTCGCGCGCAGCGCCGTGCACTCGGCGCTGTGGCTGGTGCTGACGATGCTGAGCCTCGGGGTGCTCTACATGGCCCAGAACGCGCAGTTCCTCGGGTTCACCCAGATCATCGTCTACACCGGCGCGATCATGATGCTGTTCCTGTTCGTGCTGATGCTGGTCGGCAGGGACGCCTCCGACTCGGTGGTGGAGGTGCTGCGCGGCCAGCGGCTGGTCGCGGGAGTGCTCGGGGTGGCGCTGGCGGTGCTGCTCACCGCCGGGCTGGCCCGGTCGCTGGAGGGGGTGGTTCCGGCCGCCCCGCTGGACCCGTGGGCCCCGGGTGGGGGAGCCGCGGGCGGACTCGGCCAGGTGATCTTCACCGACTACCTGTTCCCGTTCGAGCTCACCTCGGCGCTGCTGATCACCGCCTCGCTCGGGGCGATGGTGCTGGCCTACGGCGGCAAGGGGCGGAAACCCCGCATGAGTCAGCGGGAGACGGTGCGGGCGCGGTTCCGCGGCGAGTACGCCCGTCCCTCCCCGCTGCCGGGCCCCGGTGTGTACGCCACGGCGAACTCGGTGGCCACCCCCGCGTTGCTGCCGGACGGTTCGGTGGCCGAGGACTCGCTGTCGGAGATCCTGGACAACACTCCGGTGGAGCGGCTGCGGCCCGACCGCGAGGCGGTCTCCGGCGAGGTCGAGTCCCCCGATCCGCACGCGCTGACCGGGCACTCCCCCCAGCGGAGCGGCTCCGAGGAGTCCTCCGAGCAGCGGGAACGGGGCGGGGAGCACTCCTCCGGGGAGAATCCCGGTTCCGCGCGGGGCGGTGACGGTGACGACCACGGCGGCAACGGTTCCGTGCCCACCGTGGACGGTGACGTCCCCGAGAACCCCGGCGCCGACTCACCCGAGGAGGTCAGGCAGTGACCCCCACCCACTACCTGCTGCTTTCGGCACTGCTGTTCACCATCGGCACGGTCGGGGTGCTGATACGGCGCAACGCGATCGTGCTGTTCATGTGCGTGGAGCTGATGCTCAACGCGGTCAACCTCTCCCTGGTGACCTTCGCCCGCGTCGAGGGCACGATCGACGGACAGGTCATGGCCTTCTTCGTGATGGTCGTCGCCGCCGCGGAAGTGGTGGTCGGGCTGGCGATCATCATGTCCATCTTCCGCACACGCCGATCCGCGTCCGTCGACGACGCCAACCTGCTGAAGTACTAGCCCACACCGAACGGACGCACAGCGCATGAACCCACGGAACGGATGGGGAGACAGCGTGACGACTTCCATGCTGGCCGCTCCGGAGCCGGTGCAGACGGCCCAGGGGGCGATTCAGAACAACGCGTGGCTGATCATCGCGGTCCCGTTGCTCGGTGCGGCGGTGCTGCTGCTGGCGGGCAGACGCGCCAACGGGTGGGGGCACCTGCTGGGCTGCGCCACGGTGATCGCCTCCTTCGGGTACTCCCTGGCCCTGTTCGCCTCGGTGACCGAAGGGGGACCGCCGGCGCGGTCGCTGCACCTGTTCTCCTGGATCCCGGTCAACGCCCTGCAGGTCGACTTCGGACTGCGGATCGACCCGCTGTCGCTGGTGTTCGTGCTGCTGATCACCGGTGTCGGCGCGCTGATCCACATCTACTCGATCGGCTACATGGCCCACGACCAGCAGGGTCGCACCGGCAGCGCGAACACCGAACGCCGCCGGTTCTTCGGCTACCTGAACCTGTTCGTCGCGGCGATGCTGGTCCTGGTGCTCGGCAACAGCTTCGTGACCCTGTACCTCGGCTGGGAGGGCGTGGGTCTCGCCTCCTACCTGCTGATCGGTTTCTGGCAGCAGCGCCCCTCGGCGGCGGGAGCCGCCACCAAGGCCTTCGTCATGAACAGGGTCGGCGACGTGGGACTGGCGTTGGCGATCTTCCTGATGTTCGCCCACCTCGGCACCACGCAGTACGCCGAGGTCTTCGCCCGCGCCGGTGAACTGCCCTCGGGGGCGCTGCTGGCAGTGACCCTGTTGCTGCTGCTCGGAGCCTGCGGCAAGTCCGGTCAGGTGCCGTTGCAGGCCTGGCTGCCCGACGCCATGGAGGGCCCCACCCCGGTGTCGGCCCTGATCCACGCCGCGACGATGGTCACAGCCGGGGTGTACCTGATCGCCAGGGCCAATCCGCTCTACAGCCTCACCGGCACGGGGCAGCTGGTCGTCGCGCTGGTCGGGGCGGTCACCCTGCTGGTCGGCTGCGTGATCGGCTGTGCCTACGACGACATCAAGAAGGTGCTCGCCTACTCCACGGTCAGCCAGATCGGCTACATGATGCTGGCGGTGGGGCTCGGTCCCGCCGGGTACGCGCTGGGGATCATGCACCTGCTCACCCACGGCTTCTTCAAGGCCGGGCTGTTCCTCGGCGCCGGGTCGGTCATGCACGGCATGAACGACGAGGTGAACATGCGCCGGTTCGGCGGGCTGTACCGCTACATGCCGATCACCTTCGCCACCTTCGGCCTGGGCTACCTGGCGCTGATCGGTTTCCCCTTCCTGTCCGGGTACTACTCCAAGGAGGCCATCATCGTGGCCGCCTTCGGCGAACCCGGCTGGCGCGGCTGGGCGTTCGGCGGGGCCGCGGTGCTCGGTGCCGGGCTGACCGCCTTCTACATGACCCGACTGATGCTGATGACCTTCTTCGGCGAGCGCCGCTGGGAGAACCGCACCACGGCGGACGGTCGGAGTTTCCACCCGCACGAGTCGCCGCCGGTCATGACCGGCCCCATGATCGTGCTCGCCGTCGGTTCGGTGGCGGCCGGTTTCGTGTTCACCAGCGGGGACCGGCTGGTGCGGCTGCTGGAACCCACCCTCGGGGAACTGCACGAGGGGCACGCGGCGCTGCCGCACTCGGTGATACCGGTGCTGACCCTGGGACTCTCCGCGCTGGGCGTGCTGCTGGCCTGGCTGGTGGTGGGGCGTCGCCCCGTGCCGGAGGCCCGGCCCCAGCGGGTCTCGCCGCTGGTCCGCGCCGCCCGCGCCGACCTGTACGGCAACGCGCTGAACCGGGCGGTGGCGGTGCGTCCGACCGTGGGGCTGGCGAACGGACTGTCCCGTTTCGACCGGGCCGGTGTGGACGGTGCGGTCAACGGCCTGGCCCTGACGCTCGGCGCGACCTCGCGGGTGCTGCGCAGGTGGCAGACGGGCTTCGTCCGCTCCTACGCGATGTCCATGTTGCTCGGCGGTGTCCTGCTGGTCGCCGCACTGATGTCGGTGGGGACCCTGTGACGGTGGCCCGCCGGTCGAACTCTCGCGAAACTGCCGGAGAAGAGGGGACGCGATGAACCTGCTCCTCGCGCTGATCCTGCTGCCGCTGCTCGGCGCGGTCGTCGTCGCGCTGGCACGGGGCAACGAACCCGCGGCCAAGTGGACCGCGTTGGGGTTCGCGCTGCTCGAACTCGTGCTCGCCGCCGCGGCGTGGGGGGTCTACGAACCGGGTGCCGCGCGCCTGCAACTGTCCGGTTCGGTGGACTGGATCCCGCGTTACGGGGTGAGCCTCTCGTTCGGACTGGACGGGATCGCGCTCGTCATGGTCGCGGTGATCGCGCTGCTCATGCCCCTGGTGCTGGGCTTCAGCTGGAACGAGCGACTGCCCGCCGGACGCAGCCGCGGTGGCTTCTTCGCGCTGCTGCTGCTGCAACAGGCCCTGACGGTGGCGGTGTTCGCGGCCACCGACCTGTTCCTGTTCTACGTGCTGTTCGAGCTCATGCTGATCCCGATGTACTTCCTCATCGGGGGCTACGGGGGTGAACGGCGCCGCTACGCCGCGGTGAAGTTCTTCCTGTACTCCTTCCTCGGCGGGCTGATCATGCTGGCCTCCGCGATCGGTGCCTACACCTACGCGGCCAGCACGACCGGGGTCGGCACCTTCGACTGGGCGACGCTGCGCGGCGTGCTCTCCGAGGCCCCCCTGGAGGTCCAGGTGTGGGTGTTCGTCGGGTTCTTCGTCGCGTTCGCGGTCAAGGCCCCGCTGGTTCCGCTGCACACTTGGCTGCCCGACGCGGCGCAGCAGGCGCCGGTGGGGGTGCTGGTGCTGGTGGTCGGCGTGCTCGACAAGGTGGGGACCTTCGGTTTCCTGCGCTACAGCCTGCCGCTGACCCCCGAGGCCTCCCGGATGCTGGCCCCGCTGGTGCTGACCCTGGGCGTGGTCGGGGTGCTCTACGGCTCGTTGCAGGCGCTGGGCCAGACCGACCTGAAGCGGCTGCTGGCCTACGTCTCCATCGCGCACTTCGGCTTCATCGCCCTGGGGATCTTCGCGTTCACCTCGCAGGCGCAGGTGGGGGCGGCCTCGTACATGGTCAACCACAGCATCGCCACCGGAATGCTGGTGCTGGTGGTCGGAATGATCATCGCCCGGGGCGGTTCCACCAGTATCGCCGACTACGGCGGCATGGCACGGATCACCCCGCTGCTCGGCGGGATGCTGCTGGTGGCGGGTCTGAGCACGCTCTCGCTTCCGGGCACGAACTCGTTCGTCAGCGAGTTCCTCGTGCTGCTCGGCTCCTTCACCACCAGGCCGGTGTACACGGTGCTGGCCACGGTGGGGCTGGTGCTGGCGGCGGCCTACGTGCTGCGGCTCTACCAGCGGGTGATGCAGGGCCCGCCCTCCGGGACGGCCGTGCTGGACACACTCGGTGGGCCCGGTGCCGCCACCGATCCGGAGGCGGCCGTGGGCGGCGGGAGCCGGACGACACCGCGCGACCTCGACGGCAGGGAGATCGGGGTGCTGGCCCCGCTGGTGGTGCTGGTGCTGGTCCTCGGCCTCTACCCGGCGCCGATGCTGGACGTGATCACACCGTCGGTGGAGGCAACCATGAGCGAGGTCGGCGTTACCGATCCCGTGACCTCTCAGGGAGGTAACTGACAGTGGGAGTGCTGACGCAATCGCAGACCGCGCCGCTCGGCGGCGGCCGGGTACTGGCCCAGTCCGCCGAGATGCCCCAGATCGACTACGGGGCGGTGGCTCCCCTGCTGATCGTGTTCGGGGCCGCCTGCCTCGGCGTGCTCGTCGAGGCCTTCGCGCCCGCGCACCGGCGGTGGTCGGTCCAGGTGGGACTGACGTTGCTGGCCGTGCTGCTCGCGGGGGTGTTCCTGGGCATGCACGCCCAGGAGATCAACACCGGGGCGACCACGCTGGCGGGCACCCTGGCGATCGGGCCGGCGGCCCTGTTCCTGTGGGGAACCCTGCTGGCGCTGTCCTTCGGGGCGGTGCTGCTGCTGGCGGACCGTTCGGTGGAGCCGGGCGGGGCCTTCGTCGCCGAGTCGAACATCCTCGCCCGGCCCGGTGAGTCGACCGGCACGCCGGTGGACGCCCCCGGTGCTGCCTCGGCCGCCGTGATGCAGCGCTCCGCCCCCGGCGGGGTGGGGATGCGGACCGAGGTGTTCCCGCTGGCGCTGTTCTCGCTCGGCGGGATGATGGTGTTCTGCGCCGCCAACGACCTGCTCACGATGTTCGTGGCGCTGGAGGTGCTCAGTCTGCCGCTGTACCTGCTGTGCGGGTTGGCCAAGCGGCGCAGGCTGCTGTCCCAGGAGGCGGCGGTCAAGTACTTCCTGCTCGGGGCCTTCGCCTCGGCGTTCTTCCTGTACGGGCTGGCGCTGCTGTACGGCTACTCCGGTTCGGTGCGGCTGCCCGAGATCGCGGCGGCCACGGCAGGCAGTCTGCGTTCGGACACCCTGCTGTTCGCCGGTCTCGGTCTCGTGGTGATGGGGCTGTTGTTCAAGGGTTCGGTCGCCCCCTTCCACCTGTGGACCCCGGACGTCTACCACGGGGCGCCGACGGCGGTCACCGGATTCATGGCCGCCTGCACCAAGGTCGCCGCCTTCGGCGCGCTGCTGCGGCTGCTGCACGTGGCCTTCCAGGCCTCCAGCTGGGAGTGGCACTGGGTGCTCTGGACGGTGGCGGTGGTCTCCATGGTGGTCGGCGTGGTGCTGGGGCTGACCCAGCAGGACGTCAAACGCATGATCGCCTACTCGTCGATCGCCCATGCGGGATTTCTCATGGTCGGTTCCATCACGTTGACCGACCGTGGGCTGATGGCCACGTTGTTCTACCTGCTCGCCTACGGTTTCACCACCCTGGCCGTGTTCGGCCTGCTCGGGCTGGTGCGCACCTCGGAGGGTGAGGCCACCCGGATGTCCGACTGGGCCGGGCTGGCCAGGCGCTCGCCCCTGGTGGCCGGGGTGTTCACCTTCCTGCTGCTCGCCTTGGCGGGCATCCCGGCCACCAGCGGTTTCATGGGCAAGTTCGTCGTGTTCTCGGCGGCCTTCTCCGCCGGTATGGGCCCGCTGGTGGTGATCGCCCTGCTGGCCAGTGCGCTGGCCGCCTACCTCTACATCCGTCTCGTCGTGCTGATGTTCTTCCACGAACCGGCCCCCGAGGGGCCGACGGTCAGCGTGCCGGGGCCGTTCACCACGGCGGCCGTCACCCTGGGCGTGGTGGTGACCCTGCTGCTCGGGGTGGTTCCGATGCTGGCGCTGGACTGGGCGAGTGTCGGTGGCTTTGTGTCGTAGGGTGTCCCTCGCAGAGCATGTTCGGGGGAGACGAAGGCGACGGTGACGTGACCAGCCCAGTTGGTGATCCGACGAACGGTGCGCCGTGGGAAGCGGCCACCGTGGTCGGCGGTTTCGACATAGCCGATTCGACACTCGCGGAGTCGGTGCGCGGGGGGATGAGCCGGGTCGAGCGTCTGCTGCACGAGGCGGTGGAAAGCGACCTGGACTTCGCCACCCGCGCATCGCTGCATCTCGTCGACGCCGGCGGCAAGAGGTTCCGTCCGTTGTTCACGCTGCTCAGCGCGGAGTTCGGCGAGCCGGACCGGGAAGCCGTCATCACGTCGGCGGCCGTGCTCGAAATGGTGCACCTGGCCACGCTCTACCACGACGACGTGATGGACGAGGCCACGATGCGCCGGGGTGCGACCAGCGCCAACGCCAGGTGGAACAACTCGGTGGCCATCCTCACCGGCGACTTCCTCTTCGCCCAGGCCTCCCGGATGGCCGCGGACCTCGGCAGCGACGCGGTGCGCACCCTGGCCCGCACCTTCGAGGCGCTGGTGACCGGCCAGATGCGCGAGACCGTGGGTCCCGATGCGGGGGAGGACCGTGTCGAGCACTACCTCGAAGTGATCTACGAGAAGACGGGCTCGCTGATCGCGACCTGCGGGCGTTTCGGGGCGTCCTTCTCCGGGGCCGATCCCGAACAGGTCGCGGTGCTGGAGAACGTCGGCAAGATCGTCGGCACCGCCTTCCAGATCTCCGACGACATCATCGACATCGCCTCCCCACCCGACGAGTCCGGCAAAACCCCGGGCACCGATCTTCGGGAAGGGGTCCGTACGCTGCCGATGCTGTACGAGCTGACCGCTCCGGGCGGGGATCCCCGGCTGCGGGAGTTACTGGCGGGCACCCTCGACGAGGACGAGGACGTCCAGGAGGCGTTGCGGCGGTTACACGACTCGGTGGGGCTGAAACGGGCCCGCGCGGCGTTGGACGAGTACGCGGCCAGGGCCAACGAGGAGATCGCCGGGCTGCCCGACGTGCCGGCCCGCCGGGCGCTCTACGCGCTGGTCGACTACGTGGTGGCCCGCACCCGGTGATCCGCCGCACACCTCCGGCTACCGCGAACGGGGGCAGCGCGGTCATACTCGTGGCCCGGCAGCGTCGCGAGAGAAAGGACGACAGCGGTGACGTGGCTGTTTACCCAGGTCTGGCTGTGGAGCTTCGCCGGGTTCCTGTGCGGCGTGCTGCTGACCTGGATGCTGTTCGTCCGTCCCGCCCACCAGCAGCTGCGTGCGCTGCGGGAGCGGCTCTCCACGGTCGACCGGTCCCCGCAGGAGACCGCCGCCGAGCGGACCTCGGAACTTCCCGAGCAGGACACGGACACCGCCGTGTGGGACCTGCTGGACACCGACGAGGAGGGCACCGTTCCCGCCGCGGACCGGCCCTTCCGGACCTCGGAGCCCGCCGCGCAGCCGGAGGAGTGGCCCACCGAACGGGTCCTCCCCGAGGAGGAGGCCCCTCCGGAGCCGCGGGTGTGGGGGAGCTGGATACGTCGGGCGCAGCGGGACTTCGGCGCCGAGGTCTTCGCCGCCGAGGGCGAGGACAGTCACCCCGGGGTCACCGCCGTGGACGGCACCGACACCGTCGACGGGGCCTTCGCCCCGGGGCAGGGGGACGAACTGACCCCGGAGCACCACCGGGAGACCTCGTTGCGGCACCGTCGTGACGAGCTCCCCGAGGAGTCCTCGGCCGAGGTGCCCTCGGCGCCCGCCGAGCTGGCCCCGGGGGCCGAGTTCTCCGCGCCCGGTGAGAACACGTGGTTCACCGCCACCGACTTCGACATGTACGACACCGACAGTCCGGACCGGCGGCAGTACGAGTCCGCCGAGACCGACACCTCCCCCCGGTGGAGCGAGCGCCCGTCCGGGGAGGAGAGCCCTGCGGGGCAACCGTCCTCCGCCGCACGCCCCGCCGAGGAGGAGCCGCAGACGGAGGGGGAGCTCACCGGCAGGCTGCGGTCGCTGTTCGAGCCGCTGTCCACCCCCGGGATCTCCCCGGACCAGCAGGGGGCGGAGCTGCCGCCCACCACCTCCGAACAGCGGGAGCACCCGGTGGACGAGCCGGAGAAGGACGGACCTCCCGGGGACGGGACCGCGAACGCCTCGGGGGAGGGCACCGCGGGCGCGGAGCTGCCCCGCCGTGTGCCGGGCAGCTCCACCCGCCCGGGCACCCCTCCCCGCGCGCGCCCGGTCATGGCCGGACGCGTCCCGCACTCGGAGGAGACCTCCGCGCGGACTTCCCGGGAGTCCACGGACGCAGGGGGGACCCCGCCGCAGGAGTGGTACCCCGACGAGGAGCACCCCGAGCGGCAACGGCCGGACGAGAGCTACACGGTCAAGGGGCAGTTCGCCTCGCGGCAGTACCACACTCCCGACTCGCCGTACTTCGAGCACGTGGTCGCCGAAGTCTGGTTCCGCACCGCCGCCGACGCGGAACAGGCCGGGTTCGAGGCCTGGGACGGGCAGCGGCGGGGCTGAGAGCGGAGCCGCCCGCGGGGCTCAGGCCTGGGGCGGGCGGTCCAGCAGCCGGGACAGCACCACGGTGGAGACCGTCCTGTTGATGAACTCCACCCCGCGCAGCCGCTCCAGCGCGGTCTCCAGGTGGTGGATGTCGGCGGCGCGCAGGTGCACGATCGCGTCGGCCTCGCCGGAGACCGTGTAGGCCCGCACCACCTCGGGCAGCGGTTCCAGCCCGGCCAGCAGCCTGTCCGTGGGGACGTTTCCGTGGCAGTGCACCTCGACGAAGGCCTCGGTCCCCCAGCCGAGGGCCTCCGGGTCCACCACGGCGGTGAATCCCTGGAGGATGCCGGTGTCCAGCAGTTTGTCCACCCGCCGTTTGACGGCCGGGGCCGACAGCCCCACCTCCTGGCCGATCTCGGCGTAGCTGGCCCGGGCGTCGGTGACCAGCTGCGAAACGATTCGTTGGTCCAACGGGTCCATGTGCAACATTCTGCCGTATTCACCGCAACAAAGACGCATTGAATACTGTCTGAGCAGCGATTAGATTGCGAATCATGTCGGTGTCTGCTGTCGCTGCTCCTCAGGTCGTCCCGCAGCACGACGAGGGCGAGAAAGTCGCCACCCGTCGGCACTACGTGATGTGCCCGCCCGAGTACTTCACCGTGGAGTACTCCATCAACCCGTGGATGGACCCGGACACCCCGGTGGACACCGAGCTGGCCATGTCCCAGTGGCAGCAGCTCCGGGACATCTACCTCCGGCTGGGGCACACCGTCGACGTCGTGCCCGCCCAGCCCGGCCTGCCGGACATGGTGTTCGCGGCCAACTCCGGCACCGTCATCGCCGGAAAGGTCCTCGGCGCCCGCTTCCGCACCGACGAGCGCGCCCCCGAGGCGGAGCACTTCCGCCGCTGGTTCTCCACCAACGGCTACCGCGACCTGGTGATGCCCTCCAGCGTCAACGAGGCCGAGGGCGACTTCGCTTGGACCGGCAGTCTGCTGCTGGCGGGCAGCGGGTTCCGCACGGACCCGGGCGCGCACCCCGAGGCGCAGGAGGTGCTGGGGGTGCCCGTGGTCTCGCTCAAACTGGTCGACCCGCGCTACTACCACCTGGACACCGCGCTGTTCGTGCTGAACAAGGGCGAGCACCCCCGGGTGGCCTACTACCCGGAGGCCTTCTCCGCCGGCTCGCAGCAGGTGCTGCGCAGGCTCTTCCCCGACGCGGTGATCGCCGACGCGGCCGACGCCGAGTGCCTCGGGCTGAACGGGGTCTCCGACGGCAGGAACGTGGTGCTGCCGCGCGAGGCCACCGGCCTGGCCCGCAGCCTGGAGAAGCGGGGTTACGAGCCGGTGCTGACCGACGTCTCGGAGCTGCGCAAGTCCGGCGGCGGGCCGAAGTGCTGCACAATGGAATTGCACGCCGAGTGAGCCGCCGCGCGGCGGAAACGGCGTTCACCCGGCCGGTGTGTGCCCGCGGCGGGGCCGTGCACGGCTGGATCCCGGGGCGTTCGCGCGCCCCGGCGCCGCGCGTTCACTCCTCCAGCACGGCCTGGATGTCCAGCTCCACCCGCACGGTGGGCCCGACCACCCCGATGCCCTTGCTCAGCAGCTGCTGCCAGTTGACCGAGAAGTCCTCCCGGCGCAGCTCGGTGGTGCAGTGGCAGGCCGCGCGGGTGCCGTTCCAGCTTCTGGTGCCGAGATAGGTGGTGTCCAGCACGACGGGGCTGGTGGTGCCCCGCAGGCTGAGGTTTCCCGTGACCTGCCAACGGTCGCCGCGCACCTGGGTGAGCCGGTCGCTGCGGAAGTACAGCTTCGGGTGGTTGGCCACGTCCAGGAAGTCCGCCGAGCGCAGGTGCTCGTCCCGCATCCGCACGCCGGTGTCGATGCTGGCGGCGTCGATGGCGACCTCCACGCGGGAGTCCTCGAAGGGATCGCGCACCAGCACACGGCCCTCCACCTCCCGGAAGGCCCCGTGGATCTTCGACATGCCGATGTGCTGGGCGACGAACCGGATCTCGGTGTGGTCCGGGTCGAAGGTCCACACCCCCGGTTCTGGCAACGTGCTCTCGGGGTCGCGCCGCAGCTGCACCGCCCCGATGGGGGTGTGTCTGTTGGTGCGGACCTCCACCCGGGTTCCCAGCCGCTGGTAGCCGCCCGCGGTCACCGAGACCTTGTGCTGGCCGGGAGGGACGGTGGCCAGGAAGAAGCCGTACCCGTCGGTGCTTCCCACCGCGACCTGCTGGTTCAGCCGGTTCACCACGGTGACGGTGGCCTCGGGAAGCGGGCGTTCCGCCTCGTCGTGCACCTGGCAGCTCAGCGTCCCCCCGTCGAGGGGGGTGGGCGGCAGCGCCCCCGTGGCCGCCCCGCCCGGTTTCCGGGTGCGGTTGTGACCGAGTTGACGCAGTTTGGACAAGATCATTCGGGAAGAGTCCTCTCCGCCGTTCGCCGTACGGCGCTCGGCAGCAGTACGCAGGAGTCCGTTCGTCAGCTCGTGGACACGATCCCGTGGCCGTGCGTTCACGACGGACGAACCCGTGATTGATCAGCCAGTTTAGTTCGCGCGCAAGAGGATGCACTCACGGTGGTTCCGACAGCGGTGATCGACGGAGGGCACGTGTGACGTATTCGTCGTGCCGCCCTGCGGAACTGGACGAGCCGTGGCTACGTTGACCGGGTGAGTTCTCCGCGAGATCTCCGGGCCGGGAGACGCCTCCCGGACCCCGGGCGGGGCACCGCGAAGGCCGTGTCGGGGCCCGCGACCGCACCGGTTCCCGGAGGCCACGGAGCGCTTCGGAACAGGGTCCTCGCCGAACGGTTCGACATCCGGACGAAGGCGGTAGCACAGTGCACAGGCAGTGGAACGGAGTCAAGACGGCGCTCCTGCTGGGAGGCATGAGCGCGCTCATCGTGATGGTCGGGGCGCTGTTCGGGCGGTTCGGCATGGTCGTGGCCCTGCTGATCGCGCTGGGCATGAACGGCTACGCCTACTTCAACTCGGCCAAGCTCGCACTGCGTTCGATGCGGGCCCGCCCGGTCTCGGAGGCGGAGCAGCCGGCGATGTACCGGATCGTCCGCGAACTGGCCACCGCGGCCAAGCAGCCGATGCCCGCGCTGTACGTCAGCCCCACCAGGGCCCCCAACGCCTTCGCCACCGGCCGCAACCCGCGCAACGCGGCGGTGTGCGCCACGGCGGGAATCCTGGAGCTGCTGGACGAACGCGAGCTGCGGGCGGTGCTGGGCCACGAGCTCTCCCACGTGTACAACCGCGACATCCTGATCTCCAGCGTCGCCGGAGCGCTGGCCAGCGCGGTGACCTTCCTGGCCAACTTCGGGATCTTCTTCGCCGGCGCCGGCGGGGACGACGAGGACGGTCCCGGTCTCGGGACGATGCTGCTGGTCTCCCTGCTGGGGCCGATAGCGGCGGCGGTGATCCAGATGGCGGTGAGCCGTTCCCGCGAGTACCAGGCCGACGCCTCGGGGGCAGAGCTCACCGGGGACCCGCTCGGGCTGGCCTCGGCACTGCGCAAACTGGAGCGCGGCACCCAACAGGCCCCGCTCGCCGCGGAGCCGGGGCTGGTCAGCGAGTCCCACCTGATGATCGCGAACCCGTTCCGCCCCGGTGAGCGCATGGCGCGGATGTTCTCCACCCACCCGCCGATCTCCGACCGGGTGCAGCGGCTGGAGGGGATGGCCGGGCGCAGGCTGCCCCACTGACGGCTCCCGGGGTTCAGTCCTCCGGGGTGGTCTCGGCGAAGCCGCGGGCCACCTCCATGACGTAGTGCCCGTAGCCGGACTTGGCCAGTCCCCGGCCGAGCTCGTAGCACTGCTCGGCGGAGATGTAGCCCATCCGCAGCGCGATCTCCTCCAGGCAGGCGATGCGCACCCCTTGGCGGTTCTCCAGGACCTGGACGAACTGGCCCGCCTCCAGCAGGGACTCGTGGGTGCCGGTGTCCAGCCAGGCGTAGCCGCGTCCGAGTTCGGTCATCCGGGCCCGGCCCGCTCGCAGGTACTCCGCGTTGACGTCGGTGATCTCCAGCTCTCCCCGGGCCGAGGGGCGCAGGGAGCGGGCTATCTCCACGACCTCGTTGTCGTAGAGGTACAGGCCGGTGACGGCCTTGTTCGAGCGGGGACGGGTGGGTTTCTCCTCGATGGAGACCAGCCGCCCCTCGGAGTCGGTCTCCCCGACGCCGTAGCGCTGCGGGTCGCGCACCGCGTAGCCGAACAGGGTGCATCCTTCCAGCTCGGCGACGCTGCGCTGCAACAGTGTCGAGAACCCCTGGCCGTAGAAGATGTTGTCGCCCAGCACCAGGGCCACCGAGTCCTCGCCCACGAAGTCGGCGCCGAGCACGAACGCCTCGGCCAGCCCGTTGGGCTCGGGCTGCACGGTGTACTCCATGCGCAGTCCCAGGTGGCTGCCGTCGCCGAACAGCCTGCGGAACAGCGGGAGGTCGGCGGGGGTGGATATCAGCAGGACGTCCCGGATTCCGGCCAGCATGAGCACCGACAGCGGGTAGTACACCATCGGCTTGTCGTAGACGGGCAGCAGCTGCTTGGAAACGACCTGCGTGATCGGGTGCAGCCTGGTTCCGCTGCCTCCGGCGAGCACGATCCCCTTCACACCGTTCCTTCCCGTGGACAGCAGGTTCGGGCCCGTCCGCCCGGAGGCGGAGGCGGGCGCTCACGGTGTCAACGATAGTTCTCGAACTGCAGGGCCACCCCGAAGTCGCTGTTGTTCAGCAGGGAGATCACCTCCTGGAGGTGGTCCTTCTTCTTGCCGGAGACCCGCAGCTGGTCGCCCTGGATCTGGGCCTGCACGCCCTTGGGGCCCTCGTCCCGGATCTTCTTGGAGATCTTCTTGGCGGTCTCCTGGTCGATGCCCTGCTTGAGGGTGCCGCTTGCCCGGTGGACCTGTCCGGAGCGGGTTGGCTCGCCCATGTCCAGTGCCTTCAGCGAGACGCCGCGTTTGACGAGCTTCTCCTTGAAGACGTCGATGGCCGCCCTGCAGCGTTCCTCGGTCTCGGACTCCAGGGTCACGGCGTCCTGCCCGGACCAGCTGATCGTGGTGCCGGTGCCCCGGAAGTCGAAGCGGGTCGCCAGTTCCTTGGCCGCCTGGTTCAGCGCGTTGTCCACCTCCTGGCGGTCGACCTTGCTCACGACGTCGAACGACGGGTCCGCCATGCTCGGTTCCTCCTCACCGGGGGTAGGGGATGGTGCCCGGACACGCTACCTCCCCCCGTTGCGAGGGCGCGCGCGCCGATGTGTATGATTTCGGTGCAAGCCAACGAAGGGTGGCTTGCGGACACAAGCCGGGTTGCCCGAGCGGCCAAAGGGAGCTGACTGTAAATCAGCCGCGTTATGCTTCAGAGGTTCGAATCCTCTACCCGGCACACTGGGACAGCCGCCCCCTGACCTGCGAAGCCAGGACAGGGGGCGGTTTCTTGTGCGTCCGGTTATGTCCGGGACTGTCCGGCGGTATCCGATCATTCACGCCAAATACGCGCCGAAATCTCAGCGGCCCTCCAGCGCCCGCTGGACCCGCGCCCGTGCTGCTTCCTCGCCGCCATCGAGGCACTTGGCGTAGACGCGGAGCAGGACCCCGACGCTGTGCCCGGCCCGTTCGGCGAGCCCGGTTGGTTCTGACGTTGCGCCCCCTCCCGCCAGATACGTACAATTTTTTGTACGTAAGGAGGTGGGGCATGAGGACCATGTCGTACTCGGAATCGCGGGCGCGCTATGCCGAGACGCTCGACAGCGTCACCGATGACCGGGAGGAGGTGGTCATCACTCGGGCCGGCCACGAACCGGTGGTCATGGTCGCTCTCGACGACTACGAATCGCTGCGTGAGACCGCCTACCTGCTCAAGAGTCCCGAGAACGCCCGTCGGCTGCTGGGCTCCATCGATCGACTGGAAAGCGGTAACGGCATCGTGAGGGACCTGGACGAGTGAAGCTTGTCTGGGATGAGGTTGCCTGGGACGACTATGTCTGGTGGCAGACTCAGGACCGCAAGGTCCTCAAACGCATCAACACACTGATCAAGGACATCCAGCGCAACGGGAACGAGGGCATCGGCAAGCCCGAACCCCTCAAGTACGGATTCCAGGGGTACTGGTCCCGTCGGATTACCGACGAACATCGGCTCGTGTACAAGATCGTCGATGACGAGCTTCGTATCGCCGCCTGCCGATACCACTACGGCAGTTGAGACCGTCCACCCACCGAACCTTCCTCGGGTTGCGAACGGATCACTGCGGGCCGAGAACGAGAGGGCGTGCGCCAAATACACGCCCGGACGGTCTTCCGTCCCCGCCTGGCCCCGTCCGAACCCGGCCCCAGCGGCTGGCCGCTGACGATATGTCGACAAAGCCGGGTTGGTTCGGTGGCTTCTTCCCGTCGGTTTCGTCACCGGTTCACGACGTTATGGCGTTACCGCCCAGCGGTGTTCACCGTGCGGGGTGTGCAGCCGCACGGTGTGGGTGCCGTCGGGGGAGACGGTCAGCCGGTACTGCCGTGGCGGGGGTTTTCCGACTTCGCTCCACCAGTGGTGGGCGGCTTCGACCTCGTCCCACAGTCGACGGGGGCCGAGTTGGTGGACGGTCCACGGGTGTTCGCCTCGGACGAGGCTGGCCCGGGCCCACGATGTCGAGCGCGGGTCGTGCAGTTCCACGGCGCGATGATCCTGGTCGAGGTCGTCGACGGTGAGGTAGCAGTTCGGTACGCGCAGCCCGATCGTGAAGGACGCCTGGCAGAAGGTGACCATCTCGTACAGCTCCCGACCGCCACGACGGGTGGTGGAGGTTTCGGCCTCGTTGATCTGCTGCTCCGTGGGGACGAGGAAGTTCCGGCGTTGGTTCCTGAGACGCATGAACGCCAGACTCGTTCCGCAGTGCCCGGAGGCCGAGCCGTCCTCGTGCACCTCCCACCGGGTCAGCGCGTCGTCGCCGTAGTCGGTGCCCCAGGGGGTCACGATCACTCCGCCCGAGCGGGTCTGTTCGATCCAGGTTCGGGGGATCTCCCGGATGGATGCGGTGCAGATCACCCGGTCGTACGGGGCGTGGGGTGGGTGTCCCTCGGTGCCGTCGGCGGTCACGACCAGCGGGGTGTGTCCGGCGCGGGTGAGGCGGCGGCGGGCCTGCTCGGCGAGGTCGGCGTCGACCTCGACCGAGACGACGTGTCCGTGTTCGCCCACCAGCTCGCTGAGCAGCGCCGCGTTCCAGCCGGTGCCGGTGCCGATCTCCAGTACGTGGTCTCCGGGGCGTACGTCGAGAGCGTCGAGCATGGCGGCGACGAGGTAGGGTTGGCTGCACGAACTGGACGGGTGCAGACCCACCTCGCCCGGTGGTGTCCTCCCGTCGTCGACCTGGGTGACGACCGGCCCGTCGGTCTCCACCAAGGCGCGCCATCGCGGTTCGTCCTCGGTGCGGGAGACGGAGACGAATCCGTCGGTGGCGGGATCGTCCACCCACACCACGGGGGGAACGAACAGCTCCCGTGGCACCGTGAGCAGTTCGTTCGGGTCACTCACGTGCGGTGCCTCTACTCGTCCTGTTCGTCGTGCTTGTTGCCGTCGTCCTTGGTGTCCCAGTTCTCCCACTTGTCCGGTTGTGGAGTGCCCTGTCCGTCCCGATCCGAGTCACGTTTGCCCGCTCTGAACCTCCACGACAGGAGAGTGATACTCAGAGAAAGTAGGCTAGTGGTTCAGTGTGTTTCACCGCATCGACCGACCGGGGGAGAGAAAAGAGGCGGGAGAAGAGAATTCCCTCCTGCTGCCCCAGGGGCAGCTACCGTGCGCTCGGCCCTGGCCACGAGGTTCCGCACGAGGTCCCATCGGGTGGTGAGACGGACACGCCCCGCCCGGTGGCACCGAGCGGGACGTCACGACGAGGGGCATTCATCGAGGAGGCCGCGATCGTGTCGAGGAAAGTGGACCATGCGGTCCCGCTGAACGGCAGGATCGCACTGTTCTCGCCGAGTTCGCTGATTCCTCGATTCTCCCGGCCCGAGAACCGAAATATTCGAAGCTCGGTTCGTTCACCGGTCTCCGTCGGCAGTATGACCCACGGTGTCCCAGCACCGGAAAAGTGATCACAGTCGTTCCGTCTCCGGGACGGAAAACGGACGCGGCTTCTACGTGGGGGTCACGATCCCGAAGTTCGGGTCGGGCTGGTCGAACAGACCACGCAGTTTCTTCAGGGCACCCGCATCACCGTCGATGGTGATGTCGCCGTCGTTCACCGCCTGCCCGATGTCGCCGTCACCCAGTACGTGGTGGATCAGTGTTTGGCGGGAGAGTGTGACCGTGGCTTCCGCCGACGGTAACTCGGTGCCGGTGTGGTGGTCGTAGTGTACGAGTACACCGTTGCTCAGTTCGCTGCGGTGGGTCCGGTTCTCCTCCGGAAAACGCCAGTCGATGACGGCTGTGGTGTCCCAGGCCTTGGGGCCGTTGACGAGCAGGGCCATCGCGTCGAAGACCTGTTCGACGGTGAGCGCGGAGAGCACGTTTTTCTGGTCCACCTCGGTCGGGGTTCCGAAGGGTCCGTTGCGCAGTTCGTGGGCACCCGACAGGTAGAAATTGCGCCATGTGGCGTTTTCCACCCCGTAGGCGAGTTGTTCGAACGTGCTGGCCTGGAGATGCTTGGCGATCGTATTGTCGGGGTCGGCGAATATCACGTAATTGCCCAGTTGCGCGGCCCAGCGGTAGTCCCCTTCGTCATAGGCTTTCTGGGCCTTGCCCAGCACTTCGTCCGCGCCTCCCATGGCTTCGACATGTCGTTTGGCTCCCTCCACCGGAGGGTGTTCCCACAAATGGGCGGGGTTGCCGTCGAACCATCCCAGGTAGCGCTGGTATATGGCCTTGACGTTGTGGCTGACCGAACCGTAGTAGCCGTGGGTGAACCATTTCTTGGTCAGCGCCGGGGGAAGTTGTATCCTCTCGGCGATTTCGGCGCCGACATACCCCTGGTTGAGCATCCGCAGTGTCTGATCGTGGAGATAACCGTACAGATCGCGTTGCAGGGTCAGGTACTCCACGATGCGCTCGGTCCCCCACACGGGCCAGTGGTGCGAGGAGAACACCAGGTCGGAGTGGCGGGCGTAGCGGTTGATCGATTCGGTGAGGTGCTTGGCCCACGCATGTGCGTCGCGGACCTGCGCTCCGCGCAGTGTGATCAGGTTGTGCAGCGTGTGGGTGGCGTTCTCCGCCATGCACAGGATCCGCCGTTCGGGGAAGTAGAAGTTCATCTCCGCCGGCGCCTCGGTGTCCGGGGTCAGCTGGAACACTATCCGAACCCCGTCCAGGGTTTCTTCCTGGCCGGTGTGGGTGATCTCGTGGGTGGGGGGGATCAGGGTGGCCGTTCCCGTCGAAGTGGTCTGTCCGAGCCCGGAACCGACCTGGCCCTTCGGGCCCCGTGGCAGGGCCGTGCCGCACATGTAGGCCGCCCGGCGTGCCATGGCCGTACCGGCATAGATGTTTTCCGAGACGGCGTGTTCGAGAAAACCCCGTGGCGCGAACACCGGACAGTCCCCGTTGTCCACCGTCTCGGGGTCCACCACTCCCTGGACGCCCCCGAAGTGGTCGATGTGGGAGTGGGTGTAGATCACCCCCGTCACCGGCCGGTCACCGCGGTGTTCGCGATACAGCCGCAGCCCCGCCGCCGCGGTCTCCTTCGAGATCAGCGGATCGATCACGATGATCCCGGAATCACCCTCGATCAACGTCATGTGGGAGAGGTCGAGCCCCCGGACCTGGTAGAAGCCGGAAGCGATCTCGTACAGGCCCTGTTTGGACGTCAGCTGTGACTGCCTCCACAGGCTCGGATGTACCGACGACGGACGTGATTCGCTCAGGAAGCCGTAGGAGTCGTTGTCCCACACGACGTTGCCGTCCTCGTCCCGGACGACACCCGGTTCCAGCGAAGCGATCCATCCCCGGTCGGCGTCCTCGAAGTCGGCCCGGTCGGTGAACGGCAGTTCGGCAGCGGCTCGTTTGTTCGCCTCGGTGATGTGCTCGGAAGGCTCGGTTCGTGTCTTCGACGGATGTGCTCCACCGCTCGACTCGGAGGCGCCCAGACCGTAACCGGCGAGGCCGCCGACGCCGAAGGCCGCCGTCGTCAGCCCCGCGGCGCCCAGCACCGAGCGTCGCGGCATCTTCCCGGAAGCGCGGTCGTTGTCCCGGTCCTTGTCGTTCATCGCTCCTCCTCGGAGACCCACGATGTTGGGAATAGCCACCACGAGACTAACCACAATTGCAGTCTGACTGCAAAAGTGACCGACTTGTTCTCGGTCACGATCGCGGGGGAAGGAGCCACCGACGGTGACCGGGGCGGCGCCGCCCCGGCTTCGAGGAGACGGCCGGTGCGACCATCCACAGCGACGACCACTTCCGTGGACCGACCGCGTGAACGTCGCCCACCCACACGGAACGAGTGAAACCGGAGGAGCCCATGCCCACTGGCGCAGCGAGTGCGCGGCGTAGACGTGCCCCACAGCAGACACGCAAGGCGATCATCGACGCGTTGCTGGCGGCCGTGCGGGAGGGGGACATCACCCCCACCACCAAAACCCTCGCGAGGCGGTCGGGTGTTTCCGAGCGCACCATCTTCGTGCACTTCCCCAACAGGGAAGATCTGCTGATCGCCGTGACCGAGCAGCAATCCGAATACGTCGAAGCCCTGCTCACACCCGTCGATCCGACTCTTCCGCTCGACCGGCGCATCGACATCGCGGTGAGCTGGGGAGAGGGCATATTCGGACTGCAACACAACGTCCGCAAACTGGGGCTGCTCGAAGCCTACGCCGTACCCGCCGTCGATCAGCGTATGCGCGCCGCCGACGAGCGGATCCGGCAGAGCCTGGCGGCACTGTTCGCCCCCGAGCTCAGGCGAGCGACGGAGGAGGACGAGCAGCTGCTCGATCTCGTCGACGCGACGACCGGCTGGGCCTATCGGCACCACCTTGTCGAGCGGTGCGAGCTGTCCCCGGCGGCGGCATCACAGGCGGTGCGTCGCGCTCTCGAGGCTCTGCTCGCTTCGTCGGTGCCCCGGTAGGAACAGGTGTTGAACTGGGGCCGCACCCGCCGGGCAAGCGGCTCACTCACCCGCTGAGCCGCTCTCCGGCTCCCGTGGGGACGATACCCCGCTTCCGCAACCGGGGCTGGTGCGGTGATCTTCCCGAAAGGAGTCCTCGTTTCCCGTTAACACTCGACGGGCCGGTACTGTAGCGTCCGCCCATGCGTGTGTTGACCACCCCGGAAGAGGCCTTCGCCGACGTCGTCGACTTCGACTACCCGGTGCACCGCGCCGAGGTGCCCGACCAGGACGGCGGCACGTTGACCATGGCCTATGTGACCGCCGGACCCGCCGACGGTCCGGTGGCGCTGCTGCTGCACGGAGAACCGAGCTGGTCCTTCCTGTACCGGAAGGCGCTGCCCGTGCTGGCCGAGGCCGGGATCCGCGCCGTGGCCCCGGACCTGGTGGGATTCGGCCGTTCGGACAAACCCGTGAACCGGTCCGACCACAGTTACGCGCGGCACGTGGAGTGGGTGCGTTCCCTGGTGTTCGACGTGCTGGGGCTGCGTGAGGTGACGATGGTCGGACAGGACTGGGGCGGGCTGATCGGGCTGCGGCTGCTGGCCGAGAACCAGGACGGCTTCCTCGGGGCGGTGGCGGCCAACACCGGTATGCCCACCGGTGACCGTGACATGCCCGAGGTGTGGTGGCGGTTCCGCCGCACGGTCGAACAGGCGGAGAACCTGGACGTGGGGCGACTGGTCGAAAGCGGCTGTGTGCGTCCGGTGCCGCCCGAGGTCCGTGCCGCCTACGACGCTCCGTTCCCCGACGAGTCCTACAAGGCCGGCCCGCGTGTGATGCCGACGCTCGTGCCGACCACCCCGGACGACCCGGCCACCGAGGCCAACCGGGCGGCCTGGGAGGTGCTCTCCCGCAGCGAGATCCCCCTGCTGACCGCGTTCTCCGACAGCGACCCCATCACGGGTCCCATCGGGCCGGTGCTGCGGAGGAAGGTTGCCGGGGCGTCCGGACAGCCCCACACCACCCTGGAGAACGCGGGGCACTTCCTGCAGGAGGACGCGGGAACCGAACTCGGCAGAGTGGTCGCCGAGTTCGTGAGCAGACTCTGCGGATGAGCCCTCGGTGGGTGCGGGCGGTGGCCCCGCACCCACGGGGACTTCAGAGCACGACGTCGCGTGAGCCGATCCCGGTGAGCGAGCGCACCTCGATCTCGGCGAAGTCCTTCCGGTCGGCGCTGTCCCGGTGCAGGAAGGTGCCGATGATCCCGCACAGGAACGAGATCGGGATGGACACCAGCCCGGGATTGCTCAGCGGGAAGAAGCTGAAGTCGACCGAGGGGGCGATGGAGTCCGGCTCGCCCGAGACCACCGGCGAGAACAGCATGAGCAGCAGGCAGGAACCGAGCCCGCCGTACATGCCCCACAGCGTTCCCGTGGTGTTGAACCGCTTCCAGAACAGGGTGAACAACAGGGTGGACAGGTTCGCCGAGGCCGCGATGGCGAAGGCCAACCCCACCAGGAAGGCGATGTTCTGTCCGTTGACCAGGATCCCTCCGATGATGGCGACCCCGCCGATCACCAGGGCCGTGATGCGGGCGACCCGGACCTCGGACTCGGGGTCGGCGCGTCCTCCGCGCACCACGTTGGCGTAGAAGTCGTGGGCGAAGGAGGCGGAGGCGGTCAGGGTCAGCCCGGCCACGACCGCGAGGATCGTCGCGAAGGCCACCGCCGAGATCACCCCGAGCAGCACCGTCCCCCCGATCTCGTGGGCCAGCAGGGCCGCCGCGGAGTTCTCCTCGCCGGGGGCGTTCCGGATGGTCTCCACACCGACCAGTGCCGCCGCGCCGAAGCCGATGACCAGCGTGCACAGGTAGAACCCCGACATCAGCCAGGTGGCCCACACCACCGAGCGGCGGGCCTCCCGCGAGTTCGGGACGGTGTAGAAGCGCATCAGCACGTGGGGCAGCCCGGCCACGCCGAAGACGAGGGCCATCGACAGCGAGATGAAGTCCAGTTTGGTCACCGCGTTCTCCCCGTACTGGGCACCGGGGGCGAGCACCCGCTCACCGAGCGGGTTGTTGTCGGCGGCCCGCTCCATCAGCGTGCTGAGGTTGAAACCGAACTTGCCGAGCAGGAACAGCGTGATCAGCGACACGGAGAGCAGCAGCATGGCCGCCTTGATGATCTGCACCCAGGTGGTTCCCTTCATGCCGCCGATGAGCACGTAGAGCACCATCACCACGCCGACGACGGTGATGACCAGGGCCTGCCCGGAGGAGCTGCGCACGTTCAGCAGCAGGGCCACGATGTCCCCGGCACCGGCCATCTGGGCGATCATGTAGACGATCGTGATGAACAGGGTGGAGATGGCCGCCGCGGCCCGCACCGGACGCTGTCGCATCCGGAAGCTCAGCACGTCGCCCATGGTGAAACGCCCGGTGTTCCGCAGGCGTTCGGCGACGAGCAGGAGATTGACCAACCAGGCCACGAGGAAGCCGATGGAGTAGAGGAAACCGTCGTAGCCGTGCACCGCGATGGCACCCGCGATGCCGAGGAACGAGGCGGCGGAGAGGAAGTCGCCGGAGAGGGCGATTCCGTTCTGCGCACCGGAGAAGGTCCCGCCGGCCGCGAAGTAGTCGCTGGTGTCGCTTCGGCTGCTGGCGCGGTAGGTGACGAACAGGGTGAGCACGATCAGCGCCGCGAACACCGTGATGTTCACGGCGGGACTGCTGTCGCCCAGTGGCGAGCCCTCCTGAGCCAGTGTGATCATTGCTGACCTCCTGCGGCGGTATCCCGGATCCGGTCGACCTCGGGATCGATTCTCCGCGCGGCGAAGCGGACGTATAACGTGGTGATCAGAAGTGTGGAGACGAATTGACCGATTCCGAGCAGCAGGCCCACATTGACGTGTCCGAACACGGGTTCGCCCATGAAATCGGGTGCGTAGGCGGCGAGCAGCACGTACCCGGCGTACAGGGCGAGGAACAATGCCGTCATCGACAGGGCGAACCACTTCGTACGTGAACGCAGTTCACTGAATTCGGCGGAGCGTGCGATTCCGACGAAATCCGGGCCGGTGCTGCCGACATTGCGCGCGGCGCTTTTGTCGATCCCTCCGAAGGAGGCGTGTGTTTTGTCGCTGCGCTGTCCGTGACGGGTCCGGAGCGGTGGCGGGGTCGTGTTGCTCATGCGCCCTTCTTCCGAAGTCGGTGAACCGTGTCGACGAGTATTGTTCCGATTCGGTGTCGCGTCGGCGTAACCGCGTCGGCGAGCAGGTCCGACCGAGTCCTCCGTGGGGAGTCGCCGTGCTCCACCGGATCCGACCGACTCGGCGGAACATACTACGGACCACTCCTGCTAACGGAGGAATGCCCGGTCCTGCCGGTGTTGGCCCCACCCGGGTTCCCGAGGGGGTGTCCGGATGCGGGGCCGCGACTGCTCACTGTGCGATGTACGCAGCTCATGGGTCATTACCGATGAGTACCACGAAGCCACGACGGCCCGGTGACTGTACCTGTTTTCATCTCGCGCGCCACGGGTTAGAGTCAGTGGGTTTCCTGCTGTCCCACACCCCTCGACGGGGGAGGGCGGACGCGTCGGGCCACGAAGGATGATCTTGATGACAATCGGTTTCACCCTCCGAGCGCCGGAGTTTGGAAAACGCGCCCCACGCTCGGTACCTTGATCGGCATCCTTACAATCCAGGGTGGCCACAGGCTGCGTGTCACCTGTTTGAAAAGGCCGGTGGGGTCGCTCCTTGCGGTACGCGACTATTGATGACGGAGAGTACTGCCGGGGGGTCCTTCGCCGAGAATATTGCGAACCGGAACGATCTGCGATGAGCTCAGATCCGCTCGGCGCACAGGTAGATAAGCCTTCACTCGGCCGAGTGGCAGACGCTGTTCTCCTACGATTTGTTCGTTCGGAAGGGGCCCGCACCGTGACAGAGCAGGACGAACGACGTGACCTCCGGGGGCTTTTGTGAGCGCGGCGGCAGGACGGGCGAACCGGGAACAGGACTCGGATGCCTCGACCGCGCGGAACAGGTCGAGGGGAACCCGACGGGCGGCGTTGACCGACTGGCGCAACTGGCGCATCCCGGTCAAGCTCGGCGCGGTGGTTCTGGTGCCGATCGTTTTCGTGCTCACGCTCGGCGCCTTCCAGATCCATGCCGAGGTCTCGAAGGCCAACCGCTACGAGGAAATCAGCCGTCTGGCGACGGCACGTGACCGGATCCAGCCGCTGCTGACCGGACTCCAGGCCGAGCGGACCAAGGCGGCCGAACTGCTGGGCGGAGCCCCCGGGGCCGGACGGGAGTACCGGCAGCAGTACGAGAAGGTCACCGGCTACGTCGAACAGGCACCCGAGGTGCTGGACGACGTCCAGAAGTTCAGCCCCGTCACCTCGGCCCAGTTCGACGAGCTGCGCGAGAACCTCGCCGCGCTGAAGGAGCTGCGCAAGGGCGTGTTGACCGGTTCACTGCCGCCGGTGGAGGCGATCGGGCGCTACAACGACATCATCAGCTCGTTGTTGTCGATGGAACGGGCCGTCATCAACACCATCGACGATTCGCAGCTGTACACCATGATCAACGCGTTGCACGAGCTGTCCCGCGCCGAGGACGAGATCCGCATCCAGCGCGCGCTGGTGGACGCCGCGCTGCCGCGCAGCGACTTCAACCCCGCGCTGAGCGACGCGCTGAACGACGCCCGGGCCCGACTGGACTCCCGCGTGCGCAGCTTCGAGACCGTGGCCAACGCCGAGCCGCGCCAGGCCAGGGAGGTCGTCAACAGCGAGGAGATGGAGCGCTGGATGGCCGCCGAGGACGAGCTCATGCGCGCCATCCGCGTGGAGGGGGTCCACACCTCGCTGACCCTGGACCAGTGGAACGGTCTCTCCGACGACCTGATCTCACGGACGGTGCGGGTCCGTTCCCAGCTGTCCGAGCAGTTCAACGAACGGGCCTACGACCTCTACGACGAGGCCAGCGACCGCGCCGGAACCACGACGGTGCTGATGGTCACCGCGCTGATCCTCGCCGCAGGCGTGATCTTCGTGATCGGCAGGAACCTGCTCGGCTCGCTCGGGCAGCTGCGCCGGGGCGCCCTGGAGGCGGCCAACGAACAGCTTCCCCGCGCGGTGGCGCGCATCCGTCAGGGCAGCGACGTCGAGACCGAGGTGGACGCCGTGCCGGTGGAGACCACCGAGGAGGTCGGCCAGGTGGCCCGCGCCTTCGACGAGGTCAACCGGCAGGCGTTGCGACTGGCCTCCGAACAGGCCGCCCTGCGCCGGGGCTACAGCGAGTCGTTCGTCAACGTCTCCCGGCGCAGCCAGAGTCTGCTGGAACGGCAGCTGCGCCTGTTCGAGGAACTCGAACAGGACGAGGACGACCCCGACCAGCTGGCCACCCTGTTCCGACTGGACCACCTGGCCACCCGGATGCGCCGCAACAACGAGAACCTGATGGTGCTGTCCGGAAGCGACATCGCCCGCCGGTTCACCCAGCCGGTCCAGCTGGCCGACGTGCTGCGCGCCGCCGTGTCGGAGATCGAGCACTACCCGCGCGTGGTGGTGCAGTCCCCACCGGAGGCCCGACTGGTGGGCTACGCGGGCAGCGACCTGGTCCGGTTGATGGCCGAGTTGCTGGACAACGCGGCCAACTTCTCCTCCCCGGAGACCTCGGTGACGGTGTCCAGCCGCCAGTCCGAGGACTCCTCGCTGACCATCGACGTGCTCGACCACGGCATCGGGATGGGCGAGCGGGAGCTGGCCGAGGCCAACGAGCGACTCGCCTCCTTCGACGAGGAGGACCTGTCCATGTCGCGCCGGATGGGTCTGCTGGTCGTGGCGCGGCTGTCCGGCAGGCACGGCATCACCGTGCGGCTGCACGGTGGGGACGACGTGGACGGTGTGCGGGCCACGGTCCACGTTCCGCCGGACCTGGTGATCCCGGAGCGGGGCGGATCCGGCACCTCCCGGATCCCGCAGCACTCGGTGCCGGCGGCACCCCCTCCGGCGACCGGGCCGTCGGGTTCCGCCTCCGTCACGCCCTCGGGCCCCTCCACGGCGCCCGCCGGACCCTCCCAGCACCGGAGTTCGACCGTCGGACAGGAGTCCGCCCCGCATCCGCACAACAACGGCAGTGAGCAGCGCGCCGACTCCTCCCGGGTGAACGGTGAGCACCGCCGTCAGGTGCTCCAGGGCGGTTTAGCCGGCTTCGACCTGGGGGCGCCGCCCGGAGACTCCGACACCCGGCAGACGGTCCACTCGCCCGGGGACGGCGAACAGCGGCGGGAGCAACCAACGGGACCCGAGCACTCCCCGGAGATCCCGGTCCAGCAGGGCACCGGAAGCCGGAGCGAGCCCGCCCCCGAGCAGTGGCCCACCGAACAGCCCGACGAGCAGGTGCCCGCCTTCCCTAACCTGGAACCGGAAGGTCGGGTGCGGGGACTGTTCGAGCCTCCCGAGGGGCAGGAGTACCACGAGACCCCCGAGGACGCCCCCGACGAGGGGAGCCTGTACTTCGACGGGCTCGCCCCGGAGGGCAGGCCGGAGCAGCGCTACTCGGACAGCGCTCCCACGGTGGTTCAGCCGATCCCTCCGGCACCGAGCGGGAACTCCGGGGCGCAGTGGTTCGCGCCCGCTCCCGAGAACGCCTCCTACCAGGCGGAGGGGTACCGCCCCGACAGCGAACAGTGGCAGTGGCCGAGCGACGAGGAGGCCGCCGCGCAGGTCGGCGACCTGCCCTCGGGGACTCCCGCCGCCGGGGCGGACGCCCGCGGCGGGCAGGCCCCGGCCGGACCCGCCCCGCACGGCGGTGCCGGCGGGTACACGGACTCGGGGCTGCCGCGCCGCACTCCGCGAGCCGGGCTGAACGGCAAGAGCGGCGCCCCGTCCGGAACGGACGGGGGCGCGGGTGCCTCCGGCGGGCGTGGCCTCAGCTGGATGGAGGAAGCCACCCAGCAGTCCTCGAACGGTGCCCCCTCGGATGGTGCTCCGGCATCGCCCGAGCGGGGTCCGGCGGGAACCGCCGGCGCGGCCTTCGGCGGGGGGCGGACCGGATCCGGACTGCCCCGTCGGGACGCCGGGCGTTCCCAACACCCGGGGCGGGCCGACAACGGGCTGTTCGGTGCTGCCCCCGGCAACGAAGGACGGCAGACCCCGTCGTCCGGGAAGGAGGACGGGACAGCTCGATCGGAGTCGCCGATGGACGAGTCCGCCGCGTGGAACTTCTCGACCGGCCGAGCCCACCAGGATTCGGCGGTTTCGGACCCGCAGCCCGCGGAGTACACCTCCGCGGGTCTGCCCCGACGTGTTCCCAAGCAGCACCTTGCTCCGGGAAGCGCCCCTCCCTCCGGGAGGTCGGAGTCGACCACCACGCAGAACACACCGGCACCGGACGAGACACGGGGTCGGCTGTCCAGCTTCCAGCAGGGTGTGCGCAGGGGTAGGCACAGCGCTGGGGAGTAGTAGGTGGGGCCGAGTTACGCCCGCTCTGCCGCCGCCGGATCGATCTAAGGAGGCGCGATGTCATCCCAGCAGGCGAAGATCGACCAGTTCAACTGGTTGATCACCGACTTCACCGAGCGTGTCAGCGGAGTCGCACACGCGATCGTCGTGTCGGCGGACGGACTGCTGCTGACGGCTTCGAACAAGTTGCCGCAGGACCGGGCCGAACAGCTCGCCGCGGTGGCCTCGGGGTTGTTAAGCCTCACCCAGGGCGCTGCTCGTTGCTTCGAGGCCGGGGCCGTCAAGGAGACCATCGTGGAGATGGACCGCGGCATGATGCTGCAGATGTCCATCAGCGACGGTTCCTGCTTGACGGTTCTGGCCGCTCCGCAGTGTGATATGGGTCTGATCGCTTACGAGATGGCGATGTTGGTCGAACGCGTCGGTCGCATCCTCACGCCCGAACTGCGTTCACATTTGCAGGGTGCGGGGAACTCCGTGTCAGAACAGCTGGTGTGAGGCCACCATGAGCAGGAACTCCGACTACGACGGACGTCGCGAGGACGAGGTCGGGCGACGGTACGGGTGGGATGACGACAACGAGGTCGACGAAGCCACCTTCGCCGACGTGTACAACGGGCTGAACTTCGGCAGCAGACGCGGTCGTCGGAGGCAGCGGAAACCGGCCGAGCACGAGACGGACTCGACGCGCGAGCAGTCCGTGCGGGAACAGTCCGTGACCCCGCCACCGGTCGGCCGGACCGGGGACGACGGGTTCCCCGCCCCACCGGAGGGCGGTGGGCCGGAGCCCGCCGCCGACGCGGACGCACCCGCGGCCAGCATTCGTTCCTACGCCTGGACGGGTGGCCGCACCAGGACCAACGTGGAACTCGAACTGGAGACCCTGGTCTCCACCGGCGCCGGTTACCGCCCGGACATGCCGTTGCGGCAGGAGTATCAGTCAGTGGTGCAACTGTGCGGTCAGCCCCGTTCGGTGGCCGAGGTCGGGGCGTTGCTCGGTGTGCCCTTCGGTGTGGCCAAGGTCCTGTTGGCGGACATGGCCGAACAGGGTCTGGTCGAGGTTCACCAGACCGTGACCGACAGCGGCAGTGAACCGCACATGATGTTGATGGAAAGGGTGTTGAGTGGACTCCGCCGGCTTTAAGGCGCCCCAGCAGACCGGAAAGTCGTCCACCAGTTCGGCCAAGATCGTGGTCGCGGGTGGATTCGGGGTGGGCAAGACGACCTTCGTCGGCTCGGTTTCCGAGATCGTTCCGCTCACCACGGAAGCGGTCATGACGGAGGCCAGCCAAGGCATCGACGACCTGGCCGCCACCCCGGGGAAGAACTCCACCACGGTGGCGATGGACTTCGGTCGTCTGTCGCTGGACGAGGACCTGATCCTCTACCTGTTCGGCACACCGGGGCAGCAGCGTTTCTGGTTCATGTGGGACGACCTGGTACGTGGTGCCATCGGCGCGGTCGTGCTGGTGGACACCCGCAGGTTGGCGGACTGTTTCTCCGCGATCGACTTCTTCGAGGACCGGGGAACGCCGTACGTGATCGGGGTGAACTGCTTCGACGGCAAACTCCAGCACGACCTGGAGGAGGTGCGGGAGGCGCTGGCCGTCGGCCCCGAGGTCCCGCTGCTCAGCTGCGACGCCAGGGACCAGTCCTCCACCAAGGAGGCGCTGATCGCGCTGGTCGAGTACGCGATGAGCAAGTGGATGGCCGGTCGCGGAACCTGAGGGAGTACGTGCCCGCTCCGCCGAGGGTGCCGTGCGCCTCGGCGTCGGGCACGTTCCGCACGGCCTTGTCCACCTCCCCTTCCCGCGGCGCGACACGTCCGTCCGGGCTCACGGACTCCCCCGGTCCGGGGTGTCGCCGTACACGAGGTCGTCGGCCTGACGCAGCCCGGCGTCCAACTCCTCCCGTTCCCGCCGGGACAGGCTCTCCCGGAAGCCCTCCCCGGCACCGCGACGGACGAGCACCATGAGTTTCTTGCCCATGCCACGGGCCTGGGTCAGCCGCACGTCGGTCTGGGCCAGCAGCCTTCTGGAGTCGTGGATGAGCGCGCGGTAGCGGTCGTTGATCTCGGCGTGCCGGTCGACCACGTCCAGTGCCCGGGCCAGCGGGGACAGTTGTTCGGTCGGCACCCGCACGAAGTAGGGATCCTGCTGCTGCACACCGAGAACCCTATGCATCTCCGCGCGGCGCCCGTGCGGAGAGTCCCCGGCTTCGCCGAGAGCGCCCGCCCGGACGGCTCGACAGTCCTTCGGTTCGGTGCGTAGGCTCGGTGGGGCGCCCCGCGCTCCCGGTGACCCCCAGGCCGGTTGAGCGCGGGGCGCTTCTCGTCGCCTTCCCGGAACTCCGCGTGGTCCCGGGGTCGGGGGACGGAGTGCCGTGTCGGAACGGTCGCGGAGCCCCGTGCCGCGTTCGAACACGAACACCCCGAGTGGGATACCGCACTGCGCGGCCGCTGTGGGGCTTCCCCACGCTCCGGCTCACCGGCCGGCCGACCAACCGGTCACGTTGGTGACCTCGATCACGATCAGGGTTCCCTCCGGAGGGTGCAGACGGTACTGCTCGTACTTCGCGCCCAGCGCCCGCACCAGCTCCGGGGCCTGGGCCGCGTCCAGGGTTGCGGCCCGCCCGTCCGCGCGCACCCACCACAGCCGCTGCCAGTCCTCCTCGTAGTGGTCGGCCAGCAGACAGACCCTCGGGTTCCGTTCGATGTTGCGGATCCTGCGCAGCGCTGTGGTGGTTTTGGGTTTGTGGTCCACGGCGGTGACGATCCGTGCCACGCCTTCCCCCACCACGGCGAAGGTCACCGGAACCAGATGGGGTTGCTCGTCCCGGCCCACAGTGGCCAGTCGGGCGACGCGCGCCCGTTCGAGCCGGTGGGCTGCCTGCTGTCGGTCGATGCGCATGCCCGATTCGCTTCCGTATGTTCGTGATGTGGGGTTCGGTTCGCGATCAACGTCGTTCGCGCGGGGCACCGGGGCCGCCGCCGGATACTCGGAACACACGCAGTGGACGCGTTACCAGGAGTTCTTCCCCGGAGGGCTGCGCGTCGGGCAGCGGGAGGCCCCGGAGGAGCGGTGGTGGTCCTGGCGTGGTGTGCCGATACACCTGGACATCGTGCGTCGTCCCCACGCCGCCGGCAAACTCCTGGTGCTGCACGGCATCGGCGGCTACGGGAGGATGCTCGCGCCCTACTCCCGACTTCCCGCCCTCACCGACCTGGAGTACCTGGCTCCGGACCTTCCGGGCCACGGGCTGAGCTCGGCCGGTTTCCGGATCACCTACCTGGGGTGGGTGCACTGCGTGCTCGACCTGATCGAGGCCGAACGGGCCCGGGACGGCAGGCCGGTCGTGCTGTTCGGCATCGGCACGGGTGGTTGGCTCGCCTACCAGGTGGCTGCCCGGATCCCCCACCACGTCGCCGCCCTGCTGACCACCGGGCTGGCCGATCCGCGCACCGAGGAGGTCCGGCAGGGGATGGTGGCCAACCCCGGAGCCGGGGTGCTTTCCGGGATCTTCGCCGGTGTCCCGCTCATACCCCCGGTGCACGACGTCCCGCTGCGGTGGCTGCTCGACGTCACGGCCGTCTCCAACCACGCGCGTTTCGCCGCGGCGTTCACCGCCGACGGGCTGGGCGGGGCGCGCCGGATCCAACTGGAACTCTTCCGCTCCTACCTGCGGCTGCCCCCGGCCGTTCCGCCGGAGCGTTTCACCTCCCCACCGGTGCTGTTGGCCGTTCCCGAGGAGGACCGGTGGATCCCGGGCGAGCACTCGCGACGCTTCTTCGCCCGCCTCGGCGCTCCGAAACGCTCGGTGCCGCTCACCCGCTCCGGACACCTGCCGAGCGAGGAGAGCGGACTGAGCCAACTGGACCGTTCCGTACGGGACTTCTTCGAGGAATTCGGCATTCCGCACTGACCGCGAGATCACGCTCGGTGTTGGCTCGTGGCGTACCGTGCTGGGCCCGTGGGGTTGCTGCGGCGATGTTCACAGTGGCTGGTGGTTGCCCAGTGTGAACCGATCCTGTTTCCGTTTCCTGGTGCGGTTGAGCGAAAAGCCTGCCGACTGATCGGGTTCGTACCACGAGATCCGGCCACGACGAGTGGCCACCTCTAGTAATCTGTTTGGCGTGTCACCCACGATGGCACCAATCCGAGACTGGCCAAGCAGGGCTGTCGTGCGTCACGATCGACGCTGAGTAACGCGACTCCGACGGGTCGCTTGGCGGGAGGAGCGTGGATGATCGAGCATCACCGCTCTTCGGGAGCGACCGTGGACTCGGAGGTACCGCGCCCGCCGGTGCGTTCCGAGGTCTCCCCGCGGCGGCGCCGCATCTTCGCGGTCTTCTCCGCCGCCGTGCTGGGCACCGGCGCGCTGGTCTCGGTGGTCACCTCGTGGCTGTTCCCCTTCCGGTACGAACCCGACCTGCTGGTCATCGGTCCACTGCTGGCCGCGGGTTTCCTGCTCGTCGAGCAGCTGACCATCGACGTGGACGCCAAGCGAGTGGGCTGGACGATCTCCTTCACCGAGATCCCGCTGATCGTGGGGCTGCTCACGGCACCGTTCGAAGTGGTGCTGGCCGCCAACCTGGTCGCCGGGCTCGTGGCCCAGGTCGGCAAACGCGCGGCCACCCACGTCTCCTACAACGCGGGAGTGCTGTGCTGGGAGATCGCCGTTCCCTTCCTGGTCGCGGGTGCCTGCGGGAACCTGTTCGGGGACACGGTTCCAGGCTGGCTCTGCGCCGGCATCGGCGCGGTCAGCTCCTCGCTGATCAGCTGCGGCTGTGCGGTGGCCGCGCTGTCCGCGCTGGGCAACGGGATGCGGCCCTCGGCGGGATTGCTGCTCGGCGGACGTACTTTCGTGGTCGGACTGCTCAACACCTCGATCGGGCTGGCCGGCTACGAACTGGCCGTCAACACCCGGTGGGGATGGGCACTGGTCACAGTGGTCGGCGTGGGGGTGCTCGCACTGTACCGGGCCTACTCCGGGCTGCTGCGGGAGCAACGTGACCTGGAGGCGCTCAGCGACGTCAGCCTGCGCGTGGCCCGATCCGGACAGCACACCACCCGCAACCTGCCCGCCTCGGACACCTCCGCGGTCAGCGCGATCGGGGAGCGGGTCTCGGTCGAGGAGTGGGAACCGGTCGCCGAGCGCATCCGGGAACAGTTGAACGCCACCCGCGTGGTGCTGCGCCTGTCACTGGACCCGCGCGGTGGGGTGAGCACCCTGGTCGCGGGCGCCGGCCAGGAGGAGGAGACCGCCACGGACGGCGCCACCCTGCTGCGCGAGTGCCCCCTGCTCCAGCTTCCGGGCACGCACGTGCGCTCGTTCCGACGTGGTGACGCCCCGGAGGAGATCAGCCGGGCCCTGCGTCTCCGAGGAGCCCACGAGGCGCTGGTGGTGCCGCTGCGCGGGACGAACCAGCTGCTCGGTGCGATCGAGGTGCACGACAGGGTCAGCCGGTGGCGTGGTTTCGGGCGGGCCGACATCAGACTGCTGCACACCCTGGCCAGTCACCTCGCCACGGCGATGGACAACCGCAGGCTGCTCGCCCGGCTCCGCCACGACGCCTACCACGACCCGCTGACGGGCCTGCTCAACAGGACGGGGTTCCGGCAGATGGCGGCCGAGGCCCTGGACACCGGCACCGCCGTGGTGCTGCGGATCGACCTCGAACTGCTCACCACCGTGAGCGAGGCGCTGGGCTACGCCTGGGGCGACCGGATGATCGTCGCCGCGGGCAGACGGATGCGCGAGTACCTCGGCGGGCACGTGCCCGTCGCGCGGCTGGAGGCCAACTCCTTCGCGGTGCTGCTGGGCGGGCACACCGAGGAACAGGCCGCCGAGATCGCCACGGGGCTGCGGGAGTTCGTCGCCGAACCCTATCCGCTGGACCGGCTGGTGGTGGAGGCCACCGCCTTCGTCGGCTACGTCTCCTCGGTTCCGGCCGAGGACGAGTCCGAGGGCGATGTGGACGTGCTGTTGCAGCGCGCCGACGTGGCCGTGCGCGCGGCCCGCAACGGCGAGGACGGGGTGCGGGGCTACGTCCCGAGCATGGGGCAGATATTCCTGCGCCGTTTCCAGCTGGTGACCCAGTTCCGCCACGCCCTGGAGAGCGGGCAGGTCGAGGTGCACTACCAGCCCAAGGTGGCCCTGCCGAGCAGACGCGTGGTGGGAGCCGAGGCGCTGGTGCGCTGGTCCCACCCGGAGTACGGGCGGCTGTCCCCCGACGAGTTCGTCCCCGTGGTGGAGGCCACCGGCCTGGTGGACGCACTCACCTCCTTCGTGCTGGAACGTGCCCTCGGACGTATCCGGGGGTGGCTGGACCGGGGACTGCGGCTGTCGGTGGCCGTGAACCTCTCGGTGCGCAACCTGGCCGACGAGACCTTCCCCGAACGGGTGCGGGAGGCCTTCGAGCGGCACGGGGTGCCTCCCGAACTGGTGACCTTCGAGCTCACCGAGTCGAGCGTGATGGCCGACCCGGACCGGTCGCTTCCCGTGCTGCGCCGCCTGCGGGCCCTCGGAGTCGTGCTGGCCGTGGACGACTTCGGCACGGGCTACTCCTCGCTGGCCTACCTGCGGCAGCTGCCGGTGGACGAGGTCAAGATCGACAAGAGCTTCGTGCTCGGCATGGGCACCGACCTCAGCGACATGGCCGTGGTGCGCTCCATCGTGGAACTGGGCCACTCGCTGGAGCTGAGTGTGGTGGCCGAGGGGGTGGAGGACGACGCGGCGCGCGACCAGCTGGTGCGGATGTGCTGTGACACGGCGCAGGGCTACCTGATCTCGCGGCCGTTGTCCGAGGACCGCTTCGAGGCGTGGCTGTGGGCACGCACCAGCGGCACGTCCCACGATCGGCGCAACGACGACTCGGGGGAGACCGCCCTGCACGTGATCTAGGAGTCCTCTCCCGCGGTGGGAACAGGCCGCCGGCACCGTGCGTTGCACGCGCGGGGAGGGCGGCCTCCCTCCGTCGGCGAGCACCCCTCGCTGTACGGTGCTGGGTCTCGTGACCTGCGAAGAGGTCGAGACCCACCCCCCGGTGAAACCGGCTCGTGGATGTTGTGTAAAGTAGTAGTCGCTCCGCGAGGGCACGCCCCAATAGCTCAGTCGGCAGAGCGTCGCCATGGTAAGGCGAAGGTCTACGGTTCGAGTCCGTATTGGGGCTCCACAAGGGCGGCCGCGGTACTCGGTAAACTGAGTGCTGCGGCTGTCTTGTGAGGGTACGATGTACCCCTGCGGAATTGTCCGCGAGGCGGTGTAGCTCAGGGGCAGAGCAAACGGCTCATAATCGTTGTGTCGCCGGTTCGAATCCGGCCACCGCTACTCTTGCGGCAGAGATGCCGCCCGGCCCGGGGCGGTATCCACGTGGAGCGAACCGGGCGACCGGGCTCGCCCGGTTCCAGACACGAGAGAGAGGTCCCCCGTGGCTAAGACGCCCACAGATGTTCGCCCCAAGATCACTCTCGCCTGCGAGGAGTGCAAGGAGCGCAACTACATCACCAAGAAGAACCGGCGCAACGACCCGGACCGGATGTCGCTGAAGAAGCACTGCCCCCGGTGCAACGCGCACCGCGTGCACAAGGAGACCCGCTGAGCGGTTCGCGGGTTCCCGGCGGGCGGCTTCGCCGCCGACCGAGGTCGAACCAGGGTTCGTCGAGACGTGCAGGCCCGCCCCGGCAACGGCCGGGGCGGGCCTGATTTCGTCCTGCGATAGTCTGCCCGGCGTGCCGCTCGACGAAGGATTCATCGGACGTGAGTACCCGCCAAGCAGTCCGTACGAGGTCAGCCGGGAGAAGATCCGCGAGTTCGCGGACGCGGTCAAGGACGACTCCCCGCTGTACCGCGACGCCGACTCCGCCAGGGCCGCGGGCTATCCGGACGTGATCGCACCTCCGACGTTCGCGATGAGACTGGCGATGACCGCCCAGGACGCCGTGGTGGGCGACGACCAGCTCGGACTGGACTACGACCGGGTGGTGCACGGGCACCAGGCCTTCCGCCACCACCGCCCGATCCGCGCCGGCGACGTGCTCACCGCCGTGGTGCACGTGGACGACATCAAGGCCCGTGCCGGCAACGACTTCCTCACGGTGCGCGCCGAGATCGGCACCGTGGACGGCGAGCCGGTGTGCACGGCCACCTCCACCCTGGTGGCCCGGGGAACCGCCGAGGAGGGAGAGCAGGCGTGACAGCGACGTTGGCGCAGGTGAACAAGGGGGACGAGCTGCCCGCGACGAGCGTCCGTGTCACCAGGGGCGATCTGGTGCGCTACGCGGGGGCCTCCGGTGACTTCAACCCGATCCACTACAGCGAGTCGTTCGCGCGGCAGGTCGGGCTGCCCGACGTGATCGCCCACGGGATGCTGACGATGGCGCTGGCCACCCGCCTGGTCAGCGACTGGGTCGGGGACCCGGGTCGGATCGTGGAGCACGGCGTGCGTTTCACCCGTCCGGTGGTGGTGCCGGACGACGAGGAGGGGGCCCTCGTGGAACTGTCCGGCAAGGTCGCCGCCGTGAACGAGGACGGCACCGTCAAACTCACCCTCACCGCCAAGTGCGCGGGTCAGGGGGTGCTCGGAGGGGCCTACGCCCTCGTCCGCCTTCCCTGAGAGGGTCGGGCGCTTCCTCCGACGTGGTCGAGTAGCCGGCACGTGAGGCGGCGCCTTGCGGCGTTGGGCCGTTCTTGAGTAGGGACTACGCGGCGAACGGTCCGGCCTGGCAAGGCATCCGCCTCACGCACCGGGGAGACTCCTCGCGGTGCGGGTGAGGCGGCTCCGCCGCGTGTGCCGTCACACGGCGGTGTCGCCTCCGCTACTTCGCCTCGGAGAGGAGCTCGGCCATCCGGCGCACCCCTTCGGCGAGGTCCTCGTCACCGAGGGCGTAGGACATCCTGAAATAGCCCGGCGTGCCGAAGGCCTCCCCGGGAACCACGGCCACCTCGGCCTGTTCGAGGATCACCTCGGCCAGTTCGGCGCTGCTCTGCGGCCTGCGGCCCCGGATCTCCCTGCCGAGCAGCTCCCTGACCGAGGGGTAGGCGTAGAAGGCGCCCCTGGGCTCGGGACAGGTGACACCGGGGATCTCCGAGAGCCGCTCGACGATCGTGCGCCTGCGCCGGTCGAAGGCCTCCCGCATCTCGGCCACCGCGTCGAGGGAGCCGCTGACCGCCTCCAACGCGGCCCGCTGGGACACGTTGGACACGTTGGACGTCAGATGGGACTGTAGGTTGGTGGCTGCCTTGATCACGTCGTCGGGGCCGATCATCCAGCCCACGCGCCACCCCGTCATGGCGTAGGTCTTGGCGACCCCGTTGAGCACCACACAGCGCTGGGCCAGCTCCGGCACCGCCACCGGCATGGAGACGTGCTCGGCACCGCCGTAGACCAGGTGCTCGTAGATCTCGTCGGTGACGACCCAGAGCCCCCGCTCGGCCGCCCAACGGCCGATCTCGGCCACCCTCTCGGGGGGATACACCGCCCCGGTGGGGTTGGAGGGGGAGTTGAACAGCAGCATCTTGGTGCGCGGAGTCCGCGCCGCCTCCAGCTGCTCCAGGGTCACCAGGTACCCGCTCGACTCGTCGGTGGGAACCTCCACCGGTTTCCCCCCGGCCAGGGCGATGGCCTCCGGATAGGTGGTCCAGTAGGGGGCGGGCAGCAGCACCTCGTCGCCGGGGTCGAGCAGCGTGGCGAAGGTCTGGTAGACGGCCTGTTTACCGCCGTTGGTGACCAGCACCTGGTTGGGGCGGATCTCGTAGCCCGAGTCGCGGGCGGTCTTGGTGACGATCGCCTCGCGCAGCTCGGGCAGCCCGCCGGCCGGGCTGTAGCGGTGGTTGCGGGGGTCGGCGCAGGCCTGCTGGGCGGCGCGCACGATCGGTTCGGGCGTGGCGAAGTCGGGTTCCCCGGCTCCGAAGCCGATCACCGGCCGGCCCTCGGCCCTGAGCGCCTTGGCCTTGGCGTCCACGGCCAGGGTGGCCGACTCGGCGATCGAGCCGACGCGGGCGGAGACACGTGCTCCGTCGGGAGTCGTTGGTGTTTCGGGTGCGGCCATGTGGTCATCGTCGCAGACGAGCCCCCGGCCGTGACGAGCCGTGCCCACCGACAACGGCCTCAGGGGGAGTCGGTTGAAAATCGACTTCCGCCGTGCCGTATACTTCCTGAACCGGAACACCCGCACGGGCCTTCCGCCACCCCGCTCTTTCGGCGGAGGCGGGCGGCGAGTAGGGTGTGCCGGCGTGGTCGGGAAACCGATCATGAAGGGGTGTAGCTCAATTGGCAGAGCAGCGGTCTCCAAAACCGCAGGTTGCGGGTTCGAGTCCTGTCACCCCTGCGTCGACGTAGACGGTGAGCTAGCAGGATGTGGAGGACATCGCCGGGCTCACACTCGGCGAGTCCCACCACGGGCGGGCTCACGCGTCCGACGAGCGCCAGCTAGGAGGGGGCGTGAGCGAGGACCGCGAGCAGGAGTCGGGTGAGGACCGCGACGAGCAGGCCCGTCCGACCAGTGCCGCCGCGCGCCGTGGGCGTCGGGCTTCGGGACGTTCCAGCTCTCGCAAGGAGAGCGGTGGTACCGGCTCGAAAGACGCTTCCGCTCCCAAAGGGAGGCCGACTCCCCAACGGGACGGTCGAAGCGAGCGTGTTTCGCTGTTCCGCAGGATCGGTCGCTTCCTTCGTGAGGTGGTCGCTGAGCTCCGTAAGGTCATCTGGCCGACGCGCAAGCAGCTATTGACTTATACTGCGGTGGTGCTGGTGTTCGTCAGCATCATGGTCGCGTTCATCGCCGGTCTGGATCTGCTCTTCGCGCAGGGCGTGCTCCAGCTCTTCGGCGAGTGAGACCCGGCCATGGGCGGTTAGAGGCCCGCACGAACGTGCGGTGGCGGATGCCAACCACCAGGCACGCAACGCACGAGAGGAAGCGAGACCCACTGTGACCTCCCACGACGGCCAGGATCTGACCGGCCTGTCCGAAGAACAGGACACCGCGGCCGAGGAGCACGCGGACGGTTCGGACGCCCCCGAGCCCACCTCGGAGGAGCGGGACAGCGCCGCGGTCACCGAAGACGCAGAGGACAGTGCGTCGGCTTCCGAGGACAGCGACGAGGAAGCCGAGAGCGACCCGGTGGAAGAGCTGCGTGCCATGCTCAAGCGCGCGCCGGGCGAATGGTACGTCGTGCACTCCTACGCGGGCTACGAGAACAAGGTCAAGAGCAACCTCGAACACCGGGCCCAGACGCTGGACGTCGAGGACTACATCTTCCAGGTCGAGGTGCCCACCGAGGAAGTCACCGAGATCAAGAACAACCAGCGCAAGTTCGTGCAGCGCAAGGTGTTGCCCAGCTACGTCCTCGTGCGGATGGAGCTCAACGACGCCTCGTGGTCGGCGGTGCGGAACACGCCTGGTGTCACGGGCTTCGTCGGTGCCACCTCGAAGCCCTCCCCGCTCAGCACCGAGGAGGTGCTGAAGTTCCTGGCGCCGCAGGCCGAGCGCGAGGCCAAGCAGGCGGAGAAGAAGTCCGCCGCGGCGGCCTCCAAGCAGGAGGCCGGGGGCCAGCCCGTGGAGGTGGACTTCTCCGTCGGCGAGTCGGTTACCGTGATGGACGGCCCGTTCGCGACGCTGCCCGCCACGATCAGCGAGGTCAACGGCGAGGCGCAGAAGCTCAAGGTGCTCGTCTCGATCTTCGGGCGTGAGACCCCGGTCGAGCTCTCCTTCGACCAGGTCTCCAAGATCTGACCCGCCTCCGTATCCTGGGGCGTGGTTGCCGCGACGGCCGGCAGGGGTCCGTCGTGGTTCTTCGGTGGGCGGTCCGGCGCGCGGGCCGCCCGTGACCGCTGTCGGGCCGGGTGTGCCCGACACGGAGAACAAGGAACGAAGACAGGAAGAACGAAATGCCGCCCAAGAAGAAGCGACTCGCAGCGATCGTCAAGCTGCAGATCTCGGCCGGTCAGGCCAACCCCGCGCCGCCGGTCGGTCCGGCGCTGGGTCAGCACGGCGTCAACATCATGGAGTTCTGCAAGGCCTACAACGCCGCCACGGAGAACCAGCGCGGCGACGTGGTGCCGGTCGAGATCTCCGTGTACGAGGACCGGTCCTTCGACTTCAAGCTCAAGACGCCGCCGGCCGCCAAGCTGCTGATGAAGGCAGCGGGTGTGCAGAAGGGCAGCGGTGAGCCGCACAAGTCCAAGGTCGGTTCGGTCACCACCGAGCAGATCCGGGAGATCGCCCAGACCAAGTGGCCCGACCTGAACTCCAACTCGATGGACGAGGCGGAGAAGATCATCGCCGGGACGGCCCGTTCCATGGGGCTGCGGGTCCAGGACTGAGAGCTCGCTCGCGTGAGCCCGGCGCTTCCGGGACACGCCCGATAATTCACTCGACCGGATGTGGGAGGGCTGGCGCGGCCCAGCACCACAACTGATCCGTGGAACAGGAACAGCAATGGCAAAGCGCAGCAAGGCGTACAAGCAGGCAGCGGCACTGGTGGACCGCAACCGGGTCTACAGTCCGAAGGAAGCCATCGAACTGGCCAAGAAGACCGCCACGACCAGGATGGACGCCACCGTCGAGGTGGCCCTGCGGTTGGGCGTGGATCCGCGCAAGGCGGATCAGATGGTCCGCGGCACCGTGAACCTGCCGCACGGTACCGGCAAGACCGCCCGCGTCGTCGTGTTCACCTCCGGCGAGAAGGCGGCCGAGGCCGAGGCCGCCGGGGCCGACGCGGTCGGCTCCGACGACTTGATCGAGCGTATCCAGGGCGGCTGGCTCGATTTCGACGCGGCCGTGGCCACCCCGGACCAGATGGCCAAGGTCGGTAAGATCGCCCGGGTGTTGGGTCCGCGTGGCCTGATGCCGAACCCGAAGACCGGCACGGTGACTCCGAACATCACCAAGGCCGTGCAGGACATCAAGGGCGGTAAGATCAGCTTCCGCGTGGACAAGCAGGCCAACCTGCACTTCGTCATCGGCAAGGTCTCGTTCTCCGACGAGGCGCTGCTGGAGAACTACGAGGCCGCCGTGGACGAGGTGCTGCGCGCCAAGCCCGCCGCCTCGAAGGGGCGCTACCTCAAGAGGGTCAGCTTCACCACCACCATGGGACCGGGCATCCAGGTGGACCCGAACCAGACCCGGAACCTGGCCGAGGCCGCCTGAGGTTTCCCGTCCCCCTACGGACGACGCACCGGGCCGTTCCCTCCTGGGAGCGGCCCGGTGTTCTTCCCGTCCCGTTCTCGGCCCGCTCGGCGGGGCGGGCTCAGTCGCAGTCGGCGCTCGTGTAGCCGTCGATCTTCCAGCCTCCCGAGGGCTGGCGGCTCATGACGAACTCCCCGAGCCGTGGGCCCCCGCTCACCCGCAGTGCGCAGGAGGACACGCTCGCCCGGTCTCCGACGATCCGTGCCGCGTCGCGGGTGAGGTCCGGGTTCTTGTAGGCGTAGCGGTCGGTGATCCGCTCGTGCAGCCCGCGCGCCGCCCCGGCGCAGTCCCGCGCCTCGTGCACCCGGGCGAACTGCTCCGCGGCGGAGGCGGTGAACAGCAGGCACACGTCGGTGGGGGAGTCCCCGGCCAACAGGTCGTGCACGGCCACCACCGCTCCCCGGGGGGAGGTCTGCAGCACGGCCGATCCGCGCTGCCCGCCCCCACCGCCGGAGGCACCCGGGGGAGCCTCCCTGCCGCCTCCGCCGAACATGCCGTTGTACAGGTACGTCAGCACCAGCACGAGCACCAGCAGGTACAGCAGCCTGCGCACGAACCGGAACCGCAGCACGCGCAGCGCTCTGCGGTACCAGGGGCGCTGTCGGGTGCCTCCGCCCGTGGTGCTGTCACCGCCGGGGGAGACCTCGCCGTGGCGGCGCTGCCACTCCTGGAAACGGCGGAACTCCAGGAACTGCTGGTACTCCCGGAATGCCTCCTCGTCGGAACCGCTCGGGGGGCCGTCCCGGCCTCCGGGGGGTCGTGCCGTCGGGGACGGGGTTCCGTGCTCGGCGGGATCGGGCACCACCTCGGCGTCGACGACCTCGGGCTGGTTCGTCGCGGGGGAAGGGTTCCGCCGGGGATCTTCGGAGGACTCCGAGGGATCACGGTGATCGGCCACGACAACATCATGCCGCCCGGGGCAAGGCCCCGCCCGAGCCGGGCGCTCCGACGGGGGCGGGAACCGGTCCGCGCTTGACCACGGGGGGTGGTTTCGCCGCCCCGGGAAGGGTGCCGTACCCTGGAGCGGGTTCCACCAGAGACCGCTGGTCTTCTCCTCTCCGCACGTGTGAGGAGAACGAAGGTCCCGTAGAGACGGGCGACCCGCGCAGGAGGGACGAGGCTGACGCACGCGCGAGTCGCGCGTAGGATCTTCACGCCCCGTGCCGAATGCGCCGGGGCGTTTTGTCGTCTCAGGGCTCTTCGCGACCGGCCACACAGTCGCGAGGCACTAGAGAGGAGGCGACATGGCGAGGCCCGAAAAGGTTGACGCGGTCAACGAGCTCTCGGAGAACTTCAGCAACGCGACCGCGACGGTCGTGACCGAGTACCGCGGACTGACCACGGCCCAGCTCAAGGAGCTGCGTCGTAACCTCGGTGAGGACGCGACCTACCGCGTGGCGAAGAACACGCTGGTTCGACGCGCGACCGAGCAGGCGGGTGTCGAGGGCATCGACGACCTGATCCAGGGGCCCACCGCGCTCACCTTCATCAAGGGTGAACCGGTGGACGCGGCGAAGACGCTGCGCGACTTCGCCAAGGACCACAAGGCCCTGGAGATCAAGGGCGGCTACATGGACGGCCGTCCGATCAGTGCCGGTGAGGTCGAGCGGATCGCCGACCTGGACTCGCGCGAGGTCACGCTGGGCAAGCTGGCCGGCGCGATGAAGGCGAAGCTCAACCAGGCCGCCGGCATGTTCGCCGCCCCGGCTTCCCAGGTCGCGCGGATGACCGAGGCTTTGAAGGCCAAGAAGGAGGAGTGACTTCGGTCCGCCCGTGCGGTCCGAGGCCCCCGCGAGCAACCCGTGCGCCGCGCGGCGGCGCCGTGCCGAGAAAGGAACACCACCATGGCCAAGATGAGCAACGAAGAGCTGCTGGACGTCTTCAAGGAGATGACGCTGCTGGAGCTCTCCGAGTTCGTCAAGCAGTTCGAGGAGACCTTCGACGTCACCGCGGCCGCCCCGGTCGCCGCTGCCGCCCCGGCCGCCGCCGGCGGTGCCGCCGGCGCTGAGGAGGAGGAAGAGCAGGACGAGTTCGACGTCATGCTCGACGACGCCGGTGACGAGAAGATCAAGGTCATCAAGGCTGTCCGCGAGATCGTCTCCGGCCTGGGCCTGAAGGAGGCCAAGGAGATGGTCGAGAACGCGCCGAAGCCGGTTGTCGAGAAGGTCGACAAGGAGCGTGCCAACGAGGTCAAGGGCAAGCTCGAGGAGGCCGGCGCCAAGATCAGCCTCAAGTGATCCAGCGCTTCCGCGGGAAGGGGTGGTCGCCCGAACGGGCGGCCACCCCTTTTTTCGTGTCCCGGAACCCGACTCTGCGGTGCGTGTTCGCCCACGACGCTTTATCCCCCTTTGGGGTGATTTTGTCGTGAACGGTATGTAAAAAAATGCTTCCGCTTTTCTGAGTCGAATCTGAGTGAATTCTGAGAAAACAGCACCGGGAAACACGGTACGTGGTCGCTCCGGAGGAAGATCGAATCGTGCCCCGCCTGGTTTCGATCATTCTTGTCGATCGACTGTCACCCTCTGTGCGCAGGGGCTTTGAACGTTTTCAGCTGTGAGCTGTTTCTCTTGGCGAGCGTTGTGGCCCCTGGCTACAGTCGGCGGTGACGTCGGGTCGTACGAAAAAGACTCCGAAAGGTCGCATTCGCGAGTGCGATGCGTCGTGGCGCGATCATCGAATCAAGAGCGGGACGTCGGCTCTGCGCCACCTTGGTGAAACCAAAAGGTGGATCATATGACTGAAACATCGTTTCGGGGAAGCGAATCCGTCGCCGAATACGTGCGTGCCGTGGAGGAGAGCAGCGGGAACGTGCCGTTCCGCCTGAGTACGGAGCGACCGCGGAGCGGCGTGATCGTGGTCAGCGTCTTCGGCGACCTGGACATGGTGACCGTTCCCCGCTTCACGGAGGTCGTCCAGCAGCGGGTGGACTCGTCCGCCCCGGTGATAGTGCTGGACCTGACCGGAGTGACCTTCCTCGGTGTCGAGGCGATCAAAATGCTCGCGCAGCTCGACCTGCGCGCCCATCTCTCCGGGAAGCGACTCTCGTTGGTCACCGGTGTGCGGACGGTGGACCGCCCCCTGGAGGCGCTGGGCATGGCCGCGCGGTTCACCTACGGGAGCAGACCGGTGTTCGAACCCTACACCGGCAGCACCGAGGTAGTGCCGCCGCGCCGGCCCGGCACGACACCGCCCAGACAGCGGACCGGCGGGGAACGAACCGCGATGATTCGTTGAGTGCGGTGCGCGAACGGCAGGGGCGGGTTCCCGTGACGGAGGAACCCGCCCCTGCCTCACGTCGGAAGCCAGGGACGGCGATCATGACCTCGCCCACCTCCGGGAGCACGAACAGCGGGGCCACCCACGGGAGCGTGTTCGTGCGGCCCGCGCGCGAACTGCTCGCCTTCCTCGCTCCCCGCAGACGACGGGAACTGGTCCGGGTTCCCTACGACGGGACGGCCTCGCTGGGGCATCTGGTCCAGTCGCTGGGTGTGCCCCTCACCGAGGTGGGAGAACTGCTGGTGGACGGCGTGCCCGCCCGGGCGGTGGACCGGCCCGCCGAGGGCGGGATCGTGGACGTGTCACCGCTGCGGTGGCCGGAGGAACCCGGCAACCGTTTCGTGCTGGACGTGCACCTCGGCACCCTGGCGCGCCGGATGCGGCTGCTGGGGATCGACACCGCCTACCGCAACGACGCCACCGACGACGAGCTGCTGGCCGAGGCCGCGCGGCAGCGGCGTGTGCTGCTGACCAGGGACCGCGGCCTGCTGTGCCGTCGGGCGCTGTGGCGGGGGGCCTATGTCTACGGTTCCGAGCCCGCCGAGCAGCAGGCCGAGGTGCTCGCGCGGTTCCGGCCGGAGTTGCGGCCGTGGAGTCGCTGTGTCTCCTGTAACGGGAGGCTGTCGGGGGTTTCGAAGGACGAGGTCTCCGCCCGCCTGGAGTCCGGTACTCGCCGCTGCTACGACACCTTCGCCCGGTGTGTGGAGTGCGGGCGGGTGTTCTGGCGCGGTGCGCACAGTCCCGGTCTGCGTCGGATCGTCGAGTCGGCGCGGCACCGCCCCAGATGGGAGCAGTGGCGGGGGGATCCGGAATGGTGACTCCTTGACGGGGGCGCGAGGCGCTTCGCGCCTTTCTGATTCCGTTGTTCTTGACGTGCGTCGCCAGTCCGCGAGCCGAATTCGTAGATTGCACTGGGAATGGATCTCGGCCACGAGTTCCGGTCCGCCGAAGTCCGCGATGCGGCACTCCCAGCACGGATGATTGGTCTGCTCCTTCACGGGTGATGATTCCCCGGGCCGCGGGCGAAGTCGTACTCATCAGCGATGTCATCGTAGTGCTCCTCGTCCTTTTCGACGAAATCGCCGCATTTTGTCGATTCCGCGCTGGTGTTTCCTGCTCTCCGGTTTTACTCCTCGAGTCGTACCGTGCGAAATCCTTCCTCGAAGGAGATTTCCGCTGTCATCGTTCTTGTTTTTGGTTTGGCGTATTCGGTTTCGGGAGATGTGGAAAAGCGGTTTCTTCCAACGGAAAGAGATGTCGAGTATTGACCCTTTCGGGGGTATGGATTGATCTTTTCGGGTGATTGATTCGAGTTTTTTCCCGGAAGATGGGGTGTCAAATTATTGTGATAAGATACACATCTCCTTGTGTTCGACTGTCCACTTCTTTGTCGAATTGTGACAAAAATAAATTCTCTTCCGAGGTGTTGCCCGTGTGATCAAGATGTGCGAACGTGCCCTGTCGCGTGTTTCGCGATGATCAGGAGAGAAACCACGTGTTAGGACACGACAGGAAAAGACGTGTCGCCAAGCGCGGCACCGGATACCGTGTGGGACTGGCCGCCGGTATCGCCGTCACGACGGTTACCGCGATGATGGGCAGCGCGCCGGCCGCGTCGGCCGAGGCGAGTACCGTCTCGCCGAGTGAGCGAGCTCAGGTGGTGCAGCTGTGGCGCGAGGGTGGCCTGGCTACCCGTGAGGCCGCCGCCGAGGCACTCGCGGGCGGCGACGACGCGATACTGGATTTCCTCAACGGTGGCCAGGAAACCGCCGCACACCAGGATCTGCGCATTCGTACTTTGCGGATGATGGACAAGGGCGGCCCCGCCACGAAGCAGGCCGCCAACCAGGCGTTGGAGACCGACACCGACGCGGCGCTGCGGGAGTTCCTGGATACCGGTTGGAAGCAGCCCTACCACACCGATCTGCGGTTGTGGGTGGTGCAAACCAAAGCAGCCGGTGGTCCCAGTGTGAGCAGTGCCGCCGAAACGGCGTTGGACACCGATACGACCACCGCGTTGGAGGAGTTCCTAGAAACCGGTTGGAAGCAGCCCTACCACACCGATCTGCGACTGCGGGTGGTACGGGCCAAAGACGGGGGCGGACCGCATGTGAAGGAAGCCGCCGAGCGCGCGTTGGACGCCGACACCGATGCCGCGCTGCAGCGGTTCCTCAATTACGAGTGGGAAGTCGCGCGGGCGCGTGACGCGGAGAAAGCCACCGTCACCGAACTGGTCGAGCGTGCGGAGAAGGCGGGCGAGAAGGCGCGGAAACGGACCGCTGCCGCCGAACAAGCCAGCGAAAAGGCGGTAGAAGCGGCCGAGAAGGCCAAACTGGCCGCGCAACGGGCCAAGGCCGAAACCGAGGCGGCCAAGGGAGACACCGTACGGGCAAGCGCCGCTGCCAGGGAAGCGGCCAGTCTCGCCAACGAGGCAGCTGATGCGGCCAGTACCGCGATATCGGCCGCCGCGGCGGCAGACCGTGCCGCTCGGGTGGCGGCCAACGCGGCTTCGCGGGCCGCGTCGGCGGCGAGTCTGGCCGGACAGGCGGCTTCGCGGGCTTACTCGGCGGCCTCCGCCGCCGCGCGGGATGCCAGCCAGGCACAAGCCGCCCGTGATGCCGCCGCGACGGCACGGGACGCCGCGGCAGGAGCGCAGCGTGCTGCTGATGCCGCTCGAAACGCCGACAACGCGGCCGATCAGGCAGCCAGCGCGGCACAGTCGGCGGCCAGTGCTTCCGACAACGCGGCAGCGGCCGGCGCGGCTGCCAGCGAAGCGGCCCAGCAGGTCGGTGTAGCCGAGGACGCCGCAGCGGCCGCCGAACAGGCGGGGGCCGAGGCCCGGGCCCAGGCCCAGCGTGCGAGGCAGGCGGCCAATGCGGCCACTTCCCTGGCCAACCGTTCGGGGGACGCCGCCGCGGAGGCCGCTGCCGCTGCGGACTCGGCGGCGCGGCACGCCAACAACGCCGCCAAGGCGGCCGAGGACGCTGCCGAACACGCGGGAGAGGCCGAGGACGCGGCCGCCGAGGCCACCCGGCACGCCAACGCCGCGATCGAGGCAGCGAACGCCTCCACCACCGCGGCCGAACAGGCCCGCGAGGTCGTGAAGCTGGCACGAGAAGCCGATGCGGAACGGCTCGCCCAGGAAAAACAGCGCACGATCGATGCGGCAGAGCAGGCGAAGCAGGCCGCCAAGGAGTCCAGATACGAGAAGACCTGGGACGTCCGTGAAAAGGCCCTCATCGAATCCGAGACCCAGCGGCTCCTCGACGCGGCGAGCGCGCCCGATGCCTCACCCGAGACGGTGCTGAGCAAGGGCAGGCAGGCCGCGGTCAACATCATGCGCACCGGAGGACCCTGGAGCAGACAGGCGGCGCAGCACGCGTTGTCCGGCACCGAGGCGGATGTACGCCAGTGGGTCGAGTCGGGACGCGAGAGCGCGATGAACTCGGACAACCGTTCCCGGGTGGCTCGTATCGCGGAACTGGGCGAGCCCGCCAAGTTGCGTCAGGCAGCCGAGCAGGCGTTGCGGGGAACGGCCGCCGACGTCAACGAGTTCCTGGCGAACCAGGACTATCCGGGGCGTGTCACCGATGAGCGGGTCCGCGTGGTCCAGATCCTGGACGGTGCCACCGGACCTGCCGTCAAGGATGCGGCCGAAGCGGCGTTGAACGGTACCGAGGCGGATGTCCACCAGTTCCTTACTGAGGGACAGTACAGCGCTCGTGCCACCGATGATCGCGTCAACACGACCCGCATCAAGGACGGTGGTGGTCCCCACGTACGTGCCGCGGCCGAAGCGGCACTACGGGGCAGTCCGGCCTGGACCCGCTCCTTCGTGAAGTACGGGCAGTACATCGCCAAACAGCTCGACCACAGGATGGCTGTCCACAACGCCGAGATGAACAGGTTGGTCGAGCGGGGGCTGCAGGCGGCCGCGGACGCACAGCGGCAGGCCTACAAGGCGGCCCAGGCCGCGGCCGAAGCACGTGGCGCGGCAGCGGAAGCGAACGGTTACGCGCAGCAGGCAGCGGACTCCGCGAACAAGGCGGCCGATTACGCCAGCCAGGCACAGGCATCAGCCGATGAGGCGCGGGCAGCGGCACAACGGGCCGCGGATTCGGCGAGTGCGGCCCAGAGCGCGGCGGATTCGGCGGAGCAGTCCGCGCATGAGACCGCGGTTTACGCGGCCAGGGCGAGAAGGTCCGTTTCCGATGCGCGTAGCTACGCGCAGGAAGCTTACGCCGCTGCTGACGAGGCACGCGACGCTGCTTTGCAAGCGGGCGAAGACGCCGTGGCGGCCGCGGCAGCGGCTGTGCAAGCTCGTCAAAACTCAATCGACAAAAACCGAGAAAAATACATTCAGAAAAGAAAAGACCGGCCAGAGCTCGCCGAGGAAAAAATCATCCTGGTGAAGCAGAAAATCGAAAGATGTACTGTCATTGATCCAAACGGAAAGACAAAGAAAGCTTTTTGTCTGGCCAAGGATGAGGGGTACGGCTGGGACGATTTTGGGACAGATTTGAGTATAGTCGGTAGCGCGGTCGGTTCCGGTACGGGAGCTGGTGCGTTAGTCGGTTGCGCGGCCGGTGCTATTATGGGGCCTCCAGGGTGCGCGGGCGGAGCAGGCGTTGGTGGTGCTATCGGCACGGTCGGTGGATTTATAGTAGGGGTAGGAACGGTTTTCGCTCGTCACTTATCCCAGTAGGATTCGGATGGTTGTGAATTTCATGTCGAACACTCGGAAGTCGATGTATTTAATTTTTGTTGCGGCTTTCTTTGCGTATTTTCTGGCGGGTTTTTTTTCTGTAAAAATTTGGCCCGACAATATTGTCATGCAGCGCATAGTGGGCTTCTCGGGTATCGTGGTTATTACGTTCATTACGGTGTTGGCCTACTTCGGCTACAAGAAGAGTTAGTCCTGTTCTCGCTTCGGGTGTTCGGGACGCGCTCGAGTGCGTCCCGAACACCCGAAGCTTGTACTGTGGAGGGAACGAGAGGGGCGCGCCACACGACGGGTGGTGTTGGTGCCCGTCCGTGGTGGTGCACGATCTCCACACCCTTGGCGTGTTCTTCCGCGAGGGCGAGGCCGGTGGTCCGGTGCTTCGACAGGTCACCGAGATCGTGGGGCTGGTCGGGCTCAACAGTGCCTCCGGGCAGCACGGCTGCTTCCGGAGAGGAGGCCACCAGGCGCGGTGTCACCCTCGCCCGCACCGATCCATGTCGTCGTCGACTTTTTTGAAGCAGTGAGCCGTGTGCGCTCCCAGCCCACTCAGGATCAGCATGGGATGAAGAACTCCTCGACGGCAGCCCGCGACGAGCGCGGGAACGAACCGCTCTCTAACAGCCGCGACGTCGCCTTCCGGAGCACCGAGGACAACTTTCTCCAGAGCTTCGAAGACCTTCGCCCGGCTCGCTCGGTCGATCTCGTGGAAGTCGCGGACGAACTCGGAGGCCATGTTCTCGACCCGGTGCTCCAGATCGTAGTCAGGTTCCGCGCTCCTCGCTTCCGTTGCTGTGTTCAGCAGTCTATCATCGGCGCTCGCCAGGAGATCGCAGGAATCTCGCAGCAGCGCCACGGCGGCACCTGGGGGTTGCGGTTCGGGAGGCTCCCGAAAAGTCATCCAATAAGGGACCGCTGCTCCTGTCCGCGTGTTCCAAAGTTTGATGTAGTGCCGAGACTCCTCGCCAAGCTCGTGCCAGATGGTCGCCAGGTCGAAGTCACCGCGATCGTAGGCACTGACAAGGGCTTCGAGAAAACCGGTGGCCACAGCGTTCTGCTCATGTTCGGGACCGGAAACGAGCACCTCGTTCAGGCGTCCGAGCAACTGCTCCCGCTGCCAGGCGCTCATCCGGTTCACCCGAGCGGCGAACGAGGAACCCAACGCAGCAAGCCGCAACAGCACCGGGTAGTCGTCCTCCTCTTCGGGATCTTCCGAAGCACTGTCTGCTCCATCCGCGTGCCAGTCGTCCACGGCCGCACTGTCAGCGGCAGCCAGCTCGGGACTGATACCGGACAGCTCAGCCCACAGCCGCGAAGTCGATATCATCTTCTTTCCAAGACGTTCCTCAAAACGTTGATGACCTGCTTCGCTGCATCCCGATCACTGCCCGCCGCTTCTCGAGCCGGTTGGGAGTTGAGAGCAGCATCGTGGGCCCTTCGACCGATCCCTGGGCCCGTTGCGCGTCCCTGGCCGCTTCGCCGGCGGCGTTGCGGGTTCCGGCAGCAGGTTATCCCGTCGGGGTTGGCCGGGACTGACCACCGAGTTCCGCTCTCCCCGTGCCCGTGAGTCGTCGCGGGGAGTTCGCCTCGCCCGGCTGTCGGCGTCGGTGCCGCCCCGGTCTCGGAGGGGAGTGGTTGCCGGGTTCAGCGGGCCGTGGTGGCCTGGCACCACAGTTCGATGCGCGTGGTGCCCGTGGCGGTGGGGTCGGCGCCGTACCAGGTGGCGGTGACCCTGGTCTCCCCGTCGTCGTCCAGGTGGACCGGCCGGGTCCAGGTGCCGCCGTGGAGGAGCTCCATCAGTTCGAAGGCCGCCGCCTCGGGGGTGTGCTGGATCCGCCACAGCTCCACGTCGACGCGCACCCGCCCGTTGTCCAGCACGGCGGGCTTGTCCAGGCGCACGGTGACGATCTCGCCCCACCAGAACCTGCTCAGCAGCCCGGCGAGCCTGTTGGCCTGCTCGTGGGCCTCGTGGCCGTCGCAGCCGGTGGTCTCCACGCGCAGCAGGAGGCGGCAGTCGTTCCGGTTCCTCCGCGTGGCGGACACAGGGGTCGCCACGACCTCCTCGAACTCCTCGGCGGGGTCGTCGAAATCGTCGAGGATCTCCTCGATGTCGATGTCCTCCGGCGTTCCCGGCCAACCAGGGTCGTGCACCGCCAACTCGTGGTCCACCGTGGACGACGGGAGCAGGTCGGCCCGCTCGCGCAGTGGTTCGCACAGCCGGGCCACCCCGTCCGCTCCGGTGCTCGCGGGATGGTCGTGCGCGGCGACCCCGAGAGCTCCCAGGCGTTCGGAGGCGATGCGCAGGCAGGCCTGGCGTCCGTCCTCGGATCTGGGCTCGTAGCCGTCGTGGCGGACCAGCCGCACCCGGTGTCCACCGTCGGGATCGGCGGTGACCTCGAAGTCGGTGGGGGCGAAGGCGTCGAGCAGGGCGTGGCAGTCCCGCATCACCGCCCCGAAGTCGGTCTCGGACAGCGTGAGCACCAGCACCGTCACCACGAACGGGGGGCTGTCCTCCGGGGAGAAGCGACCGTGGGACTCGGGTTCTTCGTGATGGGCGGTCATGCGTTATCGGTGTCCCACGGGTCGCTTCCGATGGTGGCGCGCAGCTGGTAGTGCACACACGAGGGATGGATCAGTGCGGCTTCCTCCGGGCTCTTCGAGCAGTCCTCCACGGCCCAGCCCTGGTCGGGATCGAAGAGGATGTTGTAGTCCGAGGCCAGGCCGAGGGCGTGCAACACGCGGTCGCTCCACACCTCCACGTCCCGCAGGGTGCGGGCGGAGGCGGTGTTGGTGGTGCCGACCAGCACGTCGAACTCGTGGTGGCCGTGCTCGGGGGAGTGGTGCAGCACACAGTGCTTGGGTTCGAGCTTCGCCAGCAGTGGGCCGAACTCCCGGGCGGCCTCGGCCGTCGACTCGCTGGTGACGAGCAGGTGCAGCCCCACGGTCACGTCGTCGTGTCGGACCTCGTTCAACGCGGCCCCCACTCCACGTCGCGGAGGGTCACCGATCCGGGACCGCGAGTGGCTGTCGCCGGTGAGCATCGTCCGCCGGGGCCGTGTGTCGGGGCGTGCGTGGGCAGCGTGCCCTCCTCCTCGTCGTCGTGCCGATGCCTCACGCGCCATGCTAGCTGCTCTTTCGGGCTGGTGGCGAGGGGTTTTGCGGCTACGTCAACCGTCCGAGGGCCCGGTGTGGTGCGCGGCACGTGCGAGGGGAAACGGGAGTCCTCAGTGGAGAGATCCTCGCACGGGACGCGTCGGGAGGGACACCGGGGGTGGTTGCCGTGTCCACCCGTGAATCCCCGAGAGGTCGAAGCGGGCCCGTCCGACCGAACACCGCGACTCCGTACGGATCGGCACGGTTGGTCCGAACGGGTGTATCCCGATATGTGGTCACACCGAAATCGACCCGAACCCCGAGAGTAACCCCCGTCACATCCGCCTCGTTGGGGGTGTGACACGTTCTACGTACGTTAGTCGTGTCACACGAAAGGGCCGGTTGCCCGAGCCCACACCGGAGGGGCCGGTGCGGGTGCCGACAAGCGACGCGGAGGTGCGGATGGGTGTCGAAGTGACCGTCGAGGGGCTGTCCAAGTCCTTCGGGTCGCAGAACATCTGGTCCGACGTCACACTGACCCTGCCCACCGGCGAGATCAGCGTGCTGCTCGGTCCTTCCGGGACCGGCAAGTCGGTGTTCCTGAAAGCGCTGGTCGGGCTGCTCACCCCGGAGCGGGGCAAGGTCGTCATCGACGGGGTGGACGTCTGCGACTGTTCGGAGAGCCAGCTCTACGAGGTGCGCAAGCTCTTCGGCGTGCTGTTCCAGGACGGTGCGCTGTTCGGTTCGATGAACCTCTACGACAACATCGCCTTCCCGCTGCGCGAGCACACCAACAAGGGTGAGACCGAGGTCCGCCGCATCGTGCAGGAGAAGATGGAGATGGTCGGCCTCGTCGGGTCGGAGACCAAGCTGCCCGGCGAGATCTCCGGTGGGATGAAGAAACGCGCCGGACTGGCCCGCGCCCTGGTGCTCGACCCCGAGATCGTGCTGTTCGACGAGCCCGACTCGGGACTCGACCCGGTGCGCACCGCCTATCTCAACCAGCTCATCGTCGACCTCAACGCGCAGACCGACGCCACCTTCCTGATCGTCACCCACGACATCAACACCGCCCGCACCGTGCCCGACAACATCGGGATGCTCTACCGACGGCACCTGGCCATGTTCGGCCCGCGCGAGATGCTGCTGACCTCCACCGAGCCCGCCGTGGAACAGTTCCTCAACGGCCGCAGGGCGGGACCCATCGGCATGAGCGAGGAGAAGGACGCGGGCCAGACCGCGGCCGAACTCGCCGCGCTCGGCGCGGACAGCGGTGTTCCCGAGATCATTCCCCAGCTCGGGGTGTCGGCGGGTGTTCCCGACAGGGCCGCCGTCCACCGCAGGCAGGAACGGGTGATCGCCGAGCTGGACACGCTCGCCCCCGGCGCCAGGCAGGCCGTGATCAACAGCCTTCCGCCGGCGGAGCGCGCCCGGCACGGACTGGGCACTCCGGACTCCCCGGTCACGCAGGACCTCTCCGGGGCCCCGCCCACGGAGAACCTGCCCACCGACCGCATCGCCGCCCTCCCGGAACAGTCCACACCGGACACAGCTCCGGACGAGACGTCCGGTGCGCGGCCGGAGAACGCGGCCCGGCGGGTTCCCCGCCCCACCCCGCACCCCCGGTC
>NZ_PVSR01000009.1:0-99859 GCF_003001495.1 Actinopolyspora mortivallis
CACGCGTCCCGTTCCGCCCCCCTTCCCGGGACCCCCACATCCCCGGGAAGGGGCCGGGCCCGTGGGCCCGGCCCGGGGCCGTTCGGCGGAGCCCGGCCGGCCCGCTCGGGGGCGGAACCGGTCGGAGCCGGTCAGTGCCCCTGCTCGGTCGCCGAGATCCTGCTGAGCCGTTTCTCGCTGGGCCAGCGCACCTTCCAGGCCCAACCCAGCTTCTCCAGCACCCAGATCATCCGGGCCGAGATGTCCAACTGGCCCCTGAGCACCCCGTGCCGGGCGCAGGTCGGATCCGCGTGGTGGGAGTTGTGCCAGGACTCGCCGAAGGACACGATCGCCAGCGGCCAGAAGTTGGCCGCCCGGTCCCGGCTCTTGAACGGGCGCTCACCGATCATGTGGCAGATCGAGTTCACCGACCAGGTGACGTGGTGCAGCACGGAGACCCGGACGAGCCCGGCCCAGAAGAACGCGGTGAGCGCTCCCCACCAGGACCAGGTGATCAGCCCGCCCAGCAGCGCGGGCACCACGAAACTGGCCAGCGTCCACACCGGGAAGAGCCTGTTGACGCGGGAGAGCACCCGGTCCTTGAGCAGGTCGGGAGCGAAGCGGTCGGCGTTGGTCATGTCCCGCTGGAACAGCCAACCCATGTGGGCGTGCCAGAACCCCTTGGCGAGGGCGGCCGCCGAGCTGCCGAAACGCCAGGGCGAGTGCGGGTCGCCCTCGCGGTCCGAGTAGGCGTGGTGCCTGCGGTGGTCGGCCACCCAGTTGATCACCGGTCCCTGCACGGCGCTCATGCCGGATACGGCCAGCAGCACCTGCACGGTCCGGTTGGTCTTGAACGACCTGTGTGTGAACAGACGGTGGAAGCCGACGGTGACCCCCAGTCCGCTGACCACGTAGAAGAAGACGGCCAGCGAGACGTCCACCGGTCCCAGTCCCCACCCCCAGGCGGCGGGAACGGCGGCTACCAACGCGATCAACGGGACTATGACGAACACGTAGACCAGGGCCTGAGCGACGTGGGGACGGCGTCCCGCCGTCAGGGCTTTCGGGGCCTGGCGGCGGGGCCGCTCCTCAGCGGCCGCGCTCTCGGTCGGTGCGGTCATCTGGTTACCTCTACTGACTTCTGGAAAGGGGGTTTTCGTAGTGGCTGTTCGAAAGCGGTCCACTCACCGCCTGGCATCCCGGTACGCCCACCTTCCGGTCCGGACCGACCGGAATGCCCCTTTCAGCCTACGGCAGCGTAACCTACGGCGGCGTAGGTTTCCCGCGTTCCTTCGTCGTACCCAACCCTGGCAGCACCGACACCTCACGGCCAGTCGATCGGCGAACCGCACGGGACCCCGCCGTGGCCCACCGGCCACGTGAGGAAACCACTGGTGAGAGGACCTCTCACCACTGTCGTGCGCCACAGGCTCCATCCGGATGTCGACGCCGGGAGGGGGCATGACATCATGACCTCGGACGCGACAGCGAGCGGCCGGACGTCGCCAGCACGCCGCGTGGTCGGTAAGCTGCGGAGTCGAGACCGCACCCCGTGGTGTGGTGCGGACAGTGCGATGTCGTGTCGTGCGATCCGCCGTAGTGTAAAGGCAGCACCTCGGATTTTGGTTCCGATAGTCCAGGTTCGAATCCTGGCGGCGGAGCGACCGGCACCCCGGTTGACAACACGCGCCGACCGGACGGGTCGGCTCCGGCAGGGGGTGTGTGCCGCTGCGCGACGACGTGGTTGACGCGCGGGAGGGAGCGGCTGCTTCGCTCGGCGAGGTCTCCGACGCGTGGGTGATGGGACGCGCCCGCGAGTTGCAGGTCGTCGGTCAGCACAGCGATCTCCAGGGGCGACGGGCCGCCCTCCGCGAAGCCGACGAACTGTTGAGCGAGGCCCGACGTCGGGGGAATCCCAGGATGGTCGGGCAGCTGCTGTGCTGCGGTTCGATGCTGCGGCTGTGCGCCCCGGGAATGGCCGAGCAGGCCGTTCCGCTGCTCGACGAGCTGCTCACCCACACCCGCCGACACCGGCTCGACGTGCTGCGTGCCGACGCCCACGCCCTGCGGGGACGACTGGCCCTGATCGACGGCAACGAGGACAACGCGCTCAACCAGGCGGCCGAGGCGCTGGTCATCCTCGACGACGACCTGGTCCCGGACGCGACCCTCGGCCGGCGCTCCTGGGAACGCCTGCTGGCCACCGCGCTGATCGACATCGGTCGGGTCCTCACCCAGCTCGGGATCTACGACATGGCCGACGAGGTCATGGCCCGCGCCCACCACCGCATCCGGGAAAGCGGCGGCCCGTACGAGATCGCCACGCACCTGATCAACCGCTGCCGGATGTTGCTCGGCTGGGGACTGCGGCTGGAACGGATCGGCAAGCAGGAGGAGGCGCACGCGCGTTTCGGCACCGCCTCCCAGATCGCGCTCTCCATGGACGGCCGCTCCCAGGAGTCGCTGTTCCCCCGCATCCCGGGGATGCAGGAGGCCGACCGGCTTCCCGTGCTCGCGGCCGCCTCCGCCCTGGCGCATCCGGACGCCGAGCACGTCGCGCGCCTCGCGGAGATCTCGGAGACCGAGCGGGACATGCCCACCCGCGAGCGGATCGTGCTCGCCATCGCGCTGTCCCGCTGCCACCGCGCGGCGGGTGCCGCGGACAAGTCCACCGAGGTGCTGCTCGAAGCCAGGGACGCGATCGCCGAGGACGTCTCCGAACCGGGGCTGCGCATCTCGCTGGTGCGTGAGTACGCCCTGCACTCCGAACTGCCTCCGGAGGAGGCCGCCCCCGCGCTGCGGGAGTACTCCCGGGAGCTGGAGACGGAGCTGTGGAACATGCGGGCCTCCCGCAGCACCACGCTGAAGGCCCGGTTGGACCGTCAGCGGCTGAACCGGCAGCACCACGCGATCACGCGCCAGGCCATGCACGACCCGCTCACCGGGCTGCCCAACCGCAGAGCGTTGGACGCGAAGCTGGAGAGCCTGCTGCAGGAACCCGAGGCCCAGCCGCTCTCGGTCGCCCTGGTGGACCTGGACGGGTTCAAGGAGGTCAACGACCAGCGTTCCCACGCCGAGGGCGACGAGGTGCTGCGGGTGATCGCCCGCACGCTCAGCGACACCCTGCGGGCCGACGACCTGGTCTCCCGCTACGGCGGTGACGAGTTCGTGGTGCTGCTGCCCGGGGTTCCGTTGCAGGCCTCGGAGAGCGCGCTGGAACGCACCGTGCACGCCGTAGCCGAACTGCCCTCCTCCCTGTCCCGGGGGGTGACGCTGTCCATCGGCGTGGTGGCGATGCAGCCCCACGAGGACGCCAGCGAGGTGCTGGCGCGGGCGGACATGGCCATGTACCGCGCCAAGCGGCTCGGGGGCAACCGGGTGGTCGCGGTCTCCACGGACTCCACCCAGGAGATCTCCTCCGAACAGCCCCTGTGGATCCCGCCGGAGGCGACCTGAGTGCCGTCGGGGACGAACAGGGCCGGTCTTCTGCGGGCACACGCCGCACACGAGGGGTAACATGTTCCCCGCAGGCGCACCGGGACGTTCGTACGAGCCGGGGCAGCGGTCCGCTACGGCGTCCGGACGGTTACCCTTCACCCGATTGGACGTCACAGGCGCATCGTTCCTCCCGTGACCGCACGGGTCGGTTTCCGTGGAATCCGGCACCGTCTACGGACGGGTACGGTGTGTCGACGTCGAAACCGCTGGACTCCGAGGGAGAGCATCGATGCTCGAGGGCGTCACTGCCCAGCCGCCTTCGGACGGCATGTCCTCCGACCCGGTGAGTGTGCTCGTGTTGGCCGCGGGCGAAGGCACTCGCATGAAATCCGCGACCCCGAAGGTGCTGCACCGGATCGCGGGCAGACCACTGCTCGAACACGCGGTTCGCGCCGCGGCGGGTGTCGCACCCGACGAGTTGAGCGTGGTGATCGGGCACGGCGGACAGGCCGTCGGTGAACATCTCACACGACTGCGTTCCGAACTCGACCGCGAGATCACCCCCGTGGTGCAGCACGAGCAGCTCGGCACCGGGCACGCGGTCCGGTGCGCGACGGAACAGCGGAGACCGCGGGGGACCGTGCTGGTCACCTACGGGGACATTCCGCTGCTGGACGCCGAGACCCTGGGGAGCCTGCTGCGCGAGCACCGCCGCCGTGGGGACGCGGTCACCGTGCTCACCGCCGTGGTCGAGGACCCGCACGGCTACGGGCGCATCCTGCGCGACCACGAGGGCGAGGTCACCGCCATCGTGGAGCAGAAGGACGCCACCCCGGAACAGGCCGCCGTCCCCGAAATCAACTCCGGGGTCTACGCCTTCGACGCGGAGTTCCTCACCGAGGCGTTGCGGCTGCTGTCCACGGACAACTCCCAGGGTGAGCTGTATCTCACGGATGTGATCGAAATCGCTCGGCAGCGCGGTCGCGGCACCGGGGCGCTGGTGTGCGCGGACAACTGGCTCGTCGAGGGGGTCAACGACCGGGTGCAGCTGGCCTCGGTGGCCGCGGAGTACAACCGCAGGCTGCTGCGGCACTGGATGCGCGAGGGTGTCACCGTGACCGATCCCTCCAGCGTGTGGGTGGACGGCGGAGTCACCCTCGGCCGGGACGTGGTGCTCGAACCGAACGTCCAGCTGCGCGGCCACACCAGCGTGGCCGAAGGAGCTCAGGTGGGTCCGGACACCACGCTGACCGACTGCGTGGTGGCCACCGGTGCCCGGGTGGTACGCACCCACGGGGAGAACGCCGAGGTGGCCCCTCACGCCTCCGTGGGACCGTTCGCCTATCTTCGCTCCGGCACCCGGGTGGGTGCCGAGGGCAAGGTGGGCACCTTCGTCGAGGCGAAGAACGCCGAGATCGGAGCGGGAAGTAAGGTCCCACACCTGAGCTACGTCGGGGACGCCACGATCGGGGAGCACAGCAACATCGGGGCCGCCACGGTCTTCGTCAACTACGACGGGGTGGCCAAGCACCACACGGTGATCGGTTCCCACGCGCGGACCGGTGCCGACAACATGTTCGTGGCTCCCGTGCGGGTCGAGGACGGTGCCTACACCGCGGCCGGATCGGTCATCACCGAGGACGTTCCCCCCGGTGCGATGGCGGTGGCCCGAGGGAGGCAACGCAACATCGAGGGCTGGGTCGCCGAGAAGCGTCCCGGCACCGCCGCCGACGAGGCCGCCCGGCGTGCGCTGGCCGACCGTGACCAGTCCGCCGAAACCGACGAGTGACAGCCGAGTCTTGCAGCGTCAACGGGAGGGGACGATGACCGTGAGTGCCATGTCTGCGACGCCGAAGAAGAGTCTCAAGCTCTTCTCGGGACGCAGCCACCCGGAACTGGCCGAGGAGGTCGCCAAGTACCTGGACGTCAACGTCACGCCGCAGGCCGCCTACGAGTTCGCCAACGGCGAGATCTTCGTCCGCTACGACGAGTCGGTGCGCGGGTGTGACGCCTTCGTGATCCAGTCGCACAGCGACCCGATCAACGAGGCGGTGATGGAGCAGCTGGTCATGGTGGACGCCCTGAAGCGGGGCAGCGCCAAGCGCATCACCGTGGTCATGCCGTTCTACGCCTACGCGCGCCAGGACAAGAAGCACAAGGGTCGCGAGCCCATCTCGGCCCGGCTGATGGCCGACCTGTTCAAGACGGCCGGCGCCGACCGCATCCTCACCGTCGACCTGCACACCGACCAGATCCAGGGTTTCTTCGACGGGCCGGTCGACCACCTGCTCGCCCAGACCGTGCTGTCCGACTACATCAAGGAGACCTACTCCGAGGAGCGGATCACGGTCGTCTCCCCGGACTCCGGCCGGGTCCGGGTCGCCGAGAAGTGGGCGGACAACCTCGGCGGCACCCCGCTCGCCTTCATCCACAAGACGCGCGACCCCAGCAAGCCCAACGAGGTCGTGGCCAACCGCGTGGTCGGTGACGTGGAGAACCGGCTGTGCGTGCTGGTGGACGACATGATCGACACCGGCGGCACCATCGTCAAGGCCACCGAGCAGCTCCTGCAGGCGGGTGCCAAGGACGTGATCATCGCCGCCACGCACGGTGTGCTGTCCGGTCCGGCCGTGGAGCGGCTGTCCAACAGCGGCGCCAAGCAGGTGGTGCTGACCAACACGCTGCCCATTCCGGAGGAGAAGCGTTTCGAGAAGCTCACCGTGCTCTCGATCGCGCCGCTGATCGCCAAGGCTGTGCACCAGGTGTTCGAGGACGGTTCGGTGACCGGCCTGTTCAACGGCCAGGCGTGACGCCGCGAGTACGTCCCGGCTCGGGGGCGGTTCCGCGCGGAACCGCCCCCGAGGGCGGCACCGCCCGGAACTCCTAGGTCAGGTAGCCGAGCAGTCGGTGCACGGCCAGCACCGCGAACAGCACCAGGCACAGGCTCAGCACCACGTTGGACAGCCAACCGGAGCGGTACGCCTCGGGCATGCGCCGCGAGTTCAGCAGGAACAGCAGTGTTCCCGCCAGGAACGGCATGAACAGCGCCCCGAGCACCCCGTAGAGGATCGTCAGCTGGAACGGCCGGTCGAAGAACAACAGGCTCATCGGCGGCACCGTCAGCCACAGCACGTACCCCCGGTAGGCGGCGCTGCGCAGCAGACCGTTCCCGTGCTCCCCGCCGGAGGTCGTGGGCGGCTCCGTCCGCCACGTGCGCCACCAGTCGGCGAACATCAGGCTCACCCCGTTCCACACCCCCAGCAGCGAGGTGAAGGTGACGGCGAGGAAGCCGATCAGGAACGGCAGCCGCGCCCACTGTCCGTACTCGGCGGCCAGCCGTCCGCCCAGTTCGAGCAGACCGCGGTCGCCCTCGGTGATCCCCTGCCCGAGCAACAGCTCCGAACCGACGATCAGCATGGCCACCACGAACACACCCGTGGTGAGGTAGCCGACCGCGTTGTCGGTGCGCATGAAGGGGATCCAGCCGGGGCCGCGCCACCCCTTCGCCAGGGTCCAGTAGCCGTAGGCGGCCATGGTGATGGTTCCGCCCACTCCGCCGATCAGGCCGAGCACGTAGATCAGGGAGCCGTCGGGCAGCCGCGGCACCGCCCCTCCGGCCAGGGCGGTCAGGTCGGGGGCCACCAGCACGGCCGTGCCCACCACGGTGACGAACATGACCCCGACGAGCACGGTCATGAGGCGTTCCAGCGCCCGGTAGCGACCGAACCACACCAGGGCCAGTCCGACCACTCCGCAGAACATCCCCCAGTAGCGCACGGAGATGCCGGGAAAGAGCGCGTTCAGCGGCAGACCGGTGGCGGACATGGCCGTCGCCCCGTAGACGAACCCCCAGACCACGACGTAACCGCCGAAGAACCACATCGTCCAGCGGCCGAGGGAACGCCATCCGGCCATCATCGTCCGTTTCGACCCGAGGTGCCACCGCCCCACGGCCTCCCCCAGTCCGAGTTTGAAGACCGTGCCGAGCACGATCGCCCAGAACAGGGTGTAGCCGAAGCGGGACCCGGCCACCAGTGTGGCGACCAGATCCCCGGCCCCCACTCCGGTGGCGGCGGCCATGATTCCGGGCCCGACTCGTCGTAACCGGCTGCCCCATCCCGTGTTCGCGGGATCTCTCTCCGTGGTCTCCGCACTCATGCCGGTAACGTAATATCCACCGAACGGGTGGGGAAGGCATTCGGCCGCGCACGGCGCGCGTGTCGGGGCGCGGCGCGTGTCGCCGGGGCCCGCCCCTGACGGTGGAACTCCTCCGGGAGGCCGCCCAACCAGGGCCGAAGGGGGGAACCTACAATGGCATGGTTGCCTCGGCGAGGCCGGGTCACTCCCGGCGTTATCGGCGTGGCGGCTGGTGGTCACCGGCGACAGGCCGGTGCATCGACCCCGGTTCGGACTCCGGTGTGCGCTCGACGCCCCGTTCCAGCAGACCAGTCGCGCGTCGCGCCGCCGCAGGCCAGCGACTGACACACTCAGCCGAAGCCAAGGAGTACGTAACCGTGGCCGAGATACGCCTCGCAGTGGAACAGCGCACCGAGTTCGGCAAGGGTGCCGCGCGCCGGACCCGGCGCGCCGGCAGGGTCCCCGCCGTCCTGCACGGGCACGGCATCGAGCCGAAGTACCTGACCCTGCCCACGGTGGAGTTCGCCAGGGTGATCAGGGAGAACGGCCGCAACGCGGTGCTGACCCTCGACATCGCGGGTGACAAGAACGAGCTCGCGCTGTGCAAGGAGATCACCACCCACCCGACCAAGAACTACATCGAGCACGTGGACATGATGCCGGTCAAGCGCGGCGGGAAGGTCTCCGTCAGCGTGCCGGTCGTGGTCACCGGAAACGCCGCCCCGGGAACCCTGGTCTCGCAGGACGCCAACGAGATCCAGATCGAGGCCGAGACCATGCACATCCCGGAGCACCTGGAGATCTCGGTCCAGGACGCCGAGGCCGGAACCCAGTTCCACGCCCCGGACGTGCCGCTGCCCTCCGGGGCCACCCTGCAGAGCGGTGAGGACGTGCTGGTGGCCAACGTCTCCGAGTCCCCCACGGAGGCCGACATGGAGTCCGAGATCGACACCAGCGGCGCGGGTGTCGTCGAGGAGGCCTCCGAGGGCGAGACCGCCAACGAGTGACCACCGGAGGAACCGGGAGAAGCCGTGCCGGGTGGCCGTGCGGCAGGCGCACGGCCCCCGGCCACCACGTCAGGGAGGGCTCGTGACCCCGCCGGACGACAACGACGCCGGTCGGCTCGCCCTTGTCTTCGGGCTGGGCAACCCGGGGCCGCGTTACGCGGGCAACCGGCACAACATCGGTTTCCTGGTCGCCGACGAGCTGGCCGACCGCATCGGCAGCGGCTTCAAACGGCACAAGTCCGGGGCCGACATCGCCGAGGGCAGGCTCGACGGCGTTCGGGTGGCGGTGGCGAAGTCCCGGTCGCTGATGAACCTCTCCGGGGGGCCGGTGGCCGCGGCAGCCCGGTTCTACAAGGTCCCCCCGGAGTCGGTGATCGTGATCCACGACGAGCTCGACCTGCCCTACGGCCGGGTGCGGCTCAAACGCGGCGGCGGCGAGAACGGGCACAACGGCCTGCGTTCGATCAGCAGGTCGCTCGGCACCCGCGACTACCTGCGGGTGCGGTTCGGCGTCGACCGGCCGCCGGGGCGCATGGATCCGGCCGACTACGTGCTGCGGGACTTCTCCAAGGCCGAGCGCGCCGAACTCGGCTACTTCGTCGACCACTGCGCGGACGCGGTGCGGACGCTGACGACGAAGGGCCTGGAGGCCGCGCAGAACGAGTTCCACTGACGGCGTTCCCCGTTCCGACGTGTAGTCGCCGGTCTCCGGATCGAGTGGCGGTGGTTCCCGATGGCGGACCACTGTTTGCGGGAGCATCACGCCCTCGTCGAGGTCTCGCCTGTCAGCAGCACCGCGCGGCCCCGAAAGCCAGGAGAAATCGTGGTGCGGACCCGTCGTGTGTTCCGCCGTGCTGTCGTCGGCGCGGCCGGGGTGTGGTCGCCCCGACCTGATTCCGCTGACGGATCGGTGACCATGGGGGAGAGAAGCGCCGGTAGCACCGGCGCGGACCACCATCATCGATCTGTCGTCGACACGGAGTCCCTGTCCGGGCCGGGACCCGGACGGCGCCCGTCTTCGGGCGCCAGGAGAGGTCTCCCCTCCCTCGTCACCGTCCTCGACGGGAAAACGGGGAAACCCGACCTGCTCGTGCCGTACGGTCACGACATGACGTCGATCTTGGTGCACTCGCTCGTCACCCCCTGGGCGACAGCGGTGTTCGCGGTTTCCCTCGTCGTTCTCCTCCTGCTGAGTCACGTTCTGGTTCGCCGCGGAATCGGATTCGGAACCCCGTTGTACGGGGCCTCGGTGGCCCTTTCCCCGGTTCTCGCCGTCACCCTGTCACCTTCCGGAGCGAACAGCGGTTCGGTGTTCTGCGGGCTCTCCCCACGGCTGGACACCGGGATAACCGACTTTCCCGCCGTCACCGAGCAGTTCGCCAACTCGGTCATGCTCGCCCCGTTCGGGTTCTTCGCGGCGCTGGCCTTTCGGAGGTGGTGGATCGCGCTGTTTCCGGTTCTCGCCGCACCCGTGCTCATCGAAACGACCCACATGCTCGTTCCCGCCCTGGGACGGAGCTGCACCCTCCAGGACGTCTTCGACAACCTCACCGGAGGACTGCTGGGTATCGTGCTCGGTTTCCTGGTGCGCGGCGGTGTTCACCTCTCGGGCCGCACACGCGCGCCCACCCGATGACCCCGCATCCCTCCCCTGCCCATCTGCCCCGAGAAACCGCCGAGGAGTGAGCGCGAGGCAACGGAAAGCCACTGAGACAAGCATACGGCGATCAAGCCCACTGAAGAACACGTGACTTATCCATGCAAAGCGTGTCTGATATAATTGAAAAATGACACAAACAGCTGGCGATCAGACCTGTGGCGTGATCTACGCCAACGGGCAGGGCCGAGTGACGATCCCGTCGTCGTTGCGCCGGGCCACCGGCGTGGAGCCCGGTACCCCGTTGGCCGTATACGAAGAAGACGGCCGGGTGGTCATCGAGACACGAGCCCACCTGGCCGAGCGGATCCGCCGCGACGTGGCAGAAGCCTGGACCGGCGAGGGGTCGGCGGTCGACGAGCTGATCGCCGACCGCCGCGCCGAGTCCGCCCGCGACGACGCCGAGGAGGGCTCGTGAGCACCGTGCTGGACACCTCGGCAGTACTGGCCTGGCTGCGCGAGGAGGACGGTGCCGCCGCCGTTGATCCCCTGCTGGCCACCGCCGTTATGGCCACCCCGAATTGGAGCGAACTGGCCCAAAAACTCCTGCAACACGGCGTCGACGCCTCCCGCACCCTCGCGCGCCTACGAGTGCTGGGCATCACCGTCGAACCTTTCACCGACACCGACGCCCAGCTCGCGGCAGAGCTGTGGCCGCACACCCGCTCAGCGGGGCTCTCACTGGGAGACCGCGCGTGCCTGGCCGTGGCCCGTCGCCTCGAGCTGCCCGCAGCCACCGCCGACCGAGCCTGGAGATCCGTCGACGGCCTACCTCTCGACGGTGACACACTCCGGATCGAGCTCATCCGCGACTGAAGGCGCGTGCGACGAAGTGGCACGGTAGTGCGGTGGTGGTGATCTGGTGTCTGTCCTCACTCGCCACCGCACCAACAACCCTGGGTTGTTCGCACCGACTTCCCCCAGAGTAGGACGCTGTTCGTCGTTGGCACCACCGAAGCTCTACTCGCGACAGGAACTCGGGATCTGGTTTTCCGCGTCCAGAAGCTCCATGCTCACGATCTCGCCACTTTCCGAGAAGTCGAGAAGAACAACGGTATTCCCGTCCCGGTCGCACACCTCAAAAGTTCTCACCTGCTCGGAACGCGTCCTTCCGAAGTGGAACGAGGCGGCATTGGCATACGTGTCCCATGTCCATTCGACCCGTAGTTCTCCTGTCGTGGATAAACCCGAAGCACTCATAACCAGTCTCTTGTTTCCACACAACGACGGCAGGAATCAGCACACCGGTATCGCACGAGAACTCTCCTGCCGGAGGAAGAGAGCTCCCGTACTGCGCTCAGGACCGCACCAGGAGCTCGGGTTCCCACCCGCGATCCCCGGGTGTCGGGTCACTCCAGGGTCTCGGCGACCTCCATCCACCTGCTCTCGATCTCGTCCTTCTGCTCCCGCACCTGCTGCAGCTGGACGTTGAGGTCCTGGAGCCGTTCCGGCTCGGTGGCGGCCTCGGCCAACCGGGTGTGCAGCTGCTGCTCCCGGTCGGAGAGCTTGTCCAGCTGGCGTTCCAACCGGGCCAGCTCCTTGCGGGCGGCCCGCTCCTCCGCCCCGGACAGGCCCTGGCTCTTGGGTGTGTTCTCCTGCCGACTCTGCTTGCCGACGTTCTGCTCGGTGGACTCCAGCAACGACTGCCTGCGCCGCAGGTACTCGTCGATGCCGCCGGGCAGGTGGGTGATGGTGCCGTCCCCGAACAGGGCCACCACCTGGTCGCAGACCCGCTCGACCAGGTAGCGGTCGTGCGAGACCACCACCAGCGTTCCGGCCCAGCCGTCCAGCAGGTCCTCCAACTGCTGCAACGTGTCGATGTCGAGATCGTTGGTGGGCTCGTCCAGCACGAGCACGTTGGGTTCGTCCATGAGCAACCGGGCCAGTTGCAGCCTGCGTCGCTCCCCGCCGGAGAGGTCCTCGACCCGGGTCCACTGCCTGCCCTTGCCGAAACCGAACCGCTCGGCCAGCTGCGAGGCGCTGAGCTCGTACTTGCCGAGTTGGACGTGGGTGGCCACGTCCTCGATCGCCTCCAGCACGCGCCAGCGCCCGGGCAGGTCGTGCAGCTCCTGGGTCAGATGGGCCAGCCGCACGGTCTTGCCCTCGATCCGGCGACCCGCGTCCGGCTCGCGCTCCCCCGCCAGCAACCGCAGCAGGGTGGTCTTGCCCGACCCGTTCACCCCGACCACACCGATCCGGTCACCGGGGCCGAGACGCCAGGTGACGTCGTTGAGCAGCTTGCGGCCGTCCACCGCGAGATCCACGTTCTCCAACTCGACCACGGTCTTGCCCAGCCTCCGCTTCGCGAAGGAGACCAGCTCCACCGTGTCCCTCGGCTCGGGGACGTCCGAGATCAGCGCCTCGGCCGCCTCCACCCGGAACTTGGGTTTGGAGGTGCGGGCCTTGGCGCCGCGCTGCAACCAGGCCAGCTCCTTGCGGGCCAGGTTCCGGCGCTTCTCCTCGGCCTGCTGGGCCAGCCTCGCCCGCTCGGCGCGGGCGTAGACCCAGTCGGCGTAGCCGCCCTCGTACTGCTCGACCCGGCCGTCGACGACCTCCCAGGTGCGGTTGCAGACCGTGTCCAGGAACCACCGGTCGTGGGTGACGATCACCAGGGCGCAGCGCCGCGCCAGCAGGTGGTCGGCCAGCCAACGCACCCCTTCCACATCCAGGTGGTTGGTCGGCTCGTCCAGCACCAGCAGGTCCAGTTCGCTCACCAGGGCCGCGGCCAGCGCCACCCGGCGGCGCTCCCCACCGGACATCTCGGCCACCCGGGTCTGCAGGCCGAGCCCGGTGATACCGAGGCCGTTGAGCACCGAGCGCACCCTCGGGTCGGCCGCCCACTCGTAGTCGGCGTCGAAGCCCTGCGGATCGAGCACCGCGTTGCGCACCGTGGCGTGCTCCGGCAGCTCGGTGCGCTGGGTGACCACCGCGCTGCGCAGGTCACGGGCCTGACTGACCCGGCCCGCGTCCGGTTCCTCGATGCCGCTGAGCACTTCGAGCAGGGTCGTCTTGCCCCCACCGTTGAGACCGACGACGCCGATGCGGTCGGTTTCGGTGACGCCGAGCGAGACGCCGTCCAGCAGCGGCCGGACACCATAGCTCTTCTCGACCGACTCCAGATTGATCAGGTTGGACATCGAAGGTTGAGTCTCTTCCGTTCGCGACGCGGCGGATGTAGCCGTGCGGCAGTGGCTGCCCGGCGGGAGAACTCCCGTCTCAGGCGTGCACCTGTGGCGGGGTGGGCCGGTCGGCCTTGTCGTCGCCGACCAGTCTGGCCCCCGGCACCGGCCCCTGGGCCACACGTACTGTCCGGCACACCCCGGCCCCGGAGAGCTCGGCGGCCACGCGCACGGCCGCCTCCTCGTCGGTGCACAGGAACGCGCAGGTCGGGCCGGATCCGGAGACGATACCGGCCAGGGCCCCGGCGTCCACCCCCGCACGCAGGGTGCGCCGGAGCACCGGACGCAGCGACACCGCGGCCGCCTGGAGGTCGTTGCCCAGCAGCAGCGCCAGCTCGCGCGGGTCGCCGGAGGCCAGCGCCTCCAGCACCGGCTCCACGTCCCCCACCCGGTTGGAGGAGGTCTGTCGCAGCCGGTCGAGCTCGCCGTAGACGTCCGGGGTGCGCAGCCCCTCCTCGTTCATGGCGATCACCCAGTGGTAGGTGTGCCGCGCCAGCACCGGAACCAGGCGTTCCCCCCGGCCGGTGCCCAGGGCGGTGCCGCCCTGCAGGGCGAACGGCACGTCGCTGCCGAGCCGCCCGGCCACCTCGGCGAGTTCCTCGCGCCCCATCTCCAGCCGCCACAGCGAGTTCAGCGCGAGCAGCGTGGCCGCGGCGTCGGCGCTGCCTCCGCCCATCCCACCGGCCACGGGAATCCCCTTGTTGAGCGACACCCGCACACCAGGGTTCTCGGGGTCACGACCGCAGTGGCGCGCGAGTTCGGTGACCGCCCGCCAGGCCAGGTTGTCCACGCCGGTGGGGGTGACCTCCGCGCCTTCCCCTCGCACGTCGAGGCCGGGCTCCTCGGCGGTCCGTATCGTGATCTCGTCGACCAGCGACAGCGCCTGGAAAACGGTCACCAACTCGTGGTAGCCGTCCGAGCGGCTGTCGCCGACCGACAGGTGCAGATTCAGCTTGGCCGGAACCCGGACGGTGATCGGGGTAGGTACCACGGACAGCACACCCACCAGGGTACGTGCCGACACGGCGCCGTGGTGCCCCAGCTCGCACGCGAGTCGTCCACCGTCCGGGCCCGCCGGGATCCTTCCAGGTCAGCTGGCGGGGATGACCGCCTTGCCGCCGTACTCGCGCTTGATGAAGTCCTTCACCTGCTGGGACTGCAACATCTCCACGAGCTTCTCGACACGGGGGTCGTCCCGCATCTCCGAGTTGGTCACCACTCCGTTGACATAGGGGTTGTCCTCGGTGGACTCCAGGGCCAACGGGTCGTCGAGATCGGCCTTGAGGGCGTAGTTGCCGTTGACCACGGCCGCCTGCACGTCACCCAGGGTGCGCGGAAGCTGAGCCGCCTTGAGCGTCCTGATCTCCAGCTTCTTCGGGTTCTCGGCGATGTCGCGCACCTCGGCCTCCTGGCCGGCGCCCTCCTCCAGCGTGACGAGGTCCTGGGCCTCCAGCAGCTTCAGCGCCCTTCCCCGGTTGGAGGGGTCGTTCGGGATCGAGACGGTCGCTCCCTCGGGGAGCTGGTCCAGGGAGTCGTGCTTGTCCGAGTAGATCCCCAACGGCTCCAGGTGCACCGGGGCGATCCAGTGCAGGTCACCGCCGCGCTCGGACTTGTACTCGTTCAGGAACGGCTTGTGCTGGTAGTAGTTGGCGTCCAGCGAGCCGTTGGCCACCGCCCCGTTGGGCCGGTTGTAGTCGCTGAACTCCTGGATCTCGATCTTGACACCCTCGTCCTCGGCGAGGTTGTTCTTGACGTACTCCAGGATCTCGCCGTGCGGCTGGGGAGTCACACCCACCTTGATCGGCGCGTTGGGGTCCTCCTGGGCTTCCGTGCCGCCCGAGCAGCCGGCCAGGGCCAGGCCGCAGACGGCGGTCAGGGCGGCGAGAACTCTTCTGGTTCGCATCGTGTCGTCCCTTCGGGATCATGTCGGGGTGGCACGGTGTGCGCACCGTTGTGCGGACCCGCACCGTGTCGGGGACGGCCGGATCCGGCGTCGGAAGGTCGAAACGGCTCACGTGCTCCGCGAGGACCTCGCGGCTCAGACGTTGGCCAGGGCGCGGCGCCGGTCGACCAGCTTGGTCACCCAGTCGGTGAGCAGCTGCATCCCCCAGGCCAGCACGCCCAGCAGCACCACGGCCGAGTACAGCACCCGGTCGTCGTAGGCGTAGTAGCCGTTCTGGATGGCCATGGAGCCCAGCCCGCCCCCGCCGATGGCACCGGCCATGGCGGCGTAACCGATCAGGGCGAGCATGGTCACGCCGACCGCACCGACCAGCGCCGCCCGCGCCTCGCTGAGCAGCACTGTCCGCACGATCCGCATCTTGCTCGCTCCGGTGGTGACCGCTGCTTCCACCACCGTGGAGTTGACCTCGCGCAGCGCGTTCGCGGCCAGCCGCGCGAAGAACGGGATGGCCGCGATGGCCAGCGGCACGATCGTGGCGGTGCTGCCGATGGCCTTGCCCACCAGGATCCGGGTGAACGAGGCGACCACCACCAGCAGCACCACGAACGGGATCGAACGGACCACGTCCACCACGGCGCTGATGATCCGGTGCAGCACGGGCCTGGGGCTGAGCCCCACCGGTGAGGTCATGTGCAGCCACACACCCAGCGGCAACCCTCCCACCACACCGATCAGCGTCGAGACCAGCACCATGTAGATGGTCTGGACCGTCGCGGGACGTGCCAGTTCCAGGACCTCCGACCAGGGGGTCACTTCACTCACGCGGCAACTCCATCAACGCTCACGGGAGCGCGGCGCACGTGCGCGTCGCGCTCGATCATCCACTTAAGCGCGGACTCGGAACGTTCACCGGACAGGCCGACACGGAACTTGGCGACCGGTGTGTCCCCGAGCCGCGTCAGTCCACCGCCGAGGATCGACAGTTCCACTCCGAAGCGGCTCGACGCCTCCGGAAGGAGGGCCCCCACCGCGGCGAAACCGACCAGCACGACCTCGGCGACCACGTCGTGACTCCGGTCGTTCGGGCGGACCAGCTCCGCCTGGTCCGTCTCGGGAAGCAGGGTGGAGCTGATACGGCTGCCGGGTTCGGAGACCAGGTCCAGGACCTTGCCGTGCTCGACCACGCTTCCCTGCTCCAGCACCGCCACGTCGTCGGCGATGCGGCGCACCACGGCCATGTCGTGGGTGACCACCAGCACGGTCACCCCCAGCTCGGAGCGGGCCCGGTCCAGCACGGTGAGCACCGAGTCCGTCGTGGCCGGGTCCAGCGCGGAGGTCGGCTCGTCGGCCAGCAGCACCGAGGGCTTGGCGGCCAGGGCGCGCGCGACCGCCACCCGCTGGCGCTGCCCGCCGGACAGGTGGTCGGGGTAGACCGAGGCCTTGTCGCTGAGCCCGACCAGGTCGAGCAGTTCGGCAACCCGGCTGCGCCGCTGCGCGGCCGGGACCTTGGCGGACTCCAGCGGGAGCGCCACGTTGCCCGCCGCGGTGCGCTGCCGCAGCAGCGAGTCACCCTGCGGCACCACCCCGATCCGGCGCCGGGCGGCACGCAGCTTGCTGCCGTCCAGCCCGACCAGGTCCGTGCCGTCCACCCGGATCGCCCCGCTGTCCGGCTTCTCCAGCAGGGAGATGCAGCGCGCCAGCGTGGACTTGCCGGCACCGCTGGTGCCGACCACGCCGCAGACGGCGCCGTCCGGGACTTCGAGACTCACGTTGTCGAGCGCGGTGACACGACTGCCGTTCTGGGTGAAGGACTTGCTCAGGTTTTCGACTGTGATCACGATCGAACTCCGCTTCAGCTCACCCCGGCCTCAGACGTGCTTCGTCGCACGTGGCCGGTTTGGGAGGGAACCAAGGGCCGGTACGGGACTCAGACGTGGTGTCGACAGGCGGTCGTGGTCCGCCGCCCGAGATCGACGACACGGCGCTCCGTCAGGCCGAGGCGGGTAGCCACGGGCAGCGCCCTCGCGGTTGCGGTGGAACTCAGAGACAAATCAACTCCATCGTTCCTGGCTGTAGCACCTGCCCGTTCCGGGTGGTTGCTGCGGCGTCGTCGAGCCAGATCTCTCGGCCGCTCGGGATGGACTCCGCATGAGAGTAGAACTCACGAAAGCGGAAACACGCAAGTTGATGTCAGTCACTTTCCGCTCTTTGTAGCATGAGTCACTCACACTGCGGAATGAATTGACATCGTGGATGTCACGAAAAGTTTCGAGGGCAGCGCCTCACGCCACTCGAAGGAATGAGCCATCGGGAGAGGCGGCAGCGCGGGAAACCCCCACCCGCGCACCGAGGCGGCACGAACTCCGGCCCGCCTCCCCGGTCACTCCGGGCGGTCCCGCTCGGCGGCCGCGGCCACCGCCGCGAAGTCCGCGATGGACAACCGCTCCCCCCGGGCGCCCGGATCCACCCCGGCCGCCCGCAACAGCCGCTCGGCCCGTTCCGAGGAACCGGCCCAGCCCGCCAGCGCGGAACGCAGCGTCTTGCGCCGTTGCGCGAAGGCCGCGTCCACCACGGAGAACACCCGCTCGCGCGGCAAGTCCGCCGGAGGGTCGTGCCGGCGGAACGCCACCAGCCCCGAGTCCACGTTGGGCACGGGCCAGAAGACGTTGCGCGAGACCGCACCGGCCCGCCGCACGGAGGCGAACCACGCCGACTTGGCGCTCGGCGCGCCATAACTGCGACCACCCGGTGCCGCGGCCATCCGCTCGGCGACCTCGGCCTGCACCATCACCAGACCGTGCCGCAGCGTCGGCAGCTCGGCCAGCAGGTGCAGCACCACCGGCACCGCCACGTTGTAGGGCAGGTTGGCCACCAGGGCGGTGGGGGCCCGCTCACCGGTGCCCGCCTCCCCGGCGCTCAACCGCAGCGCGTCGGCGCACACCACGCGCAGCCGGTCGGCCAGCTCCGGGGCGTGCTCCCGCACCGTGCGGGGCAGCCGCTCGGCCAGCGTCGGATCGACCTCCACCGCCGTGACGGAGCCGGCCACCGACAGCAGCCCCAGGGTCAGCGAACCGATTCCCGGCCCGACCTCCAGCACCACGTCCTCGGGGCCGACCCCGGAGGAGTCCACGATCCGCCGCACCGTGTTGGGATCGTGCACGAAGTTCTGGCCCAGCTTCTTGGTGGGACGCAGTGCGAGCTGCTCGGCCAGTCCGCGCACCTCGGCGGGGCCGAGCAGACGCGCCGCAGCGGACTGCCCTTCCACGCCGACGAAACTAGCAGGGCCGCGACGAGGGGCGGAGGCGGCCACGGGCGACTCGCCGGGTCGGTGGCCGCCGGAAGGACGGCCACGACCCCGCCGGGTTCCGCTCAGAGCAGGCCGAGACTCGACGCGCAGGCGGGCCAGGCACCGTAACCGCCCCGGGCGTCGCGCACCTTGGTGGCGATGGCGATCTGCTGCTGCCGGCTCGCCTGGTGCGGGTAGGCGGCGTACTGGCTGCCGCCGTAGGCGTCCCAGGTCGACTTGTTGAACTGCAGGCCGCCGTAGTAGCCGTTGCCGGTGTTGATCGACCAGTTACCACCGGACTCGCACTGGGCGAGCTTGTCCCAGACCCCGCTGTTCGGCGGCTTCTTGCCGCCGACCCGGACGACCCTGGGCTCGGCCTCCTGAACGACCCGCTCGTCGATGGCCTCGCGCTTGACCTCTTCCCCGTTGTGCTTGGTCACGCGGAAGAAAACGATCTTCTCGCCGGGGCTGCCCTGCTGCTCGACCCTGCGCTCGCCCTGCAGCATCGAGTCGTCCACGATCTTCTCGACCGGCGGCTCGATCTGCTCGCGGACGTTGATCGTGGTGGTGTCGGTGCGGTCGATCCGCACCTCGGCCCCGTCGGTGATCCTCTTGTCCCCGCCGGGGGTGACGTTGTCGTTCCCGTCGACCGTGATGCCCTGGGCGCGCAGCAGTTCCTCGACGGTCACCGCGGTGGTGGTCAACCGCTTCGGTTCCTTGCCACCGTCCACCAGGGTCACGTCCTTGGAGGTCTTCACCTCCAGGTTCATGCCCTCCTCGGGGACCGGCACGGTGCGCTTCGCCGACACCCAGGAGCCGTCGGTGGGCACGCCGAGCTGGCGCAGTGCCTGGCCGACGGTCACCGAGCGGACCCATTCCTCCCGGGTCTCGCCGTCGACGGTGAGCTCGATCTTGCGGCCCCGGTCGAGGGTGATGGTGTCGCCGTGCGAGACCTTCGAGTCGAGCGAGGGGCTCAACGCGTCGTGGCGGTCGACCTCGATGCCCTCGTCCTCGAGGACCTCACCCACGGTCGACTCGTAGGTGCTCACCTGGCGTTCGTTCCCGTCGACCTCGACGGTGACGGACTTGTCCATCGCGGCGGCGGCACCGCCGGCGCCGCTGACCGAGAGCACCACGGCGGCCACCGCGCTCTTGAGGAAACGGCGCTTCCAGGTGCCGATGGCCTCGGCGAACTCGGGTGAGGCCGGGTCCTGCGGTCCGTCACCGGAGAGCGGCAGCGGGGGCATGACCGTGGTCTCGGCGTTGAGCAGCCGGATCAGCTCGTCGACGTCGAGACCGGCGTCGGCCATGAGGTCGTCGGCGTCGGACCCGAGGATCTCGTAGACGTCCTCCGGGGTGATGGCGAGCGCCCCCGGCGGGAAGCTCGGGTGGTCCTGAGCCGGATAGGGCGAGTCGGCCCGTTCCTCCTCGGGGCGTTCCAGCACGCCCACCGAGGTGTGTGCTTCGGGTGCGACATCGGGGGCGAACCAGTCGGTCCGGTCGAGCGAATGCCCCCCGTCGTGGGAGTACCGGTCGTTCGACGTGCTCCGACCGAAATAGTCGCTTTCGTTCACAGGGTCGTTACCTCCCGAAGGCCGGAAGACGTGTTCCCCCTCGGGCGCGCGGGAACACCACGTAGGGTGTCACCGGCGCACGACAGGCCACGTACAACCTTCGTGCTTCGTGTCCGTATCCGACTCCCGTAGCCAGCGCCGCCCTGATCGACCGTCGTGTCCGCGCCCCTTGCGGGCCCGGACACCCGGCCGACCACCCCGACGTACACCGGCGAAGACTGCGGGCGTAACCCATGACCGTCGTCATTGGTTTACGAGTTCGAGACTCTAGCGTGATGATCTGCGCCCTGCCAAGGATCACGAAATCGGTGTGATTCGGGTTACCGTCCCGAAAACGGACACTCCTGCGCACTCGGTGTCCGAAAAACTCACTCGAACGAGTAAAACGCGCTCCCGACGAGAGTTTCCGACCCCATTACGCGCAGATCTCGACACCGCACGTGACCGAATTCGTCCGCCGCATAACACTTTCCGCGCCCTCGCGGGTCCCACCTCCCCGGCGTGTCCGCTGGACGGTGGGACTCGGTCTCGGCCCGGCGGAACACCGCCGGGGACCACGGCACCGTGCGGCGAGCACCGACGGGCGGGGAAGCCCCGGGCTGCGGGCGCGGGGCGGCCAGGCACCGCAGCCGCCCTAGCCGCCCTCGGCGTCGCGGAGGGCCCGCCAGGTACCGGGCGGGAACGGCAACCCGCCGTAGTAGCCGTTCCCGGACGTGTGCCGGGCGCACGTGTCCCGATTTTGCCTAAAACTGGCCCGGCCCCGTCCCCGCGCGTGTGCGGGGAACACACCGCCGCCCGACTCGCACCGAGCCACCCCGGTCGTAGTGCTCAGCGAACTCCCGCCGGATCGAGCCCGAAAACTCGCTCGGCCGTGCGAGTGGTCGCCACTGCCAGTTCCGCGACGTCCTCCCCGCGCAGCTCCGCGAGGTCACGAACGGTGTAGTTCACGCAGTACGGCTCGTTGGGCTTGCCGCGGAAGGGATGGGGGGTGAGGAACGGGGCGTCCGTCTCCACCAACATCTGCTCGGCCGGAACCATCGCGGCCGCCTCCCGCAGCCCCCGGGCGTTGGCGTTGCGGAAGGTGGCCGTTCCCGCGAAGGAGAGCACGTAGCCCGCGTCCACGCACCGCCGGGCGAACTCGGCGTCGCCGGAGAAGCAGTGGAAGACCACCGTCTCCGGCGGCCCCTCCTCGTCGAGGATGCGCACGATGTCCTCGTGGGCGTCCCGGTCGTGGATCATCAGCGGCTTGCCGACCTCCTTGGCCAGCGCGATGTGCCAGCGGAAGGCCTCCTGCTGCGGTTCCGGCGGGGAGAAGTCCCAGTAGTAGTCCAGTCCGGTCTCGCCCACCGCCACCGCCCCGGGGGCGTGGGCGAGCTCGCGCAGCGTCGCGCGCTCGTGCTCCCCGAAGTCCTTCGCCCGGGTGGGGTGCAGCGCCACGGCGGCGTGAACCCGCTCGTCCCACCCGGCGGCCTCGACGGTCCAGCGGGCCGAGTCGAGGTCGTCGGCCACCGTCACCACCCGGCCGACACCGGCGGCCTCGGCACGGTCCACCATGGCCCGGACCTGCTCGGCCTCCCGTGCCCCGCAGGCGTCGAGATGCGTGTGCGCGTCGACCGCCGGAGCGGGCAGCGGCTCCGGCGCCGGGGGCGGAGTTCGTTTGTCCTCTTTGCTCACGTCGGTTCCCTCGCAGACACTCCACGCCGCCGAGGGCGAGCCCCGGCGCCGACTCACACGATCAGGTGAAACTTCGGGGCGGTTTCCCTCGATTCTCCGGCCGTGGCGCCGTTCGTCCTCGGGTCGCCACCCCGCCGGGTGCGTGCGGAAACCCCCACCCGGCGGGCGGCGAACGACCTCAGTGCCGGATCGGAGCCCACTCCGGGCCGGTCTCGGCCAGCTCGGGATCGAGCTTGCCGAACAACGGAGTCGGTTTGCTCAGGGGAGTCCCCACCCCGATCGGCCTGGACTCCCAGCTCGCCAGCTCCTCGGTGTAGTCACCCGTCAGGATCGGGTAACGCCGGTCGGCGACGTCCAGATCGTCCACGTCCTCCAGCCGGGGCTGGGCGGCCCAGACACCGCTGCCGCCGAGCAGCTCGTACACCCGCTGGGAGGAGTGCGGCAGGAACGGCGTGAGCAGCGTGTTGGCGTCCGAGACCACCTGCAGCGCGGTGTGCAGGATGGTGTCCCGCCGCTCGGGGTCGTCCTTGCGCTTCCACGGCTCCTGCTCGGACAGGTACTTGTTGGCCGCCGAGACCACCCGCATCGCCTCCTGCGTGGCGGCGCGGAACCGCGAGGCACGCAGGTGACCGCCGACCACGTCGAAGGCCTGCCGCGCCGTGGACTTCAGCTCCTCGTCCACGGCCTCGGGGGCGCGGGGCTCGGGAACCGCCCCCACGTTCTTGGCCGCCAAGGACACGGCCCGGTTGACCAGGTTGCCCCACTCGTTGACGAGCTCGAAGTTGATCCTGCGCACGAACTCGTCCCAGGTGAAGTCGACGTCGTGGGTCTCGGGACCCGCCGCCGAGATGAAGTAGCGCAGCGCGTCGGGACCGAACTCGCGCACGAAGTCGCGGACGTAGATCACCGTCCCCCGCGAGGTGGAGAACTTGGACCCGGTCATGGTGAGGAACTCGCTGGAGGCGATCTCGGTGGGCAGGTTCAGCTCCCCGTAGGGGCCGGGCGTGCCTCCCCGGTCCCCCGCACCGTTGTGCCCCATCAACAGCGCGGGCCAGATCTGGGCGTGGAACGTGATGTTGTCCTTGCCCATGAAGTACACCCGCAGGGCCTCCGGGTCGTTCCACCAGGCGCGCCACGCCTCGGGGTCCCCCGAGCGCCTGGCCCACTCCACACTGGCCGAGAAGTACCCGATCACCGCGTCGAACCACACGTAGAGCCGCTTCATGGACTGCTCGTCCCAACCGTCGAGCGGCACCGGAACCCCCCAGTCCAGGTCCCGGGTGATGGGGCGCGGACGCATGTCCTCGACGAGGTTGCGCGTGAAGTTCAGTACGTTGGAACGCCAGTCGGTCCGCGTGGCCAGCCACTTGCCCAGGGACTCGGTGAAGGCGGGCAGGTCGAGGAACAGGTGCTCGGTCTCCACGAACCGGGGCGTCTCACCGTTGATCCTCGACACCGGGTTGCGGAGTTCGGCGGCGTCGAGCTGGTTGCCGCAGTTGTCGCACTGGTCGCCGCGGGCCCCGTCGGAGCCGCAGATCGGACAGGTTCCCTCGATGTAGCGATCCGGCAGCGTCCGGCCCGTCGAGGGGCTCACCGCTCCCGTGGTGGTCCTCGGGACGATGTAGCCGTTGCGGTACAGCGCCAGGAAGATCTGCCGCACCACCTCGTAGTGGTTGCCTGTGGTGGTGCGGGTGTAGAGGTCGTAGCTGACCCCGAGGTCACGCATGTCCTCGGCGATCACTCGGTGGTACTTGTCCACCAGCTCGCGCGGGGTGACCCCCTCCTTCTCGGCCTGCACCAGGATCGGCGTCCCGTGCTCGTCGCTGCCGGAGACCATGAGCACCTTGTTTCCGGACATTCGGTGGAACCGCGAGAAGACGTCCGAGGGGACACCGATTCCGGAGACGTGACCAATGTGCCGCGGCCCGTTGGTGTAGGGCCACGCCACGCCAGTAAGCACGGAGGTACTCATGGTTCACAGCCTACGTACCCCGGCCCGGCGGCCTCGAACGGGTTTCCCTCGCAACCCCTGCCGGACCCCGTCCGGCTGGAGCCGCTTCCACCGAGGTCACGCCAGCTCGGCGCGGAAGAGGTCGACGTTGTAGGACCACCAGTGGCTCACGGTGAAGTGGATCCGCGGACGGTCGCAGCCGTGCGGGTGCTGGAAACCGCCGTACAGCGCCGGGTACTCCTCCGCCGAGACGAGGGTCTGCCCGTCCGTCCACGGCCCGATCAGGCTCGGGGCGGTGCGCAGCACGATCTCGGCCCGCCGTTCGTCCAGATGGGTGGCCAGCCAGCGGCCGAAGAAGCTGTTGTAGCGCACGGACAGCTCACCCACCGGCCCGCCGAGCACGGCAGCGGCGGCGCAGACCTCGGTCCCGAAGGAGCGACCGTTCCAGTACTGGTAGGCACGCGGTTCCAGCAGCGCGTCCACCGGAGCCCGGGCCAGATGCCCGTCCCCGTAGCGCCCGTTGGGGGTGCCGAGCAGGTAGACCCACCCGTCGAGCACCCCGGCGAAGGCCACCAGCTGGAAGGGGTGCGTGTGCCGCCGCCACGGGCGGCTCACCGGGCCGCCGCACCGGTTGGGCCACACCGCGTCCCGCGGCTTGCTCCAGGTGCGTCCCCCGTCGTCGGAACAGGCCAGCCCCGCGTGCCACGTCCGCCACCGCCCCGGTTTCCCCCACCGCCGGACCGACATGTAGTGCAGATACTCCCGTCCTCCCACGGAGATCCCCGAGGTGGGGATGACCGTGCGTTCCTCGGAGGGACGCCAGGGCGGTATCACCTGGGCGGCCGTGCCGTCGGGGCGCGCCACGAAGCGGTCGAGGACGAGGCCGGAGTCGAGACCGGCGTCGGTGCCGTGGGCCAGCACGTTGAAGCGCCAGTCGGCCTCGGGTGGTCCTGGCCCGTGCCCGCCCCACCCGGCGCCGTAGGTGTCGCCGAAGGCCACGAGCACCCCGCCGTCGCCGGAGCGCCACGGGATCCCCAGGTCGGTGGCGTGGACACCGAAGCGTCTCGCGGTGTCGCGCACGGCGTGCGCACCGGTGATTCTGGCCAGCCGGGTGACGCTGGTGATCCGAACCATGCGACCGAACCTCGCGGGGGTGGGTGGAGTCGCCCGCACCGGCGACCCGCTGGGTGGGAACTCCCCGTCCCGGGGAGGAACCGACGTCGAGTGGGTACTACACGAGATCGGACCTCACTCGCCAGTGCACACACGGGACCCCACGGACTGTCACACGGGGGAGTCACGAGGAGCGCCGCGAGGCCCCACCGAGCCGTGCGGCCCAGCAGGCCGGGCTGAGAGGACTCCTTAGACTGGGGACATGGCTCACTCGCCAAGCCGAACTCGCGGCTCCGGCGCCCCGGCACGACTTCCCACGGAACTGGCCGAGGCGGCCCGCGGGGGCAGGGCGCTGGAGAGTTTCCTGCGCGGCCTGCCGGGCGTCGACGCCGTCGGCCTCGAACAGCGCGCCGCCGCGTTGGGTGCACGCGGTGTCGGCAAGGACGCCAAGCTGCGGGCCATCGACACCGCCATCGGCATGGTCGACCTCACCACCCTCGAAGGGGCCGACACCCCCGGCAAGGTGCGGGCGCTGGCGGCCAAGGCGCGGCACCCCGATCCGGGCCACTCGGCCACGCCCCGCGTGGCCGCGCTGTGCGTGTACCCGGACCTGGTCGCCGAGGCCGTGTCCGCGCTGGGTGAGGTTCCGGTCGGGGTGGCCTCGGTGGCCACCGCCTTCCCCTCCGGACGCTCCTGCTCCCGGGCCAAGCTCGCCGAGGTGGAGCTGGCCGTGGACGCCGGGGCCGACGAGGTGGACATGGTGATCGACCGGGGCGCCTTCCTGTCCGGACGCTACGGGGAGGTCTTCGACGAGATCCGGGAGGTCCGGGCCGCCTGCGGCGGAGCCCACCTCAAGGTGATCCTGGAAACCGGCGAACTCGGCACCTACGACAACGTGCAGCGGGCGAGCTGGCTGGCGCTGCTGGCCGGGGCGGACTTCGTCAAGACCTCCACCGGCAAGGTCTCCCCCGCGGCGACGCTGCCGGTCACCCACGTGCTGCTGCGGGCGGTGCGCGAGTGGTACAACCGCACCGGCCAGTGGCGGGGGGTCAAACCGGCGGGCGGGATCCGCACCACCAAGGACGCGCTGCGCTATCTCGTCGCCGTCCGCGAGGTGGCCGGTCCGGAGTGGCTCACGCCCCGCCTGTTCCGGTTCGGGGCCTCCGGACTGCTCAACGACCTGCTGATGCAACGGAGAACACAACTCGACGGCCACTACGGTGGCCCCGACCACGTGGCGGTGGACCTGTGACGGACTCCGAGCCCGCCCCGTGGGAGTACGTCCCCGCCCCCGAATCGGCCGGACTCGCCGGACTGTCCTCCGAGTACCGGCTCTTCGTCGACGGGACGTTCTCCGCGGGAAGCGGTGAGAAGACGACCAGCGTGAACCCGGCCACCACCGAGGAACTGGCCACGGTCGCGGGAACGGCGGACTCCGATGTGGACCGGGCCGTCGAGGCGGCCTCCGGGGCGTTCCGCGACCGGTGGGGCGGCCTCGACGGCTCGGCACGGGCCAAGTACCTCTTCCGGCTGGCGCGGCTGTTGCAGGAGCGCGGCCGGGAGCTGGCCGTGCTGGAGAGCCTCGACACGGGCAAACCGGTGCGCCAGGCCCGGGAGTTCGACCTTCCGAACGCCGCCGCGTACTTCCTGCACCACGCGGGCTGGGCGGACAAACTGGACTACGCCGGTTTCGGCCCCGACCCGGCCCCCTTCGGAGTGGTCGGCCAGGTGCTGCCGTGGAACTTCCCGCTGCTGACCCTGGCCCAACAGGTCGCCCCCGCCCTGGCGTGCGGCAACACCGTGGTGGTCAAACCGGCCGAGACGACCCCGCTCAGCGCGCTGGTGTTCGCCGAGCTCTGCCAGCAGGCCGGCCTGCCGCCGGGAGTGGTCAACGTCCTCACCGGCGGGGCGCACACCGGGGAGAAGCTGCTCTCCCACCCGGGGGTGGCCAAACCGGCCTTCGTCGGCTCGACCGAGGTCGGGCGGCGGATCCGGCACCGGCTGGCCGGAACGGGCAGAACCCCGGTGCTGATGCTGGGCGGCAGCGGCACGAACATCGTCTTCGCCGACGCGCCCGTGGAACAGGCGGTCCAGGGAGTGGTCGACGGGGCCTTCTTCAACCAGGGGCACGTCCGGGGTGCCGGCTCCCGGGTGCTGGTCGAGGAGTCCGTGGCCGAGGAGTTCGTGGAGCGGGTGCGCGAGCGGACCGCCACCCTGCGGGTCGGGGATCCACTGGACCGCAACACGGACGTGGGCGCGGTCAACTCCGCCGCCGAGCTGGACCGGATCACCCGGCTCGTCGAGACGGGGGAGGCCGAGGGAGCGCGGCGGTGGAGCAGCCCGCACCCCCTGCCCGAGCGGGGCTACTTCCTCGCGCCCACCGTGTTCTCCGAGGTCCACCAGTCGATGCGGCTGGCCCGGGAGGAGGTCTTCGGCCCGGTGCTGTCCGTGCTGACCTTCCGCACCCCCGAGGAGGCCGTGACCAAGGCCAACAACACGCCCCACGGGTTGGCCGCCGGGGTGTGGAGCGAGAAGGGCTCCCGGACACTGTGGACGGCGAACCGGCTGCGGACGGGGGTGGTCTGGGGCAACACCTTCCACAGGTTCGATCCCACGGCCCCCTTCGGCGGAGAACGCGAGTCGGGGTCCGATCGTGTGGGCGGGCGAGCCGGTCTGGAGGCTTATCTCGATGTCTGACGCCGAACAGCCGTCGAACGGGCGGGGGAGAGTGACGGTGCCCAGAACCCGCAAGCTCTACATCGGAGGGTCCTTCCCCCGGTCCGAGTCGGGACGGGTCCGCCCCGTGCTGGACGCCCACGGGGAGTTCCTCGCCAACGCCGCGCTGGCCTCCCGCAAGGATCTGCGCGAGGCGGTGGTCGCGGCCAGGAAGGGCTTCGAGAGCTGGTCGGGGGCCACCGCGCACGGTCGCGGTCAGGTGCTCTTCCGCGTCGCCGAGATGCTGGAGGCCCGGCGCGGCCAGTTCGCCACCGAGGTGGCCGACGCCGAGGGGCTCTCCCTGCGCGCGGCGGCCGACTCCGTGGAGGCCGCCGTGGACCGGGTGTTCTGGTACGCGGGCTGGACGGACAAGATCGGCACCGTGTTCGGGGGTGTGAACCAGGTGTCCGGCCCCTACACGTGCCACTCGGTGCCCGAGCCCGTGGGCGTGGTGGGCGTGGTCGCTCCCCGGGAGTCGGCGTTGCTCGGCCTGGTCAGCGTGTTGGCCCCGGTGCTGGCCGCGGGCAACAGTGCCGTGGTGCTGGCGAGCCCGGACCGACCGCTGCCCGCGGTGACCCTGTGCGAGGTGCTGGCCACCTCGGACCTGCCCGCCGGGGTCGCCAACGTGCTCACCGGCGATCCCGCCGAGCTGGCCCCGTGGCTGGCCTCGCACGAGGACGTGGACGCCCTGGATCCGACCGGGGCGGAGGAGTCCCTGCGGGCCCGGCTGGAGGACGCCGCCGCCGAGACCGTCAAACGTGTCCTGGACGTGCCCGTGCGGGAGCCCGACTGGAACGAGCCGCCCACTCCGAAGCGGCTGCGGACCCTCACCGACCTGAAGACGGTGTGGCACCCTCTGGGGCAGTGACGGCGCCGGTGGTCCGGGCCGCTCTCCCGGGGAACCGGTGACCGGACCGTCACCCCCGTGTTCACGGAAGACCGGGGCCGCCCGGCCTGGGATCCACGATCCGGTTGCCCCGGATGCCCCGGACCAACAAAACCACCATGGCGAGCAGGAACACCGCGGCGAGGGTGAGCGCGGACCAGCGCGGCATCGTGAGCAGCACCGGCTCCGCCCCGACCAGCCGTTCGACCGCGTTCGCCGCGAACGGTGCGAGCACCAGCATCGCCAGCGACCCCAGCCAGAGCCACAGTCGTCGGGCCGTGCCGTGGGTTTCGGTCGCCGCGCGCATCACCAGCAGCAGCACCACCGCGAGCAGTGCGAGCAGGGCGACGACGCCGACGATCCCCCCGGTGGTCAGCACGACCTCGCTCGCCGCTGCTGCCGACACCAGCAGCTCCGCCCCGCACAGCGCCAGCGCCGCGACCAGCAGCACCCCCGGGCGCAGCACGGCACGTCGGGGATAGCCCACGCTCGCTCCGAGCTCCTCGGCCACGCGCGCGGCGTACTCGCCGGGAGTGCCGAACGCCTCCACCGGGTCCTGGCCGGTTTCCGCCACATAGCTGTCCACTTCGGCCAGCACGTCGCCGATCCGGTCTCCGGGCACCTCGCGCATCCGCAGCGCGAACACCAGCTCGTCGCGGTACTTCGTCGACGACTCCGCGGTCATGCACTCATCCCTCGTTCCAGTACGGCGGTGGCGTTCCTGGCGAACTCGGTCCACAGCGGCCCCTGTTCGGCCAGCACCGCACGTCCACGTTCGGTAAGCAGGAAGAACTTCCTTCCCGGTCCGCCGGAACCGGCACGCCACTCGCTGCGCACCAGCCCTTCCGAGTCCAGGCGGTTCAGCAGCGGGTACAGCGTCCCCGGTTTCATCCCGGGAAGTCCCGCCTCGTCGAGACGCCGAACCAGCGTGTAGCCGTAGTCCTCCCCGCTCTCGGCCAGCAGCGCGAGCACGGCGAGATCCAGGACGCCGCGCAGCCACTGCGTCTGCCGCTCCACCGACTTCCTCTCCGACACGACTAGAAGCTAACACCGACTAGTATGTCTCGCCAAGTAGTAAGCGAGACACCCCGAGCACGCACTCCTCGCCGCCTCCGGCCGCAGCGACACCGACCTTGACTTTGCGCCACAAAGTAAGCGAGACTTTGCATCACAAAGTTCGCATCCACCCGGAGTCCGCGCGGAAAGGTCGCCGACGGCTGACGGAACACCCGCCTCCGCTCGGCGGAACCGTCCCGGTCGGACTCCCGAGACGGAGACATCCGGGAGGCAGACGATGACCGAGGAACGCACCTCCGAGGGCCCGAGCCCGTCACCGGCGGAGATGCTGGCCATCACCGAGCAGCAGCACCAGCGCACCGAACGGGCTCTCGACGTCAGCCCGGGACTGCTGTTCGGCACCTGGGGCCTGGCCTGGGGACTGGGATTCGGGGAGTTGTACCTGACCGCCGGACCGGACCCCGTACTGGACGTTCCGTTCCGGTACGCGCTGTCCGCCTTCCTCCTTCTGATCGTCGGCGCGGGTGTGGTCACCGCCTGGCACCTCGCGGGCAGCCTGCGCGGGCTGCGCGGCCCCGCCCAGCGCTCCGGGGCGATGTACGGGTGGAGCTGGACGCTCGGCTTCGTCGCGCTCGGCATGATGATCGGCGCCGTCGGCCGGCTCGGGATCTCCGACGAGGTCTACGCCATGCTCTGGACCAGCGGATCCGGCCTGCTGGTGGGGACGCTCTACCTGAGCTGCGGCGCGCTGACCAGGGACTGGTTACAGTACGGCGTCGGAGCGTGGATCCTGCTGGTCAACGCGATCGGCGCCTTCACCGGTATCCCGCACCACTACCTGGTGATGTCCCTGGCGGGCGGAGGCGGCTTCCTGTTGGCCGGCGTGGTGTTCGCACTGCGGGGACGCACACGGAGCGCGCCGTTTCCGGGGAAGGGCGGCGTGGCGCTGAAGGGAGGCCGGTGATGGAGCCTGGCGAGGTCCGACTGGACCCGGTCATCCACGCCCAGGCCAGACTGCGGGTCATGACCACCCTCGCCGCCCTGCCGAACGAGGACCGGATCGCCTTCGGTCGGTTGCGGGAACTGCTGGACATGACGCCGGGGAACCTGATCACCCACCTGCGCAGGCTGGAGGAGGCGGGATACACCGACAGCGTCCGGACGGGAAGCGGGCGCGGCACCACCTACGTGGCGCTCACCGAGGAGGGCCGCGCCGCCTTCGACACCTACACACGGCAACTGCGGGCACTGCTGGATCCCGTCACGGACGGAGAGGGCCCGTGACGGGACGCACACTCCGGGCGGAACGAGGACTCAGCGGATCTGCCAGTCCAGCCTGCCCTCGGCGGTGACGGTGGCGCGGCTGTAACCGGCCGAGGTCCCCTCGGTCAACGCCCGGTGGACGTCGGTCAGCAGCGTGGCCAGGTCCGGCCACATCGGAGGCCCCACCCGACGCGTCTCCTGCTCCCAGGCGAGCACGCAGCCCCGCAGGGGGCCGGGTCTCAGGTCGATCACCAGCTCGTCGGAGAACCCGTCCCCCGCGATCGGGATCCAGGCCGGGTGGAAGCTGCTGCCCGCCGAGCCTGCGTAGTAGTCACAGGCGGGGCGTTGCCACCTGTCACCCCAGAGTTCCCGGAAGCCGGACCACACCCGCCAGGCCCCCGCCGCGCCGTAGGGCGTGTAGCACGGTGGGAACACCTCCACCAGCGTGTCCTCGTCCGCCCCGCCGCAGCAGGACCACCACTGTCTCAGCTGCGACGGAAGTCCCACGGCGAAATCCTCCTCGAGGGTGTCCAGGTCGGGAGGGGGCACCGCCCGTCTCAGCCCGGCCGCCGTGGCGGGTGCGTGTTCGGCGAGCCACACCGTGATCTCGGTCCACAGCAGGGTGACGTCCATCCGGATCATGATCGTCCCGACCGGCCCCGCTGGGTACCGCCAACCGTGACCGATCGCCTCCGATCCTCGCGGGCGACGCCCCTGTCCTCCGCACCGACCGCCGCCCCGAGGCTCTCCTCCCGGCGGGAGAACGTGCTTCGGCGGCACCGTCGGAAGCGGCGATCCGACCGAAGGTAGCGTAGTGCGGACCGCTCTGACGCGGAGCGACACCGTACCGACGATCATTTCCCGTCCCGTAGGCTTCGGCAGCGTCTGCTTCGGCGACCGGAGGTAGCAAGATGGCGCAGGACATCGTCCCGATCGAGCTCGGGCTGCCGCAGGGCGATCTGGTCACCCTCTGGGCTCCCCGTTGGCGCGAGGAAGGTGAGGAATGGGAAGCCTTTCTCGGTCACGAAGAGAATCTGTACGCGTTTCCCGACCCCGCCCACCTGGCCGCGTTCGTCAGGTCCGGTGCGGCCAACGACCTCGACGACCACCCCGCCTGGCACGTGGTCCCCGCCCTGTCCGCGGTGGATCTCAGCCCGGACGAGGACCACCAGTACGACCTGGTGGGTGTTCCCGAGCTCGTCGCCGAGCCTCCGGACACCTGGACGCTCAACGAGCTGTCCGAGATCGTGGAGATGGCACGGTCCCTGGCCGAGGTGTGCGAGCTGGACACCGTGACCGAGGTCCTGGAGGCCGCCGAGGGGTTCGACCTGCTCGGTGAGGGCACGATCGCCTTCAACGGCAGGGAGGGACAGCGGCGTTGGACCAGGCTGTGTCAGGTGGTGGCCGAGCGCTGGGACGAGGTGCTCGACGCCATCGACGGGGTCGTGGCCGTGCCCGAGGTCGATCCCACCGCTGTGGCCACCGCCGAGAGCGAACTCGGTGAGGCCCTGGAAAGCGACGACTCCCCCACGGGGTTGACCGACACCGCCGAGGTGGAACGGATCGACGACGAGGAGGAGGACGAGCAGGAAGCGGGGTTCTGGCGCGAGATCGGGATCGACCCGATCCGGATCATCACCGGAGGCGCGGAGTACTACTCGCTGCGCTGCTACCTCGACGACGAGCCGGTGTTCCTCGGCTCGGACGGCAGTGTGGACGTGTGCACCTCACCCCGGGCCCTGGCTCGTTTCCTCGCCGAGGACAAGGCCGACAACACCGACCTCGCCCGGGTGGTCACCTGGCAGCGGGTCCGGAACAGGGCCACTTCCGGCGAGCTCGACATCGAGGTGGAACCGGACAACACCTATCTGCTCGACGGGCTGGACAACGACCTGGCCGAAGGTCCCACCGAGGTGGACCCGACCCAGCTCGACCTCGCCGAGGAGCTGCTCGTCGACGCCGCCACCTGGGCGGGGGACGAGAGTGTGGAGGCCGCGTTGCACCCCTCGGAACGTCTCGGCTGGATGATCTCCTTCGTGCTGCGTCCCGACCCGAACAGGCTTCCCCCCACGCCCCCGTTCGACGACGAGGTCGCCAAGTGGCGTGAACTGGTGGAGAACTTCGAGGCGAGGTTGCGGGTGCACTGACGTCTCGCCGTCCGCGTACGGCACCGGTCCACCGGTGTCGCACGCGGGACGGGCACGTCCGGCCGTGCCGGGAGAGGCGGACGTGTCCTCGTGGTCGCTCCCTCCTCGTGCGGGCCGTCCGGCGCGGTGCTACCCCACCCTCGCCGTTGCCGGAAGGTAGTACCGTGGTCACGTGTGGCTCGTGTCCGAAAACACCCGTCTCCGAGCGCGTCCCCGCCGGGTCCGTGTTCCTTCCGGGTCCACGAGGGACTCGGAGCGTTTCCCGGAGCGCGGCGTGCCTCCGGGCCCACAGGGGTTCGCGGAGTCCTCGTCGACCGGCGAAAGGACGCGGGCCGTTCCCCCGAAAGCAGGAATAACGACCACCGCGTTCGTGAAAAGTTCCGGGGGGTGTCTGACGCAGAGAAGATCTACTCGCTACGCTCCACTAGTCCTCTCCCTCCCCCTCGACGAAGGACGACCTTTGCCGTGAATGAGAACAGCCAAGACACGGTGTCGTTCGACCGTATGCGGAACATGCTGACGCGGGCAGCGGAGATCCGCGAAAGCGAACAACAGCAGATCTTCGACGCTCTCGACGAGATCAACGCCCGGATGTCGCCGCTGGAGTCCCTCGGCTCCGTACGCAAACGGCTGTCCGAGCTGCCCGATCGCACCGAAGTCAGCGTGCTCGCCGAACGACTCGACGAAGCACTATCCAAACTGGAGTCCCAGGAGAACGCGATCGCCGGCCTGAACACCCAGGTCGAAGGACTCGCCGACAAACTCTCCAAGCCGTTCGCCCAGCTGGACGGCCGTCTCGACGGTATGGCGGGCCGTTTCGACGGGGTCACGGGCCGCATGGACGGGCTCGAGGACAAACTCGCGCACGTCCACAAGCGACTGGAGGAGCTGGGGCAGCAACTGGACAAACAGGACGCCCGGCTCGACGAGGTCCCCGGTTCCGTGCAGGAGCCGATCCGGGAGCGCCTCGAACAGATGGAGACCGGACTGCGCAGCCGGTTCACCGAGATCGACGAGGGCGTCCACGAGCACCTCGACGGCACCAGGGAATCGTTGCAGCGGTCGGTCACCGAGGCCGCCCAGGAGATCCGCAACGGTGTCGGGGAGACCGTCTCCGAGAGCTCGGAGAAGATCAACGGGAAGCTGGACGCCCTCGCGGAACGTCCGGCGGTGGACCCCACCGAACGGCTCCAGCAGCTCGCCGAACGCCTCGAATCGCTGGCCAGCAGGCTGGACGAGGTCTCCGGGCGGATCGACTCCGTGGAGGAGAACGTCAACAACAGGCTCGACTCGGTCGAGAGCGGAGTCACCGAACGGATCGGGGACGTCGGCAGCACGCTGGGCAACGACCTGTCCCAGTTGCAGGGCAGCCTCGCCGAGCGTCCCGACGCGGAGACGCTGGACTCGCTGGTCCGCAACGCCAACGAGGAGAGCGAACGCAAGCACGCGGGCCAGCTCGACGAGGCCATGGCCACGTTCGCCGAGCTGATCCTCGGCGGCGGAGCTCCCGCGAACAGTTCCTCGGTGTCCCCCCCGACCGCCCTGCCCCGGCAACAGCAGCGGCGTGGTCGCTCCAAGAGCGCCAAGCGGGAGCCGGACAAGCAGAACGGCGAGGGCCCCGACGACGACTACACGGCCGACACGGCGTAACAGGCGCGGCAGGCTTCGTCACCCCGCACGCGGGGATTCACGGGACGGAGCCGTCACCGGCTCCTCCCCGGAGGCGAAGCCGGTGTCGAGCGGCACGGAGCGAGCGGACACCTCCCGCCGTCGGGACGACGGCGGGACCCGCCCTCACCGCTCGGAGACTCCGGAACGGTGCTCCAGCACCACCGGACGGGTCTCCCCGGGAGAGTCGGTGATCCCGTAGGCCCCCTCCAGCAGCCGCACCGCGTCCTCGACCGCCTCCGGCTCGTCGGTGTGCAGCTCCAGCACCGGATCACCCTCGGCGACCCGGTCCCCCCGCTTGGCCAGGCACCGCACACCCGCTCCGGGCCGCACCGCGTCCTCCCGGCGGAGCCGCCCCGCCCCCAGCCGTCGGGCGGCCACTCCGACGGAGTGGGCGTCCGGTCCGGTCACGAACCCCGCACGCGGGGCGTGGAGGGTGTGCACGTGGGCAGCCGCCTCCAGCGCGGCGTCCGGGTCCCCGCCCTGGACGCGCACCAGGTCACGCCAGGTTCGGTACGCCGCGCCGCTGACCAGCTTCTCGGCGGGGTCGGTGTCGTCCAGCCCGCACAGCGCGAGCATCTCGCGGGCCAGCGCCAGCGTGAGTTCGGTCACGTCGGCGGGTCCCTCGCCGCGCAGCACCCGCACGGCCTCGGCCACCTCCAGGGAGTTTCCCACGTTCTCCCCCAACGGGACGTCCATGTCGGTCAGCAGCGCGCTGGTACGCACCCCGGTGGCCGCGCCGAGGGAGATCAACGTCTCGGCCAGTTCCCCCGCCCGCCGCCGGTCCTTCATGAACGCTCCCGACCCGCACTTGACGTCGAGGACCAGCGCGGCCGTTCCCTCGGCGATCTTCTTGCTCATGATCGAGCCGGCTATCAGCGGAACGGACTCCACCGTCGCGGTGACGTCCCGCAACGCGTACAGCTTGCGGTCGGCGGGGGCGATCCGGTCGTCGGCGGCACGGATCACGGCCCCCACCTCCTGCAGGGCGTGCCACATCCGCTCGTCCGACATCCGGCAGCGCCACCCCGGGATCGACTCCAGCTTGTCCAACGTCCCGCCGGTGTGCCCGAGACCGCGCCCGGACAGCTGGGGCACGGCCGCACCGCAGGCGGCCACCAGGGGGGTCAGCGCCAGCGTGACCTTGTCGCCCACCCCTCCCGTGGAGTGCTTGTCCACCGTGGGACGGCCCAGGCCGCCCAGGTCCACGGTGCGACCGGAGTCGACCATCGCCCTGGTCCAGTCCGCCGTCTCCCGCGCGTCCATCCCCCGCAGCAGCACGGCCATGGCCAGCGCCGACATCTGCTCCTCGGCCACCTCGCCCCGCGTGTAGGCGTCCACGACCCAGCGGATGTCCTCCCGCGAGAGTCGGTGGCCGTCCCGTTTGCTCCGGATGACCTCCACGGCGGTGTGCCACATTCGTCCTCCCTCGGTCTCACGGGGTTCGGTCGTCGCCCGGGATTGTTCCCCTCGGCGACCCGGGGCGTCAGGAGGACGTACCGAAGGCGTGGGGCAGCAACCGGCGCACCGGCAGGACCTCCTCGGGGGTGTCCACCAGACACTCCGGCCCGCCCATCTCGTGGAGCAGCTGTCGACACCGCCCGCAGGGCATCACCAGCTCACCCCGTCCGTCCCGGCACGAGACGGCCACCAGACCGCCTCCTCCGCTCATGCGGAGCTCGCCCACCAGCGTGCACTCGGCGCACAGGGTCACCCCGTAGGAGGCGTTCTCGACGTTGCACCCGACGACCACCCGGCCGTCGGTGCAGCGCGCCGCGGCCCCCACGGCGAGACCGGAGTAGGGGCAGTAGGCGTGTTCGGCCGCGAAGGTCGCCGCCGCACGCAGCGCGGGCCAGTCGACGGAACCGTCGTCGTCCATGTCCGGCCTCCCGCTCCTTCGAGGGATCCGGTGGAATCCGCCGACCTCGTCCACCGGACCGAACTCCCCCTCAAGATAGCCGCTCGGGGCGGACGGTGCCGCTCACGAACGGGGTTCTCACCCCACGTCCGACCACGGCGCGGGAAGGGCCCCGCACACCGGAAAACGAATCGTTTTCCTTGACGGGGTGGGCGTGACACGGCTGCCCACCCCCGGCACACCCGTGAAGGAACACCGGAATACGATGCCGGTGACACATTTCTCGGCCGGACTGCTTGACACCGGGGAAACGATTTCCCCCGCGCCCCGTGACGGCGTGACTACATCGATCAACCACCCCCGTGGGGCTGTCTGCTCGATCACAGCGGGCACATGCGAGTAGGACAGCCGAACAACGCGGGTCTAGCATCCCATGAGTCAAGGGTCCGTTCGGGTAATCGGCACTGGCGCGGGCACCGCGCCGTCACGGGGTCGATCCGCGCGAGCGCCGGGACGGATCCGGAGTCCACCAGCGACGTTGGAGGCCTTCCGTCATGGCCAGTACAACCGCCACCGCGGCGGAGGGAACCCCGCGTGAGGCCGTCAGGCCCCGCGCCAAGGGCACTCTCTACCGCGGCGACCTGGGCATGTGGTCGTGGGTCGCCCACCGCATCACGGGCGTGCTCACCTTCTTCTTCCTGTTCGTACACGTCCTGGACACCGCGCTGGTGCGGGTCTCGCCGAACGCGTACGACACGGTGATCAACACCTACAAGCACCCACTGATGATCGTGTTCGAGCTCGGCCTGCTCGCGGCGGTGCTCTTCCACGCGTTCAACGGAATTCGGGTGATGCTCGTCGACTTCTGGTCCGAGGGCCCGAGGTTCCAGCGGCCGATGCTGTGGACCGTTCTGGTGCTTTGGCTGGTGCTGATCATCCCGGCCGCCATCAGCATGATCACTCGTGCCGTCACGGAACTGTTCGGGGGCTAGTACCATCATGACCACGACCGAAGCACCACTTTCCGTCGACAAACCGCGTTCCTCGACGCGGCCCGCCGCCCGCCGCAGCAACTTCGAGCTCTACAGCTGGATCTTCATGCGGCTGTCCGGTGTCGTGCTGCTGTTCCTCGTCCTCGGACACATGCTGATCATGCTGTTCCTGGACGGTGGCGTCCACCGCATCAACTTCGCCTTCGTGGCGGGACGCTGGGCGTCCCCCTTCTGGCAGGTCTGGGACCTGGTGATGCTCTGGCTCGCGGGACTGCACGGCGGCAACGGACTGCGTACGGTCATCAACGACTACTCGCGTTCCGACCGTACCCGCTTCTGGCTGAAGATGCTGCTGTACTGCTCGATCGTGCTGACCGTGGTGTTGGGGACCTACGTGCTGTTCACCTTCGACCCGAACATCAGCTGACCAGCCCGGCAGGCGACGAGCCAAGGAGACCCCATGCAATTCCACAAGTACGACGTGGTCGTCGTCGGTGCGGGTGGCGCGGGTATGCGCGCCGCGATCGAGGCCGGTCAGCGCTCCCGCACCGCCGTGCTGACCAAGCTCTACCCGACCCGCTCCCACACCGGGGCCGCCCAGGGAGGGATGTGTGCCGCCCTCGCCAACGTCGAGGAGGACAACTGGGAGTGGCACACCTTCGACACCATCAAGGGCGGTGACTACCTGGTCGACCAGGACGCCGCCGAGGTCATGGCCAAGGAGGCCATCGACGCGGTGCTCGACCTGGAGAAGATGGGGCTGCCGTTCAACCGCACCCCGGAGGGGCGCATCGACCAGCGCCGTTTCGGCGGGCACACCAGGGACCACGGCAAGGCCCCGGTGCGGCGCTCCTGCTACGCGGCCGACCGCACCGGCCACATGATCCTGCAGACGCTGTACCAGAACTGCATCAAGCACGGGGTCGAGTTCTTCAACGAGTTCTACGTGCTCGACATCACCATGACCCCCGGCCCCGACGGTACCCAGCACTGCACCGGAGCGGTCGCCTACGAACTCGCCACCGGGGAGATCCACGTCTTCCAGGCCAAGTCGGTGATCTTCGCCACCGGCGGTTTCGGCAAGGTCTTCAAGACCACCTCCAACGCGCACACCCTCACCGGCGACGGGATGGGCATCATCTACCGCAAGGGGCTGCCGCTGGAGGACATGGAGTTCTACCAGTTCCATCCGACCGGGCTGGCCGGACTGGGCATCCTGATCTCCGAGGCGGTGCGCGGTGAGGGCGGCATCCTGCGCAACGCCGACGGCGAGCGGTTCATGGAGCGCTACGCCCCCACTATCAAGGACCTGGCTCCCCGGGACATCGTGGCCCGCTCCATGGCCATGGAGGTGCTGGAGGGACGCGGCGCGGGTCCCAACAAGGACCACGTGCTGCTGGACGTCACCCACCTCGGCGAGGACGTGCTGGAGAGCAAGCTCCCCGACATCACGGAGTTCTCCCGCACCTACCTCGGTGTGGAGCCGCTGCACGAGCCGGTCCCGGTCTATCCGACGGCGCACTACGCCATGGGCGGGGTTCCCACCAACGTGGACGCCGAGGTGCTGGCCGACAACGAGAACACCGTGCCCGGCCTGTACGCGGCCGGCGAGGTGGCCTGCGTGTCGGTGCACGGCTCCAACCGGCTGGGCACCAACTCCCTGCTGGACATCAACGTCTTCGGCAGGCGCGCCGGCATCGCCGCGGCCGAGTACGCCAACCAGCACGACTTCCTGGAGCTGCCCGAGCAGCCGGCCAAGCTGGTCGAGGGCATGGTCAACCACCTGCGCACCGCCGAGGGCGGCGAGCGGGTGGCCAACATCCGCACCGCCCTACAGGAGACGATGGACGCCAACGCCTCGGTCTACCGCACCGAGGAGACCCTCAAGCAGGCGTTGTCGGACGTGCAGCTGCTCAAGGAGCGGTACGGCCGGATAGCCGTCCACGACAAGGGCAAACGCTACAACCACGACCTCCTGGAGGCCGTCGAGCTGGGCTTTCTGCTCGACCTCGCCGAGGCACTGGTCAACTCCGCGTTGGCCCGCAAGGAATCCCGGGGCGGGCACGCCCGCGAGGACTACACCACGCGGGACGACACCAACTTCATGCGGCACAGCATGCAGTACAAGCAGCTGCCCGAGGAGGAGGATCCGAACGCGCCGCTCGGTCTGACCGGATTCCGCTCGGACATCCGTCTGGAGTACAAGCCCGTCACCGTGACCCGGTACCAGCCGATGGAGCGTAAGTACTGATGACCGCCCCCACCACGAACAGCAGCACCCCCGCCGACCTGCCCTCGGATGCCCCTCCCGTTCCGGAGGGCGCCACGATGGTCACGGTCAAGATCGAACGGTACAACCCGGAGGTCGACGACGACCTGCACTGGGAGTCCTACCGGATCCCGGCGTTGCCCAGCGACCGTGTGCTCAACCTGCTGCACTACATCAAGTGGTACATCGACGGGACGCTGACCTTCCGGCGTTCCTGCGCGCACGGTGTCTGCGGCTCCGACGCCATGCGGATCAACGGCGTCAACCGCCTGGCCTGCAAGGTCCTCATGAAGGACATGTTCGCCAAGAAGGGCGAGACCACCATCACGGTGGAGCCGATCAAGGGGCTTCCCGTGGAGAAGGACCTGCTGGTCAACATGGAGCCGTTCTTCGAGGCCTACCGGGCGATCAAGCCCTACCTGGTGGCCACGGGCAACGAACCCACCCGGGAACGGATCCAGTCGGTCGCCGAGCGGGAACGTTTCGACGACACCACCAAGTGCATCCTCTGCGCGGCGTGCACCACCTCGTGCCCGGTGTACTGGTCCGAGGGCTCCTACTTCGGCCCGGCGGCGATCGTCAACGCGCACCGGTTCATCTTCGACAGCAGGGACGAGGCCGCCGAGGAGCGGCTGGACATCCTCAACGACGTCGACGGGGTGTGGCGCTGCCGGACCACGTTCAACTGCACCGACGCCTGCCCGCGCGGCATCCAGGTCACCAAGGCCATCCAGGAGGTCAAGCGGGCCCTGATGTTCCGCAGGCGCTGAAGGCGGGCACACGATGTCCGCGCGAAGCGGTCGTCCCCGCGCGGAGACGGGCACGACCGCTTCGCGCGGGCCGGTGCCCGGCCTCGACACCAGGCGGTGCCCCGGAGGTCAGTCCCCCCGGCCCGCCGCCCGGTAGCCCCGCCAACCGAGCACGCCGATCGCGGTGCCCAGCACCAACGAGACCGCCCCGATCGCCAGGTGCACCCACAGGAAACCCGTGGGGGAACCTCCCGACCAGGAGTTCTCGCTGCGGAGGATGTTCGTGAGGAAGGTCGGCCACAGCAGCCACGACCAGACACCGAAGAGGAGCAGCGCCAGCCCCGTACCACGTGTGATGCGCACGCCCCCAGTATCGTGCGTGGTCACGCACACACCCGGACGGGGTCGTTCGGCGGATCCCACCGCGGCGGTGGATGATCTAGGCTGAGGCGAGTGCGTACAGCTTCCGGACGTGTCCTCCCGGTTCTCGCGAGCCTGGTGGCGGTGTTCGCCACGCTGGCCCTGCCCTGTCCCGCCCTCGCCCTCCGGCACCAACAGGCCTCCTGCCCGAACGCCACCCTTCCCCCACCTCCGGTGGACAGCTCCGAAGTCCCTCCTCCGGGGGAGTCCTCCCCGCCGCCGCTGCCGGTGCCGGAACAGGCGCTCGGCGGCCCGCGCATGGGGGAGTGCGGTGTGGTCACCCCCGCACGGCAGCCGGGTCCTCCGGAAACGGTCACCTCGGGCAGCTGGGTCGTGGCCGACCTGGACGAGGGGACGGTGCTGGCGGCGAAGAACCCGCACGGGCGACACCGCCCCGCCTCGGTGATCAAGATTCTCACGGCACTGGTGGCGGTCCGCGAGCTGGACGTGTCCGACACCGTCACCGCCACCCGCGCGGACGCGGAGACGGAGGGCAGCTCGGTGGGGCTGGAACCCGGGGTCACCTACACGGTTCGCCAACTGCTGTCCGGGCTGCTGCTCCAGTCCGGCAACGACGCCGCGCACGCCCTGTCCCGGGAGCTGGGCGGCACCAGCCGCACCCTGCGGCTGATGAACGAGCTCGCCGAACGGCTCCGGGCCACCGACACCCGGGCGGCCACCCCCTCCGGGCTGGACGGGCCCGGGATGAGCACCTCCGCCTACGATCTCGCGCTGATCCTGCGGGCGGCCATGAACAACCCCGAGTTCGCCCGGATCGCCGGGCAGCACCGGGCCGAGCTGCCCTCCCCGCCCGGGCAGCCGCCGCTGCGGATCGCCAGTGACAGCCGCGTGGTCCGGAACTACCCGGGGGCGCTGTTCGGGAAGACCGGTTTCACCGACGACGCCAGACACACCAGGGTGGTGGCCGCACACCGGGACGGGCACAGACTGGCCGCGGTGCTGCTGCGCGGGGAACGCCGCCCGGTGACCATGTCCGACCAGGCCGCCGCGCTGCTCGACTACGGCTTCCGGCTGGCCGAGGGGTCCTCCTCGGTGGGTGAGCTCGTCGACCGCGCCCCCGGGGAAACCGGCGGGACGGCACCGCCGCCGGAGCGGCACGACGCCGGGCAGACCGCCGGTTCCACGGAGACGACCCGGGGGTCGGTGCTGCCGAGGATCATCGTCGCGACAGCACTGGGAGCCGTGGCGGTGCTGGTCGTCGTGCTGCTGTACCGCCGCAGGCCACGCTAGTCCGCTCCGCGGGACCTCGCCTCAGCGGCGCCGCCGGGTCAACCATCCGAGCAGCACGCCCACCCCGAAGACCCCCAGCATCGTCCGGGAGCCCCCACCCCGGGAGACCACCGGAGTGATCACCGCGCGCGCCGGGGGTTCCGGCGGGATCATCCGCAGGTTCTCCCCGGCCGAGGCCGTCCAGGCCGTGACGAACAGCAGGAACCGCGAGGTCAGGTAGGCGAACACCAGCAGCCCGAGCACCGGCCCGAAAGCGGCCGCGGCGGGGGAACCGCTCAGGCTGTTCAGGTACACCACGCCCACCTGTTTGAGCACCTCGAAGCCGACGGCGGCGAACAACGCCCCCCACAGCGCGGTACGCAGCACCACGGGTTGCCGGGGCAGCCTGGCCAGCACCCACAGGAAGACCAGCCAGCTGGCCGCCAGGGACAGCACCAGGGCCAGTGCCCACAGCACCAGCGAGGCCAGTGTGGTGTGCTGGATCCCGGCCAGGCGGAGCAACATCCGACCGACGCCGCCCCCGACCGCGCTGAGGCCGAAGGAGACGAGCATCGCCAGTCCCAGCCCGAGCAGCGCCAGCAGGTCGGCGAACATGCGTCGCGGCAGGGAGAGGGCCGTGGGGCCCTGCCCCCACTGGGCGGTGAGGGCCTCACGCAGGTTGCCCATCCAGCCGAGCCCGGAGTACAGCGCGGCCACCAGGCCGATCACGCCGACCGCACCGGCCTGCTCGACGGCCTCGGCCACGATCCCGTTGACCAGCTCGCTCAGCTGAGCGCTGGGCACCGACTCGGAGATGGCCCCGCGCAGCCGCTCCAGCAGCGCCGGATTGCTGGCCAGCACCAGCCCCGCCGCCGCGAAGGCGATCATCAGCAGCGGGACCAGCGCCAGCACGCTGAAGTAGGTGATGGCCGCCGCGTAGTAGTCCCCGTAGTTGCGCTGGTACCGCTGGGCGGCCCGCACGAGCCGGTCGAACCACGGGTAGCGCCTGCGGTACAGCTCGATCCGTCCCGGGGCGGGCTGCCGGTGCGCGGTGCGCGCTGGCTGACTGCGGTCGGCCACTGCTCACCTCCGCGCCGTACGGACGTCGGTGCGGAGATTACCCCAAAAGGATCAGTTCAGCCCACCGGAGGGAGGAAACCCACCCGGTCGTAGGCCGTGCGCACGGTCTCGGCGGCCACCGCGCGGGCCCGTTCGGCACCGCGGCGCAGCACCTTGTCCAGTTCGGCCGGATCGTCCAGGTACTGCCGGACCCTGCTCTGGAAGGGCGTGAGGAAGTCGGAGAGCACCGCACCGAGGTCCTTCTTGAGGTCCCCGTAGCCGCTGCCCTCGTAGGCGGCCTCCAGCTCGCTCACGGACCTGCCGGTCATCCCCGAGTAGATCACCAGCAGGTTGCTCACCCCGGGCTTGTTCTCGGGGTCGTAGCGGATGTCGCGCTCGTTGTCGGTCACCGCGGAACGGATCTTCTTCGCCGCGCGCTTGGGGTCGTCCATGAACTCCACGACCCCCGAGGGAAGCGACTTGCTCATCTTCGCCGTCGGGTCCTGCAGGTCGAAGATCCGGGCCGTGTCGGTGGGAATGTGGGCCTCGGGGACCACGAAGGTCCGCCCGAAGCGGGAGTTGAACCGCTGGGCCAGGTTGCGGCTCAGCTCCAGGTGCTGGCGCTGGTCCTCACCCACGGGAACCAGGTCGGTCCCGTAGAGCAGGATGTCGGCGGCCATCAACGCGGGGTAGGTGAACAGTCCGACGCTGACGTGCTCGTCCTCCTGCCGGGCCGCCTTGTCCTTGAACTGGGTCATCCGGGCGGCCTCGCCGTATCCGGTCAGGCACTCCAGGACCCAGCTCAACCGGGTGTGCTCGGGAACGTGACTCTGCACGAACAGGGTGCTGCGTTCCGGGTCGATCCCCAACGCCAACAGCTGGGCCGCGGCGTTGCGGGTGTTCTCGCGCAGCTCCTCCGGTTCCTTGGGGATGGTGATCGAGTGCAGGTCGACCACGCAGTAGAAGGCGTCGTGGGTGTCCTGCAGGGCTATCCAGTTGCGCAGGGCTCCGAGATAGTTCCCCAGCTGGAAGGAACCGGACGTGGGCTGAATACCGGAGAAGACGCGCGGGCGCTTCGACGGCGCGCCGCTCTCCTCGGTCACGGAACTCTCGCTGTGCACACCGTCGATTCTGGCAGAACGCCGCGAGCGGTTTTCGCCCGAGGGGCTCGTGGGCCGGGAGGGCGGGCGCCGGGGAGCGTGAGGACCTTTCAGCTCCTGCGCTGGTTCTCCGGCTGCACGGGGACCCGCTTGCGCCGCAGCGCACCCACGATCATGCCGAGGACACCGAACACCACCGCGATGATCCCGACCTGGGGGCTGAGGGTCTCCATCGGCCCCGTGGCCCGTAACACCGTCTCGGAGGTGGCGGCACGGGCCACACCTCCGGTCAACAGGGTCAGCACCAGCGTCGACAGCGACACCGCCGCGGCGGCCCAGTGTTCACGCACGAGCCGTGTCCTCCTTCGTCGGTTCTCTCGAGTCGCGATCGCGGCGGTGCCCCGGGCACCCCGCACGTGTCACCCGAGCCCGCGCACCCCGAAACACCGCGTCACCGGAAAGCTGTGCGGTGTTCCACGATCGTGTGGTGACCGCGAAGATCGTAAACGGTCCCGTCCCGCCGGACGCGCCGGGGAGGACACGGGATCTCCCGCTCCACGGACACCGGTCGACGACCGGGGGACGTCCGAGCGGGCGACGAGGTTGCCCGATATCGCGATGTTTCTTCCGCCGAATCCCGCGGTGCGGGGATCGTACGGTCCCCGTCCCCGGTTCGTCGGCGGCGACGGGGGCACCTCCCCCGGATCACGACGCCCCGGGGGAGCACACCCCGCTCAGCCCAACGATCCGAGCTGGACCACCGGGGCCGGGCCGTAGGAGGTGTCGCGCTGGCGCGCGTGCCGTCCGGCACGTCGTGAGACCTCGTGCAGCTGTTCGATCGTGCGCTGCGAACCGTGCTCGGAACCGGCCATCCGGCTGATGGTCTCCTCCATGAGCGTGCCCCCGAGATCGTTGGCGCCGCCGCGCAGCACCTCGACCGTGCCCTCGTCGCCCAGCTTCACCCACGAGCACTGCACGTTGTCCACGCGACCGTGCAGCGCCAGCCGCGCCATCGCGTGCACCGCCCGGTTGTCCCGCCGCGTGGGTCCGGGCCGGGCCAGGCCGGCGAGATAGATCGGCGCGTTGCGGTGCACGAAGGGCAGCGCGACGAACTCGGTGAAACCGGCGGCACCGTTCTCGCGGGCGGTGTCCTGCACCCGGGCCAGGGTGCGCAGATGCCCCAGCCAGTGTTCCGGGGTGTCCACGTGGCCGTACATCATCGTCGACGAGGAGCGGACGCCCAGGCGGTGCGCGGTGGTGACCACGTCGATCCACTCGGCGGCGGGCAGCTTGCCCTTGGTCAGCACCCAGCGCACGTCGTCGTCCAGGATCTCGGCGGCCGTGCCCGGGATCGTGTCCAGCCCCGCGTCCCGCAGCTCGGTCAACCACTCCTCCACGCTCACGCCCGCCTTGGCCGCGGCGCTGACGATCTCCATCGGACTGAAGGCGTGCACGTGCATGTCGGGCACCCGGTCCTTGACCGCCCGCACCAGGTTCGCGTAGGCCTCCACCGGAAGCTTCGGGTCGATGCCACCCTGCATGCACACCTCGGTGGCCCCGTGACGGCGAGCCTCCTCGGCCCGGTCGGCCACCTCCTCCGGGGAGAGGCGGAAGGCGTCCGCGTCCCGCTCCCGCTGCGCGAAGGCGCAGAACCGGCAGCCCACGTAGCACACGTTCGAGAAGTTGATGTTGCGGTTGACCACGTAGGTGACGTCCGCGCCCACCACGTCGGCACGCAGCCGGTCGGCCAGCAGGGCCAGCTCGTCCAGCGCGGCACCGTCGCAGGTCAGCAACGCCATCGCCGCCGAGGAGTTGGCCTCCTCCAGCAGCGCAGCCGGGTTCCGCTCGGCCAGCCGGAGCCCTTCGGCCACCTCGGAGTCGAGTCGTTCCGGCACCCGCCCGGCAGGGAGCCTGTCGCGCAGTTCCTCCCAGTCGCCGTAGACGCTGTCGAAGTCGCCCCGCCGGTCGGTGCCGCGTCCCTCGGTGTCGATGCTGATGTTGAGATCGGTGCGCCCCAGCGACTCCAGCCCACCGTCCGGCTCCTGCCACGGCATACCGACCGGACTCACCCCGGTACGGGCCATCCCGTCGGGATCGGCCAGCTCGGCCACGTGCCCGGCCACCCTCGGATCCAGCCAGGGGATGCCGTCCCCGGCCAGCCCGGCCCGCACGTACCTCGGGTAGGCGGTCAGCCGCTCCCGCAGCTCGAACCCGCCCTCCTCCGTGCGTCGGGCGAGCTCGTCCAGGTGCGGCCAGGGGCGTTCCGGGTTCACGTGGTCCGGGGTCACCGGGGACACACCGCCCCAGTCGTCGATGCCGGCCCGCAGCATCAGCCCGTGTTCCTGCCCCACCAGGTTCGGCGGCGCCTGCACGCTCACCCCCGAGGGCAGCAACAGCCGGGCCACCGCGATGGTGGCGGCCAGGTCCTGGAGGTCGGCGTCCGGCATCCCGCGCATGGCCGTGTCCGGTTTGGCCCGGAAGTTCTGCACGATGACTTCCTGCAGGTGCCCGTACTGCCGCGCGGTGGCCCGCAGCTCCATCAGCGAGTCGGCGCGTTCGGCCAGGGTCTCCCCGATGCCGAGGAGGATTCCACTGGTGAACGGGACGGCCACGCGGCCGGCGTCGGCCAGCACCCGCAGCCGCACGGCGGGTTCCTTGTCCGGACTGGCGTAGTGGGGGTTGCCCGGCCGCGACCACAGCCGCTCCGCCGTGGTCTCCAGCATCATCCCCATGCTCGGGGCGACGGGTTTGAGCCTGGTGAGCTCGGACCAGCCGAGCACACCCGGGTTCAGGTGCGGCAGCAGGCCGGTCTCCTCCAGCACGGCCACGGCGCAGGCGCGGAGGTAGTCGACGGTCGAGGAGTACCCGCGCTCCTGGAGCCACTCGGCCGCGGCCGACCAGCGCTCCTCGGGACGGTCGCCGAGGGTGAACAGGGCTTCCTTGCAGCCGGACTCCGCTCCCCGTCGGGCGATCTCCAGCACCTCCTCCTGTTCGAGGAACGGCGCTTCCACCCGGTGGGGGACGGTGGCGAAGGTGCAGTAGTGGCAGCGGTCCCGGCACAGGCGGGTGAGCGGGACGAAGACCTTGCGGCTGTAGCTGACCGCACCGGGTCTGCCCTCGGCGCGCAGGTGCGCGTCGCGCACCCGGCCCGCCGCCTCCAACAGCGTGTCCAGATCGGACCCGCGCGCGTGCAGCAGCACCGTCGCCTCGGTGACGTCCAGCGTCACTCCGTCGGCTGCTCTGCGCAACGCACGGCGCATGGCCGAAGCGCTCGGCGGGGTTTCGGGCGGTGGAACCTCTGGATCGACCGACACGCCAAGACCCTAACGCCGTCACGGCCCCGAGAACACTGCTCGCCTCACACGACGACCACGCGTTGCTGTCAGCCTCACAGCAGAATTACTCCATTACGACCTATCGGAGAGGTCCTTTCGGGCGCAGACTTCCACATTCAGTAATGTCTTCCGCTCTGTGGAGGTTCGGTGTCACCCGAGAAACTGAGACTCACACCACTGAGGACGGTTGGTGCCGCTCTCGCGTTGACCCTGCTCTCCCCGGTCACCGCGACTGCTCCGGCGGTGGCCGCGGAAAGCGACCCGGCGCACTTCCTCGTCGTGGGCCCCGCACACGGGAACCTGGACCGGACGGTCGCGTCGGTGCGGCGGTCCGGAGGAACGGTGACCCAGCAGTGGCCGGAGATCGGCGTGGTGCTGGCCGACTCCACGGATCCCGAGTTCGCCTCCCACGTGCGTGACGAACCCGGTGTGTGGGCCGCCGGGGCCAGCCGGAACCTCGCCGAGAAGCTCCCCGAGGACGGAGAGTCCTCGTCCGTGGAACACGGTTCGGAAGCGACCACCGGCGCGGCCGTGACCGACGGTTCGGGCGAGGGCCGGGACCCGCTGTCCGAACAGCAGTGGGACATGCGCATGATCGGCGCTCCCGAGGCCCACGAGACCTCCGGCGGAGCCGGCGTGACGGTCGGGATCCTGGACTCCGGTATCGACCCGCGACACCCGGACCTGGCCGCCAATGTGGACGCCAGCCGCTCCGTCGGCTGCACCGAGGAGGGGATCCCGGACCGCTCGGAGGAGGCCTGGAGCCCCAGCACCAGCGGCCACGGCACCCACGTGGCCGGAACCGTGGCCGCGGCCCGCAACGACGTCGGGATCGCGGGCGTGGCCCCCGAGGCCGACCTGGTCTCGATCAAGGTCGTCAACGACGAGGGCTTCATCTACCCCTCGTCGGCCATCTGCGGTTTCCTGTGGGCGGCCGAGCACGACGTGGACGTGACCAACAGCTCCTTCTTCGTCGACCCCTGGTACCTGTGGTGCCGGAACGACCCCGACCAGGCCGCCGTGGCCGAGGCGATGCGCCGCGCCGTCTCCTACGCCAGTGAGAACGACGTGGTCAACCTGGTGTCGGCAGGCAACAGCAACTGGGACCTGTCCAAGCCGATCCACGACACCAACAGCCCCAACAACGGTGGTCCCACCCAGGACCGCTGGGCGGGGCCCGGTTGTGAGGTGCTGCCCGCCGAGCTTCCCGGTGCGGTGACGGTCTCGGCCGTCGGCCCCGAGCGGAGCAAGTCCTTCTACTCGAACTACGGGATCACCTCGATCGACGTGACCGCACCCGGCGGTGACAGCAGGCAGCAGGCCGAGACCCCCTCCGGCAACGGTGCCGTGCTGTCCACGCTGCCCGGAGGCGAGTGGGGCTACGCGCAGGGCACCTCGATGGCCTCGCCGCACGCAGCGGGAGTGACCGCCCTGATCCGCGCCACGCACCCGGAGTGGAGCGCCGAGCGCGTGCGGTGGGCGTTGGCCGCGCAGGCCGACCGCATCCCGTGCCCGAAGAACTACGACACCGACGGTGACGGTGAACGGGACGCGAAGTGCCAGGGCGGACGCACCGGAGCCGGGTTCTACGGATTCGGCCTGGTGAACGCGCTGCGCGCCGTGGAGGGCTGACTTCCGGAGGCGGGGCGGCCGAACACGGTCGGCCGCCCCGCACACGACTCCGCACCGGTGAGCGGAAACCTCAGCGGTGTGCCGAGGGCCGGCTCCCCCCTCGGGCTCCACGGTGTCCCCGGACGTTCTTGTCCGGACAGATGCAGAAGTGCAACCCGCACACCGGGCATTTCGGCGGGGTCTTGTGCGCCAGCATGCAAACGCCTCCCGAAGCAGTGACACTGTCTCGTGTGTCGGACGACGTACCCCGTTCCAGGGTGGGTTGCGCTCCCGACAAAACCCCCGAAGGGACGAGCCCGACCCACCGATTATCACCCGTCCGGGGACAACCGGGGAATCATCCGCCCGGCGGGCGCGCGGGAGACGGCGGGGACCCGCCCTGCTCACTCCGGACGGCGTCCACCCCGGAGGTCTTCCGCACCACGACACCGCCGGGCACGCGGCCGAATCACCGATGGTCACGCGGCGCGGTGACCCCTCCAGTACGGAACGACGGTGTCCGGGGCGAGACCGCGACCCACCGAGTGCTCCTCCCGACTCCGGGGGCGTAACTCGCGACATCGGGATGAACGGTCACCCCGTGAACAGTGAAGCCGCGCCACGGGAACGAGACCGGTTACGGGACAACAGTGATTGTTCCCGTTCCTGGATTCTCGCCGCGCAAAAACCAAGAATCGGTTCGATCGCGTGATGCGCAATCGAGAAAAATGAGAATCAGATTCGCGTTCCCGGAACCCCCCTTATTATTTCTCCTTCGAGAATATTCCAGGGAAGATTTCACGCTGTCTGTCGTGAGGCATACGAGTGACCGTCGTGCGGAGCAGCGCACGGTTCCCGTCTTATTCCAGAGCGGGACCGGACACTCAGATGGCTGATTGTCCCGCTGGTGGACAGCTCCTAGTGTCGACGAGCGGACCGACAGGAATTCGGGCCGGGTCGAGGAATGATTCCTGTCGCCACTGTGTTGAACTCCTGTTCCTCTCGAGAGGAGAATACATGCGTCTTCGACGTGCTACGCGAACGCTCGCGATTCTCGCGGCCGCGGCGCTGTTCATGGTTCCCGCCGTCGGAATGACCACCGGATCCGGATCCGCCGAGGCCGTCACACCGCACACGATCTGCGGTCCCGCCGGTAGTGGGGAGGTCACGTTCGATCCTGCGCTCGGACTCACTCTTCGGCAGACGGACTTCGAGGGGTTCGGCAGCGCGATCAGCTGCCAGGGGGCGTTCAGCGGCTCGGTCGAGATTCCCCAACCGGATGAGCTCGAGGGGTCGGGAGAACTGATGTCCTGCGAAAGCTCCTTCGGGCTCGACGGCTCCATCACGTTCACGTGGTCGGACGGGAAGATCAGTGAAAGCTCGATCACGGGGTTCACCGTCAACCAGGTGAGCAAGGTGGTCATCGTGGCCTTCCGGGTGGACTCCGGGCGCTTCGCGGGCGATGACGGCAAGGTGACCTTCCAGTCGACTTCGGAGTCGTTGGAGTGCGCCGTCGGCGGGCTGGAGAAGATCACCGGGAAGTACCAGGTCGAATTCGGAATCTGATCCACGGCGCCGGGCAAACGTGACGTCGGTGTGTTCACTCGGCCGTGAGCACACCGACGTCGCAGAACGTCCGTGACGGACACTTTTCGGTTGGGTCCATACTCTCCGAGAACTCTCCGATCGAGAATCCTCTCACCGCACGTGATTCCCAACCAAAAACGCACGAATCCGACCCAGTAGTGGTCAAACATGTTCAGGTGATACGTGCTGTCCCGGTCGTCCCGCAGGGTTACGTTTGGCCGCCGGTCTACCTCGCTCCTGTGCCGTAACTGGTCGACCCGAACCGGTGCGGGTGCCTGCTTGAGCCGGACGAATTATTCTGTCAGCAGGAAGTGAAACGTCCGGGTTTCATCGTTGAGTACGTCCTGAGCGTCCAGTGTCGTGAGTCGTTAGTTTGTCCGCGGTATGCGGCGAGTGTGTCGAGGATGTCCTCCGCGGTGTCGATCCAGATGAAGGGCGTGGGGCCAAGTGTTCCAGGCGTGGATCCAGACCCTGACGTCGGTTTCGAGGGGATTCAGGCTGCGGTGTGCCGACCGGCGGAGTTGGCGGTTGGCCAGCTCGGCGCACCAGCGCTCGGCTGGCGGCATCCAGTACCACGAACCGGGAGCACCAGGTACTGACCATGTCCCGCGACGCGCCGAGTACCGTAGTCAATTTTACCTAAAATCAGGGTATCCGTGAAAGACCGCACGGGATTCAACAGCCGGGGAAACGCGAACGAGGAAACGGCGGAGCACGGAGTACGCAGTGACCCATCACGAGTCGACACGCCGCTATCTCCATTCGAGTCCCCTATTCCCGCACGTCGACAGTTCGGGCACCACTAACAGTGATGCCCTGAACCAATCCACCGTGCTGACACATCATAACGGCATGATCACCCGAACGGGGGTGTACTGAACGTATTCACACTAACACGATCAATATCTACGACATGATCGAACTTGAGTATTGTCCCGAGCGTCGATCGGGTCGAGACGTGCGAGCTTATGTCCAGAAAGGATCGACGATGAACTCTTTTCGCAGGCCTACGGTCATGGTTGCCGCTGTCGCTACGCTGGTCGGTGGTTTATTCCTCGCCCCCGTCGCTTCCGGGCAACACAAAGCGGCCGACTCCGAGAAAGCTGTATCCACACTCACGTGCGCGTTCAATAGCGATTTCACCACGGATCTGCCCAACTCGGGCAAGACGAGAGTCAATACCGCAGCGGTAAACTGTGAGTCACCAGACGGTAGCCACCCCGAACTGCAGGTGTTCGTGCAGAAACGCGCGAACAGCACGACAACGTGCAACGGGACGACGAACGTAGCCACCATTACCGGCACAGACGAAAAGTTGATCTGGACCAAAGATGACCTGAGCAATGGCACCAGCAAGATAGACTTCAGCGCGACGGTGAATGTTGGCACGCAGACCGTCGAGCTCACCGCCGACATCACAAGTGGAATCCTGGCAGGAAAAACCATCACGGCAGCACCCACCGATGTCGCTGATATAGAGGGATCCTGCCTCGACAACAGCCTCAAGAGTGTGTCTCTGACCGGCGGTCAATTGATCGTCGACTGAGTCTGCTCAGCCGCCGCGGAAGCCGCGGCGGCTGAGCTCGGCACCGCGCTCTCGGCCCGACCATGATCACTTCAGGAGGAACGGTGTCGACACACGCCCCGCCCTCACCCCGAATTGAGGAGAGAGTGCGGGGCGTTTCTCCCGATGGGGAACCGAAAGGAATCTCGCATATCGAGAAGACATCGATGGATCGTTTCACGATGATCGTTGCCGCCACTGACTAACGCTAGAAGCCTTGTGAAACGTGGTCGTCGCTTGCTCCAGTACACCATTGAGGCTTCGTGGACTCGTCGAGAACCTCACCCCATTCGCGACAACAATAGACTTTCACCTGCCCTGAGAGCTTCTGAGAAGACTTCTCCGGGCCTGTCCTTCTAGCGGCCGGACGAACACCGGGCGGGCAAGTCGTTCAGGTAGCCAGCACGCCGAAGCCGGGGTTTCGATCGCGATCGAAGCTTCCGGATGGCCGGGCTCGGGAAGTCCGAGGATCGCCCACAGCGTCCACAACGATGAGGCGTGGTACTGATACGAGACCCGATCGGGGTTGAATACGCCGCGATCGTCTCCAGTGAGGTTTTCTCGGTGAGTTTTGCCGTGTTCGGTGTGGGTGAGTACGAGGGCGGCGCGGACGATGTCGCCGATACACTGGGGCACAGCGTGATGCGTTGCAGGGCTTTCCATCGTGTGGTGAGCAGAGCCATGGCGCGTTCGCCGAGGCAGCGTAGGTGGGTCAGCAGCATGGTGTAGGAGCTGTTGTCGGCGGCGGGAACAGCACCGTTGCGTGGGCGTTTGATCGGAGTGTGGATGCCGATCCCGGCGCCTTGGTACTCCTTGTCGGCCAAGGTCGGTAGTCCCTGACTGGCGGCGTAGTACAGGGCGCCCAGCGCGTGGTCGGTGGCAGCGGGCAGATCCACTGTCGAGCCAGGGTTGACCTCGGAGGACCACAAGGGGAACCCGTCCGGTGCGGACACGAACTGGATAGTGCCGCCGAACTGATTGTGTTGACCGGAATACCACAGATGGTGCCCGCCTTCGACGCGGGCAGCGACTCGGTCGGTAGGAACACGTTTACCGTCCAGCACCACGTGAGGAGTGTTTTCCTGCAGGCAGTGCGCCAGGACATCGGGCAGGTCGGAAGCGTGCGCAGCCAGTGCCTCAATGGCTTCGTGGAGATAACGGTACGCGGTCGAGATTCCGATCCCGGCGTCGACGGCCAGTTGCGCCACCCGAGTGCCGTCGCGGAACCAGCGCAGCACCAGCACCGCATGCCAAAACACCGACAAGGCCCTCCTGCCCTTCCGGCGCCCTCGTTTCCGCTGGTCAGCACGCAACAGCCCGGCCAGATGCCAGGCCAGTTCCCGGGGCACATCGAGCGTGACACGATAGGTAATCACATGAAGCCTCTGGTTTAGCGAGTTGGTCTTTGATCGGAACAACCCTTACCAGGGGCTTCACGCCTGTCGAGCACCCCTCCGAAGCCTCACCACTGAGAAAACCTCATTACGCGACTGATGTCCAGCGGTGGTCCTACCATGAAGCAGGTGGTCAACGCGACATTGAACGAAGGAACTCTCGAAGCATTACAGAATTTCGTGGACACCGGATGGAAGGACCTCACTACCGCGATCTGCGGTTGACGGTTGTGCGGCTGAAGGCCAACGCTGGCGCCAGAATGCGGAGTGCGACCGAAGAGGTCTTGCAAGCCGACACCACCGAAGCCTATGAGAAGTTCCTGAAAACGGGTTGGAAAGAGGCCCGGTACCACGATTTACGGGTACGGGTGGTGCGATCCAAGGTCAACGGCGGCCCGCACGTGAAGCAAGCCGCTGAACGGGCGCTACAGGCCGACACCGAAGCCGTCTTCAACCGGTTCCTGAACCGCGAACTGGAAGTCGCGCAGGCACGGGACACGGAGAAGGCCACCGTTACCGAACTCGTCGAACGTGCCGAAAAGGCCGGTGCGGAAGCCCGACGAAAGACGGCTGCGGCGGAAGCGCCCACCGAGCGTGCGGTGAAGGCTGCCGCTGAAGCCAGGGAAGCCGCGGAACGAGCGCGACGGGAAATCGAGGCCGCAAAGGGTGATACGGCTCGGGCGACCGCCGCCGCGAGGATCGCCGCTGACACCGCTCGCCAGGCAGCACAGGTAGCGACCACCGCTTCCGCCACAGCGGACCAGGCTGCCCGCTCCGCTGCCAATGCCGCATCGCGTGCGGCGACTGCGGCGAGCTCCGCCGGTCAGGCGGCTTCACGGGCTTATTCCGCGGCTTCGGCGGCCGCGATGGACGCCAGTCAGGCGGACGCGGCCCGTCAGGCGGCCCAAGCCGCGCGGAACGCGGCCACAGGCTCGGAGCATGCAGCAACCGCTGCTCAGCAGGCAGGAAACGCGGTACGGGCCTCTTCGACCGCAGCCCAGGAGGCGGCGAGTGCGGCACGCAACGCGGCGGCAGCGGGCCACCAAGGCCGCGAACGCCGCCACCGAACTGGCGAACCGATCCGCGCAGGCGGCCGACGACACGGCGGCGGCAGCGAACTCATCCGCGCAACACGCCCGCAACGCCGCCGCGGCAGCGGAGGACGCGGCCGCACATGCGGGCGAATCCGAAGACGCCGCCGAGGCGGCGACCACGCACGCGAATGCGGCCATCGAAGCGGCGAACGCCTCGACCGAAGCGGCCATGCAGGCACGCAAGGTTGTCGATCTGGCGCGCGAGGCGGAGGAAGCCCGTATCGCGGAGAACCAATATCTGGCTCTCCAAACCGCTGACTACGCCGCGCAGGCGCAGACCACGGCGGACAACGCGCAGGCTTCGGCCGAGCAAACAGCGAACTCAGCCGATGTCGCCCGCAAAGCGGCGGAAGCGGCACACCAAGCTCTGCGGGATGCAATCGCCAAAAACCAACCCGAGTACGATGCCAAAATCAACAACAGACCGGAACCCACTGAAACCGAAATTCGGCTCGCCACATACGCGACCGCCTCGTAGAGCGATGGTTCTTGGCTGGACGGTGTTGGAAGCTTCTTCAGCGATGTTGGCGACTTCTTCAAGGACGTCGGTAGCAGCATCGGCAGCTTATTGAAGAATATCCCCTGGAGTTGTTTGATCGGAGTTGGGATGGCAGCGATCAGCTTTGGCATTCCCAGCGCGAAAGCCCTACAAGGAATACGGGCAATCCGAGGACTCGGGGGAGAGAAAGAGACGACCAAGCTGCTTCGATCCTTCACCAGGAAAGATCGGAAAACCCCCTGGGAAGAATCACGGAGCGACATCGGAATCCTAGAAAAAGAATTGGTCGGAGTCAACTATATTAAGGATAAATGCTGACTAGCGGAATGCTAGGATACACGTCCACTGATCGTGGACGTGTATCCTGGTATCCGGCCTGGTGTTCCACAAGATTTTTCGAGGTTAAATATTGTTCACGATCACCTTCGCCGTGACCCTCGCCTGGTCGGTCCTGGTGATGTTTTTCCTGCTCTTCTCACGTGTCCGGAACTGGTGGGTCACAGTCGCGAGAAAAACGACCACCGCGACCACCGGCAAAGGGAACCGGTTCGTGGATCAGCTGTTCGGTCACGAAGACCACTTCGAAGGGATGTTCACGATCCTGGGGGCGGCTCTGGCGGGTCAGCTGTGCGGATACCTGCTCGGCGGAGCAGCGATCACCTGGACTCAGGTCGGGTTTTTCGCCGCCATTTACACGCACGGCTCGCTGGGCACGGCAGCGCTGATTCGGGCCAGACTGCGCACGACCGATCGTCCGATCTACATCGCCTACGTGTCCGGACTGGTGCTCGCCTTCTGCGGCGGGTTGAGCCTTGTCCTCAGCGAAACGCAATGAACCGCCGACGCGCTTGAACTGCCCGAGTTCTCCGTGATCGGGCACTCGATGGGAGGAATGATCGCCCAGCACGTGCTGCTCAAGGCCCCGAACAGGCTGCGTTGCCTGGTCGGGATCTCACCCGTTCCCGCGTCGGGGGTGCCCCTGGACGAGGAGAGCTGGGAACTGTTCGCCGCAGCCGCCTGGAACCCGCAGAACCGCAGGGCCATCATCGACATGACCTCCGGGAACAGACTCCCCGAACCCTGGCTGGAGGCCGCCGTGCGTCGTTCGGTGGAACGCAGCGACCGGAACGCCTTCCGCCGTTACCTGGACTCGTGGGCGGGCACCGACATCCACGAGCGGATCGCGGGCACCGAGACACCGGTGCTGGTGTGTGCCGGCGCGCACGACAAGGCACTCCCGCCCGAGGTGATGCGGAAGACCTGGCTGCGCTGGTACCCGAACGCCGAACTCGAGGTGTTCGCCGACGCCGGACACTACGCGCCCGAGGAGGTCCCACTGGCGATGGTCGCGCTGATGGAAGGATTCCTGACCCGCTCGTGAGAACCCGACGGGTCGGTGTCACGGTGAACCGGGCCAGACTGCGGAAACCCACTGTGACCCGGTAGCCGTACGCTCCCCTCCTCGCTCTCCCCGGCACCGGGCCACACGGGAGAACACGTCCCATCCCCGGCACCAAGGGTGAGTCCTTCCGTCCCGACCTCAACCGGGTTCCTCCGGACTACGGCCGTGCCACGGTCGGAGACGTAGGCGGCCGGACAGTCGTCGGCTTCGCGCTCGGTCACCTCGTGAAGTCTCACGGTCACAGGTTCGGCCGGCCGGAGCGATCACGACAAGCTCTCCCCACGACCTCGCATAAGACGGTCCCGGGCCGGATCACGCGTAGGAGACCGTCACCGGCGCGTGGTCGCTCCACCGCTTGTCGTAGGAGGGCGCCTTCTCCACCACGGCGCTGCCGGCACGCTCGGCCAACCCACCGGTGGCCACGTGGTAGTCGATCCGCCACCCCGAGTCGTTGTCGAAGGCCTTGCCCCGGTAGGACCACCAGGAGTAGGGCCCCGGCCCCTCGGGGAACAACCGCCGGACCACGTCCACATAGCCGAGCTCGTCGAACACCCTGCTCAGCCAGGACCGTTCCTCGGGGAGGAACCCGGCCACCTTCCGGTTGTTCCTCCAGTTCTTCAGGTCGATCTCCTGGTGGGCGATGTTCCAGTCACCGCAGACCAGCGCCTCCTTGCCCGCCTGCTCGGCGCGGGAACGCAGCTCGCGCAGGTACGGCAGGAACTGCTCCATGAACCGTTCCTTCTCGTCCTGCTTGGGAGTCCCGGCCTCCCCGCTGGGCAGGTAGAGGCTGCCCACGATCAGCTGATCCAGCTCGATCTCGGCGTACCTGCCGCTGGTGTCGAACTCCTCCGAGCCGAACCCGATCCGGCGCTCCAGCGGCTGGTGACGGCTGTACACGGCGACCCCGCTGCGTCCCTTGTCCGCGCTGGGAGCCAGCAGCGTGTACCACCCCTCGGGAGCACGCACCGCCTCCGGAAGCTGCTCGTACTCGGCCCGGGTCTCCTGCATGCACACCACGTCGGCGTCGGTGGCGGCCAGCCACTCGACGAACCCCTTCTTCGCGGCCGCACGCAGGCCGTTCACGTTCACCGTCGAGACAGTCAGCACGCGCCCGAGGATAACGACGCGGCCGCACAGTCCTTCCGCAGGTGGCCCCGGCGGGCGTTCCCGACCGCTGTGGAGGCGGAGCACCCTCTCATCGGGTGACATGATCACCCCCCTGTGGCGCCGGCAGGCGTGATCGACGAGAGTGATCGACTCGGAAGAGGAAAACCGTTGCTGGAGCCACATGCTGTCCACACACACGAGGAACCGGACGCGGCGTCCCGGTCGTCGAGGCCGGATCCCGCGCGTCACGGGACTGGCCGCGGCGGCCCTGCTGACCGCGGTCTCGTTCCCCGCCCTGTCCACCACCCCGGCCCGGGCCGCCGAGTGCGCCCCCTGGGACCGGGAGTGCCTGGTGAACCAGTACCTGGACGAGATCCGTTCCCAACCGGAGAAGCTCACCGAGTTCGCCCGGGCCATGCCCAAGGGCGGGGACCTGCACAACCACCTGTCCGGTGCGGTCTCCACCGAGTCGCTGATCCGCTACGCCGCCGAGGACGGGCGCTGCATCGACGCCGAAACCATGCAGTCCTCCCTCGCCCCCTGCACCGAGGGACAGCGTCCGGCCTCGGACGCGGTGAGCGACCCGGAGTTCCGTCGGCAGGTGATCGAGGCCTGGTCGATGGAGGGATTCGAACCCGGAGGTGAGGAGTCGGGCCACGACCACTTCTTCGCCACCTTCGGCAAGTTCTGGGCCGCCAACGAGGGCCGGGACGGCGACATGCTCGCCGAGGTCGCCGGTGATCTCGCCGAGCAGAACCAGTTCTACCTGGAAACACTGCTGTCCAGGCAGTCCGAGGCCCGTGGGGAGCTGGTCGAGCGCGTCGGCTTCGACCCGCACTCCGAACGGGACTTCCGGCGGCTGCGGAAGGTACTGCTCCGCGAGGGGCTGGACGAGATCGAACGAGCCGCCCGCGCGGAGACCGACCGGGACTTCGCCCGCTACCGGGAGCTGCTGCACTGCGGAACCCCGCGGGCCCGCCCGGGATGCGACGTGGAGATCCGGCTGAACTACCAGGTCGCGCGGGCCAACACCCCCGCGAGCGTTTTCACCCAGCTGCTGCTCGGCTTCGAACTCGCGCAGAGCGACCCCCGTTTCGTGGGTGTCAACATGGTCCAGCCCGAGGACCACGAGATCTCGCTGCGGGACTACACGCTGCACATGCGGATGATCGAGTACCTGAGCGAGCAGTACCCCGGGGTGTCGGTCACGCTGCACGCCGGTGAGCTGGTGCCGGGACTGGTCAAGCCCGAGGAGCTGACCTACCACATCGACCAGGCCGTGCGGATCGCCGGAGCCGACCGGATCGGCCACGGCATCGACCTGCGTCACGAGGACGAGTGGCGGAAGCTGGCCGACCACATGGCCGAGAACGACATCCCGGTCGAGGCTCCGCTGACCAGCAACTGCCAGATCCTGCGGGTCTGCGGCCCCGAGGAGCACCCGCTGCCGACCTACCTGGAGCACGACGTGCCGGTGGCTCTGGCCACCGACGACCCCGGGGTGTCGCGCAGCAGCATCACCGCCGAGTACCGGCGGGCCGCCGCCGACTTCGGGCTGAGCTACTCGCAGCTCAAGGACAGCGCGCGTGCCTCGCTGGAGCACGCGTTCCTGCCCGGTGAGAGCCTGTGGGCCGACACGGACTCCCACCGGATGAAACCGGAGTGCGACGTGACCGCACCCGGCCGGGGCGTGCCGGTGCTGTCCTGCGCGAAGCTGCTGCGTTCCAGCCCCAAGGCCAGGGTGCAGTGGCGGCAGGAGGTGGCCTTCCACGCCTTCGAGACCCGCTACGCCTGGCGGGTCTGAGCCGGTCACCACCTCTGCCGTGCCGGGAGCGGACTCCGTTCCCGGCACGGTCACGGTGCGGGGGTGCGGCCGTCGTAGACCAGCAGACCGTCCTCCCGCAGCCGAACGCCCTCCATCGGCGCATGGGCCCGCAGCGCGCCGTCGTGCATCAGGTGCACGACCTCCACGCCGCGCACCAGACTCGCGTAGTCGGCGATCATCCGACGGTGGCACCGCCACCACACGCTCTCGGCACACATCACCGCCACCCCGTGCTCGGCGGCCGGGGTCAGCAGTTCGTCGACGGCCGCGCGGAACTCCGCGGTGCGCATGTGCGCGGCGTAGGCGCGGAACCCCTCGTGGCGGCAGGCCGTGTCGGGCGAGTCCGCCGGTGACGTGCGGAACCCCCCGAGTCGCTTGTCCCAGCGGTAGTCCACGCCGGACTGGGGAAGCCAGTTCCGGAGCTCCGAACGCGTGAAGTCGGGATTGTGCCTGCTACCCGGGGCGCTGCGCACGTCCACCACCAGGGAGACCCCGGCCTCGCCCAGCAGCGCGACGAACCCGGCCCGGGTGCTCGTGCCGTGCCCGACCGTGACCAGCCGCATCACCGCTCCCCACGACGACTCCTGCGTCCCGTTCGGCAGGCTAGCGTGTCGAAGTCAGCACGGCCGGGCGGCGAAAACGGCAGGTCCTGGGGGAGTCCACGAACAAACGCTGGTCAACCACACCGTCGTCCACGGCACGGGCCGTCACGATTTGCGACGCTCCGCCCCAAAAACGAACTTCTCGGAAGAGATCATCACTGAACGCTGAGAACGAGAAAATCGTAAAATTCTTCGGAACTCAGAGCGAGAAGTCTTCTCCGTCCCCGAAAAGGGAAACGCATCGCGCGGATCCCTCACTCCACATAGATTTCTTCCTCCCGATCAATATTCTTCAGCAACTCCGCCACCCGCGAGCTCTCGACAACACCCATATCGACGAACCGGGAACGCGCCTCTTCCAAGTACCGTCTGGCAGTCCTTCCCGAACGAAGACTCAGGTAGGCCTCACCAATACCGCACGTCGCACGAGCCTGATTGTAGGAATCCGAGCCCGCTTTTGCCAACTCCAGAGCCTGACCGTGAAAGCCCAGGGATATCTGAGCCTCGTTCTCCGATAAATACACATCACCGAACGTGTTGAGTATATCACCACGAAGGAACCAGTCATCCAGCTCCCGACTGATTTCGAACGCCTTTTGGAGAACATCAAGAGATTGATCAGCTTTCTTGACGGCCAACAGACAGGTGCCCAACTCCACCATGGTTCTGCATTCGTGCACCAGGTTTCCGGTGTTCGCAAAAAGCGAATAAGACCTGTCGAGAAGCTCCAAAGCCTCTTCCGGACGGTTTGCTCTCCTGTTCGCGAAGGCCAGGGCATTGAAAGCAGCACCCTCACCGAGGACATCTACGTTGTCACGACATTTTGCTATCGCGTCGTGCAGAGTTCTGAAGGAGTACGTGAAGTTTCCCAGCCACGCGTGCACCCGACCGACATTCGTCAGGGCGCGCCCCACACTCCCTTCGGCATTGGCAGTACGCAGGAGGTCCAACCCCCGTTCACCCCACCTCAGGGCCTCTCGGTACTTACCGAGGCGTTCGTAGGCGAATCCCAGGTTGACCATGGCACGTCCTTTTCCCGTGGTGTCCCCCGCATCAGTAAAGGCCCGCAAAGAACGCTGATAATACTTGATCCCGCAGAGCGGACGGCTCGACATGTCGTACGTCCGCCCGATGGTGTTCAGCGTCTCGGCGTATCTCCGGTGCTCCGCCAGCTCCAGAAAACCGGTTTCAGCTTGACTCAGGCAGTCCACAGCATTTTTGTACCTTCCGGTCCACGCGAACGTGGAACCGAGATTCAACAATGCCTCACACCTTCCTCTCAGGTCATCATCGCGTTCAGCCGCAGCTATGGCCGTTTCCTGAAGTATCTCGTCTTCCCTGAAATAGCCACCTGACTGCATATGGTTCGCGAGGATCCGCGCGAGTTCGACAGCGTGCTCCGAATAACCATGCTCCGCCGCCGCTCCAGCCGTGGCCACGAGGTTGGCACGTTCAACAGCGAGCCATTGTCCGGCCTTTTCGCACGGAAAGAACGAGGATTTCTTGTCGAACCGCAGGTCGCCGTTGACGGAGCGAGTTTCGTAGATAGTCCCCACGGCGTGGGAAGACGTCTGGACGTAATGTGTGAACAGCCTCTCCAGAGCTGCTTCCCTGTCTTCTTCACGATCGGACTCCTCCGACCTGCTTCCGACGTACGCACGCAGCAGATCATGGAATTCATAAACACCCGGCGAGTTCTGCTGCAACAGGTTCTGGTCAAGCAGGTGTTCGAGCGTCTTCTGCGCGGACACCGCATCCGTTCCGGTCAGAGCCGCTGCTGCTCCCGGAGTGATCGTGTTCCCGGGATGCAGCGCCAGAAGCCGGTAACAGCGCTGTTGCCGCGAGCTGAGCTCATGATAGGAGAGGTCGAAAATCGGCTGGAGTCCACTGCCTCCTGCGGTGAGTCCCTCCAGTCCTTGCACTGCCAGGTAGTCAGAAAGATCGGACACGTCCCACGCTGTGCGCGCACGTAATCGCTGAGCGGCCAACGCAACCGCGAGGGGGAGGTATCCACATAATCGGACGACCTCTTCCGAAGCCTCGACATCAGAGTCAACACGAGCACTGCCAGCAATTTTTCGCAGCAGTGCAACGGCCTCGTCGGAGGTGAACACGGACTGTTGAACATGGCGCACGTTGTCCAGACCGGCCAGACTGCGCCGACTCGTAAGCAGCACCATACATTTTCGATGAGGAGGAATCAACTCCCGCACCTGGTCCTCGCTGGCCACGTTGTCCAGCAATATCAGTGTTTCCCGGTCAACGAGTCGGCTCCGGTACATCGCCACCTTGCCGTCGAGGTCATTCGGAATACGAGACCCCGGAACACCTAATCGGTGCAGGAAAGAGTCCAAGACCTCTGCGGGATTCAGTGGAGTTCGGTCCCGGTCGAATCCACGTAGGTTGACGTACAGCTGCGCGTCCCCGAACAGTCCGTTCTCAATCAGATGGTGTGCGGCGCGGACAGCGAACTGGGTCTTCCCGATTCCCCCCATGCCCTCCACGGAGACCACGGTCGGGCCCGCGGAGACCTCCCGGTCAGCTTCCGCCCAGGAAAGCACCTCGCTCAACTGGTGCTCACGCCCGACGAACGCCGAGAACTCGTCCGGCAGCTGTCGTAACACCTCGGTGGATTCGAACTGTCTGGTCGAAATATGAGCGGCGATGCAGGCTTCCCGCCAACGGGTTACCTGCTCAGCTTCGAGACCGAACGCCCGAAGAAGCCTGTCGACAAGGTCGAGGTCGAGCCACCGACGTCCAGACCTGAACAGATCCGCGACAGTGTTGTGCGACACGAAGCCGCCGTCCGGTGTCTCCGACATCCGTCGGGCCAGCTCGCGATAAGAAGCCCCTCCTGCCCACTGCCGCAGGTCTCGAAGGGCGTCGACGAACTCGTCCATCGATTGCGGCCGCCCCGGCTCAGGCAGAGGACCTGAAGTACCAGCATCTCGCAATGTGGACATAACCACCTTTCACGGCCGTCCTGATCCGAGTTGATCGCACCCTGTCGTGATCCATGTTAGGCCAGCTCAAACGGACTGCCTCCGTCCCGCGCGCCGCAGAAGCGGCCCTGCTGGTGGCTGTCCAGATTTGTCCGGACAGCTCGCTCAACCGCCCACTTCCGCCGGAAACTGAGCGACCGAGCACTGGGGGATGTACGAGGACCACCGCAGCTGTGGGTTCCTCTCGCAGCGCACGAGTCGCCGCGAGTCCCCGTGCGGAAGGCATGGAGACGAAGGGAGCAGCGACTTACCTTGTCCGAGCTCTGGGACGAGTTGACGTCGTTCAACGCCGCCGCCTACAGCGAACGTACCCACAGGCACGGCCGCATGGTGGTGGCCAACGACAGCGGCCTGGTCCGCCATGTCCAACGGGCTGCCACCGCTGCCCGAGCGATCCGGGAACGTGACATCCCACTACCTACCGAGTCCACCGATGACGCCGTGGAAATCGCCGGAGCCTTCCTCGAGGCACAGCTCTACTGCCTGACACACGAGAAACCGCGCTACGAACAATACGCGGCGGTGCCGTTGGTACGACGCCTGATCGGAGTGGATGACTCCACGGGAACATCCGTCGACCAGACCCGTGTGTGGAGCGTCTTCCGCCGCCTCCTGGAGGACCAGATCGCATCCGACAACGCCGCCTCGGAAGAGGCGGAAATCATTCACAAAAAAGACGTGTCACCGGAGGTGTGTCGGAAACGCAGTCACATCCTGGCGGACGTGAGTTCCCTGGTCCCGGAACATGTGCGGAACGCACCGCAGGTTCCAGCGGTCGAATCAGGACGGTTGTCGGACATCGCTGAAGATCGGAGCGGTGTCAGCGCGATCGTCCATCTGCTCACGATTCCGCAGACGAACTGCCACGATGAAGTCGCCTTTCTGCGCATCATCCAGATGAGTGAGTGCTTGTTCTGGGGGGCGTTGATCTGCGTACGCCAGGCGCTGGCCATGTATCACGCGGAGGCATTGCAGGAGTCCGGAGACCACATAGCCGACGCTACCGCCTTCGCCTCACCCCTCGTCAAACTCTTTCACGCCGTCCGCGCGATGCCACCAGACCACTTCCTCGGATTCCGTGACGCCACCGGTGATGCGAGTGCGGTTCAGTGTCGGAGTTGGCAGGAGCTCGACGCCCACATGTACGGCGTGCTTCCGGAGAAGAGGCAGGTACTCGCCGATACGCCCGAAGTACGTCCGGTACTACGCCTGGACAACCCCGACTTCCTTCCCCTGGTTTCCGTGGCCGCTGAGCTCGGTGGCACCTCCGAAGAGCATGAGCTGCGCGATCGGATTTACACGCTCGACCGGCTCCTGCTGGCATGGCGGAAATACCACGAAAAACAGCTCGCGGGCAAGACCGATCCCTCCTATCTCCCACCCGGAGCGTTCGGATCAGGAGGAACCTCCGGATATCCTTACCTGGCTGCCCAGAAGCCGCCACGAGTCCGCATACGCCCACCGGAGAGTGTCGATTCGGACTGACCGTTTGACGACTCGTCCGGGCAGTCATGTGAATTTCCGGTCCACAACGAGATGGAGATCGTAGCAGTGTTCGTACGAGCCGAACTCAGCGAGCAGGCCCGTAGTCGGTATCCAGGCATACGACTGGCCGCTGTTTCCTGCGAGAACCTCGACGAGGAGTTCTCACGCCGAATCAAGTCACTGGCCGAGGGTGTCCACACGGTGCTGGAGGAACACCTGGAGGAGATCGACACCACGATCGCTTCCTTCGAGGATTTCTTCGGAGAGGCGGAGCACAGCTGCCCCCTGAGGAACCAACTCTCCACAACCCGCAGGAAGGGACTGCCTCCGGCACCATCACTCGTCCGAGCCCTGCTCTACGCGGAGATGACGACGGGAGTGCTGATGGGCGTGCATGACGCTGCCAGGATCGACGGCGAGATCGTACTGGACACCGCTGACGCGCACGAACGGTTCGAGGGGATGAGTTCGCCGATCACGTGTACCGCGCACGAGCCGGTGCTGCGCGATGGCACCGGTGTCATCGCCTCCCTGTTCCAGGGCCCGGACAAACGCACCCAGGTCGGTGGGAACACCACTGCCCCGGTTTTCTCGGTGTTCGCCCCACCGAGGCTGAGCGATGAACGCTTCGTCGCCGCGATCGACACTGTCCGACGGGTACTGCCGCCGAACACCGAAGTGACCGTCTGCGACGAGGTGCCCAGCACTCCGAAACCGAACTCCTAAGTGTCCTGAGTGGGCGGAAAGCGGTGAACAACCACCATGTCTCCTGTGTTCGAGTCGGGCGCCAGCCACACGGAGCGGCCATTGCTGCTGCTGGTCAACGCCATGGACCAACAGACTCGCGGACATCTGTTGGAGTCCGTGGCGAGAAACCACCGAGTCTGGCTCTTCACGGACCAGCCTCCGGAATGGGAACGGCCGTACGTCCTCGGTCACACGGTCGTCGACACGCTGGATCCCCACATGATGATCACTGCGGCGCGCCCCCTGCGTCCCGACGCCGTGGTCTGCTGGGACGAAACACGGGTTCTGCCGGTTGCGCACGTCGCCCGAGCGCTGGGACTTGCCGGTATCGACCCGGACGTGATCCGGACATGCCGTGACAAACATCTGACACGCGAGGCTGTCGACGCGGCCGGTGGACCACAGCCGACCTCCACCGCTGTGTCCACATTGGCCGAAGCGCGCGCGGCGGCCGAACGGACCGGTTATCCCGTGGTGGTCAAACCACGGGCCATGGTCGGCAGCACCGGAGTGGGACTGGCGCGGTCACGGAGTGAGCTCGACACGCTCTTCCCGACCACCCAGAGCCTGACCATGGAGGAAGTCCGGGAACGTTTCACGGATCCGGTCCTGGTCGAGGAGTACCTGGACGGGCCGGAGATCAGCGTGGACACGCTCGTCTGGGACGACGAGATCGATCCACTCTACGTGGCCCGCAAGGAACTCAGCCCACCTCCGAACTTCGAGGAAATCGGACACAGTGTGGACCGCGCTGATCCGATCCTCGAGGACACGGAGTTACGTGAAGCGTTGGCCCTGGTGCACAAAGCCGTGGGACTGACCCGTGCCTGGACCCACTCGGAGTGGCGTCTCACCTCCCGGGGCCCACGACTCGTGGAGATCAACGCGCGCAGCGGAGGAGATTTCATCTCCTATCTCGGGCTGCTTACCACCGGAATCGACGCGGGGCTGGCCGCAGCGGAACTGGCTCTGGGGCACCGCCCTGTTCCGGGGACCGCGAACCACGAGGCCGCAGCGGTGCGTTTTCTGTATCCGGAGGTGGAGACCGTCGTCGGACGGATCACCATCGACCACGACCGTTTACCGCCCGCCATCAAGGTGGCCCGAGTGCTCGCCCAACCCGGCCACGTGCTCGAACTGCCACCAGCATCACACACCGGCCGCTACGCCATGCTTGTCGCGGTCGGCGGGAGCGCAGCCGAGTGCCGCAGCGCTCTGGACGCTGCGGAGGAGGCCGTGCTACTCGAACCAGCCGAACAGGTGCGGAGATGAACGCGAACGCCAAACCGCAGTCCGACACCCGGCAAGCACCGGGGATCAAGGAGTGCTGGTGGGAGGCACCGGCGCCGGTGAAAGCCGTCATCGGCGGAATCATGGTGAACCGGCTCAGCGGCTTCCTCCAGATCTACTTGGTGCTCTACGCCGTGCAGCGCGGATTCACAGAGACACAGGCGGGAATCGCTCTCGGATTCCTCGGCGTCGGAGCGGTGATCGGCACGATTGGCGGCGGATGGCTGACCGCCAGAATCGGCACCCGCGCCTCGATCATCCTGTCCATGGCCGCGACGGCGGTGTGCACCGTGGCGATCCTCTACACACCCACCTACCTCAGCCTTGTGGTGGTCGCGACCGCGGTGGGGACGGCGAGTCAACTCTACCGCCCGGCTTCGGCCGAAGTGGTCAGCCGCTTCACGGCTCCCGACCGTCGGGTGCTGGTGTTCGCCATGTATCGGTTGGCGACCAACATCGGCACCACCGCCGCACCGCTGATCGGCACCGCTCTCGTGGCCCACTCCTACACCGCGTTGTTCTGGGTGGAAGGAGCTGCGGCGCTGATCGTCGTAATCATGGGATGGCTCCTCGTTCCCGAGGACTTGCCGAAATCGGAAGCGGGAGGTTCACCCCACCGGGAGACGACTTCGGAGGGCGGAACGGCAGCACGCTCCACGGGGTACGTCGCTCTGCTCCGCGATCGTCGGTTTCTGCTGTTCCTGGCCGGCATCCTCGGGTTCTCCGCAGTGTACAACCAGTACCTGTCCACACTTCCCCTCACGATTCACGATCTGGGTCTTTCGACGGCCGTCTACGGCGTCTGCGTCTCGCTCAACGGTGCGATCGTGATCGGATGCGAGCTGCTGGTGACCCGATGGGTGCAGCGATGGGCGGCCCGGACAGCGGCCGTGGCCGGGATCGTACTGGTCGGACTGGGAATGACAGCGTATGCCCTGCCGCTGACCGTCACCTCCGTGATTCTGGTGACCGCCGTGTGGTCCCTCGGCGAAATTCTCGGTTCCCCCACGATGACCGCTTATCCGGCACAGGCAGCCCCGGAGGAGCTGCGCAGTCGATATCTCGGGGCCGCACAGGGGATGTTCGGGCTGGGAGCGGCAGCAGGGCCAGCGCTGGGAGTGGCGCTGTGGAGCGCCGTGGGTTCAGCGTTCTGGCTGGTGTGCGGAGCCGTTGCGCTGGCTGCAGCACTCGTCACATACGTGGCCATGCCATCCCGCTCCGTCACCCCGTGATGACCGAGACCTGCGTCCGAACGGAGCTGGAACGGCTGCCGCGCGGACTGCCTCTCCGACGCGAGACCGGGGCGGCGCGGGTGCGCGCCCCGGCGCCGCCGTCCTTACTCCTCTGGTACTCCGGAGCGGTTCGGCTTCAGTAGTACCAGGGGAAGGCCGACCAGTCCGGGGTCCGCTTCTGCAGGAACGCGTCGCGGCCCTCGACCGCCTCGTCGGTCATGTACGCCAGGCGGGTCGTCTCCCCCGCGAAGAGCTGCTGGCCGACCAGCCCGTCGTCGACGGCGTTGAAGGCGTACTTGAGCATGCGCTGGGCGGTCGGGGACTTGCCGTTGATCTCCCGCGACCACTGCAACGCCGTGCTCTCCAGCTCGCCGTGGGGCACCACCTCGTTGACCATGCCCATCCGGTGGGCGTCCTCGGCGCCGTAGGGGCGGCCGAGGAAGAAGATCTCGCGGGCGAACTTCTGCCCGATCTGCCTGGCCAGGTAGGCCGAACCGTACCCAGCGTCGAAGCTGCCGACGTCGGCGTCGGTCTGCTTGAACCGCGCGTGCTCCGCGCTGGCGAGCGTGAGGTCGCAGACCACGTGCAGGCTGTGTCCCCCTCCGGCGGCCCAGCCGGGGACCACCGCGATGACGACCTTGGGCATGAACCGGATCATGCGCTGCACTTCGAGGATGTGCAGTCGGCCCGCCCGGGCGGGATCGACGGTCTCGGCGGTCTCGCCCTCGGCGTACTGGTAGCCGGAACGGCCTCGGATCCGCTGGTCGCCCCCGGAGCAGAAGGCCCACCCCCCGTCCTTGGGGGACGGGCCGTTGCCGGTGAGCAGCACACAGCCGACGTCACTGGTCATGCGGGCGTGGTCCAGCGCGCGGTAGAGCTCGTCGACGGTGTGCGGGCGGAAGGCGTTGCGTGACTCGGGGCGGTTGAACGCGATGCGTACGGTCCCCCGCCCGGGTCCGTCCTCGACGCAACGGTGGTAGGTGATGTCGGTGAAGTCGAAACCCGCCACGGACTGCCACACGTCCGGGTCGAACAGGTCGGAGACAGGCTGCTTGTGTGTCGTCACGACCACGACGATAAGCCACCCCACCCGTCGTGGGGCCTCTGGTCACGATCCGATTGCGCGTGCTCACCGCCGGGATCCGGGGGTCTGCCGAGCCACCGGTGAAACTGAGTAGTATCGCAAAAACCGGGTCGTTCCGGGACGCTGACCGGAGCGGAGGCACCGCGGGGAAGGAACACGAATGCCACTGTCCACTGTCAACGGGCACGAGATGTACTTCGCCGACACCGGCGGCGAGCACCGTCCCGCCGTGCTGCTGGGACACGGCTTCTTCCTGGACCACACCATGTTCGCCGCCCAGGCCGAGGCCCTCTCCTCCCGTGGATACCGGGTGGTGACCTGGGACGCCCGCGGGCACGGCGACAGCACCACCGGTGACGCACCGTTCACCTACTGGGACACCGCGCGCGACGTGCTCGGCCTGATGGACCGGCTGGGTATCCGGAACGCGGTCGTCGGAGGGCTGTCGCAGGGCGGGTTCACCGCGCTGCGCACGGCGCTGCTCGCCCCACAGCGGGTCACCGGTCTCCTGTTGCTGGCCACCGAGGCGCACGCGCTCTCCGAGGAGGACCGCCGGAACTACACCACCATGCTCGACGAACTGACCGAGCGGGGCCCCGTGGACGAACTTCTCGTTCCGCTCTCCCACCAGATCATCGGAGAGCACCCGCAGGCCGAGCAGTGGAGACGGCTCTGGAAAACCCGGCCGCTGCCCCTCGGGCTTCCCGCACGGTGCCTGCTCGAACGCGACGACATCACCCACCGCCTCGGCGAGATCACCTGCCCCACCCTGCTGCTGCGCGGTTCGAAGGACGTGTCCGTCCCCCGGGACCGCATGGAGTTCCTGCACACGACCATTCCGCACACGAGCCCGCTGCACGAGGTGGAGGGCGCCGCCCACGCGCCGACACTGACGCACCCGGAGGAGACCACCGCTCCCCTGGCGTCCTTCTTGGACTCACTGGAGCACCGGTGAGGCCCTATCGGGCCGGGATTCCCAGGTAGAGCTGCATGTGCTGGCTCGGGTCCGGGGTCGGGTAGACCTGGGCCAGCAACTCGACCTCCCGGCCGCGGTCGAGGTCGTGAACCAGGAAGTGCGGCTTGTGACGCCCCAGGATCACCTCCTGCAACTCCCACATCCGCACGAACTCCGCCGAGCGCGAGAGCGTCTCCAGGATCTCGACGAACAGGGGGTTGCCGGGCCGACGCGCCATGAGAGCACGCAGCCAGGCCACCGTCAGCCGCGCCTCGTACTCCCACTCGACCATGACGGCCTTGGACTCCGGAACGTAGAAGAACCAGGTCAGCACGTTGCCGACCTCGGTGATACGCCGAAACATCCGCCGGTACTCGGCGTTGGAGTACAGCACGTTCCAGGCTTCGTCGACGTAGGCGGCCAGACTCGGGTGCAGCCCGTCGGCGGCCTCCCGCTGCACCGGGGTCACCTCCTGGCGGGAGACCTGCTCCCCGTGCTCGTTCCGCTGGGGGCTGGCCAGGTCGTGGAGGTGCTGCCGCTCCACCGAGGTGCTTCCGAGCGCGTCGGCCAGCCGGTCCACCACGGCGGGTGAGGGGTTGTCCGCGTGCCCCTGTTCCAGTTTCTGGACATAGCCCACGCTGGTGCGCGCCGCCGTCGCCAGCTCCGCCCGGTTCATCGCCGGACGCGGTGTCCGATAGGCCGGGTCGGGTGCGAACGCGGCCGGCGGAGCACCGGACCGCAGGTGGCGTAAGTAGCTGCCGAAACTCGGCGGTTCGATGAGCACGTCACGATTCTATGTCGAAACACCCCGTGCACGGTGGCAGGTTGACTACCGGCAGTGTCCTCGGTGGAGGCCGAACACCGCGCTGTCGGACCCGCAGCACGCCCTCCGAGCTCCGCGAAATCCGGATCCGCGTCCACCCGCCGGAACGAACACCCACCGTGGGCGGTGTTCCTGACAGGGATACCCCCGGTGGGGATATCCCCGGTGGTCACAGTTGCCCGCCGGGGCCGTCGACACCCAGAATCCGACGTGACAGCCGAACACGACACCGCGGGGATCTCCGGCCTCCCGCGACGAGCCGCCTCGCGGAACAGTCGAACCGCACCGGGGCGGAGAGATCCACAGGGTCGTGGGGCTGCGTGCGGACCTGCCCCTGGGGGAAAGGTCTCGACACCACGTCGTCGAGACCGGCGGCCGGGGGGCGGAAGCTCCCCGGCCGCACGGGGTTCCTCCGGCGCTGTTTCCGGACGTGCTCAGCCAGACGTCCATCCTGGCGAGTGATTCGGTGCGCGATGCTGGGATCGAACCAGCGACCTCTACCGTGTCAAGGTAGCGCTCTCCCGCTGAGCTAATCGCGCCGATCCGGCCCGACCGGACGTGCACCATCCTACCGACCGCGCGAGCGACCCGTGACACGGGGGCCGCCCGGGCGGAGTCGGGTACCGCCACGTGAGAGCCGTTCCGCGCGGGCCGCGGATCCCTTAGGCTGCCCGCCGTGTCCGAGTTTCCCGACCCGCCGCCGCAGCGTTCCGAGTTCACCGTGCTGTGGCCGATCACCACGCGGTGGTCCGACAACGACGCCTACGGCCACGTGAACAACGTGGTGCACTACTCGTGGTTCGACACCGCCGTGAACGGGTGGCTGATGCGGGCCACCGGTACCGACATCCGCGAGCTGCCCGCGATCGGTGTGGTGGCCGAGACCGGCTGCCGCTACCTGGCCGAGCTCAGCTTTCCCGACAGGGTCGAGGTCGGGATCGGACTGCGCAGGCTGGGCAACTCCAGTGTCACCTACGGCCTGGCCGTGTTCGGCAACGGCGGCGAACACCCCGCCTCGCTGGGCAGGTTCGTGCACGTCTACGTGGACCGCCTCAGCCGGACCACGGTCCCGGTTCCCAAGGAGATCCGCGCGGCGGTGGGGGAACTGTAGCCGCTCCGACCACCTCGGACGAAACGGCGGGGCCGTGGCCGAGCACGACCCCACCCGCGAGGTTCAGTCGTCGAGCTCGTCCATGAGCTCGCCGAGGTCCACGAACTTGAGGTTGGTGGCCTCCCGCGCGGGCTCGGACGGCGTCTCGTCGCCGTCGTGGACCACCAGCAGGCCGTCCGGGTAGGAGTCACCGAGCGCGGCGTTGAGCACCGCCACCCCGTCGGTCTCCTGCGTGCCGTCCAGGGTGGGGGAGGCCGCGGTGACCCGGAACCCTCCCTCGTGCTCGTTGCGGTCCTCCAGTTCGCGGTCGTAGAGCACGAAGGTGCTGTCCCCCTGGCTGGAGGCCAGCACGTAGCCGTCGCCGTCGGACTCGGTCAGCAGCGTCAGCCCCTCGACGTCGGCGGCGAGGTGCCGTCCACCGAACCCGGGGTCCTCCCCCGGCACGCACTCGTCGGTCTCCGCGTCGTAGGTGGCCGGGACCCCGAACTCGCGCACCCTGTCGACCAGCTTCGGCCCGCTGGTGAGGTCGGCGCGCACGCGCCACACCCCGACGGTCTCCTGGGCCGCGTACAGCATCCCGTTCGCCGGGTCGACGACCATGCCCTCGACCTGCGGCAACTCCCCCGGGTCGGCACACGGGCTCCAGAAGGACCCGTCCGGCAGGCGGAAGGTCGACGGCAGCCGCAGACTGCGGACCTCGCGGTAGTCGACCGTGCCCTCGGGGGTGCTCGTCAGTTCGAGCAACGTGATCCGTGTGCGCCCGCTGCGGCTGACCAGGGCGTAGGACCGGTCGGTTCGCCGGTCGGTCCAGGTGGTCAGCCCGTAGGCGGTCATCTCCTCGTTGATCTCCTGCTGGCTGTCCGTGAAGATCGCGGGCACGCCGGTGGCCGTGACGTCGACGAGCGGGCCCTCCGGAGCGCGGGGGTCGATGCGGTAGACCCGGAGCCGGTCGCGGCCGCGGTCGCTGACCACGGCGAGGTCCGCCACCTCCTCCCCGAGCCGCACGTCCTCGACGATGTCGACGTTGTTGAAACGCCCCGGGGCGTCGCCCGGTCCCGGCGGTGGGGGCGCGGGAATCGACTGGACCTGACGTGCTTCGAGGTCGTAGACCCGCAGCCCGCCCTCCTTCGCCGTGGCCACGACCAGGCTCCGCTCGGGGTCGGCCGGGTCGCGCCAGATGGCGGGGTCGTCCGCGTCGGCGTTGCCGCCCTCCTCGTCGTCGAAGACGGCGGGGGTCTCCGCCTCGGGGGTCACGGCGGGTAACGCGGCACGCGGATCCTCGTCCGCCTGGGCGGGCACGGCGGCGCAGAAAGCGCCGAGGGCCGTGGCCAGCACGGCCGAGGTCATCCGAGAGACTCGATGCTCACTCACGCGAGAACTCCTCCTGGGGTCGTGGGTTCGACGTGCCAGGATGCGGGGCTTTCGTGTCCTTGCACGATCAGGAACGTGATCTTCGCGTGTACGGCTGTTGAACGGGGAAGGAGCGGAAGCCGCCCGGTTATCGGGCCCCGGACGGCCTCGTCCACCACTTCACCGGGGAACTGTGGAGGGGTTCCCCGCACCACCTCCGTGGGGGCGCCTCGGCTGAGCCTCACACGGGGTCCCTCGCGGCGTCGCGGAGTCGGTGTCGGTGTCGGATGGTCGAATGTCGCGCATGGCAGCGAAGTTCAAGGCGATCGCACTGGACGCGGTGGACCACCAGGGACTCGCCGACTGGTGGTGCACCGTTCTCGGCTACCGGCGCAAGGACGATCTGCACGGGGTGACCGACCGCCCGGAACACTGGCCGGTTCCGATCGTGGACCCGGAGGGCTCCGGACCAGCGATCTGGGTCAATCCCGTCCCCGATCGCGCCGGTGGCACCACGAGCGGGATGCACCTCGACGTGATCGGAGACCGCGCGGAACTGCTCGACCTCGGCGCCACCCTGGTCCGCGCGGCCGACTCCGAGATCGAGTGGGACGTCCTCGCCGATCCCGAGGGCAACCGGTTCTGCGTGTTCGCGCCGTGAGCGGGAACCGGACCCCACCGGGCTCCCGCCCGTCGCCGTGGGGAGGAGCGAAGGCGGCACCAACCCCATGTCAGGTGGGCGTTTCCGCCGCCGTTCCCCCCGAGTGGGCCAACCGGACCACCGCCCCGGAACTCGCCGCAGCCAGCAGCGCGAGCAGCGGGATCAGGGCCTCGTAGCCGAGAGGGATCCGCCACGGTCCCCACGGGCTCACCGTGCCGAAGAGCGTGACCAGCACGAGCACGACGGCGAATCCCGCCAACAGCACAGCCCCGGTGCCGGTGGGACTGAACACTCGCACCATGCGGGCCAGGAACCACACCTGCACCACCAGCAGGGCTGCGAGTACGCAGTGCACGGCCACGATGAGACTCGCGGGTTCCTGGGCGGGGGACATGCCGATTCCGAGCCGGGTGAGCCAGTAGTACATCCACACCGACCAGGTGACCAGCACGACGTTGCTCGCCAGCACCTCGGCACCGAAGACCGCCGTCCTGGGACTCGGTCGGGACGTGTCCGCGGAACCGTGGCGGCGGAGCACGAGACGCGCCACCAGGGCGTGCCCGAACGCGGCCAGCAGGGGAAACAGCAGCAGCTGCGTCAACCAGCCCGCGGTCGAATCCGCCAGGAACCGCAGCAGCGCCCTGCCCGAGAACACGAGCGCCGTGGACGCGCAGAGACTCACCAACGCACCCGGCATCGGCCGGGCGAACCCGCACCGCTCCAGCACCCGGGCCGTGAACCACACGTGCCCCACCGCCACCACGGCGAGGAAACAGTAGAGGAGTCCGCGCACGAGCAGCTCGCCGAAGCCGGGCTGCGACATCGCCAACGTCTCGGACAGCGTGTCCCGCTGCCAGAGCAGGTGCAGCGCGCGGACGAGCATCACGAGATCGGCCCCCAGCAACGCGGTGGTGACCACCGGCCCCGGTGGGGCGTGTCCGGGTCTCTCGGACTCGTCGGTCACATCGTCATCGCTCATGCCCGCCACAGGACCAGAGCACGGAGCGAACCGGACAGAGCGGAAATACTCATCATGCCCCGTGCCGGTTATGGGCAAAATCGGCCACGCGGGCGCTGGAGCGGGTGCGGCGAGGTTCGCCTCCGTCCCCTCCGGACACACGGTGGCCCGGTGCCGAAGTCTCCTCCGGCACCGGGCCACCCCGTTCACGGACCGCTCATCGGCTCACGAGCCGACCCCGGCGTGCTGCCGCTGGCCGGAGCCGCTCTCGCCGTCGTCCGCCTCGCCCTCGGCGATCGCGGTGCCCTCCACGTCGAGGGCGGGCAACCACCGCAGCCAGCCGGGCAGCCACCAGGCGGCCCTGCCGAGCAGCGCCAGCGCCGCCGGCATGAGGACCATGCGGACCACGAAGGCGTCCACCAGGATGCCGACCGCCAGCGCGAAGGCGATGGACTTGATGGTGGCGTTGCCCGCCGGAACGAACCCGGCGAACACCGAGAACATGATCAGCGCCGCCGCGACCACGACCGGTGCCGCCTGCCGGAATCCGGTCACGATCGCCGCGCGGGGCGCGTCCCCCCTGTGGTAGGCCTCGTGCATCCGCGACACCAGGAAGATCTGGTAGTCCATCGCCAGGCCGAACAGGATGCCGATCATCAGGATCGGGGTGAGGCTGATCAGCGGACCGGTGTCGTCGAGGTTGACCAACTCGCTCAGCCAGCCCCACTGGAACACCGCCACGGTCGCGCCGAGCGCGGCCCCCAGCGTCAGCAGGAAGCCGAGCACGCCGACCAGCGGCACCAGGATCGAACGGAACACCAGCACCAGCAGGATCAGCGCCAGCCCCACGACCAGCACGAGGTAGATCGGCAGGGCCTGGTCCAGCGAGTGGGCGACGTCGACGCTGACCGCGGTGGTGCCGGTCACGTAGCTCTCGGCCCCGTCGATGTCGGCCAGCCGGTCGCGCAGGTCGCCGACCAGCTGCTCGGTCTCCGTGCTGGCCGGACCGGACTCCGGCATGACGGTGACCATCGCCGCGTCGCCCGTGGCGTTGGGCGTGGGCGGGGTGACGGTGGCGACGTCGTCGAGCTGGGCGATCTCCGCGCTGGCCCGCTGCGCGGTCTGCGGGGCGCCGTCACCCTCGAAGTAGGCCACCAGTGGGCCGTTGACGCCCTCGCCGAAGCTGTCGGCCAGCATCTGCTGCGCCCGCGCCTGCGTGGTGCCCTCGGAGGGGGTCTGCACCAGGGTGGTGTTCATGGACGCGGCCGGCACGGCCACCACGCCGAGCGCGACCAGCGAGATCAGCAGCGCCGGGATCCGACCGCGGGTGACCGCGCCGACCCAGCCCGCGTAGACGCCCCGTTCGGAGGAGGTGCCGGTTTCGGCGGGCGCGGTGCGCTGCCTGCGGGGCAGCACCAGCCGTCCCAGGTAGCTGAGCACGGCGGGAACCAGGGTGATGGCCACGAGCACGGCCACCACGATGGTCGCCGCCGCCGCGAGACCCATCTGCGTGAGGAAGGGGATGCCGACCACCGACAGCCCGACCAGAGCGATGAACACGGTGATCCCGGCCGTCACCACCGCCGAGCCTGCCGTGCCCACGGCGGTGGCCACGGAGGTCTCGACGTCGGTGCCCTGGCGCAGTTGCTGGCGGTGCCGGTTGATGATGAACAGGGCGTAGTCGATACCGACCGCCAGCCCCAGCATCGTGGCCAGGATCGAGGTGGTGGACTGCAGCTCCAGGAAACCGGTGGCGATGCTGATGCCCAGCGTGCCGATGCCAACACCGACACCGGCGGTGACCAGGTTCATCCCGGCGGCGACCAGCGAGCCGTAGGTCAGGCTCAGCACCACCAGCGCGGCGATGACGCCGATCGCCTCGCCCGGGCCTCCGACGGAGGGGGTCGCGGTGACGGCCTGACCGCTGACCTCGACGGTGAACGGGCCCTCGTCGGCCTGTTCGACGGTGTTCAGTATCGCTTCGCGCTGTTCCTCGGTGACCTCACCGATGCCGCCCTCGTAGGTGACCGTGCTGTAGGCGGTGGTCCGGTCGGGGCTGACCGTCGGGGCGTTCGGGTCCAGCGGGTCGCTGGCCGAGACCACCCCGGGCTGTTCGGAGAGGTCGGCGACGAGGCTCTTCACCTCGGCGGCGTTGGCGGGGGCGGTCAGCTGCTGCCCGTCCGGGGCGCGCATCACCACCCGGGCCGTCGCTCCACCTCCGGTGTCGAACTCCTCCTGGAGTTTGTCCTGGGCGATGGTGGACTCCTGCCCGGGGATGGAGAAGCTGTCCGAGGTGGGGCCGGACAGTGTGGCCGCGCCCACGCCACCGCCCGCGAGCGCCAGCAACCAGATCACCACGACGAGCAACCGGTGCCGCTGGGCACCGAGGCCCAGTCGGTATAACAGGCGTGCCATGTAGCAGTCAGTCCTCCAGCTGTCGGGAACCGGACGGGGGCACGTCGGCGCGGGAGTGGCCGAGTGCGTCGAAACAGGTGGCGATGATCCTGGGGCGCCACGTGGTCTTGTCGCCTTCGCGGTTGGCGGTCAGGGTGAGCACGGCCAACGCGCTCAGTGCTCCGATGATCCGCACGAGACGTTCCGAGTCGTGGTCGTCCGGGTCGAGCACGAACATCTCGTGGAGGAGCATCTCCTCGTCGTCGAGCATCGCCGGGTGCTCACTGGGCGCCGTGATCGGGCGGAACGCCAACGCCACCAGCCCGGGCCGGTCCAGGGCCACGTCGGTCAGCAGTTCCAGCACCCGCAGGTCCCGGCTCGGACCGGGTGGCATCGCGGCGACGTCGTCGCGCACGCGCCGGGCGTGGACGCTGCCCATCTCCAGCGCGGCCCCGTGGATGGCCTCCTTGCTCGGGTAGTGGTGCAGCAGCCCCGCCTTGGACAGGCCGACCGCCTCGGCCAGCGCCTTCAGCGAGGTCTGGGCGAATCCGTGCTGGGCGAACAACTCGGCGGCGCGGTCGAGGATCTGCTCGTCCACCTGTTCCCGGAAGGGTCGTGTCACGCCACCGACGCTACCGAAGTTACCGACCGGTTCGGTCGGGAAAACGACCGGAAAGGTTTGTGAGTCTCCTCCCACCTTCGGGTGAGAAGGGCCGGGGCGCTGCTCACGCGGGGACAGTGCCCTCGCCGCGGTCGGGAACGGTTCGGTTCCCCACGGTTTCCGGCCACACCAGACGGGCGCGGACCCGAGTGCCGAGGTGGAAGAACCGCACGGCCGCCTCCGGACTCGACACCCTCATGCGGAGGTTCTCCTCCACGGCCACGACCTCGGCACGGTCCTCGAAGGCGATCCCCCACGCGGCGATGCGGGCGTCCACCCGCAGGCCGTACTCCTGAACCACCGCGAACACCCGAGGGGCGTTCTCGCTGACGAGCTCGCACAACAGCTCGGCGAAACGCGGCTCGTCCCCAAGGGCTCCAGTCCCGCCGGGTCGGGCACCAGCACCTCCAACGGATGCCCGAGCCTCCGATCCGGTTCCTCTTCCCCGGAGCGTCCCGCCGCTCCCTCCGCACGGGACTCGAAACCCCCGCTCCGCACTGCCGTCATGATCTCCTCCCATCGCCGTCGGATACTGTGACACCAAACACGTAATCCACTGCCGAACAAGTTACACCGGAAATTCCGGCGGAAAAGTCCTGAAACGTGGAATTACTCCGCACGAGGGACAGTGGGAGCGAAGACGAGCGATGCGACAGACTGCTGCCGTGACCGAGGAAGATCCGGGCCCGGTGGTTCAGCGGATCCTGCTGGGAGCCGAACTACGGGAGGCCCGCGAACACCAGGGACTGTCCACATCCGATGCGACCAGGAGGCTCGGCTGGTACGCGGGCAAGCTCTCGAAGGTCGAACAGGGCGACAAGAGCCTCACCGACAGGGAACTGGCCAAGGCGGTCGACGTCTTCGGCATCGACGCGGAACGCGCGGAGGTGCTCCGGAAACTCGCCGCCGAGGCCAGACGCAAACTGCCACCGGCGCGCGTGCCGGAGTGGGCGACCAAGTACGTCAACCTGATCGCCGCCGCGACCGAGATCAAGCTCTTCTTCCCGGACTCGTTCCCCGGAACCGTGCAGACCTTCGACTACGCCCAGGCGATGCTGGACAGTGCCGTCATAGTCGCTCCGGCCGACGTCGAGCGCATGGCGGAGGAACGCGCCAGACGGGCGGACTCGCTGCTGAAGAACGAGCGGACACGGCTCTGGCTGGTGGTCGGCGAGGAGGCGCTGCACCGCGAGATCGGCGGCAGAACCGTGCTGCGCGCCCAACTCGAACGGATCAGGACCCTGGCCGAGGCCCCGAACAGCACCGTGCAGGTGCTGCCCTTCGACGGCGGGGCGCACGCGTGCCACGGGACGTCGTTCACGATCATCACCCTGCTGGAGGGCAAGCCGAGTATCGTCTACACCGAAGGACTGACCGGAAGCGACTACCTCGGCCGCGAACACGTCCGGGTCTACAACCTCGCCTACGACAACCTCCGCGCGGCCGCCCTGAGTCCGCAGAGGACGATCGAGGCCCTCGACCGGCGCATCGGGGAACTGAGCTAGGAGAACGACATGCCCGAAGCGAACGAGCACCAGGAGCTGACCTGGCGCACCTCCAGTTTCAGCGGTGGTGCCGAGAACTGCGTGGAGGTGGCGCGGGACGGCTCCGGCTGGTGGCTGCGGGACTCCAAGGACCGCACCGGGCCCGCCCACCACTTCAGCCACGCCCGGTGGAAGGACTTCCTGCTCGGCGTCAAAAGCGGCGCACTCGGCTGACCGCCCCCCGCGGCCGGTTCCACCGAGAAACGGAGCCACGACACACGGCGGGCGCCGCCCCGCACCGGGACGGCGCCCCCTGCCTTCCGGCAGCCCGGCCGCGGAGCACTCCGCCGGCCGAGCGAGTGCCCCGGCAGCCGGGACGGAGTGTCCTCCGTCAGCGCTGGGCCATCTTCTTCTGCAGGTTCTCGTCCAGCGTGTTCAGGAACTCCTGGGTGTTCTGGTAGCCCTGGTCACCGCCGACCAGCAGCGCCAGGTCCTTGGTCATCCTGCCGCTCTCGACGGTCTCGATGACCACCTGCTCCAGCGCCTTGGCGAACTCCACGACCTCGGGGGTGGAGTCCAGCCTGCCGCGCTGCTGCAACCCGCGGGTCCAGGCGAAGATCGAGGCGATCGGGTTGGTGGAGGTCTCCTGACCCTGCTGGTGCCTGCGGTAGTGCCTGGTGACCGTGCCGTGGGCGGCCTCGGCCTCGACGGTGCCGTTCTCGGTCATCAGCACCGAGGTCATCAGCCCGAGGGAGCCGAAGCCCTGGGCGACGGTGTCGGACTGGACGTCGCCGTCGTAGTTCTTGCAGGCCCAGACGTAGCCGCCCTCCCACTTCAGGGCGGTGGCGACCATGTCGTCGATCAGCCGGTGCTCGTACTCCAGGCCGTTGGCCTCGAACTCGGCCTTGAACTCGTTGTCGTAGATCTCCTGGAACACGTCCTTGAACAGACCGTCGTAGGCCTTGAGGATCGTGTTCTTGGTGGACATGTACACCGGGTAGCCCCGCTCGAGTCCGTAGCGGAAGGAGGCCCGCGCGAACTCCTCGATGGAGCGCCGGTAGTTGTACATGCCCATGGCCACGCCGCCGCCCTCGGGGAAGTTCGCGACCTCCAGCTCCATCGGCTCGGAGCCGTCCTCGGGGGTGTAGGTGATGGTGACGGTGCCCGGCCCGGGGACCTTGAAGTCGGTGGCCTTGTACTGGTCGGCGTGGGCGTGCCTGCCGATGACGATCGGTTTGGTCCAGGTGGGCACGTACCGCGGGATGTTGGAGATGACGATCGGCTCGCGGAAGATCACGCCGCCGAGGATGTTGCGGATCGTGCCGTTGGGGCTGCGCCACATCTTCTTCAGCCCGAACTCGTCCACGCGGGCCTCGTCCGGGGTGATGGTGGCGCACTTGACCCCGACACCGTGCTTGGAGATCGCGTGGGCCGCGTCGACGGTCACCTGGTCGTCGGTGGCGTCCCTGTTCTCGATGCCCAGGTCGTAGTAGTCGAGGTTGATGTCCAGGTAGGGGTGGATCAGCTTGTCCTTGATGAAGGACCAGATGATGCGGGTCATCTCGTCGCCGTCGAGTTCGGCGACGGTTCCCTGTACCTTGATCTTGCTCATGGTGGCGGGGTGCTCCTCTCACACGAGAAACGCAAACGGTACAAGCGTACTGCTAAACCGGTCGGCTGTGAGCCCCACCCGTCGACACGGGTCGGGGCCCTCGCTTCCCGCCCCGAGAGGCGACCCAGCACAACAGCCGACAACCCCCACGAAAACCACACCCGGGGTGAGCAACACCACACCTCCGCGCTCGGGATCGCCCGGTCGGACCCCTTCCCGGCGCGGGGTCCCCACCTCCGGGGGCCGGGAGGCTAGGCTCGACACGGACCGTGATCTTGGAGGACTCCCGTGGCGACCGGACCCACCCACGCGATGAGCGGACTCGCGGCCTGGGCCGCGGTAACCGCGCTGGCAGGCACACACACCCTCAGCCAACTCTCCCCCAAGACCTGGGTGGTGGGCGCCACCCTGGCCACGGGGGCCGCCCTGCTGCCGGACATCGACCACCCGAAGTCCACGGTGGCGCGCACCTTCGGCGGGATGTCGCGCGGCGTGTCGGAGGCCATGAGCGGACTGAGCGGGTTCCTCTACCGGCTCACCAGGACCTCGCACGACAGCGACCGCTCGGGCACCCACCGGGGCTTCACCCACACCCTGGTGTTCGCCGTGCTGGCCGGGTTGATCACCACGGCCATCGTGCAGAGCAGCAACGGGACCGCCCTGGGCGTGCTGATGTTCGTGTTCGCCGGACTCACGGTGCGCGGCCTGATGAACAACTGGTCGCCCCGCAGCGACGCGCTGTTGATCGCGGTCGTCTCGCTGGTGCTGACCATCGTGTGCTGGGCCTGGACGGGCGACCAGCCGCACGAGGCGGCCGCCTTCGGCGTGGCGGTGATGATCGGGTGCCTGGCCCACTTCGTGGGCGACGCCGTCACCGAACAGGGCTGCCCCATGTTGTGGCCGCTGCCGCTGGCCAGTCGGACCTGGTACCCGGTGGCCCCGCCGAAGGCCCTGCGGATGAGGACCGGCGGCAAGGTGGAGATGGCGATCGTCGGCCCCGGTCTGACCGTGGTGGCGCTCGGCCTGTCCACGGTGGTGCTCTACCGGGTGGGGGCCGTCCCCTGGCTCACGGAGCTCGGCCTGCCTCCGAGCGTGATGGCCTGGATAACGCCGGGCTGATCCGGTCGTCGGCACTGCCCCGTCCGAGCGGGATCCCACGAGAACACCTCCCCGGAGTCCGGACGGCCGGTAGGCTGCGTCGTGCGGGACGAGCGAGCGCCCGCCCCGACGACGGAGGAATCATGCGGATCCGTGGCACATTCGTGATGCTGGCCCTGGCTCTGCCTCTGCTCGCGGCCACGACGGCGTGCGGCGAGCTGCAGGAGGCCCAGCAGGGCGTGCAGGACGCCCAGGACGGCATAGACCGGGCCCAACAGGGTCTGGACACCGCGCAGAGCTGCGCCAAGGCGACCGGGCTGGTCAGCTTCACCCTGAACTTCTCCGACCCGCAGCAGGCGACCGAGACCGCGCGGAACAAGGCGGAGGAACTGGGCAACCTCGCCGAGCAGACCAGCGACCAGGCACTCAGCGAGGCCCTGCTGGACATGCAGCGTTCCGCCGAACGGGTGGCCTCGGGCGAGGTGACCATCGACAACAGCGCCGAGTGGAGCCAGCGCAAGCTCGAACAGGCGCAGCGTGTGCTCGACATCTGCTCGGGCGGCTAGGCCGTGTTCTGTCGGACTCGTGGTTCCGGGGTGTCGTGATCACGACGTTACCGCGGAGAAACCACGTACGGATCACCTCCGAACAAAGGCTTTGCCGAACAGGTTCTGGCCGGATTACCGTGGCGGATCGGACGATCCGAGGGGCAGCTGTACGCAGGTGGCCCGCCGTCGTGTGGGCGGTGCACGACGGTTACGTCCGATGACGGGCCGTCCGGTAACGGGTTTCCAACATCCACAGGACTTCCTCGCGCGCTCCGCCCGGAAAAGGTCGGTTCCTGCCAGAAACGGGAAATGTCCCCAGGGTGCGATGTAGTCTCCTTCCGGCAAGACACAGAAATTGTTCAGCTATCCTCATCGTCGGAGGACGAACACTGCCGTTTTCCGGGAACACCACTTCCTCAGATAACCGTCAAAACCGCAGGACGAGCGTTTCGATCATCCGTCTAGAGTCGATCCTGGCCAGGAACGAGCATGTACTCTGTCGGCACACCGGAATTCCGGGAAGAAGCTGTCAGAGCGCACGAGCCCGCGCCCTGTCCCGATCCTTCACCGTCTCGCAGTTCCGCAGCGGATTCGTCCTCCCCACTATCCGCTTCGAGGAAGCGGCTGGCACACCGTCCTAGAGTCAGCACTACGTCAGCACGACGTCAGCTATGTGTCAGAAGAGCGGTATAAGGTTCCGGCGACACAGGAACATACTCCGGTTAAGCGACGCTCTGAGTATGGTCGAACAAAGGCGCAAAAAGAGAGGTGAACCATATAAATGCATGAAAGCACAAACATGTGTATACCAGATTATCCATGCTCATGGGAATCAGTGGATAAGCTCCTCAGCGAGGCCACCAGTGAAGATATACCCACCTACAGAAACCTCGGCACTTTCGTCTCCTCAACCGTCGATCACGAAATAGATTCGCTGGCTTCCTACTGGTCAAGGCACAACTTGGTCAACCGCGCCGAGTACTCTGGCACCACGAATCTCGAACAACAGTGTATCGCTATACTGAAAAATCTGTGGAATGGATCCGAACATACTTCAGGATGCTCGACAACAGGTTCGAGCGAGGCAGCCACGATCGCCGCGACCAGCCTGCTTCGCCGTTGGGGAGGTTATGGCCGTAGCGGAAAACCGAATATCGTTCTTGGCCCTACCGCACATCTGTGTTGGCAACGTTTTTGCAATTTTTTGAACGTGCAGTCGCGTATCGTTCCCTCCCGAATCAATAAACCAGTGGTCAAACCGGAATCGATTGCGGATCGATGCGACGAGAACACGATCGGTGTGGTAGCGACCCTCGGTTCTCCAGAATTTGGCCTGTACGACCCTGTTCATGACATGAACAGAGAACTTGAAAATCTAAACACACGTACAGGACTGTACATCCCACTACACGTCGATGCGGCGTCCGGCGGATTTGTCGCTCCTTTTCTGCAGCCGAGCACAGCATGGGATTTCCGCCTCAGTCACGTAACCTCGATCAATGCCTCCGGTCACAAGTACGGACTGACCAGCCCCAGCATCGGCTGGCTTCTGTGGAACACCACTGAGTCCAAAATGAACGAATTGCAATCCGGCGCCCCTTATATCGGAGACGGAAAACCGGAACCGACTTTGTCTTTCTCCCGCTCTTCGAACCAGGTCGTAGAGCAATATCTTCATCTTCTCCTTCTAGGGCGTTCTGGATACCGAGCCACACACATGCGCTCACGTGACATAGCCAAGCATCTGGCGCGGCAAATTTCCGATGTTCCAGGACTTCGGACGGTCAATGACGGAACCGACCTACCGGTCGTATCCTTCGCAGAAAGTTCATCGAACAGTAAAGCTACTTCCGAACTGGCGGAATCGCTCAGAAACAAAGGCTGGCACATGCCGGTGTACAAACACGAAAAATCAACAAACCGCTCCTTCGGGAGAATCGTCGTACGATCGGATATGACATCGGATTTGGCTGAAGAGTTGGCCAGGGACATCGAACGTGCTTCACACACAATCACACAGGAAGGATAAGACATGAATCGCGTCCTCGAACTGGGATCATACATCCTCCCAGCCTATGCGGGAATGATTTTGTCAGAACAAGGATACGAAGTTACCAAATGGGTCAACCCGAACGAAAAGGAGGATCCTGTTCTGAACCTGCACCGAGGGGAAGAACTATGGTCCTGGATCAATCATAGAAAGAAAATAGTACAAGCCCATGCCCATGACATCACCAACGTTCCATCGGGCGAATTCGACATGGTCATCGACAATTTTCGAGTCGGAGCATGGAAAAAATGGGAGGTAGATCCGGAAAACGAATCGAGGCGTCTGGGAGTCCCGTGGGTTTCCATGCGAGACGAATTCGATGAAAGATCCTTCGATGCCGTCGCACAGGCTCGGTCAACAATGGAACACGCTCCCTATCAACCTTACTATCTCGGCGACACCGCAGGTGGTTTGTGGCTTGCTTACAAGATACTGGCACTCGCACACCAGGGGTTCACCGGACACCATATTCTACGTCAGGCTTCCTGCTTGACCAAACTCATAGAGGGAGAACTCGTGGTTCCAGCGAATCGTGATAACGGAGAACCAGCCTGGGACACTCCAGGGGAATACGGAAGATACGGAGACGGTATTCGCGTACTCTATCGTGGAGAACAAGTCCTCGAACCGACCCGAGAACACTCTTGGAAGATGAAAAATCTGCACCATGACGGGAACGGACGTATTATCATCTAGAAAGAGGGAAGAATGGAACACTATATGAACTTCATCGACGGTGAACGACGCACCCCCTCGAAAGGAGAATACTCGCCAATAATAGACCCACGAACCGAAAAAGAACTAGCCAAAGTCGCACGATCTGATTCCGAGGATGTCGAAGCAGCCTTCGCCGCCGCCAAAGCAGCGTTTCCTAGGTGGTCGGGTCATACTGCGGCACAGCGCCAACACGCTGTTCTCAGTATAGCAGACAAAATCGAGGAAAACGCGGAACTCATTTCTTCCGTCGAATCAGAAAACACGGGAAAACCTCAAGGTTTCGTCCATGAGGAAGAAGTCGATGTCGCAGTAGACGTACTTCGTTTTTTCTCCGGAACAATCCGGACGGCTCTGGCTCCAGCAGCTGGTGAGTACATGACGAAGTACACTTCTTACGTACGCCGTGAGCCGCTGGGCGTGTGTGTCCAGATGGTTCCGTTCAACTACCCGCTCCTCATGGCCGTATGGAAACTTGCTCCGGCGTTGGCCGCCGGCAATACCATTGTTCTGAAGCCTTCTCATAACACCCCGATGAGCGTACTTTTACTCGCGGAACTTGTCTCGGACGTTCTTCCCCGGGGAACAATCAACGTGCTCTGTGGTGACAGAGAAGCGACAGCGGACATAACGCGTCACACAGCTGCCCAACATGTTTCGGCCACCGCGTCCACGGCATCAGGACTGGCTATCGCGAACTCGGCGTTGACAAGTGTCAAACGGCTGCATCTCGGTTTGGGAGGGAAGTCTCCGGCGATCGTGTTCCCCGATGCGGATCTGCCACATGCCGCTAGGCGAATAGCACAGGCCGCCTATTTCAACGGGGGACAGGACTGTACCGCCGCCTCACGGGTTCTTGTCGCTTCCGATGTGCACGATGAGTTCGTTGCGGAACTGAGTCGACAGGTGGCATGCATGGTAAACGCCGGCCCTGAGGACGAGAACACAGCTTCCTATGGGCCTCTCAACAGTAAGGGCCAGCTCGGCAGAATAATCCGAACTCTCGAAGAACTTCCCGAACACGCCGAGGTCGCCGTCGGCGGACAGCGGATCGACCGCCCCGGTCTCTTCTTCCCTCCGACGCTTGTCACCGGAGTCACCAGTAGTGACTCCGTCGTACACACGGAGTTGTTCGGTCCTGTGGCTACCGTGGAACGATTCACGTCGGAACAGGATGTCGTATCCTTGGTCAACTCCGCCGACTACGGTTTAGCCGCTTCCGTGCACACTCACGACCACAGCACCGCTATGCGAGTTTCCTCCAACCTGGATTACGGTTGCGTCTGGATCAACACACACTTGCCCCTCCCCAGCGAGATGCCTCACGGCGGATTCAAGCAATCGGGATTCGGAAAGGATCTTTCACTCTACGGAATAGACGAATTCACCAGAGTCAAACACGTCATGCACATGATCGAGGACGACAGCTCTCCCGAAACGGGTTAAACACGAACTGTATTGAAATCCCCACCAGCTTGTCGACGAAAACAGAGCAAATGATGATTTTTACGAAAAAACTTCGAAGCAAGGCTTCCCCCTCGACATCGTCGACACGAAGAGAAGTTCACATCCCAGACACGACCAACTGCCTCCATCTCGAGGTGAAGCGTTTTCATTACCACGCGGGCGGAGGTCGGCGGACCGGAGGAGAGACGTCCTCGCCCGGTCCGACGACTGCGCGATGTGGCCGCGGTCACTTATCCTGGGGGCTACGGCCCGTTTGGAGGTGACGACTCATGAAGGCCACGACGGGAGAACGCCTGCACGTACACAGCCGCACGGTCGAACAGCCGGACCGCACGGGGGTGATCCTGGAGGTTCGTGGGGAGAACGGGCAGCCGCCCTACCTGGTGCGTTTCGACGACGGGCACGAACGGCTCGTCTTCCCGGGAGGCGACTGCGAGGTCGAAGGACACCCGGCAGGGGCATGACCCCTCGAACACACCGGAGTCGAGGCCGGTTCGGCGGTGATCGGCCTCGGCCGTCCGAGTGACATTCACGCTCACGGGCGTGTGGCGAGGCACGAGACCGCCGGTACGCCCCGTCCTACGTGCGGACTTTCCCACCCCGGAATGGCACACTGATCGCCAAAGCGATGACCCGACCCGCCGCTCGCGGCGTGTGTGGCCGCTTGGTGAGGAGGCGGTGCAGTGGCGTGGGAAGACCGGAAGGGCCCGGCGGCGACGGACCCGTTCGCCATGCTGCGGATCGGCTTCGCGGGCCGTGTCGAGCTGCCCGCCGGTGAACTGCTCACCGAACAGTCCACCAGGATCGACGGCCACCACGAGCCCGGCCCGCTGTGCTGGATCAGCAAGGAACCCCCCTCGGCCCAGCTGCTGGCGACGCTGCGCGCCGACAGCGAGTCCACCGGGTTGTGGCCGCTGCTGCTGGTCGACGACACCGAAACGTACGGCGAGCGCTGCACCGTCGGGGTGGTCACCCCGGAACCGCTCGAGCACGTCGACAGGTGGCGGCCCGAACAGGTCATGGACCGGATCTGGACCGGTCTGTGCCAGGTGGACTCCGAACTCGGACCGGCCTACGACCCCGACAGCCTCGCCCCCTTCGGCTACTCCTGTCCCGGCCCGGCCCCGCCGGGGGACCTGCTGGCCGACGCGACCGTGCTCGCCAACCAGCTGACCCAGCGGCTGCTCGACGAGCAGACCCGCCTGGGGCTGGTGCCGGTACGGCGCGGGGCCGACGTGCTCACCGTGCTCGGCTGGTCCGGGGCGACGAACCACGTCTCCCGTTGCGCGGGACTGTCGGCGATGCTGCGCAGCTGGGAGGACCGCTTCGGGGTGCGGGTGCTGCGGCTGGGCCCCGACAGGCTGGACCTCAGCGTGGCGGCACCGCCCATCCGCGGCGAGCACGCCGCCGCCGTCGCCGCCGAGCACTGGACCTTCGCCCCCGACCGGGTCATGCAGGACACCGGAAGCATCTCGGCCTACGCCGAGGAGATCCGGGGGCGCAGGCAGTGGACCTTCTGGTGGGACTGAGCACGGTCCCCGGCCCCGGATACGCCGAACGCGGGGGAGCTCGAAGCCGGCGGGACGTGGATCTCACCGGCGGTTCCACCCCAGCCCCGCCCGACCGATCCGGTCGAGCGCCAGGTCCAGCTCCCGCGCCGGGACGCCGAGGTAGATCCGGACGTGCCCGAGCACCCCATCCGCCCCGGAGGAACCGGAGGTCATGCTCCCCTCCCCCAGCAGCACCCCGGCCTCGTCCAGACAGCGACGCCGGTAGGTGCGCGCCGGTTCCGGATCTCCGGCCAGCCAGGCGGGCACCCGCAGCCGCACGTAGGAGGTGCACGAGCCGGGGAAACCGGGGTGCCCGGCGTAGCCGAGTTCCCCGACGAGGCGCTCTGCCACGCGGGCACGCCTGGTCGCGTACTCCTCCCGGATCCGGTCGAGACACCTCTCCGAGGCGGGATCGTCCAGCCAGGCCGCCATGGCCGCCTGGAGCGGCACGGACGAGACGAAGGCGTGCTGGTGGCGGTACCGCGCCAGGGCCGCCAGCGTCTCCGGGTGGGCGGTCATCGCCCCGACGCCCCACCCGTTGCAGTGGAACTGCTTGCCCAGGGTGCGCACGGCCAGCCACGGGAAACGGCTCCCCCGCTCGGTACGGCCCGCCTCGGTGAGCAGTTCCCCGAGCGCGTTCGTCGGCTCGGTGTCCGGCTCGTGCACGGCGAAGTACGCGTCGTCGAGCAGCACGGCCGAGCCGGTCTCCTCCACGGCCCGCAGCATCGCCCGCACCGTGTCCGCGTCCCAGTTCGCCGCGGTCGGGTTGTGCTGGGGGTTGAGCACGAGCAGGCTCGTGCCGCGCGGATCCGCCCGCCGCCGCCCGTGCAGCACACGGCGGATCGTCTCGACGTCCGGGCGGTAGCCCTCGCTTTCGGACACCGGGTACCGCAGCACCGTGAACCCGAGGGGTTCGAACACCCCCGCGTAGTCCCAGCCGGGCTCCGGGACCAGCACGGCCGGTGGGGACGCGCCCGCCGCCGTGGCCTGCCGCAGCATCCTGCCGAAGTCGGACATGGCGTCCCGGGTGCCGTTCTGGCTGACCGCCACGTCGTAGTCGGTGTGGGCACCGGGCCGTCGGGGGAGGTCGTGCTCGGCCGCGATGCGGTTGCTCAGCCGCTCCCGCAGGGCGGGCAACCCGTAGGGCGAGAGGACGTAGCCGTGCGCGTAACGCGGGACCCCCTCCCGGAGCGCGTCCTCGAGCCCCGCCGGGGGCCCGGACCAGTTCTCCCCCAGACTCAGGTAGATCAGCCGGTCGGTGTCCCCGCCGCTGTCGCGGTAGCGGCGCACGAGTTCGGCCTCCTCCAGCAGACCGGGCAGCCGGTCGTCCCCGAAAACCTCGGACGGATTCCGCACGGTCCCACCTCACCGGGCAGTGTCGGTCCCGGCCACCGACGGCCGGGAGTCGGAGGCGGTGTCGGTGCCCGCCAGGACGCGGGCGCAGTCCCGGGCCAACGCCAGCAACGCGCGGTCGGTCCCCGCCGGGGCGTCGAGCTGGAGTCCCACGGGAAGTCCCCGTTCCGTCCTCCCGGGGGGGATGCTGACCGACGGCCACCCCACGATGCTGGCCAGATTCGTGTTGCGCACGTAGGTCGGGAACGTGGACACGGTGCGCCCGTTGAGGCGCACCCGCGTGCGGGTCCCGACCCGGGGCGCGGGCAGCACGGTCGTGGGGACCAGGCAGGCCGCGGCCCCGTGGGCGAGCAGGTGCTCGGCGGCAGCGGCGGCGAGGGCGGGCCGCAGTTCGGCCACGGCGCGTCGACGCCTCTCGTCCCGCTCGGGGTCCTCCCGGCACAGTGGCAGCAGGATGTCGCGAACATCGGGGTCGGCCACCGACGACACCAGACCGTCCAGTGTCGTCGGCTCGCGCACGGTCTCCAGGTACTGCCGGAAACACGCCGGTGTCTCACCCAGCGCGATGGGGAAGCTCGCCCGCTCGATCAGCTCCGGAACGGTGCGCGGGAAGTCCGCCTCGACCACGGTCCAGCCGTGCTCGCGCAGGGTCCGCACCGCCCGGGCCACGACGGAGGCCACCTCGGCGTCCACGTCACCGAGCCCGGGGCGGGAGGGCACGACGAGTCGCGTGGGCAACCGTTCGGGCTCGCCCGTCCCGTCGGCCTCACCGGACAACACCCGGTCCAGCACGAGCAGGTCGCCGACGTTTCCGGCGAGGATGCCGACGGTGTCACGCGTGTGCGAGACGCGCAGCACCCCGGCCGTCGGATACCGCCCCGTGGTGGGACGGAACCCCGTCACTCCGCAGCACGAGGCCGGGATGCGGACGGAGCCTCCGGTGTCGGTTCCCAACCCGGCGGGCACGAGCGAGGCCGCCACGGCCGCCGCCGTGCCGCTGCTGCTGCCACCGGCGAGGTGTCCGCCCGCCACCGGGTTGCCCACCGCCCCGTACAGCCGGTTCTCGCCGGTGACGCCGTAGGCGAGCTCGTGCATGTTCGTCTTCCCGAACAGCACGGCCCCCGCCCGGCGCAACCGTGCGCACACCCCGGCGTCGGTGTGGGCGAGGTTCCCGCGCAGCGCGGGCGTGCCCGCCGTGGTGGTCTCACCGGCCACGTCGATGTTGTCCTTGACCGCGATCGGAACCCCGTGCAGGGCTCCCGCGGAGGCGGGATCGTCCGGGCGTGTCTCGTCGGCCGCGCGGGCCCTCCACAGCACGCGGTCGGTGTCGAGGGAGACGAAGGCGTTCAGCGACCGGTGCGCGCGGCACCGGTCGAGGGCGTTGCCGGCGTACTCCGCCGCGGACCGGCCGTGGGCGAACTCCCTCGCCAGTTCCCGCACCGAGTGCGGTTCGGGAAGGCGGCTCATGGCGTCCCTCCGTGGGCACGGTCGAGCAGTTCGGGGTGGTGCCGCGCGATGTGGGGACGCAGCGCGCGCAGCGCCCCGCCGAACGCGTCGGTGAACTTGTCCACATCGGATGGTTCGGTGGGCACGCTCAGGCACATGATCCCGTGCCGTCCCGTGACGAACCCCCTGTTGAGCAGCTCCAGGTGCAACAGACGGCGCAGGTCCGCCCGGTATGCCCGCCTGGCCGCGACGTCGGCGGCGTCGTGGATCTCGCCGGAACCGAAGTGGAAGTAGCTGATCGAACCACAACCGACGGCGTCCCCGGCGACTCCCGCGTCCGCCGCCACGCGGTCGAGTCCACTGCGGAAGCGTTCCCCCATCCTGTTGAGACGCTCGATGTCCGCCGGTCCGAAGTTGTCCAACGCGGCGATCCCCGCCGCCAGCGAGAGGCTGTTGGCGCCGAACGCGCTCGCGTGGAACACGGGATCGGGCCCGCTGGGGTCGAAGATCTCCATGACGTCCGCGCGCCCTCCGAACACCCCGATCGGCAGGCCACCTCCGATGATCTTGCTGAAGGTCGTCATGTCCGGGCGGACGTCGTGCCACACCTGCCACGGGCCGACCCGGAAGGTGGCGCACTCGTCGAAGACCAGCAGGGTCCCCGTCCGCTCGGTGACCTCCCGCAGTCCGCGGAGGAACTCGGGATCCGCCGGTATCCCTCCCCCGACGCCGAGCATCGGCTCCACGATCACGGCGGCCACCCGCTCGGCCCACTCGGACAACACCCGGCGCGCGGTGTCGAGGTCGTTGTAGGGCACGGACAACACCGAGTCCAGTACCTGTTCCGGGACCCCGTGGCTCACGGTCGCGGGCGCGAGCTCGGGGTCGTGCTGCGGGAACAGCCTGCCGTTGGCGACGAAGGCGTCCACCTGGCTCCAGTCGTGCGTACCGTGGTAGCCACCGCTGATCTTCACGACGAGGTCCCTGCCGGTGAAGGCCCGGGCCGCCCGCAGCGCCCACATCGTCGCCTCGGTACCGGAGTTGCAGTAACGTACCGTGTCCAGGGAGGGGACCCGCTCGCACAGTCTCCGCGCGTGTTCGACCTGCGAGAGCGTCGGCCCGCCCGGTGCGGTGCCGAGTTCGACCCGCTGGTGCACGGCTTCGAGCAGAGCGGGGTGGTTGTGCCCGTGCACCAGCGCGCCGTAGTTGGCCAGGAAGTCCGTGTACCAGTTTCCGTCCACATCGCGCAGTCGAACTCCGCGTCCCTCGTCGAAGTACACCGGATGCGGGTCGTAACTGGTCATCGTGCGGGTGTCCCCGCCGGGCAGATACTCGCGCGCCTTCCGGAACGCGGCGAGCGAACCCCGTGTTCTGCTCTCGTACTCGTCGAGGACGCGTGTCCCGATGTCGTTGGCCGTTGTCATGACACCCCTCGAAAATCCGTGTTTCCGCGGCATTGGCCCGATCCCACCGACCGGGATCTCGCTAGAGGACAGTGCGCGCCTGCCACAGCTCGGGGAACAAGCGGTAATCCGCCGAGGCGCGCAGCCAGGAGACTCCTTCCGTGCCGCCGGTGCCCGGTTTGGTGCCGATGAGCCGTTCCACGGTCAGCAGGTGCGTGTAGCACCAGCGGGCGTACTCCTCGGCCACCCCGACCAGGGCTTCGGCCAGGCGGAACGACTCGTCCGACCGAACCGTCGAGCGGTAGACCTCAGCCCAGAGGTCGACCAGGCTCCGGTCCCCGTCACTCTCCTCCGACTCGATCCGGCCCCCACCGGTCGAGGGGGCGAACCGCTCGGAGACCACGCGCACCGCCTCGTCGTACAGGCTGCTCTCGCGCAGGGCGCGGTGGACCTGTTCCTCGACCCCGGGAACCCCGCGGTGGCGCTCGGCCATGGCCTCGGACTTCTTGCCCAGGGCGAACTCCATCACCCGGAACATGTAGGAGTCCACGCCGGATGCGGTCCCGAGTTGGTCGCGGAATTCCGCGAAATCCCCGGGCGAGAGGGTGTCCAGGACGTCCCAGGCACGGCGCAGCAGCCCGAACTCCGCGACGATGCGGTTCAGGTGGACGATCGCGTCGTCCAGGCGCCGTTCCACCAGACGCAGCCGAGCCCAGCGGGTCTCCTCGTGGACCAGCTTGAACAACAGCTCCTTGACCTGCCCGAGCACGTAGAACGTCATCTCGGCCGGTTTCCCCGTTCGCGGCGTCTGCAACGACAGCAGGGTGTCGACGTGCTCGTAGTCGATGTAGGGGCTCTTGGACCCTTCGCCGCGGGCGAGTCGGTGCAGCTGGGCGAAACGCGGATCGATCCTGCTCTCCGCCCGCTCGTGGTAGTAGTGCCCGAACCGCCGGTCATACTCGGCGAACAACTCGGGGGCGTCGTGCAGGAACAGGATGTCGTGGAAGGCCATCCGGCGGACCACGAACACCGGCTCCGGCGCGCGGGAGACCGCGATCTCCGGGTTCCGGGCCGAGGAGTCGGGGCAGCGCGGGTGGAACTGGCCGATCATCAGCCCGTGGCGCACGGCCGTGCCCTTCACCGCGCGCTGGGCGTCGTCCAGCAGCACCGCCCGCTCCTCGGGGACGCCACGCAGCACCGTCACCAGGGCGCTGATGTCGACCTTGCCCTCGGGCCAGTCCACCTTCTCGAACCGCTCGATCTGGCCCTCCATCAGCGAGGTCAGCTCGGACAGCTCCACGGGCCCGTCCGCCTCGGCGAGCTCGAAGCGGACGCAGTCGTTGCGCAGCGCGGGCCGCACGAACGGGCACACGGCCCCGGCACGGCCGAGACGTTCGTCGTGCTCCTCCAGGTACTCCTCGAACCACCGTCGGACGTCGGTGAACTCCTCCTGCGGATTCCGCTCCAGAAACATGGCCCTCCCATCACGAGGCGGGACCCCGGGACCGAGTGATCAGTCGAGTCCCGGCACATCGACGTCGGGATCCACGTCGATCCCGAACTCCGCGCGCAGCACCCCCGGCACCTCGTCCGACCGCAGCGTCGTCTCGTGCGAAGTGCCGTCGGCGTGTGCGGTGAAGCGGCTCGTGCCGTGCAGCACCTCGTGGCGGTCCGGGTGGAAACGCTGCGCGAACGGTCTCCGCCGGAACACCGACGAGGAGTGGGTGCTCAGAAAGTGGTGCCCGACCCCGTAGTCGACGGGGTACTGCGGATTCAGGGTGAAGGCGTAGCGGTCCAACCAGCCCTCGGGAGCGTGCTGGCGCAGCCACCAGATCCCGACCCCGGTCTCGCCGACCTCGCGTTCGAGCGCGAACTGCCACCCCTGCTGGTCCCACTTCCCGCCCGCGACCAGCTCGATCGGATACAACGGCCCGCCGCCGAACCCGACGTCACACAGACAGGGGGTCTCGTCGTCGGCCGTGGTGACACGCAGCAGCGCGTGCGTGGCCGGGCGGTCGACGACCCGAACGGGGCCGCGTCTCCGCGCGGTCGACGAACGCAGGCCGAGCAGCCGCAGCGCGTCCGAGGTGACCCTTCCGTGCAGCCCCGTGACGCCGAATCCCAGCCGTTCGAGCGCGGCCGCGAACAGGACGACGTGCTCGTAGCAGTAGCCGCCCCGGCGACGCCGCACCAGCTTGTCCTGCACGCTCGCGAGGTCGAGCCCGACGGGTCTGCCCGCGACGATGTCGAGGTTCTCGAACGGGATCGCGGTGACGTGAGCACGGTGCAGTGCCCGCAGCGTCGCGGTCGAGGGGTCACGTCGCTGGTGTCCGATCCGGGTCAGATACCCGTCGAGGTCGAGTTCCGACCCGCTCCAGAGGGATTCCGTTCCCGAACTCATAGGCCGTCCCGTGCTGTTCTGTTTCCCGACAGGTTCGGGAACAGTCCAGCAGGACGTGCTGACAAAACAGCGACGAAGCACTGACACGACGAACACGAGCCGCTCAGGCGCTCAACGGCCCACCCTTGATGGTCACGGCCACCGCCACGATCACCAGCCCCAGAGCGCCGTAGAGCACCACGTCCACCCAACGGCTCCGGATGGCCAACAGCCCCACCCGCTCCGGGTCAACCACCACGCGCAGCACGGCGGCCAGCAGGAAGGCGCCCCCCAGCAACGCGGCCCCCTCCCGCCAGTGCGACATGGCCACCCACACCATCCCGGACAGCGCCACCAGCACCACCAGCGCGAACCACAGGTGCACCGGGGCACGCCCGCCACCGAACCCGAACATCGCCCCTCTTCCGAGACCGTGGAACGTGACTGCCGTCTTCGCGCGCGACCCGCGCGGTGCGGACCCCGACGGATCCGCACCCGACGGGGAGGGAACGCCGGTGTTCACCGCACGGAACGCTCGGCGGCCTCCACCACGTTGGTGAGCAGCATCGCGCGGGTCATCGGGCCGACCCCGCCCGGGTTCGGCGAGAGGAAACCGGCCACCTCGGCGACGTCCGGATGCACGTCCCCGAGCGGGCCGGACTCACCGCGGGTGACGCCCACGTCCAGCACGGCCGCCCCCGGTTTGATCATGTCGGGAGTGACCAGGTTCGGCTTGCCCGCGGCGGCCACCACGACGTCGGCCCGGGACAGCTCCGCCGCGACGTCCTTGGTGCCGGTGTGGCACAACGTGACCGTCGCGTTCTCGCTGCGCCTGGTGAGCAGCAGCCCCAACGGCCTGCCCACGGTGATGCCCCTGCCGAGAACCGCGACGTGCGCGCCGTTCAGTTCGACCCCGTAGCGGCGCAGCAGCTCGACGATCCCGCGCGGCGTGCACGGCAGCGGGGCGGGTTCGCCCAGCACCAACCTGCCGAGACTGACCGGGTTGAGTCCGTCGGCGTCCTTGCGCACGTCGACCCGCTGCAACAGGGATCCGGTGTCCAGGTGGTCGGGAATCGGCAGCTGAACGATGTAGCCGGTACAGGCCGGATCGGCGTTGAGCTCGTCGATCACTCCTTCGAGCTCGGCCTGGCCGATGTCGGCGGGCAGCTCCTTGCGGATCGACTCGATCCCGACGCGCGCGCAGTCGTTGTGCTTGCCGCGCACGTAGGAGTGCGAGGCGGGGTCGTCCCCCACCAGCACCGTCGCCAACCCCGGGGTACGACCCTGCTCGGCGAGCGCGGCCACCCGAGGCCGCAGCTCGTCGTAGATGGCGTTCTTGGTGGCCTTACCGTCAAGAATCGTGGCGCTCACGGTTGGTCATCCTCGCAGATCGCGCGCGGGCGGGAACTTTCGCCCCTGTGTCCGAGGAGGCGACGCCGACCGCCAGCAGCGCCAGGCAGATCCCCGCCACGGTGCCCGGGTTCACGTGGGAACCCGCCACCGGAAGCACCAGGTCCAGCAGCAGCGCCCCGATCAGCTGCCCGGAGACGATCCCCATGCTCAGCAGCAACACGCCCGTGTAGTGCACCAGGACCGCCGATCCGCCCACCACGAAGATGCCGAGCAACCCACCGACGTATAGCCACGGGACCGTCGGCCACTCGGTGGGGAAACCGCGCAGCAGGATCTCGCCGCCGAAGGCCAGCACCAGCGCCACCGTCCCGGTGGCGAAGTTCAGCGTGGCGGCCGAGACCGCCGAGTCCGCCGTCTGCTTGACCAGCCCGTTCATGGCCTGCTGCCAGGCCACCCCCGTTCCCGCGAGCAGCGGCAGCACCACCAGCAGGCTCGCCCGGGACTCACCCAACCGGGCGGATACGGCGACCACGATCGCCACCAGGGCCAGCACCGCCCCGGTGACCCGCAGCACGGTCAGGGAGCGGGTCACCCCCGAACCGAGTCCCAACCGGTCCACGACCAGCCCGCTGGCCACCTGCCCGCTCACGGCGCCGACGGTGAACAGCGCGACCCCCAGCAGACTCGCGGCGATACTCTGGCTGAACACGAGGAAGGCGCCGCAGACCCCGCCCACACACTGCCAGGCCCGGATGCCGGTTCCGGAGCGCACGGCCCGTCCGAGTCGGACGAAACCCCGACGTGCCCGCGGGCTGGCCGCCACCACCACGAGCAACGCGAGCAGCCCGCCGCCGAAGGAGACCACCGAGGCGGCCAGCGGATCGCCCAGTCGCGTTCCCAGCGCCCCGTTCACCCGCGACTGCAGGGCCAGCAGGAAGCCCACCACGGCGGAGCCCGCGATCCCGAACGACCGGGGCACCAGCTCGGAGGCACGGCCGAGGGTGCGGGTGACTGCTCCGGTACTCACGGAACGACCGTAACGACTCCTCCACCCCGGCCACCCCCTCGATGTGAGCAATCCGCCAGCACCCTCGCGGCTCCGCCGCACGGCGCGGTGTCGTCCGGAGGGGTTCTTCCCGGTCCGACCGGAGGACGAGGCCGCGCCCCGCCCGCCGCCGGCCACCCGCGAAGGACGCGCCGCGCTCGTTTCGACCAGCGGAAACCCCAAAGCCGGGCGAGGTGCTCGGCTGTCGATCGAGTAACGTCGACGTGGGGTGGAGTCGGAGGGCCCGGTTGAGAGGGGGAGGATGACACCCATGTCGCGCCCGACAGCGATAAGCCCGGAAGAGCAGGAACAGATAGCACGCAGGATCGGGGTCCTGCTGCTACAGGAGGCGCCCGAGGACTGGCAGCAGGTCGCCGTGGAGTACCGCGCCACCGGCGACTACCGCGATCTGCTCGCGGAAGTGACCCTGCAGGACGGCGACAGTCGGCCCTGGGAACCTCCGGAGGAACTGAACGAGATCTTCGAACACCTCCGGGAGGGCATGTACCGGCCCGACGTGGGCACCTGGCTCAGCGCGCTGTACACCGTGGAGCGTCCGTCGAGCTACCGCATCGACATCAACTTCGACGAGGAGCCCCGGTGGCAGCAGCCGCCGCCCGCCGAGGCCTACGCCGAGGAACTGCGCCGCTACCCGCGTTCCACGGACCACATCCCGGAATGGATGAACGCACGTCTGGGGGAGATGCGTCCCGACTCCGGACCGGAGAACGAGCAGCAGCCCGCGAACGACGGCGACACCGACCACTCCACCCCGGCGGAGCCCGTCTTCGCCGAGGAACCCCCGGTCCACCCCAGGCTGACCACGGCACGGGTGTTCGACGACGTCGACGAGGGGGGACGTCCGCTGGTTCGGGGACGTCCTCCCCTGTCCCCCCAGGAGAGCGAACCCCTCCGGCGCTACCTGGAGAGCGCGCCGGTGGTGCTGAGCACCGAGAACGGGCTCGCGGACAAACTGGACCCCAACCGTCCGGACGCCGTTCCGAACACCTGGCACAGCGACGGGACCTGGGTCTGGCCCGCCGCGGTGCCCTACTACCTGGCCCAGTACGGGATGCCGCCGCAGCCCGAGCTCGTCCAGCACGTGCGTGCGGCGGGATTCGCCGTCGCCGACCTGGACCCCGAGGTGATCGAGGCGGCCACGGAGACGGCCCGCGCGGCCGAGGCGGCCGAACGTGCCGAGGGGGTCCCCGAGTCCTTCCGTGAGGCCGCCGGTGGGCCCGAGGACGAGCACGCCGAAGCGGTCACGACGACCATGGCCGCCGCGGCGGAACCACCCCCCTCCCGGTTCGACGAACCCCCGCTCGAGTCCCAGCCTCCCGAGGAGATCCACGAACCGGCGCCCACGGAGGAGTCCACCGTGGACGACACCGTGGCGGATCCCGCCCTCCCCGAGGAGAGCACGGAGAGCTCGCCGTCCGAGCCGCCCGTCACCGGGCAGTCCGCTCCGCAGGACGAACCACGGTCCTCCGGTGAGGTGGGAGCCGCCTCCCGCCACGGGCGCAGGGACGAACCCGAGGAGGACTCCGAACTGATCTTCGCACAGCTGCGCGACAGGCTCGGCGAGCTCGGGGTACCCGCCTCCGAGTACGACCTCGGCGTCCGCTCCGAGGAGGTCTGGTCGCTGTTCCAGGAGGGGACCGACTGGATCGTCACCGCTCCCGGTGATGACGAGACCCTGAGCTTCACCCGCCCCGACCAGGCCTGCGCCTACCTGCTGGGGAGTCTGCTCCTGACGGGGGCGGAGGAAACCACCGCCCCGGACGCCCCGGGTGCCGAACTTCCCTCCGCACGGACGGAGCCGGAGGCCGCCGCGGACACGGAGCCGTCCGAGGAGCCGGCGCAGGACGTCGCGCCGTCCACCGGGGACGGAGCGCCCGAGCCGAACCCGCTTCCCCCCGAGGAGGACCTCCGTCCCGGGACGGGGGAGGACACGGTCACCGGCCCGGACAGCGGAGGGAACTTCCTGTTCACCGCGACCGAGGCCCGCCCGGAGGAACCGGACTCCTCCGGCCGCGGGGACGCGGCCCGCTCCGCCGATCCTTCCGAGGACGACGCAGCGACGGCGTCTTCCACCACGCCCGGACCCGAGGAGCCCGAGGAGGCGGCGGACGCCGCCGTCGCCACTCCCCCTCCGGGGCAGATGCCGCCTCCGCTTCCGAAACGGCAGCCCCGAGGTGAACAGAGCGGCTCCGCCGAGCACCCGGAACGTCCGGCGCCCACGGAGGGCCCGGTCGGGCCCCAGCCTCCCCCCGCCGCCCAACCACCGGCCGGCGGCGGGGGGAGGCTGGGGC